>NZ_JAGIQA010000001.1 GCF_017814975.1 Cupriavidus consociatus
TGCGCTCGCTGGCCAAGGGTGAAGAGATCACGCAGGACACCTCGACGCTGGAGAACCCGGCGATCCTGGAGCAGCTCAAGCAGGCACAGTAACCCTTCTGCCGTGCAACCGACCAACCCGCCGCCGCGTTCCCGCGCGCCGGCGGGTTTGTTACGATAGCGCCCCACCGACCACGGACCGCCGCCCATGCCCGATGCCCAGTCGCGCTTCCGCCGCCGGCTGCTGCTGTACTACGGCCTGTTCACGCTAGGGTTGTTTGGCTTTGTCGGCATGATGGGGCTGCTGGAGCGCTCCAACGCCGATGCCTTGTGGCTCGGCTATGTCTTCCTCTTTATCACTATCGCGATCTATGCCTGCATCGGGCTGATCTGCCGCACCTCCGACCTCAACGAGTATTACGTCGCCTCGCGGCGCGTGCCGGCGCTGTTCAACGGCATGGCGATCGCCGCCGACTGGATGAGCGCAGCGTCCTTTATCGGGCTGGCCGGCATCCTGTTCGCATCGGGCTACGAGGGCCTCGCGTACGTGATGGGCTGGACCGGCGGCTACTGCCTGGTCGCGTTCCTGCTGGCGCCATACCTGCGCAAGTATGGCGGCTACACCATCCCCGATTTCCTGGCCGCGCGCTATGGCAACGGCAAGCCCGGCGGCAACCTGCCGGTGCGGGCCATTGCGGTGCTGGCGGCGTCGCTGTGTTCCTTCGTCTACCTGGTCGCGCAGATCCAGGGGGTGGGGCTGGTGGTGACGCGCTTTATCGGCGTGGAATTCGCCGTCGGCATCTTCTTCGGGCTGGCCGGGATCCTGGTGTGCTCGTTCCTGGGCGGGATGCGCGCGGTCACGTGGACGCAGGTGGCGCAGTACATCATGATGATCGTCGCCTTCCTGGTCACGGTCTCGATGATCGCGTGGAAGCATCACCAGGAAGCGGTGCCACAGCTCAGCTATGGCACGTTGCTGGCACAGCTCGATGCGCGCGAGCAGGAACTGGAGCGCGAGCCCGCCGAGCAGGCCGTGCGCGAGTACTACAGGCAGCAGGCCATCCTGCTGCAGGAGCGCATCGCCCGTTTGCCGGAATCCTTCCAGCAGGAGCGCGATACGCTGGACGCGCGGCTGCAGGACCTGCGCGCGCGCAATGCGCCGCTACGAGAAATCAAGGCGCTGGAACGCGAGCGCCTGGAATTCCCGCGCGATCCCGCCACCGCGCAGCAGCAGTGGAGCCTGCAGCGCGAAGAGGCGCTTGCGCGCAGCCGGCCTTCGATGTCGTCCACCGAGCCATACCCCGCGGCGTCCGAGCAGGAGCGCAAGACCAAGCGGCTCAACTTTGTGCTGCTGGTGTTCTGCCTGATGGTCGGCACCGCCAGCCTGCCGCATATCCTGACGCGCCTCTACACGACGCCCTCCGTCAAGGAGACCCGCAACTCGGTGGCGTGGGCCGTGTTCTGCATCGCGCTGCTGTACGTGTCCGCGCCGACGCTGGCCGCGCTGGTCAAGTACGAGTTCTTCGAGCACCTGGTCGGCACCTCGTATGCGGAACTGCCGCAATGGGTGGTGCAATGGCGCAAGGTCGATCCGCCGGTATTCGGCATCCGCGACGTCAACGGCGACGGCATCGTGCAATGGGGCGAGATCCTGCTGCAGCCCGACATGATCGTGCTGGCCGCGCCGGAGATCGCCGGGCTGCCCTATGTCATCTCGGGCCTGATCGCCGCCGGCGCGCTGGCCGCGGCGCTGTCTACCGCCGATGGCCTGCTGCTCACCATCGCCAACGCGCTGTCGCACGATGTCTTCTATCACATGGTCGACCGCCAGGCGAGCCACCAGCGCCGCGTCACCACGGCCAAGATCGTGCTGCTGGGCGTTGCCTTGTTCGCTTCATACGTCACATCGCTGCGTCCCGGCAACATCCTGTTCCTGGTCGGCGCAGCCTTCTCGCTGGCGGCATCGAGTTTTTTTCCGGTGCTGGTGCTGGGCATCTTCTGGCGCCGCACGACTGCGGCCGGCGCTGTCGCCGGCATGTCCGCGGGGCTTGGCGTGGCGGTGTACTACATCTTCGTCAACTACCCGTTCTTCACCCGCATGACCGGCATCTTCGGCAACCGCTGGTTTGGCGTTGACCCGATCGCTTCCGGTGCCTTTGGCGTGCCCGCTGGATTTGCAGTGGCAATCATCGTCAGCCTGCTCACGCCGCGCAACGCGCCGGTGATCGACAGGCTGGTGACGTATTTGCGCAGGGGGTAGGGCGGTACCGCACGAACTTGTGGATTCGTCGGGCAACTCTGCTATAATCGCGGACTTCCCGGAGAGATGGATGAGTGGTTTAAGTCGCACGCCTGGAAAGCGTGTATAGGTTAATAGCCTATCGGGGGTTCGAATCCCCCTCTCTCCGCCAGAACAACATCCGTATTGATCCGAAGCCGTCCAATTGGACGGCTTTTTTGTTTTCTGAGCCGGCCCACTCTTTCTTCGCTGCACGGCTTCTTGTGCTTTTCGCCAACGCTCTCCGCCGGCATTCATCGCGCCGTAGGACTCCGACAAAGAAAAGCCCTCGGCCAGGGGGCGAGGGCATGAAAGGCTTGAAGAAAGTGGACGAGTCACGGAAACGCCCATGACGATGTTCGTGCAAACGCCCGGGGCGCGCATCCCTCTAAACAGATGTGCCGCCAGCTGCGGCAGCGTCCTACGCGCTCTGCATAAAAAAAGAGCCCGCACATCGGCGGGCTATGGGTAAAAAGCCGAGAGGGGTCAACTCACGACCCGGGCATTGTCCGGTAAATGTAAAGACATTTGCATCCCCATTTGGTGGGGAAACTATTTCCAGCCTCCGTTCCGAAGGGGCGCCGCGGAGCCTTATTCGAAGGTGCCGGCCGCTTTGGAAAGCGTCCACCCAAGCCCCAGACACAACCCGATCCATGCTGCCGAAATCAAGGCAACGTCATGCCAGTTCATCGTCCGGCGCCCAGGGCGGCGCAACCTGAATGTGTCCCGTGACGAAGGCATGGCCGTCTCCTTCGGAAAGCATGGGGAAAGGCTAGGGCAACCCTGCAGGAATTCACGAGCTCAGTTGTAAAGATTTGTTGCGGTGCGGATGGACCACAGCCTCTTTGCGCCAACCAAAGAAAAAAGCCCTCGGCCAGGGTAGTCGAGGGCTTGAAGTAGTGGTGGGCGAGTCGCGGAACCGCCCGTGACCATGGTCGTACACCCGCGTGGGTTCGCGCATCCCTCTAAATAGAAGTGTTGTGCCTGGACGACAAGCCCCGTGGCTCGATGCGGCCGTGAAACGTCAACACGTCGCCAACCGCACCGAACGCGCATCGCTGTCCCGTCACAGTTACGCCTGTAAACACTTGCTACGAAGAAGGTCATATGCGTCAGTTCAAACCTTTGACAAGTTTGCGATGGCTGCTTGCCTTGTGGGTGCTGTGCAGGCACTGGTTCCATCGCTATGGCGCCGAGGGCGCGTACTTCGATCTTGGCTTTACCAGCACGTTCTTTGACCATGGGTATCTCGGCGTCGACGGTTTTTTTGTCCTGAGCGGCTTTATCCTGGCCTATCAGTACGCCCCCCCGCCCGGAGAGCGGCTGGACTGGCGGGCGTTTATCGTGGCGCGCATTGCACGGGTCTATCCGGCCTACGTCACGTGCCTGCTGGTCTTTGCGGCAGCGGTCATGCTGCGCGACGTAGTGCTGCATACGGGCGTGGTCGGAACCACCGATTACACGGCTTCGAAATTCGTATCGGCATTGCTGCTGCTGAGCGCGTGGCGCTATGCCGGGCCCGCCGGGTGGAACGATGTCGGCTGGTCGGTCAGCGCGGAATGGTTCGCCTATGTCTGGTTTCCGCTGTTCGTGCTCGCGGCGCCGCGCATGAACAAGGCCCGCGTCCTGCTGATGGCGGGGTGCGCGCTGGCGGTGCTCGCGCTGGTGGAGGCAACCTCGCCCGAGCATCTTTCGCTCAGCGGTGGCATCGCACGGCTGCTTCCGGAGTTCCTGCTCGGGGTGCTGCTGTGCCGCCTGCGCGAAGCCATGCCGGAATATGACGGCTGCGTGCTCGGTGCCGTCATCTCGCTGCTTGTCTGCGCCATCGCCGTCGGCCTGGCCGTGGACACCCTGTTCGTCGCCGGCGCGGCCGGGCTGATCTTCTCGCTGTCCTATGAAAAGGACGCGCTGACGCGCGTGCTGTCGGTGGGCGCGCTGGTGTTTCTGGGAGAGGTGTCGTACTGCCTCTATATCGTGCAGCGGATTCCCCAGTACCTGTTCGCGTTCGTCCGGAGCCGCCTGCCCGACCTGGCCGCCATGCCCGGCTGGCTGCAGTCGGTGCTCCTGTTGCTCCTCACGTTGGGCGCCGCCATTCTCCTCCACTATCTGGTGGAGAAGCCGATGCGGTCTTGGGTCAATCGCCGGTTCGGGGCACGGCACCGGCAGGCACGGCCAATGGCCGTTACGCACGCATCCGGCAGCTCATAGCCTATGCTGGTGCCCGAGTTGCTGGACGCCATGCCAGGGCGCAGCGCCTTCTATGCCAAGGCGAGGCGTCTGGCGAGCATCGAGTTGGTGGTGCCGGGCCTGCCCCGCCCCTTTCTTCGGTAGCGCTGAACTCCGGCCCTTGTTCGGTCAATGTCGCGGGAGACGGCGCTCCCATGCTCCCGGATGCGCAACAGTCCGAAATGCCCGCGTTCGGCTCCTGTGCTGTCGGGCCGGGATTCCGGCCGCATTGCCCGCTATGAACGGGCTTTGGCTCACGTCATGACGTCGAAAAGAAAAAGCCCTCGGCCAGGGTAGGCGAGGGCTTCAAGTGGCGTTGGGCGTGTCGCAGTCCGCCCGGTCTAATCGTCGTCGTTGCCGGCACGGCGCGCATCCCCAATTCTGGTGATGCAAAAAAAAAGCCCGCACGATGGCGGGCTGCGGGAAATGCCGAGAGGGGTCAACTCACGACACCTTGATTCTGGGCGGGAAGTGCTGCAGCGAACACCCCCACATGGGTTAATGAGAATCAATGATTCACCGGGCAACCTGCGCTATTCGGGATCGACACGATGCAAAATGCGCATAACCTCGCCTTTGGGCCTGTGGAAGAATTGTTTCATTCTCTCCACCGCCTGAAGCTCCATGACCGACCCCATCGTCTACCTCAATGGTTCCCTGATTCCGCTGTACGAAGCCCGCATCCCGGTCCTGGACCGCGGCTTTATCTTTGGCGATGGCATCTATGAGGTCATCCCGTACTACGGCGGCAAGCCGTTCCGCGGAGCGCAGCATCTTGCGCGCCTGCACCGCAGCCTGGAGGCGATCGGGATTACCGACCCGCACAGCGCCACGCAGTGGCAGGCGCTGATCGACGAAGTGGTCCGCGCCAACGGGATGTCGGACCAGATGATCTATATCCAGGTGACGCGCGGCGTAGCCCGGCGTGCGCATGCCTTCCCCAAGGAAGTCGTGCCGACCGTGCTGATCATGACCAACCCAATGGCGCTGCCGCCCGCGCACATGCGCGAACAGGGCGTGGCCTGCGTGACGATGGAGGACCGACGCTGGCTGAATTGCCAGATCAAGTCGACTTCGCTGCTGGGCAACGTGCTGGCAGCGCAGCATGCCGCGGAGCACGGCGTGGTCGAGGCGATCCAGTTCCGGGACGGCTGGCTGACCGAAGCCTCATCGTCCAACGTCTGGGTGGTGCGCGATGGCCGCGTTCTGGCGCCGCCCAAGGACAACCTGATCCTGGAAGGCATCCGCTACGGCTTTATGGAGGAGGTCTGCGCGGCGCTGGAGATTCCGCTGGAAGCGCGCCGGGTCGCCAGGGAGGACTTGTTCGCGGCTGACGAAGTGCTGCTGTCGTCGGCAAGCAAGGAACTGCTGCCGGTGGTCACCATCGACGGCCGCACCATCGGCGCCGGCACGCCCGGACCGGTCTTTGCGCGGCTCTACGCGGCCTATCAGGCCGAGATCGCGGCGCTTTGAACCACGCCGGCGCACCGTGATAGGATGCCAGCGCATGCATCGAGGAGTCAGCCATGGCCAAGCGCGAGCGTGGCCGGCATGCCCTGCAGGACGAGGTCAGCCGGCGCATTCAGCAAATCTATGAAGTCGGCGAGGACGGCGCCAAGGTCCGGGTGCCCGCCCCGGTGCCGCATGCGCGCGATGCCCGCGGCCGCAACTGGGACATGAGCGGCTTTGGCAACGCAACCGGTTATGAGGCCAGCATCCGCGCGGTGGTCGACAAGGTGCGCGACGAGTTCGACCTGAATGAGTCACTCGAGAACCGCGCGCCAAATCCATTCGGCGACTGAGGCAAGACTCACAGCAAAACATCCAGGCGCGGCTCGGCGCTTTGCCAGATGCCGCCTGAGCGCCGCTTGGCGCCATACATGGCGGCATCGGCCGCGTGCAGCAGTGCCTGGCTGGCCTGCGCGTGGACCGGAAACACGGCCAGGCCGATGCTCACGGACGCTTGCACCGAGGCGCCGTCGGGCAGCGCGATCGGTTCGGTCATGGCTTGCAAGATGTGTTCGGCGATATCGATGGCGTCGGCCGGCGAGCGCAGGCTTGTGGCCAGCACGGCGAACTCGTCGCCGCCGATGCGCGCCACGGTGTCGCCGTTGCGCAGGCTGGCACGGATGCGCTGCGACATGGCCGCCAGCACCGCGTCGCCCGAGGCATGCCCGTGCCGGTCGTTGATGTCCTTGAAGCCGTCGCTGTCGAGATACAGCACCGCCGCATAGTCATGGTTGGCCGCGGCATGTCGCACCGCATGCTCCAGCGCTTCGACGAAGGCGGCGCGGTTCAGCAGCCCGGTGAGCGCATCATGGTTGGCACGGTGGGCGAGGGAGCGGTTTTCGTGCTGCATCTGGTTCTGCCACGTCTGCAGCTCATCGAGCAGCCCGTTGAAGTCGTCGCTGAGCGCGTTGAGCTCGGCGATGCGCGCCGGCGGCGTGCGTTGCGCGAAGTCTCGTTCGGAGCGCACCGCGTGCGCCACCCGCATCAGGTTGCGCAACGGCTCGACGATCTGCACCAGCATGCGGCTGGCCAGGTAATGTGCGCCGACTGCCGTCAGCAACAGGCAGCCAAGCAGCCCCAGCGCTCCTCGCAGCAGAAATTGCAGCAGGTTGCGGGGATCGCAGCTGACCCGCAGCAGGCCCACCTGCTGTGCCTGGTGCACGATCGGCTGTTCCACCGCGTTCATGCTCAGCCATTCGGCCAGGGTCTGGCGCAGGCCGGTCAGCTGCGGTTGCCCGGGGCGCTGCCACGCGGCCAGCACGCGGTTGTCGGCGTCGTAGACGGTTGCGCGCGCGATGTCTTCCGACGCGGCGATGACGGCCAGCGTCTCACCGGTGGCCACCTGGTCGCGGAACACCACAGGCGCTTCCAGCGTATACGCGATCGAGCGTGCCACCAGCCGCAGGTTGTGGTCAGCATAGACGCGCAATGCGGTGACGCCGATCGTCGTCAGCAGCAGGCCGGCGGTAAACACGGCGATCAGCGCCACACCCAGGTGAATGCGGCCCAGCACGCTGTAAAGCGTGGGACGCGGTGCGGCGGCCGGTCCGGGCTGGCGCGGGCTCATGATGACGACCCCTTGCGCCGGCCCAGCTGCAGCACGCCGGGGTGGATGTGCACGCCGCTGCGGGCGAGCGTGTCGAGATTGACGCGGAACGAAATCTGGGTCTCGCGGATGTTCAGGCAGAACATGCTGCCGACCTCGCACTCGAAGTCTTCTTCGGCGACCACCAGCACCGGGCGGCCAGTCAGGTCGGCTGACAGCCGCTTGCGCCGGGCTTCATTCATGACACCGACGTAGAGCGCATCGCAGCCCGGCTGGAGCGTATCGGCCAGCACGTCGACCTGGCGCGCCTGCACCGGCCGGCCGGTGGCAAGCGTGCCGCCTTCCATCAGGCGGGCGGAATAACGGCTGGCGTTGTCGACGCACAGCCGTACTGTGTTGCGCTCCACGGGCCAGCGCGCATAGCCGAGCAGGCTGAAGACCACGCGTGCCACCAGCTCGGTGCGCTGCGGCGCAGGCTGCGCCGTGACCGCCGGCGGCAGCACCGCGGGCAGCAACGCGAGCGTGGCGCCCAGCAGGGCGGGGGCCCACCGGCGCAACAGCGGTCGCCGGCGTGCGGGGGAGATAGGCGGGGCGCTGGCCGGGGCAGGAGCCATGGTTCGGGAAGCGGGAGCGTGTGCGCTGCGATTGTGGTGATTCGGTTACCGCGGCCGTGGCTATGACCCGGGCGCCGGTCGTTCGGACCGGGGGTGGGCTGCAGGCCGGCGGCGGCCGGTGGACTGTTTATCGGTTGCCGCGACGCTGACTGAAGGGTGGTCCCGCTGCGGACTTGGCGGTGCCGCACGCAACACTTGCAATGGGATCCCCCTTCGCCGCCTCGCTGCCAGCCGGCCCTTGCCGACGAGGCCGCCTCCCGGCAAGCCTCCTGGGTTAAGCGGGGTAAGGTCGGGTAAGCCGGGTAAGGGCATGGACCGTGTGCTAGAGTTTTCAGACACCTTTGTGTTACGGCACTTCCCTCAACGACGTTTCCAGAACGTTTTTCAAGGAGATGGATCATGACGAGTGAATCCCGGCCGAACCTGAAAGCTTTCGTGCAGACTGCTCCCCAGGCTGGGCGCTATGTCTGGGTGGTCGCGCTGGTCGACTTCGATGCGCGGCAGGTCCGTCGCGCCATCGTCTCGGACGACACCTTCACCACCGCGGACGCCGCGCGCGATGCCGGCGAGGCCCAGCTCAAGGCAATGGCAGAGGATCACTGATGCCGCCGGCGTGCAAGCGAGTGTTGCACGCCAGCATCTTTGTGATCCCCGGACACCCTTTCTTGCATGGCGCCGCGGCGGCGCGCGCTAGACTGTGCGCGTGTTCATTCCACGAGAAAGGGCTCCCATGACAAATTTAGCGCTCCGGCCCGTCCGGACCGTCTTGCTGGCGGCCGTGCTGGGTTCCAGCCTCGCCTTCAGTGCGGCGTCGGTGGCCCAGGTTTCGGTCAATATTGCCATCGGCGTGCCGCCGCCGGCTCCGATGTACGAGGCCATTCCCGCCCCGCGCCCCGGCTATGTCTGGATGCCGGGCTACTGGGACTGGGACGACCATCGCCATAAGCATGCGTGGAAGACGGGCCGCTGGGAGCGCGAGCGGCCTGGCTATGTCTATGAGTCGCCGCGCTGGATCCAGTCGCGCGATGGCTGGGTGCTGGTGCCGGGTCGCTGGGACCAGGGCGGTTCCAAGGGCAACGGCAAGGGCAACAAGGGCAAGAACTACCACTGCCCGCCGGGCCACGCCAAGAAGGGCGAGTGTTGAAGCGGGTGCGCGCTGAGGCGTGCACGGGCCGGCGCTGCAAGGTGACGCCGGCCATGGTTGCCATGCTACGATCCCCGCCATGATTCCGCGCCCGCAGGGCGCATCGGCAGTGGATCCGGAGGTAGCGATGGCAAGGCACGTCTTCACGCGCGCGCAGTATCTCGACATCCTCAATGACAGCCTGCGCAAGCATCCCGGCTGGCAGCCCGGCATGGCCTTTGTCTTTCTGCCGCCGGGGGCGGATGCCAGCCAGGCGACGGCGGTAGGCTGCACCGGCCCGATGGACGCCATCCCGGTCTACGCGGAGATCCAGCGCGTGGCGGCCGAGCTGATCGAAGTCAGCGACACGTAGCGTGGCTCGGAGCACGTTCCAGCGCGGACGTTGCCGTGCCCGGCCGCAGCCTGCGCGTACAATGCCGGCCTCGACAGACTATCGGAAATTGCCGTGAAGAAAACGGACCTGGAAAAGAACAAGGGCCTGAAGATCGCCAACAGCCTGAAACAGGCCTCGGCGGCCCGGGGCGGGATTCCTGGCGGCGCCGGGGCGCGGCCGGATCGCCGTGAACAGCGCCGGCTGGACCAGGAGCAGGGCCTGGTGCCGTTCGCGTGCAAGCTGGACGGCACGCTGGCGCGGCGCCTGCAGGCGCTGGCCGCCAATCATCCCGGCGGCATGAGCGGACTGCTCAATGAATTGCTGACGGGCGCGCTGCCGCCGGAGCAAGACCAGGCCTGACAGAGATGCGGCCGCGCAGGCGGCCGCAACGATCCGGCGGGACCGGAATCGGATGGGTCAGTCCTCTTCCTCCTCGTCGAGGAATTCGCGGCGCAGCATCCAGTTGGCGATGGCTTCGTCGCAAATGCGCTTGAACTTCTGCTTGTCCGGCATCTTGTCGGCCAGCTGGAAGTTGACCAGCGCCATGCCGGCGTCGGTGATATAGAACATCCGGCGCGGATCGTCATGATGGACGATGCGGCCGTCGATGGCGTCTTCCTCGCTTTCGGCCGGCATGTCTTCCAGCTCGACCACGCGGCAGGTAAAGCGCGGGCTGCGGGTGTGGGTCAGATACTCGAACTCGTCGTGCATGACCTCGCCGCTTTTGCCGGCGATAACGGCGAAGCCCCAGATAAAGCGGGGCATCGGCAGATCGGACAGATCTTCAATCTCGTCCATGGTGTTCTCCCTGATTCAATCCCCGCATTATCGCCCGGAACGCCGTTGCCTCAAAAGCCGGCGTGGGATCCGGCAACGGTGCATGCCCTCCGGCTAGGGCCTTGCCTGGCAATTCGACAGCGCCGCCGCGGCATTTTCCTGCTGCATCAGGTCGCGCAGCGTGCCGGTATCGCCCTTGGTCCACCACTCGTAGCGCCCGCCGACATAGCGCGCGCCGGACGCCGAGACCGTGGTCACCGCCAGCACCGGCTTGCCGTCCAGGCGGAACACGGCGGCCTGGTTGTCCGCGCTGTTGAAGTAGCGCACGGTCAGCGTCTTGTCACCGTCGCATTGGTAGCGCACGGTACGCACGTCGGTAAAGCGCACGCCGTCGATGCCGGGGGCCCGCCCGGCACTGGCGCTGCCCACGGCGGCCAGCAATGCAAGCAGCAGTGCGCCGCGGGTTGCGTTCAAGGTCGGGCGATTCATGGTCGATGGGGCTGTTCCAATGGCTTGTGTCGCCCCGTTCAGGCGCGGGCGGTGGCAGCCGGTTTCTCGGGCTGCGCGGCGCCGCCCAGCATGTAGCCGGCGGCGAGCGTGCGGAAACTGTCGAGTTCGCGCGCCTGCCAGGCCTCGCCTTCCCCGAACTCTTCGGCCAGGACCGCGGCTACTGCCGGCGCGGCCTGCAGCGCGGCGCGTGCGTCGAGGAACAGCACGCGGTTGCGGCGCGCCAGCACGTCTTCGACGCGCCGCGCCAGTTCGTGCCGGGCCGCGAAACGGACATGGGCTTCGGTCAGGCCCGATGCCGCCGCCAGCACGCGGTCATGGCCGGGCAGGGCGCGCAGCGTGGCCAGCTCATTGCCGTAGTAGCGGTCCGGCGCGGCCGCATCCGCCAGCGGCAGTTCCGCCGGCAGTCCGGCGGCGCCGTGCAGCGGCAGCTCGGCGGTCACGCATGGCGCGGCGCGCACCATCTGCCGCTGGATCGCGGTGTCGATCACGTCTTCCGCCATCTTGCGATAGGTGGTCCACTTGCCGCCGGTAACCGTGATCAGGCCCGCCTTCGAGACCAGGATCGTATGCTCGCGCGACAGCGATGCCGTGGAGGCTTCGCCGGTAGCCCTGACCAGCGGCCGCAGCCCGGCCCAGACGCTGGTGACGTCGGCGCGGGTGGGATCCTTGGCCAGGTAGCGCGAGGCGGTCTCGAGGATGAAATCGACATCGTCGGCACCGGCATCGGGCTCGAGCGGCAGGTCGCGCCGCGGCGTATCCGTGGTGCCGACAATGGTATGGCCGTTCCACGGCACCACAAACAGCACCCGGCCGTCGTCGGTCTTTGGAATCAGGATGGCGCGCTCGCCCGGCAGGAAGCTGCGCGGCAGCGTCAGGTGCACGCCCTGGCTCGGGGCCACCAGGGTGCGGGCATGGCCGTCCTCCATCTGGCGCACCGCGTCGACCCAGACCCCGGTGGCATTGATCACGCAGTCCGCGCGCAGCCGAAACGTGGCGCCGTCCAGTGCGTCCTGGACGGTGACGCCGCTGATCACGCCGCCTTGCTGGCTCAGTCCGGTCACGCGCATGTAGTTGACCGCGGTGCCGCCCACATCGAACAGGGTGCGCATCAGCGCCACCGCCAGCCGCGCATCGTCGAACTGGCCGTCGAAGTACAGGTTGCCGCCGCGCAGCGGGCGCCCGCTGACGTGCTCTGCCAGGTTGGGGGCGGCGGCCAGCACCTCATGGTGATTCAGCCAGCGGCTGCCGGCGAGGTTGAGGTTGCCGGCGAGCATGTCGTAGACCTTCAGGCCGATGCCGTAGAAGGGCTGGTCGAACATCTGGTACGCCGGCACCACGAAGCCCAGCGGCCATACCAGGTGCGGCGCGTTGCGCGCGAGCAGGCCGCGCTCGTGCAGCGCCTCGCGCACCAGGCCGATATTGCCCTGGGCCAGGTAGCGCACGCCGCCGTGCACGAGCTTGGTGGCCTTGCTCGAGGTGCCCTTGGCGAAATCGGCGGCTTCGACCAGCAGCGTGCGGTACCCGCGCGAGGCGGCATCGACCGCGGTGCCGAGTCCGGTGGCGCCGCCGCCGATGACGATGACGTCCCAGCGCGGTTCGCGCTCCAGGGTGGAAAGCAGGGCGGCCCGGGTGGGCGGCTGGGTCGGGGTGGAGACTTTCTGCATGGCGCTTGGTTCGGGATGTGTACGATCTTGGCGGAGTGGGGGGCGGCCGGGATTCAGCCGTGGCCGCCGGCTTCGTCCTCGCGCGCCCAGTCGCGGGCGCGATCGACGGCGCGGTGCCAGCGCGCCAGCCGGTGGCCGCGTTCATCGGCCGACAGGTTGGGCTCGAAGCGCCGCTCCACCTGCCATTGCTGCGCGATCTGCGCGGGGTCGCTCCAGTAGCCGGTGGCCAGGCCGGCAAGGTAGGCGGCGCCCAAGGCAGTGGTCTCCGTCACGCGCGGGCGCACCACCGATGTGCCGAGCAGGTCGGCCTGCATCTGCATCAGCAGGTCGCTGCGCGAGGCGCCGCCGTCCACGCGCAGCTCGGCCAGCGCGATGCCGGCGTCCTTCTGCATGGCTTCCAGCACATCGACGCTCTGCAGCGCGATCGATTCCAGCGCCGCGCGGGCGAGTTGCGGCCTGCCGGTGCCGCGCGTCATGCCGACCAGCGTGCCGCGCGCGAAGGCGTCCCAGTGCGGAGCGCCCAGGCCGGCAAAGGCTGGCACCAGCACCACGCCGCCGGTGTCGTCGCACTGGCGCGCGAGCGGCTCGACCTCTGGCGCGCTGTTGATGATCTTCAGGCCGTCGCGCAGCCACTGGATGGTGGCGCCGCCCATGAAGACGCCACCCTCCAGGCAATACTGGGTTTGCCCGCCGAACTGCCAGCCGATGGTGGTCAGCAGCCGGTTATGCGATGCCACCGGCTCGGTGCCGGTATTCATCAGCAGGAAGCAGCCCGTGCCGTAGGTGTTCTTGGCCATGCCGGGCGACAGGCAGGCCTGCCCGAAGGTGGCCGCCTGCTGGTCGCCCGCGATGCCCGCGATCGGGATCTCCACGCCGAACAGCCGCGCCGCGGTGCGCGCCACCTCGCCGCTGGATGGCACCACCTCGGGCAGCAGCGCATGCGGGATGTCGAGCAGCGCCAGCAGTGCGTCGTCCCACTCGAAGCGGTGGATATTGAACAGCATCGTGCGCGAGGCGTTCGACACGTCCGTGACATGGCGCGCGCCGTCGGTCAGCTGCCAGATCAGCCAGCTGTCGACCGTGCCGAACGCCAGCTCGCCGCGCTGCGCGCGATCGCGGGCACCCTCGATGTTGTCGAGCATCCAGCGCAGCTTGGTGCCGGAGAAATACGCATCGACGATCAGCCCGGTCTTCTCGCGGAACAGCTCGCCATGGCCGGCGGCCTGCAGCGCCTCGCACATCGGCGCGGTGCGGCGGTCCTGCCAGACCAGCGCGCGCCCCACCGGCTCGCCGGTCTTGCGGTCCCACAGGACCGTGGTTTCGCGCTGGTTGGTGATGCCGATGGCGCGCACCTGCGTGGCGGAGATGCCGGCATCGGCCAGCACTTCGTGCGCTACCGCCAGTTGCGACTGCCAGATTTCGTACGGGTCGTGCTCGACATGGCCTGGATGTGGGTAGTATTGGCGGAACTCGCGCTGGACCAGCCGCACCACGCTGCCGGCGTGGTCGAACAGGATCGCGCGCGAGCTGCTGGTGCCCTGGTCGAGCGCCAGCACAAATTGCGGCTCGGAATCTTGCCGGCCTGGGCCGGCGTGCTGCGCCTGGGCTTGCGTTGCTGCCTGGTTCATGCGTTCAATCCTGAAAATGACAAGATGCGCCGGCCCGGCCGGCGCCCCGATCTGACATGGCCGAAATCTTTTCCCTGCCGCCCGCTGGGCCATCCGGCGTTCCGTCCGAGGCTCCATCCGGCGATGGCGCCGACGCCAGCCACATGGCACGCATTGCCGCCTCGCTGGCGGCGCGGACCCGCTTCGATCCCGCCAGCAAGCTGCGTTTGATGGCGGGCGGCCAGCAGGTCGGCTGGCTGCCCCGGTCGCATGCAGCGATCCTGCGCGGCATGGGCTGCGTCCTCGGGCCGGAGGAGGGCGCCGCGGACGGCACCGCCGCGGTGGAACTGCTGCCGGGACGGTGCGGCTTCGACGTGCTGAGCGCCGCGCTGGCCGCGCTCGCGCACCAGTTGGCCGATGCCGGGCACGTGCGCGGCTGGCGCCATGAACTGTTCGCGGTCACCTCGGCCCTGGACGCACCCGCGCTCGCGGCGGTGGAGCGCGCCGCGGCGCGCTTCCTGGGTTTGCTGACCTTTGCCTCGCACATGAACGGCATCGTGGAGACCGGCGAAGCCGGCCCCGTGCTGTGGATCTCGCGGCGCAGCCCTGCCAAGTCGGTCGACCCCGGCATGTGGGACAACCTGGTCGCCGGCGGCATGCCGCACGGCAGCGACCCGCTGGCCACGCTGGTGCGCGAGTGCGAGGAAGAATCCGGCATCCCGCCGGCGCTGGCCGGGCGCGTGCAGCCGCACGGCATGATCGAGGTGCTGCGCGACCTGCCCGAAGGCGTGCAGTGGGAACAGGTCTATGTCTATGACCTGATGCTGCCGCCAGGATTCGTCCCGAGCAATCAGGATGGCGAGGTCAGCGAACACAAGCGCGTGGGGCTGGCCGCATTGCTTGATATCATGTCGAGCGGCGCCATGACGGTCGACGCCACGCTGGTGACGCTGGATGCCCTTCGCCGGCGCGGCTGGCCGGGCACCGAAGATCGTCGCGCTTGAGCTTGCGCAGCGGGCCTGGCCCGCGCTTCCAAGGCTTCCAAGGCTTTCACTGCCTTCGTGGCCTTCGTAGCCGTTGCGCTCATACACCGCGCCCCTCCGACAGAACCACACACCATGAGCACCACCGGATTCATCCTGACCCTTTCGTGCCCCGACCAGCCGGGCATCGTCCACGCCGTCTCGGGCCTGCTGTTCCAGCACGGCTGCAATATCGTCGACTCGGACCAGTACGGTGACGCGTACACGGGCCGCTTCTTCATGCGGGTGCACTTCAGCGCGGCTGCCGGCGGCCCGGACCTCGGCACGCTGAAGGCAGCGTTCGCGCCGGTGGGCGACCAGTTCGGCATGCAGTGGGAGCTGAACGACGCCTCGGTCAAGCCGCGCGTCATGATCATGGTGTCCAAGATCGGCCACTGCCTGAATGATCTGCTGTTCCGCGCCAAGGTGGGTGGCCTGCCGGTCGAGATCGCGGCGATCGTGTCCAATCACCGCGACTTCTACCAGCTGGCCGCGTCGTACGACGTGCCGTTCTTCCACCTGCCGCTGATGAACGCCTCGGCCGAGCAGAAGGCCGCGCAGGAGGCGCGCGTGTTCGACGTGGTGCAGGAGCAGAAGATCGATCTGGTGGTGCTGGCGCGCTACATGCAGGTGCTGTCCGACGGCCTGTGCCGCAAGCTGGCCGGCCGCGCCATCAATATCCACCACTCGTTCCTGCCCAGCTTCAAGGGCGCCAAGCCTTACTACCAGGCGCACGACCGCGGCGTGAAGCTGATCGGCGCGACCGCGCACTACGTCACCGCCGACCTGGACGAGGGCCCGATCATCGAGCAGGAAATCGAGCGCGTCGACCACAGCATGGACCCGGACCAGCTCACCGCCGTGGGCCGCGACGTGGAATGTGTGGCGCTGGCCCGCGCGGTCAAGTGGCACGCAGAACGCCGCATCCTGCTGAACGGCCACAAGACCGTCGTCTTCAAGTAAGCCCTCGTCTTCCGGAAGGTTTGCTCTCCTCTCCCGCAGCCGGGAGAGGAGCAGGGGGAGAGGGCAGGCGCGTCGCAAGGCCGGCTCGCTCCGCCATTCCCCGCCACCCGCCATCAACGCCAGCCCCGCTCCCGCCAGCGCGGCAGCAGCAGCCGGACGTCCGGCACGCTCATTCCCGCTCCGCCACCACACATTTCACCCCGCTGTCGGCCAGGATCCGGTCGAACGGTGCCGCCAGCGGCTCATCGGTGAACAGCCGGTCGACCTGCGACACATGCGCCAGTTCCACCATGGCCTGGCGGTTGAACTTGCTGGTGTCCGCCGCCAGCCAGACCTCCCGTGAATGCTCGATGATGGTCCGCGCCACCTTGACCTCGCGGAAGTCGTAGTCGCGCAGCGTGCCATCCGTCTCGATGCCCGAGATGCCGATCAGGCCGATATCCACCTTGAACTGCCGGATGAACTCGACCGTGGCCTCGCCGACGATGCCGCGGTCGCGCGAGCGCAGCACGCCGCCGGCGACGATGACTTCGCAGTCCGGGTTGTCCGCCAGGATATTGGCCACGTTCAGGTTATTGGTGATCACGCGCAGCCCACGATGCTGCATCAGCTCGCGTGCGATCTCTTCCACCGTGGTGCCGATATTCAGGATCAGCGAGCAGCCCTCAGGCACCGCCGCCGCCACCGCGCGCGCAATGCGCGCCTTGCCCTCGGCATTCAGCACCTGTCGCTGCCGGTAGGCGATGTTCTCGGTGGTGGAGCCTTCTACCCGCACCCCGCCATGGAAGCGCGCCAGCATGCCGTTCTCGGCCAGCAGGTTGACATCTCGCCGCACCGTCTGGAGCGTGACGCCGAACTTGCGCGCAAGTTCGTCGATGGAGGCGAAGCCCTGGGTGCGGACTTCTTCGAGCAGGGCGGTCTGGCGGGGATTGAGCGTCATGCCGGGATTCTAGTTCAAACAGAAACGAAAACAAATGATGCGGTGCACACTTGTTTTCTGTTCGTTTTGTTACTAAAACGGTCGGAAGCCAAGAATTGTGCGCCTGCGTCGCGCGGAACGTAGTGATGCGGAAAGCATCTCGAACATGGAGACCCGATGCAGCTGAGTTTGGAGACCGTGTGACCGGCACCAACGTGTCCGACTATCCCAAGCTGGCGCAGCTGTGGTGGAAGAACGTGGCCACCGCGGTGACCGGCGAGAAAACCCCGCAGGCCGCCATGGACACGCTCGCCGACGAGATGGACCAGGTGATGGCACGGCTGCAGCGCGCCGGCATGAGCAACTGCGCGCCCAAGCTCAGCCCGAAGGGCGACCCGGCCAAGTGGCTGTCGAGCGACCACGCGCCGTGGAAGAAGCTGGCCAACGAGAAGCCCAAGGGCGAGACCATCCCCTATGACAAGCTGCTGCAGGCATGGAAGGAGGGCAAGGTGTGCTGACCAGCGGCGACCGGGCAGGCTGCACGGCCTGGCGTCGGGCGCGCTGTCACCCGCAACGGGCGCCTGGCGCGCCCTTTTTTTTTATCCGCTAGGCCGGCAAGCCGGCAGGCTCCCGGGAGGGCGCCGATGCCACACCGGAGTCGGCATTGGCCGCAGGGTTGCAATCGCGCTGGGCGGCATAGCGCGCCTTGCCATGCCGCTTGGCCTGGTACAGCGCCATGTCCGCGTGCATGAACAGCTCGCTGACGGTCATGACCTGGCGCCCCTCATGCAGCGCCGAACCGACGCTGGCCGTGGCCGACAGCGAATGCCCGTCGATCACCAGCGGCACGCGCGCGGCCTGCACGATGGCGTTGGCGACCGAGTCCATCGCGCTGCGGTCGGATACGCCGTCCAGGATCACCGCGAACTCGTCGCCGCCAATGCGCGCGACCGCGTCGCCCTTGCGCACGCAGGCACGCAGGCGCTGCGCGAACGCCACCAGCAGGCGGTCGCCGACCGGATGGCCGTAGTTGTCGTTGACCGCCTTGAAGTCGTCCAGGTCCACCAGCAGCAGAGCCTGCGCGCGGCCACCGGCGCTCGTGCGTGCCATGCATTCCGCCAGGCGCCGGTCGAAGCCCTTGCGGTTGAGCAGGCCGGTGAGATGGTCCGAGACGGTCTGCGCCTCCAGGTTGCGCAGCTTCTGGCGCTCGTGCGTCACATTGCGCGCGAACATATGCAGGCCGACCACGGTGTCCTGGGCATCGTTCCAGGCGGGCTGGTAGGTGACCTCCATGCACTCGTTGCCATCCGGGCTTTCGCGCGTGAACGTCACCGCGCGCCCGGCGAAGGCCTGTTCCAGGTACGGCTGGCAGGCCATGTATTCCTGGGTGCCCCACAGCTCGCGCAAGGACAGCCCGACGATCTGCTGCGCCGGCACTCCGTAGTGCTGCGCGTAGGCCTGGTTGACGAAGGCGTAGCGCTGTTGCCGGTCGATGAAGGAAACGAAGTCCGGCACGTGGTTGGCGATGGCCTCGATGCGCTTTTCGCTCTCTGCGGCGCGGTCCTTGGCGGCCTGCAGCGCGGCCTCGCGCTCGGACAGCTGCGCCACCACTTCGGCAAAACTGGTGGCAAGCTCGCCGATTTCGTCGGCCCGGCCGGTGGGCAGGTCCGCCAGTGCGCTGGGGTTGGTGGCAATCTGGCGCACGGCGCGGTGCAGCCGCTGCAACGGCGCCAGCAGCCGGCGCATCACCAGCCACATCAGCGCGGCGGCGAAGAGGAGCGACAGCCCGGCAATGACCATCGTACGCTGGCGCACATCGACCAGCACGGCGTAGGCCTCGGTCGCCGGCAGCACGGCCACCACTTCCCAGCCGTTGGCCTGCAGAAGGTAGCGCGCCACGATAGGCTGCGTCGGCCTGACCACTTCCAGCATCGAGGCGGGACGTTCGGCGCCGCAGGCCTCGTCGACCGCGCGCGCCGGCGTCAGCACGCGGCTGGGATCGGGATGCATGGCATAGCGCGGACTGGTGCCGCCCGACACCAGGCAGAAGCTGCCGGTGACACCGACCCGGCTGTGCGCCAGCTCGCGCAGGAAATTGCTGCCCGACAGGTTCAGCACGCCGCCGACCACGCCGCGCACCTCTCCGTTGGGTCCGTGCAGCGGTACGGCCAGCACCACGCCCGGTGCGTTGGTCAGCTTGCCCTGGATCAGGTCCGACACCGCGAGCGGCTGGCCGCGCATGACATCACGGAAGTAGTCACGGTCCTCCACCCGCAGGCGCACGTTGTCCGGCACGGCTGTGCTGAACACCAGCTGGCCGTCCGGAGCGGCAAGGAAGACAGCGTTGAACTGGTCCGGCATGTCGACCATGCCTTCGGCGGCGCGTCGCAGCTCGGCCGGCCTGGCTGAAAGCATCGGCGACAGCTGCCGGGCCACACGGCGCAACGCCGCGGCACGGCTTTGCACCTTTTCGTCCAGTTGCTCCGCCACCAGCTCGACCAGCGTGTCCTGCTGCTGCTGCCGCAGGTGCTTGAGGCTGTCGTAGGCGTAGTACTGGGCGTACAGGGCGCGCAGCACGATGATCAGCGTCACCACACCCGCCGTGGCGAACGCCATCCGGTATTTCAAAGAGTGCTGCATGATTGACGTCTTTCTTGTGCGCACTGACCCGTGGCCCGCTCCCGGGGGCTTTATCTTGCCTGCCTCGCCCATTGCCGAGCCATGCGTTCAAGATTAGCAGATGTCAAGGGTGAATTCGAAACTGTTTGCAACAAGAATCATGGACTTGTTGCAGGTGTGCGGAAGGCGTGATGGAGGGGGCCGTTTGGGGTGCGTATTGCGCCTCCGGAGAGGGCAGGATCGGAAGGCGCAAAAAGAAAAAAGCCAGCGCGAAGCTGGCTTTTCCTGAATGCTGGTGGGTGGTACAGGGATTGAACCTGTGACCCCTGCCGTGTGAAGGCAGTGCTCTACCGCTGAGCTAACCACCCCTTTCTGCATCGACGTTGCCGTCGTGCAGCGGAGAAATGAGATTATGCAGAGCTTCCTGTATCTTGTAAAGCCCTTTTCCAAACATTTTGTTCAGGCGGCCATCGTGCCGGGTTCCTCGGCCGTGGCTTCCTGCCATACCGTTTTGCCGCCGCTGGCCTTGTCCAGGCCCTTGAGCACGTCGAAGTGGGCTTCCAGTTCTGCTTCGGTGGCTCGCAGCACGGGCAGTACGAGGCGAGACAGGTCGGCCGTAGCGGCGGGGCCGCCTGCGCCGGCGCCGCTGTCCATGGTGTCGATCACCAGCGAGTCCTGGCCGCGGGTCATCGCCAGGTAGACCTCGGCCAGCAATTCGGCATCGAGCAATGCGCCGTGCAGCGTGCGGTGCGCGTTGCTGATCCCCAGCCGATCGCACAGGGCGTCAAGGGAGTTGCGCTTGCCGGGGAACATCTGCCGCGCTTCGCGCAGCGTATCGATCACGTTGCCGACATGCTCGCGGAACGGCGGCATGCCCAGCAGCTGGAATTCCATGTCGAGGAAGCCCAGGTCGAACTGCGCGTTGTGGATGATCAGCTCGGCATCTGCGACGAATTCGCGGATCTCGTGCACGACCTCGGCAAAGCGGGGCTTGTCCGCCAGGAACTCGACCGTGATGCCGTGGACGGCGATCGCGCCTTCGTCGATGTCGCGCTCCGGATTGACATAGAAGTGCAGGTGGCGCCCCGTCAGGCGGCGGTTGAGCAGTTCCACGCAGCCAATTTCGATCAGGCGGTCGCCAGTGGCGGCATTCAGGCCGGTGGTTTCGGTATCGAGAACGATTTGTCGCATGGCGGGCATTCTAGCGGAGCGGCATTGCTCCGCGGTTCTTGTTGCGGCGTTGCGGAGGTTCAGCGGCCGATCGATTCGACGCCGCGGTTGGCCAGCGCATCGGCGCGTTCGTTGCCGGGATGGCCGTTGTGGCCGCGCACCCAGTGCCAGGAGATCTGGTGCCCCTGGGTCAGCGCATCGAGTTCTTGCCAGAGGTCGGCGTTTTTCACGGGCTTCTTGTCGGCGGTCTTCCAGCCGCGGGCTTTCCAGCCGGGCAGCCATTCGCTGATGCCTTTCTGGACATACTGCGAATCGGTGTAGACGCGCACGGTGCAGGGCCGCTTGAGCGCGCGCAGCGCTTCGATCACCGCGGTCATCTCCATGCGGTTGTTGGTGGTGTTGGGCTCGCCGCCGAACAGTTCCTTTTCATTGGTGCCGGCGACGAGCACCGCCCCCCAGCCGCCGCGGCCAGGGTTGCCCTTGCAGGCGCCGTCGGAGTAGATCGTGACTTCTTGCATGGAATTCCGTTGAGAGCCGGCCGCGTAGCGCGGCCGGCGCGTAAGTGGTTCCGCCGCGGTTCCGGCTCAGTGATCGTCGCCGGGTGTCTTGCCGTGGGTGCCGGTCGGCGTTGCCACCGGCGTTGCCACCGGTGCCAGCGCCGGCTTGGCTTTCCACGCCGGGCCGACCAGTCGTATGTTGCGCACGCGCTTGATCGCCGAGATCATATAGACCGCGCCGAAGATCGGCCACCAGCGGTCGCCGGCCTTTTCCATGAAGGCGGTGCGCTGCAGCCAGCGTTCGGTGCGGTAGGGCGGGCAGTAGCAGCCGAAACGGCCGCGGATGATGTCGAAGCCGAGCAGCTTGAGCCAGTCCTTGATGCGCACGAAGCCGATCTGCTGCGCATCGGTCGGCAGGAAGGGCGTGGCGCCGAGCCGGTTCATGCCCTGGCGCGCGCCCCACAGGCTCATCGGGTTGAAGCAGGTGACCACCACGCGCCCTTCGGGCATCAGCACGCGCGAGACTTCGCGCAGCACTTCGTGCGGGTCTTCGGCAAATTCCAGGATATGGGGCAGGGTTACCAGGTCGACGCTCTGCGTGTCGAACGGCAGCTCGTCGAAGCGGCACAGCAGCTGGCGCGCGTCCGGATGTGCCATGCGCGGCCCGTGCGGCCCGCTGGACGGGTCCAGCGCCAGCGCCGAGAACGGCATCCGGTTTTCGCGCAGGGTATCGACGTGCGGCATGCCCAGTTGTACGGCGTGGTACCCAAAGATGTCTGCCACGGTGCGGTCGTACTGCTGCGCTTCCCAGCGCAGCATGTACTCGCCCGGCGGCGAGGCCAGCCAGTCTTCCCAGCTTACAATCGGACCATTGGGACCATTCAGGCCGCCGCGCTGGCCGTACTCGCCGTTCCGGCGATTGGGACGATTGGACATAGGAGCATGCGCATGTTGAAGGTTGAGCCGATCCCGGCGTTCCAGGATAACTATATCTGGGCCATTCACGACGGGCATCATGCCGCCGTGGTCGATCCCGGCGAGTCGACGCCGGTGGAGCACTTTCTGGCGCAGCGGGGGCTGGCTCTGGGCGCTATTGTAATCACCCATCACCACGGCGATCACCAGGGCGGCGTTGCCGACCTGCTGGCGGCACACCCGAGCACACCCTCGGGCGCGCCGATGCCGGTGCTCGGACCCGCCGGCGAACGTATCGGCGGACGCACCCGGGCGCTGCGCGAAGGCGACGAGGTGACGCTGGCCGAGCCCGCGGTGACGCTGCGGGTGCTGGACGTACCCGGGCATACCGCCGGCCATATCGCCTACGTGGGCGACCTGGGCGAAGCGGGTCGCGCCGTGTTCTGCGGCGATACGCTGTTCGCCAGCGGTTGCGGGCGCCTCTTCGAGGGGTCGCCGGCGCAAATGCTGGCGTCGCTCGACAAACTTGCCGGCCTGCCGGGCGACACCCGCGTCTACTGCGCCCACGAGTACACGCGCAGCAACGTGCGCTTCGCCCGGGCGGTCGAGCCGGATAATGCCGCGCTGGCTGCGTGGGAGCAGCGCGTCGATGCACTGCGCGCCGCGGACACGCCGACGTTGCCGACCACCATTGCCCATGAGCGCGAGGTCAACCCGTTCCTGCGCTCGCGCGAGCCGTCGGTGCGTGCCGCGGTGTCGGCGCACGGCGGTGCCACCGACAGCGATGCAAAAGCATTTGGCGCGCTGCGTGGGTGGAAGGACAATTTCCGCTAAATTGAAGGCAGGACCGGCCGAAAACCCTTACGGGTCAAGGCTTTCGGGCTGCTACCTAGAAAAATCTGATTGACGCGATTGGCCGTTTTTTTTAGCATCACGCATCCTTTTGGCGTCACGATTCGAGAACTTAATGAAAATTGGTCGATTACTGGCGGTAGTTGCGTGTGCGGCGCTGCTTGCAGCCTGCGCCAGCACCCCTACGCCGCCTGACGCCGATGCCAACGGCGCGACCGCCCAGACCGCCAGGCGCCAGGACCCGCTCAATTCGCTCAGCGACAAGTCATCCACTTCCACCATCAATGTCGACCAGGGCGGCCTGGACTGGCTGCGCGGCCCGTCCAACGATATCTGGGACCGGATCCGGCGCGGCTTTGCCATGCAGGACCTGGAGGGCACGCTGGTCGATGACCGCACCCAGTGGTACGCGCAGCGCCCGGAATACATGGAGCGCATGGTCGGGCGGTCGAGCCGCTATCTGTACCACATCGTCGAGGAGCTGGAGCGCCGCAAGATGCCTACCGAGCTGGCACTGCTGCCGTTCGTCGAGAGCGCGTTCAACCCCCAGGCCCAGTCCAGCGCCAAGGCCGCCGGCATGTGGCAGTTCATTCCCAGCACGGGCAAGTCGTACAACCTGAAGCAGAACATGTTCCGCGACGAGCGCCGCGATGTGCTGGCCTCGACCGATGCCGCGCTCGACTACCTGCAGCGGCTCTATGACATGTTCGGCGACTGGCACCTGGCGCTCGCGGCCTACAACTGGGGCGAGGGCGCGGTGTCGCGTGCGATCGCGCGCAACCAGGCGCGCGGGCTGCCGACCGACTACGCCAGCCTGACCATGCCCAACGAGACGCGCTACTACGTGCCGAAGCTGCAGGCGGTCAAGAACATCATCGCCAACCCGGCGGTGTATGGTGTCAGGCTGCCCGAGATCCCGGACCATCCGTACTTCGTCACGGTGACTACGTCGCGCGATATCGACGTGAATCTCGCCGCCAAGCTGGCGGACATGACGCTGGAAGAGTTCAAGGCGCTGAACCCGTCGTTCAACCGGCCGGTGATCCTGGGGGCATCCAACCCGCAGATCCTGCTGCCGTTCGACAATGCCGAGCGCTTCCAGTACAACCTGAACACCTATCGCGGCGGGCTGTCGAGCTGGACCGCGGTCACCGTGGACGGGCGCGAGCGCGTCGAATCGCTGGCGGCGCGGCTCAATGTCGATGCCGACACGCTGCGGGAAATCAACAGCATTCCCAAGGGCATGCGCCTGAAGGCCGGTTCGACCGTGATGATCCCGCGCTCGGGCCGCCACGACCAGGACATCAGCGCGAGCCTGGCCGACACCGCCATGCTGGCGATGGAGCCCGACCTGCCCGATGCGCGCCGTGTGGTGGTGCGCGCCAGCCGGCGCGATACGGTGGCATCGGTGGCGCGTCGCTACGGCGTGTCGCCGGGTCAGGTGCAGTCGTGGAACAAGCTGTCCGGCACCAAGCTGGTGGCAGGGCAGAGCCTGGTGCTGATGGTGCCGGTGCGCGGCGCCGGCGCGGTGCGCGCGGCGCGTGCCGAACGGGCCGACCGGGCCGAGCGCGAAGAGCGTGCCGAACGCGGCAGCAAGGGCGGGATCGTGCGTGTATCGACACAGGGAGGCAAGGCCGAGCCGCGCAAGCGCATCACGGTGGAAGCCTCTTCGCGCCGCGGTGCCAAGGCGGCGCCGGCCAAGGTGGCGCGCGAGGCCAAGGCGGGCCCGGTGAAGGCATCGGCCAAGTCCAGCGTCAAGGCCAGCGGCAAGGGCAGCAAGACGCGCTGAGCGCAGCGCTTGAGAGCAAGAGGGCGTGCCGGCGGCACGCCTTTTTTGCATCCGCTGTGTGCACCCGCCGCGGGCGGCACCCCTCCGAATCCCGTTTCCCCCAGGCCCGCGCCGGTGGCAAACTACCGTCATCATCACAACGACCGCAGACGCGAAGGAGACTGCCATGACGGCAAGCCATGCCGTGCATGCCCGTTCGCTGGCCGACCCGCAAGGGTTCTGGGCCGAACAGGCGGCGCGCATCGATTGGGAAACCCCGTTCGACCAGGTGCTCGACAACAGCCGCGCGCCGTTCACCCGCTGGTTCGTAGGCGGGCGCACCAACCTGTGCCACAACGCGGTCGACCGCCACCTGGCGGCGCGCGCCAGCCAGCCGGCGCTGCACTGGGTCTCGACCGAAGTCGACCAGTCCCGCACCTACACCTACGCCGAGTTGCACGACGAGGTCAACCGCATGGCGGCGATCCTGCAGGGACTGGGGGTGCGCAAGGGCGACCGCGTGCTGATCTACATGCCGATGATCCCGCAGGCCGCATTTGCGATGCTGGCGTGCGCGCGCATCGGCGCGATCCATTCGGTGGTGTTCGGCGGCTTCGCCTCGGTCAGCCTGGCGGCCCGGATCGACGATGCCCGCCCGCGCGTGGTGATCAGCGCCGACGCGGGCTCGCGCGCCGGCAAGGTGGTGCCGTACAAGCCGCTGCTGGACGAGGCCATCCGGCTTTCGTCGCACCAGCCGGAGAAGGTGCTGCTGGTCGACCGCCAGCTGGCTGACATGCCGCGCACCGAAGGCCGCGATGAAGACTATGCCGCCTGGCGCGAGCGCGTGGCCGGCGCGCAGGTGCCGTGCGCATGGCTGGAGTCAAGCGAGCCATCGTATGTGCTCTATACCTCCGGCACCACCGGCAAGCCCAAGGGCGTGCAGCGCGATACCGGCGGCTACGCGGTGGCGCTGGCCACGTCGATGGAATACATCTTCTGCGGCAAGCCGGGCGACACCATGTTCACGGCCTCCGACATCGGCTGGGTGGTCGGCCACAGCTATATCGTCTACGGGCCGCTGCTGGCCGGCATGGCCACCCTGATGTACGAGGGCACGCCGATCCGCCCGGACGGCGGCATCCTGTGGCGGCTGGTCGAGCAATACCGGGTCAACCTGATGTTCAGCGCGCCCACCGCGATCCGCGTGCTGAAAAAGCAGGACCCGGCCTGGCTGACCCGCTACGACCTGTCCAGCCTGCGCCTGCTGTTCCTGGCCGGCGAGCCGCTGGACGAACCCACCGCGCGCTGGATCCAGGACGGCCTGGGCAAGCCGGTGGTCGATAACTACTGGCAGACCGAGTCGGGCTGGCCGATCCTGGCGATCCAGCGCGGCATCGAGCCGCTGCCTCCCAAGCTGGGCTCGCCGGGCGTGCCGGCCTACGGCTACGACCTGAAGATCGTCGACGAGAGCACCGGCGAGGAATGCCCGCCCAACCAGAAGGGCGTGGTCGCGATCGACGGGCCGCTGCCGCCGGGCTGCATGAGCACGGTGTGGGGCGATGACGACCGCTTCGTGCGCACCTACTGGCAGGCGGTGCCGAACCGGCTGTGCTATTCCACCTTTGACTGGGGCGTGCGCGACGAGGACGGCTATGTTTTTATCCTCGGCCGCACGGACGACGTGATCAATGTCGCCGGCCATCGGCTGGGCACGCGCGAGATCGAGGAAAGCCTGTCTTCGAACGCCGCCGTGGCCGAGGTAGCGGTGGTGGGCGTGCAGGACGCGCTGAAGGGCCAGGTGGCGATGGGCTTCTGCATCGCGCGCGACCCGGCGCGGACCGCCACGGACGCGGACCGGCTGGCGCTGGAGGGCGAACTGATGAAGACCGTCGAGCAGCAGCTCGGCGCGGTGGCACGGCCGGCGCGCGTATTCTTTGTCAATGCGCTGCCGAAGACGCGATCCGGCAAGTTGCTGCGGCGCGCGATGCAGGCGGTGGCGGAAGGGCGCGATCCCGGCGACCTGACCACGATCGAAGACCCGGCGGCGCTGGAGCAGATCCAGGGCGCGCTGAAGGGCTGAAGCAGGCACGGCGGGCGGTGTGAGGTGTCGAAACGGACACTTCACACTGCGGGCTTGCCATGGCTCGTGATGCAGTCTAATATTTGAAGCATAAAATATTTAAGTTTGATCTAGATCGTGGCGAGACCGGTCGGCATTGTCCGGCGCGGCCAAGCAGGAGGCAACAGATGCGAGTGCTTTGTATTGGTGGCGGACCGGCCGGGCTTTACTTCGGCTTGCTGATGAAGCTGCAGGATCCGGCCAACGAGGTCATCGTGGTCGAGCGCAACCGGCCTTACGACACCTTCGGCTGGGGTGTGGTGTTCTCCGACGCCACCATGGACAACCTCAAGCAGGCCGATCCGGCCAGCGCCGCCGAAATCAATGCCGCCTTCAACCACTGGGACGATATCGACATCCATATCGGCGGGCGCACCATCCGCTCCGGCGGCCACGGCTTTATCGGCATCGGCCGCAAGCGCCTGCTCAATATCCTGCAGGCGCGCTGCGAGGCGCTCGGCGTCAGGCTGGTGTTCGAGAACGATGTCACCGACGACCAGGCGCTGGCGATGCAATACCAGGCCGACCTGGTGATTGCCTCGGATGGCCTGAACAGCCGCATCCGCACCCGCTACGCCGAGACTTTCCAGCCGGACATCGATACGCGCCAGTGCCGCTTCGTCTGGTTGGGAACACACAAGCTGTTCGATGCCTTCACGTTTGCCTTCGAAAAGACCGAGCACGGCTGGTTCCAGGCGCATGCCTACCGCTTCGACGACAACACCTCGACCTTTATCGTCGAGACGCCGGAATCGGTCTGGCAAGCCGCAGGCATCGACGAGATGAGCCAGGAAGAGGGCGTGGCGTACTGCGAGAAGCTGTTCGCGCGCTACCTCGACGGCAACAAGCTGATCACCAACGCGGCGCACCTGCGCGGCTCGGCGATCTGGATCCGCTTCCCGCGCGTGATCTGCCGCCAGTGGGTGCATTGGAATACGCTGCCGGACGGCCGTCGCGTGCCCGTGGTGCTGATGGGCGATGCCGCGCACACGGCGCATTTCTCGATTGGTTCCGGTACCAAGCTGGCGCTGGAAGATGCGATCGACCTGGCCGAGGAGATCCGTGGCAGCGGCCACGACGGCCTGCCCGATGCGCTGGCGCGCTACGAAGCCACGCGCGGCGTGGAAGTGCTGAAGATCCAGAACGCGGCGCGCAATTCGACCGAGTGGTTCGAGAACGTCGAGCGCTACGCCGGCAGCCTGCCGCCGGAGCAGTTCGCCTATTCGCTGCTGACGCGTTCGCAGCGCATCTCGCACGAGAACCTGCGCGTGCGCGACGCCGGTTACGTGGCGCAATTCGAGCACTGGCTGGCGCAACAGGCCGGCGTGCCGCGGCAAAGCCTGAAGCTGCGCGAGCACGAGCCGTTGCCGCCGATGTTCACGCCGTTCCGGCTGCGCGGTGTCACGCTGAAGAACCGCGTGGTGGTGTCGCCGATGGCGATGTACTCCTGCACCGACGGCATGCCGGGCGACTTCCACCTGGTGCACCTCGGTTCGCGCGCGCTGGGCGGCGCCGGCATGGTGGTGGCGGAAATGACTTGCGTGTCGCCCGATGCGCGCATCACGCCGGGCTGCCCGGGCTTGTGGAGCGATGCGCAGCGCGACGCGTGGAAGCGCATCGTCGACTTCGTGCATGCCAGCAGCGACGCCCGCATCGCCATGCAGATCGGACACTCCGGCCGCAAGGGGTCGACGCAGCTTGGCTGGGAGGCGATGGACCACCCGCTGCCGCAGGGCAACTGGCCGGTGATGTCGGCCTCGCCGTTGCCGTACCTGCCGGGCGAATCGCAGACCCCGCGCGAGATGACGCGCGCGGACATGGATCGCGTGCGCGACGATTTCGTGGCCAGTGCCCGGCGCGCGGCCGAAGCGGGATTCGACTGGCTCGAACTGCACTGCGCCCACGGCTATCTGCTGTCGAGCTTTATCTCGCCGCTGACCAATACGCGTGAAGACGAGTTCGGCGGCTCGCTGGCGGCGCGGCTGCGCTATCCGCTGGAAGTGTTCGAGGCCGTGCGCGCGGTATGGCCGCAGGACAAGCCGATGTCGGTGCGCATCTCGGCGCACGACTGGGTCGAAGGCGGCATCACGCCCGACGACGCCGTCGAGATCGCCCGCGCCTTCAAGGCCGCCGGCGCCGACATGATCGACTGCTCGTCGGGGCAGGTCAGCCCGGACCAGGCGCCGGTGTATGGCCGCATGTACCAGACGCCGTTCGCCGATCGCATCCGCAACGAGGCCGGCATCGCCACCATCGCGGTGGGCGCGATCTTCGAGGCCGATCATGTCGACTCGATCATCGCCGCCGGCCGCGCCGACCTGTGCGCGATCGCGCGGCCCCACCTGGCCAATCCGGCGTGGACGCTGCAGGAAGCCGCGCGCATCGGCTACCGCGACATCGCCTGGCCCAAGCAGTACGTGGCCGGCAAGCGGCAACTGGAAACCAATCTCGAACGCGCGGCGGCGCAGGAGAAGCAGGCATGACCGGCAGCACGGCAACACTGGCCGGACGCCACGCACTGGTCACCGGAGGCGGGCGCGGCATCGGTGCAGCGATCGCGCGGCGGCTGCTGGCCGACGGCGCCAGCGTCACGCTGCTGGGGCGCGATGCCGGCACGCTGCAAGCGACGGTGCAGGCGCTGCGCGAGCAGGCACCGGCAGGCGCCATGGTCTCGTTCGTCACGGCCGATATCGCCGATGCCGGCAGCGTAGCGTGCGCCTTTGCCGCGGCAACGGAGCAGGCTGGTCCGGTATCGATGCTGGTCAACAACGCCGGGCAGGCGCACAGCGCCCCCTTCATGAAGACCGATGCCGCGCTGTGGCAGCGCATGCTCGACGTCAACCTGACCGGCACCTTCCTGTGCACGCAAGCCGCACTGCCGCCGATGCTCGAAGCCGGCTGGGGGCGCATCGTCAACGTGGCCAGCACCGCCGGGCTGATCGGCTACGGGTACGTCAGCGCCTATTGCGCGGCCAAGCATGGCGTGATCGGACTGACGCGCGCGCTGGCGCTGGAGACCGCGGCCAAGGGCGTGACCGTCAACGCGGTTTGCCCGGGCTATACCGAGACCGATATCGTGCGCGACGCCGTCGCCAACATCGTCGGCAAGACCGGCCGCAGCGAAGACCAGGCGCGCGCCGAACTGGCCGCGCGCAATCCGCAGCGCCGACTGGTGCAGCCCGAGGAAGTGGCCGACGCCGTGGCATGGCTGTGCCAGCCGTCCGCCGGCGCGATCACCGGGCAGGCGATCCCGGTGGCCGGCGGCGAAGTCATGGCGGGCTGACAAGCCAAAAACCTGAGCAAGGACCTGAGAGAGAACCATGACTGACATCGCACTCGACATGCGCCACCACAAGCGCAGCTTTGCCGGCTACGAACCGCGGCACTTCCTGTGGTCGGTGTCCGACGACGGCAAGGTCGGCACCATCACGCTGAACCGGCCGGAGCGCAAGAACCCGCTGACCTTCGACTCCTATGCCGAGCTGCGCGACCTGTTCCGCGCGCTGTGCTACGCCAGCGACATCAAGGCGGTGGTGGTCACCGGCGCCGGCGGCAACTTCTGCTCGGGCGGCGACGTGCACGAGATCATCGGGCCACTGACGCAGATGACCATGCCCGAACTGCTCGACTTCACGCGCATGACCGGCGATCTGGTCAAGGCGATGCGCGCATGCCCGCAGCCGGTGATCAGCGCGGTCGACGGCATCTGTGCCGGCGCGGGCGCCATGATGGCGCTGGCCTCCGACATGCGGCTGGGCACGGCGCAGGCGAAGACCGCGTTCCTGTTCGTGCGCGTGGGCCTGGCCGGTGCCGACATGGGCGCGTGCTCGCTGCTGCCGCGCGTGATCGGGCAAGGGCGCGCCAGCGAGCTGCTCTATACCGGCCGCGCGATGAACGCGGAGGAAGGGCTGCAGTGGGGCTTCTTCAATGCGCTGCATCCGTCCGAGGCCGTGCTGGCACAAGCGCAGGCGCTGGCCGCTCAGCTCGCCGCCGGGCCGACCTTCGCCCACGGCGTGACCAAGAAGCTGCTGCACCAGGAGTGGAACATGGGGCTGGACGAGGCCATCGAAGCCGAAGCCGAGGCACAGGCCATCTGCATGCAGACGCGCGATTTCCGCCGCGCCTACGAGGCCTTCGTGGCCAAATCCAAGCCAGTGTTCGAAGGCGACTGAGCCAGGGAGCCGCGATGTCAGACAAGACCTATCTCGACCTGCCGCTGTTCGACGACGCGCACCGCATGCTGGAGCGCGAGCTCGACGCGTGGTGCGCGCAACACCTGCATGTCGACCACAGCGATGCCGATGCCGCCTGCCGTGCATTGGTGCGCCAGCTGGGCCAGGCGGGCTGGCTGCGCTATTGCGTGCCGGCCGCGCACGGTGGCGCGCTGCCTGCGCTCGACTCACGCTCGCTGTGCCTGCTGCGCGAGACGCTGGCGCGGCACGACGGGCTGGCCGACTTTGCCTTCGCGATGCAGGGGCTGGGCTCGGGTGCGATTTCGATTGCGGGTAGTGAAGCGCTGCGCGCGCAATACCTGCCGCGCGTGGCGCGCGGCGAGGCCATCGCCGCCTTTGCGCTGTCCGAGCCCGAGGCCGGTTCCGATGTCGCGGCGATGCAGTGCAGCGCGCGGCTGTCGGAAGACGGCAAGCATTATGTGATCGATGGCGCCAAGACCTGGATCTCCAACGGCGGCATCGCGGATTTCTATTGCGTGTTCGTGCGCACCGGCGAAGCGCCGGGTGCGCGCGGCATCTCTGCCTTCGTGGTCGATGCCGACACGCCGGGCCTGACCATCGCCGAGCGCATTGACGTGATCGCGCCGCATCCGCTGGCCACGCTGCGCTTCGACAACTGCCGCGTGCCTGTTGGCAACCGGCTGGGCGAGGCGGGGCAGGGCTTCAAGGTGGCGATGATGACGCTCGACATCTTCCGCGCCTCGGTTGCCGCTGCTGCATTGGGCTTCGGCCGCGCCGCGCTGGACGATGCGCTGGCGCGCGCGTGCGCGCGGCCGATGTTCGGCGGCGTGCTGGCCGACCTGCAATTGACGCAGGCCGCCATCGGCGACATGGCCACGGCCATCGACGCGGCGGCGCTGCTGACCTATCGCGCGGCCTGGCTGCGGGATGTCAAGAAAGAGCGAACCACCCGCGAAGCGGCGATGGCGAAGATGGTCGCGACCGAGAACGCGCAGCAGGTCATCGACCGCGCGGTGCAGATGTTCGGCGGCCTCGGCGTCAAGGTCGGCACGCGCGTGGAAAGCCTGTACCGGGAGATCCGCTCGCTGCGCATCTACGAAGGCGCCACCGAAGTGCAGAAGCTGATCATCGCCCGCGAGACGCTGGCCGGCCGCAAGGCCTGAGCGATCCGCCCCGGAACTGCCGTACCGACAGAGCAGACAGGAGACAAGCCATGGCGACCACCGCCCACCTCGATACCTTCGCCCGCGACCGCTTGCCGCCGCCCGAGCAGTGGCCGGTGTTCCGCTTCAACGCCGACACCGACTACCCGGCGCGGATGAACTGCGCGGTGGAGCTGGTCGACCGCCACGTGCGCGAAGGCCGCGGCGAGCGCGTCGCCATCCGCCACCGCCCCAATGGTCTGGCGGGCCAGATCGAGACGGTGACCTACGCGCAGCTGGCGGCGCTAGTCAACCGCATCGCCCATGTGCTGGTCGAAGACATGGCGCTGGTGCCCGGCAACCGCGTGCTGCTGCGCGGCCCCAACAACCTGATGATGGCGGCAAGCTGGCTCGCCACCATCAAGGCCGGCCTGATTGCCGTGCCGACCATGCCGCTGCTGCGCGCCAAGGAATTGAAGCAGATCGTCGACAAGGCCCAGGTCACGGCGGCGCTGTGCGATGCGCGGCTGCGCGACGATCTTGACGCCAACCAGCGGGCCGGCGGGGAATTCCATTGCCCGACCCTGGCCCGTGCGCTGTACTTCAACGGCACCGGCGAAGGCTCGCTGGAAGCCGCGATGGCGGGCAAGCCCGACAGCTTCGACGCTTGCGACACCGCCAGCGACGATATCTGCCTGATCGCCTTCACCAGCGGCACCACCGGGCAGCCCAAGGGCACCATGCATTTCCACCGCGACGTGCTGGCGATGTGCGACCTGTTCCCGCGCCATGTGCTGCGCTCAGAGCCGGACGACATCTTCTGCGGTACGCCGCCGATCGCCTTCACCTTCGGGCTGGGCGGCATGCTGTGCTTCCCGCTGCGCATCGGCGCCAGCACGGTGCTGGCGGAGAGGCTGACGCCGGAGGCGTTGCTGGAGCTGATCCACGACTTCCGCGCCACCATCGTCTTCACCGCGCCCACGTTCTACCGGCAGATGGCGGCGCTGGCGCCGCGCTTCGATATCTCGAGCCTGAGGCAGAGCGTGTCGGCCGGCGAGGCGCTGCCCGATGCCACCCGCCAAAGCTGGAAGTCCGCCACCGGCATCGAGATGACTGACGGCATTGGCGGCACCGAGATGATGCATATCTTTATCTCCAGCGCGGGCGCCGAGATCAGGCCGGGTGCGATCGGCAAGGTGGTGCCCGGCTACGTGGCGCAGATCGTCGACGACGAGATGCGGCCGCTGCCGCCGGGCCAGGTGGGCAAGCTGGCGGTCCAGGGCCCGACCGGCTGCCGCTACCTGGACGATCCGCGCCAGGCCAACTACGTGAAGGCGGGCTGGAACCTGCCGGGCGATACCTTCACGGTCGACGCGGACGGCTATTACTTCTATCAGGCGCGTTCCGACGACATGATCATCTCGGCCGGCTATAACATCGCTGGCCCCGAGGTGGAGAGCACGCTGATGCAGCACGAGTCGGTGGCCGAGTGCGGCGTGGTCGGCGCGCCAGACGACGGGCGCGGGCAGGTGGTCATGGCCTACGTGGTGCTGCGCGAAGGCGTACCCGCTGACGACGCCACGCGCACCGCGCTGCAGGACTTCGTCAAGCGCCAGATCGCGCCGTACAAGTATCCCCGCCGCATCGAGTTCGTGCCAGCGCTGCCGCGCACCGAGACGGGCAAGCTGCAGCGCTTCCGGCTGCGCCAGATGGCGGAGCAGGGCAACGGCGCCAAGCACGGTGGGAGCAAATCATGAGCCCGGTCTTCCGCAGCACCGTCCTGGTGCGCTTCAAGCACTGCGACGCGGCCGGGATCGTGTTCTACCCGCGCTACTTCGAGATGCTCAACGACTTCATCGAAGACTGGTTCGGCGAAGCGCTGGGCTGGCCTTTCGACGTCATGCATGGCGAGGGCCGGGCCGGCGTACCGACCGCCGAGCTGGAATGCCGCTTCCTGGCGCCGAGCCGGCTGGGCGAAGTGCTCACGCGCGAGCTGCGCGTGCTCAAGCTCGGACAGTCCAGTTTCACGCTGGCGATCCGCTTCGCGGGGCCGCACGACGATACCCGCATGGAAGTGACGCAGCGGCTGGTCTGCGTCGACACCGGCTCGATCGCGCCGCAACCGTTGCCGGACGCCGTGCGCGAGGCCATGGCGGCCTATCTCGTGGCGACGGCCTGACCGGTCTACTACTGCATTCGCAATTGAATTCCCCAATCCATCAATCAGAAAGCAACAGGACATCCACCATGAAAATCCTGCAGCCGCCCGACTGGGCGCCTCCGCGTGGCTATGCCAATGGCATCATGGCCGAGATCCAGGCCGGCAGCCGCCTGCTCTTTGTCAGCGGCCAGATCGGCTGGAATGGCAAGTGCGAGTTCGAGACCGACGATTTCGGCCTGCAGGTGGCGCAGGCGCTGCGCAACGTGGTCGACGTGCTGGCCGCGGGCGGTGCCAGGCCGGAACATATCGCGCGCATGACCTGGTATGTGAAGGACAAGGCGGAGTATGTCGGGGCTTACGGGTCGATCGGCCAGCACTACCGCGCCATCATTGGCCGTCACTTTCCGGCGATGACGGCGGTTGAAGTGGCCGACCTCGTTGAGCCGCGCGCCAAGGTGGAAATCGAGGTGACGGCGGTCGTCCCGCCGGATGCGTAACGGGATCTGCACACCGGCGGACCAGGGCGCGGGCACCGGCATGCCGGGTGTCCGCGGCGGGCGCCCGCGTGATGCAAGTCCTTGAAAACTTGAGAAATTGGGTGGCGCGGGATATAATTCGAAAGTTTCGCTTTCAGAACCCTTCACCCTAGCGCCAACCGCTTTCCACCTTCCGCCGCCCCCATTCGCGCCGCCTTTGCCGTTCATACTTTATGTGAAGCAAAGCGCATGCCGCGACCGGATCCGACCGCATCGGCGCAATGCCGCTGCCGCCGTCACGGATCCAGCCTGGGAGGCACGAGGCGTCGATTGGTCGGTCACGGGGTGAGTCCAGCAGGAGCCTACCCGTGTTACCGTCTTTTCCGTCCGCCATTCTCGCGCTAGCAGACGGCACGGTCTTTCGTGGCTATTCCATTGGCGCTTCCGGCCATACCATCGGTGAAGTGGTGTTCAACACCGCCATCACCGGTTACCAGGAAATCCTCACCGACCCGAGCTATTCGCGGCAGATCGTCACGCTGACGTATCCGCATATCGGCAACTACGGTGTCAATCCTGAGGATGTCGAAGCCACGAAAGTCCATGCCGCCGGCCTGATCATCAAGGATCTGCCGATCCTGGCCTCCAATTTCCGCAAGGAACACACCCTCGCGCACTACCTGAAGCAGGAAAAGGTGGTGGCGATCGCCGGCATCGATACCCGCAAGCTGACCCGCATCCTGCGCGAGAAGGGTGCCCAGAACGGCTGCATCCTGGCTGGCGAGGACAACGTGCAGAAGGCCATCGACCTGGCCCGCTCGTTCCCGGGCCTGGCCGGCATGGACCTAGCCAAGGTGGTTTCGGTCAAGGAGCCGTACGAGTGGACGCAGTCCGAGTGGGCGCTGGGCGAAGGCTACGGCAAGCAGGACAAGCCGCAGTTCCACGTGGTCGCCTATGACTACGGCGTCAAGTTCAACATCCTGCGCATGCTGGCCGAGCGCGGCTGCAAGGTGACGGTGCTGCCGGCCCAGGCAAGCGCCGCCGACGCGCTGGCGTTGAATCCGGACGGCGTGTTCCTGTCCAACGGCCCCGGCGACCCCGAGCCGTGCGACTATGCCATCACCGCCACCCGCGAGTTCATCGAGCGCGGCATCCCGACCTTCGGCATCTGCCTGGGTCACCAGATCATGGCCCTTGCCGTAGGCGCCAAGACGCTGAAGATGAAGGCCGGCCACCACGGCGCCAACCACCCGGTCAAGGACCTGGAGGACGGCCGCGTGATGATCACGTCGCAGAACCACGGTTTCGCGGTGGATGCCGACACGCTGCCTGCCAACGCGCGCGTGACCCACGTGTCGCTGTTCGACGGCACGCTGCAGGGCTTCGCGCTGACCGACAAGCCGGCGTTCTGCTTCCAGGGTCACCCGGAAGCCTCGCCCGGCCCGAACGACGTGGCTTACCTGTTCGACCGCTTCATCCAGCACATGACCGACGCGCGCAAGTAAGCACGCAAATTAGCGCGACAGGACAGCACTGGACCACGGGACATCCCATGAATGCCTTCATGCAAACCGCCTTCGGCATCACCGATTTCTGGACCTACCTGCTCGGCACGATCTTTATCGTGCTGCTGCCGGGGCCGAACTCGATGTATGTGCTGTCAGTGGCGGCGCAGCGTGGCGTGCGCGCCGGCTACAAGGGCGCGTGCGGGGTGTTCCTGGGCGACCAGGTGCTGATGGTGCTGTCGGCGGCGGGCGTGGCCTCGCTGCTGAAGGCGAGCCCGGCGCTGTTCTACGTGGTGAAGTACATCGGCGCGGCCTACCTGGCGTGGATCGGCTTCAACATGCTGCGCGGCGCGATGCGCAGCTGGGCCTCGCGCGGCGCGGCCACAGTGGACAATACGGCGGACAAGGCGGTGCCGGCCAGCGTGGCGGACCAGTCCGACCCGTTCCGCAAGGCGCTGCTGATCAGCCTGCTGAACCCGAAGGCCATCCTGTTCTTCATCTCGTTCTTCATCCAGTTCGTGGATCCGGCCTTTGCCTGGCCGGTGCTGTCGTTCGCCGTGCTGGGCGTGGTGTGCCAGCTGTGCAGCTTCGCCTACCTGACCACCATCATCTTCGTGGGCGCGAAGCTGGCCGACGCGTTCCGGCGCCGGCGGCGGCTGTCGGCGGGGATGGCGAGCGGAGTCGGGGCGATGTTTATCGGCTTCGGCGCCAAGCTGGCTACGGCGACCATGAACTGACGCGGCGCGGTTGCGACAACTGCAGCCGACATTATTCGAATCCGGAACGGATTCCCTGATTACCGGTGCGGCCCGCATGCAAGCGGGCCGGCCTATAAAGAGAGCGTGCAATGCCAAAACGCACAGACATCAAGAGCATCCTGATCATCGGCGCGGGCCCCATCATCATCGGCCAGGCGTGCGAGTTCGACTACTCCGGCGCCCAGGCCTGCAAGGCCCTGCGCGAAGAAGGCTTCAAGGTCATCCTGGTCAACTCGAACCCGGCGACCATCATGACCGATCCCAACACGGCCGATGTGACCTACATCGAGCCGATCACCTGGGAAGTGGTGGAGCGCATCATCGAGAAGGAGCGCCCTGACGCGATCCTGCCGACCATGGGCGGCCAGACCGCGCTGAACTGCGCGCTGGACCTGCACCGCCACGGCGTGCTGGACAAGTACAAGGTCGAGCTGATCGGCGCCTCGCCCGAGGCCATCGACAAGGCCGAGGACCGCCAGAAGTTCAAGGACGCGATGACCAAGATCGGGCTGGGCTCGGCCAAGTCCGGCATCGCCCACTCGATGGATGAAGCCGTTGCCGTACAGGGCCGCATCGCCCAGGACACCGGCACCGCCGGCTACCCGATCGTGATCCGCCCCTCGTTCACGCTGGGCGGCACCGGCGGCGGCATTGCCTACAACCGCGAGGAATTCGAAGAGATCTGCAAGCGCGGCCTGGACCTGTCGCCGACGCGCGAGCTGCTGATCGAAGAGTCTCTGCTGGGCTGGAAAGAGTATGAGATGGAAGTCGTCCGCGACAAGCAGGACAACTGCATCATCATCTGCTCGATCGAGAACCTGGACCCGATGGGCATCCACACCGGCGACTCGATCACCGTGGCCCCGGCGCAGACCCTGACCGACAAGGAATACCAGATCCTGCGCAACGCCTCGCTGGCCGTGCTGCGCGAGATCGGCGTCGACACCGGTGGCTCCAACGTGCAGTTCTCGATCAACCCGAAGGACGGTCGCATGATCGTCATCGAGATGAACCCGCGCGTGTCGCGTTCGTCGGCGCTGGCATCCAAGGCCACCGGCTTCCCGATCGCCAAGGTCGCGGCCAAGCTGGCCGTGGGCTACACGCTGGACGAGCTGAAGAACGAGATCACCGGCGGCGCGACCCCGGCGTCGTTCGAGCCCTCGATCGACTACGTGGTCACCAAGGTGCCGCGTTTCGCCTTCGAGAAATTCCCGCAGGCCGACAGCCACCTGACCACCCAGATGAAGTCGGTGGGTGAGGTGATGGCGATGGGCCGCACCTTCCAGGAATCGTTCCAGAAGGCACTGCGTGGCCTGGAAGTGGGCGTGGATGGCCTGGACGAGAAGTCGACCGACCGCGACGAAATCGTCGAAGAAATCGGCGAGCCGGGTCCGGACCGCATCTGGTACGTGGGCGATGCGTTCCGCATCGGCATGTCGCTGGAAGAGGTCTACAGCGAGACCGATATCGATCCGTGGTTCCTGGCCCAGATCGAAGACATCGTCAAGACCGAAGGCCTGGTCAAGGCACGCACGCTGGAAAGCCTGTCGGCCGCAGAACTGCGCCACCTGAAGCAGAAGGGCTTCTCCGACCGCCGCCTGGCGCGGCTGCTGAAGGCCGACGCCAAGGCCGTGCGCGAGGCGCGCATCGCCCACAAGGTGCGCCCGGTCTACAAGCGCGTTGACACCTGCGCGGCCGAGTTCGCCACCAACACCGCCTACATGTACTCGACCTACGAGGCCGAGCATGGCGAGTGCGAAGCCAACCCGACCGACAAGAAGAAGATCATGGTGCTGGGCGGTGGCCCGAACCGGATCGGCCAGGGCATCGAGTTCGACTACTGCTGCGTGCACGCCGCGCTGGCGCTGCGCGAAGATGGGTACGAGACCATCATGGTCAACTGCAACCCGGAAACCGTGTCGACCGACTATGACACCTCGGACCGCCTGTATTTCGAGCCGGTGACGCTGGAAGACGTGCTGGAGATCGTCGCGATCGAGAAGCCGGTCGGGGTGATCGTGCAGTACGGCGGCCAGACCCCGCTGAAGCTCGCGCTGGACCTGGAAGCCAACGGCGTGCCCATTATCGGCACCAGCCCCGACATGATCGACGCCGCCGAAGACCGCGAGCGCTTCCAGAAGCTGCTGCAGGACCTGGGCCTGCGCCAGCCGCCGAACCGCACCGCACGTGCCGAGGACGAGGCGCTGCGCCTGGCCGAAGAGATCGGCTACCCGCTGGTGGTGCGTCCGTCGTACGTGCTGGGCGGCCGCGCGATGGAAATCGTGCATGAGCCGCGTGACCTCGAGCGCTACATGCGCGAGGCCGTCAAGGTGTCGAACGACTCCCCGGTGCTGCTGGACCGCTTCCTGAATGACGCCATCGAGTGCGATGTCGACGCCCTGAGCGACGGCAAGCGCGTGTTCATCGGCGGCGTGATGGAGCACATCGAGCAGGCCGGCGTGCACTCGGGCGACTCCGCCTGCTCGCTGCCGCCGTACTCGCTGTCGGCCGAGACCGTCGCCGAACTGAAGCGCCAGACCGCCGCCATGGCCCAGGCGCTGAACGTGGTCGGCCTGATGAACGTGCAGTTTGCGATCCAGCAGAACGACGGCGTCGACACCGTCTACGTGCTGGAAGTGAACCCGCGCGCCTCGCGTACCGTGCCGTACGTGTCGAAGGCTACCGGCATGCAGCTGGCCAAGATCGCCGCACGCTGCATGGCAGGCCAGTCGCTGGATGAACAGGGCATTACCGATGAGGTGGTGCCGCCGTACTACAGCGTCAAGGAAGCGGTGTTCCCGTTCAACAAGTTCCCGGGCGTCGATCCGGTCCTCGGACCTGAAATGCGCTCCACCGGCGAAGTGATGGGCGTGGGCAAGACCTTCGGCGAGGCACTGTTCAAGAGCCAGCTGGCGGCGGGTTCGCGCCTGCCGGAAAAGGGAACCGTGCTGATCACCGTGAAGGACAGCGACAAGCCGCGCGCGGTTGCCGTGGCCCGCATGCTGCACGACCTGGGCTACCCGATCGTCGCCACCCGCGGCACCGCCTCGGCCATCGAGGCCGCCGGCATCCCGGTCAAGGTGGTGAACAAGGTCAAGGACGGGCGTCCGCACATCGTCGACATGATCAAGAACGGCGAACTGGCGCTGGTGTTCACCACCGTCGACGAAACCCGCGGCGCGATCGCGGATTCGCGTTCGATCCGTACCTCGGCGCTGGCCAACCGCGTGCCTTACTACACCACCATCGCCGGCGCCAGCGCCGCGGTGGAAGGCCTGAAGCACATGCAGAGCCTGGAGGTCTATGACCTGCAAGGCCTGCACGGCACGCTGGCGTAAGCAACGCTGCACATTGCCATCCCCCCGGGCGCTTGCGTCCGGTCATGGGGCGGCAGTGCCCGGAAGCCCGCCGGTGTTGATGCCGGCGGGCTTCTTGGCCTAAACTACGTCAAATTCGTCGATCGAGTCGGCCTGGCACCAGCGTAAGCACTGTGCGGCCCTTCGATCCTGTCTGAAAGCCGCGGTTGAGCGGAAGTGCCTGGCCGGTATTGCCAGGATGGCTCCAGCTCCGCTGCGGCTCATTTTTTTGTTGAACAAAGACATGAGCACCATTCCGATTACCAAGCGTGGCGCAGAGCTGCTCAAGGAAGAGCTGCAGCGCCTCAAGGCTGTCGAGCGTCCGGCGGTGATCAATGCCATCTCCGAAGCACGCGCTCAAGGCGACCTCTCTGAAAACGCCGAATACGACGCCGCCAAGGAAAAGCAGGCCTTTATCGAAGGCCGCATTCTCGAAGTAGAGTCCAAGCTGTCGACCGCGCAGGTTATCGACCCGACGCAGCTGGATACCGATGGCCGCATCGTCTTCGGCGCGACCGTCGACCTGGAAGACCTGGAGTCCGGCAGGCCGGTCAGCTACCAGATCGTGGGCGATGACGAGGCCGACCTGGATACCGGCAAGATCTCGGTCAGTTCGCCGATCGCGCGCGCGCTGATCGGCAAGTTCGAAGGCGACGTCGCCACCGTGCTGGCCCCTGGCGGCGAGCGCGAGTACGAAGTCATTACTGTCCGCTATATCTGAGGCCGGTCGGGCCGGGTGCGGCAGTCGGCCGCCTCCGGCCACCGGAAAGACCGGCACGTGTTCTCTTCTTCCTATAACAGCCTGCCCCCGCTGCCGCACCGGCTATTCCTGCTGCTGACGGTGGTCTGGGCAGGCAGCCTGTGGACGGTTGGCTACATGGTGGCGCCGACGCTGTTCTCGGTACTGCCCAGCCGCGAGATGGCCGGGATGATCGCCGGTCACCTGTTCCATACCGAAGCCATCGTGGGCGTGACCATCGGCGTGCTGCAGCTGGTGTTGTGCAACGTGATGATCCGCCGCGGCGCCAACCGCTATCGCAGCCTGCGCTGGCTGGTGCTCGGCATGCTGTGCTGTGTGCTGGTCGGCTACTTCGGCATCCAGCCCTTCATGGGCAGCCTCAAGGAAAAGGCACAGGCGCTGGGGCTGGGGGTATCGGAATCGCCTTACAAGGCGCAGTTCGGCATGCTGCACGGCGCCTCGAGTGCTTTCTACCTGCTGCAAAGCCTGCTCGCGCTGGTGCTGGTATGGCGCGCTTCGGCGCCGCGTTCGGCCGGGGAGTGAGTGCTGCGGCCACCGGGCGGTGGCCGTGTCGAAGGAGCGGGCCGGTCAGCCCAGGGCTTTCTTCTTCTGGCTGGTCGGCCGCGCGCGCGCGCGCTTGACGTTGCCGCCCGCGGTGACGCGCTCGTTGCCGAGGACGGTCACTTCCTTGCGGGTCGGGCGCCGGTTCGGTGCGGCGCTGGGTTTCTTGACAGTCACGGTGCGCGGCGCGGCGCCGCCACGGCGGGCTGTGGCAAGGCGGCCCAGGCTATCCGGCTGGTTTTCCTTCAGGCGTGCCTCGCCCGGGCGCCAGACCACCAGCAGCTTGCCGATGTGCTGGATCGGCGCGGCGTGCAGCGCGTCACAGATTTCTTCGTAGATGGCAATGCGCGCGTCGCGATCATCGCCGAACACGCGGATCTTGATCAGGTCGTGCGCGGCCAGGCTGCGGTCGATTTCGGCGAGAACGGCGCGGGTCAGGCCTTCGGCGCCGACCATGACGACCGGGTTCAGGGCATGGGCACGGGAGCGCAGTTCGGAGCGCTGGGCGGGAATCAGTTGTAGTGCGGGCATAGGTTGGCGCCGGTGGCGCTGGAGTTTGGTGCGCGGCGGGCCCGGCGGGTGCCGGTTCGGCAGGCGGGCGGAGCGCGAATTGGCGCGTATTATCCGTCAATCCGGCACTGTCGGGCGGCAAAATCATCAAAACAGTAGAAAAACCTTGGCACGCGGCGCACGCCGCGTGCCGGGGCAGGCAACAGGCTGGATCTGGCATGGCAAAGAACAAGTTCAACCATTCGTGGCTGCACGACCACATCAACGACCCGTACGTGAAGATGGCGCAACGGGAGGGCTACCGTGCCCGCGCGGCTTACAAGCTCAAGGAAATCGACGAGCAGGACAAGCTGATCCAGCCAGGGCAGGTCATCGTCGACCTGGGTGCTGCCCCTGGCAGCTGGAGCCAATACGCACGCAACAAGCTGGCTGCGTCGACGCGGGCCAGGGACGGGAAGATCGACGGCGCTGTGGTCGCGATCGATATCCTGCCGATGGAACCTGTCGCTGACGTCACTTTCATCCAGGGCGATTTCCGCGAGGAAGAGGTCTTCCGGCAGCTCGAAAGCCTGGTGCTGGAAGCATCCGGTGGCGACAAGATCGACCTTGTTATCTCCGACATGGCCCCCAATTTGTCTGGTGTGGCCTCTGCCGATTCGGCCCGGATCGAGTACTTGTGCGATCTGGCCCTTGAGTTTGCGCAGGCCCACCTGAAGCCGGAAGGCGCATTGCTGGTAAAGTGTTTCCACGGGAGCGGCTATAGCCAGATCGTGGAAAAGTTCAAACGGCAGTTCAAAGTGGTCGCGAAGCGCAAGCCCAAGGCGTCACGCGACAAATCTTCCGAAACCTTTATCCTTGGGCGCTACCTGAAGGCGGTGGATTAACTGATCCGATCGAGGCCAGGGAAAACAAGAGGGCGAAAGTGCCCCACCCGCACCTATCGGCGTCATAGTTTCGCTGTTTCCCCCCGAGGGCGGGCGCTGCATTACAATGCAGCTATCCGTTGGCAAGGCAATTGCAAAGGAGTTCGGCCTTGAATAACAACCTGTTTCAAAAGGCGGCAATCTGGCTCGTGATCGCGCTGGTGTTGTTTACCGTCTTCAAGCAGTTCGACAAGCCCCGTGCGCAGGACAGCGTCACCTATTCGCAGTTCATGGATGACGCCAAGAACGGCAAGGTGTCGCGTGTCGACGTGCAGGGCCGCAACCTGGTGGTCTCGCCGAAGGAAGGCGCCAAGTACACCATCATCTCGCCGGGCGACATCTGGATGGTCGGCGACCTGATGAAGTACGGCGTCCAGGTGACCGGCAAGGCGGATGACGAACCCAACGTGCTGGTCCAGGCGCTGTACTACCTCGGGCCGACCCTGCTGATCATCGTGTTCTGGTTCTACATGATGCGCCAGATGCAAGGCGGCGGGAAAGGCGGCGCATTCTCATTCGGCAAGTCGCGTGCGCGCCTGATCGACGAGAACCAGAACGCCGTCACGTTCCAGGACGTGGCCGGCTGCGATGAGTCCAAGGAAGAAGTGGTCGAACTGGTCGACTTCCTGAAAGACCCGCAGAAATTCCAGAAGCTGGGCGGTCGCATCCCGCGCGGCGTGCTGCTGGTCGGCCCTCCGGGTACCGGCAAGACGCTGCTGGCGCGTGCCATTGCCGGTGAGGCCAAGGTGCCATTCTTCAGCATCTCGGGTTCCGACTTCGTTGAAATGTTCGTCGGCGTGGGCGCGGCGCGTGTCCGCGACATGTTCGAGAACGCCAAGAAGCAGGCACCCTGCATCGTGTTCATCGATGAAATCGACGCGGTCGGCCGCCATCGTGGCGCCGGCATGGGCGGCGGCAACGACGAGCGCGAGCAGACGCTGAACCAGATGCTGGTCGAGATGGACGGCTTCGAGGCCAATTCCGGCGTGATCGTGATCGCCGCGACCAACCGCGCCGACGTGCTGGACAAGGCGCTGCTGCGTCCGGGCCGTTTCGACCGCCAGGTCTACGTGGGCTTGCCGGACATCCGAGGCCGCGAGCAGATCCTGAAGGTCCATATGCGCAAGGTGCCGATCGGCAACGACGTCGACGCCTCGGTGATCGCGCGTGGTACCCCGGGCTTCTCGGGCGCCGACCTGGCCAACCTGGTCAACGAGGCCGCGCTGTTTGCCGCCCGCCGCAACAAGCGCGTGGTCGACATGCAGGACTTCGAGGACGCCAAGGACAAGATCTACATGGGTCCGGAGCGCAAGTCGACGGTCATGCGCGAGGAAGAGCGCCGCGCCACGGCTTACCACGAGTCGGGCCACGCGGTGGTTGCCAAGCTGCTGCCCAAGGCAGACCCGGTGCACAAGGTCACCATCATGCCGCGTGGCTGGGCGCTGGGCGTGACCTGGCAGCTGCCCGAGCATGACAAGTATTCGAAGTACAAGGACAGCATGCTGGAAGAGGTTGCCATCCTCTTCGGCGGCCGGGCGGCGGAAGAGGTCTTCCTCAACGCCATGAGCACCGGTGCCTCCAATGACTTCGAGCGCGCCACCAAGATCGCCCGCGACATGGTGACCCGCTTCGGCATGAGCGATTCGCTCGGCGCCATGGTCTACGTGGATACCGAGCAGGACGGCATGTTCGGCAAGCTGTCTTCGAAGACCGTGTCGGAAGCCACGCAGCAGAAGGTCGACGCCGAGATCCGCCGCATCATCGACGAGCAATACGCGCTGGCCAAGCGCCTGCTCGAAGACAACCGCGACAAGGTCGAGGCCATGACCAATGCGCTGATGGAGTGGGAAACCATCGATGCCGACCAGGTCAACGACATCATGGCTGGCAAGCCGCCACGTCCGCCGCGCGGTGTGTCGGGTCCGAACGGTGGCGGCAGCACGCCTCCGGGCGGCTCGCCGGTGGCGCCGACCAACGCGCCTGCCACGGCCTGATCGCATCAGCTCGTCGGCCTGACGACGCCTGCATGCTGGCTGTGTGATGCATGACCCTGAAGCCGGTGCCTGGTGCACCGGCTTTTCCTTTGGCGCGGCCGGGTTCGCGCACCGCTTTATTGAGTATTCCGACCTTGCAGCAGATTCCAGAGACCCGGTATTTCCAGTGCGGACGCTTCCGTTTTGCGCTAGACGAGCGCCCGCTCGTGATGGGCATCCTCAATGTCACGCCCGACTCGTTCTCGGACGGTGGCCAGCACGCCGGCCGCGATGCTGCCGTGCGCCATGCCGAGCAGATGATCGCGGAGGGCGTGGACATCATCGACATCGGCGGGGAATCCAGCCGCCCGGGCTCGGCCGCGCTGCCGCTCGAGGATGAGCTGGCACGCGTGATCCCGGTGGTCGAGGCGCTGCGCGACTGCGGCAAGCCGCTGTCGATCGACACCTACAAGCCGGAGGTCATGCGTGCCGCCATGGCGGCGGGTGCCGATCTCATCAACGATATCTGGGGCTTCCGCATGCCAGGCGCGGTGGAGGTATTGGCGGCACCCGTGGCGGGAAGAACGGGGCTGTGCGTGATGCACATGCAGCGCGATCCGCAAACCATGCAGGAAGACCCGCATTACCAGGATGTGGTCGGCGAGGTGGCGGATTTCCTGGCCGAACGGATTGCCGTGCTGCGCGCTGCCGGCATCGACGACGCGCGCCTATCCCTCGATCCGGGGTTTGGCTTTGGCAAGACGCCGGATCATAATCTGCGCCTTCTTGGCCAGTTGCCGCGGATCGCGCTGGAAGGCCTGCCGGTACTGGCGGGAATCTCGCGCAAATCTACGCTGGGCGCGATCCTGGGCGGCCGTCCGCCACAGCAACGAATTGCCGCCAGCATTGCTGCCGCGGTGTGTGCGGTAGAGCGCGGTGCGTTTATCGTACGGGTGCATGATGTGGAGCAGACCGTGGACGCGGTCAAGACCTGGTGGGCCGTGCGCAATGAGTCCGTCACGGCGGCCTGAACCATCCCGTCAATCCAAGGCAGGCGCCACAGAGCGCAGGCAGTGCAACGCAAGACAGAACAGAAAGGGAACAGCGAATGACACGCAAGTATTTCGGGACTGATGGCATCCGGGGGCGCGTTGGCGAGGCGCCGATCACCCCTGACTTCGTGATGCGACTGGGCCATGCCGCCGGCAAGGTGCTGGCGCACGGCGCCAAGACCGGGCAGGGCCGCCCGACCGTGCTGATCGGCAAGGACACCCGCATTTCGGGCTATATGCTCGAAGCTGCGCTGGAAGCCGGCTTCACGTCGGCCGGGGTTCACGTGCTGCTGACGGGGCCGCTGCCGACGCCGGGCATTGCTTACCTGACGCGCGCACTGCGCCTCTCGGCCGGCGTGGTGATTTCGGCCAGCCACAACCCTTACTACGACAACGGCATCAAGTTCTTCTCAGCCGACGGCGACAAGCTGCCCGACGCGGTGGAGGCCGAGATCGAGGCCGCCATCGACGAGCCGATGTTGTGTGCGCCCTCCGATGACCTGGGCCGCGCCCGGCGCATCAACGACGCGCCGGGGCGCTACATCGAGTTCTGCAAGAGCACCTTCCCGCATGAGCAGGACCTGCACGGCCTGAAGCTGGTGGTCGATTGCGCCCATGGCGCCGCCTATCACATCGCGCCGCACGTCTTCCATGAACTTGGCGCCGACGTGGTCTCGATCGGCAACCAGCCGGACGGCCGCAATATCAACGCAGGCTATGGCGCCACCGCGCCCGCCAGGCTGATCGAGGCGGTCAAGGCCAACGGTGCCGACCTGGGCCTGGCCTTTGACGGCGACGCCGACCGGCTGCAGGTAGTGGACGCCGACGGCCGCCTCTATAACGGCGACGAACTGCTGTACCTGATCGTGCGCGACCGCCAGGCCAACGGACAGGTGGTGCCCGGCGCGGTGGGCACACTGATGACCAATATGGCGGTGGAACTGGCGCTGCAGCGCCAGGGCGTGGAATTCGTGCGTGCCAAGGTCGGCGACCGCTATGTGCTTGAAGAGCTGAACAAGCGCAGGTGGACGCTGGGTGGCGAGGGCTCCGGCCACCTGTTGTGCCTCGATCGCCACAGCACCGGCGACGGCATCGTCTCGGCGCTGCAGGTGCTCGCGGCCCTGCGCCGCAGCGGCAAGACGCTCGCGCAGCTGCTGGAGGGTGTGTCGCTATTCCCGCAGACGCTGATCAATGTGCGCGTGCAGAAGGGCTTCGACTGGCAGTCGCATGCCGGCTTGCAAGCCGCGCGTGCCGAGGTCGAGCCGGCACTCGAAGGCCGTGGCCGGGTGCTGATCCGCGCTTCCGGCACTGAGCCTGTAGTACGGGTGATGGTGGAGGCTGAGCAGGCCGACATGGCCGAGCGCGCCGCGAAGACGCTGGCTGATGCGCTGAGCGCCTGATCAGTCGCAGCAGTTCGGCAAACGCCGGGGCTCACCCCGGCGTTTTTTTATGCAATTTCGCAATTAACCGCCGTCACATTGCACCGGCATGGCGGTTCGGTGGCGACTCGAAACCCAAGCTGGCAGCGGCTTTCAAGAAGATTTAAAGATGTCACGGAATTGTCATATAGGGAGCATACAGTTCGTCTTGTCAAAAATTTGTCATTCCCAACCAATGTTCTCTGGAGGACATATGAAGCTGGTCAAGACTGCCGTGGCAGGCATCGTTTCGATGGTCGTAGCGGGTACTGCGTTCGCGGCGGAAATTACCGGTGCAGGCGCTTCCTTCCCGGCGCCCGTGTATTCCAAGTGGGCCGACGCATACAACAAAGCAACGGGCAACAAGGTCAACTATCAATCCATCGGCTCGTCGGGCGGCATCAAGCAGATCGGCGCCAAGACGGTCGATTTCGGCGCCTCGGATGCGCCGCTGAAGGACGAGGAACTGAACAAGCAGGGCCTGGTCCAGTTTCCGACGGTGATCGGCGGCGTGGTGCCGGTGATCAACCTGCAAGGCGTGAAGCCGGGCGAACTGACCATCACCGGCGAGGTGCTGGCCAATATCTACCTGGGCAAGATCAAGAAGTGGGACGACCCCGCGATCAAGGCGCTGAACCCGCAGGCCAAGTTGCCGAGCCAGGACATCCTGCCGGTGCGCCGCGCCGACGGTTCGGGCACCACCTTCATCTTCACCAACTACCTGTCCAAGGTCAGCGCTGACTGGAAGGGCACGGTGGGTGAGGGCACCACGGTCAACTGGCCGGGCGGCGGCACCGGCGGCAAGGGCAACGAGGGCGTGGCCGCTTTCGTGCAGCGCCTGAACGGCGCCATTGGCTACGTCGAGTATGCCTACGCCAAGCAGAACAAGATGACCCACGTGAACATGAAGAACGCGTCGGGAACCGTGGTCAAGCCGGGCGACGATGCCTTCAAGGCCGCCGCCGCCGGCGCGGAATGGAACAAGAGCTACTACCAGATCCTGACCAACCAGCCGGGCAAGGATGCATGGCCGATCGCCGGCGCCACCTTCATCCTGGTGCACAAGAACCAGGAAAAGCCGGCGCAGGGCGCGGAAGTGCTGAAGTTCTTCGACTGGGCCTACAAGAGCGGCGCCAACATGGCCGCCGACCTGGACTACGTACCGCTGCCGGAGAGCGTGGTCAACCAGATCCGTTCGACCTGGAAGACCAGCGTGAAGGACGCCTCGGGCAAGGCGCTGTACTGATCTGACGGCATCGCCGCCCCCGCGCGTGCGCTGGGCCGGTGGCCGGGCAGCCTGAATCTCGCCCGGTCACCGCGCTCCCGCCCAGGCGGGAGTGGCGATCCACCCTGAATTCTCCGACATGGCGACTATTCCCTCCGACACCCGCGGCGTCCAGCCTCCGAGCCGGCTCGGCGACATCCTGTTCGGCGGCCTGACGCGCGGCGCCGCCATCGTGACGCTGCTGCTGCTGGGCGGCATCATCGTCTCGCTCGCAATCAGCGCCTGGCCCTCGATCGAGGCCTTCGGCGCGCGCTTCCTGTGGTCCGCGGAGTGGGATCCTCCCGCCGATGTCTACGGCGCGCTGGTGCCCATCTACGGCACCATCGTGACCTCGCTGATCGCGTTGATCATCGCGGTGCCGGTGAGCTTCGGCATTGCCCTGTTCCTGACCGAGCTGTCGCCCACCTGGCTGCGCCGCCCGCTCGGCACCGCCATCGAGCTGCTCGCCGCAGTGCCGTCGATCGTGTACGGCATGTGGGGCCTGCTCGTGTTCGCGCCGATCTTCGGCGAGTATTTCCAGAAGCCCCTGGCCGCCACGGTGGGCCAGCTGCCTGTGATCGGCAAGCTGTTCCAGGGCGCGCCGCTGGGTATCGGCCTGCTTTGCGCAGGCGTGATCCTGGCGATCATGATCATCCCGTACATCGCCTCGGTGATGCGCGACGTGTTCGAAGTCACCCCGGTGCTGCTCAAGGAATCCGCCTACGGCGTGGGCTGCACTACCTGGGAAGTGATGTGGAACGTGGTGCTGCCCTACACCCGCGCCGGCGTCATCGGCGGCGTGATGCTGGGCCTGGGGCGCGCGCTGGGCGAGACCATGGCCGTCACCTTCGTGATCGGCAATACCAACCTGCTGGACAGCGCCTCGCTGTTCTCGCCGGGCAACAGCATCACCTCGGCGCTGGCCAACGAATTCGCCGAAGCCGGCGCAGGCCTGCATACCGCAGCACTGATGGAGCTGGGCCTGATCCTGTTTTTCATTACCTTCGTGGTGCTGGCGCTGTCCAAGCTGTTGCTGCTGCGACTCGCCAAGAATGAGGGCGCCAAATGAGCCAAGCGAGCCAAGCGAGCCAAGCGAGCCAAGCTGTGTCTTCCGTATCTATCCCCGCCGTCCGTCCCGATGCCGATGCGGTGCGCGCGCGCCTGCAGGCCCGCCGCCGCCGCGTCAACCTGTACGCGCTGACCGCTTCGCTGGTGGCGATGGGCTTCGGCCTGTTCTGGCTGGCGTGGATCCTGTGGACCACCGTCACGCTGGGCGTGGGCGGCCTGTCGCTGGACCTGTTCACGCAGATGACGCCGGCACCCAATACCGCTGGCGGCGGCCTGGCCAACGCCATCTTCGGCAGCTTCGTGATGGTGGGCATGGCCACGCTGTTCGGCACGCCACTGGGCATCCTGGCCGGCGTCTACCTGGCCGAGTATGGCCAGCGCTCGCCCTTGGCCAGCCTTATCCGCTTTATCAACGACATCCTGCTGTCGGCGCCGTCGATCGTGATCGGCCTCTTTGTCTACGCGCTGGTGGTGACACGCATGGGCCACTTCTCGGGGTGGGCAGGCATCTGCGCGCTGGCACTGCTGCAGATCCCGATCGTGGTGCGCACCACCGAGAACATGCTGAACCTGGTGCCCAACGCACTGCGCGAGGCGGCCTTCGCCCTGGGTACGCCCAAGTGGAAGATGGTGATGTCGATCACGGTGAAGTCATCGTATGCCGGCATTGTGACGGGCGTGTTGCTGGCGGTGGCACGTATCGCCGGCGAAACCGCGCCGCTGTTGTTCACCGCGCTGTCCAACCAGTTCTGGACCTCCGACCTGAACAAGCCGATGGCCAACCTGCCGGTGACCATCTTCCGCTTCGCCATGAGCCCGTTCACCGAATGGCAGCAACTGGCCTGGGCGGGCGTGTTCCTGATTACCGTCGGCGTGCTGGCCCTGAACATCCTGGCGCGCATCCTGTTCAAGAAGAAATAAGCGGCGCAACGACCTATCCAACGTTTCGCCCTGAAGACTGCAAGCTGACTGCAAGCGAGAGAACGCAATGACCTCCACCGTCATCGACATCCCTGATTCGGTACGCGCCAAGATCGATGTGCGCAACCTGAACTTCTACTACAGCCAGTTCCATGCGCTGAAGAACATCAACATGTCGATCCCCGACCGCAAGGTCACGGCTTTCATCGGCCCCTCGGGCTGCGGCAAGTCGACGCTGCTGCGCACCTTCAACAAGATGTATGCCCTTTATCCCGAGCAGCGTGCCGAGGGCGAGATCAACATGGACGGCGACAACCTGCTGACCGCCAAGCAGGACATCGCCCTGCTGCGCGCCAAGGTCGGCATGGTGTTCCAGAAGCCGACGCCGTTCCCAATGTCGATCTACGACAACATTGCCTTCGGCGTGCGCCTGTTCGAGAAGCTGTCGCGCTCGGAAATGGATGACCGCGTGGAATGGGCGCTGACCAAGGCGGCGCTGTGGAACGAAGCCAAGGACAAGCTGCACCAGTCGGGCTACGGCCTGTCCGGCGGCCAGCAGCAGCGCCTGTGCATCGCGCGCGGCATCGCCATCCGCCCGGAAGTGCTGCTGCTCGATGAGCCGTGCTCGGCGCTGGACCCGATCTCCACCGGCCGCATCGAAGAGCTGATCGCCGAGTTGAAAGACGAGTACACCGTGGTGATCGTTACCCACAACATGCAGCAGGCCGCGCGCTGCTCGGACTACACCGCCTACATGTACCTGGGCGAGCTGATCGAGTTTGGCGAGACCGAGAAGATCTTCATCAAGCCGCACCGAAAGGAAACGGAAGATTACATCACCGGCCGGTTCGGCTGATTCCGAAGCTGGAAAGCAGGGCAAGGATTAGCATATCCATAGCGGCCAGGAGAAACCCATGACTGACAAGCACCTGTCGACCCAGTTCGACGCCGACCTCAATGCGATCAACACCAAGCTGCTGCAGATGGGCGGGCTGGTCGAATCGCAGATCGAAGTTGCCATGCGCGCGCTGGCCGACTTCGATGCCGACCTGGCCGATCAGGTCATCGCACGCGAGCAGCAGCTTAACGCGCTGGAAGTCGAGATCGATGCCGATTGCGGCAATATCATCGCCCGGCGCCAGCCGACCGCGCGCGACTTGCGCCTGGTGATGGCCATTTCCAAGACCATCACCAACCTGGAACGCGCCGGCGACGAGGCGGAGAAGATCGCCAAGCGCACCAAGCACATCATGGAAGACGCGTCGGCGCACAGCATCAACTATGCCGAGGTGAAGCTGTCGGGCGAGATGGCGATCTCGCTGCTGCGCCAGGCGCTGGATGCCTTCGCCCGCCTCGATACCGTGGCGGCGGCGCGCATCGTCAAGGACGACAAGGCCATCGACGAGGAATTCCGCGGCTTTGTGCGCAAGCTCATCACGTACATGATGGAAGACCCGCGCACGATCTCGGTCGCGCTGGATTTCCTCTTTATCGCCAAGGCGGTGGAACGCATCGGCGACCACGCCAAGAACATCGCGGAATTTATCATTTACATTGTCAAGGGGACTGACGTCCGCCATGTCTCGCGCGAGGACATGGAACGCGAAGCCCTGAGCTGAGCCGCCTGATTGCGGAGAACGATACACATGCCGAGCAGTATTCTCGTCGTCGAAGACGAACCGGCGATCGCCGAACTGATCGCCGTCAACCTGCAGCACGCGGGGCACTATCCGATCCGGGCCTATAACGCCGAGCAGGCGCTGTCGCTGATGAGCGACGTGCTGCCCGACCTGGTGCTGCTGGACTGGATGCTTCCGGGCAAGTCGGGCGCGAACTTCGCCAAGGAGTTGCGGGCCAACGACCGCACCCGCCAGATCCCGATCATCATGCTGACCGCCCGCGGCGAGGAGCAGGACAAGGTGATGGGCCTGGAAGCCGGCGCCGACGACTACGTTACCAAGCCGTTTTCGCCCAAGGAGTTGCTGGCGCGCATCAAGGCCGTGCTGCGCCGCCGGGCGCCGCAGCTGACCGACGACGTGGTGGCGATCAATGGCCTGCGGCTGGACCCGGCCACCCATCGTGTCACCGGCGAGGACGACAGTGGCACGATCAAGCTGGACCTTGGTCCGACCGAGTTTCGCCTGCTGCACTTCCTGATGACCCATCCGGAGCGCGTGCACAGCCGTTCGCAGCTGCTCGACCAGGTCTGGGGCGACCACGTCTTTGTCGAAGAGCGCACCGTCGACGTGCACATCAAGCGCCTGCGCGCGGCGCTTACCCCGGGTGGCTACAGCAACATGATCGAGACCGTGCGGGGCAGCGGCTACCGCCTCGCGCGCGCTCCCGGCGCCTGAAGGGGCCGGCTGGCCGGGGCGGCGCCATTCGCCCCGCGCCACTTCTCACGCTGCTGGCAGGGCGCGGCGAATTCGTGGCACACTCCGTCGCAACCCATGCGGCCGCTGCCGGCCGCTAGCCTGAACCCTGCGCATGAATGTCATCTGGGCCCGTTCCGCGGCTATCCTGATCAGCCTGGTGGTGGTAGCCGCCGGCGTCTTCCTGGCCTTCGGCCCGATCGCCGCACTGGCCCTGGCCTGCGCGGCGCTGTTCGGGCTGCTTTGCTTCTACCTGTACCAGATCAACCGCCTGTGGAAAGTGCTCGACGCGCCCGTCTATGGCGAGATCCCAAGTGCCGTGGGCTTGTGGGGCGAGGTGTATTACCGGCTGCACCGGCTGGTCAAGCGCTGGCGCACGCAGGTGCTGCAGGTTGAGCGACAGCACACCCGCTTTATCCAGGCAATCCAGGCTTCGCCCAACGGCGTGCTGATGCTGGACGATGCCGACCAGATCGAATGGTGCAACGACGTGGCCGAGCAGCACTTCGGCCTGAACGCGCGCCGCGACGTGCGCCAGCGCATCACGCACCTGATCCGCCGGCCGGAGTTTGTCCACTACCTGACGCGGCAGCGCTTCGATGATCCGCTGGTGATGCGCGACATGGGCGAACACAAGCACAGCGTGATCGCGGTGCAGATCCTGCCCTATGGCGACAACCGCAAGCTGGTGATCACGCAGGACATCACCAAGCTGGAAAACACCGAAGCGATGCGCCGCGATTTCGTCGCCAACGTCTCGCATGAACTCAAGACGCCGCTGACGGTGCTGACGGGTTTCCTGGAGACCGTGCGAGACCTGCCGGTGTCGGAGGACGATCGCCGCCGTTATGTCGACATGATGCTGGTGCAGTCGATGCGCATGCAAAGCATCGTCGAAGACCTGCTGGCGCTGGCCAAGCTGGAAAGCGATGCGCAGCCGCCGGGCAACGACATGGTGGCCGTGGCGGCGATGGTCGCGCACCTGATGCATGATGCCGAGGCGCTGTCGCAAGGCCGGCACAAGATCACGGCCGAGATCGACCCCACGGTGGGATTCCGCGGCGCCGAGACCGAGCTGTTGTCGGCGCTGGGCAACCTGGTGTCCAACGCAGTGCGCTACACGCCGGAAGGCGGGCGTATCTCGTTGCGGCTGGGCTGGGAAGAGGGACATGCCGTGTTCTCGGTCGCCGACACCGGGCTTGGCATCGCCGCCGAGCATATCCCGCGGCTGACCGAGCGCTTCTACCGCGTCGACCGCAGCCGTTCGCGCGATACCGGCGGCACCGGGCTGGGCCTGGCCATCGTCAAGCACGTGCTGTCGCGCCACCATGCCGACCTGCGCGTGACCAGCGAGGAAGGGCGCGGCAGTGTGTTCCGCATCATCTTCCCGCTGGAGCGAAGCGTGCGCAGCCTGCACGACGCGGCCGCCGCCGTGCCGGTATCGCCGCAGGCACCGGATTCGTCGCGCCGGGCTGCCTGAGCGGTCCGCGCCGCCGGTCCAGCAAAGCAACAAGCCCCGCCGCGGCGGGGCTTGTTGCTTTCCGGGCAGCAATCACGGATTGCCGCCGAACATCGCCAGCATGTCGTTCTGGCTGACGCGCGGATGCCTGGAGCGGGTCTGCTTGCGCATGTAGTTGCCGTCGGGCTGCATGATCCATGCGGAAGCATTGTCGCGCAGGTGCACCTGCAGGCTTTCCTTGATCACGCGCGCCTTCAGCGCCTTGTCGAGCACCGGGAACGCCACCTCGACGCGGCGGAACAGGTTGCGGTCCATCCAGTCCGCGCTGGACAAGTACAGCACCTCTTCGCCTGCCGCGCGGAAATAATAGACGCGATGGTGTTCCAGGAACCGCCCGACGATGGACCGCACCGAGATGTTCTCGGACATGCCCGGCACGCCCGGCATCAGTGCGCAGACGCCGCGCACGATCAGGTCGATTTTCACTCCCGCGCGCGAGGCCTTGTACAGCTCGTCGATGATCGACGCCTCCAGCAGCGCATTCATCTTGGCGATGATCCGGGCCGGCTTGCCGGCGCGCGCGTTGCGGGCTTCGGCGCGGATATGCTCGACCAGGTTGGTCTGCATGGTGAACGGCGACTGCCACAGGTGGTTCAGCCGGATCGTGCCGGCGGTGCCGGTCAGCAGCTGGAACACATGGTGCACGTCTTCGCAGATCGCCTCATCGGCGGTCAGCAACCCGAAATCGGTGTAAAGGCGCGCAGTGCGCGGATGGTAGTTGCCCGTGCCCAGGTGGGCGTAGCGGCGCAGCTTGACTTGCTTGGCCTTGGGGCCGGCCGGCTCGCGGCGAACGATCAGCAGCATCTTGGCGTGGCACTTGTGGCCGACCACGCCATAGATCACGTGAGCGCCTGCCGATTCCAGCCGCTCGGCCCAGTTGATGTTGGTCTCTTCGTCGAAGCGCGCAAGCAGTTCCACCACCACCGTGACTTCCTTGCCGTTGCGCGCGGCGGTCATCAGCGCTTCCATCACCAGCGACTCGTTGCCGGTGCGGTACACGGTCTGCTTGATCGCGACCACGTTGGGATCGGCGGCGGCCAGTTGCAGCAGATCGAGCACCGAGCTGAAGCTCTCGTACGGATGGTGCAGCAGCACATCCTGCTGGCGCATCACGTCGAACATCGAGGCCCCCGCGGCAAACGCCTTCACCGGTGCCGGCACATAGGGCGTGTACTTGAGGGCGGGGCGATCGACCATGTCGGGGATCTGCATCAGCCGCACCAGGTTCACCGGGCCGGAAACACGGTAAAGGTCCTGTTCGCTCAGGCCCGATTCCAGCAGCAGCCGGCGCGACAGCGGAGCCGGCGTGTCGGAGGACACCTCCAGCCGCACCGTGTCGCCGAAATGACGAGTCGGCAGTTCGCCCTGCAGCGCTTCACGCAGGTCGGTGATCTCGTCCTCGGAAACGAACAGGTCGGAATTGCGCGTGACGCGAAACTGGTAGCAGCCGTGCACCGCGATCGCCGGGAACAACTCATGCACGAAGCCCTGCATGAACGACGACAGCATCACGAAGCCGAACGGGTAGCCCGACAGCTTCTCCGGCATCTTCACCACGCGCGGCAGCGCGCGCGGCGCCTGCACGATGGCGAGGTCGGCGTCGCGGCCGAAAGCATCCTTGCCGGACAGCTCGACCACGAAGTTCAGGCTCTTGTTGAGCACGCGCGGGAAGGGATGGGCGGGGTCCAGCGCGATCGGCGTCAGCACAGGTGCCAGCTCACGCTGGAAGAACTCGCGCGCCCATTCGCGCTGCGCGTCAGTCCAGGTTGTGGTCAGGTGGAAAAAGACACCTTCTTTTTCAAGAAGTGGAAAAATGGTGTTCTGCAGCATGTCATACTGCGAAGCAACAAGCCGCTGCGTGCGCTCGGTGACAAGCTGGTAAGTCTGCTGGAAGGACAGCCCGTCCGGCGTCAGCCCCGAAGCGTTGTCGCGCATCTGTTCCTTCAGGCCCGCCATGCGGATTTCAAAGAACTCGTCCAGATTGCTGGACACGATGCAGATAAACTTCAGCCTTTCTAGCGCCGGTACCTTAGGATCCGCGGCTTGCGCCAGTACGCGGGCATTGAATTCCAGGATGCCCAGCTCCCGATTGAGCAGCGTGCTGGACGGCGTCGTCGACATGATCATGACCTTCTTTTGGTAATGTGGCGACTTTTTCATAAAATCGTGTCACTTTTATGACAGTTTGATTTTGTCATGAGGCGGACATGACAAGGACATATTTTTCCGGGGCGCGAGCCGCGGCAGCGGGACGATCTACCCGGGCCGGGCTACGCAACACGACCGCGAACCAGCCCTCCTAGCACACGATGAACAACACTCCACGCCTGCTCGCCGCCGTCGACATGGGCTCGAACAGTTTCCGCCTGATGATCGGGCGGGTGGACGAGACCACCACGGCCAACGGTACCGCGAGCCAGATCTTCCAGGTCGACGCCCTGCGTGAGCCAGTGCGGCTGGCGGCTGGCCTGACGCCCGACAAGTACCTCGACCAGCCCGCGCGCCGGCGCGGCATCGATGCGCTGCGGCGTTTCGGCGACCGCCTGCGCGACTTTGCGCCCGAGCAGGTGCGTGCGGTCGCCACCAATACGCTGCGCGTCGCCAAGAATGCATCCGAGTTCCTGATCGAGGCCGAGAACGCGCTCGGATTCCCGATCGAAGTCATCGCCGGGCGCGAAGAAGCGCGGCTGATCTATCTGGGCGCTTCGCACGATGCGCCGGCCTGCCAGGGCAACCGGCTGGTGGTGGACATCGGCGGCGGCTCGACTGAATTCATCATCGGCAGCGGCTACCAGTCCAAGCTGATGGAAAGCCTGTACATCGGCTGCGTATCGCATAGCCGGCAGTTCTTCCCCAGCGGCAATGTCGACGAATACGCGATGAAGCAGGCCGAGCTGGCCGCGCGCCGCGAGATCCAGGTGCTGGTGCGCCAGTACCGCGCCGCCGGCTGGGAGCAGGCGGTAGGTTCGTCCGGCACCGCGCGCGCGCTGGCCGAGCTGATCGAGCTCAACGGCATGAACGACAACCCGGCTGACCACGGCATCACGCGCGAAGGACTGGAGCGCCTCAAGCGCGCGCTGATCAAGGCCGAAAACACCAACCGCGTCAAGCTTACCGGGCTGAAGGCGGACCGCATCCCGGTGCTGCCGGGCGGGTTGTCGATCATGCTGGGCGTGTTCGCCGAACTCGACATCGACCGCATGGACGTCACCGACGGCGCGTTGCGCCTGGGTGTGCTCTACGACCTGCTGGGGCGCAGCCACCATGAGGACATGCGCACCGTCACGGTCGACCAGTTCATGCGCCGCTATGGCGTTGACCGTGCCCAGGCAGGGCGCGTACGCGGTACCTCGCAGGCGCTGCTGGCACAGTTCCCGGATCCCGCCAACGAACGGCGCGATGACAACCTGGCGCTGCTGGGCTGGGCCGCGAGTTTGCATGAGATCGGCATGTCGATCTCGCACAGCGGCTACCACAAGCATTCGGCGTATATCGCCACGCATGCGGACATGCCGGGCTTCTCCAAGACCGACCAGGCGCGGCTGGCCACGTTGCTGCTGGGACATGCGGGCAAGCTTGGCAAGCTGTCGGGCAGCGGCAAGTTCGTCGACTGGCGCATGCTGTTCAGCCTGCGCCTTGCCTTCGTGCTGTGCCGGCGCCGTTCGGATGTCGGCTCGCCCGATATCCGCGTCAGCCAGCTGTCCGAGGCGCTCGACGAGGGCTTCGAGGTGCGCCTGCCCAAGATGTGGATCGAGGCCAATCCGCTGATCGAATACAGCCTCGCGCAGGAGGCCGACGAATGGCAGCGGATCGGCAAGCGCTACAAGGTCGTCTACGACTGACGAACGACTGAGCGTGAAGGAGGGGGCCGCCGCTCGGGCGGCCCGGATCATACGGCCTGGTTCAGGCCGAGGAAGTGGCGGGCGTAGCGCGGGTTCATGTCGTTCACGCGCAGCAGTGTCAGGAAATCGGCCACGTTGAAATCCGGATCCCACGCCGGCTGGCCGCAGATCTTTGCCCCGAGGCGCAGGTAGCCCTTGATCAGCGCGGGCGGGTCGACCTCGAGCTGCTGGTTCAGGTCTTCCACCGGCAGCGGCAGACGCGGAAAGGCATGGTATTCGATCGGTGCCAGGAAACGCTCGCTGAACAGCCGGTGCAGGCTGGCCGCATAGTGGCCGCCGTCGCTCATCGGCACGCTGGCGCAGCCCAGCATCGACTCGATGCCCCAGCGCTGCAGATACTCGCCCAGCCCGCCCCACAGCGCCATGATGACGCTGCCCGAGCGATAGTCGCGGTGCACGCAGGAGCGGCCCAGTTCCAGCATCTTGGGGCGCAGGTGGGAAAGGCGAACCAGGTCGAATTCCGATTCCGCGTACAGGCAGCCCAGGCGCTTGGCCTGGTGCGGCGGCAGCACGCGGTAGGTGCCGACCACGCGCAGCGTGGCCATGTCGCGTACGATCAGGTGGTCGCAGTAGCCATCGAACATGTCGATGTCCAGCTCGGGCACCGACGACGTCAGGCGTGCGCCCATCTCTTCGGCGAACACCTTGTAACGCAGGCGCTGTGCCTCGACTACTTCGTCCTGGTGGCGCGCCCACGCCACGCTGAGAGCAGGCGACTCACTTGCCTTATCCGATTGGCGATGAAGACGGCTCCGCGCCGTCTGGCCGGCAAGGCCATTGGGCAAAGAGTCGAAAAGCGGCTGGGTCGGCGTGGGGAGGTCTCGCATCAGTATGTCCTTTTGGTGACGAAACTGTTGCGATGCAATGTAGTGAGCCGCGGTGACAGTGCCGTGACCCGGCGATGACGCTTCCGTGACGTCGGGCGCGCCGCTGGTAGCGTTGCCGGTAGCGCCGTTGCACGGCCGGGCGGCTTCGGGGGAAGGGTCTGCCGGCGCGCTGGCGCCTTGGCGGGGACGATGGGGGTCCGGCGGGCAATCCATGGGAAATCTCCGAGTCACCTGCGGTCGAAGCCCATGCCTGGCACGGCGAGGGCGGCGCGGCCAGGGGGCGGCGCCGTAGCGACTCTAGGGAGCGGAGAATCCGGCTGCCATCAGCTATTTCAGATTTTGCCGGGCGCGACCAGGCCGGATATGCCAGAGGCCGCAGCCGGCTTTTTCGGGCCGGCTGGGGTTGCGAATTTGGAAATATCCGGACTTCGTCAGAGAAATTCGGGATTGATGACGGCGCGCAGCACGGTCTGCGCCTCGCTTTCGCGGGTCCGTCCGGTCAGCCACCAGATGCCTGCCTTGCGCACGCTCCAGTCCATCTCGCTGCCGGCCAGAAGCAGGCTGGCGACGCGGCCAATCCACGGTTGGTGCCCGACCACCACCACGTGCTCGGTGCGTTCGGGCCACTGGACCGCGGCCAGCACCGAACTCACGTCGGCGCCGGGGGCCAGCGCCTCGACGATCTGCGCGTCGCCCGTCAGAGCCGCCGCGGTTTCGCGGGTGCGTACGGAGGGACTGCACAGCACGCGCGTATCCGACGGCAGGTGCGCACGCAGCCATTTGGCGGACGCCTCCGCCTGCTTGCGGCCGCGACGCGTCAGGGGCCGCTGCATGTCAGCGTGGCGGCTCAGGCTGAGCGCGTCAGGGAGGTCTTCGGCTTCGGCATGGCGCCATAGGATCAGGTTCATGTCGGACGTGGCGATGGTGAAGCTTCGAGTATGGTGAAGCCGCCCGGCCAGCGCAAGCGGATGGCCGGCGCCACGAATGGCCGTAAACGAAATCGGGCTGCCCGTGGGGCAGCCCGCAAGTGTATCCGGGCGCGGTGCCAGTTCCATGGCAGCGCGTCTGCAACGCCCCGGAATCCACTTGTGACGGCGGGAGCGGCGGGCTCCGGCCGTGCGAAGACTCAGGACTTGTGGCGGAAGTTGATGCGGCCCTTGGTCAGGTCGTAGGGCGACATTTCCAGGGTCACGCGGTCGCCGGCCAGGATGCGGATGCGGTGCTTCTGCATCTTGCCCGAAGCGTATGCCCAGATTTCCACGCCGTTTTCCAGCGTGACACGATAGCGGTTGTCAGGCAGGGCTTCCGACACCACGCCGCCAAATTCAATGAGTTCTTCCTTAGCCAATCTGCTTTCCTTTTCGGCAGCCCGCGAAGGCTGCATGGTTGCGTTATCAAAAATTCCGGTCCGGTTCGGCCGGGCCGAGGGCACGGCGCGAACCAGCGCACATTCGCCAGGCTGGCGAACCGCGCCATTGAAGTCGTTCGGGGCAGGCGCACGCGGACTCCCGCGCGGCGCCACGCGTGGCGCCAGATACTCGATCCATGCCGGTCGCGCCTCGGCCAGGCGGGCGCGGATTGCCTGGCGTGGACACTGCCGGTGACGGCCTGGGTGGCCGTTCGCTACGCGGAGCAGGGCGGGCAGGTGTACCCGGTGGTTCGCCAGTTCTGGTGTCGCCGCGGATGGCCGCGCCGGCTTGCTGCTGAGCGCTCGCAAGAGCGCGCTGGTGAGAACGCCCGGTTACAGGGATGCACGGACACCCCGGGGCTACTTGCTCCGGTATTGTATCACGTACGCAGTTGCAGCATTGCCCCCGCGAACACAGGCAGCCGGTGAGGCAATGGCGCCTTGTGCAGTGCACGGTCCGTGGGATGTCTGGTGACGCGTGAATCACCTGGTGTGTCCGGCATGCCTTGGTATTTGCCCCGTATGAGCTAGAACTAACTCGTACGGCCGCCTGCAGTCAGCTGGGCCGGAATCTCGCAAGGAGACTGCCATGGAACTCCATCTGGATTCGCACCGCTACGTCCGCTGCACGCCGGACTGGCGGGCCGCGGTGGTGGCCGGGCTGATCGCCGGCGCAGTCTACATGGTGCTTGAACTGCTGACGGCGCGCTTCCTGATGTACCAGGGCGCCTGGGGCACGGTGAAAATGGTGGCGGCCATTATCCTCGGTCGAGAAGCGCTCTCCGCCGATGCCTTCAACTGGACCGTAGTGCTGTCGGCGGGCACCGTTCATTTCGCACTGTCGATCATACTTTCGGCAGTGCTGGCGATGATCCTGTCGTCATTCCGGCTCGATTCCAGCATGGGGCTGGCGTCGCTGGTCGGCATCGTGTTCGGCGTGGTGGTCTACCTGATCAATTTCTATGTGTTCGGCCGCTATTTCAACTGGTTCGACGAGGCGCGCGGGTGGGAAAGCCTGTTCGCCCACGCACTGTTCGGGCTGGTCGCGGCGGATGTGTACGTCAATCTCGAGCGGCGCCGCGGCGACACCGCCGGCCCGCAGCAGGCCTGAGAAGGCCTGTCTGGTGCCGATGCGCCGGCCGTCTCCAACCGGCCGGCGCCTTCAGCTAGCCCATCTGGTTGATATGACGTTTGGCGCCCCCGCACTACGCTAGAGGCAAACGACCATAGCGGCCGCCGCCAACGTGCCTTGTGGACGGCCACACCGGAGTGCCCATGCGGGTCGCAATCGTCAGTACCGAGACAACCGGGCTCACGCCAGTGGACGAGCCTGTCAGCATCGGCCTGCTGCTTGTCGAAGTAGCGCCGAGGGCGGGCAGTCTCGTGCGCGAAATCACTGACTACTACGGTTCGCAGGAGCCCACCGTGCCGATCAGCGAGGCTGCTACCGGCATGCATGGCCTGACCGCAGAGATGTTGCGCGGGCAGCGTTTCGATGTCGGCGCAATTCGTGCCATCGTCGAGGATGCCGACGTGCTGGTCGCCCATGGGGCCGAGTTCAATGTCCGCATGCTGGAAAAAGTGGTCCCCGAGATACAGCGCAAGCACTGGCGCTGCTCGGTGCGCCAGGTGCGCTGGTCCCAATATTTCCATGCACCCAACCACAAGCTCGATACGCTGTGCGAACACCTGCGCATTTTCCGGCCCCGGCCGCAGATCGCGCTGGACGATTGCCTGGCGCTGTCCAAGCTCCTGTTCCAGCAGATGGGGGCGGTAGGCCAGGCCACGCCGATGGGCTTCCTGCTGGCCCAGCCGGACTATGTGCCGCGGACTGCCGTGCAGGGCGCGGCGGCGTTCCCGGCTAATGTGGCGCCGCCAGCGCCCGTAACGCCACCACGAGACGGTGGTCCTGGCTGGCTGCCGCAGGTCGACCAGCAACACGACGGTGCCAGCCGCGGCCTCGTGCTGGCCGCCGTGCTGCTGGTGCTGACCGCGGCCGCGCTGCTCTGGCCCGACATGATGCCGCGGTGGTGAGCTGGCCCGACGCAGTCAGGCAGCATGGGCGGGCAGAAAAGAAAAACGGCCCGGACATCGCTGTCCAGGCCGTGTTCCTTGAAGCCAAACTTAAAACTGGTCGGGGCGACATGATTCGAACATGCGACCCTCTGATCCCAAATCAGATGCGCTACCAGGCTGCGCTACGCCCCGAAGCCGGCGATTGTAGCGCGTACTGGCGGGGCCGGTCAATCTGGCGAGCGCGGCACATGGCGGCGCGCGTGCGGTCCACGGGCACGCTCCCCCTTTTGGCGGGGGGGCACTTTGGCTTGACTTGGGTTTGCGCGCTGCGATAATCCGCACACCGCTTTAGTCCGACCGGCGTGATGTTGGGAATGCTGGTTTGCAGATTCCTTCCGGACTGGCCTGATCACCATAACAAGAACGGCGCTCCCTGTCCTGGCGAGCGCCTCGGCGCGTTGGTTTTGCCGGTGGCAATGCCACGGCGGCCCGACACAGGGTATGCGGCAATCGATGACAACGGTCCGGCACAGGACCGGCATAAGAAGGGTAAAGGCGGCGCCTGGCGGGGCACCGTTTGTCGCCTTGGACGGGAATGAAGATGTTTCAGTCGCATATTGTGGTGCTCATCGCAGGGCTTTTTGCCTTGCAGATGGCGGTGGTTTGCGTCGTATTGCGTCGATCCGCGGGCATGGGCCGCAGTGGCCTGACGTCGTGGGCGCTGGGCAATGTCGCCGCGGCAATCGCCTCGGTGCTGGCTGCGGTGCAGGACGCGCGCCCCGCGTGGCTGGTGCCGGACGCAACCGATCTCGCGTTGCTGGCTGCGCTCGCCTTGATGGCGATCGGTGCCCGTCATTTTGCCGGCCGCTCCGGCAAGAGCGGCTTGCTGCTGGGGACCTGCCTGGCTGGCGCGGTCGGCGTGGCATGGCAGGTCGTGGCACCCGGCATTCCCGAGGCGCCGCTGGCAGGGCTGCAGATGGCGCCGCTGCTGACGGCATGCCATATCGGCTTGCTGCTCGATGTGGCCCGCAGCATCAGCCCATCGGCGCGCACCTCCCGCGGCATCGGGCGCCTGGCCGCCGCTTCGCTGGTGCTGATCGCCGTTGCCGTGGCCGCGACCAACGCCTGGACCATGGCCTTGCCGGTTGCCGCGCTGGTGCAGGACGGGGCCTGGCCGCGGCCATTGCCCTGGGACGGCGAACTGGCCATGCTCAACGTCTTCACGCTGGTCGGTCTCTCTGTCAGCTTTGCGTTGATGGCGCACGACCGGCTCCGGCGCATGCTGGAGCGGCGCGCGCGGCATGACGACCTGACCGACGTGCTGTTGCGCAGCGCCTTCTGGGAAGCGCTCGAACAAGCCTGCCTGCAGGCCGAGCGCCAGCGCAAGACGTTGACCGTGGCCTTTGTGGACCTGGACCACTTCAAGGCGATCAACGATGTCTATGGCCACCTGGCGGGCGACAGCGTGCTGCGGCACTTCGCCGGGCTGCTGCGGCGTACCAGCGGCCCGCACGACGTACTCGGACGACTGGGCGGCGAAGAATTTGCCATCGTCATGCCCGATACCGGGATGGAAAATGGCCGGCTGGCCTGCATGCGGCTGGCGACCGCCGTGCGCGCGAGCCCTTGTCCTTCCGAGCCCGATGCAATTGCCTACACGGTAAGCATCGGTCTGGCCACGCGCAACCCCGGGGAGGGCGCCGACGCGCTGATGCGCCGCGCCGACCGCGCCCTGTATGACGCCAAGCTCAAAGGCCGCAACGGTGTATCGATGAACCCGGTTGCCGGCAATCATGCGCCGGCGGCCGGCCGCTACGTCACCCGCGAGAACGAGCGCCTGGCATCCTGAACGCCGCCGATCCGCACTGCGGGCCGGCGCTGCGGTAGAATGCACGCCTTTGCGTCCTTAGCTCAGTTGGATAGAGCACTCGCCTTCTAAGCGAGCGGTCAGAGGTTCGAGTCCTCTAGGACGCGCCAGTCAAGGGTTTGCGAATAGTTTGCAGCTAACTCATAGGCAGAGATCCTGGCATGCAGTGCTTTTCGATACTGTCTCTCAACCGCCAGGGTACGGCACATCAGAATCAAAAACCACGTAGGCTGCTCCATCGGGAATTGCCTGGCTTTTACAGCTCGCATGTGCCTGATTTGTGCGCGAATCTCCTCGCGTAGTCTACGGATACGGTCATCCACCGGGGTGATCTCCCGTTCTATCATGGCATCCCGCCGCTCTCTTGCCCGGTCCTCTGCGGTGTAGAACATTCCGTCCATCGCGCTGCTCCTGTAGGTGACTGCATGGTGAACTGCATCATCCATTCCCGAAGTAGCCGAGAGTCGCAAGCACCGCAACGCCCGCAGCACATCTTCATCAGACCACCTTGCAGCCGAGGCTGCATACCGTCGCCGCTATCCGTTGCGCGCGGGAACGTTCATGCCGAACTTGCCACCGACGCGCGAGAGAGCAGTAGGAAACGGAACCGTTGTGCGGTTTCTACATGGCCGCCAGAGGCAGCATATTGGGTCATTGATGATCGTAAGAAGGCATTCCAACGCCACACCGGGATCCTGACGCCACCATTTCGCTTGGCTGTTTGAGGAACTGTCGCGGGCCTGCTTGCTGGTCGCTTTTGAAAACGGGATGAAAAGCGGATATCCTCACCGCTGTTCCGATACCCTTATCCATCGTGCGATACCTGGTCCGCCGGCATTCATGGTTTGCCGGCCTGCTTCTGGCAGTGTTCCTGTCAGTCCAGCTGGCAACGGCCGCCTATGCCTGCATGGCAGGCACGCGGGCGCTCGAGGACACATCGCAGCAGCTAACGATGGCGGGAATGGAAGGGATGGGGCGCTGTCCCGACATGGCCAGCACGCCCGACCAGGACGCCAGGCAATTCAATGGCGAGAAGGCGCTTTGCATGGGCCACTGCCAGGCCGATACCAAGCACGCCGATCACCCTGCACCGCAGGTTCCTGCGTTCATCCCGGTTCTTGTCAATATCGTCGTCGAGCCACCCGTGGAGCTGCCGGCGCCGCTTCTCGCCATGCGCGCCAATGCGCAGCCGCGCGCTCCACCACCGCCGCACGCCATACTTCACTGCTGTTTCCGCACCTAGCCTCCGCAGCCACGCCACTTTCTTGTCGCTCCCGCGATCGCGGGAGCGGTGGTCGTCGCTTACGGAGGCTTTATGTCGTTGCCGCCTTGCCTGAGGTGGACGCTGCAATGCGCGTCCACCCTTGGCATGTTGATGTCGCTTGCCGCGCCATTGCATGCCGCCCCTGCCTTGTCCATTGAAGAAGCCGCTACACTCGCCACGGCGCGCGCCCGCGATGCCGAGAACACGCACGGTGCCGTCGAATCTGCCGTGCAGATGGCCGTCGCGGCCGGCAAGTTGCCCGATCCGGTACTGAAATTCGGCCTGAACAACGTCCCGACAGATGGTCCGGACAAGTTTTCGCTGAGCCGCGACTCGATGACCATGCGCTCCATCAGCGTCATGCAGGAGTTCACCCGCGCCGATAAGCGCCGCGCGCGCATCGCCCGCTTCGAGGCCGAGGCCGCATCGGCCGATGCCCAGCGCGTGCTTGGCGTGACCAATGTCCAGCGCAACGCCGTTGCGGCCTGGATCGACCGCTGGTACGCCGAGCAGGCTGCCACCTTGCTCGGCCATCACAGTCATCCCCTGGCCCTGACGCTCGAAGCGGCGAACGCAGCCTATCGCGGTGGGCGAGGCACGCGCGCGGACGTGCTTTCGGCCCAGCTCGAAATCCAGAAGCTGCGTGACCGCGAGAGCGAGAACCAGGCCGCGCTCGACGCCGCCAACGTCAATCTCTCGCGCTGGATCGGCGCCGATGCCGCGCGGGCATTGGGGGCACCCCCGGCGTTGTCGGTGCCGGACCGCGTTCAGCAACTTGTCGGCACCCGTTACGACGGCGTGCCGGAAATCGCCGCCGCCCGGCGCGAGGTCACGCTCGCGGAGAGCGAGGTGCGCATGGCCGATGAAGCGCGCAGGCAGGATGTCACGGTCGAGCTGATGTACAGCCAGCGCGGGTCGGCCTATTCGAACATGGCTTCGGTCAACGTGAGCTTTCCGCTGCCGTGGGACCGCGCCAACCGGCAGGACCGCGAAGTGGCCGCGCGGCTGGCGCAGGCCGACGCGGCGCGCGCCAAGGCGGAAGTCGTCCAGCGCAATACCGATGCGCTGGTAGGTGCGCGCGTGGCGGAACTGCGGCGCAACCTGGAACGCCTCAAGCGCTATGACGAGGCCACCTTGCCATTGGCCAATGCCCAGGCCGAAGCCGCGCTGACGGCCTATCGCGCCAATACCGGGTCGTTGCTTGCCGTCGCGGAAGCCAACCATCGGGCCATCGACACCGCGCTGCAGCGAGTGGCCCTCGAGCAGCGTACGGCCAAAATCTGGGCCGACCTGACCTACCTGGTGCCGTTGCCGACCGCGCAAACGGTATCGACCAACAAGGACTCCAGATGAACTCCCGACTCAAGATCGCAGCGGCGTGCCTGGTCATGGTCGGCGCGGCGGGCTATGCCGGCTACCGCCTGGGCGCCTCGCAGCCGATGACGGCATCGCCGCAAGCCGAAACGGCGGCCAAGGCCGGCAATATCGATCCGCAAACCGGTAGAAGGGTCCTGTACTGGCATGACCCGATGGTGCCGGGCCAGCGCTTCGACAAGCCCGGCAAATCTCCGTTCATGGACATGCAACTGGTGCCCGTCTATGCCGACGGCGACGGCGGTAGCCATAGCGGCGTCACGATCGACAGCCGCGTGGCCCAGAACCTGGGTATCCGCACTGCAGAAGTAAAGGCCGGGCGCATCGGCGCCGTGCTGGAAGCACCCGGGAGCGTATCGATCGATGAGCGCAGCATCCGGGTGATCCAGGCACGCACGACAGGCTTCGTGCAGCATGTCGGCGTACGCGCGACGCTGGATCCGGTGCGGCGCGGCCAGACCCTCGTCAGCCTGTATTCGCCGGACTGGGTGGCGGCGCAGGAGGAGTATCTGGCGGTATCGCGCCTGCCATCAGCCGTGCAGGGTGAACTTGCCGGTGCGGCAAGAGCGCGCATGCTGCAGGCGGGCATGACACCGGCACAGGCCGATGCCGTGGCCCGTTCGGGCAAGGTGCAGCCGGCGCAGGGCATACCCAGTCCGCTCGATGGCGTCGTGACCGAGATCGCCGTGCGCGAGGGCATGACGGTGTCGCCCGGCATGACGCTTTTCCGTCTGGCCGATCTCAGCCAGGTGTGGGTGATCGCGGAGGTGCCCGAAGCACAGTCGCGGCATGTCGTGCCCGGCGTGGCCGTCGCGGTGTCGACACCTGCCGCGCCGGAGCCGGTGGCCGGAAAGGTCGATGCCATCCTGCCCGACGTCAATGCCGCCACGCGCACCATCAAAGTCCGCATCGTCCTGCCCAACAAGGAGCGCCGGCTGGTGCCGGGCATGTTCGCCAGTGTCCGTTTCGACAGCGCGGATCGCCAGGACGTGCTGCAGATTCCGTCCGAAGCCGTGATCCATGCAGGCCAGCGCAGTATGGTCATGGTCGACGCGGGACCACAGGGCTATGTACCCACGGAGGTCCGCACCGGTCGCGAATCCGGCGGCATGGTCGAGGTCATTGCGGGGCTGCGTGCCGGACAGCGGGTCGTGGCCTCGGGCCAGTTCCTGATCGACTCGGATGCCAGCCTGCGCGGCACGCTGGGGCGTATGACACCAGCCAGCGATGCATCGGCGCCTGTCGCCGCCGCAACGGAGCACGAGGGCACGGGCCGCATCGAGTCGGTGAACGCGGACGGACTGACCATCTCCCATGGGCCGGTTTCCTCGGCGCAATGGGGCGCGATGACGATGGACTTCGCAACGCAGGATGCGTCGTTGCTCAAGGGGCTGAAGCCGGGCGACCATATCCGCTTCCATTTCCGCCTGGACCAGGATGGCGTGGCGACGCTATCAGGCGTGGAGCCGGCAGCCACAGACGGAGGCAAGCGATGATCGCGCATATCATCCTGGCGTCGATACGCAACCGCTTCCTTGTGCTGCTGGCTACGGTCATGCTGACGGCCTGGGGGCTGTGGGCGGTGGGAAACACGCCGCTCGATGCATTACCGGATCTGTCCGACCCCCAGGTCATCATCCGCACGCCATTTCCGGGGCAGGCGCCGCAGCTGGTGGAGAACCAGGTCACGTATCCGCTGACCACCGCGATGCTGTCGGTCCCCGGTGCGAAGACGGTGCGCGGTTACTCGTTCTTCGGCGATTCCTTTGTCTACGTGCTGTTCGAGGACGGGACCGACCCGTACTGGGCGCGCTCGCGCGTGCTGGAATACCTGAACCAGGTGCAATCGCGCCTGCCGGCGGCGGCCAGGCCCGCGCTGGGCCCCGATGCCACCGGCGTGGGCTGGATCTACGAGTACGCCCTGGTGGATCGCACCGGCCGGCACGACCTCGGCCAGTTGCGCGCGTTGCAGGACTGGTTCCTTCGCTTCGAACTGAAGTCCCTGCCCAATGTGGCGGAAGTCGCATCGCTGGGCGGCATGGTGCGGCAGTACCAGATCGTGCTGATGCCGGATCGAATGCGCGCCTACAACCTGTCGCAAGCGAAGGTGCTTGCGGCGCTTCGCGGCGCCAACCAGGAGGCGGGCGGATCGGTGCTGGAACTCGGCGAAGCGGAATACATGGTCAGGGCATCCGGCTATCTGAAGACGCTCGACGACTTCCGGCAGATTCCGATCGAAACCAGCGGCGCGGGCATCCCGGTACGGTTGGGCGATTTCGCCACGATCCAGCTCGGCCCCGAGACGCGGCGCGGCCTGTCCGATTTCAATGGCGAGGGAGAGGTGGCGGGCGGCGTCATCGTCATGCGCTCGGGCAAGAACGCGCTGGAAACCATCGATGCCGTCAAGACGAAGCTGGAGACGCTCAGGAAGAGCCTGCCTGCCGGCGTCGAGATCGTGACCACCTACGATCGCTCCGCACTGATTCACCGCGCCGTGGACAACCTCAGCCACAAGCTTGTCGAGGAATTCATCGTCGTGGCGCTGGTTTGCCTGGTCTTCCTGTTCCATCTGCGTTCGGCGCTGGTGGCCGTCGTGTCGCTGCCGCTTGGCGTGCTCGCGGCGTTTCTGGTCATGCGCTACCAGGGCGTCAATGCCAACATCATGTCGCTTGGCGGCATCGCCATTGCGATCGGTGCGATGGTGGACGCGGCGGTGGTCATGATCGAGAATGCGCACAAGCACCTGGAGCACTGGCAGGCCCGGCACCCCGGCGAGTCATTGGCCGGGGCGGAGCGCTGGCGCGTGATCGGACACTCCGCGGCCGAAGTGGGCCCCGCATTGTTCTTCTCCCTGCTGATCATCACGCTCTCCTTCGTGCCGGTGTTCACGCTTGAAGCGCAGGAGGGCCGCCTGTTCTCGCCGCTGGCCTTTACCAAGACGTACTCGATGGCCGCTGCGGCCGGGCTGTCGATCACGCTGGTCCCCGTGCTGATGGGCTTCATGATTCGCGGACGCATTCCGGCGGAAGCGGCGAACCCGCTCAATCGCTGGCTGATCCGCCTCTATCAACCCATGCTGGCGAAGGTGCTTGCGTATCCGCGCGCGACCATTCTGGTAGCAGCCATCCTGCTTGCGGCTACGGCATGGCCGATCCTGCGGACCGGGGGGGAGTTCATGCCGCCGCTCGATGAGGGAGACCTGCTCTATATGCCGTCCGCCTTGCCTGGCCTGTCGGTGGGCAAGGCGGCGCAATTGCTGCAGCAGACCGACCGGCTGATCAAGTCGGTGCCCGAAGTGGCCACCGTCCATGGCAAGGCGGGGCGTGCGGACTCGGCCACCGACCCGGCTCCGCTCGAGATGTTCGAGACCACGATCCAGTTCAAGCCGCGCGAGCAGTGGCGTGCCGGCATGACGCCCGACAAGCTGGTCGAGGAACTCGATCGCGTCGTGAAGATGCCGGGCCTGTCCAACATCTGGGTGCCCCCGATCCGCAATCGCATCGACATGCTGGCCACCGGCATCAAGAGCCCGGTGGGGATCAAGGTGGCCGGCGCGGACCTGAAGGAGATCGACCGGATCGCCACGGCAATCGAGCAGGCCGTGAAGACCGTGCCCGGTGTCACGTCGGCGCTGGCAGAACGCCTGACCGGCGGGCGCTATATCGATGTCGACATCGATCGCGTGGTCGCCGGCCGCTACGGGCTCAATGTTGACGAGGTGCAGAGCATCGTCTCCTCGGCCATCGGCGGCGACAACGTTGGCGAGGTTGTCGATGGTCTGGCTCGCTTCCCGATCAACGTGCGGTACCCGCGCGACTATCGCGATTCGGTCGAAACACTGCGCAACCTGCCCATCGTCACCGACCGCGGCCAGCAGATCGCGCTGTCCGATGTGGCGCGGATCCAGGTCGCGCAAGGACCGCCCATGCTGCGCAGTGAAAACGCGCGGCTGTCGGGATGGATCTACGTCGACATCCGCGGGCGCGACCTGCGCTCCGCCGTGCGCGAGATGCAGGCGGCCGTGGCAAAGGCAGTGCCGATGCCCGCCGGCTATTCGCTGAGCTGGTCCGGGCAGTTCGAATACCTGGAGCGCGCCAGTGCGAAGCTGAAGGTGGTGGTGCCGTTCACGCTGCTGATCATCTTTGTGCTGCTTTACCTGATCTTTGGCCGCTTCGATGAGGCGCTCCTGATCATGGGGACGCTGCCGCTTGCGCTGATCGGTGGCTTCTGGCTTCTTTACCTGCTGGGGTACAACCTCTCCGTGGCAGGCGTGGTCGGTTTTATCGCGCTGGCGGGCGTGTCCGCGGAGTTTGGCGTCATCATGCTGCTCTACCTCAAGCACGCCTGGCAATACCGCGAGGCACACGGCGAAACGGATAGCGCCGCGCTGCTGGCGGCCATCCAGGAAGGCGCCGTGCAACGCGTACGCCCCAAGGCGATGACCGTGGCCGTGATCCTGGCCGGGCTGATCCCGATCATGTGGTCACACGGCACAGGCTCCGAAGTCATGCAACGCATCGCGGCGCCAATGGTTGGTGGCATGGTCACGGCGCCGCTGCTATCCCTGTTCGTCGTACCGGCCGTGTATCTGCTGATGCGTCGCCGGCAGACAACGACATTTACCGATGTATCCCAATCCACCATTTTCAAGGAGAAAGCATGAAGAAGTTCCTTAACACCACTCTGGGCGCGGCAGCGCTAGTCGTGGCAATGGGCATGACGCTCCCGGCCAGGGCCGCGAACATGGACGGCATGGACATGAAACCTGCCAGCGGCACAACGAAGGCACCTCAGCCGGTACCGGCCGAGGTTCGCAAGATCGATGCGGCAAACGGAAAGATCACGCTGAAACACGGACCGATTGCCAACCTGGGCATGTCTGCCATGACCATGGCTTTCCCGGTCAGGGATGCGGCCATGCTCAAGGGACTGAAGGAAGGAGACCAGGTATCGGTGACGTTTGACACCATCGACGGCAAGCCCTCTGTGGTGGACTTGCGCAAGTAACGATGACCGCGACAAGGTGGCCGCGATGCACGTCGCGTTGCGGCTCGGCACCTGCAGGGGCTGGATTCAAATACGCCGTATAACAACTTGCTGCACGCCGAGCGCGCACGCTGGCCTATAGTCTGTCAGCCAGCCACCTCATCGGCCCATCGGGGGCCGGGCCCTCACAGGAGATAACGCGTGTCGACCACCGAAACCTATCTGATCGATTCCATCCGCCTCGCCATGGAAAACGTGCGGGAGCGCAACACCTGGCCCTTCGGCGCCGTGGTGGTCAAGGATGGCAAGGTGGTGGCGCGCGCGGTCAACGAGGTGGAGGCCACCTGCGATCCCAGCGCGCACGCCGAAATGCAGGCAGTGCGCGCCGCGAGCCGGGCACTGGGCAAGCCCGACCTGAGCGGCTGCACGGTCTACGCCAGCGGCTACCCGTGCCCGATGTGCCTGACCGCGATGTACCTGGCCGGCGTCGAATCGGTCTACTACGCGTATTCCAACGAAGACGGCGCGCCCTACGACCTGTCCGCGGAACGCGGCTATGTCGAACTGGCGCGGCCTGTCGAACAGCGCGATATGAAGCTGGTCTACCTGCCGGCGCGCGATGAAGGCCCGGACCTCTATGAGGCGTGGCGCGAACGGAAGGACCGCTAGGGCATAGGACCTTCTACCGGATGCCACGCCATGCCTTGTCCGCCCGGCAGCCCGTCAGCGCGCGACTTCCTGTCGCAGGTGCTCCAGCACCCGCGCGGCGCGTGGCGACAGTGGCCACTCGGCACGATGGACCAGCCATAGCGTATCGACCGCCGGCGGGCCGCAGTCGACTACCTTGACTGCCTCCGCATGCGCGAAGGCCTTGCGCGCGTACTGGTGGATCACCGTGAAGCCCAGTCCGCGTGCCACCGGTTCCAGGATCAGGCCGACCTGGTTGCTGAAGCCGCGGCAGGGCAGGCTGCGCACGCCAGGGTTGCCCGGAAAGCGCCTGCCGAACAAGCGGCTTGCCATCGCCTTGCCATCGGGATGGTCGATAAAGCCGATGCGTTCCAGGTCCTGCCACGTGTGCACGTCTTCGTGCGCGGGCACGACCAGTTCCAGGCGCTCTTCGATAAACGGGCTTGCCGCAAGCCGTGCATCGTCCGGCTTCAGCGTGACCAGTCCAAGCTCATAGTGGTTCTGCAGCACGGCTTCCACGACCTCATGGTCCGGTGCGAAGCGATGGCGCACGATCAGCCCGCGATTGGCCTGCTGGAAGGCCAGCAGGATCGGGTACAAGTACAGACCGATGCTGCCCGGCGTGATCAGCGAGACCTCGCCGTTGGTACTGTCGGCATAGGACAGCCGCGCGTTCAGCCGCTCGCCGGCCTTGTCCATCTCGCGACAGTAGTCGAGCAGGGCACGGCCGGCGGGGGTCAGTTCGATGGCGCGCGGCCGGCGGATCAGAAGCGGGCCGAACTGGCCTTCCAGGTGGCGCACATGCTGGCTGACGGCGGCCTGGGTCAGGTCGAGGCGGTCGGCGGTGCGGGTAAAGCTGCCTAGCTCAGACAGGGTGACGAAAGAGCGAAGCCACTGCGGGTTCACCATAATGAATATTTATTGATTCAATAATCGGTACGTTGTTTTCATTATAGCGGGGCGCGCCTACCATCTGGATTCATGCAATGACGCAGGAACCCAACCAGCATGTCTGCCCTGTTTTCTCCGTTTGAACTGAAAGATGTCACGCTGCGCAACCGCGTCGCGATTCCGCCGATGTGCCAGTACAGCGCCGTCGACGGCATGGTCAATGACTGGCACCAGGCGCATTACACCGGCCTGGCCCGTGGCGGCGCCGGCCTCGTGATCGTCGAGGCGACCGCCGTGTCGCCCGAAGGCCGCATCACCCCGGGCTGCACCGGACTGTGGAACGACGCGCAGCAAGCTGGCATGGCGCGCATCGCCGCGGCGATCAAGGCCGGCGGCGCGGTGCCCGGCATCCAGATCGCCCACGCCGGGCGCAAGGCCAGCGCCAACCGGCCGTGGGAAGGCGATGACCATATCGCCGCGGACGATCCGCGCGGCTGGCAGACGCTGTCGCCGTCGGCGGTGCCGTTCGGCGCGCACCTGCCCAAGGTGCCCAGCGCCATGACGCTGGACGACATCGCGCGCGTCCAGCGCGATTTCGTCGCCGCCGCCCGCCGTGCGCGCGATGCCGGCTTCGAATGGCTCGAACTGCATTTCGCGCATGGCTACCTGGCGCAGAGCTTCTTCTCGCGCCACGCCAACCAGCGCGACGATGCTTACGGTGGCGACCTGGCCGGCCGCAGCCGTTTCCTGCTGGAGACGCTGGCCGCGGTGCGCGAAGTGTGGCCTGCCAACCTGCCGCTGACCGCGCGCTTCGGCGTGGTCGAGTTCGACGGTCACGACCAGGAAACGCTGGCCGATTCGATCGAACTGGCGCGCGCGATGCGCGAGGGCGGCCTCGACCTGCTCAACGTCAGCGTCGGCTTTTCCACGCCCGACGCAAAGATTCCATGGGGGCCGGCCTTCCTCGCGCCGATCGCCGGGCGCGTGCGCAGCGAGGCGAAGCTACCGGTCGCTTCGTCATGGGGCATCGACAACCCCATGCTGGCTGACCGTGCCGTCGCCGCGGGAGAGATGGACCTCGTCATGGTCGGCCGCGCGCTGCTGGCCAACCCGCACTGGCCTTACCACGCCGCCCAGCGCCTGCAGGTGCAGAAGCCGTCGTGGGTGCTGCCGGCACCTTACGCGCATTGGCTGGAGCGCTACCAGCTCCAGGCCTGAGTTCAGGCCTGGGCGCGGGCGAAGCGCGGCGGCGTGCCGGCACGTTTCCGCGTTTTGCCGCACAATAACGCCTTGCGCGCCGCACAGGAGCACGCTGGATCACCAGAGGCGGGGTCATCGACCCGCCCGGCAGCGGGCGGCATTCCGTAGAACCCTCTGCAATCCTGTACATGGCCGCCCCACATGCACACGCCGCCGCGGACGCCGTCCGCGGCATTTCGCCTTCCGGCGCCTCGCGCGATGCGAGCACGCCGAATCCTTCTGCCAACCCCGTATCCGCCAGGCCGCCGGCAAGTTCCGGCCGGCTCGCGCTGCTCGCGCTGGGCGTCGGCAGCTTCGCCATCGGCACCGGCGAATTCGTCATCATGGGCCTGCTGCCCGATGCCGCGCGCGACCTCGCCATCTCCATCCCCGAAGCCGGCCACCTGATCAGCGCCTATGCGCTGGGCGTGGTCATCGGTGCGCCGCTGCTGGCGGTGCTGGGCGCACGCTGGCCGCGGCGCAACCTGCTGGTGGCGCTGATGGCGGTGTTCGCGGCGGGCAATCTCGCCAGCGCGATGGCGCCGTCCTACCTGTCGATGCTGGTAGCACGGCTGCTGACCGGCTTTCCGCACGGCACCTACTTCGGCGTGGCCGCGCTGGTCGCCGCGGGGCTGGTCCCGCGCGAGCGGCGCGCGCAGGCGGTAGGGCTGGTGATGCTGGGGCTGACCAGCGCGACGCTGGTCGGCGTGCCGGTCGCCGCCACGGTCGGCACCTGGCTCGGCTGGCGATCGGCCTTCGTGATCGTGGGCGCGCTCGGCGCGCTGACGGCGCTGCTGGTGTGGCGTTGCGTGCCGTTCGCGCCGGCCGACCGGCATGCCAGTCCACTGCGCGAGCTGTCGGCGCTCAGGCGCAAGCAGGTGTGGCTGACGCTGGGCATCGGCGCGATCGGGTTTGGCGGCATGTTCTCGGTGTTCAGCTACATCAAGCCGACCATGCTCGAACTGGCGCACATGCCGGCCGCCGGCATCCCGGTGGTGCTGGCGCTGTTCGGCGTCGGCATGGTAGTGGGCAATCTCGCCGGCGCGCGGCTGGCCGACAAGGCGCTGATGCCGACCATCGGCGGCGTGCTGGCATGGACCGCGCTGGTGCTGGGCGCCTTCACCTTCACCGCGCCGCATGCGTGGCTCGCCGCGGCCAATGTGCTGCTGGTCGGCACCGTGGTGGCACTGGGGCCGGCGCTGCAGATCCGGCTGATGGACGTGGCCGGCGATGCGCAGGCACTGGCGGCCGCGCTCAACCACTCGGCGTTCAACCTGGCCAATGCGCTCGGCGCATGGCTTGGCGGCGTGACCATCGCCGCCGGCTATGGCTGGACCTCGACCGGCTGGGTCGGGCTGCTGCTGGCGCTGGGCGGCCTGGCGATCTATGCCTGGTCGGTGCTCGACATGGACCGCCGCGGGGTTACCGCAACGGCCTGACGTGTCTTGGCCATGGGCACAGTCAACGGCTGGACATGCCCCCGGCGCGCGAGGTTGGAAAACCCGCCAAGAAAAAAGGGCGCCATCGCTGGCGCCCCTGTCGATGCCGGCGCCGCGGCCGGCAGTCCTGCCGTCAGGCGTCCGCGACGCTCGCGCCGACGATATTGAAGCCGCCGTCGACGTAGGTGATCTCACCCGTCACGCCGCTGGCCAGGTCGGACAGCAGGAAGGCGGCCACGTTGCCGACTTCGTCGATGGTCACGTTGCGGCGCAGCGGGGCGGCCTGCTCGAAGTGCCCCAGCAGCTTGCCGAAATCCTTGATGCCCGAGGCGGCCAGCGTCTTGATCGGGCCGGCCGAGATGCCGTTGGCGCGGATGCCGCGCGGGCCGACCGACGAAGCCAGGTAGCGCACGCTGGCTTCCAGCGCGGCCTTGGCCAGGCCCATGGTGTTGTAGTTGGGAACCACGCGCTCGGCGCCCAGGTAGGTCAGCGTCAGCAGCGAGGCCTTGTCCGACAGCAGCGGCAGCGCGGCCTTGGCCAGCGCCGGGAAGCTGTAGGCGGAAATGTCATGGGCGATGCGGAAGCCTTCGCGCGACAGGCCTTCGAGGAAATCGCCGGCGATGGCTTCGCGCGGCGCGAAGCCGATGGAGTGCACCAGCCCGTCGAACTTCTCCCAGCGCTGGCCCAGCGCGGCGAAGGTCGCGGCGATCTGCTCATCGCTGCCGACGTCGCACTCGAACACCATGTCCGTACCGAATTCCTTGGCAAACTCGCTGATCCGGTCCTTGAACCGTTCGCCGACATAGGTGAAGGCGAGTTCGGCGCCTTCGCGCTTGCACGCGGACGCAATGCCATAGGCGATCGAGCGGTTCGAAAGCAAGCCCGTGATAAGGATCCGCTTACCTGCCAGAAATCCCATAAGTTCTCCAAGGTGGTGTATCAGGCACGCTTCCTGCGTCCGCCGTGCGGCCGTGCGCGTGCCCTGGATGTTCTGCGGCCGTTTTATTGCGCCGCGCAGAGGGAATGTCCGGATGGCTGGCGCCACCCCGGACGCATGTAAAATTGTCTCATACTTGGCCCGGCCGCAGAACGCCGGGACCCCAGAGGTCATAGTGGAGGAATCCAACGGGATGCCTATTCAAGCACGTTGGCCGCTTCAGGCGGCATGGCAGTGCTTCCGGCGGGATGCGGTACTGCGGTTCGGGAGGGCGGCCAGGCTGGCGGCGGGGATCTCCCTGGTCTCCCTGGTCTCTGCTCCGGCCATGGCGGCGCATGGATTCGCGCTGCACGGCGACCTGAAGTACGCCGAGAATTTTCCGCACTTCGACTATGTCAACCCCAACGCACCGGCTGGCGGCACGCTCACGCTCGCCAATCCGGACCGGCGCACCAGCTTCGACAAGTTCAACCCGTTTACGCTGAAGGGTACTTCTGCGCCGGGGCTCAATGCGCTGATGTTCGAATCGCTGCTGGTCAGCAGCGCCGACGAGACCGCCAGCGCCTACGGCCTGCTGGCCGAGGACGTCACGGTCGCGCCGGACGAGCTGTCGGTCACCTTCCGCATCCGCCCGCAGGCGCGCTTCGCCAACGGCGACCCGGTGCTGGCATCGGATGTCAAACATTCTTATGACATGCTGATGAGCAAGGCGTCGAGCCCCGGCTACCGCAGCATGTGCACCGACGTGAAGGCGGTGGTGGTGACCGGCGAGCGCACGCTGCGCTACGACTTCAAGCAGCGCAACCGCGAACTGCCGCTGATCGTCGGCGCGCTGCCCGTGTTCTCGAAGAAGTGGACCGCCAAGGTGCCGTTCGAGAAGCTGACCTTCGAGGCGCCCATCACCAGCGGACCCTACCTGATCGAGCGCTACGACGCCGGCCGCGGCATCATCTTCAAGCGTGATCCCAAGTACTGGGGCAAGGATCTGGCGGTGCGCCGCGGCACCTTCAATTTCGCGCGCGTGGTCTACCGCCTGTACAAGGACGAGACCGCCAAGCTGGAGGCCTACAAGGCCGGCGAGTTCGATGCCATCGTCGAGTACCGCGCCAAGAACTGGGCCAAGAGCTACCAGGGCACGCGCTTCCGCAATGGCGAACTGATCAAGACCGAATTCCCGCACCGCAACGGCGCCGGCATGCAGGGGTTCGTGATGAACATGCGCAAGCCGGTGTTCCAGGACGTGCGGGTGCGCCAGGCGCTGATCCTGGCGCTGGACTTCGAATGGCTGAACCGGCAGCTGTTCTACGGCGCTTACAAGCGGCTGGACAGCTGGTTCTCCAACAGCGAGCTGGCCGCCAGCGCCACGTTCGACGGCCGGCCCGGCCCCGGCGAGATGGCGCTGCTGGAACCGCTGCGCGCCGAGCTGCCGCCCGAGGTTTTCGGCCCCGACGTGGTGCAGCCCAGCACCGCATCGCCCCGGTCGCTGCGCGACAACCTGCGCCTGGCGCGGCGCCTGCTGGCACAGGCCGGCTGGACCTATACCGACGGCGCGCTGCGCAACGCCAAGGGCGAACCGCTGGTATTCGAGTTCCTCGACGATGGCGGCGCCATGAGCCGGGTCATCACCACCTATGTGCGCAACCTGGAGAAGCTCGGCATCCAGGTGCACCAGCGCACCACCGACTTTGCGCTGTACCAGAAGCGGCTGGAAGACTTCGATTTCGACATGGTGTCGATCCGCTTCCCCGATTCGCAGAGTCCCGGCAATGAGCTGCGCGACCGCTTTGCCAGCGAGGCCGCCACCACGCCGGGCTCGGACAACCTGTTCGGCCTGAAGTCGCCGGTCGTCGACAAGCTGGTCGACAACCTGCTGCATGCCCACACCCGCCAGGAGCTGATCACGGCCGGGCGCGCGCTCGACCGGGTGCTGATGCACGGCTACTACATCGTGCCCAACTGGTACAGTGCGTCGCACCGGGTCTCGTACCGCAAGGAGCTGGCGTATCCGGAGCGGCTTCCCTATTTCTATACGGCCGAAGGCTGGATCCTGAGCCAGTGGTGGCGCAAGGACGTCCAGCCGCAAGCGCGCTGACGCGTTCAGTGCAGATTAGCTAAAGAAACAAGGACCGGCCGATGCTTGCCTACCTGCTCAAGCGCATCCTGCTGATGATCCCGACGCTGATCGGCGTCATCACGCTGACCTTTGTCGTCATCCAGTTCGTCCCGGGCGGCCCGGTCGAGCAGATGATGATGGAACTGAAAGGGCGGGGCGGTGCCGGCGAAGCCAGCGGTGGCGGCGCCGAATACCGCGGCCGCCGCGGCGTCGACCCGGAGAAGATCAAGGAGATCCAGGCCCTGTACGGCTTCGACAAGCCGCCGCTGGAGCGCTACTTCCTGATGCTCAAGCGCTTTGCCCAGTTCGACCTGGGCCAGAGCTATTTCCAGCACCGCAGCGTGTGGGAGCTGGTCAAGTCCAAGCTGCCGGTGTCGGTCAGCCTGGGTTTGTGGACGTTTTTCCTGACCTACCTGATATCGGTGCCGCTTGGCATCTCCAAGGCGATCCGGGCGGGCAGCCGTTTCGACGTGGTCACCAGCATCGTCGTGCTGGTCGGCTATGCGATTCCGGGCTTCGTGCTGGGCGTGCTGCTGCTGGTGCTGTTCGGCGGCGGCACCTTCGTGCAGTGGTTCCCGCTGCGCGGGCTGACCTCGGACAACTGGGAACAGCTATCGCTGATGGGCAAGGTGATGGACTACCTGTGGCACCTGGTGCTGCCGATCACCGCCTCGGTGGTGGGCAGCTTCGCCGTGGTGACCATGCTGACCAAGAACGCCTTCCTGGAGGAAATCCGCAAGCAGTATGTGCTGACCGCCCGGGCCAAGGGCCTGGGCGAGCGCCGCGTGCTATGGAAGCACGTGTTCCGCAACGCGCTGATCCCGCTGGTGACCGGCTTTCCGGCGGCCTTTATCGGCGCCTTCTTCACCGGCTCGCTGCTGATCGAGACGCTGTTCTCACTCGACGGGCTGGGCTTGCTGTCGTATGAGGCCGTGCTGCGGCGCGACTACCCGGTGGTGCTCGGCACGCTCTACCTGTTCACGCTGATCGGGCTGGTCACGCGCCTGATCTCCGACGTCTGCTACGTGCTGGTCGATCCCCGCATCCATTTCGAGGGCCTGCACCGATGAAACCGTTCTCGCACGCGGTGCCCAACGGCCTGCCGCATTCGCCCTCGCCGCGCCAGCGCGCCTGGCAGCGTTTCCGGCGCAATCGCCGCGGCTACTGGAGCCTGGTGATCTTCGTCGCCATCTTCGTGCTGAGCCTGGGCGCCGAGGTATTGTCCAGCAATCGCCCGCTGATGGTGCGCTACAAGGGTGACTACTACTTCCCGATCGTCAAGACCTATCCGGAGACGACCTTCGGCGGCGACTTCCCTACGCCGGCCGATTATCTCGATCCGTTTATCCGCGACCGCATCACCTCTGAGGACAACTTTGCGGTCTTCCCGCTGAACCGGTATTCGTATGACTCGTTGAACTACTTCGCCAAGGAGCCCAACCCGGCGCCGCCCTCGGCCGAGAACTGGCTCGGCACCGACGACCGCGGCCGCGACATCCTGGCGCGGCTGCTGTACGGCTTCCGCGTGTCGGTGCTGTTCAGCCTGGCGCTGACCGTGATCGGCGTGGTGATCGGCACGCTGACCGGGGCGCTGATGGGCTTCTTTGGCGGCCGCTTCGACCTGTTTTCGCAGCGTGCCATCGAGATCTGGAGCTCGATGCCTGAGCTGTACCTGCTGATTATCTTCGCATCGATCTTCGAGCCCAGCCTGGCGCTGCTGATCATCCTGCTCTCGCTGTTCGGCTGGATGGGGCTGTCCGACTACGTGCGTGCCGAGTTCTACCGCAACCGCTCGCTGGACTACGTCAAGGCGGCGCGGGCGTTGGGCTTGTCCAATGTGCAGATCATGTGGCGCCATATCCTGCCCAACAGCTTGACCCCGGTGATCACGTTCCTGCCGTTCCGCATGAGCGCAGCCATCCTGGCACTGACCAGCCTGGACTTCCTCGGCCTGGGCGTGCCGCCGACCACGCCCAGCCTGGGCGAACTGCTGGCGCAGGGCAAGGGCAACCTCGATGCCTGGTGGATTTCGCTGTCGACCTTCACCGTGCTGGTGGTGACGCTGATGCTGCTGACCTTCATGGGCGACGCGCTGCGCGATGCCTTCGACACCCGCCTGGGCCTGGCCGCGCTGCGTGGCCGGGTTGAACCCAAGGTCCCGGCCGGCGCGCCGACGGGGACCGCACCGGGGGTGACGCCATGAGCGCGTTTTCGTCAGTCGCGCCAGTCCTCCAGGCCGGAGCCGCGGCCGCGCTGGCAGCAGCGCCGGCGCCTGGCTCTACGCTGATGTGCGTGGACAAGCTGTCTGTCACCTTCGGCCATGGCGAACATGCCACCCGCGCGGTGCGCGAGGTCAGTTTCGACCTGCGCGCCGGCGAGCGCTACGCGCTGGTCGGCGAATCCGGCTCGGGCAAGACCGTGACCGCGCTGGCCATGCTGCGTCTGGTGGAAGATGCCTACTACGACGGTGCAATTCGCTTCGAAGGCAAGAACCTGCTCGACGTTTCCGACCGCGAGATGCGGGCAATCCGCGGTGCCGAGATCGCGATGATCTTCCAGGAACCGATGACGGCGCTGAACCCGCTATACACCATCGGCAACCAGATCGTCGAAACACTGGCGCTGCACGAAGGCCTGGACCGCCGCGCCGCGCGCGAGCGTGCCATCGCGTTGCTGGAGCGCACCGGCATCACCGACGCCGCCCACCGTTTCGATAGCTTCCCGCACCAGCTGTCCGGCGGCCAGCGCCAGCGTGCCATGATCGCCATGGCGCTGGCGTGCCGGCCCAAGCTGCTGCTGGCCGACGAGCCCACCACGGCGCTGGATGTGACCATCCGCGCCCAGATCATGGACCTGCTGCGCGACCTGCAGGCCGAATTCGGCATGGCGGTGATGCTGATTACCCACGACCTGAACCTGGTGCGTTCCTTTGCCCAGCGCGTGGGCGTGATGGAGAAGGGCGTGCTGGTCGAGACCGGCGAAACCGCCCAGGTGTTTGCCGCCCCCCAGCACCCGTACACGCGCAAGCTGATCGACAGCCGTCCGAAGCGCGAGGTACTGCCGCTGGTGCCGCTGGCGCCGGTGCTGCTGGAGGCGCGCAACCTCAGCGTCAACTACGCGCGCAAGCGCCGCGGCCTCGCTGGCTGGTTCGGCAAGGACCAGTTCGCGGCGGTCAAGGATGTCGATTTCCAGCTGCGCGAAGGCGAGACCATCGGCATCGTTGGCGAATCCGGGTCGGGCAAGACCACGCTGGCCCATACGGTGCTGGCGCTGCAGCGCAAGGGCGCTGGCACCATCCATTTCCTGGGCCGCAGCTTCGACGACGCCACGCGCAAGGACCGCTGCCAACTGCGCTCGCGCATGCAGGTGGTGTTCCAGGACCCGTTCGGCTCGCTGTCGCCGCGCATGACGATCGAGCAGATCGTCGGCGAGGGACTGGCGCTGCACCAGCCAGGCTTGTCGCGCGAGGCCACGCGCGAGCGCGTGATCGACGCCCTGCGCGAAGTCGGGCTCGACCGCACCGCGCTGGGGCGCTATCCGCACGAGTTCTCCGGTGGACAGCGCCAGCGCATCGCGATCGCGCGCGTGCTGATACTCAAGCCCCAGGTGCTGGTACTGGACGAGCCAACCTCGGCGCTGGACGTCTCGATCCAGCAGCAGGTGCTGGCGCTGCTGTCGCAGTTGCAGCACAAGTACAACCTCAGCTACCTGTTTATCAGCCACGACCTCGCGGTGATCCGGGCCATGGCGCACCGGGTGATCGTGATGAAGGCGGGGGAGGTGGTCGAGACGGGGGAAACCGAGGCGGTGCTCGGTGCACCGCAGCATCCCTATACCTGCAAGCTGATGGCCGCTGCGCAGGTTGGTGCCGCCTGACCGCTGTGCCCTGCAGCATCGCTTTTCACGCCGCCGCCCTGGCGGCGTTTTGATATGCGCAATCCGATAAACAGGATGCGAAATTCGGCCTATATCGTTGATTCGCAAGTCAAATCCGGCGAATTTGTAACGAACTTTGACATGTGAATGACAACCCTTTACCATCCCGCGAGTACTACTTTTGGGGGTGGTGTCTCCTGCGCATTGAATCGTGCACTGCACGTTGATGGTGCATCGTCCGGGCAAACCGGGGCGCAATAGCGTCCTTCCAGCCGGGCGCGGATGTTGCGTAGCGTCCCCCTGTAGTGCCGGCGTGGTGCACACGCCGTACACAGATACCCCAGCAGCCCCGGACTTTGTGCCGGGGCTTGCTTTGGAAACGATCAACGGGAGAACCAATGCAGCGATCGGTACTACATTCCCTGGCGCGCGCCGCCGTCGGAATTGCCATTGCCTGCGGTGCGACTGTGTCGAATGGAGTGCTGGCGGACACGGTGTTCAAGGACGCCGACGCCCGTATCGATGCCACGGCCTCGGCCGCCGACTCGCATGCGGAAGGCAAGCGTGGCTTGCTGTCGTCGATGGTGAATTCCACCAGCAACGTTGCCAGCAAGGCTGGCGACCTCGTCATGAACGCGCTGGGCCTGATCGGCGTGCGTTACCGCTTCGGCGGCAACAGCCCCGAATCCGGCCTGGACTGCAGCGGCTTTGTCCGCTACGTGTTCCAGGACACCTTCGGCTTCATGCTGCCGCGCCGCTCTGTCGAAATCAGCCGTGTCGGCACCAATGTGGCGAGCAGCGACCTGCGTCCGGGCGACCTGGTGTTTTTCAACACCATGCGCCAGACCTTCTCGCACGTCGGCATCTATATTGGCGACAACAAGTTCGTGCACGCCCCCTCGACAGGCAGCAAGATCCGTGTCGACGACATGCGCGCCGCGTACTGGGTGACGCGCTACAACGGTGCACGCCGTATCGAGGACGATGGCAACCGCCGCAGCGAAAGCCTCGGCGATATGGTCGAGACGCTCAAGCGCTACGATCCCAAGGCCGTACGCGCCACCATGTACGGCGGCTGAGCTTCATCGCAACGCCACCAACAAAAAGGACTGCCGCGGCAGTCCTTTTCGTTTGCCCGCGTCCGGCGCCGCTAATGCGTCGCCACCGTGCTGGCCGGCTGCAGCCGCGCCTGCTCCAGCTTCTGCCGCAGCGTGGCCATTGCCGCGGCGGTCGCCTGTTCGCCCGCCAGCACCGCGCGGTTGCGGGCGTTAAAGTCGCTGCCGCTCATGTCGGGCAGCTCGGGGCGGATCACCACGTCGGCGCGCGACAGCGCCATCTTGTTGATCGACTGGCCCATGATCGCGGTGGTCTGCAGCAGCACGCCGCTCTGGCCGGCGTTCTTCTGCGCCGACGGGTCGGCGGAGATATTAACCGCGATGACGAAGTCGGCGCCCATGGCGCGCGCCGAGTCGACCGGCACCGGCTCGACCAGCCCGCCGTCGACGTAGTCGTGCCCCTGGATCGATACCGGCTGGAACACGCCCGGCACGCTGCTCGACGCACGCACCGCCTGCCCGGTATTGCCGCGGCGGAACAGGATCTTCTCGCCGGTCTTCAGGTCGGTGGCGACGATGCCCAGCGGCAGCTTCATCGCTTCGATCGGCCGGTTCTGCACCTGGCGGTTGACGTAGTTCTGCAGTGCCTCGCCCTTGAGCCAGCCGCCGAAGCGGGTGCCGAAAGGCAGGGCCCAGTCGGCGATCGAGGCCTCGTCCATGGTCAGCGCCAGCTTGTTCAGCCGGAAGCCGTCCAGGCCGCTCGCGTACAGCGCGGCCACGACCGCGCCGGCGCTGGTGCCGGTCACCAGGTCGGCGTGGATCCCCTGCGCCTCGAGCGCCTTGATCACCCCGATATGGGCAAAGCCGCGCGCGGCGCCGCCGCCAAGTGCCAGGCCGATCTTGATCGGGCGGGGAGTGGGCGGGACGGCGGGCGTGGTTGCCACCGGCGGCGCTGTGCGCGGGCCGAAGGCGCAGCCCGCCAGCAGGGTGGCCGCGGAGAGGCCGAGGAATTGACGTCGTTGCATGAAGCGGGATCAGTAAATCAGGGGTGGCCGGTAAGGTGACATGTGATGTCGACGATGCTTGATGTTGTATGACGCGGCTTGCGTCGGCATGCCTGTCGACCGGCACGATCTCAGACCGGCGCAAGCATAAATGATTCCGCGCACGACCGGCGCCATGCGGAAGGCGGCGGAGCGTGCTTGTATAATGCAAAGCCTGCACATACCAGCCCGCGCGCGCCGCTGCGCGCGGGCTTTCTTGTTTCTGCCCCTGACCATGACCCAACGCGTCCGCACCCGCTTTGCGCCGAGCCCGACTGGCTTCATCCACCTCGGCAATATCCGCTCCGCGCTCTATCCCTGGGCCTTCGCCCGCCGCATGAAGGGCGACTTCATCCTGCGCATCGAAGACACCGACGTCGAGCGTTCGTCGCAGGAAGCGGTCGACGTGATCCTGGAGAGCATGGCCTGGCTGGACATGGACATCGACGAAGGCCCGTTCTACCAGATGCAGCGCATGGACCGCTATCGGGAGGTCGTGGCGCAGATGGTCGATGCCGGCCTGGCCTACCGCTGCTACATGAGCACCGCGGAACTCGACGCACTGCGCGAGGCCCAGCGCGAGCGCGGCGAGAAGCCTCGCTACAACGGCTTCTGGCGCCCGGAAGAGGGCAAAGTCCTGCCCGAGCCGCCGGCCGGCGTGGACCCGGTGATCCGCTTCAGGAACCCGATCGGCGGCAGCGTGGTGTGGGACGACGCGGTCAAGGGCCGCATCGAGATTTCCAACGACGAACTCGATGACCTGGTGATCGCGCGCCCGGACGGCACGCCCACGTACAACTTCTGCGTGGTGGTGGACGACCTCGACATGAAGATCACGCACGTGATCCGCGGCGACGACCACGTCAACAACACCCCGCGCCAGATCAACATCATCCGCGCGCTCGGCGGCACCGCGCCGGTCTACGCGCACCTGCCGACCGTGCTGAACGAGCAGGGCGAGAAGATGAGCAAGCGCCACGGTGCCATGGCCGTAACCGGCTACCGCGACGAAGGCTACCTGCCGGAAGCCGTGCTGAACTACCTGGCCCGACTGGGCTGGGCCCACGGCGATGCCGAGATTTTCTCGCGCGAGCAGTTCATCGAGTGGTTCGACCTGGAGCACCTGGGCAAGTCGCCGGCGCAGTACAACCCGGAAAAGCTGGCCTGGCTGAATAACCACTACATCAAGGTCGGCGATAACCAGCGCCTGGCCGAATTGACGCGGTCGTTTATCGAAGCGCTGGGTGGCAAGGTGGAAGGTGCCGATCTGGTCGGCGTGGTGGCTCTGGTGAAAGATCGCGCCAACACGCTGAAGGAAGTCGCACAGGCCGCGCTGCTGTTCTATCGCGGCGAGCCGCAGGCGGATGCCGCGCTCAAGGCCGAGCACCTGACGCCGGAGATCCAGCCCGCGCTGGCCGCGCTGTCCGGCCAGCTGGCCGCGCTGCCTGAGTGGACGCGCGCGGCCATCAGCGCGACCTTCAAGGCGGTGCTGGCCGAATTCGGCCTGAAGATGCCCAAGCTGGCCATGCCGGTGCGCCTGCTGGTAGCGGGCCAACTGCAAACGCCGAGCATTGACGCGGTGCTCGAACTGTTCGGCCGCGACACGGTGTTGCGCCGCCTGGGCGCCGGTATCGCCGCGTAAAAAAAATGTCGCAAAAGTCCGTGCCGGGGGCTTGCGCTCCGGGCCAGAGTTGCGCATAATCTCGTTCTCCCTGCAGCGCGGTCCCTGACCAAGCGGGCTGACGGATCTGAAAGGATCCACGCGATCTCCGCACTTTTAGAAAGCAAAGAGAAAAAGCGAAAAAAGTTAAAATGGGAGCTTGCAAAGATTAGTAGTTGATATATAATCTTGGCTTCGCTTGAAACGGCAGTTAAATCAAGCGAAAATAACGCAAGTCGCAGTAAATGGCAGTACCATGGGGCTATAGCTCAGCTGGGAGAGCGCTTGCATGGCATGCAAGAGGTCAGCGGTTCGATCCCGCTTAGCTCCACCAAGATTCAGGCGGCATCCAGTCAGTATCGGATGGCGCCAGACGGAACGTGTTGAAAAACAAGTTTCTGTCCCCTTCGTCTAGAGGCCTAGGACATCACCCTTTCACGGTGAGTACAGGGGTTCGAATCCCCTAGGGGACGCCAAAACAGCCGGGCGTAATCAGACGTCCAGCAGCTGTCTAAAGCAATATGCTTGAGACGGCGCCGACTAAGGAGTGGTAGTTCAGTCGGTTAGAATACCGGCCTGTCACGCCGGGGGTCGCGGGTTCGAGTCCCGTCCACTCCGCCAAAACTAAACCCGCATGGTTAATCGCCATGCGGGTTTTTCTTTTAGGGTGAGGGATTATATTGATAATCACTGCGGCAACAGTGAAAAATGTTGCAATCGTTGCGGAAATCGATATATAATCTCAACTTCGCTGCAAACACAGCAGTTTGTGAAGGCCGCGAACGCAGTATCAGGCAGTACCCGTATGGGGCTATAGCTCAGCTGGGAGAGCGCTTGCATGGCATGCAAGAGGTCAGCGGTTCGATCCCGCTTAGCTCCACCAAGGATGCGGGAAGCATAAAAAAAGATGCTTCCCAGACGCGAGAAAGTCTGTTAGAATGATGGACTTTCCAGCGCGCGACAGAAAACGCGTTGAAAAACAAGTTTCTGTCCCCTTCGTCTAGAGGCCTAGGACATCACCCTTTCACGGTGAGTACAGGGGTTCGAATCCCCTAGGGGACGCCAAAACAGCCGGGCGTAATCAGACGTCCAGCAGCTGTCTAAAGCAATATGCTTGAGACGGCGCCGACTAAGGAGTGGTAGTTCAGTCGGTTAGAATACCGGCCTGTCACGCCGGGGGTCGCGGGTTCGAGTCCCGTCCACTCCGCCAAATTAAACGCCCGCGCAAGCGGGCGTTTTTCTTTTGAGCTCCAGATTTCCCACGCCTCGACCTGCAGGTGCGCCTGCGGCAAGCACAGGCGCGTCATCGAAGCCTGCGCCCGGCTCAGTGCTTGAGGTCGGCGCTCACCTTCGCGAAATATCGCACCAGCAAACCACCGGCAATAGCGAGGCTTATGCTGTTGGCCAGCCAGAACCCGCTCGCCCCGTGCGTGAACGACGGCAGGCCTTCGATCAGTCCGAACCCCAGCAAATAGCCGCCACCCAGCCCGATGCCCCACAGCGACCCTGCATAGATCAGCGTCGGAATCACCGCGATCTTGTAAGCCCGCAGGATAAACGCCGTCATTACCTGCACGGCATCGAATGCCTGGTAGAAGGCTACGAACAGCACCAGCGGCAGCGCGGCCGCCACCACGGTGCGATCGCTCGCATAGGCGTGCAGGATGGGCTCGCGCAGCAGCCACAGCAGCGCGCCGGTCAGCATGGCCAGTGCCACGGCCGCGCGGATGCCGCGCCAGGCAATGCGGCTTGCTCCGGCGAGATCGCGTGCGCCGATATGCTGCGCGACCAGCGTCGAGGTGGCGATGCCCAGCGACAGCGGCAGCATGTAGGCCACGGCGCCCAGGTTGGCGATGATCTGGTGCCCCGCCAGCGTGACCGTGCCCAGCCGAGTGATAAAGATCGACATCAGCGTGAACGACGTGATCTCGATCAGGTAGGTCAGCCCCATCGGCACGCCCAGGCGCAGCAGCGCGCGTAATGGCGCCGCGGCGGGCCAGCTCCATGTGGCAAAGATACGCAGCGGCTGGTAGGCAGTGCCATAGCGCAGGATCAGCAGCCCGGCGATGCACCATGCCCAGCTGATCAGCGTCGAGGCCAGCCCGCAGCCGGGCCCGCCCATGGCGGGCACACCCACGCCGCCGTGGATAAACCAGGCATTGAGCGGAATCTTCAGCGCCAGGCCGCCGACCTGCAGCACGGTGACCATGATCGGCCGCGACATCGCATTGTTGAGCGCCGAATAGATGCGGAAGGCGAGCGCCGCGGGCAGCCCGAACGCGCCGAAATGCAGGTAGGCGGTAGCCTTGTCGACCAGCTCGGGCGGCGCCTTGGCAAAGGCCAGCAGCGGCGCCGGGAAAGCCAGCAGCAGCACGCCGGGGATCGCGAGCGCCGCACCCAGCCACGCCGCCTGCCGAACTTCCGCACCGATCGCCTCGACGCGGCCGGCGCCATAGAGCTGGCCCGCGACGGGCGCCAGCGCCTGCAGCACGCCCATCAGGCTGATATAGATGGTGACGTAGATCGAACCTCCCAGGCCGACGGCGGCGAGGTCGGTGGCGGAGGCACGGCCGGCCATCACGGTGTCGATGACACCGAAGGCGATCACCGCCAGCTGGCCGGCCAGTACCGGCGCGGCCAGGCTGAAGATGCGACGAAGGTCTTGGAACAGAGTCATTCGGGCCTCAGGAGGCGATGTCAGGGGCGTTGACCGGGCACGATGCCCCGCAGCCGCCTGAGGCCGGAATGGATCGATGGCGCTGCAGTGCGCGGCGAAGGGCTCGTGCCGGTGAGATCAGGGCTGCCGCGGCAGGCGGCGGCGCGGCAGGTCGGGGCGCGGGTGCACGGCGCGCGCGGTATCGACCAGCCGGTACATGCGGAAGCGCTCGTCGCGGTCCGCGGGGCGGCGGCCTTCCCACACCAGCCGCCATTCGAAATGCGAGATATTGCCGGGCTCGCCATAGTCCACCGCATCGTGGCGCAGCAGCACGTCGCAGCCGTCGCCAGGCCCGCCAAAGCGGATATGACCGAAGTAGGCGAACGACGCCAGCTGTGCATCGCCCATCCGGATCGGCTGCACGCAACGGTATGCGGGCGGCAGCGCCATCGCCGCGGCCTGGGCCACGTCACGGTAGGTCTTGCCATAGTTGATCGACGGCAGCCACAGCGTCATCGCCATCACCCACATCAGCGTGGTGCCGGCGGCCGAGATCACCACCGGCCGCCAGATCTGCTTGGGCGCGCGCGACAGGCGCCAGCGCACGATCAGCACCCAGGCAATGGTCGCCGCCAGCGCGATCAGCACCGCGGTGATCGTGAACTCATGCTGGTAGCCCGGCAGCTGGCGGAACACGTTGCGCGCGACGCGCGGCGGCCAGCCGGTGGTCTTGGCGATCCACATGAACCAGACCGTGCCGCCGAAGATGGTGAAGAACAGCAGCGCGAACCAGTCGATCGCGTTGATCACGCCGCGCGCCAGCGTGGGCAGCGCGAAGGCTGCCAGCACCGCCATCGGCGGCAGCAGCAAAATGAACTGCACGTCGCCGCCGCTGCGTTGCAGGAACAGCAGCACCACAACCGGCAACAGCACCGCCAGCGGCATTGCCACATGGGCGGCGCGGCGCATGCCGGCCCATGCAACCCATGCCCATGCCGCGATCGGCCAGACCGGCCACGTGTACAGGAACAGGTTGCGCATGTTGAAGCCGAACGTCTGCATGTTCGGCGAACCATAGTTGCGTCGGTCGTAGCGCGCCCATTCGCGGATAAAGGTGACCGCCTCGGTTCGGTCCGCCGCGCCGAAATATGCCGCGGCCAGCCACGCCGCGACGATCAGCAACGCCAGCGGGATGCCGATGGCGGCGAGCCGCTGCCACGGCAGCGGCTTGCACACCAGCGCGCAGACGACGGTCCCGAACAGCAGCGCCAGCGGCAGGATAGGGCCGCTGGCCAGCGCCAGCCCGCCGAAGGCGGCACCATAGACCAGGCTGCCCATCAGCGGCTTGTCGAGGCTGCGCACCAGCGCGTACAGCGCCAGCGCGATAAAGGCCACCTGGCCGACCTGCGGGGTGGTTTCGTGCCCGCGCATGGCCAGGCCGACGCACGCCAGGAAGATCAGCAGCGCGCCGTCGGCCAGCGTGCGGCCATAGTCGCGCGCATTGGGCTGGCCGCCGAACGCATAGGCGAACGGCTGGACCTCGTCGCGCCGGCCCAGCAGGTAGGTGCTGTACCAGATGCAGGCGCAGGTCGAGAAGAAGAACAGGGCGGTGGCAAGGCGCGCGGCGTCGGTGGGACCCAGCCAGCTGCCGAAGCCGCGGATCATCAGCGCGCCGATCCAGAACACCAGCGGACCGTCCTCCGTGAACGGCCGGCCGACGATGTTGGGCATCAGCCAGTCATGCAGGCCGCCGGTGGCCAGTTGCCACATCACGCCGAAGCCGGCAGCGTCCTCGTTCTTCCACGGATCGCGGCCGAACAGGCCGACCAGGCCATAGATGATGCAGATCGCCAGCAGCAGGGCGCGCGGCAGGGCGCCGGTCGCGGCAGCGGTCAACTGGACGGGTGAGGTATTGGCTTGACGCATCGATGCTCAGGTCGGGCCGTGGCGCAATGGTGCGAAGGCCACAGTATCGCGCATGCGGCGGCCGTGAGGGCCGTGACATGCCGTAGAAGCCTCACGCAGGTGAGGGATTCCGGTGGATACAACAGTGCCGGCGCCGGCTGGCCGGGTGCACGCAAACGGCAGGCATCAAACGGCAGGCACAAAAGAAAAGAGGCAGCCGATGCTGCCTCTTTGCTGGTTCGCGCCGGCCCGGAGCATCTGTCCGCGGCCGCGCGAAGCGGGGTTCGCCGAAAGCGATTACTTCGCAGCCTTGCCCAGCTTGTTGCCGAACTTCTGGCGGAACTTCTCGACGCGGCCGGCCGTGTCCATGATCTTCTGGGTGCCGGTGTAGAACGGGTGCGATTCCGACGAGACTTCGATCTTGGCCAGCGGGTATTCCTTGCCGTCCTTCACGATCGTGTCCTTGGTCTGGATGGTCGAGCGGGTGATGAAGCTGAAGTCGCTGGACATGTCCTGGAACACGACTTCGCGGTAATTCGGGTGAATGCCTTCTTTCATGATGAGTCCTTTCTGGTTGGGTAGCCAGTCCGTTGCGATCCGCGCTTTACTGCTGAATTCACCGCTGAAAACACGACGCGTCGACGAACGAACCACTTGCCGGTAACGGGCAAACCGGAATTATGGCAGAAAAACAATGACTTGGGGAAGAGGAAGTGGCATATCGCGCGCTGCCTTGGCTGGAGGGCTGGATATGCCTTTGTGCTCACATTGCGGCGGGGTTCTGGCGATAAAAGGAGGCTAGCGACTGGTAGACAACCGGCCAATGCCGTGACAGTCCACCGGGCTCGACAAAAAATGCTTCCGACGTCACCGCAAAGAATTCGCCGGGTGTCTCGCAACCGTACGGATCGATGATGCGCAGCGCCGGCGGCAGCCGTTCGGGATGCTCCCAGTCCGATTCCTTGCGTGCCTCCCATGCCTCGGCAAAGCGGTCGTACTCGGTGAGGAAGGTTTCCGCCCACGCTTCAGCATCGATATCCGGATGCAGCACGCGCGAGAAGGGCGGCACGCCGTCCGGCTCGCCGTCGAGCATGTCCAGCTTGTGGGCAAATTCATGGATGACGACGTTGTAGGCGTCCGCCGGCAGTTCGTGTTCGCTGTCGATGCCGGCGCCTGGCGTATACACGTCCTGCCAGGACAGGATCACCGGGCCGTGTTCCCAGGCTTCGCCGCTGGCTTCCTCTACCACGCCGTGCACCAGGCCGATCTCATCCTGCACGGTGCGGCGGATGATGAATTCACCGGGATACAGCACGATGCCGTGCCAGCCGCGGTACCACGCCAGCCCCAGCTTCAGGATCGGCACGCACGCTTGCACGGCGACGCTGACGACCATGTCGTCGGCCAGCGGCAGCTCATGCGCGGTGGAGTATTCCTTCTCCGCAATGAACAACGTGGCCAGCTCGCGCAGCGCGGCCAGGTCTTCGCTGCCATAGCGCTGCACGAACGGCAGCGTGGCGATAGTGCTCTCCCACAGGTCGTCGGGGATCGCGTAGTGCTCCAGCTTGCGTGCCCTGGAGCGGGTGCGCAGGAATGCAGTCAGTTTGCCCAGCATAGGAAACCCATCGGACAACAAAAAGGCGTGCCGTGGCACGCCTTTTTGTTCGCCTTGCGGCGCGTCCCTGAATGGTACGCCGCAGCGAGGCTTAGCCGCCTCTGCGCATCATATCGAAAAACTCTGCGTTGTTCTTCGTGGCCTTCATCTTGTCCATGATGAACTCCATGGCCTGCACTTCATCCATGTCGGAGATGAACTTGCGCAGCACCCAGATCTTCTGCAGGATTTCCGGCTTGATCAGCAGTTCTTCGCGGCGCGTGCCAGACTTGTTCAGGTTGATCGACGGGTAGACGCGCTTCTCGGCCAGGCGGCGTTCCAGGTGCACTTCCATGTTGCCGGTGCCCTTGAACTCTTCATAGATCACGTCGTCCATGCGGCTGCCGGTTTCGATCAGCGCGGTAGCGATGATGGTCAGCGAACCGCCTTCTTCCAGGTTGCGCGCGGCGCCGAAGAAGCGCTTCGGACGCTGCAGCGCGTTGGCGTCGACACCGCCGGTCAGCACCTTGCCCGAGGCTGGAACCACCGTATTGTAGGCTCGCGCCAGGCGGGTGATCGAGTCCAGCAGGATCACTACGTCGCGCTTCAGTTCGACCAGGCGCTTGGCCTTCTCGATCACCATTTCGGCGACCTGGACGTGGCGGATGGCGGGTTCGTCGAAGGTGGAGGCCACCACTTCGCCGCGCACCGAACGCTGCATCTCGGTCACTTCTTCCGGGCGCTCGTCGATCAGCAGCACGAACAGGTCGGCTTCCGGATGATTGTTCGCGATTGCGTGCGCAATGTGCTGCAGCATCACGGTCTTGCCGGACTTGGGCGAAGCCACCAGCAGCGCGCGCTGGCCGCGGCCGATCGGCGCGATCATGTCGATGATGCGGCCGGTGATGTTCTCTTCCGCCTTGATGTCGCGTTCGAGCGTGAGCGGCCGGTTCGGGTGCAGCGGCGTCAGGTTCTCGAACATGATGCGGTTCTTCACCGCTTCGGGAGGCTGCCCGTTGACCTTGTCCACCTTCACCAGCGCAAAGTAGCGCTCGCCGTCCTTGGGCGTGCGCACTTCACCTTCGATCGAGTCGCCGGTATGCAGGTTGAAGCGGCGGATCTGCGACGGGCTGATGTAGATATCGTCCGTGCTGGCCAGGTACGAAGTTTCCGGCGAGCGCAGGAAGCCGAAGCCGTCGGGCAGAACTTCCAGCGTGCCGTCTCCGAAGATGGTTTCGCCCATCTTGGCGCGCTTCTTCAGAATCGCAAACATCAGTTCCTGTTTGCGCATCCGCTGTGCGTTGTCGATCTCGAGCGTTGCCGCCATTTCGAGAAGCGCAGACACGTGAAGCGATTTGAGTTCTGTCAGGTGCATAGACGAGGGGTACAGATTTGCCCGGACGGGCGAGACTGAAAGAGAAGGGGGAAAAATGAGCGAACGCTCGGGGAGTTGTTGGTGGCATCTTAGCACAATCCGACCGGTGCGCCAGGGTGTGGCGCACGCACGTCGGATCGTGACAAAACCGGAGCGGCTGGTCTCGCTCCGGCGCGCAGCTTACAGGTTGCCGTCGAGGAAGGCAGTCAGTTGCGACTTGGACAGCGCGCCGACCTTCTGGGCCGCGACTGCGCCGTTCTTGAACAGGATCAGCGTCGGGATGCCGCGGATGCCGAACTTGGCCGGGACCTGCTGGTTTTCATCGACGTTGATCTTGGCGACCTGCAGCTTGTCGCCATAGTCCTTGGCGACTTCGTCCAGGATCGGGGCGATCATCTTGCAGGGGCCGCACCATTCCGCCCAGAAGTCGAGCAGGACGGGCTTGTCGGACTGGAGGACGTCGGCGTCGAAGGAGGCGTCGCTCACATACTTGATTTGTTCGCTCATGGCGGAAAACCTCTGGTTTCGCTCTGTTTATGTTGAAGGCTGGGAAACTGGATAGGACAGAACCGTAACCTTACACGAGATTGCGCGGACCCGCCGAAGACGCCCTTGCCGCCTGCCGGCTGGCTCTGGCGGCCGCAGCCGCGCAACCATTGCTGCCGATATGTTACCAGTTTGCCGATTTTCAAGACCGGCACCGGTGTGCGGCTGAAAACGTCGCCGGCAACGGTAATGATTCTGCTGCAATCGGGTGATTAGTAGAAATGCTTATTTTCAATGGCGCCAAGAGATTCAGCCAATCGGCGCGGGTGCCATGGCGTGCACATGCAGCCTCGGCACAGTGCCGGATCCGCGTCGCGTGCGCGTAGAATAGAAAGCGGTCCGCGGGCCGCGCACCGGCCGGCCGATCCTCACGAACCCTGCTCTCCCGAGAAGGCCATCGACAAGGTCATCGATATGAACACCGATCCCCGCAAGCCTACCCAGCCCGAATCCGGCCAGGCGCCGGATGTGGACCACCTGAGCGATGCGCTGGACCATATCAGCAGCGCAGTCGAGACCAACAGCATTGCCAGCGGCGCCGCCAAGGGCCTGGTCTACAGCATCATCGAAACGCTGGGCACGCTGGTGGGCGACCCCGACCTTCCCGAGCATGCGCGCTCCGGCTACGAGGGCCTGCTCGAGACCGCGCGCGAGATCCGCGCCCGGCTGGAGGGCGGCACGCACTGAGCGGCCCGCCCGAGCGCAAACAGCTCCGCGTACCGGAGCCCTTTCATGGATCGCCGCCCGCCGTGCTGGCCGGCGGCGTCCGGTATTCTCTTTGCCTTGTCCCCTGACGTCTTCCCCGATCGACGCAGTTATCGCAGCCATGCCGCGCTGCGGCCCACGAGCCCATGACGTCGCTGAGTTTTCGCCCTGGCCCTGATTTCCTCGAGCAGGCGGCCACTGCTGCCTGGTTTTTCCTGGACCGCTGTGGCGCGCCCGAAGCCGGCGCGCACGTGGTGGTGCCGACCGCCGCGCAGATTCCCGGCGTGCGCGAGGCGCTCGACGCCGCCGCGCGTGCGGCCGGGCGGCCGCGCCTGTTGCCGCGGGTGCTGACGCTGGGCCACTGGCTGCTCGACCTGCCGCCCGATGGCACGCCGGTGCGCAGCCATGCGGCGCGGCTGCTGGCGGTGCAGCAGGCCGTGCGCGGGCAAGAGTGGCTGCGCCGCGCCTTCGGCGCGCAGAACGAGACCGCGGCGTGGGGCCTGTCGCAGACGCTGCTGGCGATTTGCGATGAATTGAATGCGCGCTGGCTCGAGGACGCCGCCATCCGCGATGACGACGACATCGACGGCGACGACCGCGCCGCGCTGCTGCAGGGCGCGCTGGAACGCACCTACTCGCACCTGTCGGAACGTTTCCTCGGCGAAGAGGCCCGCATCGTGCTGGCGTTCTGGCAGGCGCTGTCCGGGCCCGACGACCCGCTGCCGGCGCGGCGCCGCGCGTTGCGCGAACTGTCGCAGCAACTGCGTGGCCCGGTGGTGTGGATCGCGCCGACACCCCCTGCGCCGCTCGAAGCCGCGTTCCTGCGCGATGCCGCCGAACTGGTGCCGGTGCTGCAGGTCGGGTACGACTGGGCGGGGCAGGGCGGAATGGATTCCGACTCCGATGCGGACACCGATGCGGACACCGATGCGGACGCCGATGCCGACTGGTACCGGATGCTGCTGTCGCTGTGGCCCGAGGCACGCATCGCCGGGGAGGGAGACGCCATTGCGCCGACACCCGCCATGCCGGTACTGCCTGAACAACGTCCGGCCATCCGCGTGATCGGCAGCGCGCGCTTCGAGGACGAAGCCGCGGCCGCAGCGGCGCAGCTGGTGCAATGGCTCAACGAAGGCCGCCGTCAGGTCGCGCTGGTGGCCCACGACCGTGTGGTGGCGCGGCGCGCGCGCGCGCTGCTGGCGCGTGCCGGCGCACCGGTGCGCGACGAGACCGGCTGGAAGCTGTCGACCACGCGCGCGGCCGCCGCGCTGATGCGCTGGTTCGACCTGCTGGTGCGCGACGGCGATACCTCGGCGCTGCTCGACCTGCTGAAAAGCCCGTTCTGCCTGCCCGATTTCGCCGGGCGCGGCCCGGCCATCGCGCTGCTGGAGCGCCAGGTGCGGCGCGAGGGCATTACCGGCGGCTGGCCGCGCCTGCGGCAGTTGTTCGGTACCGCACCGACAAGCGAGCCGGAGCCTGGCAGCGACGAGGGCCAGGCAGCCGAAGCGCCGCGCCGCGCCGCACGGGCGCTGCTTGCGGTGCTGGCCGACGAGGCGGCACGCTGGCCGCGCGGCCTTGCGCAGCATCCGCTGGCAATGTGGCTGGCGCGGCTCGACGGCATGCTTGACGGTCTTGGCATGCGCGCCGCACTGGCGGCCGACGAGGCCGGCAGCCAGTTGCTCGATGCGCTGGCGCGTCTGCAAGATCTGCCGCAGGACGAAACCGGCGGCCACGCCACGCTATCGCAGGGCGAGTTCCGCGCCATGCTGGCGGCGCTGCTCGAATCCGTGGCCTACAAGGTGCCGTCCGCCAGCGGCCCGGCGCGCATCACCATCCTGCCGCTGAACGGCGCGCGCATGCGCCGTTTCGAGGGTGTGGTAATCGTGGGTTGCGACGATGCGCAATTGCCTTCAAGCGCGGCCGAGCTGATGTTCTTCTCCAACCAGATGCGCCGCGAGCTGGACCTCGAAGACCGCGAGGCGCGCTTCGCCCAGCAGGCGCGCGACCTGGCGGAGGTGCTGCTGAACAACGCCGACGTGGTGATGACCTGGCAGCGCTTCGGTGGCCGCGGCGAACCGCACCACGTATCGGGCTGGATCGAGCGGCTGGCGGCATGCTGTGCGCGCAGCGGCGTCATCATCGACGGCAACGCCGTGCCGCAGGCCTTCGAGACCTTCGCCGAACCGCAAGGCATGCCCGCGCCGTCCGCGTTGCCGGAGCTGGTGCCACAGCGCTGGAGCGCGCAGGCGTACAACATGCTGCGCCGCTGCCCGTACCAGTTCTTCGCCGGCCGCATGCTCGGCCTGGCCGGACTGGAGATAGTCAGCGACGAACTGGAAAAGCGCGAGATCGGCGAGCACCTGCACCGCGTCCTGCTGCGCTACCACAAGGACCTGCACGCACGCCGCGAGCGCGGCGAAACGCTGTCGCAAGACCAGCGCCTGGCGCGGCTGCGCGAGATTTCGGACGATGTGTTCGGCGCGCTGATGGCCGAGGACGGCAATGCCATCGCCTATTACCGACGCTGGTGCGAGGTGCTGCCCTCGTATGTCGCGTGGCAGTCGGCGCGCGAGGCCGAGGGCTGGTTCTGGCGCGGCGGCGAGCTCGATGCCGGCATCGACCTGCCCATGCCAGATGGCCAGCCGCTGCGGCTGACCGGGCGCATCGACCGACTCGACCAGGGGCCGGACGGCGCGCATGCGGTGCTCGACTACAAGACGCAGAGTGCCACGCGGCTCAAGCGCAAGCTGGCCGAGGTCGAGGAAGATTGCCAGCTGCCGTTCTACGGGCTGTTGCGGGCCGATGCGGTGGACGGCAGCTGGGTATCGCTGGAAGGCGCGAAGGAGAGCGCGCGCGACACCTCGGCGTCGGCGCAACGCGAGATCGGCCTGCCCGACTTTCAGGCCGCGGTCACCCGGCTCGAGCGGCAGATGCGCCATGACGTGATGCGGCTGCGCGAGGGAGCCAGGCTGCCAGCATTTGGCGATGCCTCGGCCTGTGTGTATTGCACCGCCCGCGGCCTGTGCCGCAAGGGCTTCTGGGAATCCACCGCCGTGCCGGTGCTGACAACATGATGGTCCACGATCCGCTCAATACCCAGGTCCAGCCCTACCAGCGCGATGGCCAGCCCGTCTCGGAGACCGAGTTCACCCGCGCGGCCTGCGATCCCGCGCGCTCCGTCGTGGTCGAGGCCTGCGCCGGCAGCGGCAAGACCTGGCTGCTGGTGGCGCGCCTGGTGCGCCTGCTGCTGGCCGGGGCCGCGCCGCATGAGATCCTCGCGATCACCTTCACGCGCAAGGCCGCCGAAGAAATGCGCGACCGCCTGCTGGAAGTGCTGGCACAGCTGTCGCGCGACCCCGACGACGACGTCATCGCCGCCCTGGTGCAACGCGGCCTGAGCCCTGAGGCTGCCCGTGACGCGCTGCCGCGCGCGCGGCGCCTGCATGCGCAGGTGCTGGCCGCGCCCGGGCGCATGGCGATCGACACCTTCCACGGCTGGTTCGGCACGCTGCTGCGCGGCGCGCCGCTGGCGTCGGGCATCGTGCCAGGCGCGTCGCTGCGCGAAGATGCCTTGCGCATGAAGCGTGAAGCATGGGCGCCGGTCTGGCGCGCGCTGGCCACGCCGCAGTACGAAGACCTGCGCGCCGCATGGGAAACCCTGGTCGATACCATGGGCGACTTCCAGGCGCGCGCGCTGCTCGACGCCATGTTCCATGCCCGCAGCGAATGGTGGGCAATGCAGGAAGGCGGCGACCCGCGGCAGGCATTGTGCGACTGCCTTGGCGAAGATGCCCAGGGCGATGTCCTGCTGCAGGCGCTGGCCGACGAAGGCTGGCGCGATGCTTGCGAGACGCTGGCGCTGCGCCTGGGCGCCGGCGGCAAGACCGAGCAGACCCATGCCACGCGCATCACCGACGCGCTGATGGCCGTCACCGCCTGGCGCGAAGCCGGCGCGGCGCCGGGCAAGGCCGCCGAACGCGTGTTCGCGCAACTGCGCACGGCGTTCTTCACCACCACCGGCGAGCCGCGCTCGCTGCGCCGGACCAACGCCCTCGTCAAGGCCGCGGGAGGCGAGGGCATGGTCGATACGCTGCTCGACCAGCACGCGTCCATCTGCGCGATGCTCGACGAGATCAGCGCCCGCTGCTGCGAGGCCGCGGTGCTCGCCATCAACCAGGCGCTGTTCTGCATCGGCGACGCGTTGCTGACGCGCTACCAGCAGCACAAGCAGGAACAGCGAGCGATGGACTTCGCCGACCTGGAATGGCAGGCCGCGCAGCTGATGTCCGACGAAGAGACCGCGACTTACCTGCAGGTGCGGCTCGATGCGCGCTACCGCCATTTGCTGCTCGACGAGTTCCAGGACACCAACCCGCTGCAGTGGCGCATCCTGCAGGGTTGGCTGGCTGGATACGCGGGCCTGGGCGAGCGCCCGACCGTGTTCCTGGTGGGCGATCCCAAGCAGTCGATCTACCGCTTCCGCCGCGCCGATGCGCGCTTGTTCGGCGCTGCCGGCGAGATGCTGCGCGATGCGTTCGGGGCGACGGTGCTGCGTACCAACCGCACGCGGCGCAATCGCGCCGAGGTGCTGGACTGGGTCAATGCCGTGTTCGACGCGGCGCGCGCCGAGGGGCGCTACCCGCTGTACGAGACGCAGACCTCGGCGCTTGCCGAAGGCGGTGGTCCGGTGTGGCTGCTGCCGCTGGTAGAGGCCGAGGACAAGACTGAAGACAAGGCTGAAGACAAGGCCAAAGCAGAGGCGAAGGATAGGTCCGATGACAAGGCGGGCGACAGCGAAGCGAACGAGCCGGAAGCGCAGGACGGGGAAGACGCCACGCACCGCGACACGCTGCTGCAGCCGCGCCGGCAGGCCGGCGATTCGCTGCGCCTGGAGGAAGGCCGGCGCGTGGCCGCGTGGCTTCGCCATGTGCGCGACACCGTGCCGGTCCACGAGAACGGCGGCACGCGCCCCGCGCGCTGGAGCGACATGCACCTGCTGGTGCGCCGCAAGACCCATCTCGCGGACTACGAGCGCGCATTGCGCGAGGCGGGAATCCCGTGCCTGAGCCCGCGCCGCGGCGGCCTGCTCGCCACGCTGGAAGCGCTGGACCTGTCGGCCTTGCTGGCCTTCCTGATGACACCGGAGTCCGACCTCGATCTCGCCCATGTGCTCAAGAGCCCGCTGGTCGGCGCGACCGACGAGGATCTGCTGGCCCTGGCGCAGCTGGAAGGCGATGGCGGCTGGTGGGCGCGCATCGAAGCCAACGGCCTGCCCGGGCACGTCTCGGACGCGTTGCGCGAAGGCGTGCCGCGGCTGCGCCAGTGGCTGCGCATCGCGCCGCACCAGCCGGTGCACGACCTGATCGACCAGATCTTCCACGGCGGCGAAGTCCGGCGCCGTTATGCCGAAGCCGCGCCGCCGGATATCCGCGAGCAGGTGCTGGCCAATCTCGACGCCTTCCTGAAACTGTCGCTGGATCTGGACGGCGGCCGTTACCCGAGCCTGCCCAAGTTCATCGACGAGCTGCAGGAAATCCGCCGTGGCGACGAGGGCGAGAGCCCCGACGAAGGCGGCATGGGCGACAACGCTGAAGACGCCGAGCCGGCGGAGGACGATGCCGCCTTTGCCGGGCTCGATGCGGTTCACATCCTGACCGTGCACGCGGCCAAGGGCCTGGAGGCACCGTTCGTGGTGCTGCTCGATGCCAACCACAGCGAATCCGCCGCGGACAAGGGTGGGATCCTGGTCGACTGGCCGCCGTCGTCGCCGGTGCCGCGGCATTTCTCGGCGTATGGCAAGCGCAGCGAACGCGGCCTGGCGCGTGCGCCGATGTTCGAGGCGGAACTGGCGCTGGGCGAGCGGGAGAACTGGAACCTGCTGTACGTCGCCATGACGCGGGCGCAGCAAGGCCTGCTGGTCAGCGGCGTGAAGGGCCGCACCAGCCGCGCCGGCGCCGGCGAGAACAACGCGGAGATCGCCGGCAGCTGGTATGTGCGGCTGCAGGGTGCTGGCGTGGGCGAGATGTTGCCCGCGTATCCCGGGCAACCAGCGCAAGCGGGCGACAGCGCGGCGACCATGCCGGCACGCCTGAGCGAGCCGGTGCGCTTCACCGACTTCCGCCTGCGCTACCGCGACGCCGGGGCGGTGCCATCGTTCGAGGACGATGCGCAGGCTGGCGAGGAGCCGCCGGAAGATGATGGCATCGTCTTCAATGCCGCGGCAGCCCGCCACGGCGAACTGGTGCACGCCCTGCTGGAGCGGCTGACGCGCTATCCGGAAGCCTTTGCCGGCATTCCGGACATCGACACGGTGCTGCGCTGGTTCCCGCTCACCGGCGCGCATACGCCCGAGGCGCGCCAGGCGTGGCGCGAGCAGGTCGATGAAGCGCTCGCGGCGGTGCGCGTGATGCTGGGCGCGCCGGGGCTGGCGCCGCTGCTGTCGCCGGAGGGGGCCGGCAGCGCGCGCAACGAAGTCGAGCTGTATGACGCGCGCGGCCGGCTGCTGCGCATCGACCGGCTGGTGGAATTCGACGACCGCATCGTCATCGTCGACTACAAGCTGCGGTTGCTGCCGCAGGAGCACGCGGCCTATCGCGCGCAGCTGGGGCGCTACGTGGCGGCAGTTGCGCCGCTGTTCCCGGGCAAGCGCATCGAGGCCGGCGTGGCCACCGCGGACGGCGAGTGGATTGCCGCCGAGCGGCTCGCGCCGCCAATGCTGACGCAGCAGGGTTCGCTGTTCTGAGCGGAGCGCCGGACAGCTTCGGGAAATCGGCGCAGAATGGGCCGAGGGTGCGCCGTCTCCGGCGCACGCCAGCCGGCATGCTGTACTAAAGTGACAGGGACGGCGCTGCAAGCGGCGCGGGCATGCCGATGCGAAAAGCTGTTCGCGGGAGCGTGGTGAAGCGTTGGAAGGGGAAAGCCGGAGGGGCGCGGAAGGGCGCGACGAAGGGCGTAGAGGTGGACGAGCCTGACCCTCGGCACTGGTGGAAAACGGCTGTGGCTGCTTCGTTCCCGACCTGACCAGGTTGACCGCGCCACCATGCGAGGAGGCCCGTCCAGGCGGCATTGTAACCCAGTCCGCGGCATTGCGTCGAATTGCCTTGTCTGCCACGGGTCATTGCATGCGGCAAGGCGCCGGCTTGATCTGGCGCAGGCAGTGCGGGCCGCGCTGGCCCGACCATGACAGGCCGCCGCACTATCAGCGGCGCGGCGCGCCGGCGACGCGCGTCCCGGATCCACCGATTCACCCAACCTCGGAGCGTGGTGAGCCCAGACATGAACGCAAACGACCAGATCATTCACGGTGCCATGGCGCCGCAGGAAATCTCCACCGAAGTCCTGATCGAAAAATACGCCAAGGGCGAGGAAGCCAGCATTGCCGACGTCAGGCAGCGTGTGGCGCTGGCGCTGGCGCAGGCAGAGCCGGAGGACGAGCGCGAGGCCTGGAGCGCGCGCTTCCTGTGGGCGCAGGAAAATGGCTTCGTGCCGGCCGGGCGCATCAATTCCGCCGCCGGCACCGGCATCCAGGCCACGCTGATCAACTGCTTCGTGCAGCCGGTGGGCGACTCGGTGTCGGAAGCGCGCGACGGGCGGCCCAGCATTTACAGCGCGGTGGCGCAGGCGGCCGAGACCATGCGCCGGGGCGGCGGCGTCGGCTACGACTTCTCGGCAATCCGTCCGGCGGGCGCGCTGGTGCGCGCGACGCATTCGCGCGCGTCGGGGCCGGTGTCCTTCATGAAGGTATTCGATGCCTCGTGCGCGACGGTGGAATCTGCCGGCGCGCGCCGCGGCGCGCAGATGGGCGTGCTGCGCTGCGACCATCCGGACATTGAGAGCTTTATCCACGCCAAGGACAAGGGCGATCTCACCAATTTCAATATCTCGATCGGCGTCACCGACGAGTTCATGCGGGCGGTGCAGGCCGATGGCGAGGTCGAACTGATCCATGAAGCCGAGCCCGGCGCCGACGTGATCGCCGCCGGCGCCTACCGCCGCGACGACGACCAATGGGTGTACCGCCGCCTTCCGGCGCGGCAGCTGTGGGACCAGGTGATGCAGGCCACCTACGACCACGCCGAGCCCGGCATCCTGTTCCTGTCGCGCATCAATGCCGACAACAATCTCTATTACTGCGAGCGCATCGAGGCCACCAATCCCTGCGCCGAGCAGCCGCTGCCGCCGTATGGCTGCTGCTGCCTGGGTTCGATCAACCTGACGCGCTTCGTGCGGCAGCCGTTCTCGCCGCAGGCTGAATTCGACTTCGATGCCTTTGCCGAGGTGGTGCGCGTGGCCACGCGCATGCTCGACAACGTGCTCGACGTGACCTTCTGGCCGTTGCCCGAGCAGCAGGCCGAGGCCCACGCCAAGCGCCGCGTCGGCCTGGGTTTCCTGGGGCTGGGCAGCGCGCTGGTGATGCTGGGCCTGCGCTATGACACCGAGCCGGCGCGGCAACTGGCGGCGCGAATTGCCGAACGCATGCGCGACCAGGCCTACCTGGCCTCGACCGAACTGGCGGCGCAAAAGGGTGCCTTTCCGCTGCTGGATGTCGGCGCCTACCTGCAGAGCGGCTTTGCCAGCCGGTTGCCGCAGGCCGTGCGCGATGCCATTGCGCGCAATGGCCTGCGCAATTCGCACCTGCTGTCGATCGCGCCGACCGGAACGATCACGCTGGCCTTTGCCGACAATGCCTCCAACGGCATCGAGCCGGCCTTCTCCTGGACCTACAACCGCCGCAAGCGGATGCCGGACAACAGCTACCGCTCGTTCGAGGTGGCGGACCACGCCTGGCGCCTCTACCGTCACATGGGCGCTGACATGACACAGCTGCCGGACAGCTTTGTCACGGCGCTGCAGATGTCGGCGCTGGATCATATGCGCATGCTGGAAGCGGTGCAGCCGTATATCGACACCAGCATCAGCAAGACCGTCAACGTGCCGGAGGACTATCCTTACGAGGCCTTCCGCCACCTGTACCTGGAGGCCTGGCAGGCGGGGCTGAAGGGGCTGGCGACCTATCGTCCCAATTCGGTGCTTGGCGCGGTGCTGTCGGTCGATGCCCCGGCGGCAGTGCTTGCGGCGGTGGCCGACGACAACCCGCTGGTGCGCCCATTCAACAGCCGGCCGGTCGGCGACCTGGAAGGCGTGACGTCCAAGGTCGAATACCTGACCTACGAAGGCCACAAGACGGTCTACCTGACCGTCAACTTCATGCGCGTGGCAGGCATCGCCGACGGCAAGCCTGTGGCGATCGAGCGGCCGGTGGAGTTCTTCATGCCGGCGGGGCAGCGCAGCGAGGGCCAGCAGTGGATCACCTCCACCATGCGGCTGCTGTCGATGGTGGCGCGCTCGGGTGGTTCGGTCGCCAAGGCGCTGGCCGACATGCGTAACGTGGTGTGGGACAAGGGCACCGTGCGCTATGGCTCGCTGGTGAGGCAGGATGGCACCGAGGTGCCGCGTTTCCATGACTCGGAAGTCGCGGCGCTCGGCTACGCGCTGCAGCGCATTCTGATCAAGCGCGGCTTCCTCGATGCGGAAGGCGGGCAGGTGCCGGTGGCGGCGCTGGCAGCCCGGCTGGCGCAGCGCGACAGCGGCGGGGCTGCGACGGCCGCGGATGCCGGATCCGCCGTCCAGGCCGGCGCTGGCGTGGCCGGCCCCGGCGTGGGCACCGGCAAGCCTTGCCCGGAGTGTGGCGCGCACGCCCTGCACAAGGTCGACGGCTGTGCGAAATGCGCGAATTGCGGCTACGTGGGCGAGTGCGGTTGAAGCCGTCCCGCGCCTGAAACCCGCCAGCGGCGCGGCGCCGCTGGCAGGCCTGCGCTCCAGGCCGCAAACTCCGGCCCAGCCGCGGGTTGCGGGCGGTCGCCATTTGCTACAATCGCCGCCATGAGTTATCAAGTTCTAGCGCGCAAATGGCGCCCCAGGGATTTCACCACGCTGGTCGGCCAGGAGCACGTGGTCCGCGCGCTCACGCACGCGCTGGAACAGCAGCGGCTGCACCATGCCTACCTGTTCACCGGCACGCGCGGGGTCGGCAAGACCACGCTCTCGCGGATCCTGGCCAAGGCCCTGAATTGCACCGGCGCTGACGGCAACGGCGGGATCACCGCCCAGCCATGCGGGGTGTGCAAGGCCTGCACCGAGATCGACAGCGGCCGCTTCGTCGACTACATCGAGATGGACGCCGCCTCCAACCGCGGCGTCGACGAGATGGCGCAGCTGCTCGACAAGGCGGTCTACGCGCCGGGCACCGGGCGCTTCAAGGTCTACATGATCGACGAAGTGCACATGCTCACCAACCACGCCTTCAACGCCATGCTGAAGACGCTGGAAGAGCCGCCCGGGCACGTCAAGTTCATCCTCGCCACCACCGATCCGCAGAAGATCCCGGTCACGGTGCTGTCGCGCTGCCTGCAGTTCAACCTCAAGCAGATGCCGCCGGGGCATATCGTCTCGCATCTGGACCATATCCTGGCGCAGGAAGGCATTGCCCACGACGGCAATGCGCTGCGGCTGCTGGCGCAGGCCGCGCACGGCTCGATGCGCGACGCGCTGTCGCTGACCGACCAGGCTATCGCCTACAGCGCGGGACAGGTCTCCGAGGAAGCGGTGCGCGGCATGCTGGGCGCGATCGACCAGGGCTACCTGGTGCAGTTGCTCGATGCGCTCGCCGCCGAGGATGGCGCTGCCATGCTGGGTATCGCCGATGCCATGGCCGACCGCAGCCTGTCGTTTGCCGGCGCGCTGCAGGACCTGGCTTCGCTGCTGCACAAGGTGGCGCTGGCGCAGGCCGTGCCGGCTTCGGTGCAGGACGAATGGCCGGAGGCGGACGATGTGCGCCGCCTCGCGGGCGTGTTCGACGCGCAGGAAGTGCAGCTGTTTTACCAGATTGCCAACCTCGGCCGCAATGAGCTGGCGCTGGCGCCGGACGAGTACGCCGGCTTCACCATGACGCTGCTGCGGATGCTGGCGTTCCGGCCGTCGGCGTCGCCGGAGCCGACGCCCCCGACCGTGGCGCAAGGGCAGGGCGGCGGTGCCGCGCCGTCGCGGCCGCGCAGTGCAGCGCTGGCCGCCGATCCGGCCACGTCCCGGCATGCCGCCGTGGCGGCTGCGCCGGCAGCACCGGCTGCGCCCGCCGCGGTTGCGGTGCCGATGCCGGAGACGGCAATGCCGGCCACCCCGGCACCGGTATCCGAACCAGTGGCCGAGCCCGCTGCACCGACGGCACCGACTGCCGCCGCCCCTGCGCGGCCGGCGCCGAACGCTGCCATGTCGCCGGCGCGTGCCGCGCTGGCGGCCGCACGTGCCGCCTCTGCGCGCGGCGGCGCGCGCAATGCTCCGCCGCCTGCCGCGCCCGCCGCTGCAGCGGCCCCCGCGCAGCGCCCGCCGGCACAGCCCTTGCGCGCGCCCGCTGCGGCTGCCGCGAGCCGTCCCGCCGCGGCGCCGTCCCGGCCGGTCCCGCAGCCGCCCGCGCAAGCCCAGGCACCGGCGCAGCGGGCCGTGCCGCAGCCCCAGGCAGCGCCCGCCAGGCCGGCCCCGGCCGCGCGCCAGCCTGAACCGGAATCGGTGCCGCCGTGGGAGATCTCCGGCGGCAGCGATGTGCCGCCATGGGAAGACCTGCCGCCGGACTTGCCGGTCATCGGCCCCTATGACAGCGACCCGGGTTTCCGTGCAGATGAGCGTGACAACGGTTTCAGCGACAACGGTTTCGGCGAGCCGCCGGCGCGTGCCAAATCTGGCAACCGCGCTGGCAACCACGCAAACAACGGCACGCGCGACGCTGCGCCCAGGCCCGCCGGCGCGCCGGTGCGCGAAGCGGAGCCCGCGCGCGAGGCCGCCGCGCCAGCCGCTCCTGCCGAGGGCGCCAGGTACGTCGCCCCGCGCCCGCCCGCAGCGGGTGAAGACGGTTCGCCGCCGGTCTTCACCGGCGACTGGCCGGCGCTGGCTGCCGGCCTGCCGCTCAAGGGCCTGGCGCAACAGCTGGCCTACCAGAGCGAACTGACGCAGGTGGTCGGCAAGACCTTCAACCTGCGCATCCCGGTGGCCGCCCTCGGCGAGAACGGCGTCGCCGAACGCCTGCAGCAAGTGCTGTGCGACCACTTCGGCCAGCCCGTGCGCGTGCTGTGCGAAGTCGGCGCGGTCGCGGTCACCGCCGCGGCGGCCGATGCCCAGGCTCGTGCCGAGCGCCAGCGCGAAGCCGAGGCCGCGATCGAGGCCGACCCCTTTGTGCAAGGGCTGCTGCGCGACTTTGGCGGCCAGATCGTGCCGGGCTCGATCCAGCCGCGCGCGGCTTGACGCCACGACCCGCCACGGCCAGCCACGAATTTCCACCACCGAATTTCTTACCGAATCCAGGAGCGTTCCATCATGATGAAAGGTCAACTCGCCGGGCTGATGAAGCAAGCCCAGCAGATGCAGGAAAACATGAAGAAGATGCAGGAGCAGCTGGCCCAGATCGAGGTCGAGGGCCAGTCCGGCGCCGGTCTCGTCAAGGTGGTCATGACCTGCAAGAACGACGTCAAGCGCGTCACCATCGACCCCAGCCTGCTGGCCGAGGGCGAGGACAAGGACCTGCTGGAAGACCTGGTTGCCGCCGCCTTCAACGACGCCGTGCGCAAGGCCGAAGCCACCACGCAGGAAAAGATGGGCTCGATGACCTCGGGCCTGCCGCTGCCCCCGGGCTTCAAGCTGCCGTTCTGAAGGCAAGCGTGAAAGCGGGTGTGAAGGGTTCCGCGCCGACTTCGCTGCAGGCACTGGTCGAGGCGCTGCGGGTGCTGCCGGGCGTCGGGCCGAAGTCGGCCCAGCGCATGGCGTACCACCTGCTGCAGCACGACCGCGAGGGCGCGCGCAAGCTGGGCGACGCGCTGCGCGGCGCGGCCGACCATATCCGCCACTGCCAGCGCTGCAACACCTTCACCGAGCAGGAAATCTGCGAGACCTGCCTGGATGACCGCCGCGACGCCGCGCTGCTGTGCGTGGTGGAAACGCCGGCCGACCAGGTCATGATCGAGCAGACGCTGACTTACCGCGGCAAGTACTTCGTGCTCATGGGCCGGCTGTCTCCGCTGGACGGTATCGGTCCGCGCGAAATCCACCTGGACCGGCTGCTGGCACGCGCCACCGAGCCGGAGCTGGGCGGGCCGGTCGGCGAAGTCATCGTCGCCACCAACTTCACCAGCGAGGGCGAGGCCACCGCCCACTACATCGGCGAAATGCTGAAGGCGCGCGGCCTCAAGGTGTCGCGCCTGGCGCGCGGCGTGCCGGTCGGCGGCGAGCTGGAATATGTTGATGCCGGCACCATCGCGCGCGCGGTGATGGACCGCCGCAACCTCTGATCCCGGCCGCGCGGGGCGGCACGCCCGCGCCCCGCTTCCCGGATTCTTCCGCGTCCCTGCCTGCCCCATGAACCTGGCCCGCTTCGATCTCGTCACGCTTGGCTTGTTCGTCGCCGTGGCACGGCAGGGCAGCATCTCGGCCGGCGCGCGCCAGTCGCACCTGGCCGTGGCGGCCGCCAGCAAGCGCATCTCGGACCTTGAGACCGCCGTGGGCGCGCCGCTGTTTTTCCGCCATGCCGCCGGGGTGCAGCTGACCGAAGCCGGGCAGGCCTGCTTCCACCATGCGCTGACCATCCTGCAGGACGTGGAGCGCATGGCCGGCGTGATGTCCGACTATGCCTCCGGCGTGCGCGGGCAGGTGCGCGTCTGCGCCAACACGTCGGCGATCACGCAGTTCCTGCCGGACGACCTGGCGTCGTTCATGCAGCGCCATCCCACCATCCGCATCGAGCTGGAAGAACAGAACAGCCGCGACATCGTCGCCGCGCTGGTGGAGAACCGCGCCGATGTCGGCATCTTTGCCGACCGCACGCCGGCGGCGGGGCTGATGACGGTCGAGTACCGGCAGGACGAGCTGGTCATCATCACGCCGCCCAACCATCCGCTGGCGGCGCGCGGCCCGGTGCGCTACGCCGATACGCTCGAATTCGATTTCGTCAGCCTGCCGCAGGAAACCTCGCTGGCGGCGCGGTTGCTCGAGGAAAGCAGCCGGCTCGACCGGCCCTTCCGGCTGCGCATCCAGGTGCGCAGCTTCGACGCCATGTGCCGCATGGTGATGGCCGGTCTCGGCGTGGGTGTGCTGCCGCGCATCGCCGCCGAGCCGCACGTCAAGTCGATGGGTTTGTCGCTGGTGTCGCTGCAGGATGCGTGGGCGCGCCGCTCGCTGCTGATCGGCCTGCGCGATCCGGCGGGCCTGACGGTGTCGGCGCGGCTGCTGATCACCCATTTGTGCGGGGATAGGGCGCCGTTCTGACGCCTCGGGCGCCAGGCCCCCCGGAGCCTTTCGCGTTCCGAGAAAACCCGCTTCTCCGATTGCCGATTCCGGCTCGCCCCTGGCTGGGGCACACTCCGTGCCAATGACAGACGCGGCGGTATCGATCCCATGGATCGAAATTTCGCAGCGCAACAAATCCCCCGCATTGCACGGAGACACGCCATGGCGCAACAGATCCTCGAGGGCATCCGCGTCCTCGAACTTGGACAACTTATCGCCGGACCCTTTGCCGCGAAGACCCTGGCCGATTTCGGCGCCCACATCATCAAGGTAGAGCCGCCCGGGCAGGGCGATCCGCTGCGCAAATGGCGCATGCTGCATGAGGGCACGTCGGTGTGGTGGGAGGCTCAATCGCGCAACAAGGAATCGATCTGCATCGACCTGCGCCAGCCGGAAGGGCAGGCGCTGGTGCGCAAGCTGGCCGCCGAGGCCGATGTGCTGATCGAGAACTTCCGCCCCGGCACCATGGAAAAGTGGGGCCTGGGCTGGGACGTGCTGCATGCCGACAACCCGCGCCTGATCATGCTGCGTGTGTCGGGCTACGGCCAGACCGGCCCCAAGAAGGACGAGCCGGGCTTTGCCGCGGTGGCCGAGGCCATGGCGGGACTGCGTCACCTGACCGGCGAGCCGGGCCGCGCGCCGGTGCGCGCCGGATTGTCCCTGGGCGACACCATCGCCGGGCTGCACGGCGCCATGGGCGTGCTGCTGGCGCTGTACCAGCGCGATGCGCGCGGCGGCGAAGGCCAGGTGATCGACGTGGCCCTGTATGAGTCGCTGTTCAACCTGAGCGAAAGCCTGCTGCCGGAATACTCCGCCTTCGGCGCGGTGCGCCAGCCCGCCGGCGGGGCGCTGCCCGGCATCGCCCCGTCCAATGCCTACCCCTGCAGCAGCGGCGAATACGTGCTGGTGGCGGCTAACGGCGATGCCATCTTCAGGCGCATGATGCTGGCCATTGGCCGGCCCGACCTGGCGGATGACCCGGCGCTGGCCCAGAACGACGGCCGCGTGAAACGCGTCGACGAGATCGATGCCGCCATCGCCGACTGGACCCGCACGCAGACGGTGGAATCGGTGCTGGCCGTGCTGCGCGAGGCGCAAGTGCCGTCGGGCCGCATCTATACCGTCAAGGACATTGCCGAAGACCCGCACTACCGCGCCCGCGGCGTGATCGAGTCGGTGACCTCGGCCGGCGGCCTGACCGTGGAAGTGCCGGGCGTGGTGCCCAGGCTGTCGGCCAGTCCGGGCGGCATCCATGACCGTGCGCCCACGCTGGGCGAGCATACCGATGCAGTGCTGAAGCAGGCGGGCTTCGACGATGCCGCCATTGCCGACCTGCGCGTGCGCAAGGTGATCGCATGAGCGCCGCCGCCCGGCTGCGCGGCCCGGTCCGCGTCGAAATCAATGAAGTCGCGCCGCGCGACGGCCTGCAGATCGAGCCGGTGGTGGTGCCTACCGACGGCAAGGTTGCCTTCGTCGACGCGCTGTCGGCGTGCGGCTTCGCCCGCATCGAAGCCACTTCGTTCACGTCGGCACGCGCCATCCCCGCGCTGGCAGATGCCGAAGCGGTGATGCACCAGATCCAGCGCTTCCCCGGCGTGCGCTACACCGTGCTGGTGCCCAACCTGCGTGGCCTGGAACGCGCGCTGTCGTGCCGGCCGGACGAGGTCAACCTGGTGATGTCGGCCAGCGAGACGCACAACCGCGCCAATCTGCGCATGACGCGCGAGCAATCGCAGGCGCAGTTGCTGGCGATGATCGACGCCGCCAACACGGCCGGCGTGCCGGTCAACATCTCGCTGTCGACGGTGTTCGGCTGCCCCTTCGAGGGCGAGGTCGAGGCCGACGCAGTGATGGCGCTGGCCACGAGCTTCGCCGAAGCCGGCGCGGCGGGCATCACGCTGTGCGACACCACCGGCATGGCCTATCCCACGCAAGTGGCCGCGCTGTGCGAGCGGTTCCAGGCGACGCTGCCAGGCACCGGCCTGACCATCCACCTGCACAACACGCGCGGCATGGGCCTGGCCAATGCGCTGGCGGCATGGGAGACCGGCGTGACCCGCTTCGACGCGGCTGCCGGCGGCCTCGGCGGCTGCCCGTACGCTCCCGGTGCCAGCGGCAACGTCAGCACCGAGGACCTGGTCCACATGTTCGACTGCATGGGTGTGCAGACCGGAGTCAGCCTCGGTGCGCTGCTCGACGCGGTGGCAGGCCTGCCCGCCCTGGTCGGCCGCGACATCCACAGCCAGTTGCTCAGCGCCGGCCCGCGCCTGCGCACGCACCAGCCGCCGGCATGGATGGCGGAGCATTTCGCGGCGCACGCCTAGTGCCGCACCCGGACAACAACAAGACATTGGCAATACAAATGGAGACCCTCATGAAGCAAGCCATTCAACGCAACGCCGCCAGGCCCGCCACCACCACTTTTGCTAGCCGGCGCAAGGCCGTCGCCGCCACGCTGGCGGCTCTCGGTGCCGCATGGCTGGCACCTTCCGCGCTGGCGCAGGACGCCTATCCCAGCCGCCCGGTCACGCTGGTGGTATCCGCCGCGGCAGGCGGCACCACCGACATCGCGGCACGGATGATTTCGGAGCCGCTGTCCAAGGCGCTCGGCCAGCCGGTTGTGGTCGACAACAAGCCCGGCGGCAACGGTGGCATCGCCGCGCAACTGGTGGCGCGCGCCAAGCCGGACGGCTACACGCTGATGCTGCAGTACTCGGGCTTCCACGTGATCACGCCGCTGCTGATGAAGAACCTGTCGTGGGACCCGGTCAAGGACTTCGCGCCGGTGGCCAATATCCTGTCGGCCCCGCAGGTGCTGGTGGTGCGCCAGAGCCTGCCGGTCAAGTCGCTGAAGGAACTGGTCGCGTATGCCAAGGCCAACCCGGACAAGCTCAACTACGCGTCGTCGGGCAACGGTTCGCTGCAGCACGTCTCGACCGAGCTGCTGAACCAGATGGCCGGTACAAAGATCGCGCACGTTCCGTACAAGGGCACCGGGCCGGCCATCACCGACCTGCTGGGCGGCACGGTTGACCTGACCATGACCACGCCGCCGCCGCTGATGGGCCATATTGCCGCGGGCAAGCTGCGGCCGCTGGTGGTGACCAGCAAGACGCGCCTGCCCAGCCTGAAGGACGTGCCGTCGGCGCCCGAGGCTGGCTACCCCGACCTCGACGTGTCATCGTGGTTCGCGATGTATGCGCCGGCGGGCACGCCCAAGGCCGTGGTCGACAAGCTCACCGGCGAGATCGAGAAGGTCATGCGTACCGAAGCCTTCCGCAAGAAGGCGGAGGAACTGGGCGCGGAGGCGAAGTACATGAACCCGCAGCAGCTGGCGCAGTACCAGAAGGCGGAACTGGCGCGCTGGGGCAAGGTGATCAAGTCCGCCGATATCCACGCCGAATAAGCGACGTCTCGGGTCGCTGACAAGTCCAAGCTGCCAATGTCGTCTCCCCTCTCCCATTTATGGGAGAGGGGAGCACACCGGCAGCCAGCCTAGGTATAGATACCGATGCGGACCCTCCATCCACCCGGTAGCATCGCAACTTGCCGCACGGCGGCACGCCGTGTTTTCGCGCATCGCCGTCCGGATCCAAACGGACAGTAAACGGACTGGAAACGGGTAGGAGACAAGCATGTATAACAAGAAATTCTGGAAGCAGTTCCTGATCGCGCTGGCGCTGTTCCTGGCCGGCTGGTTCACCTTCGGCCATGCGCAGGCGCAGGGCAAGCCAGAGAAGGCCAAGGTCACCATCGCGGTCGGCGGCAAGAACCTGTTCTACTACCTGCCGCTGACCATCGCCGAGCGCCAGGGCTACTTCAAGGACGAAGGCCTGGACGTCGAGATCGTCGACTTCGCCGGCGGCGCCAAGGCGCTTCAGGCCGTGGTGGGCGGCAGCGCCGACGTGGTCTCGGGCGCCTACGAGCACACCATCAACCTGCAGGCCAAGGGCCAGCGCTACCAGGAATTCGTGCTGCAAGGCCGGGCGCCGCAGATCGTGCTGGTGGTGTCGAACAAGACCATGCCCAACTTCAAGTCGATTGCCGACCTGAAGGGCAAGAAGATCGGCGTGACCGCGCCCGGGTCGTCGACCAACATGATGGCCAACTTCGTGCTGGCCAAGCACGGCCTGAAGCCGTCCGACGTGTCGTTCATCGGCGTGGGCGCCAGCGCCGGCGCCGTGGCTGCGATGCGTTCGGGCCAGATCGATGCGATGGCCAACCTCGACCCGGTGATCTCGATGCTGACGCAGAAGAACGAGGTGCGCGTCGTTTCGGATACGCGCACGCTCAAGGACACGCAGGCGGTGTTCGGCGGCAACATGCCGTCGGGCTGCCTGTATGCGTCGCAGGCCTTTATCCAGCAGAACCCCAATACCACGCAGGCGCTGACCAATGCCATGGTGCGCGCGCTGAAGTGGCTGCAGAAGGCGGGCCCGTCGGACATCGTCAAGACCGTGCCGGAAAGCTACCTGCTGGGCGATCGCGCGCTGTACCTGGCCGCGTGGGACAAGGTCAAGGAAGCGATCTCGCCGGACGGCACCATGCCGGCCGATGGTCCGCGCACCGCGCTGAACACGCTGCAGCAGTTCGACGCCGAACTCAAGGGCAAGCCGGTCAAGCTGGAAGAGACCTATACCAACGCCTTCGTGCAGAAGGCCAACGCCAAGTACAAGTAAGACCGCATCGCCGACGACATCGGCCCGCTGCCCGCAGCGGGCCTTTGCTTTGCGGCAGCGGCAGACATTTCCTTATCACTCGCCGGCGGCACGGACGGCGAACGACACGGTGCATCATGAGTATTCCCGCACTTTCCCTCGACAAGGTCACCTGCACCTTTGTCTCGCGCGATGACCGCAGCCAGCGCTATACCGCGGTCAAGGACGTCACGCTGTCGATCCAGCCGGGCGAGTTCGTCTCGGTGGTCGGCCCCACTGGCTGCGGCAAGTCGACGCTGCTGAACGTCGGCGCCGGCCTGCTGGAGCCTTCCAGCGGCGAGATACGGGTGTTCGGCGAGCCGCTGCGCGGCATCAACCGGCGCGCTGGCTACATGTTCCAGACCGAGGCGCTGATGCCGTGGCGCAGCGCGCTCGACAACGTCGTCGCCGGGCTCGAGTTCCGCGGCGTGGCGCGCGCCGAGGCCGTGCGGCAGGGCGAGGACTGGCTGCGCCGTGTGGGCCTGGGCGGCTTCGGCGACCGTTATCCGCATCAGCTTTCCGGGGGCATGCGCAAGCGCGTGGCGCTGGCGCAGACGCTGGTGCTGGACCCGGACATCATCCTGATGGACGAACCGTTCTCGGCGCTCGATATCCAGACGCGGCAGCTGATGGAGAACGAGGTGCTGGACCTGTGGGCCGCCAGGCGCAAGGCCGTGCTGTTCATCACGCACGACCTCGACGAGGCCATCGCCATGAGCGACCGCGTGGTGGTGTTGTCGGCAGGCCCGGCCACGCATCCCATCGGCGAGTTCGCCATCGACCTGCCGCGGCCGCGCGACGTGGCCGAGATCCGCAACCATCCGCGCTTCGTCCAACTGCACGCCGCGATCTGGGACGTGCTGCGCGAGGAAGTGCTCAAGGGCTATGCGCAGCAGCGCAAGGTGGCCTGAGCCCGCCCATTGCAACGTCATCACAACGACAACCAATCCCGATGGCATTCCGTAACGACTCCAAAGGTATGCTGCGCGTCTGGCAGCTGCTGGTGCTGGTGGTGATCCTGGGCGTCTGGCACATCGCCACGCGCTCGCAGCAGGTTGCCTTCTTCTTCGGCGAACCGCTGATGGTCGCGCAGCGGATCTGGAACTGGTTCTTCATCGAGCGCGATATCTACCTGCACCTGGGCGTGACGCTGCTCGAGACTGTGCTGGCCTTCGGCATCGGCACGCTGGCGGGCCTCGGCGTGGGCTTGTGGCTGGCGCTGAGCCCGATGACGTCGGCAATCCTGGATCCCTACGTCAAGGCGATGAACTCGATGCCGCGCGTGATTCTGGCGCCGATCTTCGCGGTGTGGTTCGGCCTGGGGATCTGGTCGAAGGTGGCGCTGGCGGTGACGCTGGTGTTCTTTATCGTCTTCTTCAATGTCTACCAGGGCGTCAAGGAAGTGAGCCCGGTGGTGCTCGCCAACGCGCGCATGCTGGGCGCCAACCAGCATCAGCTGCTGCGCCATGTGTACCTGCCGAGCGCGACCAGCTGGGTGTTTTCGTCGCTGCACACCTCGGTGGGACTGGCCTTTGTCGGTGCGGTGGTGGGCGAGTACCTGGGCTCGGCGCGCGGCGTGGGCTACCTGATCCTGCAGGCCGAGGGCACCTTCGACATCAACACGGTGTTCGCCGGCATCGTGGTGCTGACGGCGTTTGCGCTGATGCTGGACTGGATGGTCGGCATCGGCGAGAAGCGGCTGATGAAGTGGCAGCCGAGGAGCGGGGAGACGGAGAAGCTGTAAGCGGGCCGGCCTCGCCCTCGTCCTCGTTTTGGTCCTCGTTTTGGTCCTCCGCCACGCCGAAGCAGACCGAGGCGGTCAGCCCGCCACCTGGCGTCTCTGACAGCGCCACGCTGGCGCCGTGCAGCCGGGCGATTTCGCGCACGATCGGCAGGCCCAGTCCGGTGCCTTCCGCGGACTGTCCGCTCTCGCCGCGATAAAAGCGGCGGAACACCGCATCCCGCTCGGCAGTCGCAATGCCTGGACCGTTGTCCACCACCTGCAGCACCGGCGCGCCGGCCGTCAGTGCAACGCGCACCGTGACCACCGCGCCACGGCCCGCATAGCGGATCGCATTGTCGATCAGGTTGCCGGTCAGCTCCTGCAGCAGCTCGGCCTGTCCGTCGAGCTGCACCGGTCCGTTCTGCTCGAATCCCAGGTCGACCTCGCCGCCGCGCGCCACCGGTGCCCACTCCAGCGCTACGGCCTGGGCCAATGTATCGAGCCGCACCGGCCGCAGCGCCGGCGCGTAGCCCGCGTCCGGCTCCAGCCGCGATAGGGACAACAGCTGCTGCACGCCCTTGGACGCATGCCGCACGGTGCCGTGCAGCAGCCGCATGTGCTCGCGCACGCGTTCGCCATCGCGTTCGCGCAATGCCAGTTCAGATTGCGCCTGGATGATCGCCAGCGGTGTCTTGAGCTGGTGCGCGGCATCGGCAAAGAAGCGCTTGCGCGCCTGTACCATGCGGTATAGCCGCGCCATGTACTGGTTGAGCGCCTGCACCAGCGGCTTCATCTCGGCAGGCAGGTCCTTCTGCTCGATCGGATCGAGCTGCGTGCCGCGGCGGGCGACCGCGTCGGAGAGCTGGTGCAGCGGCCGCAGCCCGCGCCGCACGCCGAACCAGACGATGGCCAGCGCCAGCGTCACCAGCATCAGCTCCTGCAGCAGCGAGCCGATCAGGATGTCGCGCGCCAGCAGCTGGCGCGGCTCGATGGTTTCGCCGACCAGCACCCACACCAGCCGCGTGCGTGCCGTGCTGATGTCGTGGACCGGCAGGGGCTGCGCCGCCATGCGCAGCGGCTGTTCGCGGAACACGGTGTCGTAGAACACGGTGCGGTAGAGCTGCAGCGGTGCCCTGGCGGGCATCGGCAGGTCCTCGTAGCCGGTCACGGTGGCGCCGTCTTCGTCGCGGACGCGGTAGTAGATGTGCGGGCCGGCCTGGTCGTCGAACAGTTCCAGCGCGAGGTTGGGCAGGTCCACGTCGAGCCGCCCCTCGCGCAGACGGATGCCTTCGCGCATGGCGCGCAGCGAGGCTTCCAGCGTGCGGTCGAAGGCGGTATGCGCGGCCGACATGGCGCGCTGGTACGTCAGCCACGCATCGAAGGCGAGCAGGCCCATCAGCGGCACCAGCAGCCACAGCGACAGCTGCAGCCGCAGGCTGGGCGGCTGGCGCAGGATCTTCATCGTGGCGGATCCCGGGCCGATCAGGCCGACGTCGGCCGCGACTCGAGCAGGTAGCCAAGTCCGCGCAGCGTGATGATGGCCACGCCGCTGCCGTCGAGCTTCTTGCGCAGCCGGTGCACGTAGATCTCGATCGCGTCCGGGTTCACCGATTCGTCGATGCCATAGATCTTCTCCGACAGCGCCGCCTTGTTGACCGCGCGACCGTCGCGCAGCATCAGCACTTCCAGCACGGCGCGCTCGCGCCCGGTCAGGGCCAGCAGTTCGCCGTGCAGCGTGAAGGCGCGGCTGATGCTGTCGTAGTGGAGCGGGCCGAACGCCAGCTGCGTGCTGTCATGCCCGTGGCTGCGGCGGATCAGCGCACGGGCGCGCGCCTCCAGTTCGGACAGGTCGAACGGCTTGGCCAGGTAGTCGTCGGCGCCAAGGTCGAGGCCGCGCACGCGGTCCTCCACCGAGCCATGCGCGGTCAGGATCAGCACCGGCAGCGGGTTGCGGCGCTGGCGCAGGCGGCGCAGCACCTCCAGCCCGTCGAGTCCGGGCAGGCCGAGGTCCAGGATCAGCAGGGCGTAGTCCTGGGTGCACAGCAGGCTGTCCGCGCTGCGGCCGTCGTGCATGCAGTCGACCGTGAAGCCGGCCTGGCCCAGAGCCTGGTTCAGCGAGTTGGCCAGCATCACATTGTCTTCGGCAAGCAGGATACGCATGGAACGGGTGGAACTGGAATAGGGCGAAGAGATTGGCAAGACGGCACGGCTATCCGGCCGGATGGCCAAGGCCAGACTGATACATCGATCCGCTGCGCCTTAGAAGCTAGGGAAACCCCCAACCCCGGCCGAGGCCGGCACGCGCGAATCGCCCCGACTCCGAAAGCGAACTGAAAGTGCGCGTCGCCTACCATCCGCCCCGTTCCAGCATCAAGACCACAACAAGCACTCAAACGAAGGAGACAGCATGAAGCGTACGGCCATGGCAATCGCGACGATGGGACTGGCTGCAGCCGGGTCGGCATCCGCCCAGTCGAGCGTGACCCTGTACGGGCTGGTGGACGCCGGCATCGAATACGTCAGCCATGCCGGCCCGGACGGGTCGGCGGTGAAGCTGACCTCGGGCGGCAAGAACACGTCGCGCTGGGGTATCCGCGGCAGCGAAGACCTGGGCGGCGGGCTCAAGGCCATCTTCAACCTGGAAAGCGGCATCGCCATCGATACCGGCCGGCTGGATAGCGACAACACGCTGTTCGACCGCCGCGCCACCGTGGGGCTGTCGAGCCGGTATGGCCAGGTGGTGCTGGGCCGCACCTTCACCACCACCTACGACTTCATGCTGCCGTTCGACCCGATGGGCTATGCGCCGGCCTATTCGTGGGCCACGTCGTCGACCGCCACCGGCGGCCGCAAGGACGGCCTGTTCTCGCGCGCGTCCAATGCGATCCGCTATGACGGCAGCTTCGGCGGCCTGAAGCTGGGCGCGACCGTCGCGCTGGGCGAAGTGGCGGGCGATTTCAAGAGTTCGTCAAAGTACGCGCTCGGCGTCGGCTACAACGCCGGCAAGTTCGCCGCGGCGGCGACATGGGACCGCCAGAACGGTGCCGGCACCAGCACCACGCCGGCCGACAGCACCGACTACATCCAGGGCATCCACGCCGGCGCCAGCTATGCCTTCGGCGACCTCAAGCTGTTCGCCGGCTACCGCAACTACAAGCGTACCTTTACCACCGGCGCGCCGGACGACCGCAGCGACATGTACTGGGGCGGCGCGAGCTACGACTTCACGCCGGCGTTCACGCTGTACGGCGCGGTCTACAAGCAGAACATCAAGGGCGGCAACAATGCCGACCCGATCCTGTTCTCGCTGCGCGGCCAGTACGCACTGTCCAAGCGCACGCTGGCCTACCTGTCGGTCGGCTATGCGGAGGCCCGCAATGGGCAGAACGTCAGCGTGTCGCGCGACCTGGTCGGCTATGCCAGCAACCAGACCGGCGTGATGGCTGGCCTGCAGCACCGCTTCTGACGGGAGAGACTTGCCGGCTGACGATTGGGAACTGCCTGCCGCCCTGGCGTAGGGGTGTACGCCGACAAGGACGGCAGGCAGCTTGAGGCGCGTTGCCTCAGCGGGCGCAGGGCGTTGCCGCACGTCCTGCGCCCTTCTTTTATTGGCGGCCGGCAGGGCGCCCGCCGCCTGATGCGTGCTTCACGGCACGCATGACACGATCATGGCACGATCACGATCTTGCCGGTCACCTTGCGCGCTTCCATGTCCTTCAGTGCCTGCGGTGCCTGTTCCAGCGGATAACGCGCCGAGATATGCGGGCGGATCTTGCCTTCTTTCATCCAGCCCAGCATCTGCGCCATGTTGGCCTGGTTGGCCTTGGGCTCGCGGCGCACGAAGTCGCCCCAGAACACGCCCACCAGCGATGCGCCCTTGAGCAGCGCCAGGTTCAGCGGCAGCCTCGGGATCTCGCCATTGGCAAATCCCACCACCAGGTAGCGGCCGCGCCAGCCGATCGAGCGGAACGCCGGCTCGGCATAGATGCCGCCTACCGGGTCGTAGACGACATCCGGGCCCTTGCCGTCGGTCAGCGCCTTGACGCGCTCGCGCAGGTCTTCGGTGCTGTAGTTGATCAGCGCATCGGCACCATGCTCCTTGCACACCGCCAGCTTTTCGTCGGTCGATGCGGCGGCGATCACGCGTGCGCCGATGGCCTTGCCGATCTCGATCGCCGCGATGCCCACGCCCCCGGCCGCGCCCAGCACGAGCATGGTCTGGCCCGCCTTCAGCTCGCCGCGGTCGATCACCGCATGGTGGGAAGTGCCGTAGGTCAGCGTGAAGGCCGCGGCGGTCTCGAAGTCGATCCCCGGCGGCATCGGCACCACCGAGGCGGCGGGCGCCTTGGCCTGCGTGGCAAACGCGCCGTTGCCGAGGTAGGCGATGACCTTGTCGCCCGGCTTGACGTGGGTGACGCCTTCGCCCACCGCATTGACCACGCCGGCCAGTTCGGAGCCGGGGCTGAACGGCAGGGCAGGCTTGGCCTGGTATTTGTTCTGGATGATGAGCACATCCGGGAAGTTGACGGCGGCCGCCTTCACGTCGATGACCACTTCGCCGGCGCCCGGCACCAGGTCAGGCAGGGTTTCCACGGTCAGCGAATCAGGGGGGCCCCAGGCTTTGCACAGTACGGCTTTCATCTTGTCTCCGTTCGATATGTGTGGCATTCCGCGCCAGTCAAGCTTATGCGGGCGGGCAGGGCAAGTGTAGCCTACAAATAGCACGGTCGTTCTGTTCCATGCCGAAGCTGCGGGAATGGCTATTTGCGCCCTGCATACCGGGCCGCGGCATGCACGTGAACGCGATTCCGGCGCGGCGCACGGGGCGCTTGTGCGGCGCGCGCTCAGGTACAATCGCGCCATGCATATCCTCCTTGCCAACGATGACGGTTATCTCGCGCCGGGACTGGCCGTTCTGCATGCGGCGCTCGCCCCGCTGGGCCGGATCACGGTCATTGCGCCCGAGCAGAACCACAGCGGCGCTTCCAACTCCCTGACGCTGCAGCGCCCGCTGTCGATCTACGAAGCGCGCGAAGGCGTGCAGAAGGGATTCCGCTTCGTCAACGGCACGCCGACCGACTGCGTGCACATCGCCCTGACCGGGCTGCTGGAAGAGAAGCCCGACCTGGTGGTGTCCGGCATCAACCAGGGACAGAACATGGGCGAGGACGTGCTGTATTCCGGCACCGTCGCCGCCGCCATCGAAGGCTATCTGCTCGGCATCCCGTCGGTGGCCTTCTCGCAGGTCGACAAGGGCTGGGAGCATCTCGATGCGGCCGCGCGCGTCGCGCGCACCGTGATCGAGCGCATCATCAGCCAGCCGCCCGCCGAACCATTCCTGCTCAACGTCAATATCCCGACCCTGCCGTTCGAACACATCAAGGGCTATCGTGCCACGCGCCTGGGCAAGCGCCATCCTTCGCAGCCAGTGATCACGCAGGTGAATCCGCGCGGCGACACCAACTACTGGATCGGCCCGGCCGGCGATGCGCGCGATGCCAGCGAAGGCACGGACTTCCATGCCACTGCCGCCGGTTATGTCTCGCTGACGCCGTTGCAGCTCGACCTGACCCATCGCGGGCAGCTCGACGCGCTCGACCAGTGGCTGAAATAGGCAGCCGCTTCGCAGTGTCGCGCCCCCGATGAGTTCCACGCCCCGACGCAACAAGTTCCCCCTGCCGCTGGACGCGGTCGTCGAACGCAAGCCCGCACCGGCCCGCACCGCCGGCATGCCTGCCGTCGACGCGCGGCGCACGGGTACGGCCGCGTCGCCGACCGTACCGCCCGTGCCGGCCAAGCCAAGGCTGCCGCGTACCGCCGCGCCGGCGCCTGCCCCCACGCCCGCGCCCGCGAGCGCCGTGGAGCAGCGCGCCTCGGCGGCCACGGCCGGCGGCGGCGGCATGGCGTCCGCGCGTGCGCGCGCCGCGCTGGCGGCCCGGCTGCGCACCGGCGGCATCCGCGACGAACGCGTGCTGTCGGCCATCGCCACGGTGCCGCGCCACCTGTTCGTCGAGCCGGGGCTGGCATCGCAGGCGTATGAAGACGCCGCGCTGCCGATCGGCCACCAGCAGACCATTTCCAAGCCATCGGTGGTGGCGCGCATGATCGAGTTGCTGCGCGACGGCCTGGCCGCCGACACGCCGCTGGAGCGCGTGCTGGAGATCGGCACCGGCTGCGGCTACCAGGCCGCGGTGCTGAGCCAGGTGGCGCGCGAAGTTTTCTCGATCGAGCGTATCCGGCCGCTGCACGAACAGGCCAAGGCGAACCTGCGCCCGCTGCGCGTGCCCAACCTGCGTCTGCACTATGGCGACGGCATGCTCGGGCTGCCGCAGGCGGCCCCGTTCTCGGCCATCATCCTGGCCGCCGCCGGCATGGAAGTGCCACAGGCGCTGCTGGAACAGCTGGAGGTAGGCGGGCGGCTGATCGCCCCGGTGGCCGTGGTGCCGCCGGCGGGCGGGCCCGGCCAGACGGTGACGCAACAGCTGCTGCTGATCGAGCGGCGCAACCGCCATCGCTTTCACCGAACCGCGCTTGAAGCCGTTTTCTTTGTGCCCTTAAAATCGGGCACCATCTGAGTCGAACTATGCACAACATCGTGAAATCGCAATATTTCGCACGCGCCGGTCAACTTTTTACGGCTTCTGCGCTGACGGCCCTGCTGGCCGCCTGCGCTAATTCGCCGATGCCGGCCCCAGTCGTTGACCGCACGTCTACCTCGGGCGCCGCCGCCGCGTCGATGGAACCGGCACCCCCGGGATACTATCGGGTCAAGCGAGGCGATACGCTTTATCGAATCGCCCTGGAAAACGGCCAGTCGTATCGTGATGTCGCGACCTGGAACAACCTGTCCAATGTGAACCAGATCGAAGTCGGCCAGTTGTTGCGCATCGTGCCTCCGGGCGCCGATGTCAACGCGGCGCCCGGGGTTTCCACTACGCCGATCGCCCCGGCCACGGTGCAGTCCCAGCCGATCGACCAGGCGCGCCCGGTGGGCACGCCTGCGCCGCCGGCTGCCGCCGCAACGCCGGCAGCGCCTGCGGCAGCGGCCGCCACCCCGGCCGCGCCGGTCGCCGACGGCGCGATCAAGCTGGCCTGGCCGGCAACCGGCCAGATGGTCGGTAAATTCGATGACAAGGGCAATAAAGGCATCGATATTGCGGGCAAGAAGGGCGATGCGGTGCTGGCTGCCGACGATGGCCGAGTGATTCACGTTGGCCCCTTGCGCGGCTACGGGAATCTTGTCATCATCAAACACAACGAGACATTTCTTACTGCGTACGGGCACAACGAAAAGGTGCTCGTGGCAGAGCAATCCGCGGTCCGCAAGGGCCAGAAGATTGCGGAGATGGGCAACAGTGATACCGACCGGGTGAAGCTTCACTTCGAAGTTCGCAAGAACGGAAAACCGGTTGATCCGATGCGGTACCTGCCGCCACAGTGAGGGTTCATGCCACGCCAGAAAACTGTCTCCTCCGGAACAACTGTCAGCAGGGCTCGCCGTCCCAAGCAGCCGGAAGTGAAGGCTGGTGTGGCACATCCCGACGAGCACGCCGACGCGCAAGCGTTCGAGCCGGATCTCGCTGCCGACCTGATTCCCGCGACTGACGAGCCGATCGCCACTACCACTTCGGTGGGTCTGCGCGAGGCGGATCTGCTCGCCGACGACAACGACCGCCATCTGCGCGATGACGACGATGACGAGTCCGAGGACGAGGAAGACAGCGAAGGCGAGAACGGCAGCGACGGCGCAGCGGCCGAGCACGATGATTTCCGCACGGTGCTGCATACCGAACTGGCCGCGGACACCGTCCAGCATTACCTGAACCGCATCAGCATCAAGCCGCTGCTGTCCGCGCCGGAGGAATTGCATTTCTCCACGCTGGCCAAGGACGGCGACTTTGCCGCGCGCCAGGTCATGATCGAGCGCAACCTGCGGCTGGTGGTCAGCATCGCCAAGGGTTACCTCAATCGCGGCGTGCCGCTGCTCGATCTGATCGAGGAAGGCAACCTGGGCCTGATGCACGCGATCGAGAAATTCGATCCGTCGCGCGGGTTCCGCTTCTCGACCTATGCAACGTGGTGGATCCGCCAGAGCATCGAGCGCGCCATCATGAACCAGGCCCGCACCGTTCGCCTGCCGGTGCACGTGATCCGCGAACTGAACCAGGTGCTGCGCGCCAAGCGCCATCTGGAGAAGGGCGGCACCGACGGGCGCGACGCCAGCCTGGAAGACATCGCCCACCTGCTGGGCAAGACGCCGGACGAAGTGCAGGACGTCCTGGCACTCAACGAACATACCACCTCGCTCGATACGCCGTTCGACCTCGATCCCGGCTCGAGCCTCCTGGATTTCCTCTCCGACGAGCACAACGCCGCCCCCGACCAGGAAGTGGCGCACCGCGAGCTGGAAGGGCTGATGAAGCTCTGGCTGGCGCGCCTGTCGGAAAAGCATCGCTATGTGGTGGAGCGCCGCTTCGGCCTCAACCATATCGAGCCCGCCACGCTGGAAGAGCTCGCCGAGGAGATGGGCCTCACGCGCGAGCGCGTACGCCAGATCCAGCAGGAGGCGCTGGTCAAGCTCAAGCGGCATTTCGCTTCGCAAGGTGTCAGGAAGGACGCCGTTTTATGACCCCTGTGCTGGTATTCGACATCGAGACCATTCCCGATGTCGCCGGCCTGCGCCGTTTGCATGACCACCCCGATGCGATGAGCGACGGCGAAGTCGCCGAACACGCCTTCGCCGCCCGCCGCGAAAAAACCGGCAGCGATTTCCTGCCGCACTACCTGCAGCGCGTCGCCGCGATTTCCTGCGTGCTGCGGCGCACGCACCGCGATGGCTCGGCGGTGTTCCACGTGGGCTCGCTCGGTACCACCGAGGACAACGAAGCCACGCTGATCCAGAAGTTCTACGAACTGATCTCCCGCTACAGCCCGCAACTGGTTTCATGGAACGGTGGCGGATTCGATCTCCCTGTGCTGCATTACCGCGGCCTGGTCAACGGCGTCACCGCGCCACGCTACTGGGAGATGGGCGAGGGCCGCGACGAAGACAGCCGTGACTTCAAGTGGAACAACTACATCAGCCGCTATCACATGCGGCACCTGGACCTGATGGACCTGCTGGCGATGTACCAGCCGCGCGCCAGCGCGCCGCTGGATGACCTCGCCAAGCTGTGCGGTTTCCCGGGCAAGATGGGGATGGATGGCAGCAAGGTCTGGCACGCTTACCAGGCTGGCCATCTCGACGAGATCCGCGCCTATTGCGAGACCGACGTCGTCAACACCTACCTGATGTACTGCCGGTTCCAGCTGATGCGCGGCGGCATGTCGCCGCGCGAGTTTGACATGGAGATGGCGCTCGTCCAGGAATCGCTGGCGGAACTGCCCGGCGAACAGTGGATGGAATACCTGCAGGCCTTCCGCCTGCAGCGCCTTACGCCCGAAGCCGACGACTTCGAGGACTGATCGCGCCGGCGCCCGCCGGTGTGGGCCACGGCAGCCTTAAAGGTCCAGCGACAGCAGGATCGGCTGGTGGTCCGAGTCGGCGGTATCGGCGTTGACCTCGCAACGCCGGACGCGCGCGGCAAGATTCTCGGTGACGAACATGAAGTCGCAGGCGAACGGTGGCTCGGGCCATTGCTCCTTGTCATGGATGGCGCAAGTTGGCGCATGCGGCTGGCCGGGATGCGTGTGCAGCCAGGCGTCGCGCCACGGCGTGGTGGCATCGTCGAACGGTTCCAGCATGCGGCGATAGGCGACGTCGTCGGGTTTGCTGTTGAAGTCGCCGCACAGGATGGCTTCGGCGGGTCGCGTTTCCGGCGTGAACGGCCCGGGCCACTTCTCGCTGCGGCCCGGACGTCGCGCGTGGTCGCAAGCCTGGACATGCCAGTCGCGCAGCGCCTCGGCCTGGGCAGCGCGCTGGAGTTTTGAGTAATACTCCAGGTGCGTGCAGATCACCCGCAGCGGCTGCGTGCCGGCCTCGACAGTGACCTCCAGTGCCACGCGCGGCATCGACGCCACTTGCGGGTCCGCCGGCCAGGGCAATGCGTGCCGGAATACCTCGCGTACCGGTAGCCTTGTGGCAATCAGGTTGCCGAACTGCTTGTGCACGCCGTTGCGGTCGCGACGGTCGACGCCTGACGCAAACAGCAAGTGATAGCCTGGCAGCAACGCTGTCAGCTCGGCCACCTGATCGTCGGCCGGTTCGCCGCGCAGTTCGCCGAAGCCGCGGGTGACTTCCTGCAGGCAGATTACGTCGGCATCGGCCATCGTGCGCAGCGTGTCCACCTGCCGCGCCAGGTCCACGCGCCCGTCGGCACCGCGACCCCATTGGATGTTCCAGGAAATCAGTTCCATACGAAGCCTCCGTCATTGATCGGACCGGTCTGGCATACAATCGCGCTTTCGTAAAACAATACGTCAGGTTTTATCTGGTGTCCCAAGCCGTGTCCTCCCCACAAGAAACGTCCACCGTCGCGCCCGAATCCGCCGCACCGGGTGCTGTTCCCGCCGCAAAAGAGGCTCGTGGCCGTCGCAATGCCAGCAATGGCAATGCCCCCGGCGCCGACCCCGTGGTGTCGATCGACAGCCTCGACATGGAGGCGCGAGGGGTCGGCCGCCTGGTAAACGAGGACGGCACACCTGGCAAGGTCATCTTCGTCGAAGGCGCGTTGCCGGGCGAGACCGTCAGCTATCGCAGCTATCGGCGCAAGCCAAGCTTTGAGCAGGCGCATCTTGGCGAAGTCCTGCAGGAATCGGTGATGCGCGTGAAGCCGGGCTGCCAGCATTTCGGCGTCTGCGGCGGGTGCTCGATGCAGCATCTGGATTCTCGCGCGCAGCTTGCGATCAAGCAGCGCGTGCTGGAAGACAACCTGTGGCACCTGTCCAAGGTGAAGCCGGATGTGGTGTTCCGGCCGATTGCCGGCCCGGACTGGGGCTACCGCTACCGCGCGCGCCTGACCGTGCGCCACGTGGTGAAGAAGGGTGGCGTGCTGGTGGGCTTCCATGAGCGCAAGAGCAGTTACGTCGCCGACATGACGCGGTGTGAAATCCTGCCGCCGCATGTCTCGGCGATGCTGGTGCCGCTGCGCGAACTGGTGGCGGGGCTGTCGATCCGCGACCGCATGCCGCAGATCGAACTGGCCGTCGGGCACGAAGTGACGGCGCTGGTGCTGCGCATCCTCGAGCCGCTGACCGACGCCGACAAGGATCTGCTGCGCGCGTTCGCCGATGAGTACAAGGTGCAGTTCTGGCTGCAGCCGAAGGGGCCGGACACGGTCTACCCGTTCTATCCGACCGATGTCGAGCTGGCCTATACGCTGCCGGAATTCGGCATCCGCATGCCGTTCAAGCCGACCGACTTCACGCAGGTGAACCACCAGATCAACCGCGTGCTGATCGGCCGCGCGCTGCGCCTGCTCGATGCGCAACCGGGGGACCGCCTGCTCGACCTGTTCTGCGGCATCGGCAATTTCACGCTGCCGCTGGCCACGCAAGGCAAGTCTGTGATGGGCATCGAGGGCAGCGAGGCGCTGACCACGCGCGCCCTGGCTAATGCGGAATACAACGGGCTGGCCGACAGGACCGGGTTTGCATGCCGCAACCTGTTCGAAGTCACGGCCGACGACATCGCCGCGCTGGGCCGCTTCGATCGCTGGCTGGTCGATCCGCCGCGCGAAGGCGCGCTCGCGGTGAGCAAGGCGCTGGGCGAACTGGCGCAGCAAGGCAGCGACGTGCTGCCGCGGCGCATCGTCTATGTGTCATGCAGTCCGGCCACGCTGGCGCGTGATGCCGGCCTGCTGGTGCACGAGGCGGGCTACCGCCTGAGCGGGGCCGGTGTGGTCAACATGTTCCCGCACACGTCGCACGTGGAGTCGATCGCGGTGTTCGACCGCGACTGACCGCTGCGTGTGCCAACAGTAAAAAAGCCGGCCAGAAGGCCGGCTTTTTCATGCCGCGGCGTCCGTCATTCCCGGTTGCCGCCGAAGATGCCCAGCAGCGCCAGCAGGTTGGCGAAGACGTTGTACACGTCGAGGTAGATCGCCAGCGTGGCCGTGATGTAGTTGGTCTCGCCGCCGTTCACTACGCGCTGTACATCGAACAGGATGTACGCCGAGAAGATACCGATCGCGATCACCGACACCGTGATCATCAGCGACGGCAGTTGCAGCCAGATGTTGGCAACGCTGGCCAGGATCAGCAGGATCACGCCGACGAACAGGAACTTGCCCAGACCGGAAAAATCGCGCTTGCTGACGGTGGCGATGGTGGCCATCGCGCCGAACACTGCCGCCGTGCCGCCAAAGGCGTACATGATCAACGCCGGTCCGTTGGAAAATGCCAGCGTTGCGCTGATCAGGCGCGACAGCATCAGTCCCATGAAGAACGTGAACGCCAGCAACAGCACCACGCCCATGCTGCTGTTCTTGGTTTTCTCGATGGCGAAGAAGAACCCGAACGCAATGGCCAGGAACAGGATCAGCGACAGGCCCGGGCTGCCTGCCATGAAGCTGAAACCGGTGGCCACGCCGACCCACGCACCGAGCACGGTGGGGATCATTGAAAGGGCCAGCAGCCAGTAAGTGTTGCGCAAGACCCGGTTGCGAACGACGACGTCAGTGACGGTCGTCGCACTGTTGCCGAAACCGTAGGTATTCAGCTTGTTATCCATGGTGACTCCTGTCTCGAAACGGTGAGGCGCCGGGCCTGTCCGAAATAAGGAGAATTTTCGGATCGACCGCGGACGGAACCATCGTCAATGTGGCATCTGGTTGGCCGAATTGCAAGGGCGGGGTAATCCCGCAGGCACCCCAGCCCCTGTTTCAGCCCGTTCAGCGCTGCCTTCGTTTGACGGACGCGGGGGCGCCACGTTCCAGACATGACGAGGATGTAATGTGCGGCCCGTGCTACTTGCGGCCAGGATGTGCCGTTCGACCGGTTACACCCGCGCCAGAGCGGCCCAGACCCTCGAAAGGGTCATCGTCTTCGTGCTAGAATTGCACGTTTAATCCATTTGTAACCCCTTCATTTTTCGGAGTTTTTCATGGCGATCGAACGCACCCTGTCGATTATCAAGCCGGATGCCGTGGCCAAGAACGTCATTGGCCAGATCTACGCCCGTTTCGAGGCCGCCGGCCTGAAGATCGTTGCTGCCAAGATGGTGCACCTGTCGCGCGGCGAAGCCGAGCAATTCTATGCGGTCCACAAGGAGCGCCCGTTCTTCAAGGACCTGGTCGACTTCATGGTCTCGGGCCCGGTCATCATCCAGGCCCTGGAAGGCGAAAACGCTATCGCCAAGCACCGTGACCTGATGGGCGCCACCGACCCGAAGAAGGCCGACAAGGGCACCATCCGCGCCGACTTCGCCGACAGCATCGACGCCAACGCCGTGCACGGCTCGGACGCCGCGGAAACCGCTGCCGTCGAAATCGCCTTCTTCTTCCCGGGCATGAACGTCTACAGCCGCTGATTGGCTGCTGACTGAACTGAAGCTGAGTTTGCCGTCATGAACGATCTCGTCAACCTGCTCGACCTCGACGCGGACGCGCTCACTGCTTATTGCGGCGAGCTCGGCGAGAAGCCGTTCCGTGCGCGGCAACTGCAACGCTGGATCCACCACTACGGTGCCAGCCGCTTCGACGCCATGTCGGATCTCGCCAAGTCGCTGCGCGAAAAGCTCTCGACCCGGGCCGAGATCCGCGCGCCTGCGGCCATCACCGACAACCTGTCGTCCGACGGCACGCGCAAGTGGCTGCTCGACGTCGGCCAGGGCAACGCGGTGGAAACGGTGTACATCCCCGAGGAAACGCGCGGCACGCTGTGCGTCTCCTCGCAGGCGGGCTGCGCGGTCAACTGCCGCTTCTGCTCGACCGGCAAGCAGGGCTTCTCTCGCAACCTGACCACGGGCGAGATCATTGGCCAGCTGTGGATGGCGGAGTTCGCCATGCGCGAGCAACTTGGCCGTGGCCCCAAGGACGACCGCGTCATCTCCAACGTGGTGATGATGGGCATGGGCGAGCCGCTGCTGAACTACGATGCCGTGGTGCCGGCCATGCGGCTGATGCTGGACGACAACGCCTACGGCCTGTCGCGCCGCCGCGTGACACTGTCCACCTCGGGCGTGGTGCCGATGATGGACCGGCTGTCGAAGGACCTGCCGGTGGCCCTTGCCGTGTCGCTGCACGCCTCCAACGACGCGCTGCGTGATGTGCTGGTGCCGCTGAACAAGAAGTACCCGCTGGCCGAGCTGATGGCGGCATGCCGCCGCTACCTGGAATTCGCGCCGCGCGATTTCATTACTTTCGAATACTGCATGCTGGACGGCGTCAACGACGGTGTCGAGCATGCGCGGGAACTGCTGAAGCTTGTCGCCGACGTGCCGTGCAAGTTCAACCTGATCCCGTTCAACCCGTTCCCCGAGTCGGGCCTGAAGCGTTCCAACAACGAGCAGATCCGGCGCTTCGCGCAAGTGCTGATGGACGCGGGCATCGTGACCACCATCCGCAAGACGCGCGGCGACGACATCGACGCCGCCTGCGGCCAGCTGGCCGGGGAAGTGAAGGACCGTACCCGACTGGCCGAGCGCGGCAAGTTCGGCAAGATCACGCCACTGGTGCCGGTCAACAGCGCCAGCCAGCCTCGGGAGGCTCGCCCTGCATGATCCGTCTGATCGCTGCGGCCCTGTTCGGGCTGCTGATGTTGTCCGGCTGCCAGCTGCCGCACTCGCCGGCGCAGGATCTCCAGACCGCTTCCGACCAGACCGATGCAAGGCGCCGCGCCGGCATCCGGCTGCAGTTGGCCACCAACTATCTCGAGGCCGGCCAGAATGCGGTCGCGCTTGACGAGATCAAGCAGGCGATCGCCATCGATCCGTCGCTCGCTGATGCCTACCATGTGCGCGCGCTGATCTATATGAACATGAACGAGCAGGCGCTGGCCGACGACAGCTTCCGCACCGCGGTGTCGATGCGCGGCAACGACGGCGACCTGCTCAACAACTATGGCTGGTTCCTGTGCCAGTCGGGCCGCTATGGCGAGGCCGTGCCGATGTTTCAGCGTGCCGTGTCGGCACCGTCGGCGGGCGGCCCGGTGAAGCCGCTGATCAGCCTGGGTGCGTGCGAGCTGCGTCGCGGCAACAGCGCCGAGGCGGAAAAGAATCTGAAAGCCGCACTCGGCTACGACCGCAACAATCCGGTGGCGAACACCAATCTGGCGCTGGTCTACTACCGGCGCGGCGATTTCGCGCAGGCCAGGCAGTATGCCCAGCGCGTCAACAGCAGCCAATTTGCCAGTGCGCAATCCCTCTGGCTGGGAGCGCGCATTGCACACCGCCAGGGCGATGGCCGCACGCAGGATGCGCTGGTGGCGCAGCTGCGCAGCCGCTTCCCCGATTCGCGTGAGTTGACCGCCTACGAACAAGGAGCATGGGATGAGTGAGCACGACCGCGCCGCAGGCCAGGCCGTACCGACGCAATACGTCGGCGGTGGCGCGCACGAGGGAGACCGCGAAGCCGCAGCGCGCGAGATTGGCGCGGCTCTGGCGCGCGAGCGCGAAGCGCAGCGGATGTCGGTGGAAGACGTCAGCGCACGCCTGAAAGTGGCGGCGCCGAAGCTGCGCGCGATCGAATCCGGCGACCTGCAGGCGCTGCCCGACGTCACTTTCGCCAAGGGCGTGATGCGGGCCTACGCGCGCATGCTGCATGTCGATATCGACGCGCTGCTGGCGCGCTTTCAGCCTCCGGTGGCACCGGTCACCGAAATTGCACGCCAGCGCGAGGGTAGCCTCAATGCGGCGTTCGACGACCGCAATCGCTTCCGCACCGGCGGAGCCGGCGGGCGCTGGGTCTGGCTGGCGCTGGTGGCGGTGGTGCTGGCCGCCGGTGGCTGGTTCGGCCTGGATCATATCCGCCAGTGGATCGAGACCCGCGGCAGCGCGACCGAGACTGCCACGACGGAAGAACATGCCGCCGCGCAATCGACCGAGCCCGGCACGGTGACGGCAGCGTTGCCGCCGGTCATGGCCGCCGCCGACTCGCCGGCGCCCTCGGCTGAAACCACACCGGCCAGCGCCGTTGGCGCGACTGCCGCGCCGGCATCGGCTGCGGCGGCCGTGCCCGCTGCTGTGCCTGCCGCTGTGCCGGCCGTGGCAACACCTGCACCGGCGCCCGCGGCGCCCGCAGGCGAGGGAGAGCTGCAGATCCGTTTTGCCGGCGACACCTGGTATGAAGTCCGCGACAGCAGCGGCAAGGCCGTGCTGGGCGGCACGGCCAAGGCCGGCCAGGCCGTGGCCGGTAGCGGCAAGGCTCCGTACAAGGTGGTGATCGGCAACGTCAAGGGTGTCGAGTCGATGACGCGCAATGGCGAGCCGGTTGACCTGAAGGCAGCCAACCGCAACAACGTGGCGCGCCTGACGCTGCCCTGATCCGGGCTGGCGAAAGGTGCGGCGCAGTGCGTCTTTGCAAGGTGGTAATGCTATGAACCAACAGCTCTGTCTTCCGGTCCTCCCCGGCTCGCTGCCGCGCCGCCAGACGCGCCAGGCGCGCGTCGTATGGGGCGATAACGTGGTGACCATCGGCGGCGACGCGCCCGTGCGCGTGCAGTCGATGACCAACACGGACACGGTCGACGCCATCGGCACGGCGATCCAGGTCAAGGACCTGGCGCGCGCGGGTTCGGAAATCGTGCGCATCACGGTGAACACGCCCGAGGCCGCTGCCGCGGTGCCGTCGATTCGCGAGCAACTCGACCGCATGGGCATCGATGTGCCGCTGGTGGGCGACTTCCACTACAACGGCCACAAGCTGCTGCAGGACTATCCGGCCTGCGCCGAGGCACTGTCCAAGTACCGCATCAACCCCGGCAACGTGGGGCAGGGCGCCAAGCGCGACACGCAGTTCGCGCAGATGATCGAGATGGCGTGCCGCTACAACAAGCCGGTGCGCATCGGCGTGAACTGGGGCAGCCTGGACCAGGACCTGCTGGCGCGCATCATGGACGAGAACGCGTCGCGCGCCGAGCCCTGGCCCGCGCAGAGCGTGATGATCGAGGCGCTGATCACCTCGGCGATCGATTCGGCAAGGAAGGCCGAAGAGATCGGCCTGCCGGGCAGCCAGATCATCCTGTCGTGCAAGGTGTCGCAGGTGCAGGAGCTGATCGCGGTCTACCGCGAACTGGCGCGCCGCTGCGACTATGCGTTGCACCTGGGCCTGACAGAGGCCGGCATGGGCAGCAAGGGCATCGTCGCCTCCACCGCGGCGCTGTCGGTGCTGCTGCAGGAAGGCATCGGCGACACGATCCGCATCTCGCTGACGCCGGAACCCGGCGCGCCGCGCGAGAAGGAAGTGTATGTGGGGCAGGAAATCCTGCAGACCATGGGCCTGCGCAATTTCACGCCGATGGTGATTGCCTGCCCGGGATGCGGCCGAACCACCAGCACGGTGTTCCAGGAGCTTGCGGCAAGCATCCAGACGTACCTGCGCGAGCAGATGCCGCATTGGAAAACCGCCTATCCGGGCGTCGAGGAAATGGATGTGGCCGTGATGGGCTGCATCGTCAACGGCCCGGGCGAGAGCAAGCACGCCAATATCGGCATTTCGCTGCCGGGCTCTGGCGAGTCGCCGGCGGCGCCGGTGTTCGTCGACGGCGTCAAGGTGAAGACGCTGCGCGGCGAGCGCATCGCCGAGGAATTCCAGGCGATCGTCGACGAGTACGTTCGCACGCATTACGGTCCGGGCGCTGCACGGGCCGATAAGGAAGTGGCAGCCTGAGCCCTACCGGCCAGGCCCGAGAAGCTGACAAGAACAGAATGACGCAATCCGACAACGCAGCCGCCGCCGGCGCTGCCAAGACTGAACCGAAAGCCGAGCAGAAGGCCGAACTGAAGGCCGAGCAGAAGGTGAAGGCCGCCAAGGCGCTGCAGGGCGTGAAGGGCATGAACGACATGCTGCCGGCCGACGCGCCGCTGTGGGAGCATTTCGAGAATGCCGCGCGCGCCATGCTGCGCGCTTACGGGTACCAGCAGCTGCGCACGCCGATCGTCGAGCACACGCAGCTGTTCGTGCGCGGTATCGGCGAGGTGACCGACATCGTCGAGAAGGAGATGTACTCCTTCACCGATGCGCTCAACGGCGAGCAGCTGACGTTGCGTCCCGAAGGCACCGCCGCCGCCGTACGCGCGACCATCGAGCACAACCTTCTGTACGACGGCCCCAAGCGCCTGTGGTACACCGGCCCGATGTTCCGCCACGAGCGCCCGCAGCGCGGCCGCTATCGCCAGTTCCACCAGCTAGGCGCCGAGGCGCTGGGCTTCGCCGGTCCGGACGTCGATGCCGAGATCATCCTGATGTGCCAGCGCCTGTGGGACGACCTGGGCCTGACCGGCGTGCGCCTGGAGATCAATTCGCTGGGGCAGGCCAATGAGCGTGCCGCCCACCGGGAGGAGTTGATCAAGTACCTGGAAGGCTTCCAGGACATTCTGGACGAGGACAGCAAGCGCCGCCTGTACACCAACCCGCTGCGCGTGCTGGATACCAAGAATCCGGCACTGCAGGAAATGGCCGCCAACGCGCCCAAGCTGATCGACTTCCTGGGCGAAGAGTCGCTGGCTCACTTCGAGGGCGTGCAGCGCCTGCTAAAGGCCAACAACATCCCGTACAAGATCAATCCGCGCCTGGTGCGCGGGCTGGACTACTACAACCTGACGGTGTTCGAGTGGATCACCGACAAGCTCGGCGCGCAGGGCACCATCGCCGGCGGTGGCCGCTATGACCCGTTGATCGCGCAGATGGGCGGCAAGCCGGCACCGGCTTGCGGCTGGGCCATGGGCGTCGAGCGCATCATCGAGCTGATCCGCGAAGAGGGCGTGGTGCCCGACGCCGCGGGTTGCGATGTCTACCTCGTGCACCAGGGCGAAGCCGCCGCGCAGCAGGCCATGATTGCGGCCGAGCGGCTGCGCGACGCCGGCCTGGAAGTGGTGCTGCACGCCAGCGCCGATGGCAAGGGCGGCAGCTTCAAGTCGCAGATGAAGCGCGCCGACGCAAGCGGCGCGGCCTATGCCGTTATCATTGGCGACGACGAAGTGGCCGCTGGCGTGGTCCAGGTCAAGGAACTTCGCCAGCGCGACCAGGCCGAAGGCGGTGGGCAACAGGCCACCGTACAGGCCGAGGGCCTGGTCGACTACCTGATCGACGCCATGGTCGGTGCCAGCGAATAAGCGCGGAGTAAGCGCGGAGTAAGCGCACCTCGGCCGCAACGTCATCCAAGACGCCCGTATCCAACCAACGCAGGTGATTGCCTCGACATGGCTTACGATCTAGAAGAACAGGAACAGCTTGAGAATCTGAAGGCCTGGTGGCGCCAGTACGGCAATGCGCTGACCTGGGTGCTCATCGCCGCACTGCTGGCGTTTGCCGGCTGGAACGGCTGGAAGTACTGGGAGCGCAAGCAGGCCGGCGAGGCCGCGGTGCTCTACGAGCAGGTGCTCAAGGCCGCCGAAGCGCGCGACGTCGAACGCATCAAGCGCGCCGCCACCGATCTGGAAAACAAGTTCGGGCGTACCGCCTATGGCCAGATGAGCGCGCTGGTCGCCGGCCGCGTGTTGTATGACGCGGGCGACCTCGCCGCGGCCAAAACCCAGCTGCAGTGGGCCATCGACCACGGCGACGAAGAATACGCACATCTGGCCAAGGTGCGCCTGGCCGGCGTGCTGCTGGACGAAAAGGCCTATGACAAAGGCCTGGCGCTGCTGAAGGACGAACCGCCGGCAGCGTTCGCGTCGCTATATAACGACCGCCGCGGCGACCTGCTCGCCGCGCAGGACAAGCGCGACGACGCGCGCGCGGCCTATCGCAAGGCGCTGGACAAGCTGGGAGAGGCCGAGCCGGCCACGCGCCAGATCATCCAGTTCAAGCTCGATGCGCTGGGCGCAGCCTGATGCGACCGCACGCGCTTTGTGGCATCACGCAAAACCAGGACCGTAACCTTATGACGTCAGTGCTTTCCCGTGCCGTACATCGCCAGCCCGCCCGCGCCGTCACCCGTGCGCTGGTGGCAGCCGCCTGCCTGGCCGCGCTGGGCGGCTGCTCGCTGTTCAGCAAGGAAAACAAGCACCCGCCCGCAGAACTCAAGCCCGTCTCGGCCACGCTGACGGTACGCCAGGCGTGGAAGGCCGATGTGGGCAAGAGCGGCCCGTATTCGATGCAGCCCGCCGCGGCAGGTAACAATGTCTATGTGTCGTCCAAGAACGGCAACGTGATGGCGCTGGAAGGCGCTTCGGGGCGCGTGCTGTGGAAGGCCAAGACCGATCTGGACCTGACCTCCGGCCCGGGCAGCGATGGCTCGGTGACCGCGGTCGCCGGCGAGAAGGGCGCGATCTATGCCTTCGACGCCAGCGGCAAGCAGATCTGGAAGAAGCAGGTCAATGGCGAGGTGCTGTCCGCGCCGCTGGTCGGCAACGGCCTGGTGGTGGTGCGCACGACCGACACGCGCGTGTTCGGCCTCGACGCCGAGACCGGCGAGCGCCGCTGGATCTACCAGCGCTCGCAGACGCCGCTGAACCTGCGCGCCGCGATGGGCATGGTGTTTGCCGGTGACGGCATTGTGATGGGCTTTCCCGGCGGCAAGCTGGGCGTGCTGACGCCGGGCAACGGTGTGCTGCGTTGGGAAAGCACGATCTCCTATCCCAAGGGCGTGTCCGAGATCGAGCGCCTGAACGATGTCACCGGCCAGCCGATGATCAGCGGCCGCCAGGTCTGCGCCACCACCTTCCAGGGGCGTGTGGCCTGCCTCGAGCTGGCCACCGGCCAGCCGCAGTGGGGCAAGGATTTTTCGTCGCCGAGCGGCCCCGCGCAGGATGACAATGCCATCTATGCCAGCGACGAGCAGTCGGTCGTGCACGCCTTCGACCGCCAGAACGGCAGCGAGCGCTGGAAGAACGACCAGATGCGCAATCGCCGCCTGGGTGCGCCGCTGGCACTGGGGCGCTCGGTGGTGATGGGCGACTTTGAAGGCTATGTCCACTTCCTGTCGCGCGAGGACGGCCAGGTCGTCGCCCGCATGAAGACCGATGGCAGCGCCATCACTGCCGCGCCTGTGGTGGCGGGGCAGACGCTGGTGATCCAGACCCGCGACGGCGACGTCTTCGGGTTCCAGCCGGGCTGACCAGCAAGCACTGCGCGCTGCCGTACACCTGTCGGTACGGTGCGCGCCGAATCCGGTAGCATGATCCCTGGTCGTGCGGCAATTTGCGCAGCGGGTCGCTGACCGGCGCCGCGCCCCGACAGGACAAGCGGCAAGGCGCGCCCACCGGGTGCGCGTGCCGTCGGATCCATTGACTCCGGAGTAACCGGGGGGCGGCAGGTGCCGGCCCCCGTTTCCGTTTATTGCATGAAACCAGTTATCGCACTTGTCGGCCGCCCCAATGTGGGGAAGTCGACGCTATTCAACCGCATGACCCGCTCGCGCGACGCCCTCGTCGCCGACCTGCCGGGCCTGACCCGCGACCGCCACTATGGCGAGGGCCGCGTCGGCGAGCGTCCGTTCATCGCCATCGATACCGGCGGCTTCGAGCCGGTGGTCAAGGAAGGCATCGTCGCCGAGATGGCCAAGCAGACCAAGCAGGCGGTGGTCGAGGCCGACGTGGTGATCTTCATCGTCGACGGCCGCCTGGGCCTGGCGCCGCAGGACCGCGCCATTGCGGACTACCTGCGCAAGACCGGCCGGCGCATCATGCTGGCGGTCAACAAGGCCGAGGGCATGAAGTACACCTCGGTCGCCGCGGATTTCTACGAGCTGGGCATGGGCGATCCGTACGCGATCTCCGCTGCCCACGGCGACGGCGTGCGCGAGCTGGTCGATGAAGCGATCGAGCTGGCCGTGCAGGAGCGCCCGGAACTCGCCGCGGAAGAGCCCGCGGACGGCAAGGGCGTCAAGATCGCCATCGTCGGGCGCCCCAATGTGGGGAAATCCACGCTGGTCAACACGCTGATCGGCGAAGAGCGCGTGATCGCGTTCGACATGCCGGGCACCACCCGCGACGCCATCTACGTCGAATTTGAACGCGGCGGCAAGCCTTATACGCTGATCGACACGGCGGGCCTGCGCCGGCGCGGCAAGGTGTTCGAGGCGATTGAAAAATTTTCAGTGGTCAAGACGCTGCAATCGATCGCCGATGCCAACGTCGTGATCCTGCTGCTCGATGCGCAACAAGACATTTCCGACCAGGACGCGCATATTGCCGGCTTTATCGTTGAATCCGGACGCGCTCTGGTGGTCGGCGTCAATAAATGGGACGGGCTGGATGGCCATACCCGCGACCGCATCAAGCACGACCTGGAGCGCAAGCTGCAATTCCTGAGTTTTGCGAATGTCCACTTTGTGTCGGCGCGCGAGCGCACCGGCATCGGCGCGCTGATGCGTTCCGTCGACGACGCCTATGCCGCGGCCATGGTCAAGCTGCCGACGCCGCAGCTGACGCGCGTGCTGCAGGAAGCCGTGGAATTCCAGCAGCCCAAGCGCGTCGGCGCGTCGCGTCCCAAGCTGCGCTATGCGCACCAGGGTGGCTCGAACCCGCCAATCATTGTGATCCATGGCAACGCGCTGTCGGGGGTTGCGGAGACCTATCGGCGCTATCTGGAAAACCGTTTCCGTGCGGCCTTCAAGCTCAAGGGCACCCCCCTGCGCATCGAATTCCGTACGAACAAAAATCCGTATGCGGACTCGAAGGATTGAGTCCGGAATCGGATCCTTGGCGGGGCCAGTTTTCGTTTGCGTTCGTTTGGAACTGCGGCTAAATTCACGGTAGCAGGGGGTTCCCTGTGCATTGACGCCGACTTGGTACCGTTTTTTGATCTTTTTTCTGGCGCGTTTTTGCGCCGCTTGACTTGAACCGGGGATTTCCATCCCCATCATTCACCACTAAACCTATAAATTTGGAGTGTGCCATGAGCAACAAAGGGCAACTGCTACAAGACCCGTTCCTGAACGCGCTGCGCAAAGAGCACGTGCCGGTGTCCATCTACCTCGTCAATGGCATCAAGCTGCAAGGCAATATCGAATCGTTCGATCAGTACGTCGTGCTGCTGCGTAACACCGTGACGCAGATGGTCTACAAGCATGCGATTTCCACCGTCGTTCCGGCGCGCGCGGTCAACTTCCGCGTGGATGATTCCTCCGAGAACTGATCTGCCTCGCGGCCGCCGAAATCCGCGGTCGCCGACCCAAGGCATCGGCCTGGCGCCCCGCGGGGTTGCACCGATGCCCGGTACCGGTGCGCCAGCGCGGCCGGTGCCTGCCGGAATGGCGGCGCGTCTCGCCGCCGTGGCTTCCCGCCCGACGCGGGGAGCCGTCCCGGCCGGGGACAGGGCAGGGCGGGACTTCCGTCGGCCATCCCCCTGAAACCATCGGATAGCATTTCGCTATTCCTAATTCCCAGCGCATTCGCGCCACCCCTTGGATCCCAGAGCTACTTCCAACACTGCCCCGTCGCGCGCCATCCTCGTCGGCGTCGATTTCGGCAAGCATGATTTCGAGGAAAGCCTGAGCGAGCTCGCCTTGCTGACCTCCACCGCCGGCTCGCTGCCGGTGCATACGCTGACGGGCCGCCGCTCGCGGCCGGACCCGGCCCTGTTCATCGGCTCGGGCAAGGCCGAGGAACTGAAAGAAGCAGCCGACGCGCTCGACGCCGACGTGGTCGTGTTCAACCACGCGCTCAGCCCGGCGCAGCAGCGTAACCTCGAGCGCTTCCTGAACCGCCACGTGATCGACCGTACCGGCCTGATCCTGGATATCTTCGGGCAGCGGGCGCAGAGCCACGTTGGCAAGGTGCAGGTCGAGCTGGCGCAGGTGACGTACCGCGCCTCGCGACTGGTGCGCGCATGGAGCCACCTGGAGCGGCAGAAGGGCGGTATCGGCATGCGCGGCGGCCCCGGCGAGCGCCAGCTCGAGCTGGACCGGCGCATGCTGGACGACCGTGCCAAGCGGCTCAGGGCGGACCTGTCGCGGCTGCAGCGCCAGCACAGTACGCAGCGGCGTGCACGCGCGCGCAACGATACGCTCAGCATTTCGCTGGTGGGCTATACCAATGCCGGCAAGTCGACGCTGTTCAATGCGCTGACCAAGGCGCGCGCCTATGCCGCCGACCAGTTGTTCGCCACGCTGGATACCACTTCGCGGCGGCTGTTCCTGGATGGGCTGGGCAACGTGGTGCTGTCCGACACGGTCGGATTCATCCGCGACCTGCCCACGCAACTGGTGGCGGCGTTCCGTGCCACGCTCGAGGAAACCGTCCATGCCGACCTGCTGCTCCATGTGGTCGATGCCTCCAGCCCGGTGCGCCATGAGCAGATCGAACAGGTCAACCGCGTGCTGGCCGAGATCGATGCGTCCGACATCCCGCAGATCGTGGTGATGAACAAGATCGATGCGGCGCCCGAACTGCTGGACCAGGGCCCGCGCATCGAGCGCGATGAAGACGGCATTCCCACGCGGGTGTTCCTGAGCGCCCGCGAAGGGATCGGCCTGGATGCGCTGCGCGAAGCGGTGGTGGAGGTGGCCCAGTGGCTGGCCAGCCGCCCGCCGGAGCCCGCGCCCTACGATCAGCGGCTGGGCGACGCCCATCTGTATGAGGACGGTAGCGACAGCGACGATCTGGCAGGCGATGGCGCCGATGGCGCCCAGTCGGGGGTAAGGTCCTGAGCCGGGCCAGCGCGGCCTTTCGCGCGGCCTGGATGCCGCGGCAGTGCTTCTGCGGCCAGGGTTCGGCGCGCCTTTCCACGGATTGGTCGCGATTTGGGCAAATGTGGCGCAGATGACTGCTAGAATCCCCCTGTTACAAACTTCCCCGGACCCGTGCACTTCATGCCCCAGTTTCCCCGGAATGCTGATTCGAGCCTGACACCAGGCGGCCGCTTCGCGCCACGCGCGGGGTGGCAGCGCCTGCGCGCCATCTTCTCGCTGAACGATCCGCGCTGGGGTCGCAACGGTGACGACGACGACAAGAAGGACGGCCGCGACGACAACCGCCAGCAGAACCAGCGCCCGCAGCAGGATGGCGGCCCACCGGATCTGGACGAACTGTGGCGCGACTTCAACCGCCGCCTGAATGGCCTGCTCGGCCGCAAGGAAAACGGCGGTGGCGGCAACCAGGGGTTCGGCGGTCCGCGCACCCCGGGCAAGGGCTCGGGCGTGGGCGCCGGCGTGATCGCGGCCGCGGTGGTCGGCATCTGGCTGGCCAGCGGCTTCTTCATGGTGCAGGAAGGCCAGACCGCGGTGATCCTGCAGTTCGGCAAGTTCAAGTATTCGACCGGTCCCGGCATCAACTGGCGGCTGCCCTGGCCGATCCAGTCGGCCGAGATCGTCAACCTGTCGGCGGTGCGCTCGGTCGAAGTGGGCCGGTCCACGTCGATCAAGGACAGCAACCTGAAAGACTCGTCGATGCTCACGCAGGACGAGAACATCATCGACGTGCGCTTCACCGTGCAGTACGTCATCCAGGACGCGACCGAGTTCCTGTTCTTCAACAAGACCGACCGCGGCGGCGACGAGGAACTGGTGACGCAGGCCGCCGAGACCTCGGTGCGCGAGATCGTCGGCCGCAACAAGATGGACGCGGTGCTGTACGAGAACCGCGAGCAGATCGCGCAGGGGCTGGCCAAGTCGATCCAGGCCATCCTGTCGGCGTATAAGACCGGCATCCGCGTGCTGTCGGTCAACGTGCAGAGCGTGCAGCCGCCCGAGCAGGTGCAGGCCGCGTTCGATGACGTCAACAAGGCCAGCCAGGACCGCGAGCGTGCGATCAGCGAAGGCCAGGCCTATGCCAATGACATCATCCCCCGCGCCAAGGGTACCGCGGCGCGCCTGAAGGAAGAGGCCGAGGCCTACCGCTCCCGCGTGGTGGCGCAGGCCGAGGGCGATGCCTCGCGCTTCCGCTCGGTGCAGGCCGAATACGCCAAGGCGCCGCAGGTGACGCGCGACCGGATCTATCTCGAAACCATGCAGCAGATCTACACCAATTCGACCAAGGTGCTGGTGGACGCGCGCCAGGGCAACAACCTTCTCTACCTGCCGCTGGACAAGCTGATGGCGCAAGGCGGCGATGGCCGTGCGGCTGCTCCTGGCCAACCGGGCAGTGCCGGCACGCCGGCGCCGGCGCCGGAGACTTCGCCGGATACCCGGTCGCGCGAATCGCTGCGCAACCGTGACCGCGACTCGCGCTGAGGAGACCCGTCATGAACCGACTGATTTCCTTCGCGATCGGCTTTTTCATCCTGCTGGCCGTGCTGTCGTCGATGCTGTTCGTGGTCGACCAGCGCCAGTACGCCGTGGTGTTCGCCTTCGGCGAGATCAAGCAGGTGGTGCGCGAGCCCGGCCTGCATTTCAAGCTGCCGCCGCCGTTCCAGAACGTGGTCTTCATGGACCGTCGCCTGCAGACCATCGACGTGGCCGCCAACGAGCGCTTCCTGACCGCCGAGAAGAAGAGCATGGTGGTGGACTGGTTCGTCAAATGGCGCATCACCGATCCGCGCAAGTTCTTCGTCGCCTTCGGCGGCAACCTGCGCGGCGCCCAGGACCGCATGACCCAGCGTATCGACGCCGTGGCACGCGAGGAGTTCGGCAGGCGCACCGTGGCCGATGTGGTCGCGGGCGAGCGCGAACAGGTGATGCAGGCTATCCGCAACGGCATGGTCGAATACGCCAAATCGGTGGGCGTAGAGATCCTGGACGTGCGCCTGAAGCGCGTCGACCTGCTGCCTGCGATCAGCGAATCGGTGTACCGCCGCATGGAGGCCGAGCGCAAGCGCGTGGCCAACGAACTGCGCTCGACCGGCGCAGCCGAGGGCGAAAAGATCCGCGCCGACGCCGACCGCCAGCGAGAAGTGGTGCTGGCCGAGGCCTATCGCGATGCCCAGGTGATCAAGGGCAATGGCGATGCCAAGGCGTCGCAGATCTATGGCGATGCCTTTGGCCGCGACCCGCAGTTCGCGCAGTTCTGGCGCAGCATGGAAGCGTATCGCAACACCTTCCGCGACAAGCGGGACGTGCTGGTGCTGGAGCCCAATTCCGAGTTTTTCCGCTATATGCGTTCCAGCGGCGGCGCCGCGGCGGCCGCGTCCGGCGGGTCCGGAGGCAAGCGCTAGAACGTCCGCTTGTCCGCGTGGCGAATTGACGAAACCCCGGCTTGCCGGGGTTTTGTCCGGCTGGAGCCATCATTGCCGAGTGATGGACCGGGCGCGCGGGGAGGCAAGACCGCGGCAATAATGTGCCGGGCGTGGCCCGGCACCGCGGGCGCCGAGCCCGCGGGGTAACCGAATGACCGAGAAGAGATTCACCATGTCCAACCATTGGCTGCTGCCAGAAAACATTGCCGACGTGCTGCCGTCGGAAGCGCGCAAGATCGAAGAACTGCGCCGCCGCATGCTGGACCTGTTCCGCACCTACGGCTACGAGCTGGTGATGCCGCCGATGCTGGAATACCTGGAGTCGCTGCTGACCGGCACCGGCCATGACCTGGACCTGCGCACGCTCAAGCTGGTGGACCAGTTGTCCGGCCGCACCATGGGCCTGCGCGCCGATATCACGCCGCAGGTCGCGCGCATCGACGCCCACCTGCTGAACCGGCCCGGCGTGACGCGCCTGTGCTATGCCGGCAACGTGCTGCATGCGCGGCCGGCCGGCTTCCATGCCACGCGCGAGCCGATCCAGATCGGCGCCGAAATCTACGGCCACGCCGGCCTCGAAGCCGACGTCGAGATCCAGGAGCTGATGCTGGCTGCGCTGCAGGCCGCAGGGCTGTCGGAGATCCGCATCGACCTGTGCCACGCCGGCATCCTGGAAGCGCTGCTTGCCGGGCTGCCGTCGATCCGCAAGATCGAGGACGCGCTCTTTGCCGCGCTCGAGACCAAGGACGTGCCGGCGCTGCGCGAGCTGACCGTGGGCATGCCGCAGACCGAACGCGATGCCCTGCTCGCGCTGCCGACGCTGTACGGCGGGGTGGAAGTGCTGGAGCGCGCCCGCGCCACGCTGCCGGCGAGCCCGGCGATCGGCCGCGCGCTGGACGAACTGGCCGCGCTGGCGGTGCAGGTGCGCGGCGCCAGCGTCAACATCGACCTGTCGGACCTGCGCGGTTATCACTATCACAGTGGCGTGATGTTCGCCGCCTACGTGGCGGGCCTGCCCAACTACGTGGCCCGCGGCGGACGTTACGACAAGGTGGGCGAAGCCTTCGGCCGCGCCCGTCCGGCAACGGGTTTTTCGCTCGACCTGCGCGAAGTGGCGTCGCTGTCACCGGTGGAAGTGCGCGCCCAGGCGATTTTCGCGCCCTGGGATGCGGACCCGGCACTGCGCGCCGCGATTTCCGCACTGCGCGCCGCCGGTGAGATCGTGATCCAGTCGTTGCCTGGCCATACCCACGAGCTGGACGAATTCAACTGCGATCGCCAGCTGGTGCGCGAGGATTCCGGCTGGGCCGTGGTGCCGCGCTGACGCCGGGCGAGCAATCCCGGCCAAAAATCGGGAATCGCCCTGCAACAAGAGTAGAATACGTTTTTAACCTATTGACCAAAGCAATATGTCCGCATCCGCAGTAGGCCAGGGACGCAATGTCGTCGTGATCGGCACCCAGTGGGGTGACGAAGGCAAGGGAAAAATCGTCGATTGGCTTACCGACCATGCAAAGGGCGTGGTGCGGTTCCAGGGTGGCCACAACGCCGGCCACACCCTGATCATCGGCGGCAAGAAGACCATTCTCCGCCTGATCCCGTCGGGCATCATGCGCGAAGGCACGATCTGCTACATCGGCAACGGTGTGGTGCTGTCGCCCGAGGCGCTGTTCCGTGAAATCGAAGAACTCGAAGCCGCCGGCCTGCAGGTGCAGAGCCGCCTGCGCATTTCCGAGGCGGCGACGCTGATCCTGCCGTACCACGTTGCCATCGACAAGGCGCGCGAAGCCCGTCGCGGCGCGGCCAAGATCGGCACCACCGGCCGCGGCATTGGCCCGGCGTATGAAGACAAGGTTGCCCGCCGCGCGCTGCGCGTGCAAGACCTGTTTGATCCCGAGCTGTTTGCCGAGCGCCTGCGCGAGAACCTGGACTACCACAACTTCATGCTGACCCAGTACCTGGGCGCGGAAGCCGTGGATTTTCAGCAGACGCTGGACGACGCGCTGGCGTTCGCGCCGCGCCTGGCCCCGATGGTGGCCGACGTCTCGGCCGAGCTGTACGCGGTCAACGCCGCCGGTGGCAACCTGATGTTCGAAGGCGCGCAAGGCACGCTGCTCGACGTCGACCACGGCACCTATCCGTTCGTGACCTCGAGCAACTGCGTGGCCGGTGCGGCCGCCGCGGGTGCCGGCGTCGGTCCGGGCCGTCTGAACTACATCCTGGGCATCACCAAGGCTTACTGCACGCGCGTGGGCTCGGGCCCGTTCCCGAGCGAGCTGTACGACAACGACAACCCGCAGCGCCAGGACCAGGTCGGCGTGCGCCTGGCCAACGTCGGCAAGGAATTTGGTTCGGTCACCGGCCGTCCGCGCCGCACCGGCTGGCTCGATGCCGCCGCGCTCAAGCGCTCGGTGCAGATCAATGGCGTGTCGGGCCTGTGCCTGACCAAGCTGGATGTGCTGGATGGCCTGGACAGCATCAAGCTGTGCGTTGGCTACACGCTCGACGGCACGACGGTCGATATCCTGCCGCGCGGCTCCGATGCCGTGGCGCGGTGCGAGCCGGTCTATGAAGAGTTCCCGGGCTGGAACGAGTCGACCTTCGGAGTGAAGTCGTGGGACGCGCTGCCCGAGGCGGCCCGCGTCTACCTGAAGCGCGTGGAAGAAGTGGTCGGCATCCCGATCGACATGATCTCGACCGGTCCGGACCGCGACGAGACCATCCTGCTGCGTCACCCGTACAAGGCCTGACCCGGCAAGCACAAGCACGACGTAGTGCCGCGGCGCCACGAACGCCGCGGCCTGCAACAGACCATCGGCCCGCACAAGCGGGCCGATCCTTATTGGCCATCCGGGCCAACCGGCCACGAAGATAACCACAGCAAAACGATGAACCTGCCAACCAACGATGAAGAGAACCTGTGGGTCTCGTGGGACGAATACCACCGCCTGATCGCACGCCTGTCGCTGAACGTGCATGAGTCGGGCTGGAAGTTCGACAAGATCCTGTGCCTGGCGCGCGGCGGCCTGCGCGTGGGCGACCAGATGTCGCGCATCTTCGACGTGCCCCTGGCGATCCTGGCCACCAGCAGCTATCGAGAAGCGGCCGGCACGCAGCAGGGCGACCTGGACATCGCGCAGTACATCACCATGACGCGCGGCGAGCTGTCGGGCAAGATCCTGCTGGTCGACGACCTGGTCGATTCGGGCATCACGCTGGAACGCGTGGGCCGCCACCTGAAGGAACGCTACCCGGCGGTGACCGAGGTGCGCTCGGCGGTGCTGTGGTACAAGGCCTGCTCGAAGGTCGAGCCGGACTATCACGTGACCTTCCTGCCGTCGAACCCCTGGATCCACCAGCCGTTCGAAGAGTACGACACGCTGCGCCCGCACAACCTGGGCGCCTGGCTCAAGCGCGGCAAGCGCGCCAGCCTGCTCGACGACGACGCGAGCGCCTGAGCGCGGCTCGGCAGCACCTGTGCCGGCGGCACCCGCCGCGCGGCACTGGCACGGATGGCCTCAGTAGCCGACCGTGTAACGCTGGCGCGAATGTGCCGGCTTTTCGATCTCGTCGAGCATCGCAATCGCGTAGTCCTCCATCGAGATCCAGCTCTTGCCCGCGGCATCGCTCAGCAGGGTTTCCTCGCCGATACGGAATTTGCCGGTGCGCTCGCCCGGCTCGAACAGCGCCGACGGCGACAGGAAGGTCCAGTCGATCTGTTGCTCGCCACGCAGCGCATTGAGGAAGTCGCGGCCCGACAGGGCTTCGGTCTTGTACGCCTCGGGAAAGGTCGGCGTATCCACCAGTTGCACATCCGGTGCGACATGGAGGCTGCCGGCGCCGCCCACCACCAGCAGGCGAGGCACGCCGGCCTGGCGCACCGCCGAGGTGACCTGCTGCGCGTTCAGTTGCGCGAAGCGTGCCGTGCTGATGACGACGTCATTGCCTGCCAGCGCCGCCGCGAGCGCGGCACTATCTGTGCCATCCACGTCCTTGGTGGTCAGGCCGGCGCGAGCCGGCAGCCCGCTCGCCTGGCGCGAGATGGCGGTCACCTGGTGGCCGCGGCGCAAGGCTTCGTCGATCAGGCGCGTGCCGACGCGCCCGGTGGCGCCGATGATTGCGATATGCATGGTCACTCCTTCTTTACTGGGTGGCAGAGATTCGATATGAAACCAGATTGGTTACATATTGGGTTAAAAAAATCAGCGCTTGCAGCGCTTGCGGCGCTGAGCGGCACCTGCCGCGGCGCCTTTGACATCGGCAAGCATCCCGGCAATGGTGATGCCGGTCAGCGTATCATCCATGGCCGCCTGGGCGCGGTCGGCAACCTTGCGCAGCGCGCCGGTGATTTCGCGGCCGACCATGCAGGCCGGGTTCGGCGCGCTCTGGTGCAGCGTGATCAGCGCAGTGGTTTCCACGGCGCGGAACACTTCAAGCAGCGTGATCGATGTCGCCGGGCGTGCCAGCGCGGCGCCGCCGGTGCTGCCCATGGTGGTGCTGACCAGGCCCGCTTCGGCAAGCTGGCCCACCAGCCGCCGGATCAGGGCGGGGTTGGTGCCGACGCTGCCGGCGATCATCGATGACGGCACCGGTTCCTCGGAACTGGCCAGCAGGGTAAGGATGTGGACCGCTACGGCGAACCGGCTGCTCGTGCTCATGGTGTCGGGGATAATATGAAACCATGATAGTTACATATGATGGCTGCTGTCAACGCAGAACGCGATGGCAGGGGCGGGGGCCGCGATATGGTGGTCGTCGGAATGCCGGAATCGCCACTGAAGCTGTTACACTCCTCGACATTGCCGGGCCAATGTGGTTTGGTTGCCGCGCAAGGCATTGCCTGCGGTTTCAAGGACGGGAAAAACCCCGTACGCTCACGTATGACACCGCGGCAGGTTGCCGCCAACCAAGGAGTGGAAGTTGCCGGATCTGGTACGCCAACAAAGCGCCGAAAACAAAAAACCCGCAGGGCTCGAAAGCGCTGCGGGTTTCTCGGTGATCTGGTGCCCAGGAGAGGACTCGAACCTCCACAGTGTTGCCACCGCTAGGACCTGAACCTAGTGCGTCTACCAATTCCGCCACCTGGGCAGGTGTCGAAACAACCGAAGCGCTCATTATAGAGAGCGCGAGAATTTTGTCAAATAGTTTCCAGAAAAAATTGAATCAGAACAACTATCCGATCCCCAGCCGGGAAGAAATCCTGGGCGTGCTGAGAACGTCGGGATCTCCACAGTCGGCAGGCGATATCGCCAAGGCCCTGTCGGTCACGCGCAAGGAGCATGACGGCTTCCAGAAGCGCCTGGCGGCGATGGAACGCGACGGCCAGATCGAACTGAACCGCAAGGGCCGCTATGAACTGGCCCACCAGCCCAACTTCGTCACCGGCCGCGTGCAGGGCCACCGCGACGGCTTCGGCTTCCTGATTCGCGACGATGGCGAAGACGATATCTTCCTGCCCGAGCGCGAGCTGCAAAAGGCCATGCACAACGACCGCGCGCAAGTGCGCGTGGTGGGCTACGACCGCCGCGGCCGGCCCGAGGGCCAGATCGTCGAGATCATCGAGCGCGCCAACCGCTTCGTGATCGGGCGGCTGCTCAGCGAGGGCGGCGTGCTGGTGGTCGCGCCCGAAGACAAGCGCATCAGCCAGGACATCCTGATCCCGCCCAAGGCGCAGGGCACGGCGCGCGTGGGGCAGGTGGTCAGCGTGGAGCTGATCGAGTATCCCGACCGCTATGTGCAGCCGGTGGGCCGCGTGGTGGAGATCCTCGGCGAGATCGACGATCCCGGCATGGAGATCGAGATTGCGGTGCGCAAGTATGGCGTGCCGCATGCCTTCTCCCCGGCGGCGGCCAAGGAAGCCGCCGCCTTGCCGGACGAGGTGCGTCAGGCCGACCTGGACCACCGTATCGACCTGCGCGACATCCCGCTGGTGACCATCGACGGCGAAGACGCGCGCGACTTCGACGATGCGGTTTACTGCGAGCCGGTCAAGATCGGGCGTGCCAAAGGCTGGCGCCTGATCGTGGCGATCGCCGATGTATCGCATTACGTGCGCCCCGGCACGCCGCTGGATGCCGATGCGCTGGACCGCGCCACTTCTGTCTACTTCCCCCGCCGCGTGATTCCGATGCTGCCGGAGAAGCTGTCCAACGGACTGTGCTCGCTCAATCCCAGCGTCGACCGGCTGTGCATGGTCTGCGATGCGGTGCTCACCGCCAAGGGCGAACTCAAGGGCTACCAGTTCTATCCCGCGGTAATGCACTCGACCGCGCGCCTGACCTACAACGAGGTCTGGTCGGTCCTGTCCAACACCAAGGGTCCCGAGGCGCACAAGCGCGCCGAGCTGGTGCCGCACCTGCAGAACCTGTACGAGCTGTTCCAGGTCCTGCTGAAGGCGCGGCGCGAGCGCGGCGCGATCGACTTCGACACCACCGAGACCTATATCGTCTGCAATGCGCAGGGCAAGATCGAACAGATCCTGCCGCGCACCCGCAACGATGCTCACCGGCTGATCGAGGAATGCATGCTGACCGCCAACGTGTGCGCGGCGGATTTCCTCGAGCGCTTCAAGCACCCGGCGCTGTACCGCATCCACGCCGGCCCCAGCGAAGAAAAGCTGAAGAACCTGCGCGAGTTCCTGAAGACCGCCGGCCTGTCGCTGGGCGGCGGCGACAAGCCGCAGGCGTCCGACTATGCCGAGGTGATGGACAAGATCAAGTCCCGCCCCGATGCGCCGATGCTGCAGACCATGCTGCTGCGCTCGATGCAGCAGGCGGTGTACAGCCCCGACAATATCGGCCACTTTGGCCTGGCGTACGGTGCCTACGCGCATTTCACCAGCCCGATCCGCCGCTATCCCGACTTGCTGGTGCACCGCGCGATCAAGGCGGTGCTGGCGCATACCAAGTACCAGCCCGCATTCGCCCACGGCACCGAGCTGAACACCGCGATCTCGCCCAAGGCGCGCCGCCTGCAGGCCAAGGACGCCGAGCAGAAGGCGGAGCTGGCGGCCGCGCGCGCAAAGCGCAACGAGGCGATCTGGGACGAGCTTGGCCTGCATTGCTCGGCCAACGAGCGCCGTGCCGACGAGGCGTCGCGCGATGTCGAAGCCTGGCTCAAGTGCTACTTCATGCGCGACAAGCTGGGCAGCGATTTTGCCGGCACCGTCAGCGCCGTGACGTCGTTCGGCATCTTCGTGCAGCTCGACGAACTGTATGTCGAAGGGCTGGTGCACGTGACCGAACTGGGCAGCGATTACTTCCAGTATGACGAGGCCCGCAACGAACTGCGCGGCGAGCGCACCGGCATCCGCTATCGCCTGACTGACCGCGTGCGCGTGCAGGTCTCGCGTGTGGACCTCGATGCACGCAAGATCGACTTCCGCCTGGTGCAGGAACCGTCGGCGAGGACATTGCGCGCGCGCGCAACCGGCACCGACACGCAGCCGCGCGTCCCGGCAGCCCACGCGGTGCCGGCACGCAAGAAGGGGCGCCAGCTGGCGGCGCTGCTGGGCGGTTCCTCCAAGCCGGAAGAGTCATTCGACGAGACGCTCGACCGCGTGATCGAGGAGCAGCCGGTGTTCGAAGCGGTGATCACGCCGCTCAAGCCGCACGTCAGGACCGGCGGCAAGCCGGCCAAGCGCGCGGCCAAGCCCAAGCCCGCGCACCTGGAGAAGCCGCGCAAGCCGGCCCCGAAGCCGCGTCCTGCCAAGACGGCCGGCAAGTCTGCTGCCAAGCGCACCCCGCGCAAGCGCTAAGGCGAGTTAAGGCGCGTTATCAAGGCACGCCAAGGCCAGCCGCCGTCCCCGCCTGCGCGGGGGCGGCGCCCGGGCGAGTACAATCGCGCCCATGGCTAAACAAAAACTCCTGATCGGCTTTCACGCCGTGACCGCGCGCCTGCGGCAAGATCCCAAGGGCGTGTCGGATATCTACATCGAATCCGCCCGCCGCGACCGGCGCATGCAAGACTTCGTCCGCCTGGCCGAAAGCCTGGGCGTGCGCCTGCATCCGGTCGACGCCGAGCGCCTGCGCGGCATGGCCGGCACCGACCGGCACCAGGGCGTGGTGGCACGGGCCGAAGACGTTGCCCTCGCGCTGAACCTGGACGAGCTGCTGGATGGCATCGAAGGCACGCCGCTGCTGCTGGTGCTCGACGGCGTCACCGATCCCCACAACCTGGGTGCCTGCCTGCGCGTGGCCGACGGCGCCGGCGCGCACGCGGTGATCGCGCCCAAGGACCGCAGCGTCGGCCTCAATGCAACCGTGGCCAAGGTGGCCAGCGGCGCGGCCGAGACCGTGCCGTATATCACCGTGACCAACCTGGCGCGCACGCTGCGCGAGCTGCAGGAACGTGGCATCTGGGTGATCGGCACCGCCGACGGTACCGAGAAGTCCCTCTACGACATCGACTTCAAGGGCCCGACCGCGATCGTGATGGGCGCCGAAGGCGAGGGCATGCGCCGCCTGACGCGCGAGACCTGTGACGAACTGGTCGGCATCCCGATGGCCGGCGGTGTCGAGAGCCTCAACGTCTCGGTGGCCAGCGGCGTCTGCCTGTACGAAGCGGTGCGCCAGCGGCGCCTGCCGCGCTGACGCCATGGTGGCCGATCCGCTACGCCCCACCTCTGAGCCCTGGCCCGGGATGGAAGAGGCGCGTCGGCTGATCGTGCAGGCGCGCAGCATCTTCGTGCTGACCGGTGCCGGCATATCGGCCGAGTCGGGCGTGCCGACCTTCCGCGATGCGATGACGGGCCTGTGGGAACGGTTCAATCCGGAGGAGCTGGCCAGCGAAGAGGCTTACCGGCGCCAGCCAGAACTGGTGTGGGAATGGTACCTGCACCGGCGCGCGCTGGTCGCGGCCGCCCATCCCAATCCCGCGCACCACGCGCTGGTGGCGCTGGCCGCGCAGAAGACCGTCGCCCTGGTGACGCAGAACGTCGACGGCCTGCACCAGCGTGCCGGCAGCCAGCATGTGATCGAACTGCATGGCAATCTGTTCGCCAACAAATGGCTGGATGGCTGCGGGCGCTGCGAGGAAGCCAGCGCGCTGCCCGGCATGCCGCCGCGCTGCCATTTGTGCGGGGCGCTGATGCGTCCTGGCGTGGTGTGGTTCGGTGAAGACCTGCCACGCGTGGCGCGCTTTCGCGCCGAGCATGCGGCGGAGACTTCCGACTTGTGCCTGGTGGTGGGGACATCGGGATTGGTCTATCCCGCTGCGGCGCTGCCGGGGCTGGCAAAGGAGCACGGCGCGCCCGTCATCGTGATCAACCCGCTGCCGTCCGCGCTGGACCAGACCGCGGACCTCGTGGTGAAGGCAGCAGCAGGCGCCTGCCTGCCGCTGCTGTGGCCGCAGCCGGGCGTCGAGCCAGACTGAGCCAGATAAGCCGGCACTGCCGGCTTACTTGGCGCTTATCTGGCTTTGATCTGGCGCCTATCTGGCGATCTCGCCGATCAGCTTTTCCAGTTTGACTGCATCCGCCGCGAACAGGCGGATGCCTTCGGCCAGCTTTTCGGTGGCCATCGCGTCTTCATTCAGCTGCCAGCGGAATGCCGGCTCGTCCGCCGTGATGCGGGCGATATTGGCGGCCTGGGCCTGGTCGACCGACAGCTTGCGCTCGGACGTACCCTGGCCGGCGGCCAGTTGCTCCAGCAGCTCGGGACTGATGGTCAGCAGGTCGCAGCCGGCCAGCGACAGGATCTGCGCGGTGCTGCGGAAGCTGGCGCCCATCACCTCGGTCGGATAGCCGAATTTCTTGTAGTAGTCATAGATCTGGCGCACCGAGCGCACGCCAGGATCGTTGTCGCCGCCGTTGGCGACGGGGTCCCACTGCTCGCCGGCCTGCTTCTTGTACCAGTCGAAGATGCGGCCGACGAAGGGCGAGATCAGCTGCGCGCCGGCTTCGGCGCACGCCACTGCCTGCACCAGCGAGAACAGCAGCGTCATATTGCAGCGGATGCCGTCGCGCTGGAGGATCTCCGCCGCGCGGATGCCTTCCCAGGTCGACGCAATCTTGATCAGCACGCGCTCGCGCGCGATGCCGCGCTGCTCATACAGCTGGATCAGGTGGCGGGCCTTGTTGACGGTGGCGGTGGTGTCAAAGGACAGGCGCGCGTCGACTTCGGTCGAGACGCGGCCCGGCACGATCGCCAGGATCTCGCAGCCGAAGGCGATCAGCACTTCGTCCATCACCGCATCGACGCCGCCGTTGCCATGGTGATCCTGCACCGCCTTCTCCAGCAGGTGCCGGTATTCGGGCTTCTGCACGGCCTTCAGGATCAGCGAGGGGTTGGTGGTCGCGTCCTGCGGGGTGTATTGCTTCATCAGCTGGAAGTCGCCGGTATCGGCCACTACCGTGGTGAACTGCCTGAGTTGTTCGAGCTGGTTCATGTCGCTTAGTCGTTGGCGCTGAATTGGCGCTGAATCGTTGGCGATTCGGTTTGCGGTGGCGGGGCGGCAAGCGCCGGCCCGGCCGATCCATTGTACCGCCGGTGGCGGGGTATGCCGCTCAATCCGCTACACTATGCGTTTCCCCCAACGCAATCTGGCTGTTGTCATGACTCAGGATGAACTCAAGGCGTTGGTGGCGCAGGCCGCCGCCGACTATGTGAAGCAGGAAGTTCCCGAAGGCGCCGTGCTGGGCGTGGGCACCGGCTCCACCGCCAACCTCTTCATTGATGCCGTGGCGGCGTTCAAGGAGCGCTTCGCGGGTGCCGTGTCCAGCTCCGAGGCTTCCACGCGCCGCCTGCAGCAGCACGGGTTCAAGGTGCTGGACCTGAACGAAGTCGACGAGATTCCGGTGTACGTCGATGGCGCCGACGAGATCGATGCCAGCGGCGCCATGATCAAGGGCGGCGGCGGCGCGCTGACGCGCGAGAAGATCGTTGCCTCGGTGGCGAAGCGCTTTGTCTGCATCGCCGACGGCAGCAAGCTGGTCGGCACCATGGGCGCCTTCCCGCTGCCGGTCGAGGTGATCCCGATGGCACGCGCAGCGGTCGCGCGCAAGCTGCAGGCGCTGGGCGGCCAGCCGAAGCTGCGCATGACCAAGGAAGGCGGCATCTACAAGACCGACAACGGCAATGTGATCCTGGATGTCGCCGGCCTGAAGATCGACGACCCGCGCGGGCTGGAGCAAACCGTCAACCAGGTGCCGGGCGTGGTGACCGTGGGCCTGTTCGCGCTGCGTGGCGCGGACGTGCTGCTGCTTGGCACCGGTGACGGTGTGCAGCGCACGGACTACTGATCCGACGCATCGGTCGTTAATCGGTCGTCAATCCGCCGTTAATCGGCCGGTAGCAAAAAGGGGTGCCTCGGGCACCCCTTTTTCGATGGGACGCGGTCCGGGATCAGGACTGCGGCGGCACGTAGCCCTGCGCCTGGTCGGCGCCTTCCCCGAAGAAGTACTTTTCGGTCTGCTTGATCAGGTACTGGCGCGCGCGCGCGTCGGCCATATTCAGGCGGTTCTCGTTGATCAGCATGGTCTGGTGCTTGAGCCAGCCGGCCCATGCTTCCTTCGACACGCTCTGCCAGATCTTCTTGCCCAGTTCGCCGGGCAGCGGCGGGAAGTCGAGGCCTTCGGCTTCCTTGTTCAGCTTGATGCAATGGACCATGCGGGCCATGGGGGACTCCTTGTTCGTTCGTTAGACTGGGCTCAGGGCGCTGGCGCTATTGTAGCCAAGCAGGGCGGCAGGCCGCGGCGCGGCGGCCATTGACCCTACGCCGTCACAGCTTTTTCATCAGCACCATCGACTTGCGCTGCCAGTTATAGAGTTTGCGCTTGTCTTCCGGGAGGTCGTCCACGTTGGCGTGGACGAAGCCGCGCTTGAGGAACCAGTGCTCGGTGCGCGTGGTGAGCACGAACAGGCGCTCCAGGCCGAGCGCGCGGGCGCGGCGCTCGATGCGCTTGAGCAGGCGTTCGCCGTCGCCGGTACCCTGAGCTTCAGCGGAGACCGTCAGGCAGGCCATTTCGCCCATGTTCTCGCGCGGGTAGTCATAGAGCGCGGCGCAGCCGAACAGCACGCCATCGTGCTCGATCACCGAGAAATTGGCGATATCGCGCTCGATCAGGTGGCGTCCGCGCGGCACCAGCGTGCCGTCGGCTTCAAGCGGCGCGATCAGTTGCAGGATGCCGCCGACGTCGTCCAGCGTGGCCTCGCGCAGGCTTTCGAGGTCGGTGTCGGACAGCATGGTGCCGACGCCATCGTGCAGGAACAGTTCCAGCAATACCGACCCGTCCAGCGCATAGGGGATCAGGTGCGCACGCGGCACGCCGCCCTTGAGCGCCTTCACCAGGTGGTGCAGGTAGTCCGCCACGTCATGCGGCAGGTGATTGTTCTGCAGGCGCTCCACGGCCGTGCGCAGCGACATTTCCGGCATCAGCTTGCCGACCGGGTCAGGCACGCCCGGCACTTCGGTAATGAAGATCAGCTTGTCGGCCTTGAGCGCGGTGGCGGTGGCGCTGGCCACGTCTTCCATCGACAGGTTGAAGGCCTGGCCGGTCGGCGAGAAGCCCAGCGGCGACAGCAGCACCACCTTGCCGTGCGACAGCGACATGCGCACCGACTCGGCATCGATCTTGCGCACCAGCCCGGTGTGCTGGTAGTCGGTGCCGTTGACGATGCCGACCGGGCGCGCAGTGACGAAGTTGCCGGAAATCACTGACAGCTGCGCGCCGGCCATCGGCGTATTGGGCAGTCCCTGGCTGAATGCGGCCTCGATGTCCAGGCGCAGTTCGCCGGCGGCTTCCTTGGCGCATTCGAGCGCGGCGTTGTCGGTAATGCGCACGCCGTCGACGAATTGCGACTCGACATGGCGCAGCGCCAGTTGCTCTTCCACCTGCGGGCGCGAACCGTGCACCAGCACGATCTGCATGCCCATCGCATGCAGCAGCGCCACGTCATTGACCAGCGCATTGAGCACGCCCGACTTGACCAGTTCGCCCGCGAACGCGATCACGAAGGTCTTGCCGCGGAAGGCGTGGATATACGGCGCCACCATGCGCAGCCAGTCGACGAACTGCTGGTGGTCGGGGCCGCCGCGTTCGATGGCATCGGCGGCTGCCGGCCCCGGCGCGGTCGCAGGCTCGATGGAAGTCGGGGCAGGCGGAGGGAGTTCAGCCGTGGCGGGCGGCTCCGCCGCGGCGGCTGCGGCCGTGTCGGTAGTGGTTGCCGGCTGGGGCGTATCGGTTCTGGCGTTCATCCCGCGGATTATAATCCCGGCCAATGTCAGAACAACGCCCCTTCAAGGCTGCAAAGCCCGTCAGGCCAGGTCAACCCGCCGCCCCGCAGACGCCGGCCGGTGCCGGCCAGTCCACGCCATCCCATCCGTCCCGGCCGCCCAAAGGGCAGACCCCGGGCCAGGCCCCGGGGCAGACCCGAGGACAGGCCCAGCGTCCGGCCCGGCCGCCCGCCGGACGCCCGGAGCCCGCGGTCGCCCGTCCAGCCGGCGAATCCGGCCAGCGCCCGCCGCGAGGTCCGCGCCAGGAGCGCCCGCCGCGGCCGCCACGGGCGGTCAATCCGCTGCCGCCGATCACGTTCCCCGAGGCGCTGCCGGTCTCGGCCCGCCGCGACGAGATCGCCGCGGCGCTGCTGGCCAGCCAGGTGGTGATCGTGTCGGGCGAGACCGGCTCGGGCAAGACCACGCAGCTGCCCAAGATCTGCCTGACGATCGGGCGCGGCCCGGGCCGCGAGGGCGGGGGGCTGATCGGCCACACCCAGCCGCGCCGCATTGCCGCCACCTCCACCGCCAAGCGCATCGCGCAGGAGCTGGGGTCGCCGGTGGGCGAGCATGTCGGCTATCAGGTGCGCTTCAATGACACCATGTCGGCGGGCGCGTCGGTCAAGCTGATGACCGACGGCATCCTGCTGGCCGAGACGCAGAACGACCCGCTGCTGCGCGCCTACGACACCCTCATTATCGACGAGGCGCACGAGCGCAGCCTGAACATCGACTTCCTGATCGGCTACCTGCGCCAGATCCTGCCGAAGCGGCCCGACCTGAAGGTGATCATCACCTCGGCCACCATCGATGCGCAGCGCTTTGCCGCGCATTTCACGCTCAACGGCAAGCCCGCGCCGGTAATCGAGGTCAGCGGCCGGCTGTACCCGGTGGAAGTGCGCTACCGCCCGATCACCGATGACGCGCCACCGGGCGCCGCGCCACGCAGCGCGCAGGCGCGCGAGCGCGACCTGTACGACGGCATCGTCGATGCCGTCGATGAGTTGTGCCGCGTGGGCCCGGGCGACGTGCTGGTGTTCCTGCCGGGCGAGCGCGAGATCCGCGAGGCCGCCGAGGCGCTGCGCAAGCACCATCCGCCGCATACCGAGATCCTGCCGCTGTTCGCGCGGCTGTCGGTGCAGGAGCAGGAGCGGGTGTTCAAGCCGTCCAACACCCGCCGCATCGTGCTGGCGACCAACGTCGCCGAGACCTCGCTGACGGTGCCGGGCATCCGCTACGTGGTCGATACCGGGATGGCGCGCGTCAAGCGCTACTCGTACCGCAACAAGGTCGAGCAGTTGCAGGTCGAGTCGATCTCGCAGGCCGCGGCCAACCAGCGCGCCGGCCGTTGCGGCCGCGTGGCCAATGGCGTGTGCATCCGGCTATACGAAGAGTCGGATTTCACCGGTCGGCCGCGCTTCACCGATCCGGAAATCCTGCGCTCGTCGCTGGCGGCGGTGATCCTGCGCATGAAGGCGCTGCGCCTGACCGATATCGAATCGTTCCCGTTTATCGAGCCGCCGCTGGGCCGCGCCGTTGCCGACGGCTACCAGTTGCTGCAGGAGCTGGGCGCGGTCGACGACGCCAACCAGCTCACGCCGACGGGGCGGCAGCTGTCCAAGCTGCCGCTCGACCCGCGCGTGGGCCGCATGATCCTGGCCGCGCGCGAGCACCAGTGCCTGCGCGAGGTGCTGATCATCGCCAGCGCGCTGTCGGTGCAGGACCCGCGCGACCGCCCGCAGGAGGCGCAGGAGGCCGCAGACCAGGCGCACCGCAAGTTCATGGACGAGAGGTCCGAGTTCCTGGGCTGGGTCAAGCTGTGGAAGTGGTTCGAGGACGCGGTCGCGCACAAGAAGTCGAACCGCCAGTTGCAGGACCAGTGCCGCGCCAGCTTCCTGTCGCACCTGCGCCTGCGCGAATGGCGCGACGTCCATTCGCAGCTGCTGACCACGGTGGCCGAGCAAGGCTGGCGCCTGAACGAGAGCGAGCCGACCTACGAGCAGGTACACAAGGCGCTGCTGACAGGCCTGCTCGGCAACGTCGGCGTGCGCATCGAGGATGGCGACGGCAAGGGCCGCGAGTACCTGGGCGCGCGCGGCATCAAGTTCCACCTGTGGCCGGGCTCGCTGATCGCGCGCAAGGTCGGCCGCTGGATCGTGGCGGCCGAGCTGGTCGAGACCAGCCGCCTGTTCGCGCGCACGCTGGCGCGGATCGAGCCGGAGTGGCTGGAGCAGATCGGCGGCCACCTGCTCAAGGTGAGCTGGAGCGATCCGCACTGGGAAAAGAAGGCCGGCCAGGTGCTGGCGCTCGAGCGGGCCACGCTGTACGGCCTGGTGGTCTACCAGCACCGCCGCGTCCACTACGGTCCGATGAACCCGCAGGAAGCGCGCGAGCTCTTTATCCGGCGCGCGCTGGTCGAGGGCGAATTCGATACGCGCCTGCCGTTCTTCGCGCACAACCAGCGCCTGGTGCGGGAAATCGAAAACCTGGAGCACAAGTCGCGCCGGCAGGACGTGCTGGTCGACGACGAGCTGATCTACGCTTTTTACGATCGCGCCATCCCGGCGGAGATCAACCAGCAGACCACCTTCGAGCAGTGGTACCAGGCCGACAGCGCCAAGGACCGCAAGCTGCTCTACCTCAACCGCGATGAGCTGATGCGGCACGAGGCGGCCGGCATCACCACGGACCTGTTCCCCAAGACCATGAACGTGGCCGGGGTGGAGATGGGGCTGACCTACCACTTCGAGCCGGGCAGCCACCGCGACGGCGTGACGCTGACCGTGCCGCTGTACGCGCTCAACCAGGTGCGACAGGAACGTGCCGACTGGCTGGTGCCGGGCATGATCAAGGAAAAGGTTCACCTGCTGCTGAAGTCGCTGCCGCAGAAGCTGCGCCGCCATTGCGTGCCGTTGCCGGACTTCGCCGCCGGCTTTGTCTCGCGCCAGCCGTTCGGCGAGGGCGAACTGCTGGACGTGCTGATCGCCGATATCCGCGCAGAGACCGGCACCATGGTCAAGCGCGCCGACTTCAAGCTGGAAACGCTGCCGGCGCACCATGCCATGAACTTCAAGGTCATCGACGAGCACGGCCGCCAGCTCGACATGGGCCGCAACCTGGCGCAACTGCGCGCCGAGCTGGGCGGCCAGGCGCAGCAGTCGTTCCAGCGCGTTGCCGCGCAGGCGGCCGCGCAGGCCGGGTCGCCGGACCAGGCCGCGCAATTGCCAGCCGCCGAGCCCGGCCAGTACGAAAACCTGACTGGCTGGACCTTCGGCGAACTGCCCGAGCTGCTGGAGATCCGCAAGGGCAGCCAGACGCTGTTCGGCTACCCGGCGCTGGTCGACCGCGGCACGCACTGCGACGTCGAGGTCTTCGACGATCCGCAGGAAGCCGCGCGCATCCACCACCTCGGGCTGCGCCGGCTGTTCGCGCTGCAACTGCGCGAGCAGGTCAAGTTCATCGAAAAGAACATAGCCGGCCTGCAGCAGATGGCAATGCAGTACATGACGCTTGGTACGCAGGAAATGCTGCGCGACCAGATCGTGATGCTGGCGCTGGAACGCGCCTGCATGCAGCCGCCGCTGCCGCGCAACGAGGCCGAGTTCAACGCCCGCAAGGACGAAGGCCGCACGCGGCTGTCGCTGCTGGCGCAGGAGATCGCACGGCTGGCCGGCGCGATCCTTGCCGAATATGCCGGGCTGCCGCGCAAGCTGCTGCAGGCCAAGCCGTTCGCCGCAGCCTACGCCGACATGGAAGCCCAGCTCGGCAGGCTGATGGGCAAGCGCTTTATCGACGAGACCCCATACACGCAGCTGGTCCACTTCCCGCGCTACCTGAAGGGCATCGCCATGCGCATCGACAAGCTCAAGGGCGACCCGGCGCGCGATACCCAGCGCATTCAGGAGATGGCGCCGCTGCTGCAGCAATGGCAGCGCGCCGAAAAGCAATTGCGCACGCAAGGCCGTGGCGGCGAGGATGCGCGGCTGGAAGAGTTCCGCTGGATGCTGGAAGAACTGCGCATTGCGCTGTTCGCGCAGGAGCTGCGCACGCCCGTGCCGATGTCGGTGAAGCGGCTGCAGAAGGTGTGGGAATCGATGCAGCGCTGAGGCTGGGGCGCCGGGACGGCCGCAAATGGTCGTGCCGGCGCAACAATCTGCCAAATTCTTGTCCGCCGTAAGCCGAGACGTCAGCGGAATTAGCCGGCCAAACGTTAGAATCGCCGATTCAGTTCTTCTTGTAGCGGGTCTTATGTTCGCATTGCGTCGGTGGGTGCGTCGGTCGGTGACTGGTGGGATTACGGTGGGCGCGCTCGCGCTGGGCCTGATGGCCGCGCCGGCATCGGCGGAAGTGGTGGTGATCCTCAATTCGGGTGATGCAACCGTCACGCTGATCGACAAGGACACGCAAAAGGTGCTTGAGACTTTCCCGATCGGGAAGGAGCCGCACCACCTCATCGCGACCCCCGACGACAAGTCGCTGATCGTCGCCAACGCGGTCGGCAACGACCTCGTGTTCCTGGACCCGGTCACCGGCAAGGTGCAGCAGCGCGTTCCCAATATCGACGACCCTTACCAGATCGGCTTCTCGCCCGACCAGAAGTGGTTCGTCGCCACCGGCAACCGGCTTGACCGCGTCGATGTCTACCGCTGGGACGGCAAGGCGCTGAAATTGGCCAAGCAATATCCGCTGGCCAAGACGCCCAGCCATATCGCCTTTACCGCAGACAGCCGCATCGCCTTTATCACGCTGCAGGACTCCAATGAGGTCACCGCGATCGACCTGATCACGCAGAACGTGTTGTGGCGCATGGAGGCCGGCTCCGCGCCGGCCGGCATCTGGGTGACGCCGGACCAGAAATACCTGCTGGTCGGCATGACGGGGGCGGACTATATTGCCGTGATCGACTGGCGCACCCGCACCGTGGTCAAGCAGATCCAGACCGGCAAGGGCGCGCATAACTTCCGCGCGGTGGGAGACAAGCGCCACCTGTTCCTGAGCAATCGCGTGACCGGAAGCATCAGCATCATCGACCAGCAGACGCTCGCCAAGATCGGCGACATCACGGGCCTGCCGCCCGGGCCGGACGACATGGAGCTGACCGCCGACGGCAAGACGTTGTGGGTGACGTTCCGCTGGGCGCGCTCGGTCGGGCTGATCGACGTGCCGAGCCGCAAGCTGGTCAAGACCGTGCGCGTCGGCCGCTCGCCGCACGGCATCTACTTCCGCACGCGCGCGCCGCTGTATTAAACGGGTCGGGGCAGGATCATGCGCGGTACCAAGGCTACACTTTCCAGACGATTCGGACGATTCGGACGATTCGGCAGGATGCTGGTGGGGGCCGCGCTTGCATGCGCCTTGCCCTCCGCGCTGCAAGCGGCCGATCCAACCCCGGTCGCGGCAAAAGCCTGCCCGGCCGGCACGCTCTACCTGACCTTCGATACCGGCAGCATGAGCCAGGCCCAGCTGATCGCCGACATGCTGCGCCGCCACAGGATCCGCGCGACCTTCTTCCTGGCCAATGAACCCACGGTGCGGCAGGACAGCTCGCTCGACCCGTCCTGGGCGCCGTACTGGAAGACGTTGGCCGCTGATGGCCATGCCTTCGGCACGCATACCTTCGACCATGTCTACCTGCGCGGCGTGCGCGCCGGCCAGGTAACCATGCGGCCGCAGTTCGGCGCGCAGGCCGGCAAGGACACGGTGATGGATGCTGCCGGCTTCTGCCGCGAACTGCGCCGCAGCGCCGACGCCTTCCGCGGCATGACCGGTGCCGAGATGGTGCCGCTCTGGCGCGCCCCGGGCGGCCGCACCGCGCCGCAGACGCTGCAATGGGCCGAGCAGTGCGGCTTCCGCCACGTCGGCTGGACGCCGGCCGGCTTCCTGGGCGATGAGTTGGCGTCGGATCGCTACCCGAATGCGATGCTGCTGGAGCGCGCGCTCGACAAGCTGCGCGATGGCGACATCACCATGGCGCACCTGGGCATCTGGTCGCGCAAGGACCCGTGGGCGCCGGGCGTGCTGGAGCCGCTGCTGTCCGGGCTGGAGCGCAAGGGCTTCTGCTTCGCGACGCTGCGCGAGCATCCGGCCTACCGCGACTGGATCGCCCGGCATGCCATCGGACAACAGGAGGGCAGGCGGTAATGTTTGATACGCTCAACGGCTGGATCGGACAGATCGAAGGCGCGCTGTTCCAGGACGTGGTGCTGCCGGTGGTCTATGACCTCGGGTTTGGCCGCTATGCCGAAGAGGCCTTCACCGGCACCGAGTGGCTGCTGGTAGGGCTGGTGCAGATCGCGGTGATGTTCCTGATCCTGGGGCCGCTGGAAAAATGGCGTCCGGTCGAGCCGGTGGCCGACCGCGCGGCGATCCGCACCGACATGCTCTATACGGCGATCCATCGCCTCGGGCTGTTCCGCCTCGCCATGTTCTTCCTGCTGGCGCCGCTGACGGACTCGCTCGAAGGACATCTGCACCTGATGGGCTGGCAGCGGATCAATGTCGAGGACTGGTGGCCGGGCGTGACCTCGGTGCCGCTGGTCAGCTTCTTCGTCTACCTGCTGCTGTTCGACCTGCTGGACTACTGGTACCACCGCCTGTCGCATACGTTCCGCTGGTGGTGGCACTTGCACGCGGTGCACCACAGCCAGCGCCAGATGACGCTGTGGAGCGACAACCGCAATCACCTGCTGGACGACATGCTGCGCGACCTGGTGTTTGCGCTGGTGGCGCTGGGCGTGGGCGTCGAGCCATCGCAATATGTGCTGCTGGTGGCCCTGTCGCAATTGCTGCAAAGCCTGCAGCATGCCAACGTGCGGTTGCATTTCGGCACCCTCGGCGAACGCCTGCTGATCTCGCCGCGCTTCCACCGCACCCACCATGCCGTCGGCATCGGCCATGAAGCCGACGGCGCCCCGGCGCGGCTGGGCGGCTGCAACTACGGCGTGATCTTTCCCTGGTGGGACATGCTGTTCGGCACCGCGGTCTTCACCGAGTCCTACCACCCCACTGGTATCCGCGACCAGCTGCCGCCGCCGCTGGGCAAGGGCCACGACTACGGCTCCGGCTTTCTCGCCCACCAGTGGTACGGCATCAAGCGCCTGCTGCGGCTGCGCTGAAGCGAAGCCCTACCGCGTGGCGCCGCGGCCCGCGGGCGGCGGCAAGTGGCGTATGCTAGTGTTCCGGTTTGCCGCCGGCGCCGGCTTCAACGCCGGCTGTAATCGCCTTCCACCGCATAACCGCCGAGTCCACGCTCGGACCCACGCTGCATGAACGATATCTTCCGCTCGTTTGGCCGCGCGCTCGTCAGCCAGCTGCATCCCCGCATGCTGCTGCTGACCGTGCTGCCTTTCGTCCTGGCCACGCTCTTCTGGGGCGGGCTGCTCTGGTGGGGCTGGGATCCCATCATGACCGCCACGCGCGGTTTTCTCGAGACCTCGGTGCTGACCAGCTGGATCTACAGCGCACTGGACTGGCTCAGCCTGCAGTCGATGCGGGCCGTGGTGGCGCCGCTGTTCGTCGCCGCGCTGGCGGTGCCGCTGGTGATCGCATCGATGCTGATGTTTATCGGCGTGTTCTCGGTGCCGGCCGTGGTGCGCCACCTGGAGCGCAACTACCCGGACTTGTCCAAGGCCCACGGCGGCAGCGTGCTCGGCAGCGTGTTCCAGTCCCTGGGCAGCACTGTCGTGTTCCTGTTGCTGGTGCTGGTGACACTGCCGCTGTGGCTGGTGCCGCCGTTCTTCGCACTGATCCCCCCGGTGCTGTGGGGCTGGCTCACCTACAGGGTGATGACCTATGACGCGCTGTCCGACCATGCCAGCGCGGAAGAGCGCAAGACGCTGATGCGGCGCCACCGCACGCCGCTGCTGGTGATCGGCGTGGCGGTCGGCCTGCTGGGCTCGGCGCCGACTCTGCTGTGGGTGTCGTCCGCGGCGGTGATCTTCCTGTTCCCGTTCGTGCTGGCAGGCACGCTGTGGCTGTATGTGCTGATCTTTATCTTTTCGGCGCTGTGGTTCGGCCACTTCTGCCTGCGCGCGCTGGCGCAGCTGCGCGCCGAGCGTGCCGCACCACCGCCGGCACCGCAGCCAGCCGGCCCGTCCGCGGGTGGCGACATCATCGACCTGGCGCCCTCCGATGTGCGGCGCATCGAACATTCCTGAAGCGAGGGCAACATGGGTTTCGGCCTGATCATCATTGGCGACGAGATTCTGTCGGGGCGACGCGAAGACAAGCATCTGCGCCGCACCATTGAACTGCTGGGCACGCGCGGCCTTGCGCTGGACTGGGCGCAGTATGTCGGCGACGACCGCGGCCGCATCACCGCCACGCTCAAGCGCACCTTTGCCGGAACAGACGTGGTGTTCTGCACCGGAGGCATCGGTGCAACGCCCGACGACCATACACGCCAGTGCGCGGCCGCGGCGCTCGGCGTGCCGCTGCAACTGCATCCCGAGGCGCGCGAGCAGATCGCACTGCGCATTGCCGAGACCGCAGGCGGCGATCCCGTCAAGGCCGACCTGAACCAGCCGGAAAACCAGCACCGATTCAAGATGGGCGAGTTCCCCGAAGGCGCGCGCATCATCCCCAACAGCTACAACCGCATCCCGGGCTTTTCCGTGGGGCATCACCACTTCATGCCCGGCTTCCCGGTGATGGCATGGCCGATGATGGAGTGGGTGCTCGACCATGAGTATGCGCACCTGTTCCACCAGGTGCAGCATCAGGAACGCGCCTTCTATGTGTTCGAGGCACCCGAGTCCACGCTGACCCCGCTGATGGAGAAGGTCGAAGCCGCCTTTGACGGTATCCGCGTGTTCAGCCTGCCTTCGGTCGGCGACGTGCAGCGCGGCGACCGCTTTGCACGCCGGCATATCGACCTGGGCGTCAAGGGCCCGGCCGATCTGGTAGCTCCCGCCTACGCCATGCTGCTGGAGGGGGTGCGCGCGATGGGGTTTGAGGTTGTCGAGCAGCCGGCGCGGGAGTCCGCGCAGGCCTGAGCGTTCGCGGCGGCAGTACACAAGCAAAAAGGGGCAGCCAGGCTGCCCCTTCGTCATGCTGGCGCGGCGACGCTCAGGCGCCGTGCCACGGCAGTCCGCGCACGCACCAGCCCTCGACCGTCTTGCGGTGATGATGCTCGTCGCGGTTGCCCTCGAAGCCTTCCAGCACGTCCATGGCGAAGTGGTAGCCGGCATCGGTCGCCACGCGCGCGGCGTGCTTGGAGCGGGCCGCGCTGCGGCACAGGAACAGCACCGGCACATCGGCCGGCACGCGCGCCTTCAGTTCCTCGATGAAGCGGGCGTTCTGCGCGCCGCCGGGATAGGACATCCATTCGACATGGGCGAACTGCGCGTCGGGCACATCGACGCCGCCGACCCAGTCCAGCTCGGCCTGCGTGCGCACGTCGACCAGCACCGCCGCGGGATCGTTCTGCAGCAGGGCAAAGGCTTCCTGCGGCGACAGCGCACCGAAGTACGGGAGCTGGTTCTGTTGCTGGCGCTGCTGGGCGGCCTGGAGGAGATCGTCTCGGGTGGTCATCTGCGTGACAAATGAAATGGGTGAAATAGGGGCGCAAAGGCCGTAACCCGGTATTCTATAGCGCCACGGCAACCCGGCGGCCGCAACACGCGCCAGCGCTGGCTGGTTGGCGCCACGCCCGGGCAAGAAAGGACCGTTTTTGGTGCTGACGCACTAATGCGGTGCGATTGCTTGCTCATTGCACCATTGTGGTGTTTTATTGGTGGGCAGTCTGTGAACGTGCATGTCTATGGTGCGCCACTCGGGCTCGCTGTGGCGCGACGATCCGGATCGCGCCCACCCCGCGACGGTGCGCGGTTCGCCGGAGTTGCACATTTTTCGGGCCGGGGGAAGCAGTGGGGCGTTTGCTTGGCACGCTTTCTGCTAACATTCCTCCGTCCTTTCGTGGCGAGGTCGGCAAGCGCGGCGACATGCAGCGGCGCCGCCGGCGACAGGCCCAAGAATTGGCTTTCTCAGACATTTGCCGAATACCCAGGAGATTGGCATGGCCCACAGCGTTGCAGACGTGATGAAGCTGGTGAAGGAAAACGACGTCAAGTTCGTCGACTTCCGTTTCACCGATACCAAAGGCAAGGAGCAACACGTGTCCGTGCCCGTGTCGCACTTCGATGAAGACAAGTTCGAAAGCGGCCACGCTTTCGACGGCTCGTCGATCGCCGGCTGGAAGGGTATCGAAGCTTCGGACATGCTGCTGATGCCGGATTCGAACACGGCTCACATCGACCCGTTCTATGAAGAGCCGACGCTGGTGCTGTCGTGCGACGTGATCGAGCCGTCGGATGGCAAGGGCTATGACCGCGACCCGCGTTCGATCGCCAAGCGCGCCGAAGCCTACCTGAAGAGCACCGGCCTGGGCGACACCGCCTTCTTCGGTCCGGAACCCGAATTCTTCATCTTCGACGGCGTGACCTGGAACGTCGACATGCAAGGCTGCTTCGTGAAGATCCATTCCGAAGAAGCCCCGTGGTCGTCGGGCAAGGAGTTCGAGCACGGCAACGCCGGCCACCGTCCGGGCAAGAAGGGCGGCTATTTCCCGGTTGCCCCGATCGACACCTTCCAGGACATGCGTTCGGAAATGTGCCTGATCCTGGAATCGCTGGGCATTCCCGTTGAAGTCCACCACCACGAAGTGGCTGGCCAGGGCCAGAACGAAATCGGCACCAAGTTCAGCACGCTGGTGCAGCGCGCCGACTGGACCCAGTTGCAGAAGTACGTGATCCAGAACGTTGCCCACACCTACGGCAAGACCGCTACGTTCATGCCGAAGCCGGTCGTTGGCGACAACGGCTCGGGCATGCACGTGCACCAGTCCGTGTGGAAGGACGGCCAGAACCTGTTCGCTGGCAACGGCTATGCCGGCCTGTCGGAATTCGCGCTGTACTACATCGGCGGCATCATCAAGCACGCCCGCGCGCTGAATGCCATCACCAACCCGGGCACGAACTCGTACAAGCGCCTGGTGCCGGGCTTTGAGGCTCCGGTCAAGCTGGCCTACTCGGCCCGCAACCGTTCGGCTTCGATCCGTATCCCGTATGTGGCCAACCCGAAGGGCCGCCGCATCGAGACCCGCTTCCCGGATCCGCTGATGAACCCGTACCTGGGCTTCTCGGCGCTGCTGATGGCCGGCCTGGACGGCGTGATGAACAAGATCCACCCGGGCGAAGCTGCCGACAAGAACCTGTATGACCTGCCGCCGGAAGAGGATGCAAAGATCCCGACCGTCTGCTCGAGCCTGGATCAGTCGCTGGAGTACCTGGACAACGACCGCGAGTTCCTGACCCGCGGCGGCGTGTTCTCGAACTCGATGATCGATGCGTACATCGAACTGAAGATGGAAGAAGTCACGCGTTTCCGCATGACCACGCACCCGGTCGAGTTCGAAATGTACTACTCGCTGTAAGCGGCCCTTGCCCGGAAATGACGCAGGTTGTGACCGGGCAACAGTTGCACCAGAAAGGGGCGGCTTCGGCTGTCCCTTTTTGCTTTGCTCGCTAGAATGGGGAATCCGATTCCATCCCGATCCATCCCTGTTCACACCTGACGCCATGTCCATGGACGCTTCTTCGCGCAAGGCCAGCCAGGCCGCGCCGCTGCACCAATTTCGTGTTCGCTTCCCTGTTCTGGTGAGTGCCGTGGCATTGACGCTGGGTGCCTGGGTCGTGCCGTCGCAGGCGCAGTCGTCTTCCGACGTCTACGTTTGCACCGGACCCAACGGCGTTCCCGAATATCGCAATGGCAATGCCGGCAAGGGGTGCAAGAAGCTCAACCTGCCGGACGTGGTGACCGTGCCTGGCGGACGTATCGCACCGGCGCCGGCCAAGGGCGGTGCGGCAACGGCCAGCAACACCAGCTTCCCGCGCGTGGACAGTGCCACGCAGCGCAGCCGCGACAGCGAGCGCCGGACCGTGCTCACGCAGGAACTGCAGGCCGAAGAGGCCAAGCTGCAGGCGCTGCGCGCCGAATACAACAACGGTCAGCCCGAGCGCCAGGGCAACGAGCGCAACTATCAGAAATACCTCGATCGCACCGCGGCGCTGCGCGACGACATCGCGCGCAGCGAGGCCAACGCGGCATCGCTGCGGCGCGAGCTTGGCAACCTGAAGGACTAAGTCTTATGCGTCGCCTGATTCGCGGTGTGTCGCGCAAGGTCGGCGGTGCCGACAGTGACCGTGGCGAGACCTCCGCACCGGACCTCGTGCAATCGGGCGGCGGCGCCCAGGTGTTGCCCATGGGTGTGGTGGGCTGCCATGCCGGTCTCGACGTGGTCGCCAACCCGGTGCTGCTGGTGCGGCAGCCCGGCCTGCGCGTGGTCTACGCCAATCCCGCCGCCGAGGCGACCTTCGGTGTGTCGCGCCGGGGCATGGTGGAGCTGTCGCTGCCGGACCTGTTCGGCCACTCGGACGAGCTGCACAACATGCTCGACACCGTGGTCGCGCGCCAGTTCGACGTGCGCCGGCAGGACCTGGTGCTGCAGCCGCCGCTGCAGGAACCCATCCATGCGCACGTAGTGATTGCTGCATTGGACGCGTCCGGCGACACTGTCGTGGTGGAGATCCTCCCCAACGAGCAGAAGGTGCGCAGCGACCGCGAGGAGCGCATCCTCGACCTGACCTCGGCCAACAAGGAACTGATCCGCAACCTGGCGCACGAGATCAAGAACCCGCTCGGCGGCATCCGCGGCGCCGCGCAGCTGCTGGAGTTCGAGCTGCCGGAGCGTTCGCTGCGCGAATACACGCAGGTCATCATCAAGGAGTCGGACCGGCTGCAGACGCTGGTGGATCGGCTGCTCGAGCCGCACCGCCATCCGCATATCGTGTCGAGCCTGAATATCCACGAGGTGCTCGAGCGCGTGCGCTCGGTGGTGCTGGCCGAGTTTCCCAACGGCCTGGAGATCGTGCGCGACTACGACGCCAGCCTGCCCGAGCTGCAAGGCGACATGGAGCAACTGATCCAGGCGGTGCTCAACATCGTGCACAACGCCGCGCAGGCGCTGGCCGATCGCATTGCGCGCGGCGATGCGCAGATCGTGCTGCGCACGCGCGTGGCGCGCCAGGTCACCATCGCCAAGCGCCTGTTCAAGCTGGCATTGGACTTGCATGTGATCGACAACGGCCCGGGAATCCCCGAAGACATTCGCGAGCGCATCTTCTATCCGCTGGTATCGGGTAGGGATGGCGGCAGCGGTCTCGGTCTCACACTCGCTCAAACCTTCGTGCAGCAGCACGAGGGCTTGATCGAATGCGAGAGCCGGCCGGGCTGTACCGACTTCCGCATCCTGCTGCCATTGCACTAGCTGTCCGCGAGCGATCGCGCTGCAGTGCCGGGCATGCGGAAGACCAAATGACACCGAGCAGACAAGCGACGCACATGAAGCCGATCTGGATAGTCGACGACGATCAATCAATCCGCTGGGTCCTGGAAAAGGCCCTTGCCCGTGAAAGCCTGCTCTCGCGCAGCTTCACCAATGTGCGAGACGTGCTGGCCGCGCTGGAGGAAGACCAGCCGCAGGTGCTGATTTCCGATATCCGCATGCCCGGCGGTTCCGGGCTGGACCTGCTGCAGGCCATCAAGGCGCGGCATCCGGGTTTGCCGGTCATCGTGATGACGGCTTACTCGGACCTGGACAGCGCGGTGGCGGCGTTCCAGGGCGGTGCCTTCGAATACCTGGCCAAGCCGTTCGATGTCGACAAGGCGGTCGAGCTGATCCGCCGCGCGCTGGAAGAAAGCCTGCGCGAAGAGGAGATGGACGACCGGCTGGTCGACGCACCGGAGATCCTCGGCCAGGCGCCGGCGATGCAGGACGTGTTCCGCGCCATCGGCCGGCTGTCGCAGTCGAACGTGACGGTGATGATCACCGGCGAGTCCGGCACCGGCAAGGAGCTGGTGGCGTGTGCGCTGCACAAGCACAGCCCGCGTGCCAACGGCCCGTTCATCGCGCTCAACACCGCGGCCATTCCCAAGGACCTGCTCGAGTCCGAACTGTTCGGCCACGAGCGCGGCGCCTTCACCGGCGCGCAGACCATGCGCCGCGGCCGCTTCGAGCAGGCCGAGGGCGGCACGCTGTTCCTCGACGAAATCGGCGACATGCCGTTCGACCTGCAGACCCGCCTGCTGCGCGTGCTGTCCGACGGCAACTTCTATCGCGTCGGCGGCCACAACCCGTTGCGCGCCAATGTGCGGGTCATCGCCGCCACGCACCAGAACCTGGAGCTGCGCGTCAAGGAAGGCCTGTTCCGCGAGGACTTGTTCCACCGCCTGAACGTGATCCGGCTGCGCCTGCCGCCGCTGCGCGAGCGGCCCGAGGACATCACGCTGCTGGCGCGCCATTTCCTGCAGAAGAGCGCCAAGGAGCTGGGTGTCGAGCCCAAGCGCATGTCGGACGAAGCGCTGGCCTATGTCAGCACGCTGCCGTTCCCCGGCAACGTGCGCCAGCTCGAGAACCTGTGCAACTGGCTCACGGTGATGGCGCCGGCGCAGACCATCGAGGTCAAGGACCTGCCGCGCGAGATGCTGGAGGCCGGCACCAGCGAGCCGATCAATGCGCCGCGGCCCGAGCGCGTGGTCGAGACGCGTGCCGCCGAGTACGAAACGGGTCATGAGCTGGCCGACTACGGCGGCTTTGCGATGCCGGTGGCGGAGGCGGATACGGCGACCGTGGTGCGGCCGGCGCCGGCTGTCAGCGCCGCGCCGGCCGGCACCACCGCCGGCTGGGAACACCTGCTGGCCGGCGAAGCGCGCGCCATGCTCGAGGCCGGGCAGCCGGAGGTCATGGATGTGCTGACGCGCCGGTTCGAGAAGGCGGTGCTGGAGGCCGCGCTCGGTGTCACGCGCGGGCGCCGGGTCGAGGCCGCGACCCGGCTGGGCATCGGGCGCAATACCATTACCCGCAAGCTGCAGGAATTGGGATTCGACTGAGCGGCCGAAAGGCAACAACAAGACGGCCGGGCAATGCCCGGCCGTCTTGCCTTCTTGCGCTTTTTGCGTTCTGCCTTGGGTGGTGCTCAGCCGCGCGCCTGCACCAGCCGCTGCGCCATTTCCGCGAACCCTTCGCCGCCTGCCGCCGCGGTGATATAAGCCGGCGGCACAGGCAGCTGCGGCAGGATATCCCGCACATTGGCCACCCCCACCGACAGCGGAAAATGCGCGAACATGCTGGCATCGTTGGCCGAATCACCGATAAACAGCCATTCATCCCGGCGTGCATCCAGGTCTTCCCCCAGCAACTCCTCTACGCACAGCTTGCTCATCGACAGCTTGTCATGCTGTCCGAACCAGCCGTTGACATGGATGGAACTGACCGTGGCGGTCATGCCTGCCTCGCGCATCAAGGCGGCGATACGGGCCACCGCTTCCTGCGGTAATGGCGGCACGTCTTCGGCATGGTCGATCGCAAGGTCGGCGGCGTGCCAGGCCTGGTCCGACGCTAGTGCGCTGCCCGGCACCTCGAGCAGGATGCGCTGGCCAAGCGCATGGATGCGCTCGAGGTTGCGCGCGCGGGTGGGCGCGTCGTCCAGGAAGCGGGTATGCAGCCGGCCATCAAGCAAGTGCGAATAGAAGGCACCGTTCTCGCCGATGATCGCGTCCACCGGCCACAGGCGGGTCAGGATCTCGGCCCACGCAATGCAGCGCCCAGTCACAGGGATAACGTGCAGTCCTGCCTGGCGCAGCCCGTCGAGCGCCAGATAGGTGGAGGCGGGCAGCCGCCCATCGGTAGTCAGCGTGCCGTCGATATCGGTCAGCACGCCGCGCACGCGCTGCAGCGCGGAATTAGAGAGCTTGTTCAGGGATTGCATGGCGGGCCATTGTAATCGGCATCCTGCCGCCTTCGTCGGTGATATCGCTTATTGCGTTGCAAAAACGGCGGGGATCCGTGAAGTTGCTGATTTGCTTGCCCGGGTGCGACCGGCGTAACATGCCGCTGTCACAAAAAAATCACATGCTGTCGGGTTTCCGCCCGACCAGAAACAAGTGAGACCAAGGAGAGCCACCCATGTCCGTATCCCGTACCGTGCTTAAACTTGCCGTGCTGGCCGCCCTGACCGGGGCCGGCAGCGCTCAGGCCGCCGTTGAAATCCAGTGGTGGCACGCCATGCAAGGCGCCCTGAACGACAAGGTGAACGAGATCGCCAACAAGTTCAACGCCAGCCAGTCCGAGTACAAGGTGGTGCCGGTCAACAAGGGCAACTACGACGAAACCATGGCGGCCGGCATCGCCGCCTTCCGCGCCGGCGGCGCGCCGGCCATCCTGCAGGTCTTCGAAGTCGGCACCGCCACCATGATGAGTGCCAAGGGCGCGATCAAGCCGGTGTCGACGGTAATGAAGGATGCCGGCGAAAAGTTCGACCAGAAGGCCTACATCCCGGCGGTGGCGGGCTACTACACCTCGTCCAAGGGCGAGATGCTGTCGTTCCCGTTCAACAGCTCGACCACGGTCTTCTACTACAACAAGGATGCCTTCAAGAAGGCCGGCCTGGACCCGGAGAAGGCGCCCAAGACCTGGCCCGAGGTGATGCAGTACTCGGCCAAGCTGAAGGCATCGGGCACCAACTGCGCGTACACCACCGACTGGCAGGGCTGGGTCCACCTGGAAAGCTTCTCGGCCTGGCACAACACGCTGTATGCCACCAAGAACAACGGCTTTGGCGGCACCGACACGCGGCTGGTCTTCAACAGCCCGCTGCACGTCAAGCACATCACCAACCTGCAGGACATGGTGAAGAAGGGCTACTTCAGCTATGGCGGCCGCAAGGCGGAATCGCAGGCCAAATTCTATAACGGCGAGTGCGCGATGTTCACCGGCTCGTCGGCCTCGCTGGCCAATATCCGCAAGAACGCCAAGTTCGCGTTCGCGGTGGCCCAGTTGCCGTACTACCCGGAGGTGCAGGGCGCCCCGCAGAACACCATCATCGGCGGCGCCTCGCTGTGGGTGATGGGCGGCAAGAAGCCGGACGAGTACAAGGGCGTGGCCAAGTTCTTCAACTTCCTGTCGCGTCCGGAGATCCAGTCAGACTGGCACCAGGCCACCGGCTACCTGCCGGTGACCATGGCCGCCTACGAGATGACCAGGAAGTCCGGCTACTACGACAAGAACCCGGGTGCCGATGTGTCGGTGCAGCAGATGGTGGTCAAGACCACCGACAAGTCGCGCGGCGTGCGCCTGGGCAACATGGTGCAGATCCGCACCGTGGTGGACGAGGAACTGGAAGCCGTCTGGGCTGGCAAGAAGGAGCCCAAGGCAGCGCTGGACTCGGCCGTGGCCCGTGGCAATGATCTGCTGGAGCGCTTCCAGAAGACCGCGCGCGAATAAGCGCGGCCTGAAAGCAAGCTGACAAGAAAGGGCGGGCGGCGGCGAAACCTCCGCCCGCTTGCATTGTGGCCGGCCACACCGGGCCAGCCGCAGCGCCGTACCTAGAACGATGCCGCAACCCGCGGCATCCGCCGGAATCCGTTCATGGAAAAACGCGTCGTTTTCCGCTCGCCGTGGCTCCCGTATCTGCTGGTCTTGCCGCAGATTGCGATCACGCTGATCTTCTTTTTCCTGCCCGCGGGGCAGGCGCTGTACCAGTCGATGCTGCAGCAGGATGCCTTCGGCATCAACCTGGAGTTCGTCGGCCTCGACAACTTCCGCATGCTGTGGAACGACCCGCTGTATGTGGAGTCGTTCCAGACCACCGCGATCTTCGCCATCGGCGTCACCGTGGTGGGCCTGACCACCGCGCTCGCGCTGGCCTATTTTGCCGACCGCGTGATCCGCGCCGCGGTCGGCTACAAGACCTTGCTGATCTGGCCGTACGCGGTCGCGCCGGCGGTGGCGGGCGTACTGTGGATGTTCATGTTCAACCCGACGCTGGGCGTGGTCTCGTACGCACTGCGCAAGATGGGCGTGGAATGGAACTTCCTGCTCAACGGCAACCAGGCGCTGCTGCTGGTGGTGCTCGCCGCGGCATGGAAGCAGATCAGCTACAACTTCCTGTTCTTCCTGGCCGGGTTGCAGAGCATCCCCCGCTCGCTGATCGAAGCCGCGGCCATCGACGGCGCGGGGCCGTGGCGCCGCTTCTGGTCGATCATCTTCCCGCTGCTGTCCCCGACCACCTTCTTCCTGATGGTGATCAACGTGGTCTATGCGTTCTTCGATACCTTCGCGATCATCGACGCAGTCACGCACGGCGGGCCGTTCAACTCGACCAATACGCTGGTGTACAAGGTCTTCCATGACGGCTTCCGCGGCATGGATATCGGTGGCTCGGCCGCGCAGTCGGTGGTGCTGATGGTGATCGTGATCGCGCTGACCGTGGTGCAGTTCCGCTACGTGGAACGCAAGGTCCAGTACTGACGGAGGCAGCCATGGTAGAACGACGTCCTTTCCTTGATTTCCTGACCCACGCGGTGCTGATCCTCGGCATCGTGGTGGTGGTGTTCCCGGTGTACCTGACCTTCGTCGCGTCGACGCTGACCGCGGAAGAAGTGCTGGACGCACCGATGACGCTGATGCCCGGCAGCCACCTGATCGAGAACTATCGCACTGTGCTGTTCCAGGGCGTGGGCGAGGCGGCTTCGCCGGTCTCGACCATGATGAAGAACAGCCTGATCATGGCGCTCGGCATCGCGCTGGGCAAGATCGCGATCTCGATCATCTCGGCCTTTGCCATCGTCTATTTCAAGTTCCCGCTGCGCAAGACCTTCTTCTGGCTGATCTTCATCACGCTGATGCTGCCGGTGGAGGTGCGGATCCTGCCGACCTACAAGGTCGTGTCGGACCTTGGGCTGCTCGACAGCTACTTCGGCCTGACCATTCCGATCATCGCGTCAGCGACGGCGACCTTCCTGTTCCGCCAGTTTTTCCTGACCATTCCCGATGAGCTGGCGGAAGCCGCGCGCATCGATGGCGCCGGGCCGCTGCGCTTTTTCTGGGACGTGGTGCTGCCGCTGTCGCGCACCAGCATCGCCGCGCTGTTCGTGATCCAGTTCATCTATGGCTGGAACCAGTATCTGTGGCCGCTACTGATCACCACGCAGAAGTCGATGACGCCGGTGGTGGTGGGCGTCACGCAGATGATCTCGCGCTCGGGCGATGCCGCCACCGACTGGAACCTGGTGATGGCCACCGTGATGCTGGCGATGATCCCGCCGGCGGTGGTGGTGGTGCTGATGCAGAAGTGGTTCGTCAAGGGCCTGGTCGAAACCGAAAAATAAGCGGAACAACAAGGCGTGGCGCGCTACCCGCGCGCGCGCAGGACAACAGCAATGGCAAAACTGTCGCTTCGCAACGTTCAGAAAACCTACGCCGGCGGTACCCAGGTAGTGCACGGCATCGACATGGAAATCGCCGACGGCGAGTTCATCGTCATCGTCGGCCCGTCGGGCTGCGGCAAGTCAACGCTGCTGCGCATGGTGGCGGGGCTGGAAACCGTCACCGGCGGCGAGATCCATATCGGCGACAAGGTCGTCAACAACCTGGAGCCGGCCGAGCGCGACATCGCCATGGTGTTCCAGAACTACGCGCTCTACCCGCACATGAGCGTGTACGACAACATGGCCTACGGCCTGAAGATCCGCGGCATGGCCAAGGCCGAGATCCAGCAGCGCGTGGAGCATGCCGCCGGCATCCTGGAGCTGTCGCCGCTGCTGGACCGCAAGCCGCGCCAGCTGTCGGGCGGGCAGCGCCAGCGCGTGGCCATGGGCCGGGCGATCGTGCGCGAGCCGGCGGTGTTCCTGTTTGACGAGCCACTGTCCAACCTCGACGCCAAGCTGCGCGTGCAGATGCGGCTGGAACTGAAGGAGCTGCATCGCCGCCTCGGCACCACCAGCCTGTACGTGACGCACGACCAGGTCGAGGCGATGACGCTGGCGGATCGCATGATGGTGCTCAACGCGGGCCGCGTGGAGCAGATCGGCACGCCGCTGCAAGTCTATTCAAAACCGGCAAGCACCTTCGTGGCTGGCTTTATCGGTTCGCCGCCGATGAACCTGATCCCGGTGGTGCGCAACGGCGCCGGCAATGGTGGCGCGCAGATGCGGGTGGTGGCGAAGGAGGGCGGCGACAGCCCCACCGCAACGCTCGGCCACCTGCCGATGGGGCTGCACTTGCCCGAACAGGCGTTGCTTGGGCTGAGGCCGGAACATATCGAGCCGTGCGCCTCGCACGAGGCCATCGCCGAAGTCGATGTACGCGTGGTGGAGGCGCTCGGTGCCGACTCGTTCGCGTACGGCTCGCTCGGCGGCCAGCCGGTGGTGGTGCGGCTGGAGAGCCATGCCCGGGTGAGCGCGGGCGATCGCCTGCCTGTGACCTCGTCGCCCGACCACCTCCATTTCTTCGCACCGGATACCGGCAAGCGTATCGAGGCCTGACATGCCAGCCACCGCAGACACCCAGTCCTGGCCGTACCCGCGCCATATCGCGCACCGTGGCGCAGGCAAGCTGGCACCCGAGAATACGCTCGGCGCATTCCGCCACGGCGCCGGCTTCGGGTATCGGATGTTCGAATTCGACGTCAAGCTGTCCGCCGACGGCAAGCCGGTGCTGATGCACGACGCGACGCTCGACCGCACCACCAGCGGCAAAGGCAGGGTCGATGCGCTGACACTGGGCGAGCTGGCGCTGCTCGATGCCGGCAGCTGGCACAGCCCTGGCTGGGCCGGCGAGCCGGTGCCGACGCTGGCCGCCATCGCCCGCTATACGCAGGCCAACGGCTTCCTGGTCAATATCGAGATCAAGCCGGTGCCGGGCACCGAAGCGCGCACCGGCGCGGCGGTCGCGCTCGATGCCGCGGCGCTGTGGGCCGGCGCCGCGGTGCCGCCGCTGCTGTCGTCGTTCTCGGAAGAGGCTCTGACTGCGGCAGCGCGCGTGGCGCCCGACCTGCCGCGGGCGCTGCTGCTCGACAAGCTGCCGGGCGACTGGCTCGAGCGGCTGCGCCGGCTCGGCTGCGTGGCACTCGATGCGAATTACCGCGAGCTGGACGAGGGTGTCATTGCAGCCGCGCACGCGGCCGGCCGCCGCGTCCTCAGCTATACCGTGAACGATCCCGCAAAGGCCGTGCAACTGCTGGGCTGGGGACTGGACGGGCTGATCACCGATGCCGTCGACCAAATAGAGCCGCGCCTCTGATTGTTGCGCGGCTGTTGCTAAAACGCCGAGGGCGAGGCGAATTGTCGTGCGATGAAGTTTCGCATCGCGAAAAGTCCACATTGCTTAAAAGCAAACGTGCTATGCTTACCGCCGTGAAGACTTAAGGTCCTTCCCCGCACAACTTGCCCTTTCGGGCCTTGTGAGGAAGCCAGCACATCCGGCACCCCAGCGGTGCCGTTTGCGTAGGGCCCTCAGTTGGGTTCCCAAGAGTTGTTTGCAATCCGCTAACCGGTCAAGCCGTGTCGCGGAAGGTTGAATAACCCGCTGAACTCCGGCATACCCGGAGAAAAGTGAGCGTCCCATGATGCAGCAGTACCAGAGCAATTCGTACCTCTTCGGCGGTAACGCCCCGTATGTCGAAGAACTGTACGAAGCCTACCTCCAGAATCCCGCCTCGGTTCCCGACAACTGGCGTTCGTACTTCGACGCCATGCAGAACGTTCCCGCCGTTGACGGCTCGAACGGCCGGGATGTCGCCCACGCTCCCATCGTTGCCTCGTTCGCCGAGCGCGCCAAGCAAGGCCCCATCAAGACCATCGTTGCCTCGGCCGATTCCGACATGGGCCGCAAGCGCGTCGCTGCCACCCAGCTGATCGCCGCCTACCGCAACATCGGTTCGCACTGGGCCGACCTGGACCCGCTCAAGCGCCAGGAGCGTCCGCCCCTGCCGGATCTGGACCCCGCGTTCTACGGTTTTTCCGAAGCTGACCTCGACATCGTCTTCAATGCCAGCAATACGTACTTTGGCAAGGAGTCGATGAGCCTGCGCGAGCTGCTGAACAACCTGCGCGAAACCTACTGCGGCACCATCGGCGCCGAATTCATGTACGTGAGCGACCAGGCGCAAAAGCGCTGGTGGCAGGAGCGCCTGGAAACCACGCGTTCCAAGCCGGTCTTCACGCTGGAGAAGAAGAAGCACATCCTCGACCGCCTGACCGCGGCCGAAGGCCTGGAGCGCTTCCTCCACACCAAGTACGTCGGCCAGAAGCGCTTCTCGCTGGAAGGCGGCGAGAGCTTCATCGCCGCGATGGACGAACTGATCCAGCACGCCGGCACCAAGGGTGTGCAGGAAATCGTGATCGGCATGGCCCACCGCGGCCGCCTGAACGTGCTGGTCAACACCCTGGGCAAGATGCCCGCGGACCTGTTCGCCGAATTCGAAGGCAAGCACGTCGACGACCTGCCGGCCGGTGACGTCAAGTACCACAAGGGCTTCTCGAGCGATGTCTCGACCGAGGGCGGCCCGGTCCACCTGTCGCTGGCGTTCAACCCGTCGCACCTGGAAATCGTCAACCCGGTGGTCGAAGGCTCGGCCAAGGCCCGCCAGGAACGCCGCGGCGAAGTCGGCCACAAGGAAGTGCTGCCGGTGCAGGTGCATGGCGACGCCGCCTTTGCCGGCCAGGGCGTGGTCATGGAGACGCTGAACCTCGCGCAGACCCGCGGCTACGGCACGGGCGGCACGATGCACATCGTCATCAACAACCAGATCGGCTTCACCACCTCCGACCCGCGCGACGCCCGCTCGACGCTGTACTGCACGGACGTGGTCAAGATGATCGAGGCCCCGGTGCTGCACGTGAACGGCGACGATCCCGAAGCCGTCGTGTATGCCATGCAGCTGGCCGTTGATTTCCGCATGGAATTCAACAAGGACGTCGTGGTCGACATCATCTGCTTCCGCAAGCTGGGCCACAACGAGCAGGACACCCCCGCGGTCACGCAGCCGCTGATGTACAAGAAGATCAGCCAGCATCCCGGCACGCGCAAGCTGTACGCCGACAAGCTGGCCGCGCAGAACCTGGTTGCTGCCAGCTTCGGCGACGAGAAGGTCAAGGAATACCGTGCCGCGATGGACGCCGGCAAGCATACCGCCGACCCTGTCCTGTCGAACTTCAAGAACAAGTTCGCCGTGGACTGGATGCCGTTCCTGAACCGCAAGTGGACCGACGCGGCCGACACCGCCGTGCCGGTGACCGAACTGAAGCGCCTGGCCGAACGCATCACCACCACGCCCGAAACGCTGAAGCTGCACCCGCTGGTGGAGAAGGTCGTCAAGGATCGCGCCAACATGGGTCGTGGCGACCAGCCGCTGGACTGGGGCATGGGCGAGCACCTGGCCTTCGCCTCGCTGGTGTCGTCGGGCTACCCGGTGCGCATCACCGGCCAGGACGCCGGCCGCGGCACCTTCACCCACCGCCACGCCGTGCTGCACGACCAGGCGCGCGAGCGCTGGGATGCCGGCTCGTATGTGCCGCTGCAGAACGTGTCGGAAAACCAGGCACCGTTCACGGTGATCGACTCGGTGCTGTCGGAAGAAGCCGTGCTCGGCTTCGAATACGGCTACTCCGCAGCCGAGCCGAACGCGCTGGTGATCTGGGAAGCCCAGTTCGGCGACTTCGTCAACGGCGCCCAGGTGGTGATCGACCAGTTCATCTCGTCGGGTGAAGTGAAGTGGGGCCGCGCCTCGGGCCTGACCCTGATGCTGCCGCACGGCTACGAAGGCCAGGGTCCCGAACACAGCTCGGCTCGTATCGAGCGTTTCCTGCAGCTCTGCGCGGACCACAACATGCAGGTCTGCCAGCCGACCACGCCGGCCCAGATCTTCCACCTGCTGCGCCGCCAGATGATCCGCCTGTTCCGCAAGCCGCTGGTGATCATGACGCCGAAGTCGCTGCTGCGTAACAAGGACGCCGTGTCGCCGCTGTCCGACCTGGCCAAGGGCCATTTCGAGACGGTCATCGCCGACCAGGAAGAACTGAACGCCAGCAAGGTCAAGCGCGTCATCATGTGCTCCGGCAAGGTCTACTATGACCTGGTCAACACACGCAAGGAACGCGAGGCCAACGACACCGCGATCATCCGCCTGGAACAGCTGTACCCGTTCCCGCACAAGGCCATCGCCGCGGAGCTGAAGAAGTATCCGACCGCCACCGAAATCGTGTGGTGCCAGGACGAGCCGCAGAACCAGGGCGCCTGGTTCTTCGTGCAGCACTACATCATGGAAAACATGACGGATGGCCAGAAGCTCGGTTATGCCGGTCGTCCTGCCTCGGCTTCGCCGGCGGTGGGCTACTACGCAAAGCACAACGAGCAACAGAAGGCGCTGCTGGAGGCTGCCTTCGCCAAGCTCAAGGGCTTTGTTCTGACCAAGTAATCCGTGGCAGCCACGGCGACGCGCGCAGGTGCGCCGTGGCTTGCCATATCAAGACAACACGCATAACACGAGGAATTCACAACCATGGCTATTGTTGACGTCAAGGTTCCGCAGCTGTCCGAATCGGTCGCCGAAGCGACCATGCTCAACTGGAAGAAGAAGCCGGGCGAAGCCGTTGCTCAGGACGAAATCCTGATCGAAATCGAAACCGACAAGGTCGTGCTGGAAGTACCGGCCCCGTCGGCTGGCGTCCTGTCGATTATCGTCAAGAACGACGGCGACACCGTCGTGGCCGATGAAATCATCGCCAAGATCGATACCGAAGCCACCGCTGGCGCCGCTGCCCCCGCAGCCGCTGCGCCGGCTCCGGCTGCTGCCGCCCCGGCACCGGCCGCTGCCGCCGCTCCGGCCGCCGCCGGCGCCGTGGCCATGCCGTCGGCTGCCAAGCTGATGGCCGAAGCTGGCCTGTCGGCTGGCCAGGTTGCCGGCACCGGCAAGGACGGCCGCATCACCAAGGGCGACGCGATTGCCGCTGCCGCTGCTCCGGCCGCCAAGGCCGCCCCGGCCCCGGCCGCGGCCAAGCCGGCGCTGCAGCAGGTTTCCACTCCGGTCGACTTCGCCGCGCTGGGCGACCGTCCGGAAGAGCGCGTGCCGATGAGCCGCCTGCGCGCCCGTATCGCCGAGCGCCTGCTGCAGTCGCAAGCGACCAACGCCATCCTCACCACCTTCAATGAAGTCAACATGAAGCCGGTGATGGACCTGCGCAACAAGTACAAGGACCGCTTCGAGAAGGAGCACGGCGTGAAGCTGGGCTTCATGTCGTTCTTCGTCAAGGCTGCGGTGCATGCGCTGAAGAAGTTCCCGCTGATCAATGCTTCGATCGACGGCAACGACATCGTCTACCACGGCTACTTCGACATCGGTATCGCGGTGGGCTCGCCGCGTGGCCTGGTGGTGCCGATCCTGCGCAACGCCGACCAGATGAGCCTGGCCGACATCGAGAAGAAGATCGCCGAGTTCGGCGTCAAGGCCCGTGACGGCAAGCTGTCGCTGGAAGAGCTGAGCGGCGGTACCTTCTCGATCTCCAACGGTGGCGTGTTCGGCTCGATGCTGTCGACCCCGATCATCAACCCGCCGCAATCGGCCATCCTGGGCGTGCACGCCACCAAGGATCGCCCGGTGGTGGAAGATGGCCAGATCGTGATCCGCCCGATGAACTACCTTGCCATGTCCTACGACCACCGCATCATCGACGGCCGCGAAGCCGTGCTGGGCCTGGTCGCCATGAAGGACGCGCTGGAAGATCCGGCCCGCCTGCTGCTGGACCTGTAATCGACGGTCCCCCGCGCGCGTTGGTTGGTGCCGACGCGCGCGGCGCGCATCTCCAGATTTGATCGCGCGCCGGCACACGCTGCCGGTGCCACAAAGGAATTCCCATGAGCAAACAATTCGACGTGCTGGTGATCGGCGCCGGCCCGGGCGGCTATATCGCCGCGATCCGCGCCGGCCAGCTCGGCCTGAACGTGGCCTGCTGCGAAGGCAACGCCTACGACGATCCCAAGAACGAACCGCGCCTGGGCGGCACCTGCCTGAACGTGGGCTGCATCCCGTCCAAGGCACTGCTGGCTTCCTCGGAAGAGTTCGAGAACGCCCAGCACCACCTGGCCGACCACGGCATCACCGTGGGCGACGTCAAGGTCGACGTATCCAAAATGCTTAAGCGCAAGGACGATATCGTCGGCAAGATGACCAAGGGCATCGAGTTCCTGTTCCGCAAGAACAAGGTGACGCTGCTCAAGGGCTACGGCAAGTTCGTCGGCAAGACCGCAGAGGGCTTCCAGGTCGAGATCGCCGGTGAAGTCGTGACCGCCAAGCAGGTCATCATCGCCACCGGTTCGAAGGCTCGCCACCTGCCGGGCGTCGCCGTCGACAACGACCTGGTCAGCGATAACGAGGGCGCGCTCAAGTTCCCCGCAGTGCCGAAGAAGCTGGGCGTGATCGGCGCCGGCGTGATCGGCCTGGAGCTGGGCTCGGTGTGGCGCCGCCTGGGTGCCGACGTGACCGTGCTGGAAGCGCTGCCTGCTTTCCTGGGCGCTGCCGACGAAGGCGTGGCCAAGGAAGCCCAGAAGCAGTTGACCAAGCAGGGGCTGAAGTTCAGCCTCGGCGTGAACGTGAGCGAAGTGACGACCGGCAAGAACGGCGTTACCGTCAAGTACACGGACAAGGACGGCGCCGCCCAGACCCTGGAAGTCGATCGCCTGATCGTGTCGGTCGGCCGCGTGCCCAACACCGACAACCTGGGCCTGGATACTGTCGGCCTGGCCGTCGACCAGCGTGGTTTCATCGAGGTGGATGACCACTGCGCCACCAAGGTGCCGGGCCTGTGGGCCATCGGCGACGTGGTGCGCGGCCCGATGCTGGCGCACAAGGCCGAGGACGAAGGCGTGGCCGTGGCCGAGCGCATCGCCGGCCAGAAGCCGCACATCGACTACAACTGCGTGCCGTGGGTGATCTACACCTTCCCGGAAATCGCATGGGTCGGCAAGACCGAAGCCCAGCTCAAGGCCGAAGGCCGCGAGTTCAAGGCTGGCCAGTTCCCGTTCATGGCCAACGGCCGTGCGCTGGGCATGGGCCATCCGGAAGGCTTCGTCAAGATGCTGGCCGATGCCAAGACCGACGAAATCCTGGGCGTGCATATCGTTGCCGCGAACGCGTCGGACCTGATCGCGGAAGCCGTGGTGGCGATGGAGTTCAAGGCCGCCAGCGAAGATATCGGCCGCGTCTGCCATCCGCACCCGTCGATGTCGGAAGTCATGCGCGAAGCCGCGCTGGCTGTCGACAAGCGTCAGCTCAATATGTAAGGCGCATGCCTCGCATTGTTTGAGTACCGGCGCGCCGCATCAGCGGCGCGCCGTTTTCACTTGCGGCGCGTGCCGCGTGAGCCCCCAGCATGAACGTCACTGAGTACTACGAGAAGGAACTGAAGGAGCGCGGCTACACGTCCGATGAGGCGCAGTTGCGTGCCGTGGCGCGGCTGCAGCAGTGCTACGACGAATGGGTGGCCTACAAGAGCCGCCGCAACAACGCACTGAAGAAGCTGCTGGTCCGGCCCGATGTGCCCAAGGGCGTCTACATGTGGGGCGGGGTGGGGCGCGGCAAGTCCTTCCTGATGGACAGCTTCTATACCTGCGTGCCGGTGGTGCGCAAGACGCGGCTGCACTTCCACGAATTCATGCGCGAGGTCCATCGCCAGCTGGAAGAGCTGCGCGGTCGCCCCGATCCGCTGGACGAGCTTGCCAGGCGCATTGCCCGCCGCTTCCGCCTGATCTGTTTCGACGAATTCCATGTCAGCGACGTCGCCGACGCGATGATCCTGCACCGCCTGCTGCAGCAGTTGTTCGACAACGGCGTGCAGTTCGTGATGACTTCCAATTACCGGCCGGACCTGCTCTATACGGACGGCCTGCATCGAGACCGTGTGCTGCCTGCCATCGCGCTGATCCAGCAGAAGATGGACGTGCTCAACGTGGATGCCGGCATCGACTACCGCAAGCGCGCGCTCGAACAGGTGCAGGCTTACCACACGCCGCTCGACGCCGGCGCGAATTCGGCGCTGCGCGATGCCTTCACGTCGATTGCCGGCGTGGCCGACGAATCGCCGCTGCTGCATATCGAGCACCGCGAACTGCGCGCGCTGCGGAAGGCCAATGGCGTGGTGTGGTTCGACTTCGCCACGCTGTGCGGCGGGCCGCGCTCGCAGAACGATTACCTGGAGCTGGCTTCGCAGTTCCATACCGTGATCCTGTCCGACGTGCCACGCATGACACCGCGCATGTCGTCGGAAGCACGGCGTTTTACCTGGCTGATCGACGTCTTCTACGACCACAAGGTCAAGCTGCTGATGTCGGCGGAAGTGCCTGCGGATGAACTCTACACCGAGGGGCAGATGGCCAACGAATTCCACCGGACCGTGTCGCGCATCATCGAGATGCAGTCGCGCGAGTACCTGGAATCCGAGCGCCGCACCATGGATACGTCGCTCACCTGAGGGTTGCCAAGCGTTGTATTTCGGCCCGGCGCGACGATAGCCGGGCCGCATTGACTTAGATCAAGGTCGATGCCGGGACCGCCCTATACCCTGCAGGGGGTAGAAAAAGGTCCCCCATGTCGTCCCCAGCCACCATCCCTTCCGCCAGCGTGCTGGCCATGCATGCAGCGTCCGCGGTGCCTGCCGCCAACGCCGGCGCGGCCCCTGCCGGGGCGCAACTCGCATGCTTCCATTGCGGCCTGCCGGTCACGCAGGCCAAGCCGCTGGCAGCCGAACTGGACGGCGCCCGCCGGGTCTTCTGCTGTGGTGGCTGCCAGGCACTCGCGCAGACCCTCCACGCGGCCGGATTTGCCCATCTTTATGGTGATGAGGCCCGCTTTGCCCGCCCGATCGACGACGCGGCGCGGCGCGAAGCCGAACCGATCTGGGCGGCCTATGACACTCCCGAATTGCGCACCCAGTTTGTGCGTCCGCTCGACAACGGCCGGGCCGAGATCACGCTGGCGCCCGAAAACATCCGCTGTGCCGCCTGCGCCTGGCTGATCGAGCAGCACCTGACGCGCCAGTCCGGCGTGGAGTCCGCAGTGGCCAACGTCGCCACCCGCCGCGTGGTGGTGCGCTGGCGCGAAGGCACGCAGTCCGTGGCCGGATTACTGGCCGCGCTCGCCGGCATCGGCTACATGGCATGGCCGTTCGAGGTCTCGCGCACCGACCAGCAGGACCGCCGCGCGCGCCGCAGCCTGCTGATGCGCATGGCCGTGGCCATGCTCGGCATGATGCAGGTGATGATGTACGCATGGCCGATCTACACCCACGAGGCCACCATCGACCCAGGCCAGCTGCAGCTGATGCGCTGGGCCAGCTTTGCGCTGACGTTGCCGGTGGTCTTCTATTCCGCATCGCCGATCTTTGACGGCGCCTGGCGCAGCCTGCGTCAGCGCCATCTGGGCATGGACGTGCCGGTTGCCATCGGCGTCGGCGCGGGCTTTATCGCCAGCGCGCTGGCCACCGTGCGCGGTATCGGCGAGGTCTATTTCGATTCGGTAACGATGTTCGTCGCCTTCCTGCTGCTGGCGCGCTACCTCGAACTGCGCGTGCGCCAGGCATCGCGCAGCGGCGCCGAGATGCTGGCCCGCCAGCTGCCCGCCACTTGCGAGCGGCTTGCCGGAATAGGGGCCACGGGTGAACGCATCCCGGTGGCACGTTTGCGCCAGGGCGACCTGATCCGCGTGAAGGCGGGCGAGATCGTACCCGCCGACGGCACCGTCGTCGCCGGCGCCAGCGAACTGGACGAGTCCATGCTGACCGGCGAAAGCCGGCCGGTGCGCCGCAGTGCCGGTGAAACCGTGCTGGCCGGCTGCTTCAACACCGCCAGCCCGCTGGAGCTGCGTGTGTCGCGCGTAGGCGCCGGCACGCGCCTGGCCGAGATCGTGGCGGTGCTCGACCGCGCGCTGGCGGAAAAGCCCCGCCTGGCCACGCTGGCCGACCGTGTCGCCGCCTTGTTCGTGGCGACGCTGCTGGTGCTTGCGGCGCTGACCGGGCTGGTGTGGGGGCTGTGGATCGATCCATCACGCGCTCTGCTGGTGACGATCGCGGTGCTGGTGGTCAGCTGCCCCTGCGCGCTGTCGCTGGCCACGCCGGCCGCGCTGGCCGCCGCGGGCGCCGCATTGTCGCGGCGCGGGGTGCTGCTGACGCGCGGCCATGCGCTGGAGTCGCTGGCGCGCGTGACCGACGTGGTGCTGGACAAGACCGGCACGCTGACCGAAGGACGCTTTGCCGTGGCCGCGGTGCAGCCGCTGGCCGATCTTGGCGAGTCGCAATGCCTTGCATTGGCCGCAGCGATGGAACGCGGCGGCGAGCACCCCATCGCACGCGCGCTGCTCGCGGCAGCACCTGATGGCGGGGGCCAGGCGAGGATGGTCACGGGCATCGACAACGTGCCCGGACAGGGCCTGGAGGCCACGGTTGACGGTCGCCGTCTGCGGCTCGGTCGGCTGGATTTTGCGCGTGGCATCGTTACCGGCGGCTTTTCCGTGCAAGTGCCCGCGGTTGCGGACCCGACCCATCCCGGCGCCACGGTCGTGTGGCTCGCGGCGCAGGACGGCGTGCTCGCCAGCTTCATGCTGGCCGATGTGGAGCGCGCACGGACGTCCGTGCTGCTGCTGCGGCTCGGCGCGCTGGGCGTGAACTGCCACCTCGTCTCCGGCGACAACGCCGAGGCCGTGCACTGGTGGGCAAAGCACTTCGGCATCAGCAATGCCGCCGGCGAAGTGACGCCCGAGGGTAAGCGCGACTACGTCGCGCGGCTGCAACAGGGCGGGGCGGTGGTGCTGGCCGTGGGCGACGGCATCAATGACGCCCCGGTGCTGGCGCAGGCGCAGGTCTCGATTGCGATCGGCAGCGGCGCGCCGCTGGCGCAGGCCGGCGCCGACGCCGTGCTGACACACGGCGGCATCGACGAGATCGCAACCGCGCTGGCGGTGTCGCGCAAGGCGCGGCGCGTGGTGCGGCAGAACCTGGGCTGGTCCTTCTTCTACAACGTGGTGGCGATCCCGCTGGCGGCGACCGGGCTGGTGACGGCATGGATGGCCGGTATCGGCATGTCGCTGTCATCGCTGCTGGTGGTGGCCAACGCCTGGCGTCTGCTGCGCGCCGGCCGCAAGCCGGTCTAGGAGCCTCATGGAAACGCTTTACCTGCTCGTGCCGATGAGCCTGGTGCTCGTCGTCTTGATCGCTGCCGCACTGTGGTGGGCATTGCATGCGGGCCAATACGACGACCTCGACCGGCCCGCGGAATCGATTCTGCTGGACAACGACAAGCCTTGATGCGCGCATGTCCCGACATGCCATCGGCCTCGGACCGGGGCCGCGCCGCGAGGTTCATTGCCGGTCCTGAGCGACTTGATAAAGATCAACACACCAGTGGCGGGGTTTTTCTAAAGTCGCAACGTCAGTAGGTTTTTTCTCTTCTCTAAGCTTTGGGGGTCTGAATGGATGTCACTGCCGCGTCTTCACGCGTCGACACCTTCAATTACGGCGTCGTAAGACAGTTCGCTGTCATGACGGTAGTCTGGGGGATCGTCGGCATGGCCGTCGGCGTGCTGCTGGCAGCACAGCTGATCTGGCCGGAACTCAACTTCAACACGCCCTGGCTGTCGTTCGGCCGCCTGCGGCCGTTGCATACCAATGCGGTGATCTTTGCCTTCGGCGGCAGCGCGCTGTTCGCGACTTCGTACTACGTGGTCCAGCGCACCTGCCAGGCCCGCCTTTTCTGCGGCCCGCTCGCGGCGTTCACGTTCTGGGGCTGGCAACTGGTCATCGTAGCCGCGGCCATCACGCTGCCGCTGGGCATCACCTCCTCGAAGGAATACGCCGAACTGGAATGGCCGATCGACCTGCTGATCACCGCGGTCTGGGTGGCCTATGCGATCGTGTTCTTCGGCACCATCGTCAAGCGCAAGACACGGCATATCTATGTCGCCAACTGGTTCTTCGGCGCCTACATCCTCACCATCGCGCTGTTGCACATCGTCAACAACATCGAGATGCCGGTGTCGCTGTGGAAGTCCTACTCGGCCTATGCCGGCGTACAGGACGCGATGATCCAGTGGTGGTATGGCCATAACGCGGTGGGCTTCTTCCTGACCACCAGCTTCCTCGGGATGATGTACTACTTCATTCCCAAGCAGGCCGAGCGCCCGATCTTTTCCTACCGCCTGTCCATTGTCCACTTCTGGGCGCTGAACTTCACCTACATGTGGGCCGGCCCGCACCACCTGCAATACACCGCGCTGCCGGACTGGGCGCAGTCGCTCGGCATGGTGTTCTCGCTGATCCTGCTGGCGCCTTCGTGGGGCGGCATGATCAACGGCATCATGACCCTGTCGGGCGCCTGGCACAAGCTGCGCACCGATCCGATCCTGAAGTTCCTGGTGGTGGCGCTGTCGTTCTACGGCATGTCCACGTTCGAAGGCTCGATGATGTCGATCAAGACCGTCAACGCGCTGTCGCACTACACGGACTGGACCATCGGCCACGTGCACTCCGGCGCGCTGGGCTGGGTCGCAATGATTTCGATCGGTTCGCTGTACTACCTGATCCCGCGCCTGTTCGGCGAGAAACGGATGTACAGCGTGCGCCTGATCGAATGGCACTTCTGGATCGCCACCATCGGCGTGGTGCTGTATATCGCCTCGATGTGGATCGCCGGCGTGATGGAAGGCCTGATGTGGCGCGCCACGCAGCCTGACGGCACGCTGACCTATGCCTTCGTCGAAGCGGTCAAGGCCAAGTACCCGTTCTACCTGATCCGTCTGCTGGGTGGCATCTGCTTCCTCTCGGGCATGCTGCTGATGGCCTACAACATCGCCAAGACCATCGTCGGCAAGCGTGCCGTGGATGCGCCGATCCCGGCCAGCATCCCCGCCTCCGCACACTGATCATTCCAGGATAGAAAGATGTCGGAAAAACAAAGATTCTTTTCCCACGAAACGCTGGAGAAGAACATCGGCTGGCTGATCATCTGCACGATCCTCGTGGTCAGCATTGCGGGTCTGGTGCAGATCGTGCCGCTGTTCTTCCAGCACTCCACGACCAAGCCGGATCCGGGCATCACGCCGTATTCGCCGATGCGGCTGATGGGCCGGGATGTCTATATCCGCGAAGGCTGTGTCGGCTGCCACTCGCAGCAAGTGCGTACGCTGCAAGCCGAAACCGAGCGTTACGGCCACTTCTCGACCGCGGGCGAATCCGTCTACGACCACCCGTTCCTGTGGGGCTCGAAGCGTACCGGTCCCGACCTGGCGCGCGTCGGCGGCCGCTACTCGGACGACTGGCAGCGCATTCACCTGCGCAATCCGCGCGACGTGGTGCCCGAGTCGGTCATGCCTTCCTACCCCTGGCTGGAGAAGGCTGCGCTGCCGACCAACGATATCCAGGCCCGCATGCGGGCGCTGGTGAAGCTGGGCGTGCCGTACACCGAGGCCGACATCGCCAAGGCGCCGGACGCGCTCCAGGGCAAGACCGAGGAAGACGCGCTGGTGGCTTACCTGCAAGGCCTGGGCACCAACCGCCGCAATGTCCGCGTGGACACCGCTGCAGCGGCTGCGCCTGCGAAGGAGTAAGCCATGGCCATGATCACCGCCATTGCGACCGTCGTGTCGATGGTCGTCTTCCTTGGCATCTGCTGGTGGGCCTGGTCGGCCGGCCGGCAGGCCGCCAACCGGGAATCCGCCATGCTGCCGTTCGCGCTGCCTGACGAAACCACGACAACATCGAGCCGGAACACCTAGCCATGAGCGATTTCTTTTCCGATTTCTGGAGTTACTACATTGCCGCGATCGCGCTCGTCGGCATCGTCTGGTGCGTATGGCTGCTGTTCTCGCAACGCAAGATCACCAAGACCGCCGGCGGGGGCGACGACACTGGCCACGTCTGGGACGACGACCTGCGCGAGCTGAACAATCCGCTGCCGCGCTGGTGGATGTGGATGTTCCTGCTGGCCTGCATCTTCGGCCTGGTCTACCTGGTGCTGTATCCGGGTCTGGGCAAGTACGCAGGCGTGCTGAAGTTCTCGACGCAGGGTGAACTGGCGGCGCATCGTGCCGCGCAGGAGCAGATGCAGAACGAGATCTATGCCAAGTACCTGAAAATGGATGTCAAGCAGGTGGCGGGAGATCCGCAGGCGCGCGAAATTGGCCAGCGGCTGTTCCTCAACTACTGCGCGCAATGCCATGGTTCGGACGCACGCGGCAGCCGCGGCTTTCCCAACCTGACAGACGGCGACTGGCTGTATGGCGGCGAACCCGAAACCATCCAGCAGACCATTGCCAAGGGCCGAAATGGCGTGATGCCGCCGTTTGCATCCACCATCGACGGCAAGCTGGCGGGCGACGTGGCGCAGTATGTTCGCTCGCTGTCGGGGCTGTCTTCGGATCCTATCCGCGCCTCGCGTGGCGAGAGCACCTTCAAGTCGACCTGCGCGGCTTGCCACGGTGCCGGCGGCAAGGGCAACCAGGCATTGGGCGCGCCGAACCTCTCCGACAACGTGTGGCTGTATGGCAGTTCGGAAGGCAGCATTGTCGACGCCATCCTGAAGGGGCATAACAACCATATGCCGGCACATGAAGAGATCCTGACACCAGAGCGGATCCGCATGCTGACTGCCTATGTCTGGGGTCTGTCCAATACCGGCGGGGGTGCCGGCCAATGACAGGCGACGCATCTGAGCGGGCGCGGGCCGCCCGCAGGAGAAACCATCCATGAACGCACCCGGGACCGAAGAAGTGGCCCGGGCGGCCGACCGCCAGCGGTCGGCCGCTGCGCCTGCCGAGACCTCGGATGAAACGCTGTACGAGGTCCGCCGCAAGATCTATCCGCGCTCGGTCACGGGCGCTTTCTCCAGCTGGCGCGTCTGGCTGGTCCTCTTCACCCAGCTGATCTACTACGGCACGCCCTGGCTCCAGTGGAACGGACGCCAGGCCGTGCTGTTCGACCTTGGCGAACGCAAGTTCTACATCTTCGGGCTGGTGCTGTGGCCTCAGGATGTCATCTACCTCGCCGTACTGCTGGTCATTTCAGCGCTGGCGCTGTTCCTGTTCACGGCGATCGCCGGGCGGCTGTTCTGCGGCTATGCCTGTCCGCAGACGGTCTATACCGAGATCTTCATGTGGATCGAACGGAGGATCGAAGGCGACCGGATCGCCCGGATTCGTCTCGACGGCGACCCCTGGAGCCTGCGCAAACTGCGTATCAAGGCCACCAAGCACTTTTTGTGGGTACTGATTGCGCTGTGGACTGGCTTCACTTTCATCGGCTACTTCGCGCCGATCCGTGAGCTGGGTGGCGAACTGGCGAGCCTGTCGCTGGGTCCGTGGCAGACGTTCTGGATGCTGTTCTATGGGTTCGCAACCTGGGGCAACGCGGGCTTCATGCGCGAGCAGGTGTGCAAATACATGTGCCCGTACGCGCGTTTCCAGAGCGTGATGGTCGATCGCGACACCTACGTCGTGACCTACGACATCGGCCGGGGCGAGCCGCGCGGCAGCCGTTCGCGCAAGACCGACCATCGCCAGGCGGGCCTGGGCGATTGCGTCAACTGCAGCATCTGCGTGCAGGTGTGCCCAACCGGCATCGATATTCGCGATGGCCTGCAGTATGAATGCATCGGCTGCGGCGCGTGCATCGACGCCTGCAACCAGGTCATGGACAAGATGTCCTATCCGCGCGGGCTGATCCGGTACACCTCGGAGAATGCCATGCGCAAGGCGCTGTCCGCGGCAGCATCGCGCAAGCGCCTGCTGCGTCCGCGTGTCATCATCTATTCCGTGATCTGGGTCGCGCTGCTTGCTGGCTTCGTGGCTTCAATCGCGCTGCGCACGCCGCTGAAGGTCGACATCATCCGCGACCGTGGCGCGCTGGGCCGGGAGGTCGAAGGCCGCTGGATCGAGAACGTCTATCGCCTGCAGCTGATCAACACGACCGAGGGGCCGATGCACATCAGCGTGCGCGCCGACAGCGACGAGCTGAAGAACCTGACGGTCGAATATGACAAGCAGGCCGAATCGCTGGCGCCGACGTCGAACCGGCTGTTGCCGATCCGCATACGCGTGCCGATCGAAGACGCGGCGCAGGGCACGCACAAGATCAGCGTGACCGTCACCAGCGAAGGAGCGGAGCGGGGCGACGCCGAGATCCGGCAGAGCACCAGCTTTATCGTGCCGCGCGACCTGTGACGCCAGGCGCTCGGTGCAGAACTCAAGGGGGCATGATGAATCAGCAAGGCAATCCGTGGTGGAAAGAGCCGTGGCCGTGGCTGTTGATGAGCGGCCCGCTGGTCGCGATGGTGGCCTGCGGCGTCACTATCTGGCTTGCGTCGTCGAATCCTGACGTGCCGGTGCAGGGCGCAGCGCGTCATGGACTGGTGGTGGAGAAGGCTGAGGCCGCGCGGCCTCAGCCGAGCGCAGCGAGGCAGCCATGAGGTTGCGCTGGCTGATGTGGGTCTTGTGGCCGGGGTTCCTGGTGGCGGGCTTCGCCACCGCGACAGTGTTCTCGGTCGTGGATCCCGGTGATCTGAAGTTCTTCGGGCATCCGATCGACGCCTCGCGCGAATCGATCTACACGATGAGCTTCCTGCTGGCGTGGATCTTCTGCGCGCTGTCGAGCGGGTTGACGCTGTACACGATGCCGACGCGGCTCAGCGATACCGACGAGTTGGAATGAATGCCGATGCCTGCGCCGCCCCGCGCGGCGCAGGCGCAAAGCGGCGGGGAGATGGGAAGGATCAGCAGCTGCGGCTGTAGAGCTGCTTGATGCTGGCGAGATCCACCAGCTTGACGTGGCGCTGGCGAATCTGGATCAGGCCGGCTTCAGCGAATCGCGAGAACAGGCGGCTGACGGTTTCCAGTTTCAGGCCGAGGTAGCTGCCGATTTCCTCGCGGCTCATGCGCATTACGAATTCGGTCGACGAGTAGCCACGCGCCGACAGGCGCTCAGACAGGTTGATCAGGAAGGCGGCCAGGCGTTCTTCGGCGCGCATCGAACCGAGTGTCACCAGCATCAGCTGGTCGTGCGTGATTTCCTTGCCCATCAGCCTCAGGAACTGATGTTGCAGCGAAGGCAGGTCTGCTGACAGCGTTTGCAGGTCGCCAAGGCGGACGACGCAGACTTCGGTATCTTCCAGTGCGGTCGCGTCAGAGGCATGCTGCATTTCGCCGAGGCCGTCGAGGCCGACGATTTCGCCAGGCAGGTGGAAACCGGTAATCTGTGAACGGCCGTCTTCGGTCGTGACATGCGTTTTCAGCGTGCCGAAGCGAATGGCGTAAACCGCGGTGAGGGGATCGCCCATGCGATACAAGGTCTCACCCTTGTGAACCCGGATGCGTTCCTGCACCAGCGTGTCCATCTTGGTGAGGTCTTGCTGGGACATGCCAACCGGAAGGCACAGTTGCCCCATCGCGCAAGTGGAGCAGCGGGGCGACATCTCGGTGATTGGAATGGAGGTAAGCAATTGGAACCTGCAAGAGTGGATGCGAGGGCGCGATCCCCACATTTTACCGTGCGATGTGATGAGGCAGGGAGCCAGATTTGACATTTGGCGTACTAATTAGCGTTTTCATGCTGGCATTGCTGGGCGGTGTGCACTGCGCAGCAATGTGTGGCGGGATCGCGCTGGCGGTCGAACAGCCACGCGGCGGCGTCGCGGCCATGACCTTCGTGCGCAGCCGCGCGGCCTGGGCTGGCGAGTTGCTGGCAATGCACCTGGGCAGGATTTCGACCTATATGCTGCTTGGCGCGCTGCTAGGCGCCATCGGCGCCGGTGCGTGGAAGCAGGATTACCTGCCGGTGCAGCGCTGGCTGTTTGGTGCCGGCAGCGCCATGCTGCTGTGGTCGGGCTGGCGCCTGCTGCGCGGCAATGCCTTTACCGTTGCGTGGCTTGAGCGGCTGGCGGCGCGGGCGGGCAGCGTCGTGGCGCGGCAGTTCGGCCGGCCGGGCGGCGGCATGCCCGCGTCCCTGCGGGCGCAGGGTGGACTTGCCAGGCGCTACGGTATCGGCCTGGCGTGGGGGCTGGTACCGTGCGGCATGGTCTATGGGGCGCTGACGCTGGCGCTGCTCGCCGGCAATGCCGGTTCCGGTGCGCTGGTGATGGGCGTATTCGGCGCCGGCACGCTGCCCAACCTGCTGGTGCTGTCAGGGCTGTCCGGCTACCTGCGCGGCCTGTCGCGGCGGCGCGCGGTGCGCGTGGGAGCCGGCATGGCGGTCATGACGTTCGGCGCCCTCGGCCTGGCGCGAGCGGTGCTGCTGCCACATTCGCTGGCCGAGCAGGGTTTTTGCGTGGTCTTTTGAGACGTATGGCGCGCGCGGCACTGCGGATGATGGTTGCGGGCGAGGGCGGGAATGCCATACAATCGCCAGCATTGCGGTATCGCGCGGTGTTTTGTAAGCAGCGGCGAGCAGCGCCAGCGGCCTTCCTACCAGAAGGTGCGCCCACGGCGGCGGGTAGCGTTGGTAGTTCGATGCCCGGCCCGTCCCGCGGTCCATCCGGTTCAAAAGATCTGGTTCAAAAGCCCGGCTGGCACTGCGGTGTTGGAGATGCCGGCCTTGCTCCCGATACTCGTTTTTCTTGCGTCCGAGGCGTTCAGTTCGCCGACAGCGGCGTCCGTTGTGCGGACGCGCCACGCAAGAGGTTCGCTGACCGGCCCATGGCGGCATGCGAACGATCTCCTGCCGGAGTGACCCGGCAACTCGATGCAAAGAAAGGGAAGTGCACGGCTTGGATGCAGCAAGCATCCGGGTGAGCTGCGCAATGAGATGGCGATGGCATTGGCATCGCTGTATCCAAAATCTCCGGTGCCCCGGATCCGTCCGGGAGCAGGTGCAAAGACAGGCTGCACACCATCAACATGAATACCCAAGAGGCGAAGATCGTCCTCGAGACGGCGCTGATCTGCGCGCAGGAGCCTTTGCGCGTCAATGATCTGCGACGGCTGTTCGCCGACGACGTCGGCGCGGACACCGTCCGCGTGCTGCTGGAGGAACTGCGCCAGGACTGGCGCCCGCGCGGCGTGGAACTTGTGGGGCTGGCCAGCGGCTGGCGCTTCCAGAGCCGTCCCGAGATGCGCGAATACCTCGACCGCCTGAATCCGGAGAAGCCGCCGAAATACTCGCGCGCCGTGATGGAGACGCTGGCGATCATCGCTTATCGCCAGCCCGTGACGCGCGGCGATATCGAGGAAATCCGCGGCGTGACGGTCAGCACGGAAGTTATCAAGAAGCTGGAAGACCGCAGCTGGATCGAGGTGATCGGCCACCGCGACGTGCCAGGGCGGCCGGCCCTGTATGCCACCACCAAGGCCTTCCTGGACGACCTCGGGCTGCGCACGCTGGACGAGTTACCGCCGCTCGAGGATGCCCAGGCGCAGGCTCAGGCAACGCTGCTGGACCAGCAGGCCATCGATTTCGAGACGCTGGCGGCAAGCAAGCCTGGTAATGCCGATGAAGAGGCGTTTTCCGAGCCGGCCCCGGCTGAGACATCCGCCGCAGGCGAGTCCGAAGGCGCGGACGCCGGCCAGGCATCCGCGGAAGGTGAAGTCGCCAACGGATTCGACCTGCAGTCGCACCAGCATGGGGCGGAGGAACCGGGTGCTGAAGGCGAAGCAGCCGAACTGGCCAATCCTGCCGATTCCGATCCGGACGGGGCACGGGGTGAACTGCCGGAAGACGGCGCCTCGCCGCACCCGAGCGAGCACGACGAACGCGTGCCGAACTGAACAACATGCAACATCCGATAGTGAATACCTTGTCTGATTCCGTTGAGCAAGACACCCGCCACGCGGGCGCACCCGCCGACTCCGGCGCCGCAGAACCCGGATCGGGCAGCGAAGCCGCGCCCCGCCGCAAGGGGCTGCGCCGAGGGCTCAGGAACCTGGTGGCGTCGCGCCGCCAGGCGACGCAAGATCGCGATGCCGGCCGCGCCGAAGGCGCCGAGCCCGGCGACGCCGCAGAAGCGGCCGCGGCACCTGCGGCGGCCGGCGGGCGCGGTGCCCAGCGTGGCCGCGGCAAGCGCAAGCCGGCGCAGGGCGAGGGCGGCCAGGCGCCGCAGGCCCCGGCCGACAAGGCGCCCAGGGCTGAAAGGGCTGAACGGGGCGAGAAGGCCGAAAGAGCCGAGAAGGCAGACAAGGGTGAGCAGGCGGCCCGCAAGCGCAAGCCGAACCCGCGTGGCGGCAAGTCAGCCGCGCCGGCCGAGGGGCAGGGCGCTGCCGGCCGTCAGCCGCAGGGCCGCCGCAGGGAGGGTGCCAAGCCGCAGGGCCAGCGCAAGGGCCAGGGCGGCGCCGACAAGGCCGCGGCCAGCAGCGAGGACCTGTTCCGCTTTGTGATTTCCGAGCAGTACGACAAGGAAGACACGGTCATCCCGCGCACCAAGGCGAAGCCGGTGCGCGAGCTGTCGGCCGAGGACGACGCCCCGAAACTGCACAAGGTGCTGGCCGAAGGCGGCCTGGGCTCGCGCCGCGAAATGGAAGAGCTGATCCTGCAGGGCCGGGTCTCGGTCAACGGGCTGCCGGCGCATATCGGCCAGCGCATCCTGCCGGCCGACCAGGTGCGCGTCAACGGCAAGCTGATCCACCGCAAGGTGTCGACCAAGCCGCCGCGCGTGCTGCTCTACCACAAGCCGGCCGGCGAAATCGTCAGCCAGTCGGATCCTGAAGGCCGTCCGACCGTGTTCGACAGCCTGCCGCGTATCAAGACCGGCAAGTGGGTCGCCGTTGGCCGGCTGGACTTCAATACGGAAGGCCTGCTGATCTTCACCACCTCGGGCGATATCGCCAACCGCTTCATGCACCCGCGCTACGGCGTCGAGCGTGAATACGCGGTGCGCACGCTGGGTGAACTGGCTGAAGCCGACCGCCAGCGCCTGCTGCACGGCATCAAGCTGGACGACGGCGAGGCCAACTTCCTGCGCATTGCGGACGGCGGTGGGGAGGGCGTCAACCAGTGGTACCACGTGGCGCTGACCGAAGGCCGCAACCGCGAAGTGCGGCGCATGTTCGAGGCGGTCGGCCTGACCGTCTCGCGCCTGATCCGTACGCGCTACGGCCAGTTCCTGCTGCCGCGTGGCCTCAAGCGCGGCCGCTGGCAGGAGGTCGAGCCCAATGACGTCAAGGCGCTGATGACCGCGGTCGGCCTGAAGGTGCCGGGCAAGGGCGAGCAGCCTGGCAAGGGCGCGACCAAGGTCGGCGGGCGCAAGCAGCGTACCGAAGCCGCGATTGCCGGCATGCCGATGCATACCGGCATGGACGGCCTGCCGCGCTATGAACAGGGCGGTGCACGGGGCGGCAGCCGCGGCGGCCAGCCGGACCCGATGAAGACGTCGATGGGCTACATCAGTCATGGCCCCACGCTATTGACCTCGCACGCGGCCAACCTTGGCGGCGGTCGCGGCACCGGCGCGCGCCAGGCGCGCGGTGGCGGTGGCGCCGGGCTGGGCGGGCAAGGCAAGGCGCAGCGTCGCGGCGGCGGTGAGCCGAACGGAAACGTCATGCCGAAGGCGGCGAAGGCAGGCGGAAACCGCACCCAGCAGCGCGGCGGCGGTGGTGGAGGCGGCGGCAATCGCGGAGGTGGCCGCGGGGGCAACCGCGGCGGCAATCGCTGAGTGCCGGATGCCGCGCACGGCGGGGTGAAGACCCGCCGGCGCGGCGCGTAATCTGCGAGTATGTCTGGCTTTTGCCTTTTCGACATAATCCGCGTATAATTCAAGTCTATTCAAAAAGCCATCCTCGCCGAGGGTGGGCGAATGATGGGCATTGCGCCCATTTTTTTTTGGTTCGCCCGAATTCGGTCCCGCGCCCCGGCGCGTGCGGGATGGCGGACAGGCAGCACTGCAGCAGGGTCGTCCCGGACGGCAGCGGCGGGTTTGCCTGCCACGGTGTTGATGGCCATTACTCGGGATAACAGTGCATCTGGCAGATTTGATCGAAACCACCCTTAACGGCATGGGATACGAGCTGGTTGAGCTCGAGCGTGCCCCGGCCGGATTGTTGCGTGTCTATATCGATCAGCCTGAAACCGGCATCGCCATCGAGGATTGTGAAAAGGTGAGCCGCCAGCTCACCCACGTGTTCACGGTCGAGAACGTCGACTACGAACGCCTCGAGGTCTCGTCGCCCGGACTGGACCGGCCGCTGAAGAAGCTGGCCGACTACGTCCGCTTTGCCGGCGCCGAGGCGCGCGTGACGCTGCGCCTGCCGGTGAACGGGCAAAAGAACTTCACGGGCATCCTGCGCGAACCGGCCGGCGAGGCGGGCGCGGAGAAGGTCGGCCTGGAGTTCGAGGGCAAGGATGGCCCGGCACTGCTGGAATTTGCCGTATCCGATGTCGACAAGGCACGCCTGGTGCCGGTATTCGACTTCAAAGGAAATCAAAGAAAAGGGAACAAGCAATGAGCCGCGAAGTTCTGTTGCTCGTCGATGCGCTTGCGCGTGAGAAGAACGTCGACAAGGATGTGGTATTCGGTGCCCTGGAGGCGGCGCTCGCCTCGGCCACCAAGAAGCGTTTCGAAGAAGACGTGGATATCCGGGTCGCGATCGATCGCGAGTCGGGCGAGCATGAAACCTTCCGGCGCTGGCTGGTGGTTCCCGACGAGCAGGGCCTGCAGGAGCCGGACAAGCAAATCCTTCTGTTCGAAGCCCGCGATGAGAACCCCAGCCTGGAGCTTGGCGACTACATCGAGCAGCAGATCGAGTCGGTCGAGTTCGGCCGTATCGGCGCGCAGGCCGCCAAGCAGGTGATCCTGCAGCGCATCCGCGACGCCGAGCGCGAGCAGATCCTGAACGACTATCTCGATCGCGGCGAAAAGATCATGACTGGCACGGTCAAGCGCGCCGACAAGAAGGGCCTGATCGTGGAATCCGGCCGCGTGGAAGCGCTGCTGGCCCGCGACCAGATCATCCCGAAGGAAAACCTGCGCACCGGCGACCGTGTGCGCGCCTATATCCTGAACGTGGATCGCGCCGCGCGCGGCCCGCAGATCGAGCTGTCGCGCACCGCCCCCGAGTTCCTGATCAAGCTCTTCGAAAACGAAGTGCCGGAAATGGAGCAGGGCCTGCTGGAAATCAAGGCCGCCGCGCGTGATCCGGGCGTGCGTGCCAAGATCGCGGTGGTGGCGCATGACAAGCGCATCGACCCGATCGGCACCTGCGTTGGCGTGCGCGGTACGCGCGTGACCGCGGTGCGCAACGAGATCGGCGGCGAGGCCGTGGATATCGTGCTGTGGTCGGAAGACCCGGCGCAGTTTGTGATCGGCGCACTGGCACCTGCGCAGGTGCAGTCGATCGTGGTCGATGAAGAGAAGCACAGCATGGACGTGGTGGTCGACGAGGAAAATCTCGCCGTCGCCATCGGCCGCAGTGGCCAGAACGTACGCCTGGCGTCCGAACTGACCGGCTGGCAGATCAACATCATGACGCAGGAAGAATCGGCGCAGAAGCAGGCCGAAGAGAGCGATGTCGTGCGCAAGTTGTTCATGTCCAAGCTGGACGTGGATGAGGAAGTGGCAGACATCCTGATCGAGGAAGGCTTCTCCACGCTGGAAGAAGTGGCCTATGTCCCCATCAGTGAAATGATGGAGATCGAGGCCTTTGACGAAGACACCGTCAACGAGCTGCGCAACCGCGCGCGTGATGCGCTCCTGACGATGGAACTGGCCCGGGAAGAAAAGGTGGAAGAGGTGTCGCAGGATCTGCGATCGCTCGACGGCCTGAACCCGGAACTGATCGGCAAGCTGGCCGAAGGTGATATCCACACGCGTGACGACCTGGCCGAACTGGCCGTCGACGAACTGGTCGACATGACGGGCGTCACCGAGGAAGAAGCCAAGGCGCTGATCATGAAAGCACGGGAACATTGGTTCAACTGAGGGACACGGCCGGGCTGCCGACACCAGCCCGGGCGCGCTTTCCGCATACGATTTGTCCCGACGAAGACACCAAGCATTGAAAGGGTTTGAATGGCAAGCACAACAGTTGCCCAACTGGCCGCAGAACTGAGTCGCAGCGCAGCTGCCCTGCTGGAACAATTGCAGGCGGCTGGGGTGGGCAAAGCTGCGCCAGAAGACATCATCACGGAATCGGATAAGACCAGGCTGCTGGACTATCTGAAGCGCTCGCACGGCCAGGCCGACGACAGCGCCCGCAAGAAGATTACGCTGACCAAGCGCGAGACCTCGGAGATCCGCCAGTCGGATGGCACCGGCAAGACTCGCACCGTCCAGGTTGAAGTGCGCAAGAAGCGCGTGCTGATCAAGCGCGACGAGGCCCAGCCTGATGTCCACGCGGACGCCGCCGAAGGGCATGCAGCGGCCGCGGCCGAGGCTGCCGAACAGGCACGCCGCGACGAGGAAGAACGCCGCCAGGCCGAGCAGCTGGCGCGCCAGGAAGCCGAAGCCAAGGCCGCCCGCGAGGCCGCCGAGCGCGAGGAAGCCGAGCGCCGCGCCCAGCAGGAAGCCCTGGAAGCGGAGCAGCGCCGCCAGGCCGAACTCGCCGCCAAGAAGGCGGAGGAAGAGGCTGCCGCGTCGCGCGCCGTGACCGAGGCCGCCGAGGACTCCTCGCGCAAGAAGGCCGAGGACGAGAAGGCCCGCGTTGCCGCTGAACGCGCCGAGGCGCAGAAGGCTGCGGACGAGGCCAAGGCCGCTGCCGACAAGGCCCGCGCCGAGCAGGAAGTCGCTGCGCGCAAGCGCCGCGAGGCTGCCGAAGCCGAGGCTCGTGCGATCCAGCAGATGCTGAACGCACCTCCGCGCGTGCTGAAGGCGCCGTCCGAGCGCAAGGCTGAAGAAAAGAAGGCCGAGCAGACCGGTACGCTGCACAAACCGGTGAAGCCGGCCGGTGCGACCACGGAAGCGAAGAAGGACGACAAGAAGCCGGCCACCACGACCACGACCACGGCAACCGCCGACAAGAAGGGCAAGGTCGTGAAGGCAGGCTGGCAGGACGACAGCAGCCGCAAGAAGGGCAGCGGCCTGAAGACGCGCGGCGATTCGTCGGGCGGCGTGGGCGGCTGGCGCGGTGGCCCGCGTGGCCGTGGCGGCAGGCAGCAGCAGCACGACGACAGCCGCAGCAGCTTCCAGGCGCCGACCGAGCCGGTGGTGCGTGACGTGCATGTGCCTGAAACCGTCTCCGTGGCCGATCTCGCGCACAAGATGGCGGTGAAGGCGTCCGAGGTCATCAAGCAGATGATGAAGCTCGGCCAGATGGTGACCATCAACCAGGTGCTGGACCAGGAAACCGCCATGATCGTGGTGGAAGAAATGGGCCACAAGGCGTTCGCCGCCAAGCTGGACGATCCGGAAGCGCTGCTGGTGGTGGACGGTGAAGAACACACCGACGCCGAACAGCTGCCGCGTCCGCCGGTGGTGACCGTGATGGGTCACGTCGACCACGGCAAGACCTCGCTGCTGGACTACATCCGCCGCACCAAGGTTGCCGCGGGCGAAGCCGGCGGCATTACGCAGCACATCGGTGCCTACCACGTGGAAACCGACCGCGGCGTGATTACCTTCCTGGACACCCCGGGTCACGAGGCCTTCACGGCCATGCGTGCCCGCGGTGCCAAGGCGACCGACATCGTGATCCTGGTGGTCGCGGCCGACGACGGCGTGATGCCGCAGACCAAGGAAGCGATTGCGCACGCCAAGGCTGCCAGCGTGCCCATCGTGGTGGCGATCAACAAGATCGACAAGCCCGAAGCCAACCCGGACCGCGTCAAGCAGGAACTGGTGGCCGAGCAGGTGGTGCCGGAAGAGTACGGCGGCGATTCGCCGTTCGTGCCGGTGTCGGCCAAGGCCGGCACGGGTATCGAAGAACTGCTGGAGCAGGTCTCGCTGCAGGCCGAAATCCTGGAACTGAAGGCGCCGGTCGACGCCCCGGCCAAGGGCTTGGTGGTGGAAGCCCAGCTCGACAAGGGCAAGGGCCCGATCGCTACCATCCTGGTCAGCAGCGGCACGCTCAAGCGTGGCGACGTGGTCCTGGCCGGCAGCGCCTACGGCCGCGTGCGTGCCATGCTGGACGAGAACGGCAAGCCGACCAAGGAAGCTGGTCCGTCGATCCCGGTGGAAATCCAGGGTCTGTCGGAAGTGCCGGCCGCCGGTGAGGAAGTGCTGGTGCTGCCGGACGAGCGCAAGGCGCGCGAAATCGCGCTGTTCCGCCAGGGCAAGTTCCGCGACGTGAAGCTGGCCAAGCAACAGGCGGCCAAGCTGGAGAACATGCTCGAGCAGATGACGGAAGGCGAAGTGCAGACGCTGCCGCTGATCGTCAAGGCCGACGTGCAGGGTTCGCAGGAAGCGCTGGTGCAGTCGCTGCAGAAGCTGTCGACCGCGGAAGTGCGCGTGCAGATCGTGCACGGCGGCGTGGGTGGCATCTCCGAGTCCGACGTCAACCTGGCGACGGCATCGAAGGCGGTCATCATCGGCTTCAACGTGCGTGCCGATGCTGGTGCGCGCAAGCTGGCCGAGCACAACGGCATCGATATCCGCTACTACAACATCATTTACGATGCGGTAGACGAGATCAAGGCGGCGATGTCCGGCATGCTGGCGCCGGAGAAGCGCGAGACCACGACCGGCACGGTCGAGGTGCGCCAGGTATTCCGCGTGCCGAAGGTCGGCGCGGTGGCGGGTTGCATGGTCACCGATGGCGTGGTCAAGCGCTCCTCGCTGGTGCGCGTGCTGCGCAACAACGTGGTCATCTTCAGCGGCGAGCTCGATTCGCTGAAGCGCTTCAAGGACGATGTCAAGGAAGTGAAGCAAGGCTTCGAGTGCGGTCTGTCGATCAAGAACTTCAACGATGTTCAGGAAGGCGACCTGCTTGAGGTGTACGAAATCACCGAGGTGGCGCGTACGCTGTAAGGCGTCGCAAGCAACGGCAGGCTTCGGCCTGCCGTTGTCATCTCAGCAGAACAGTATTGAATGGCCAAGAAAGGCAATATCTCCTCCCGCAACCTCCGCATCTCCGACCAGATCCAGAAGGACCTGGCCGAGATGATCCAGCGCGAGCTGCGCGACCCGCGCCTGGGCCTGGTCACGCTGCAGTCGGTCACGCTGACGCCGGACTATGCCCACGCCAAGGTGCACTTCACCGTGCTGGGTGCCGAGCCGGCGACGGCCGAAGCCATCCTCAACGAGAAGGCCGGCTTCCTGCACTCGCTGCTGTACAAGCGCCTGCACATCCACACCGTGCCGACGCTGCGTTTCCTGCACGACACCTCGGTCGAACACGCGATCGAGATGTCCAAGCTGATCAACGAAGCGAACGCCACGCGTTCGAAAGACGACTGAGCCGGTGCCCGTGCCGCCAGGCATGGGCAACGCGTCCCGCAGGGCCGCACGCCGCGCCGCATCAGCGTCGCTCCTGTTTCCTCCGATGACCGAATCCAACGCCGCTCGTCCGCCGCGCCAGCCGCGCCGCGACGTCCATGGTGTGCTGCTGCTCGACAAGCCGCTGGGCCTGTCGTCCAACGATGCGCTGGTGCGCGCCAAGCGCCTGCTGCGCGCCAACAAGGCCGGGCATACCGGCACGCTCGACCCGCTCGCCACCGGCTTGCTGCCGCTGTGCTTCGGCGAGGCCACCAAGTTCTCGCAGGACCTGCTGGAAGCGGACAAGACCTATGACGCCGTGGTGCGGCTGGGTGCGCGCTCCAGTACCGGCGATGCCGAGGGCGAATTGCTCGATATCCGTGAGGTGACCTGCGATCGCGCCGCGTTGGAGCAGGCGCTGGCGCGCTTTACCGGCGAGATCGAACAGGTGCCGCCGATGCATTCGGCGCTGAAGAAGGATGGCCGCCCGCTGTACGAGTACGCGCGCGCTGGGCAGACGGTCGAGCGCGCCGCGCGCCGCGTCACCATCCACGCGATCGAACTGCTGGATTGCGCGCTGCCCCCGGCGTTCACCACGGCTGCGTTCACCATGCGCGTGACCTGCAGCAAGGGAACCTACATCCGCACGCTGGCCGAGGATATCGGCGAGGTGCTGGGCTGCGGCGCCCACCTGACCGGGCTGCGCCGCATCGCCGTGGGCGACCTGACGCTGGACGGTGCGGTGACGCTCGAGCAGATCGAGCAACAGGACGATGCCGCGCGGCCAGGCATGCTGGCCCCGGTCGACGCCTTGCTGCAGAAAAGCCCACCCGTGACTCTGGACGAAGCTGCCGCTTCGCGATTCCTGCAGGGACAGCGCATTGCGCGCCGCGACCTCCCCGATGGCACCGATATCGCGGAAGGCGTGCTGGCGCGCGTCTATGCCGGCGCGCCGGTGCGCCTGCTCGGCGTCGCTCGCATGCGCGAGGGCGCTTTGCGGCCGGAGCGGCTGGTCAAGCTGTAGGCGCCGCTCCTTGCCGGTCGCGGATCAGTCGAGCGTGATTTTCGCCGCCTTGGTCACATCGGCCCACATCTTGCGGTCCTGTGCCAGGAATCCGGCGAAATGCTCCGGCGTGTCGCCGACCGGCTCGGAGCCGAATTCCGCCATCTTCTTCTTCACTTCCGGATTCGCCAGCGCCTTCACCAGTGCCTGGTTGTAGCGGGCGACGATCGGCTTGGGCAGGTCTTTCGGGCCGAAGATCCCTTGCCAGGTCGGCATGTTGAAATCCTTCAGGCCGCTCTCGGCCAGCGTCGGCACGTCGGGCAACAGCGGCGAGCGCTTGCTGCCGGTGACGGCGATGGCGCGGACCTTGCCGGACTTGGCCAGCTGTGCCGCCGTGGTGATGTTGTCGACGGTCATGGCGATATGGCCGCCCATCAGGTCGGTAATCACCGGCGTGGCGCCCTTGTACGGCGCGTGGACCATATCGACGCCTAAGCGATGCAGCATGGTCTCGGCGATCAGGTGGTTGGACGTGCCGACACCCGCGGTGCCATAGGTGACCTGTGGCGTCTTTTTCACGTACGCGGAGAAATCTGCCATCGATTTGATTGGCAGAGCCGGGTTGATGATGACGACGTTGGGCTGCGTCGCCAGCATGGCGATCGGCGTAAAGTCATCCGCCTTGTACGGCGTGCCCTTCGGGTTGAGCACATGCGTCACCGCCATCGCACCGGCCGCGCCCATGCCGATGGTATAGCCGTCGGCCGGCGCCTTGGCCAGCTTGTCGGCGGCGATATTGCCGCCCGCGCCCGGCACGTTTTCCACCACCACCGGCACGCCGAGGCTTTCGGACAGCGGTCCCTGCACCAGCCGCGCCAGCAGGTCGGCGGACCCACCCGGCGCGAAGCCGACCAGCAACCGCACCGGCTTCGACGGCTTCCACTCCTGCGCATGCGCGCCCGTGGCCGCTACCGCGCCCAGGCTCATGCACACCATGCCGCGCAGCAGCGGCCCCATCCACTTCGCCACCTTTTCCATCGTTACTTCCACTCCAGCAGTGTCACAGGCAATCTGTCAGCGGGCTTGCCCTTACCCGTAAGCAGCATCACAGGCCGTGCCGGTTGCGGCCATGCAGCACCTGGCCGAGCAGCGTGGCCACCATCCGGTTCGAGAGCAGCACCGGCGCTCCGGCATGGCGCGCGACTTCGGCGCGCATCGCCTCGGTGTAGCCCATGCAATGCATCACCACCAGGTCGCAGCCGCGCAGCGTCTCGCCGGCCTGCGCGAAGCGGCCGGTGCCGGTGTTGGTGTCGGTATAAGGCGAGGCATGCGTAACGCGCAGTTCGCACGTCACCGGCTCGATCAGATGAAAACTGCCGACCTGGCCTTCCAGGGGCAGCACGATGCCGAGCCGCTTGCATCCCCGTGCGAGCGCGACGGTCAGGTGATCCACCACCTGCTGCGGCTCGATCACCAGCGTGCGCATCGCCGGCAGCGCGGTGCCTGTGCATAGCGGCACCAGTGCGTCGAAGCGGCCATCGTCCAGCGATGCCATCAGCCGCGCCAGCATGGCCTCGGCCACCGGCTTGCCCATCACCGCCTGCGAGCCGTCCCGCAGGCGGCTGGCGAAGCGGTATTCGTCGCCGGCCGGGGCGAGCGCGGCGATTGCGTTCGCGTCGAGGCCATCGAGGATGCCGAATTCTTCCGCCGCCACCGGCAGGCCCAGGTCGGCCAGCATCTGCGGCACCACGTCGGTCCGCGGCGCCTGGCCGATGGTGACGAACGCCACGCGCGGCAGCCGTTCGGCCGTGGCAGTCATGCCGCCACCCCGACGGTTTGCAGGTGCGCCAGCGAGCCGTAGCGCCGCTGCAGTTCGGCCCACTCGTCCACGTCGTAGAAGGCGCACTGGCCCTGGCCGAACAGCTTCGCGACCTCGATGCAGAAGCGCGTGGCCACATCCAGGTCATGGGCGTTGGTCACGCCGGTCGCACAGCCCGGCACCGTGGTCTGCGCGGTCAGCGCCACGCCGACCACGGGCGCATCGGTGACGATGGCGGGCTGCATGATCGAATTGACGTGCCACAGGCCGTTCTCGTAAGGCGTGATGTCCTGCGTGGTCAGCGGCAGCACCACCGGCAGCTCGCCGCTGACCCACCCGATCAGGTCCAGCATGCGTTCGGGCAGCCGCAGCAGCCAGCCTTCCTTGGCCACCGGCGTCAGCGCGACGCCGCGCCGGTTGACGAAGCGGTTGCCGCGCGTGGTGTCGACCGACAGGATCGCCGCCATGTGCGGATGGACCTCGTGCGACATCATCGTGCGCATGGCGAAGGGCGACTTCATCATCGGCACCGGCTGGTGCGGCCGCGTGGCGGCATGCGGGCAGATGTGGGTGTGGATGCGGACGGGGCCGGCCAGCACGTCGCCGCCGGCGGCCATGTCGGCCAGCTTCAGCGCGGTGGCAACGGCGACGATGGCGCCGTCGGCATCGGACACCAGGCCGGTCACGGCGGGGCGCGCGCCCACGCCGCCGAGGCGGCCGACCACGCCCAGCGCGGGCGCATCGGGGTTGCGGCCGGGCAGGGTGCAGGCGAGGAAGTCGGTGTAGAGGCCGTTTTCTTCCACGCGCGTCACCGTGACGTCGCTGATGCCGCGCGCGCGCAGCAAGGTGGCAACGGCTGCGCCGTCGACATGGGCTGCGGACAGCAGCTCGATCGATTCAATCACCTGCTTGATGGACATCTTGCTTGGGTTCCTTGCTTGCTTTCCTGGATTGCGACGGGTCAGATGGCAGTGGCGCAGGCCGGCACGGATAATGCGCCGGGGGCGACGTCCTCGATCTCCTGGCCAAGGAACCAGCGTGCGCCATGCGCGCCGCCCATTTCCATGCGATCGCCCGATACGCGCACCCAGTTGCCTTCGGGCAGGCCCAGCACCGGCATACGCGGCTGCAGCACCGTGAACTCGGCCAGGCGCTGGTCACGGGTTTCGCCGCGGAAGCCCGGCACCACCAGGTTGAAGTAGTGCGGGTTGATCTGGAAGGACACCAGCGCGAGCGCATCGAGGCCGCCGGGGTCGGCGACCGGCATGTCGTTGGTGGTGCGGATGGTCGGGCAGGCGACGTTGGTGCCCGCGCTCCAGCCGATATAGCGCGCGGCACCCGCAGCCACCTGGCGCGCGATGACGTTCAGCAGTCCGCGCTCGCGCAGGCATTGCAGCAGGCGGAAGGTATTGCCGCCGCCGATGACGATCAGTTCGGCCGCTTCCAGCGCCCGCACGCAGTCGGCATCGGAGAGCCGGTGCGGCGAGTGCGCTTCGATGCCGGCCGGGGTCAGTGCGTCGCGCACCAGCGCTTCATACGTATCCCAGTCGCGCGTGACGCCGGCGAACGGGAGGAAGCAGGCGCGGGCGCGACCGCCGGCCAGTTCGCGGAGCGCGTCGTGGGCATGGACGAGGTAGCCCGCGTCGCTGGTGGAGTTGCTGAGTAACAGGAGTTCCATGGTTTGAGCTGCGGGGATGGCTATAGGGCGGCGCTGTCGTTGGGATGGAGCCAGAGCGGATCGCCGATGCGCTGTCCGACCGGCGCCACGGCCTGCACCAGCGTTTCCCGCAGCGCGTGGGCCTGGGCCTGGCTGACCTGCATCGCGGTGAACGACAGGCACAGGCCGCGCACATCGCCGGAAAGCGGGTCGGCCAGTGTGGTGGCCACCGCGCCGATGCCCGGCATGCCTTCATTCACGGCGATCGCGCTGCGCTCGCGGCTGGCGCTTGCCACGCGCTCGGCCAGTTCGGCCACGGTAGCGGGGCAGCCAGCCGGCGCCTCGGGCAATTTGCGCGCGCCGGAGGTGCCATAGCGTGCGTTGAATTCGGCTTGCGGCAGGCGCGAGAGCAGCACGCGGCCCATCGCAGTGGTGAATGCCGGCCGCCGCGCGCCCGGCGGCGACAGCACTTGCACCGGGTTGCTGCCGTTCAGGCGCTGCAGGACCACGGTGTCGGTGCCGTCGAGCATCGACAGGTAGGCGGTGAAGCCGGTGGAGTCCGACATCGAGGCCAGGATGGCCCGGCATTGCTCGTCGAACGGATGCGCCTGCGTCGCCACCTGGGCGGCGCGGATCAGAAGCGTCCCGGGGCGGTAGCGCCGCGTCGATGGCTGCAGTTCCAGCAGCCGGTACCGCACCATCTGCGCCAGCAGCCGCGAAGCCGAGCTCTTGGCCAGGCCGAGTTCATCAATGACGTCATTGAACGTGACCTCGTGCCGGCCTTGTTCGAACATAGCCAGCACGCTTTCCACGCCCTCGAGAATGCTCACAACGTCGCTCCGTCTCTTTGATCTTCGGTTGGTTCCGTTTTTAGGAACCATAGTTCCGTAAATCGGTTCGGAAATCATAGGACGGCCGGGACCGGAATACAAGGGGGCCCGGAGAGAAGGCAAAAAAAGGGACGCTCGCAAGCGTCCCTTTGTCCCCAGCAGCAGGCCTATGTCTCAGTGCGCCGCCATGGCGTCCGCCGAACCGCCGCCGCCCCTGGCTGGCCGCGTCAGCCAGACAAAGGCGATCAGCACGAAGAACAGCATTCCCGAAATCCAGAAGATATCGTTGGCGCCCAGCATGGCTGCCTGCTGGGTGATGTTGCGCTCGATCACCCCCACCGCCTGCGCCTGGCTCATGCCCATCTGCATCAGGTGGCTGAGCTGGTCCTGGTAGGCCGGGTTGTATGGATTCACCCGCTCGACCAGCTGCGCATGGTGCAGGGCAGAGCGGTTCTCCCACACCGTGGTCGAGATCGACGCGCCGATGCCGCCGAAGGTGATGCGCACGAAGTTCGACAAGCCCGACGCCGCCGGAATTTTCTCGGCCGGCTGTCCCGACAGGATGATCGAGGTCAGCGGGATAAAGAACATCGCCATCGCCGCGCCCTGGATCAGCGTCGGCACCATCAGCGTCCAGGTATCGACTTGCGTAGTGAAGCCCGAACGCATCAGGCTGACGATGCCGAAGGTGATGAATGCGGCCGTTGCCACCCAGCGCGCATCCATCCTCGGCAGGTTGCGCCCGATCACTGGCGACAGCAGGATCGCGAAGATCCCGACCGGCGCCATCACGATGCCGGCATCCGTCGCGGTATAGCCGACGATGGTCTGCAGCCATAGCGGCAGGATCACCAGGTTGCCGAAGAACAGTCCGTATGCCACCGAGATGGCGACTACCCCCGAACTGAAGTTGCGGCCCTTGAACAGGCTGATGTCGACGATCGGATGCTTCTCATAGCTCTCCCACGCCAGGAAGAAAAGGAAGCCGACAATGGCGACCAGCGTCAGCACCACGATCTCGGTGGAGTGGAACCAGTCCAGCTCCTTGCCCTTGTCGAGCATCAGCTGCATCGACCCCACCCAGATCACCAGCAGCGCCAGGCCGATGCGGTCGATCGGCAGCACCTTGGTCGGCGTCTCGCGGTCCTTGTAGATGGCCCAGGTGGCGTAGGCGGTGATGAACCCCACCGGCACGTTGATGTAGAAGATCCATGGCCATGTCATGTTGTCGGAGATCCAGCCGCCCAGCAGGGGGCCCATGATGGGCGCCACCAGCGTGGTCATGCCCCACAGCGCCAGCGCCATGGTGCTCCTGGCGGGCGGATAGCTCGACAGCAGCAGCGACTGCGACAGCGGGATCATCGGCCCCGCCACCGCCCCTTGCAGGACCCGCGCGGCCAGCAGCGTTTCCAGGTTGGGCGCGACGCCGCACAGCCACGACGCCAGCACGAACAGCAGGATCGACGTGATGAACAGCCGCACCGCGCCGAAGCGCGTGGTCAGCCAGCCGGTCAGCGGCACCGAGATCGCATTGGCCACCGCGAACGAGGTAATGACCCAGGTGCCCTGGTTCGGCGCCACGCCGAGGTCGCCCGAGATCGCGGGGATCGACACGTTGGCGATCGACGAGTCGAGCACGTTCATGAACGTGGCCAGCGACAGCGCGATGGTGCCGATCACCAGCTTGCCGCCGGTCAGCGGCTGCGGCTGCTGCGGCGCCAGCGGCGCGGCAGGCCGCGCCGGCGTGCCGGCGCCGGACTGCGCGGCGGTGATGGAGTTGGCCATGGTCAGGTGCGGGCAGGCTTGATGTTGGCACCGCCGGTCGCGTTGGCGGTGTCGGGCCCGATAGCCCCGTTGCCTCCGTTGGTCCCCTTGGCGCCTTCGGCCCCGGCGGCGGCAGGCAGGCCGGCGGCACGGCCGCCATTGTTGGCGGTGATGATCTGCGCGATCAGCTGGTCGGCGTCCTGCGCCACCTTGTCATAGACATCGGTCTGCATCGGCCTGGCCGGCGCGGCGTTGGCCATGGCGGCGCCTTCCTCGCGGCGCACGTCGACCTTCACGGTCATCGACAGGCCCACGCGCAGCGGGTGGTCCTTGAGCTGCTGCGGATCCAGCGCGATACGCACCGGCAGGCGCTGCACCACCTTGATCCAGTTGCCGGTGGCGTTCTGCGCCGGCAGCAGCGAGAAAGCCGAGCCGGTGCCGGCCGAGAAGCCCGCGACCTTGCCCTTGTACTCCACCTTGGAGCCATACACGTCAGCCTCCAGCGTTACCGGCTGGCCGATGCGCATATGGGTGATCTGCACTTCCTTGAAATTGGCGTCGACCCAGACCTGGTCCAGCGGCACCACTGCCATCAGCGGCGCGCCGGCGGCCACGCGCTGGCCCACCTGCACCGAGCGCTTGGCCACATAGCCGGTCACCGGCGCCGGCATGGTCGAGCGCGCGAACGACAGGTAGGCCGAGCGTAGGTTGGCGGCGGCGCGCTGCACGTTCGGGTGCTTTTCCACGGTGGTCTGGTCGGTCAGCACCTTGTTCGAGGCCAGCTGCTCGCGCGCTGCCAGCAGCGCCGATTCGGCGGCCTTGACCGCCGCCTGCGCGTGCGAGATTTCTTCATTGGAGACCGCGCCCGAGCCGGCGATGGCCTGGCGGCGGCGCAGGTCTTCGCGCGCCTTGGCGACATCGGCTTCGCGCAGCGCCACGTTGGCGGCGAGCGAGCCGTTGTTGACGTAGAGCGTGCGCACCTCGCGCACGGCCTGCGCCAGCTGCGCCTCGGCCTGTTCCATCGACACCTGGGTATCGGCACGGTCCAGCTGGATCAGCGGCTGGCCGGCCGTGACCAGCTGGGTGTCGTCGGCGGCGATCGACACGACGGTGCCGGCCACCAGCGGAGTCACCTGCACCACGTTGCCGGCGACGTAGGCATCGTCGGTGCTTTCGAAATGGCGGGCGTACATGCCCCAGTACACGCCGTAGCCGATTCCGGCGACGACGATCGCCGCGGTCAGCGACAGCAGCATGCGCTTGCGCTGGCCGTTGCCGTTGGGGGCAGGGGCTTGCTGGGGATTGCTGGTGCCGGCCGCTTGCTGGTTGTTGCTCATGATGTTCTCTGGTGAATCTTGTCTGCAATCACTGGGTGCGCGGATCAGCCGCGGGCGCCCGCCTGGGTCTTGTCCTGGTGCTGCGCTGCGCCGGCCTGGCTGTGGCCGGCGTGGCTCTCTTCGCCTTCGGCAGGTTCCTGATAGCCGCCGCCGAGCGCCTTCATCAGGCCCATCTGCAAGTCGAGCCGGCGTGCCTGCAGGTCGGTAGCGAGCCGGCGCTGCTGCAGCACGTTGCTTTCCGCGTTCAGCACGGTCAGTTGCGTGCCCAGGCCCGCCTTGTAGCGAGTGGTCGCCAGCGCGTAGGCGTGCTCGGCCAGGTCCAGTGCTTCGCGCTGGCTCTCGATCTGCCTGTCGACGCTGCGGATGCTGGTCATGGTGTCGGCGGTTTCGCGCAGCGCGTCGACCAGCGCCTGGTTGTAGTTGGCCACGGCGATGTCGTAGCCGGCGTACTTGCCCTTCAGGTTGGCGCGCAGCCTGCCGCCCTCGAAGATCGGCAGGCGCACGGTGGGGCCGATGCCGAAGGTGCGGCTGACGCCCATCAGCAGGTTGGACGGATCCAGCGCTGCCAGGCCGGCAAATGCTGTCAGGCTGACGTCGGGCAGGAATTCCTTCTTGGCGACGCTGATGTCCTTGGATGCCGCTTCGACGCGCCAGCGCGCCGCCACCAGGTCGGGGCGGCGGCCAAGCAGGCCGATGGTCAGGTCGTCGGGAAGAGTGGGCGTGGGCTGCGCCAGCAGCACCGGCGGCTGGATCTGCAGGCCGCGGTCCGGGCCCTTGCCCAGCAGCGCGGCCAGCTGGTTGCGGGCCAGCGCGATTTCTTCGTCGACGCGCTGCAGGTCGGTCTGCGATGCGGCCACGGTGCCGCGTGCCTGCGTGGTCTCGACCTGCGTGTCGAGGCCGGCGGCCAGCCGCTGGCGCGACAGTTCGGTCAGGTCGCGGCGCTGCGCGATGGCGCGCTCGGCGACGTCGCGCTGGGCATACAGCGCGGCCAGGCGGGCGTAGTTGCGCGCGATCGACGTCGCCAGGATCAGGCGTGAGGCCTGGCTTTCCGCTTCGGCGGCGCGGTCATCCGACAGCGCGGCTTCGAGCGCGTCGCGGTTCTTGCCCCAGAAGTCGAAGTCATAGGACAGGCCAACCTGCAGCCGCGACTGGTTCTGCCACGAGCCGGCCAGTGGCGTGCCTTCGAACAGGTCCTTCTCGGAGAAGCGCTGGCGGATCAGGCTGCCTTCGAACTCCAGGTGCGGGTAGAGCGCGCTGCGCGTGGCCTCGGCCATGGCGCGCGACGCTTCCACGCGGGCAAAGGCCGCCTGCAGGCTGGGATTGTCCTTGACGGCCTCGTCGACCAGCGCGCTCAGCTGTGGGTCCCTGAACTGGTCTACCCAGTCCTGCGTGGGCCACTGCCCCTGTTCGCCGGGCAGGGTTTGCGAGGTGGCCATCGCGGCCGGGTCGGCCATGGTCTGCGTGCTGTGCGAGTTGCCGAGCGCGGCGCAGCCGGCCAGCACTGCCGCGGCCACGGCGGTCAGTGCCAGCGTGCCCGCGCGGCGTGCCAGCTTGCGCGGGCGCGCCGACAGGGGGGCTTGTGAATAGAGGGCTTGTTTCATGGTCTTGCTCCGTGTCCGGAGCCATGCTTTGTGACGGGTGGTACGGTGTGTCCGGCGTGCCGGACGATCTGCCTTGCCGGATTCCGGCCGGCGCGCCGCTACCCGCTGTAGTTATCGATGACCCGGCGCAGCATGCTCTTCAGCAACTGGAGCTCGTCCGCGGAAAATCCCATGAAGTGCTGCGAAAGTACTTTGCAGAAAATGGTCGGCAGGCAATCTGCCAGGGCCTGGCCCTGTTCGGTGAGCAACAGGTCGACCACGCGGCGGTCATCGTCGCGGCGCTGGCGTTCGATTAGGCCGCGCTTTTCCATGCGGCTCAGCAGGCGCGTGACCGAGCCCATGTCGGTGTTCAATTCGCGCCCCAGGTCTGTGACGGTGGCGGCACGACCGGTGGCAATCATGATCAGGCAGCTGGCCTGCGCATGCGTGATGTCCAGGCTACTGACCTCTTGTTCGACGCTATGTGCCAGCGTGTTTTTCGCCCGTTGCAGCAGGTAGCCGACGCTGTCGCACATCTGGTACTTGGCGGGATCGAACAGCGCGGCATCTGTTTCCGACAGCCCGGGGATCAGGTCCTTTGACATCTTTGTCTTTGCAATCTTTGCTGAGGCAAATATATGTCTGTGTTTAAGGATGCGCAAGAACGGAAATTCGTTATTTCGATTTTAGAAATAATATTTGCTAGGGAGGTGACGGTTGAGGTCAACGCATCTTGCGCCGCAACATGCTAGAATGTTGGGTTACCTCAGATTCTCCGACCCTCCTTGCGAGGGCCGCTCTTAGCGAGACGCAGCAATGACCCGCGCCATCCGAAACATCGCCATCATCGCCCACGTCGATCATGGCAAGACCACCCTGGTCGACCAGCTCCTGCGCCAGGCAGGCACCTTCCGCGACAACCAGCAAGTCGCCGAGCGGGTGATGGACTCGAACGACCTGGAAAAGGAACGCGGGATCACGATTCTCGCGAAGAACTGTGCCGTCGAATACAACGGCACCCATATCAATATCGTCGACACTCCGGGCCACGCCGACTTCGGCGGTGAAGTGGAGCGCGTGCTGTCGATGGTCGACGGCGTGCTGCTGCTGGTCGATGCGGTCGAGGGCCCGATGCCCCAGACCCGCTTCGTCACGCGCAAGGCGCTGGCGCTGGGCCTGAAGCCGATCGTGGTGGTCAACAAGATCGACCGCCCGGGCGCGCGTCCGGACTGGGTCATCAACCAGACCTTCGACCTGTTCGACAAGCTGGGCGCCACCGATGAGCAGCTCGACTTCCCGGTGATCTACGCCTCGGGCCTGAACGGCTTTGCCGGCCTGACCGAAGACGTTCGCGACGGCGACATGAAGCCGCTGTTCGAGACCGTGCTGGACAAAGTGCCGGTGCGTGACGACGATCGGGACGGTCCCCTGCAGCTGCAGATCATCTCGCTGGACTACTCCAGCTACGTCGGCAAGATCGGCGTGGGCCGCATCTCGCGTGGCCGCGCCCGTCCGCTGCAGGACGTGGTGGTCAAGTTCGGCCCGGAAGGCAACCCGATCAAGGGCCGCATCAACCAGGTGCTGAAGTTCCAGGGCCTGGAGCGCGAGATCGTGCCAGAGGCCGAAGCCGGCGACATCGTGCTGATCAACGGCATCGAAGAACTGGGGATCGGCTGCACCGTGTGCGCGCCGGATGCCCAGGACGCGCTGCCGATGCTGAAGGTGGACGAGCCGACGCTGACCATGAACTTCTGCGTCAACACCTCGCCGCTGGCCGGCCGTGAAGGCAAGTTCGTGACCAGCCGCCAGCTGCGCGAGCGCCTGGACCGCGAACTGAAGTCGAACGTGGCGCTGCGCGTGGCCGATACCGGCGACGATACTATCTTCGAAGTGTCGGGCCGCGGTGAGCTGCACCTGACCATTCTGCTGGAAAACATGCGCCGCGAAGGCTATGAGCTGGCCGTGTCGCGTCCGCGCGTGGTGTTCAAGGAAATCGACGGCGTCAAGCACGAGCCGTACGAACTGCTGACCGTGGACGTCGAAGACAGCCACCAGGGCGGCGTGATGGAAGAGCTGGGCCGCCGCAAGGGCGAGCTGCTCGACATGGCGTCGGACGGCAAGGGCCGTACCCGCCTGGAATACCGCATCCCGGCCCGCGGCCTGATCGGCTTCCAGGGCGAGTTCCTGACGCTGACGCGCGGCACCGGCCTGATCAGCCATATCTTCGACGACTACGCGCCGGTGCGCGAAGGCGGCCTGGGCGAGCGCCACAACGGCGTGCTGATCTCGCAGGACGACGGCGATGCGGTGGCCTACGCGCTGTGGAAGCTGCAGGACCGCGGCCGCATGTTCGTCAAGCCGGGCGATGCGCTGTACGAAGGCATGATCATCGGCATCCACAGCCGCGACAACGACCTGGTGGTCAACCCGATCAAGGGCAAGCAGCTGACCAACGTGCGCGCCTCGGGTACCGACGAAGCGGTGCGCCTGGTGCCGCCGATCCAGATGTCGCTCGAATACGCGGTGGAATTCATCGCCGACGACGAACTGGTCGAGCTCACGCCGAAGAGCATCCGCCTGCGCAAGCGCCACCTGAAGGAGCACGAGCGCAAGCGTGCGGCCCGCGAAGGCGCATAAGCCTTCACGGTGTCAAAAAAACCGCGCTTTCGAGCGCGGTTTTTTTATTGCGGCCGCGTCTTCATATGCAAGTTCCTACGTTCGCGGAAGCCCCTCAGTGGCAGACGCACGCGGGCTGCGCCATTCCGGCGGCTTCCACAGGTAGCGCAGATCCCGGTCGCGCCACGCATCCACGAACATGTCGCGCCATTCGTGGAAGGTCAGCGTCAGCGGGTTGTGCGTGCGCACCTGGCGCGTAATGCCATACACCGGCGCCTCCCGCTCGCAGACGAAGGTGCCGAAGAGCCTGTCCCACACTGTCAGCACGCCGGCGTAGTTGCGGTCGATATATTGCGGGTTCCTGGCGTGGTGCACGCGATGGACCGAAGGCGTATTGAACACCGATTCGATCCACGGCCAGCGCCGTCCCAGCCGCGTATGGACGAAGAACTGGAATGCCAGATTCAGCCCCACGGCCAGGATCACCCAGTCCGGCGTGAAGCCGATATACGCCAGCGGAATCCAGAACAGCCACATCCCGGACAGCGGATACGTCAGGCTCTGCCGGAACGCCGTCGAGAAATTCATGCCTTCCGACGAGTGATGCGTCACGTGCGACGCCCATAGCCAGCGCACGCGATGGCTGGCGCGGTGGAACCAGTAGTACAGGAAGTCCTGCGACAGCAGCAACAGCGCGAACGACCACCCCGTCTCCGGGACCGCACGCAATCCATGCTGGTAACACCAGCTGTAAACCGTCCGGATCATCAGCCAGAGGAAGAACGCGTCCGAAGCCTGGTGCATCAGCGCGAGCGCCGCATTGGAGAGGGTATCGCGCAGGCTGTACACCGACCGGTCGCGGTGCGCCCAGTACCAGGCCTCGCCGGCAATGGTCAGCAGGAAGACCGGCGCAAACGCCAGCAGCACGAGTTCGGGATCGAGCGATTCGGTGGTCATCCCGCAAGTGTGCACATCCCATGCGGAATTGCTACGAGGAGTTCCTCCAAAATAGGCGATGACGTCGGTGGGCCGCATGGCGCACATCCCCGCATTCCTGCACTCACGTGCAGTTGTGTCGCGCATTGGAAGGTAACTAATCCGGGTTAAGGAAGCATTGTGTGCGCCGTAGATGAGCAGGGCGGCGGCATGCCGCGTTTCCCTCATTTCGCAGCCTCCTTCGATCCGCTTTTTTGCCTTTCTACCCCCGGAGCTTCAATGTTCAAGAACACTACCATCGGCGCCAGATTGTGGTTCCTGACGATCGTCACCAACGTGTTGGTTCTGATTGTCGGTGCTGTCGGTTGGCTCGGCATGTCGCGCAGCAACGATGCCACGCGCCAGATCTATTCGCAGCAACTGTCGGCAGCGGTGCATCTTGCCGAAGCGCGCTCGAACCAGCTGCTGGTGCGGGTGCTGCTCGACCAGGCCACCTTCGCCACCGACCCCACCGACGCCAAGGCCCGCGCCGCGACCGCCGCAGGCTTTGCGCGCGATTCCGAGAAAGCATGGAAGGCCTACCTTGTGCTGCCGCGCTCCGCTGAAGAAGAGAGGGTGGTCGCTGATGTCACCGCCAGGCGCGACGCGCTGTTCAAGCAAGGCGTGGCCCCCATGATCGCCGCGTTGCACGCGGTCGATCGCGATGCGGTGATGAAATACGTGCTCGAGGAAATCCCGCGGCTCGACATCGCCTTCACCGCAGTCAACGCCGAACTCAACCAGCTGCAGCTGGTCAGCGCGAAGGCGGTCTACGAGGCGTCGCAGCATCGCTATCGCAACCTGTTCACGATGTCGGTCATTGCACTGGTACTCGGCCTGGCGTTCAGCACCGTGGTGGCGTGGCGCCTGCGCGGTTCGATCGTGCAGCCACTCGATGTTGCCATCACGCGCTTCGACAGGATCGCCGGCGGGGACCTGAGTGTGCAGGCAGCGGCCAGCGGGGGCGTGCAGGCCGACGAGTCGGCGCGCAACGAAACCGCGCGCATGCTGGGCATGCTGGGCCGCATGCAACACAGCCTGGTGGCGATGGTGGGCGAAGTGCGCGGTGGTGCCGATGCCATTGCCTCGGCCAGCAAGCAGATCGCCAGCGGCAATGCCGACCTGTCGCAACGCACCGAGCAACAGGCCGCAGCGCTGGAGGAAACCGCATCCAGCATGGAAGAGCTGACCAGCACCGTGCGCCAGAATGCCGACAGCGCGCGCGAGGCGCGCACGCTTGCCACGGACGCCAGCTCGCTGGCAGAGCGGGGCAGCGAGGCGGTGTCGCGCGTGGTCGATACCATGCGTTCGATCGATGGCAGTTCGAGCAAGATCGTGGACATCATCGACGTGATCGAGAAGATCGCTTTCCAGACCAATATCCTGGCGCTCAATGCCGCCGTCGAAGCGGCGCGCGCCGGCGAGCATGGCCGCGGCTTCGCGGTGGTGGCGGGCGACGTCCGCGATCTGGCGCAGCGCTGCGCCGGTGCATCGAAGGAAATCCGGACGCTGATCGGCGCTTCGGTGGCGAACGTGCGCGAAGGGACGGGACTGGTCGACGATGCAGGCCGCGCCATGCAGGACATCGTCGACGCCGTGCGGCGCGTGAGCAGCATCATCGGCGATATCAGCGCGGCGTCGGACGAACAGTCGCACGGCATCGAGCAAATCAACGTGGCGGTGTCGCAGATGGACAGCATGACCCAGCAAAACGCGGCGCTGGTCGAGCAGGCCGCTGCTGCGGCCGCATCGCTGGAAGACCAGGCGCAGCGACTGACCGCGCTGGTAGCGACGTTCAGGCTGACCTGAACGCGGCCGCTTGCGGCGCATGCGCATGCCCCTTGCATGCGCCGCAAGCTGCCCTTGGGTACGCCTGCCGGTGCGACTGGCGTAAAATCGCCAGTTGCATTGGAGGAGTAAGACATGACTGAATTCGTCACGACCGAAGTCCACGGTGGCATCGGATACCTGACGCTGAATCGTCCGCAGGCGCTCAACGCGCTGTCGCTTGACATGATCCGCGCCATCACCCAGGCGCTGCAGGCGTGGGCTTCGGCGCCTGAAGTGGTGGCCGTGGTGGTCTACGGTGCCGGAGGCAAGGCATTCTGCGCCGGTGGCGATATCCGCTACTTCCACAAGGCGGCGCATGAAGGCGATCCGCTGCTCGACCAGTTCTTCGTCGAGGAATACGCACTCAATTTCCTGATCCACCGCTACGCGAAGCCCTATATCGCGCTGATGGACGGCGTGGTGATGGGCGGCGGCATGGGCATTTCGCAAGGGGCCCGGCTGCGCCTGGTCACCGAGCGCACCAAAATGGCCATGCCCGAAACCAATATCGGGCTGTTCCCCGATGTCGGCGGAGGCTGGTTCCTGGCACGCACGCCGGACCATATCGGCGAATACCTGGGGCTGACCGGCACCGCGATCAGCGCGGCCGATGCGCTGTACGCAGGCCTGGCCGATGCGTACCTGCCGGGCAACCGGCTGGCCGAGCTGGTGGATTCGCTGCGCGCGCGGCAGTTTGCCAGCGGCGATGCCGTCCTTGCGCATATCGAAGGCTTCACCGCGCCGCACCGTGCTGATTGTGCGCCTGCGCAAAGCACGCTCGCGGGCCTGTCCGCACAGATCGACGCGCTGTTCGCAGGCAATACCGCGCAGGATATCCTGGCGGCCGTCAGCGATGCGCCGGGCGACTGGGCCGCGCAGACCGCTGCCATGCTGCGCAGCCGCTCGCCGCTGATGCTGTGCGTGTCGCTGGAGCAGATCCGCCGCGCGCGCGGCATGTCGCTCGACGATGAGCTGCGCATGGAGCTCGACATGATGTACTACGTGTTCCGCAAGGGCGACGGCGTCGAGGGCATCCGCGCCCTGGCGATCGACAAGGACCACAAGCCGCGCTGGCAGCATGCCCGGCTGGATGAAGTCGGTCGCGAGACGATCCAGTCGTTCTTCGACAGCCCCTGGCGTACGGAAGACCATCCGCTCGCGGCGCTGGGCAAGGCCGCCTGATCAGCTCGTTCACACCGCGGGGCGGCCTTTGCGCGCAACTCGCTTGACGGCGCACCAGTCGCGACTCGGGTAGAGTGTTGGCTGGACCGGCGCGGGCAGCCATGCGAGCCATGGCGCCGCACCGTCCGCTTCAAGTGTCCACACAGACAAGGGAGCCGTGATGAGTGATCCTCGTGATGTCGTTGTACTGGTGGGAAGCCTGCGCAAGGAGTCGTATAACCGCAAGCTGGCCAAGGCGCTGGTCGCGCGGGCGCCGGCGCAACTCAAGCTGGAGATCGTCGAGATCGGCGAACTGCAGCTCTACAACCAGGACCTGGACGACAAGCCGCCCCAGCCCTGGGCCGCATTCCGGGACCGCGTGCGCCGCGCCGATGCGGTGCTGTTCGTCACGCCCGAATACAACCGCTCGGTCCCCGCACCGCTGAAGAACGCCATCGACGTAGGCTCGCGCCCCTATGGCAGCAGCGTCTGGGACGGCAAGCCCGGCGCCATCATCAGTGCCTCGCCGGGCGCGGTCGGCGGGTTCGGCGCCAACCATCACCTGCGGCAGTCGATGGTGTTCCTCAATGTTCCGCTGCTGCAGCAGCCCGAGGCCTATATCAGCGGCGTCGACAAACTGTTCGACGAGCAGGGCGGCATTGCCAGCGAATCCACGCGGGGCTTCCTCGACAAGTTCCTGGCCACGTTTGCCACGTGGATCGACAAGACTGCAGCCGCACGATGAAGCGCGGCGCGCCCGCCGCCCGGGCATGACTGATCGTTCATGGTCACAATCATCGAGATTTTGGCCATGGACAGCTACGACCTTCGTTGCTGTCTGGCCGTAGGCAGCGTCCCGGGCAAAAGATCCGCCGGGGTGGTAAACTCATGCGCCTCCCGCAAAGCCGCGATACTGCTTTGGCTGCATTGAGCGCCGCCTCAGGCGCATGGGAACTGCCCCCACCGGGCACCGTCGATATCTGCGAGTAGCATGAGGATTGGCCGCGCCGATCCGTTCCGAAATGACCCATTTTCAAGGTAAACCTGCCGCGGCAAGCCCGCGCCGCGTATCCGTGGCGCCGATGATGGACTGGACTGACCGCCATTGCCGCACCTTCCATCGCCAGCTCAGCCGCCATACGTGGCTGTACACCGAGATGGTGACCACCGGTGCGCTGCTGCATGGCGACGTGCCGCGGCACCTGGATTTCGATGCGGCCGAGCAGCCGGTCGCGCTGCAGCTGGGCGGCAGCGAGCCGGCAGACCTGGCCGCGGCGGCGAGGTTGGGCGAGCAATGGGGCTACAAGGAGATCAACCTGAATTGCGGCTGCCCGTCCGAGCGCGTGCAGCGCGGCGCTTTCGGAGCCTGCCTGATGGCGGAGCCCGAACTGGTTGCCGATTGCGTGAAGGCGATGCGCGATGCGGTCAGCATCCCGGTGACGGTGAAGCATCGTATCGGCATCGATACCATCGAGCACTACGATTTCGTGCGGGATTTTGTCGGCACGGTCGCGGAGGCGGGCTGCGGCACATTTATCGTTCATGCGCGCAATGCCATCCTCAAAGGCCTGAGCCCCAAGGAAAACCGCGAGATTCCGCCGCTGCGCTATGAAGTGGCATACCAGCTGAAACAGGAATTTCCGCAGCTGGAGATCCTGATCAATGGCGGCATCGTTACCTATGACGAGATGGCGCGGCATCTGGAGCACGTCGACGGCGTGATGATTGGCCGCGAGGCATATCATCAGCCCTATGTGCTGGCGGAAATGGATGTACGCTTCTATGGCGACGCCGAGGCACTGGTTCGATCGCGGCTGGATGTAGAACTATCGATGCAGGGTTATATCGGCGACATGGTTGAACGCGGCGGGTATATGGGTGCAGCCACGCGGCATATGCTGGGGCTGTACCGCGGCGTTGCGGGAGGAAGAGGCTGGCGCCGCGTACTGTCCGATGCGAAACGCATGCATGCCGCGCGCACTCGCGCCGATGTGGATGCACTGTTTGCAGAGGCGCGTACACATCTGCGTCCCATCGCATCAGAGCCGCTGGCGGCATAGCGCGATTCGCACTGAACGATCGAGCATTACCCCCGTCAGGGGCGATCGAACCGTTGCTCTAACACCGAATCGCAAATTTGTGCATGGAATCCCGAGGGTAGCGCGCGCGACACTTGCCACGCCCCATCGCCCGGAAACTGGCGCCTGCAAAGGGATTCCCCTAATTCGCCGAGGCAGGGCACTTTTCTACACTGTGCCTGCCCTCGAATACAGGGCTTTCTTCAACTGATTATTCAGCCCGCTTCGGCGGGCTTTTTTTCGTCGGCGCGTCCCGCGCTCTTCGTTTACCCGAATGGTGTAATTCCCGGATGACAGTTACATTACAACGGCCTTCAGGGCATTTGAGATCGCTAAAGTTAAGAGTCCGCGCTGCGGACTCTTTTTTTGGCCTCTTGCGGCCTTCTGCGATCGCGCCAGTCGAGCCCATTCGACCGGATCGGATCGAAAAGAGTTCCATCGATCATGCCCAACCGCGCTGGATCTATCGCGAAGTATGGCTGATGCCCACGTCCAGGGTTCCGTAGGCAGTGATTCCTGACTCCCGTCCATCGGCTCCGCCGCCGGCGCAGCCCGCCAGGGCCGGGACCATTCCCAGCAGCAACAAGACTCCCGCCAGACGTCCAAGCACCGTTCTCATCTTTTTCCTCGCAACGCTTCCTGAAAGTGGTTGGGCCACTGCCAGTGCGCCAGGTTCCGGCATCCTTTCATTGCCAAGCTGAACCGCGGGGAAGGAAAAGAGGCAGGCAGCCCGTTGGAGCGGGCCGCCTGACGGGAAGATCGAGGGGGGTCAATGTCCCTCGGGGCAGAGTATCGCTGCGCGCACGTCGGGCAAGAACCCTGCAGAGGTGGGGACTGTGCACGCCCTGTGCACGCCATATCGCCTGCAGATTGGTGACTTACCACAAAGGCCGCCGCGGCCCCGTTCCGCGCATATGTCTGGCAACGTTGACTGCGTGCTACGATTCTTCGCATCGCCACATGCGAACCGACGGCAGCAAGCGTGGACAAAGCGAACGCAAACAACGAAGAGTCATTCGGCGAAGTGTTTGAGGGCCTCAGGCTGGTCTGGGTCGCCGAACAACTGCAGGATGGCAAATGGACGGCGCGCTACTGCTGGCACCATGGCACCTCGGCGGCCGCGGGCAGGGCCCTGCAGGAAGCCGTCCTCAACGGCAAGTCGCGCCGGTTGCTGGGGCACTTCGATACCGAGGCGGAGACCATTGCTGCCATCAAGCAGGCAGTATTGCTGGAGGCCAAGTGGCAGCCGCGCAAGGCGTGAAGCAAGTCCCGAAAAAAATTTGTGCGGGATACTAGCCATCTCGGAAAAGTGTTTGTATAATCTTGGTTTTCGTCGATCAGCGCTTCGCTGATGACCTCTACGGTGGCTGTAGCTCAGTTGGTAGAGTCCAGGATTGTGATTCCTGTCGTCGTGGGTTCGAGTCCCATCAGCCACCCCAAGTATTTCAACGGTTTGCAGGTTATCAGTTATTAACTTGCAGTCGAATTTGAAAGATGATCTTCCGGTTTTGGAAGATGCGTCTTGGCACCGAAGCCCACCCTATGGTGGGCTTTTTTGCGTGCTTGCTCGGAATGCTGGCGCAAAATCCGCAGCCTTCGTCCCCATGTGCTTACATGTAACCCCCGCGCCCCTCAAGGCATGCGGATAATCTGGATCGGGCGAGTGGTTGCAGGACTTCGCTATGACGATGCCGAGGCTGGGCTGACAGCCCACTCGGGCGGGGCCGGCCAGGCCGAAGCATGGAAAAGACAGCGCTACGAGAGGCGCGGCGCGAGGAGGGACTGCTATGGACAGCGGAATGGTCAAATCGGCGAATCGGGTGTTCGATCTGCTGGAATTGTTCGAGCGGGTGCGCCGGCCGCTGCGTGTCGGCGAGATCGCCGAGCGCCTGGGCATCCCGCAGTCCAGCGTCTCGATGCTGCTGCGGACCATGGTGGCGCGCGGCTACATGGAATTCGACGCGCAGATGCGAACCTATTGCCCGTCAGTGCGGGTCGCCTTCCTGTGCGGCTGGACCACGCGAAAGCAGGGCGCCGGCGCGTCGGTGCACGATGCCATGCGGCGGCTTTCGAGCGAGACCGGCGAGACGGTGCTGCTGGGGCGCCAGAGCGGCAATATGCTGCAATACCTGTCCGTGATCGAATCCAGCCACGCCTTGCGCTTGTCGGTATCGTCGGGCACGATCCGGCCGATGCATCGCACCGCGATCGGCATCATGCTGATGAGCCGGATGCAGGACGAACAGATCGGGCGGCTGCTGCGGCGCTACAACGCCGAGGTGGCCCCGGGCGAGCCGCCGGTACGCACTGACGAGGTCATGCGCGCGGTGGAGCAGGCGCGCCGACAAGGCTACTACGAGTCGGCCAGCCTGGCTTCGCCGGGGGCAGGTGTGATCGCCACGCTGGTGGCGACGCCCATACGCGGCCAGTGGCTCGGTATCGGCACCGGCGGCCCGGTTGCGCGCTTGCACGCACGCCGCAAGAAGCTGCTGGCCGCCGTGCTGGCGGTAGCGCAGGACTGCTGAGCGTGCTGAGCGCTGCCGCAGCGGCGCGAAGTCAGCAGCCGGGCCGTTCCCTGCGCGCGCGGATGGCATCGAGCCGCGCCAGCAGGCGCGTGGCCTGCGCCAGATGCAGGCGCTCCACCATGCGCCCGTCCATATTGATCACGCCCGCGTCGGCATGCTCGGGGCGCGCGAAGGCTGCGACGATTGCCTGTGCCTCGGCGGTGGCGGCAGCCGATGGCGTGAACGCCGCGTTGGCCGGATCGACCTGCGACGGGTGGATCAGCGTCTTGCCGTCAAAGCCCATCCTGCACGACTGCAGCACTTCGTTGTCGAAGCCGGCGCGGTCGCCGAAGTCATTCCAGACGCCGTCGAGCACGTCAATGCCATAGCGCCTGGCGGCCAGTATCACCGACATCAGCCAGGGAAGCAGATACGCACGGTTTTCGCCCGGATACACGCCGGTCTCCCTGGCAAGATCGTTGGTGCCCACGACCAGGCAGTCGAGTTGCACCTGCCGGTGCTGGCCGGCATGCAGGATGCCGTCAATGTGGTGGATCGCGGAAGCCGTTTCGATCATGGCCCACAGCCTGGGTGCGGGGCCATGTGTGGGGCCATTGACGATGGCGCCGATCGCCTCGGCAAAGCCTTCCAGGTCCGCACCGGTGTCGACTTTTGGCAGCAGGATCGCATCGGCCCCGCAGGCGGCGGCAGCGCGCAGGTCGGCATCGAATTCGGCGGTTCTCAGGGCATTGACCCGGATCACAGTCTCATGCGCTGCAAACGGCTGCGCGGCAAAGGCGCTGGCCAGGTTGTCCCTGGCCTGGCCTTTCATGGCCGGCGCCACGGCGTCCTCCAGGTCGAACACGATGACGTCGCAGGGCAGGTTGCGGGCCTTCTCGATGGCACGGGTATTGGTGGCGGGAACATACAGCACGGAGCGGCGCGGCGCGGTCAGGTTCATGGTCATGAGAGGTAGCGTCGCCGGTGGCGACGTGGACGTGAAGCGTTGAGGGGCGGCGGCCATGGCGCGGCACCGTGCGCCGCGTATGGCCGCAGATAAGAGTTTCGATCCCGCACGCTCGCGCATCCATCACATATGTGATCGATGCCGCGGGCCGGCATTCATCACATATGTGATGCCGGGCCCGTCGGCGTTCGCCAATACTCGGTCCATCGACAACAACACGGCGCCGGTCAACGCGGCGATGTTCCGAGTGGAAACTGACCACACCATCGACAACACGGCGGCCAGCACCGGCTTCACCCAGGCGCTGGCCGGCTGGATCAGCACGGTCGACGATGCCGAACTCGGCGCGCCGGCCTTCGCCTGGGCGCGGCATGCCATGCTCGACTGGATCGCGGTGACCATCGCCGCCGCCCGTGAGCCGCTGGTCGAAATGCTCGTCGCCGAATACGCCGGCTCACGCGATCTGCCGTGCGCGCTGGTGGGCAGCCCGCTGCGCGCCGATCCGGCGCAGGCCGCGCTGATCAATGGCGCTGCGGGCCACGCCCTCGACTTCGACGACGTTGCCTCGGCGATGCACGGCCATCCGACCGTGCCCGTGGCGCCGGCCGCACTGGCGGTGGCCCAGGCCGCCGGCGCCAGCGGCAAGGACCTGCTGCGCGCGCTGATACTGGGGCATGAAGTCGAGAGCCAGGTCGGCGAAGTGGTTGGCGCCGAGCAGTATCGCCTCGGTCTGCACCCGACCGGCACCACCGGCACGTTGGGCGCCGCCGCTGCCTGTGCGAGGCTGGGCGGACTCGACCCGGCCGGCACGGCCCACGCGCTCGGCCTCGCCGCGACGCAGGCAGCCGGGCTCAAGTGCATGTTCGGCACCATGGCCAAGCCGCTGCACGCAGGCAAGGCCGCCATGAATGGCGTGATGGCGGCCCGTCTGGCGGCGCGCGGGTTCACGGCCAACGCCGGCGCCATCGAATGCGAGCAGGGCTTTGGCCGCACCCAGGCGCCCGGCGCGCCGGCGTTCCCGGACACCTTCGAGCGCCGCCCAAGCATGGCGATCGAGCGCACCCTGTTCAAGTTTCATGCGTCCTGCTACCTCACGCATTCCACCATCGAAGCCGTGCGCCAGGCTTGCCGGGAGCACCGTATCGACCTGGACGCGCTCGAGTCGATGACCATCTTCGTGTCCGGTCCGCATCGCGGCGTGTGCGATATCGCCAATCCGCAGACCGGCCTGGAGATCAAGTTCGCGATCCAGCATCTTGCGGCGCTGGCGATGGACGGCGCGCCAACCGCGTCGCTCGCCCTGTATTCGCCCGAGACCGCGCTCGCGCCGCGCTATGTCAGGGCGCGGCAGCGGATCGCCCTGCAGGTCGTGCCCGGACCGGACCGCAATGCCGCCACGGTCGAGATCCTGACGCGCGACGGCCGCACGCTGCGCGCGCAGGCCAATGTCGCGGTGCCGGCGGCGGACCTTGCCATGCAGTGGCGGCGCCTGGTCGACAAGGCGCAGGCCATCGTCGTGCCGCGCGTCGGCGCGGCCAAGTTCGCAAAGCTGGTGTCGGTGGTCGACACGCTGGACCAGCTTCCTTCCGTCGAACCTTTGTTTGAGGCAATGCAATGACATCCACCAGTCCCGCCGTCGGGCGCGTCCCCGAGATCCCCGCCGATCCGGTCGTCGCCCGCCTGAAAGCCGAGGCCCGGCTGCGCAACCGCGGCAACCGCTACGAGGATTTCGAGCCGGGCCGCCGCTTCGAACACCACTGGGGCCGCACCATCACCGCGTCGGACAACACCATGTTCTCGGTGCTGACGCTGCACTACAACCCGCAGTACACCAACGAGGCAGTGGCACAGGCCAACGGCCACCCGGGCGTGCCGCTCAATCCGCTGCTGGTGTTCAACACCGTGTTCGGCCTGTCGGTGGAAGACCTGTCCGAGGGCGGAGGTCCCTTTCTCGGGGTCGACGAGCTGGCCTATCTGCGCCCGGTCTACCCCGGCGAGACGCTCTATGCCAGCTCCGTGGTGGTGTCGCGCAGGCCGGCCAGCAACCGGCCTGGCTACGGCATCGTCACGTGGCACACGCACGGCACCAATCAGCAGGGCGATGCGGTCATCGAGTTCAAGCGTACCAATCTGGTCAGGATGAGGGGATAAGCATGTCAGGAGACGGTCTGGGTTACATGACGGAAGCGCGTTGCATGATCCGCGATGCGGCGCGCGAGTTCACGATGAAAGAGGTGCTGCCGGTTGCCAACGCACTGGATGGCCCGGATGCGGAGATCCCGATGTCGCTGCGCGACAAGATGGCCGAGATGGGCTACTTCGGCATCACCATCCCGGAGGAGTACGGCGGCCTGGGTCTTGGCATCTTCGAGTATTGCCTGATCTGCGAGCAGCTGTCGCGCGGCTGGATGTCGGTGGCGTCGATCGTCGCCCGTGCGCAGGGCGGCTGGATCATGAAATCGATGCCCGAGGACATGCGGCGCGAATACCTGCCGCGCGTGGTGCGCGGCGACTTCCTCAATGCCAGCGCGCTGTCCGAGCCGGATACCGGCTCCGACCTGGCGTCGATCTCGTGTCGCGCGGTGCTGGATGGCGATGAATGGGTGCTGACCGGCAACAAGTACTGGTGCACCTTTGCCGACGGCGCCGACTACCTGATCGTGTTCGCGCGCACCTCGGCGCCGCCATCGCCCGACAAGCGCTGGGAAGGCATTTCGTGCTTCATGATCGAGAAGCAGCGGGGCGGCTTCCCGCCGGGCATGACCGGCACTCCGATCCCCAAGATCGGGTATTTCGGCTGGAAGACCTTCGAGCTGGCGCTCGACGGCGTGCGCGTGCCGAAACGCAACCTGATGGGTCCGGAAGGCAAGGCCTTCCTGCTGATGGCCAAAGGGCTCGAGGGCGCGCGCGCGCATACCGCCGCACGGGCGATCGGCCTGGCGCAGGGCGCGCTCGAAGACGCGATCGCCTATTCGCTGGAGCGCCGCCAGTTCGGCATGCCGATCGCCGAGTACCAGGCGATCCGCTTCAAGATCGCCACCATGGCCACCGAGATCGAGGCCGCGCGGCAGCTGCTCTACTTCGTCTGCAACGAGATCGACAGCGGGCGCCGCTGCGACAAGGAGGCCTCGATGGTGAAGTACTTCGCCTCGGAGATGGCCGAGCGCGTGACTTCGTCGGCGCTGCAGATTTTCGGCGGCGCGGGCTATACCAGGCTGTTCCCGGTCGAGCGCTACTGGCGCGACGCGCGCCTCACCAAGATCTTCGAAGGCACTTCCGAAATCCAGCAACGCATCATCGCCAACAGCCTGCTCGGCAAGTCCGAGGTCGAGGGGATGATCGCCAGCCGCGCATTCGGCGGGCAAGTCCGGCAGTCGAAGGAGGCGGCATGAAACTTTGCGCACTCACCAGCCCCGACGGGTACTTCGAGCACTTCGAGCCCGGCATGCTGATCCGCCATGCGCGCGGCAAGACGGTGACCGAGATGGACAACGTCATGCTGACCAACATGGTCATGAATACGGCAGAAGGGCACTTCAATGAAGACGCCATGCGGCGCGCCGCCGGCGGCATCTTCGCGCAGCGCGTGGTCTTTGGCGGCATCAACCTGTCGATGGTGCTCGGGCTCGCGGCGCAGGACACCGCCGAGCACTGCCTGCGCGAACTGACGCTGGACAAGATCCGCCTGTCGCATCCGGTCTTCCACGGCGACACGCTCTACGCCTTCACCGAGGTGCTGGGCAAGGCGGATGCCGACCGCGAGGATGCAGGCATCGTCCGCTTCCGCCACTACGGCGTGAACCAGGACGACAAGCTGTGCGTGCAGGCGGAGCGCACCGCGCTGATTCAGCGCAAGAGCCATTGGGGTGGGCGATGAGCGCGGATGGCAGCGCGGATGGCCGCACCAAGGGCGCGCTCGACGGCATGGTGGTGCTCGACCTGACCCAGATGCTGGCCGGTCCCTATTGCTCGATGATGCTTGCCGACCAGGGCGCGCGCGTGATCAAGATCGAGCCGCCCGGGGGCGACCAGACCCGGCGCAACGGCCCGCATCTCGAGGGCGCGTTGCGGATGGAGTCAGGCGGGTTTGGCGGCTACTTCGGCTCGATCAACCGCAACAAGGAATCGCTGGTGCTGGACCTGAAGCAGTCCGCCGGGCGCGAGACCCTGCTGCGGCTCGTGCGTGGCGCCGACGTGCTGGTCGAAAACTACCGCGCCGGCGTGATGGAGCGCCTCGGGCTCGGCTATGAACGGCTCGCCGAGGAAAACCCGAAACTGGTGTACGCGGCGCTGCGCGGCTTCGGCGACCCGCGCAGCGGCGAGAGCGCCTACGCCGGCTGGCCCGCCTACGATCCGGTCGCGCAGGCAATGGGCGGCATCATGGGGATTACCGGCCCGCAGCGCGGCGGCGCGCCGACCAAGATCGGACCGGGCGTCGGCGACATCGTGCCGGCCATGTTCCTTGCCTACGGCATCGCGGCAGCATGCTGGCATGCCCAGCGCACCGGCCGCGGCCAGTTTGTGGACGTGGCCATGGTTGATGCCGTGCTGGCAGTTTGCGAGCGCATGGTGTTCCAGTACAGCGCCACGGAGCAGGCACCGGGCCCCGAGGGCAACGGGCACCCGCTGCTCTGCCCGTTCGGGCTGTTTCCGGCCAGTGATGGCTTTATCAGCCTTGGGGTGCCGAACGACCGCTTCTGGCGGCTGCTGGTGGAGCGGATGGGCAATCCGCCATGGGCCGGCGACGCGCGCTTTGCCACCAACGAATCGCGCGTGCGGCACCGCGCCGAGGTGGAGCAGGCGGTCGGCGCCTGGACGGCGCGCCACTCCAAGCGCGCGCTTGCCGACATGCTGGGCGGCGCGGTGCCGTTCGGCCCCGTCTTCGATGCCGCCGACATCTTCGGCGATCCGCATTTCCGCGTCCGCGGGATGCTGGTCGAAGCGGAGCAGCCTGGCGCCGCGCGCACGCTGACCATTGCCGGCAGCCCGGTGCGCATGAGCGCCACGCCCGGTGGCGTGCGGCACCGCGCGCCCATGACCGGCGAGCACACCGATCGCACCCTGGCCGACCTCGGCTTTGATGCACGCGAGATTTCCGCGCTGCGTGCGGACGGCGTGGTGCAGTAGGGCCACGCCGCCAAGGGCGGCAGACAACACCAATACAACAAGCAGGAGACAACCTCATGCAGGAACGAACCAAACGGCTGCGCCGTTGCCAGCTGTCCGTGCCGGGCTCGAGCGAGAAGATGATGGCCAAGGCCGCGGGCATGGAAGTTGACTTTGTCTTCCTTGACCTGGAAGACGCGGTGGCACCCAGCGAAAAGCGCCCGGCACGGCGCAAGATCGTAGACGCCCTCAACGGGCTGGACTGGGGTCGCACCACGCGCTGCGTGCGCATCAACGACCTGACCACCGAGTATGCCTATGAGGACGTCATTGAAGTGGTGGAGGGCGCCGGCCGTAACCTCGATGTCATCATGCTGCCCAAGGCCATGTCGGCGGCGGATGTGCAGTTCGTCGACAAGCTGCTGTCGATGATGGAGAAGAAGCTTGGCCTGCGCCACCGCATCGGCATCGACGTGCTGATCGAAGAGGTGGAGGCGATGATGAACGTCGAAGCCATTGCTGCGTCGACGCCGCGGCTGGAATGCCTGATCTTCGGCATGGGGGATTATTCGGCCAGCCAGGGCGTGTCCATGCGCGACATTGGCGGCGGCGGCGGGTATCCCGGCGATATCTGGCATTACCAGCGCCAGCGGCTGACGATCGCCGCGCGCGCCCACCGGCTCGATGCCGTCGATGGCCCCTTCGCCGACTTCCGCAGTCCGGATGCATTTCGCGAGGAGGCCCGCCGCGCCATGATCCTCGGCATGGTCGGCAAATGGGCCATCCATCCTGCGCAGGTCGAGCTCGCGCAGGATGTCTTCTCGCCGGCCGCCGCCGACGTGGCGCGCGCCCGCGACATGATCCGCGCCTATGACGAAGCGCTGTCTCAGGGACTGGGCGCGGTCCAGTACGAGGGCAAGATGATCGACATCGCCTCCGTGCGCATCGTCAGGAACCTGGTGCAGCGGGCCGACCTGATCGGCATGTAGCGGCACGCCATCCGTGCCGGCCGTGGCGCATCGCACGGCCAACCGGGGTGCCGGCGGACCATCGCGGGCACTGGCTTGAAGCATTCGGGAGAAGACCCATGTGTTCCATGTTTGGTTCGGGCAACGGCTTGCCCGCGGATACCGTCAACCTTTGCCGGCGGCGGATGCTCGGCGCAGCGGCGGGGGCGGCTGTGCTGCCCTGGCTGTTGCCACGCCATGCGCTTGCCAGCGACTGGCCCACGCGTCCCATCCGGATCATCGCGGCGCAGGCGCCGGGCTCGTCCAACGACAGCACCGCGCGTGCGTTCGCGGAGTTCTTTGCCGCCAAACTGAAGGTGCCGGTGGTGGTGGAAAACAAGCCCGGCGGCATCGGCATGATCGCCGCCGAGGCGGTGGCGCGCGCCAGGCCCGACGGATGCACGCTGCTGTGCACCTTGCACAGCCAGCTGGCGCAGGCGCCGGTGTTGCTGAGAAAGCCGCCCATCGATCCGTCGCGCGACCTCACGCCGGTGGCGTCCATCAGTACCGGCGTCGGCGTGATGGTGGCGAACAAGGGCCTGCCGGCCAGCACCTTCAAGGAGTTGATCGCGCTGGCGCACAAGCGGCCGGTCAGCGTGGGCAACTACGGCATTGGCTCGGGCTGGCAACTGATGGTGGCCCAGCTGAAGAAGCTGACCGGGGCGCAGCTGGATATCATCAACTACAAGGGCACCGGCGCCATGATCGGCGACCTGCTGGCCGGCCATATCGATATCGGCGCGGGCTCGCTGCTCGGGATGTCAGGCGGGCTGGCTTCCGGCGGGCTGAAGCCGCTGCTGGTGATCTCCGGGCCGCGCTCGGCCAAGCTGCCCGGCATACCGACCTGGGCGGACGAGGGCATCTCCGACCCGATCTTCAGCAACCTGGCCGAGTGCAACATGCTGCTGGGGCCCGCCGGGCTGCCTGCCGACATCGTCGCCAGCCTCGCCACGCTGGTACGGCAGTCGGTCACCGAATCGGAGGCCGTCAGGAATGTGCGCGAGCAGCTTGGCAGCCAGGACACGCCATTGACCGGCGAAGCCCTGCAGCGGTTCATCGCGCGGACCTGGCCGACCTACCAGGCCATGACCAGGACGGTGGGGCTCAAGATGGAATAATGGCCGTGCCGGGACCGGTGCCGCCTTCGTGGCGCATACCGGTCCTTCATCTTGTTGCCTGCAGCGCGTCTTTGCTCACCTTGGTTGCCCCGGCTCCAGCGCAAGCTCAAGTCGACCGTCCCGAACCCGGCCTCATGCGGCGACGGTCGGTCCGATCTCGACGCCCATCCCGGCCAGGACTTCGCCGATGGCTTTCACCGCGCCGGGGATGCCGGCGTCTCCGAAATGGCCGATGCACCCCACGCGGAAGGTCTCGATCTCGGTCAGCTTGCCCGGATACAGGATGTAGCCGCGTCGCTTGACGGCCTGATAGAAGGTCTTGAAATCGTAGCGGGGGTCGGCCGGTGCATGGAACGTGACGATGATCGGTGCCTGCACCTTGCGGTCCAAGTAGGGCTTCAGGCCGAGCGCTTCCATGCCCGCCACCAGCAACGCGCAGTTGCGCGTGTAGCGCGCGCCGCGTGCGGGGAGTCCGCCTTCTTCCACATATTGCTGGAGCGCCTGGTCAAGCGCCGCGACCACATGCGTCGGCGGCGTGAAGCGCCACTGCGTGGTTCGTTCCATGTATTTCCACTGGTCATAGAGGTCGAGTGAAAGTGAGGGGCTGTTGCCTTCGCAGCGTTCCAGCGCGATGCGCCGCGCGATCACGAAGCCCATGCCCGGCACCCCTTCCAGGCATTTGCCGGAAGCGGCAATGACGGCGTCGAACGGGGTGGTGCGAGCGTCGATGTCGATCGCGCCGAATGAGCTCATGGCATCGACGATCAGTCCGCGCCCATGCCGGGCCACCACCTGAGCGATCTCGTCCAGCGGATTGAGCACGCCGGTGCCAGTTTCGCAGTGGACCACGGCGACGTGGGTGATGGAGGGATCCGCCGCCAGCAGACGGTCGATGTCCGAGGCCCGCATAGGCCGGTCCTCCGCATACTCGATGGTGGAAAGGCGCCGGCCGATCGTCTTGCAGATCCTGGCGATGCGCTGGCAGTAGGCGCCGTTCACCGGCACCAGCACATGGCCGTCGCGCGGCACCAGCGTGCCGATGGCGGCCTCCACGGAAAAGGTTCCGCTGCCTTGCAGGGGCACGCATTCGTGCGTGCCTTCGCCATGCGCGATCGCCAGCACCTGCTGCCGGATGCGGGCCGTAATGGTGTTGAAGTCAGCGTCCCACGAGCCCCAGTCGCGCAGCATGGCCGCGCGGGTGCGGTCGGAGGTGGTGAGGGGGCCGGGGGTCAGCAGAATGGGGTAGGGCGCGGTGGTCATGGTTATCTCCTGGTGTCGGTTTTTCTGGTCTGTCGAAAGAGGTGCTCAGCGGCGGGCCAGGTCACGCCAGGCCTGCGTACGTCGCAGCAGCACGCGGGTGCAGAGGGCATAGACCAGGCATATGGCGGTCGAGGTCAGCACGATCAGGCTGGCCAGGGCCGCTGCGGGGCCGATGTCGCCGGCATCGTCCATGTGCATGATGGCGACAGAGGCGAGGATGGTTTCCGGCGTATAGAGAAAGATCACGCAGGACAGGGTGGCCATCGACACCACGAAGTAATACCGGGCGATATCGAGCACCGCCGGCAGGCATACCGGCAGCGTGACGCGCAGGAAGGTGCGCCATTGCGGCACCTTGAGCGAGGCCGACACCGCCTCGAACTCGTTGTCGATCTGCTTGAGCGCGGTGATGGCCGTCAGGTGGCTGGAGGTGTAGTAGTGGATGATGGTCGACTGGATCACCAGGATCATCGTGTTGTAAAGGAAGTTGAGCGGGTTCGACGGGTGATTGAAGAAGATCACGTAGCCCAGGCCAAGCACCAGGCCGGGGACGGCCATCGACAGCACGGCCAGGAAATGCATGACCGGCCGCATCAAGCCGAGGTTGCGGGTCTTTTCGATCAGGTAGGCTCCCGTGAAGACGATGAGCGAGCCGGTCAGGGCCGTGGCGCCCGCCAGCACCAGGCTGTTCTTGTAGGCGCCCGCCATGTCGCTCTCGAACAGTACGATGCGGTAGTTCTGCAGGCCGAGCGTCAGGTCATATGGCCACAGCTTGATCAGCGAGGTATAGACCGCCATGCCGACCACTGCCAGCAACAGTGCGCAGACCAGCGTGCAGTAGCCGCCCAGCAGCGCGTTGACCCAGGCATTGGGCTTGGGCGCATAGGGCACCGAACGCGCGGTGAGCTGGGCGCGCAGCTTGCGGCGCACCACGGTATCGATCATGAAGGAGAGTACGGACGGGACCAGCAGCAGCATGCCTACCACCGCGCCCATCGAGAAGTTATGCTGGCCGATCACCTGCTTGAAGACGTCGATGGACAGCACGTTGAAGTCGCCGCCGATCACCTTGGGCGCGCCGAAGTCGGAGATGACATAGGTGAAGGTCACCGTCGCCGCGCTGATCAGGCCGTACTTGCAGGAGGGCAGTGTCACGGTGAAGAACTTGCGCCAGGTACCGGCGCCCAGGGCGCTGGCGGCCTCATAGAGGCGGCCGTCAGCCAGCGACAGCGCCGTGACAAGGATCATCAATGCATGGGGGAAGGTGTTGTAAACCTCCGCGATGATGATGCCCGGCGCACCATAGATCGAGGCCCCGCCCAGCAGCGGCTTGAGCACGCCCTGGTTGCCGAACCACTGCACGAAAGAGATCGCGGAAAGCAGCGACGGCGCCAGCAGCGGGATCAGTGCCACCAGCCGGAAAACTGCCTTCAGTGGCGCGGGCAGGGTGCTGCGCGTCAGCGCATAGGCGAAGACGAAGGCCAGGGGTACCGAGATGCCGACCACGCTGCTTGCCAGCATGACCGAGTTGCGCGCCGACTGCATCAGCGCCGGCGTCTTGATGTAGGCGGCGAAGTGGGCCAGCCCGACAAAATGGCCGTCATGATCGAGCACGGCATTGGCCAGGATGGCGCACATCGGCGCCAGCAGGAAAAGGAACAGCGCGGCCAGTACGCAGGCCAGCACCGCACGGGCAATGATTTCGTCCCAGTTCCGGCTGGCCAGCCAGCCCGCATGGGTGGCTTCGGGCGGCTGGGTAAGCGCGATCTCTTTCATCGTCCTGCTCCGGTTGCTGCGAAGGCCTGGATGCGGCTGGCGCGCAGCGCAATGCGCAGGGGCTGGCCGGCGCGGATACCGTGGTCGTGGAACTGGTCGAGGGTGAACTGAAGGCTGAGCGACTGTTCCCGCAATTGCTCGCAGCTCGCTTCGGCCATGCAGGTGTCCCCGAGGAACTCGACCTTTTCGATGTTGACGGTCAACTGGTTGGGCGTGTCAGGGCTGAACTGGCCGATGTGGCGGTCTTCGGGGCGAAGATAGAGATTGACCGGCGTGCCGGGCTCGAACTCGCGGCTGCAGCCTTCGCAGGTCAGTTCCAGCGTGCCCACGCGGTAGCGCCGCCCGCCCAGGGCCGTACCGGACAGCACGTTCACGCGCCCGACGAAGTCCGCCACGAATGGCGTGGCCGGGCTTTCGTAGACCTCCAGCGGCGTGCCGACCTGCTCGATGACCCCGTGGTTCATGACGACGATGCGGTCTGCCATGGACAGCGCTTCTTCCTGGTCGTGCGTGACCATGATGGTGGTCACGCCCACTTGCTGCTGCAGGCGCCGGATCTCGCCGCGCAGGCGCACACGTTCGAGGGCATCGAGCGCCGACAGCGGTTCGTCCAGCAGCAGGAGGCCGGGCCGGGTCGCCAGCGCGCGTGCCAGGGCGACGCGCTGCTGCTGGCCGCCCGAAAGCTGGCTGGGATACTTGCGTCCGGAGGTCGGCAGGCCCACCAGGTCGAGCAGTTCCTGCACCCGCTGCGCGGTCCCGGCCCGGCTGGCGCGGCGATTCGCGAGGCCGTAGGCCACGTTGTCGGCGATCGTGAGGTTGGGGAACAGGGCATACGACTGGAACACGATGCCGTAGTCGCGCCTGGCGGGAGGCAGGGCGGAAATGTCGCGCCCGCTCTGGAGGATGGTGCCGGCGGTCTGCTTCTCCAGTCCGGCGATGATGCGCAGCAGCGTGGTCTTGCCGCAGCCCGACGGGCCGAGGAAGCACAGCATCTCGCCCTGGTAGACGGTCAGGTCGATATGCCGTAGGGCGCTGAACGATTCGAATTCCTTGCGCACGCCCCGGATCTCGAGGGCGGGCACGCTGCCGGCGCGCGTGGCGACGAACTTGGCGCTGGTCATTTCCATGGGTGTCCCCGCAATGTGGTGAGGCTACGATGGTGGTGAAAAACGGGGCGGCGGGCGCCCCGGGGCCGGGCTTACTTGACTTACTTGGCTTCGGCCTTGCTGTCGTAGCGCTTGCTCCACTCGGCGAGAATGCGGGAGCGATTCCTGGCGGCCCACTGGAAGTCGTTGCGGGCGAAGCGGCTCTCATAGTTCGGGGGAATGCCGTCCAGCGGTTTGGCCACCCCGGGGTAGGCCACCACGGCCCACCAGTTGGCGCTGATCTGGTTCGCGTCGCGGCTGGCCATCCAGTCGGCGAAGCGCTTCGCCTCGGCCACCTTCCTGGTCGTCTTCATGATGCTCGTGGCCTCGATATCCCAGCCCAGGCCTTCGGCGGGGAAGATCAGGTCGACCGGCGCACCGGCCTTGCGCACCTGGTGACCCCGGAATTCGAACGAGATGCCGATCGGGAATTCACCGGTGGCGGCCTGCTTGCACGGCTTGGAGCCGGAGTGCACATACTGCGCGATGTTCTCGTGCAGGCCGTCCATGTATTTCCAGCCATCGGCCTCGCCCCACATCTGCAGCCACGCCGCCACATCGAGATAGCCGGTGCCGCTGGAAGCCGGGTGCGGCATGGTGATGCGGCCCTTGTAGACCGGTTTGGCCAGGTCCTTCCAGCTCTCCGGCCTGGGCAGGCCCAGCTTTTGCGCCTCCACCCGGTTGAAGCAGATGGTGGCGGCCCATACGTCCATGCCGACCCACTGCGGCGGCCGCGCGGTATCGGAATAGCTCGGATTCAGTTGCTGGAAGCCCTTGGGCTCGTAGGCCTGCAGCATGCCTTCCTGCGACAGCAGCACGAGGCTGCTGGCCGCCAGCCCGGCCACCACGTCGGCCTGCGGGTTGGCCTTCTCGGCCATCAGCCGCGCGGTAACGATGCCGGTGGAGTCACGCACCCAGCGCACTTCGATATCGGGGTTGGCCTTCTCGAAGCCGTCCTTGTAGAGCTTCATCGCGTCGGTCTCCAGCGCCGTGTAGACCGTCAACATGGTCTTTTGCTGCGCGGCCGCGATGCCCGTGTTGAATACCAGCGAGGAGGCGCAAAGCGCCATGGCGAGGGAATTCTTCATGCTCTGTCTCCTGTTAGCCAGATCTGTCGTCTGTCCAGATGCCTTGCCGCGGTGTGTCGTAGCGCACCCCTGCGGTAAGATGGAATCAATGTAGAACGTAGGTTGATGACTGTCAACTGAAGATTGAAAACTGTTGACAATTTACAATGTGGGAACTTTAATGGAGCCATGGGAATGACCGACGCTATCCAACTGTTGCGTTCAAGCTCGCTGCCGATGCTGGTGCAGGAGGAAATCGAACGCCTGATCATGACCGGCGAACTGCCGCCGGGAACGCGCATCAATGAAAGCGACATCGCTGCCCGCTTTGGCACGAGCCGGGGTCCGATCCGCGAAGCGCTGCGGGCACTGGAAGAAGCCGGGCTGGCCCGCAACGAGAAGAACCGCGGCGTGTTCGTGCGCGAGATTTCGGTCGAGGAGGCCGATGAAATCTACGAACTGCGCGAAGCGCTCGAGGAAATCATCGGCAAGCGCGTGGCGCAGCGCGTCAATGCCACGCTGGGAGCCGAACTGAACCAGCTGGTGGCCGCCATGGAGGAAGCCGCCAACAAGAAGGAAGCGGCCGAATACGCATCGTTGAACCTTCGGTTCCACGAATTGCTGCTGGAACACGCGGGCAGCCGCAAGCTGACCGAGACTTACCGGCGCCTGGTGAAGGAGTTGCATCTGTTCCGCATGCAGGCCTTGACCCAGGGCGGGGGGCTTGATGTATCCGCCGACGAACACCGTGCGATCGTCGATGCGATCGTGTCGGGCGATGCCCGCCGCGCCGGCGCCGCGCTGCGCGCGCACGTCGCCGCCAGCCGTGTACGCATGCTCAAGGCGCACCGCAAGGTGCATCCAGGCAGTAGCAAAGAACCATGAGCTGACGCTCATCACCAAGGGGATTAAACATGGGAACGACCCAGGCAGAAAGGATTGAAGTCAACGGCAGGAGCTACCGCTGGATGGACCGCCCGGTGGTCGTGGTATGCGTGGACGGCTGCGCGCCGGAATACCTGCACGCTGCCACCAAGGCGGGCGTGGCGCCTTTCCTGCGCAGCGTCATGCAGCGCGGCACGAGCTTGCTGGGCGACTGCGTGATCCCCTCGTTCACCAACCCCAACAACCTGTCCATCGTCACCGGTGTGCCGCCGTCGGTCCACGGCATCTGCGGCAACTATTTCTTCGATCGCGAACTGGGCGCCGAAGTGATGATGAATGACCCGAAGTACCTGCGCGCGGGCACCGTGCTTGCTGCCTTTGCAGATGCCGGGGCGAAGGTGGCAGTGGTCACCGCGAAGGACAAGCTGCGCAAGCTGCTCGGCCACGGCATGCGCGGCATCTGTTTCTCGTCGGAGAAGGCCGACCAGGTCACGCTCGCGGAAAACGGCATCACCGGTGTCGTCGAGATGGTGGGTATGCCGGTGCCGTCGGTCTACAGTGCGGAGCTGTCCGAGTTTGTCTTTGCCGCCGGCGTCAGATTGATGGAGCGGGAGCGGCCTGACCTCATGTATCTGTCCACCACGGACTACGTGCAACACAAGGCTGCGCCGGGCAGCGAGGCCGCCAACGCCTTCTACCGGATGATGGACGGCTACCTGAGCCGGCTCGACGCCATGGGCGCCACGATCGTGCTGACCGCCGACCACGGCATGAACGACAAGCACGGCGCCACTGGCGAGCCCAACGTCATTTACCTGCAGGATCAGCTCGACGCCTGGTACGGCGAGGGCTCGGCCCGCGTCATCCTGCCCATCACCGACCCCTATGTGGTTCACCACGGCGCGCTGGGCTCGTTTGCCACGATTTATACGCCGGATGCCGAGAGCGCGGCCCGCTGGATCCCGCGCATCGCCGACCTCGAAGGCATGGACAGCGTACTCACACGCCAGCAGGCAGCGGAGCGCTTCGGGCTGCCGCCCGACCGCATCGGCGACATCGTCACGGTCTCGCGCCAGAACGTCGTGATCGGCACATCGCGGTCCAGGCACGACCTGTCCGGCCTGGACGCACCACTGCGCTCCCACGGCGGGGTGTCGGAGCAGGTCGTACCCCTCATCTGCAACCGCGCGCTGGTCGGGCTGAATCCGGGCCGCCGCCTGCGCAACTTCGACGCGCTCGACCTCGCGCTGAATCACGCCGCCTGACGGCGCCTTCCTGAATACCTGCCTGCTGTCCCGACACGCCCTTCGCGCAGGGGCGGGGGGACAGTCGCGCCCGCCGCACGAAACCAAGAGGAGACACTCATGAACACACCAGCCGCTACCGGCATCCGCCACGAAGCGCTGCGCATCGCCGGCGAAAAAGTCTATCGCGACCGCGTGATCGAGGTGACCTATCCCTACACCGGGGAAGTGATCGCCACCGTGCCAAAGGCCGATCTCGAAGACGTGCGCCGCGCCCTGCGCATCGCCCATCAGTACCGTTCGACCCTGACCCGCTACGACCGCTACCGCATCCTGATGCGCGCCGGCGAGATCATCGCGCAGCGCAAGGACGAGATCGCGACGCTGATCACGCTGGAATCGGGTTTGTCGCTCAAGGACACGCTCTACGAGGTCGGCCGCGCCTCCGACGTGCTGCTGTTCGCCGCCAACCAGGCGCTGGTGGACGACGGCCAGGTTTTCTCCTGCGACCTGACCCCCCATGGCAAGAGCCGCAAGGTCTATACGCTCAAGGAACCCCTGCTGGGCGCCATCTCGGCCATCACACCGTTCAATCACCCGCTCAACCAGGTGATCCACAAGGTGGCGCCGGCGGTGGCGACCAACAACCGCATTGTCCTCAAGCCGAGCGAGAAGACGCCGCTGGCCGCCTTCGCGCTCGCTGACATCCTCTATGAGGCCGGCCTGCCGCCGCAGATGCTGTCGGTGCTCACCGGCGATCCGCGCGAGATCGCCGACGAACTGCTGACCAGCCCACACGTGGACCTGGTCACCTTTACCGGCGGGGTGCCGATCGGCAAGTACATCGCGGCCAAGGCCGCCTACAAGCGCCAGGTACTGGAGCTGGGCGGCAACGATCCCATCATCGTGATGGAAGACGCCGACCTGGAGGAGGCCGCCACGCTGGCCGCGGGCGGCTCATACAAGAACTCCGGCCAGCGCTGCACAGCGGTGAAGCGGATGCTGGTGCAGGAATCCGTGGCCGACCGCTTCGTCGAATTGCTGGTGGCAAAGACGCGGGAGGTGAAGTATGGCGATCCGCTCGATCCTGCCACGGACATGGGCACTGTGATCGACGAGGCGGCAGCCATCCAGTTCGAGTCCGTGGTGAACGCCGCCATCGCCGGCGGCGCACGCCTGCTGGCGGGCCACAAGCGCGACGGGGCACTGTACGCGCCTACCGTTCTCGACCACGTGGACCCGGAGATGACCGTGGTCAGGGAGGAGACCTTCGGCCCGGTCTCGCCGGTGATCCGCTTCAAGGATATCGACGACGCCATCCGGATCTCCAACGGCACGGCCTACGGGCTTTCATCGTCGGTCTGCACCAACCGGCTCGACCACATCACCCGCTTTATCCGCGAATTGCACGTAGGGACGGTCAATGTCCGCGAAGTCCCCGGCTATCGGCTCGAGATGACGCCGTTCGGCGGCATCAAGGACTCGGGGCTGGGCTACAAGGAGGGCGTGCTCGAAGCGATGAAGAGCTTCTGCAATACCAAGACCTATTCGCTGCCCTGGTAAGGCGGCAGCGCCCTTGCACCGGATTCATACACCACTAAAGAAGGAGACAGCCATGAGGATCGGAGTTCCGAAGGAAATCAAGAACCACGAGTATCGCGTCGGCCTGACGCCATCGTCCGTGAGGGAGATGGCGGCACACGGCCACCAGGTGCTGGTGCAGACGGCCGCCGGCGCGGGCATTGGCGCCAGCGATGCCGACTATCGCAAGGCCGGCGCGACCATTGTCGATTCGGCGCAGGAGATCTTCGCCAAGGCGGAAATGATCGTGAAGGTCAAGGAGCCGCAGGCCAACGAGCGTGCCATGCTGCGCGAGGGGCAGATTCTCTATACCTACCTGCACCTCGCGCCGGATCCGGACCAGTGTGCCGACCTGGTCCGCAGCGGTGCGGTCTGCATTGCCTACGAGACCGTGACCCAGGCCGGCGGCGGCCTGCCGCTGCTGGCGCCGATGTCGGAGGTCGCTGGCCGCATGTCGGTGCAGGCCGGGGCGCACTGCCTGGAAAAGGCACGCGGCGGCATGGGCGTTCTGCTGGGCGGCGTGGCGGGCGTGGAGCCGGCCAAGATCGTCATTCTCGGCGGGGGCGTGGTGGGCAGCAACGCCGCGCAGATCGCCGTGGGCACCGGCGCCCAGGTGGTGGTGATCGACCGCAATATCGATGTGCTGCGCCGCATGGACCGGTTGCTGGGCGCCCGCGTGACGACAGTCTATTCCAACCAGGACAACCTGGAGCGCCACGTACTGTCGGCCGACCTCGTCATCGGTGGCGTGCTGATACCGGGCGCCGCCGCGCCCAAGCTGGTGAGCGCCGGCATGGTGGATGCGATGAAGCCGGGTTCGGTCATCGTGGATGTGGCGATCGATCAGGGCGGCTGCTGCGAGACCGCCAGGGCAACGACCCACGCTGATCCCACCTATCTGGTCGGCAGCGTGTTGCACTATTGCGTCGCCAATATGCCGGGGGCCGTGCCGCGTACATCGACCTATGCACTCAATAACGCCACGTTGCCCTTCGCCCTGCAGATCGCTGACAAAGGCTGGAAGACCGCGTTGGCGGACAACCCGCACCTTGCCAACGGCCTGAACGTGGCGTTCGGCAAGGTGACCTGCAAGGAGGTTGCTCACGATCTCGGCTATGCCTGCCACGAGGCGGCACAGTTGCAGACGCATTGAAGCGATCGCCAGCAAGGACCGCCAGGTCATCGTGTCCCGGCATGGCCGGAGACCTGGCGGTTCATCGGAGCTGCCAAAGCCGTGGCCGACGAAGGCGATCCAGAAGCGCGCGTCCGGACTGGTTTCGCGGCGCCCCATGTAGCCGACATAGCCCGTGGCCTTGCCAACGACGTAGGAAGCGCCGGCCGAGTAGTTGTGCCGCGTGTTGTTCTGGCGATGCGCCTGGCCTGAGTGTCCAGCTGCCAGGACTTGGCTCGATTGCAAGGCGAGGATTTGCTCGACTGATTTCCACGCGTTCGGCCCGACGTCCGCGCCCGAACCCTCACAGGTAGTTCGATAGCAGTTCGCTCGCTTTCCTCGATACCGCGGGACTGCCTCGCCGGACAAAAAAAGCCAACTCTAAAACGCCAACTCTAAAACGCCAACTCTAAAACGCCAACTCTGAATGAACTACACCCCAAAAGCTGGACGCCGATCCAACCTTTGGGGTGCATTGCCTGGGGTTTTACCAGTATCAGAACTGGTTCATGGTGTTGTCCTTACCCGCCGCCTTCAGGGCCGCTTCGCCGCTGAAATACTCCTTGTGGTCGTCGCCGATGTCCGAGCCCGACATGTTCTGGTGCTTGACGCAGGCGATGCCCTGGCGGATTTCCTTGCGCTGCACGCCAGCCACATAACCCAGCATGCCCTGGTCGCCGAAGTATTCCTTGGCCAGGTTGTCGGTCGACAGCGCGGCGGTGTGGTACGTCGGCAGCGTGATCAGGTGGTGGAAGATGCCGGCTTCGCGCGACGCGTCGGCCTGGAAGGTGCGGATCTTTTCGTCGGCGATCTTTGCCAGTTCGCTATCGTCGTATTCCACGCTCATCAGCTGGGCACGCTCGTAGGCTGACACATCCTTGCCCGCGGCCTTCATCGCGTCATATGCCTGCTGGCGGAAGTTCAGGGTCCAGTTGAACGACGGGCTGTTGTTGTACACCAGCTTGGCGTTCGGGATGACCTTGCGGATCTCGTTGACCATGCCGGCGATCTGGGCGATATGCGGCTTTTCGGTTTCGATCCACAGCAGGTCGGCGCCGTTCTGCAGCGAGGTGATGCAATCCAGCACGCAGCGCGCTTCACCCGTGCCGGCGCGGAACTGGAACAGGTTGCTGGGCAGGCGCTTGGGACGCAGCAGCTTGCCGTTCTGCTTGATGACAACGTCACCGTTGCCCAGAGCGTCGGCCGAGATCTCGTCGCAATCGAGGAAGGAGTTGTACTGGTCGCCCAGGTCGCCCGGCGTGTGGGTCACGGCGATCTGCTTAGTCAGGCCGGCGCCCAGCGAGTCGGTGCGGCACACAATGATGCCGTCATCCACGCCCAGTTCCAGGAACGCGTAGCGGATGGCGCGGACCTTGGCCAGGAAGTCCTCGTGCGGCACGGTGACCTTGCCATCCTGGTGGCCGCACTGCTTCTCGTCGGACACCTGGTTTTCGATCTGGATGCAGCAGGCGCCCGCTTCGATGAACTGCTTGGCCAGCAGGTAAGTTGCCTCGGCGTTGCCGAAGCCCGCGTCGATGTCGGCGATGATAGGCACCACGTGGGTCACGTGGTTGTCGATCTTCTCCTGGATGGCGGCCTTGGCGGCGGCGTCCTTGGCAGCGTCCAGCTCGCGGAACAGGCCGCCCAGTTCACGGGCGTCGGCCTGGCGCAGGAAGGTGTACAGCTCGCGGATCAGCGCGCTGACCGAGGTCTTTTCGTGCATCGACTGGTCCGGCAGCGGGCCGAACTCCGAGCGCAGTGCGGCCACCATCCAGCCCGACAGGTAAAGGTAGCGGCGGTCGGTGCTGTTGAAGTGCTTCTTGATGGAGATCATCTTCTGCTGGCCGATGAAGCCGTGCCAGCAGCCCAGCGACTGGGTGTACTTCGACGGGTCCGCATCATAGGCGGCCATGTCGGCGCGCATGATCTTGGCGGTGTACCTGGCGATGTCCAGGCCCGTCTTGAACTTGTTCTGGGCACGCATGCGTGCGGCGGACTCGGGATTGATGGCGTTCCACGCACTGCCTTGTTTCTCTTTCAAAGCAGCAACTGCCCTGATGTCGTCTTGATATTGGGCCATGTGTATCTCCTGGAAGCAAAGCGCGTTTGAGTAAATGATCGAGCGTGCCGCTACGTTGTCGAAGCGAACTGCATGACTCAATAGTAGCGCCGTTTGATGCGTTGCAGCGGCAGTCTTATATAAGACATAAGACTTAAATTATCTTTATTTTTCAAATAGTTATGTGGCAATTTTCACGATGCGGAACATCTTTTCAGGACGCGAGAGAACGAGGTCGGAGAAGATTTGACCTGAATTCCACGATGTGAAACGCACTTTCGGCTGCTGGAGTCGCGCAGGCACGTATCGGGCCGAAGGAGCATCCGGCCTACCCGCCTAGCGTGCCGACGGCCGCAACGCCCGCATCCCGGCCTTGACCACGCTCACCGCCGCGAGCACCAGCGCACCGGCGACGATGCCGGCAACCCCGTCGAGCGCCAACGGGGCCAGCGCGGACAGGACACCGCCGATCGCCGGCACGCCTGCCGCTGCCTGTGCCGCGGCCTCCAGCACGTGGTGCATCGCCGGGATCCCGTGCATCAGAATGCCGCCGCCCACCAGGAACATCGCCGCCGTCCCTGCGAGCGACAAGGCTTTCATCAGCCAGGGCGCCAGCCGCAGCAAACCCCGGCCCAGCCAGCGGAGGCTGGCCGACGATCGCCGGCTTAGATACAGGCCTGCGTCATCGAGCTTCACGATCCCGCCTACCAGGCCATAGACGCCGACCGTCATGATGGCCGCGATCGCGCATAAGACCGCGAGCCGCTGGCCGAAAGGAGCGTCGGCGACGGTGCCCAGCGAGATGACGATGATTTCGGCCGAAAGTATGAAGTCCGTGCGGACCGCACCCTTGATTTTCTCTTTCTCGAACGCCACCACATCGACCACGGGGTTCGACATGGCCTCAAGTTCACGGAGGTGATGTGCCGCGTCCTCCGCATCGCCGTGCAAGAACCGGTGTGCCAGTTTTTCAAAGCCTTCATAGCAAAGGAACGCGCCCCCGACCATCAACAGCGGCACGACGGCCCAGGGCGCCCAGGCGCTGATGGCCAGCGCCGCCGGGACGAGTATCACCTTGTTGCGAAGCGAGCCCAGTGCGACGGCCCATACCACCGGCAGTTCCCGGTCTGCCTTGACGCCGCTGACCTGCTGCGCATTCAGCGCCAGGTCGTCGCCTAGCACGCCGGCGGTCTTCTTCGCCGCCACTTTGCTCATGGTGGCGACATCGTCGAGGATAGTCGCGATGTCGTCGATCAGTACCAGCAAGCTGGATCCGGCCATGTCAGGACCTCCTCGCGCGGCAGAGGCCTCGCACATGCAGGCAATGTGTCATTCGTCTTGCTCCTCGTGTGGTTCATCCAACCAAGCAGGTTCCGTACCGCCGCTGCCAGCAAGATCTCTGGGGGCTTCCAGGGACGCAGCGGGGCGCGAGACGGGCGAATGGGTAGTCTCGCTGGCAGCGGCTCGACTGTCCACGCCAATTGCATACGGGTTTGGCGGAACAGTCCGCCTCGGGAAGGCTACTCGAATGACTGGCCTCGCTGTGGGTGGCGCCGCAGCTCTGATTTGCCCAGGCTTGCCCCGCCTGCGCCGGCCCAGCCTGCTGCAAGCGCCGGCAGGAAGGTTCGTTCACAAATTTGTCACTCGTCACCACGCCGGCCACCCCCGCGTCGCAGACGCCGACCGTCAGCGCACGCCTGCTCGACAGCGCGGTCGAGGGCGTGCAGTACGCCGCCACCCCTTCGGGCCTGGCGGGCCGGGCCGGCACGGATGGCAGGTTCGACTGCAAGCAGGGCGACAAGGTCACGTTCAACGTGGGCGGCATCGCGCACCGCCGGTGCGGTCGGTGTGCGCGTGACGCGCGGCAACGTGGTGGATCGCAAAACGCGCCTGTGGCTGCTGAAGTTCCCGAAGGGCAAGGGCCTGTCCGGCTACACGCTGCCCTGAGCCTTGGCGACTTTGAAGAAAAACCGCCGGTGCAGAACCGGCGGTTTTTTTATCCCGGGCGGGCATCCTGGCGAATGCCGGGTGGGGATCGGTTGGAAGACCGTCCCCCGGGGTTCAGTGCCTCGCGGCCTAGACCGCTGAGACGCCGCCGTCTTGCTGCGCCGTCCCGGCCGACGGCGGCGCCGTGACAATCGAACGCAGTGCCGGGTGGGCAGGCTTCAGCGATGCCAGGTCCGGCACCGGACGGCGCAATGCCGGCGACGCGGCAAACGCCGCTTCCATGGCCCGCGCCGCCGACAGCGTTTGCAGGTCGCCGCGGAAGCGGCCGGTGACCTGCAAGCCGAACGGCATGCCGGCGTCGTCGCTGCCGCAGGGCAGAGCAATGGCCGGGTGCGTGGTCAGCGTCACGACATAGGTCAGCGCCAGCCAGCGGTAGTAGTTCTCTTGCTTCTCGCCGTTGATGGTGTCGGCGTACAGGTCGGTCCAGGAGAACGGGGACACGGGTGTGGTCGGCGACAGGATCAGGTCGTATTGCTGGTAGGCCCGCTGGAAGCGCTGCAGGATCCGGTTCTGCTCGGCCTGTGCCCATGCGCTGTCGGCCAGCGACATCTTCGCGCCCATTTCATAGTTGGCGCGGGTGTTGGGCCCGAGCGCCGCGGGGTCGCGCTGGTAAGCGTCGTGCAGGCCGGCGACGAAGCTCTCGGCACGCAGCACGTCGAAGCAGCGGTGCACGTCGCCAAGTTCGAAGCTGACTTCGTCGCAACGCGCGAAGAGGTGGCGCATTGCCGCGATCTTCGAGCGGAACACGCGGCGGATGCCGTCATCGACCGCGCAGCTGCCGAAGTCTTCAGTCCAGCCCACGCGCAACGTTGACAGGTCGACCGGTGGCGGCGACAGGTAAACATTGGCGTCCACCGCGTAGCTCAGTGGATCGGTCACTGACATCCCCGCCGAGGCCGCCAGCTGCAGGCAGGTGTCGTCGACGGTGCGCCCCATCGGTCCCACCACCGAGATCGGCGTCCAGCCCAGCAGCTTGCGCGAGTTGGGCACGATGCCGGGCGATGGGCGGAACCCGACCACGCCGCACTTGGCCGCGGGAATGCGCAGCGAGCCGCCGGTGTCGGAGCCGGTGCAGACCGGCAGCAGGTCCGCGGCCAGCGCCGCCGCTGATCCGCCCGACGATCCGCCGGCATTCAGGTTCGGATTGAACGGATTACCCGTAGCGCCCCAGACCGCGTTGCGCGAATTCGCGCCGGCGCCCATCTCCGGAATGTTGGTCTTGCCGACCACGATGGCGCCGGCCGCGCGCAAGCGCGCCACCAGCACGTTGTCCTCGGCCGGCACATGGTTGCGGAACAGCGGCGAACCGTAGGTGGTCAGCAGCCCCTGCGTCGCCTCCAGGTCCTTCACCCCGAGCGGCAGCCCGTGCAGCAGGCCAAGCGGTTCGTTGCGCAGCACCGCCTGTTCGGCGGCGCGCGCTTCCTGGCGGGCACGCTCGAAGCAGGTGGCCGTGATGGCATTGATCAGCGGGTTGTAGGCCTCGATGCGCGCGATGCACGCTTCGAGCAGTTCGACCGGCGAAATTTCCCCGGAGCCGATCAGGCGGCGCAGTTCGACCGCGCTCAATGAGGTCAGCGATGTTTGCATCGGTTGCTTGGAGCTGGAATGAAAGTCTGTGGCGCGGTGCCGCTGTCGCGTTACCGGCCGGTGTCGGGAAGGTCAGTCGAGCTTGATGTTGGCGCGCTGTGCGATCGCGCGCATCTGCGGGATTTCCTTGTCGATCATGGCGGCGACCTGCTTGCCGGGCGCGAACGACGGCTCGATGCCGCTGTCCGCCAGCTGGCTGCGTGTGGCCGGATCGGCAATGGTGTCGGCCAGCGCCTTCTCCAGCTTCGCCCGGACCTCGGCGGGCAGGCCGTGCGGCCCGACCAGCGCGATCCACGTGCGGGCATCCATGCCCGGATAGCCGCTTTCCGCAACGGTCGGCACATTGGGCAGCAGCGCGGAGCGCTTCGCCGTGGTGACCGCGATGGCCTTGATCTTGCCGGACTTCAGTTGCGGGATCGCCGCGGCGACGGTATCGACGCTGAACGGGATCTGGCCGCCGATCAGGTCCGTCATCGCCGGCGCGCTGCCTTTGTACGGGACATGCAGCAGCTTGGTGCCGGTGAGGTTCAGCAGTTCCTCGCCGGCGAAGTGCGCGGTGGTGCCGGCGCCGAACGATCCGTACGAGTATTTGCCCGGCTGTGCCTTGACCGCGCTGACGAACTCCTTGAGGTTATTGACCGGCACCTCGCGATTGGCCAGCAGCACCAGCCCGGTCGAGCCGATCAGCCCGATCGGCTCGAAGTTCTTTTGCGGGTCATATGGCAGCCTGGCGTAGACCGCGGGATTGACAGTAAAAGTGGTGCCCGAGGTCGCCATCAGCGTGTAGCCGTCCGGTGCCGACTTTGCCACGTAGCTCGCCGCGACCACGGTGCCTGCGCCGGGCCGGTTCTCGACCACCACGGTCTGGCCGAGCCGTTCGCCGAGCTTGCGCGCGATCGTGCGGCCGACGATGTCGGTGGCGCCGCCTGGCGGGAACGGCAGCACAAGCTGGATCGGCTTGGACGGATAACCGTCCTGCGCCGCAGCCGGAGCGGGTGCCAGCACGGCGGCGGCGGCCAGGCTGCAGGTGCACAGGAACAACGGGGGGCGGTAAGCGGTGGATCGCATGGCGGGGGCTCCGGCAGATAGGACTCGACGCGGCGCGGAGGAAGATCCGACCACGTCGAACCCATCGTACGACCGATCCGTCGTGGAATCGTGGCAATGTTTCGAACGCTTGATTGCCGAAACGGCAATTCATAGAATGAACGCCGTCGGCGCATGCTGAACACCCCACAACCTTCCGCCCATGTCCTACCGCATCCTGCAGGAAACCGCGGTCCGCTACTTCCTGGAAGTCGTGCGCACCGGCTCGGTCAAGGACGCCGCGCTCAAGCTCAACGTGGCGCCGTCGGCGGTAAGCCGGCAGATCGCCAAGCTGGAGAGCGAGCTGGATACGCTGCTGTTCGACCGGCGCGCCCGCGGCCTCGTGCCCAACGCCGCGGGTGAACTGCTGGCCGCGCATGCCAAGCGCGCGCAGCAGGAGATCGATCGCGTCACCGGCGATATCCAGGCGCTGCGCGGCCTGCGCGTCGGCCAGGTGCGCCTGGCAAGCGTCGAGGGCATCGCCCACGATTTCATCCCGGCACTGGCCGCCAGCTTCCGGGAAAAGCATGGCGGGATCCGCTTCGACCTGGACGTCTGCGCGCAAGGCGACATCGCGCGCCGCATCCGGGACGGCGAGGCGGATATCGGCATCACGCTGAGCGGGCTGCCCGAGCTCGAGATCGAAGTGGAATTGCGGCATCCGGCGCCGGTGCTGGCGATCATGGCGCCGGACCACCCGCTGGCCGGACAGCGCCAGCTCTCGCTGTCCCAGCTGGTCGGCTACCCGCTGGCGCTGCCGCCGAAGGACAGCTCGCTGCGGCAGCTGCTGGACACCAGTTGCAGCCGCCAGGGGCTGAGCTACCAGACCGTTTTTTCCAGCAACAACCTGGATTCGCTGGTCGGTTTCACGACGGCCGGTGGCGGCGTCGTCGCTTTCTATGGCGAGCTGTCGGTCCGGCGACGGCTGCTGGAAGGCAGCATTGCCGCCATACCGCTGCGCGACCGCGAAATGAACGAGCGCTATATCGAGATCCAGACGCTGGCCCGCCGCAACCTGCCGCCGGCGGGACGCGCCTTTGTGCAGCACCTCGTCGAGGCCATCACCCACATCAGCCACCGATGATTGCCGTAAAGGCAATCGCCGATTCCAATAATTGCTTGCCAACAATATTCCGCACGGCCATGCCGCCGAGGCAGAATCAGGCTTCGGATCCCGGATCGCAGGCCTGCCCGCGCGGCAGCATCGCATCAGACATCATGACAAAGGACATCGTTGTACTCGGCGCCGGCATGGTCGGCGTCTGCACTGCGCTGGCGCTGCGCCAGCGCGGCCATGCGGTCGTGCTGGTCGACCGGCGGGAGCCGGGCAGGGAGACGTCTTATGGCAACGCCGGCATCATCCAGCGTGAAGCGGTGCAGCCGTACGCCTTTCCGCGCGAGTGGATGGCGATGCTGCGCGTGGTGGCACGGCAGGGTAATGATGTCCACTACCACCCCGGCGCGCTCGCCAGCCTGCTGCCGACGCTGGCGCGCTACTGGCGCGAATCCGCGCACGACCGCTATGCCAGCACCGTCACGGCCTACAGCGCGCTCATCCGCCATTGCCTGGCCGAGCACGAGCGCCTCATTGCGCTGGCCGGCGCCGACGATCTCGTGCGCAAGTCGGGATGGCTCCAGGCCTATCGCAGCGCGGCAGCCTTCGACGATGCGGCGCGTGCCGCGACCGTAGTCGGACAGCAGCACGGGCTCGACTACCAGGTCCTCGATCAGGCCGGCATCACCGCAACCGACCCGGCGTGGCGCGGCGCGCTGGCCGGGGCCATCCACTGGCGCGATCCGTGGACCGTCGCTGATCCGGGCGAGCTGGTCAGCCGCTATGCCGCGCTGTACACGCAGGCTGGCGGCATCGTGCGCCGCGGCGACGCGACGACGTTGAAGCAGACGGGAAGCGGCTGGACCGTGGCGACGGACGAGGGGCCGGTCAACGCCGCCCACGCCGTCATTGCGCTGGGGCCGTGGGCCTCGGCGCTGATCCGGCCGCTCGGCTACCGCTTCCCGCTGTTCGTCAAACGCGGCTACCACCGCCACTATGCAGCCGAATCCATGCCGTCGCTGCCGCTGCTGGATGTCGAGAACGGCTTCCTCCTGGCGCCGATGAAGCGTGGCCTGCGCCTGACCACCGGCGCCGAGTTCGCGCATCACGATGCGGCGCCGACGCCGGTCCAGTTGCATAAGGCCGAGCGCCACGCGCGCGAACTGGTGGGCATCGGCGAGCCGGTCGAGGAGGCTCCGTGGCTGGGCGCGCGGCCGTGCGTCGCCGATATGTTGCCGATCGTAGGACAGGCGCCGCGCCATCGCGGCCTGTGGTTCAACTTCGGGCATGGCCACCAGGGATTCACGCTGGGGCCCGTCACGGCCCGGCTGCTGGGCGAGCTGATCGATGGCGAGCAGCCGTGGGTCGATGCCCGACCGTATGATCCCGTGCGTTTCGGCTGAACGCGGGCGCGGGCACTTGCCATCACGGGCAGGGAATGGCGACTTGCTGGCTGTCATAATGCCAAGGTCGCCACGCAAGCAACTATTCCGCTTGCTCCGCTGATTTTGCGGCCAGCATTTGTCCGATCCAGTAGCCGCTGTTGACCTCGATATTCTCCTGCAGGGTCACCAGGTCGACCATCTGGCCGCTTGCCAGCAGCATCGCGCGGGCGAGCAGGTCGAATTCCTGCTCGACCAGCTTGGATATGGTGTTGGCACGCTTGACCTGCGCGCGCTCCTGCAGCCAGGCGGCCCAGCCGTGCAACCATTCCTGCTGCTGCGCCTGCAGGCGCTGAACGATCGCGGACTGGAACTGCAGCAACTCCGTGAGCAGTTGCGTATCCATGCTGAATGGCGCCAGGTTCAGGGCCTTGGCTCCGGTACCGGCGGTACGCATGGCCCACCCGCTCGTCAGCGTCTGGAGCATCAAGGCACGCTGCATCGCGGCGGGCTGGGTCATGGCGAGGGCGTGGTGAAGTGCTGGCACCGCCTCGGTATTCGGCGCGGTCAGCGCGCCGTCGTGGTGACTCATCGTGGTTCCTTCCATCTTGCTCCTCCCTCAACCGCCAAGCCGGCTAAGCATGCCGTGAATTGCCTTGATCTGGATTGCGTTGCGCGAGTAGTAGTCCGGCCGCTCGGCGTCCGCGCAGGAATACCCCCACCAGTCCCAGCAGCCGTCCGGGTTCTGCGTCAGGCTGTCATCCGTACCCTCGGCCTGTGGATACAGCACGATGATATTGTTGCTGTCGGCAATACTGTTGTAGCCCGTCGTCGTGATATACCGGTTGCCATAAGGCGGCTGGCTGGCGAAGTCGGACTGGCCGAAGGTGAAGTCGATATAGTTGTAGCCTTGCTTGCAGCCGTGCAGGGCGATATGGACCCGGGCCTCGGCGCCGTCGGCGACAGCCTGCGGCACATAGGCGTAGCCATACTTGCTCATGCTGGCTCGCGCCTCGTTGCCAAAGAACTCGCTCTGGTCGAAGCGCAGCAGGCGCCCGCCCGGTCGTGGCGAGGGCGCGTGCAGCTTGCCGTAGATGTGCCGCAGGATGCTGTGGGACTGGATAAATCCGCCGTTGTTGATATATGGCGGCTGGTTGGTGGCCAGCGGCGAATCCTCGGCATTGTCGGTGATGATCGAGTGGCCGGCCGGCACGCTGTCGTCATAGAGGATGTCGTCAGCGCTGACGCCAAGCAGGCGGTAGAACTCGCGGGTGCGTGCCACCACGCTCGAATACACCACGCTGTCCTCGCTGCCGGTGAAGACATAGACGCGGTGCCCGGCAAGATTGGAGATAGCGTCGATTTCGCCGGCGAGTGCGGTCTGATGTGCAAGCTCGGCAAGATGCCTGGCGTTGGGCGCGGTCCGCGGCACCAGCGGGTTCATGCACAGATGCAGTGCATTCAGTTCGAAGGCATCCTCTGCTACCGCCGACGCCGAGCGGAAGGACTCGGCACAGCGATATGGGCCTCCCGCGATAACCCCTGCGCCGCAAAAGCTCGACGAATGGGCCAGGTGCAGCTGCACGGTCATAAAGGCGCCTGACGAAAGCCCCGATATCGAGCTTTTTCCCTTTTCAACCTTGTACGCGCCGAGCTGTACGATCTGGCTGTCAAAATTGTCTGCCATGTCTCCACTTCCCTTGTTGAGATTCTGTCTGGCACCGGCATGACCGCACCAACGCCCGCGCGGGTTGCGATCGGGCGAATTTTCGTCACATCAGGTTCTGGAGCGGGGCGCGCAGCGGCTCGCATGGTGCGATGCACAACATACTAGCCGAGCGACATGGCGGTTGCCAGACAAATCTTCCACGGCAAGTCATGATGCCGTCACGATGGGCTGGCCGGTTCGCCGCTCCCGTATCGGGCCGAGCCGTCAGTTGAGTGGCTTGACCCGACGGAACGCGAGCAGCATGGCAAGGTCGTATGCAATCTTCAGCAGGCCGCAGGCGACCAGCGGCGCGCTTGCATGGCCATAGGCCATCAACGTAGCGGCGAGCGCAGGACTGAGCGCGGCAGCCAGGCTGCGCGGCACCGCGGTCAGGCTTGCCGCCGCCGCCCGTTCAGGCGGAGTGACAACGGCCATCACATAGGCCGTGCGGGTCGGCACATCCATTTGCGACAGTGCGCTGCGAGCCAGCAGCAAGGCCAGGCTCATCACCATCGTGGGCGCGAAAGCGGCCGCAATCAGGCACAGGCTGGAAGGGATATGCGTAAACACCATCGTATTGAGCAGGCCGATCTTGCGCGCCAGCGGCACCGCGGCAAGCTGCGAGAACGTCGTGAGCAGGCCTGCCAGGAAGAAGAACCGCCCGGTCGCGGCAGGACTCAGGCCGAAACGTTGCATCAGCCACAGCGACAGCAGCGAATTGACGACGAGCCCGCCCGCGAACGCGTCCACGCTGAACAGCATGGCCAGGCGCAATACGATCGGACGGGACGGGCCCAATGGTGTTGTCGCCAGGGGCATTCCATGAGGCTGCGTGGCAGGCAGGCGCGCGTAGAGACGCCACAGCAGCAGCCCCGTGATCCCGTAAAAAACGAACATCAGGCGCATGGCATCGAGCGACGACAGCCAGGATTGCCCCGCCAGCCATGCAGGGATGACCGCTGCCAGTGCGCCCAACGCGGATGAGAATGCCCCGATCAGGCCGTAGCGGGCGAACAGCGCTGTCCGGTTGTCGGGCGAGGCCGATTCCGCCAGGCGCGCGTGTTCCAGCGGCAGGAAGACGCTGACATCGCCGGAGCCAGGGTTAAGCGTGCCGACGAAGGCGACCACCAGAAGCGGCCACAGCGTGGAGAAGCCCGCGAAGCCGAGCCCGGTCGCAACCATCAGGGCAGCCGCCAGCATCAGCAAGCGGCGTTGCGGGTAGCGGTGCCCGACGATCCCGACCAGGATCGTGGCAAGGGCAGAACCGATCAGGGTCGCGCTGCTGATCAGCCCGACTGCCACCGGGTCGAAGCCCAGCGCCAGCAGGTAGGCCGGCAACAGCACGGCCACATAGCCATCACAGATGCCACGCAGCGCGCGGCCGGCCAGCAGCGGCAAGGCGTCGGCTTTCACACCGGCGGGCAGCGCGATGCGTTGAAGCCAGTGACCGCTGACGCTCGAGGGTTGGTTCTTATGCATAGGTCATGGCCAGCGCCGCACCGACTTCTGCCAGCAGGGCCTCATCGTCCTTGAGCGGGGCCGTGCGGCGATGGGTCGCTACACGCCAGAGCGGTCAGGCGTGATGGGCAAGGGCACGCACCGGCAAGTTACGCCGGGTGATGCGCCATCCAGTGCCTGGCAATGTCCTCGCGGCGGCAGATCCACACGGCGTCATGCCCGCGCACGTAGTCCAGGAACCGTGCAAGCGCCATGGCACGCCCGGGATGACCGCTGACGCGGGCATGCAGTCCGACGCTCATCATTTTCGGTGCGCGCGCACCCTCGTGCCACAACTGGTCGAACGCGTCCCGCAGCATCTGGTAAAAATCGTCCCCGGAGGCAAAGCCGTCGGGCAGCAGGTAACGGGCGTCGTTGTTGACAAGCGTATAAGGAATCACCAGCAGCGGCGGCGAGCCGGAGAGCCAGTACGGCAGGTCATCGTTGTAGGCATCCGAGCTGTAGAGGAAGCCGCCTTCCTCCTGGACAAGGCGCCGCGTCGCGGCGCTGACCCGCCCCGTGTACCAGCCCACCGGCCGCTTGCCGCAAATACGTTCGATCGCCGCGACCGTCAGTTGAATCTGGCGCCGCTCTTCGTCTTCAGGTACGTCACGATAGTCGATCCAGCGGTAGCCATGCCCCGCAACCTCGTGTCCTGCGGCACTGAGCGCCTGCCCGATCCGCGGATTGAGCTCCAGCGCGCGACCGACCGCGAACGCGGTCAGCGGCAGGCGGCGCTCGGCGAAGAGGTCGAGCAAGCGCCAGACGCCGGCACGCGCGCCGTACTCGTACATGCTTTCGACACTCCAGTCGCGCTCCGCCTCGCGCGGCGGCCGGCCGGGCAGTTCGTGCAGGTACGCTTCGGATCTCGCGTCGCCATTCAGGATGCACGATTCGGCGCCTTCCTCGATATTCAGCACAAACTGCAGCGCCACGCGCGCGCCACCGGGCCAGCGCGGATCGGGCGGGGCGTTGCCGTAGCCGGCCAGGTCGCGTGCTTGCATCATCCCAGTTCAAAGGTCGTAATGCCAAAGATGCGCTTGTGCACCAGGCCGGGCGATGGCCCGTGATACATGCGCGCGCAGCCGAAGACTTCCGTCATGCTGTGCCGATGTGCCAGCGCCATGGCTGCGGGGTGGTTTTCCGGCACATCGAGGAACAGCGGGCCGCCGGATGCAAAGGCGGCCAGGCGTGCGTAGAGGGCTTCGGCCGCGTCGGCGTCGTCAGCAAACAGGGGTCCGATCTTGCAGCCTTCCCCGCACCGGCGCACCACGCCGAATCCGGCGAGCCGGCCCTGGCGCAAGCATCCCAGCGCCAGCGCATCCGCCTGCCGGACCCATCCGCGCAGGAAGGCTTCGCGCGGGGCGGGAAAGCATGTGCGGTCGTATGCCAGCACGTCGTCGAAAGGCACCTCGGCCAGCAGGACGAGCGCATCATCCGGGCGCGGCGGCTCAGGCGGGCGGGGCTGGGAGCCGGGCTGATCAGGCGGCACCTCGGCACGAAAGCGCAGGTTGCGATGGGAGAAGACGAAGCCACCCCTGGCGTAGTAGTCCTGCATCGCGAAGACACCATCCAGCCCGATGGTGCTACCGGGCCGCAGCCGCGCAAGCAGCCGGTCGCGGCGCGCATGCCACAGCGTGTTGCCCAACCCGCGGCCACGAAACTCCGGGCGGACGATAAAGAAGCCCATAAAGCCGAACTCCCCGTGGTACGAGGTGATCGCACCCCCGCCGATCAGTTCCCCATCCAGCTCCGCGGCGATAAAGGCATCCGGATCCGTGGCCCAGAACAGCGCCGCGTCGTGAAGGCCAGGGTTCCACCCCTCGCTTGCCGCCCATCCGACCAGCTGATCCAGCTCGGCGCGTGTCATGTTCCGAATCACAAGATCGTCAGACATCGCAATCTCCTTGGCTTGAGTCAGGCTGGTTCCGCGCCTGCAGGGCTGGCGTCGGCGTGGTTCCCGGCATTGCAGTTTGTGCCATGCAAACAGAACGCAACTTCAGGACGGCGTCCCTGGATGATCAGACGCTTTCTCCACTTTAGGATCAATTGGTGGACTTTCACCTAAAGTTGTCAGTGATCGACGGCGGCTCTTGTCATCCACTGCGGTGAGCACCGTACCAGGCAAGGAGAATCGTAATGGCTCAAGGATTCGACACGATCATCATTGGCACCGGACAAGCCGGTCCCGCGCTCGCCGCGCGGTTGGCCGGCGCGGGCATGAAACTGGCCGTCATCGAGCGCGCGCATTTTGGCGGCACCTGCGTGAACACCGGCTGCATTCCCACCAAGACCCTTATCGCGAGCGCGTACGCAGCCCAACTGGCGCGGCGGGCTGACGAATACGGCGTGACGATCGGCGGGGCGGTGGCCGTCGACATGAAGCGGGTGAAGGCACGCAAGGACGAAATCTCGGGCCGGTCCAGCAGTGGTGTGGAGCAGTGGGTGCGCGGCCTGGAGAACACCGCGGTCTATCAGGGCCATGCTCGCTTCGAGAGCGCACATAGTGTGCGAGTCAACGGCGAACTGCTGGAAGCCGACCAGATTTTCGTGAACGTCGGCGGCCGGGCCCTGGTTCCGCCCATGCCCGGGCTGGATCAGGTGCCATACTTCACCAACTCGGGCATGATGGAAGTGGATTTCCTGCCGGAGCACCTGATCATCATTGGCGGGAGCTACATTGGCCTCGAGTTTGGCCAGATGTACCGGCGTTTCGGGGCCAGGGTGACCGTCGTCGAAAAAGGCCCGCGCCTGGTCCAGCGCGAAGACGAGGATGTGTCGCAGGCAGTGCGGGAGATACTGGAAGCCGAGGGAATCGAAGTTCGGCTCAATGCCAACTGCCTGAGTGCGCGCAGGGACGGCGATCATATTGCCGTCGGGCTCGATTGCGCGGCCGGCGCGCCCGAAGTCCATGGCTCGCACCTGCTGCTGGCGGTAGGGCGCGTGCCCAATACCGACGACCTCGGGCTCGACAAGGCAGGGGTCGAGACCGACGCTCACGGCTATATCAAGGTAGACGAACATTTGCGCACCAATGTCCCTGGCATCTGGGCGCTTGGCGATTGCAACGGCCGCGGTGCCTTTACGCATACGTCGTACAACGATCATGAGATCGTTGCTGCCAACCTCCTCGACAACGACCCGCGCAAGGTGGCTGACCGTATTGCAGCCTATGCCATGTTCATCGATCCTCCGTTGGCCCGCGCCGGCATGACGGAGAGCGAGGCGCGGCAGTCCGGGCGGAAGGTGCTGGTCGGCATCCGCCCAATGAGCCGCGTCGGACGGGCAGTGGAGAAAGGCGAGAGCCTGGGCTTCATGAAGGTGGTGGTCGACGCAGACACGCGGATGATCCTTGGCGCCGCGATCCTTGGCCTGACCGGTGACGAGGTGATTCATTCACTGCTCGACATCATGTATGCCAGGGCGCCCTACACGACGATCAGCCGCGCGGTGCACATCCATCCCACGGTGTCCGAACTGGTGCCGACGCTGCTGCAGGACTTGAGGGCTCAGCTTCCCTGAAGTCGTCAGGGCCGACGCGGCGCAACGACTGCAGCAGAGCGACGGGAACCGGCTGACGCGTGCGCTGATCGGTGCTTGGGTACCTCCTGTCAGGAATTTCCTACGAATGATTCAGTTCGTCCTGACGCGTCTTGTTGTCCCTTACTGAAGGCATTGGCGATGTTCCGCACCTAGCCTTGAATCAAGGACGTGCCGATGCAGCGTGCAGTACCAGTGAGGCGTGCCTCAGGAGGAGTGACACGATGCGCAAGACAGATAATTCGTTACACGCGCTGGTAGAAAAGTGGTTGTCGCCTAGCAATGCCAGCCCGGCTCGGGTCGCCTGCTTCAGGCACCTTGCCAACCATAAGGGCTGCGTCGTGTGTGTCGAATCGACCAAAGCCACGCGGCGCCTGTCCATTGCCTTCTTCCGCCACCGCAATGGCGCGTGGTACGTGTTTCCGCCTGTCGCGGGCTAGCGGCACCGATGCAACCGTCTCGCCTTGCCACGGAGTTACGCAGCCGTCTTGCCGCCGTTCACGTGAAGGATCTGGCCGGTAATGTATTTGGCCTTGCCGGACGCAAGGAACGTAATGGCGTCTGCGACCTCGTCGGGTGTTCCGATACGCCCGGCCGGGATGGTCGCGGCGACCCCCGCGATCTTTTCGGCGCCGCCGGCAATGCGCTCGAGCATGTCCGTTTCAATTGGACCCGGGGCCACCGCGTTCACCCTGACATTGAATTTACTCGCTTCGAGGGCCGCTGACCTGGTCAGGCCCTCGATCGCGTGCTTGCTCGCTACATAGATCGGATTCTGCGGATTGCCCCGGCTTCCCATCGTGGAGGAGAGATTGATCAGCGCGCCATGCCGCTGCGCCTGCATCACGCGCAATTCATGCTTCATGCAAAGCAAGGTGCCGAGTACATTGGCGTCGAAAGTCGCTGTATACGACGCTACGGTCTGATTCACGATCGGTCCCGGTGTCCCTTCCGTGCCGGCACTGTTGACGGCGATATCGAGACGACCAAAGCGCGCAACGACATGTTCCACCATTCGATGGACATCCTCTTCGCGGCTGACATCGGCCGCCACAAAATCCGCGTCTGCGCCCAGTTGCCTTAACGCCTCGACCAGCCTGGCTCCTGCCACAGCGTTCCGGCCCGAGCAGACGACTCGGGCACCTTCACGGCCGAAGGCGAGAGCGGCTGCCCGGCCGATGCCGGCCGTCGCTCCCGTTACCAGTACGACGGGATGGGAAATCAGGGCCCCGAGCCGCCACGGTTGCTTCGGGAATGTCCCAAATTAGCAAATGTGAGTCCCAAAAAAACAAACTTGGAATGCGATGGCCGTCCGATACTTGATTCACCGAAGCCGGACACTGACCTGGTCCGGGCATTACCAGACTGGAGGCGACATCAACATGAAAATCAGGCAAATTACTCCCGCCATTGGCGCCGAGATCACAGGGGTGCATCTTGGCGAGGTGTCGCGGGACCCGGTGCGCTTCGCCGAGATCAGGGCGGCGCTGCTCAAGCACCGTGTCCTCTTCTTTCGCAAGCAAGACATCACGCGTGCCGAGCATGTTGCCTTCGCAAGCGGCTTCGGCAAGCTGGAAGACCATCCCGTCGTCGGCAGCGATCCCGATCATCCGGGTCTCGTGCGGGTTTACCGGAGCGACAACCCGCACAGCTATGAGAACAACTACCACTGTGACGGCCTGTGGCGTCCCAACCCAGCGATGGGTGCGGTCCTGCGCTGCATCGAATGCCCGGAGATCGGCGGCGACACCATCTGGGTGAACATGGTGAAGGCATACGAGGAACTGCCGGAGGACATCAAGCAGAAGATCGACGGCCTGCGCGCGCGGGCCAGCATCGAGCACAGCTTCGGCGCGGTCATGACCCCGGAAGCGCGCGCGAAGCTGGTGCAGGATCACCCGTCCGTCGAGCATCCGGTGGTGCGCACGCATCCGGAGACCGGCGAGAAGATCCTGTTCGTGGGCGCGGGATTCTCGACGCACTTCACCAACTACAGCACGCCGGCCAACGTCCGCCACGGCATCGACAAGGCGCCGGGCGCTTCGCTGCTGTTCAACTACCTGGTCAGCCGCGCCACCATTCCCGAATACCAGGTGCGGTGGTCGTGGCAGGAGGGGGACGTTGCGATCTGGGACAACCGTTCCACGCAGCACTACGCCCTCAACGATTACTGGCCGGCACCCCGCAAGATGGAACGCGCCGGCATCGTGGGCGATATCCCGTATTGATCCGCACGCACTTTTCCTCCGGAGAATCACGATGAATTTTCTCGACGGTCACCTTTTTCCCGAAAACCAGCAGCCGCTGATCATCACCGCCGCCCCCTATGCCCCGGGCTGGGTGCCATCCGACTTCCCAGAAGACATTCCCGTCACGATGGAAGCCCAGATCCAGAAGGCGGTGGATTGCTATAACGCAGGCGCCACGGTGCTGCACCTGCACGTACGGGAACTGGACGGCAAGGGCAGCAAGCGGCTCTCCAAGTTCAACGAACTGATTGCCGGGGTGCGCAAGGCGGTCCCGGAAATGATCATCCAGGTGGGCGGCTCCATTTCCTTCGCTCCCGAGGACGAAGGCCAGGCCGCCAAGTGGTTGTCGGACGATACGCGCCACATGCTGGCCGAACTTGAGCCCACGCCGGACCAGGTGACGGTAACGGTGAACACGTCGCAAATGAACGTGACCGACCATGCGGAAGATGCGGACTTCAAGGGCACCTCTCGCGAAAATCCCGCCGTCTTCAATGCCTACAAGGAGATGACGGTGCCAGCGCAGCCGGGATGGGTGGAGGAGCACGTCCGCCGGTTGTCCGCCAAGGGCATCCAGAGCGCCTTCCAGTGCTACAACACGAACAGCTTCGAGTCAGTGGAGCGGCTGATGCGCCGCGGCTTCTACAAAGGGCCGCTGGTCATGAACTGGGTGGCCATCGGCGGCAGCATGGACACGCCCAGCGTCTACAGCCTTGCCAACTTCATCCGTGGCGTGCCCGATGGCGCGGTCGTGACGGTGGAAAGCAATGTGCGCAACGTGCTGCCGGTCAATATGATGGGCATCGCCATGGGCCTGCACGTGCGCTGCGGTATCGAAGATGGACTGTGGAACCAGAAACGGACGGCAAAGCAGAGTACCGTGAAGCAGATCGAGCAACTGGTGCGCATTTCGCAGGAATTCGGGCGCGAAATCGCCACCGCCAGGGAGGCGCGCGAGATTTCCAAGATCGGCGTGTTCTACGACTCGGTGGAGGAAACCCTGCACGCCAATGGCTTCGCGCCCAACCGGAATGGTGGCACCCAGGGTTATCTGCGCAAGACACAGTAAAGCGACCCACCGGACACGATGGCCGACGGCCCTGGCCGTCGCCGTGACGATCAGACCGGACACGAAGACCCGGTACAGAAAGACAGGCGGACAGCATGCTGACGATCGTCGCCCCGATGAAAGCTGCCGATCCAACCAAGATGGAGACTGCAATGAGATGCCCCCCCAAGATTGGACGCCACACTCTGGCGCTCGCGTTTGCCTTTAGCGCACTGATGCCGGCCATCGACGCGGCCTGGGCCGCCGAATGGCCGGCGAAGCCCGTGCGGATACTTGTTGGCGGGCCGCCGGGCGGGACCGCTGATATCGTGGCGCGGCTCTATGCGCACGAGTTGCAGGGGCCGCTTGGCCAGACTGTCGTCGTCGATTACAAGACGGGCGCTGGTGGCACCATCGCCGTCCAGAGCCTGATGTCTGCGCCGCGGGATGGATACACATTCCTGCTGATCCAGAAGGGGATTGCCGCGGAAGTGCCCCACGCGGTGAAGGTGTCCTACGATCCGTTCAAGGACATCGTTCCCATTGCCCAGCTTACCCGGCAGGGCCTGATCTTTGTCGGCAATCCAGGCCTGCCCGCAAAGAATCTTTCCGAGCTCGTCACGTATATCAAGGCGAACCCCGGCAAGGTTGACTACGCCAATTTCGGCATTGGCACACGTGGGCAAACGATTGGCGTGCAATTCAACCGTCTGGCCGGACTCGATACCGGCACGGTGAGCTACAAGGGCTCGCCCCAGGCATTGCAGGACGTCATGGGCGGGCAGGTGCCCCTCATGTTCGACGCTCCCGCCACGTCGTTGCCGTTCATCAAGTCAGGCAAACTCAAGGCATTTGCCGTGGCATTTCCCAAACGGATGGCAGCGCTTCCCAACGTTCCAACGTTTGCCGAACTGGGCTATCCGGACCTGAATGAAGTGGGCTGGATGGGACTCTGGTCGACACCCGGCGTACCGCCGGCAGTCATTGCCAGGATGCGCGAGGCGACCCTCAAGGCAATGCAGTCGCCAAAGCTGCGACAGAAGCTGGAAGATCTGGGGATGGACGCCGGCTCGCCGGCAACTTCCGAAGAGCTGGCCAAGGACGTACGTGAATCGCATGAGCGCCAGGGAAAGCTGCTGCGCTCCATCAACTTCACGCCGGAATGACGCCGGAATGACGCCGGAACCGAACGGAGAAACTCGCCATGGCAGCCATCCAGAGCAAGGTCATCGTGACCTGTGCCGTGACTGGAGCGATTCACACGCCCACCATGTCGCCACACCTGCCGATCACGGCCGACCAGATTGCGCGGGAGGCAATCGCGGCCGCGGAAGCCGGTGCGTCGATCGTCCATCTTCATGCACGCAAGCCTGAGAATGGCCAGCCATCGCAGGACCCCGAGCTGTTCCGCGCCTTCCTGCCGGTAATCGCCGAGCGGTCGGATGTCGTGATCAACCTCACGACGGGGGGCGCCCCGAACATGCTCGTGGAGGAACGGTTGCAGCCGGCCTTGCAGCTCAAGCCAGAGGTGGCCTCGCTGAACATGGGTTCGATGAACTTCGGGCTCTACCCGATGCTTGACCGCTACCGGGAGTTCCGCCACGACTGGGAGCGCCCGTACCTCGAGGGTTCGGAAGACCGCGTCTTCCGCAATACCTTCAGGGACATCCGCTATATCCTCGAATCCTGCGCGGACCACGGCACGCGCTTCGAGATCGAATGCTACGACACCAGCCATCTCTATACGGCCGCGCACTTTATCGACCGTGGCATTCTCAAGCCGCCTTTCTTCATCCAGTCCGTCTTTGGCCTGCTGGGCGGAATCGGCACGCACCCCGATGACGTCATGCATATGCGGCGGACGGCGGAACGCCTGTTTGGCGACGACTACTACTGGTCGGTGCTGGGCGCGGGCCGCAGCCAGATCCCGCTCGCCTCGATGGCGGCTTCGATGGGCGGCAATGTCCGCGTCGGGCTCGAGGATTCACTATGGGACGGGCCGGGCCGTCTCGCGAAGAGCAATGTCGACCAGGTTCAGCGCATCGTCGCGGTGCTGAAATCGCTGAACCTGGAGATCGCGACCCCCGACGAGACCCGCGGCATGCTGCAGCTCAAGGGCAGACAAGGCGTGGCGTTCTGACGCCACCGCAAAGAATGCAACAGGAGGAAAGATGAAGGCAGTCAGGGTACTACCCGGCGCCGACGGCGGTCGGCTTGAGGTGCACGACATTCCGGTGCCAAAGCCGGGGCCCAACGAGGTGCTGGTGCGGGTGCGTGCGTCCGGTCTCAACTTCGGCGAGATCAAGTACATGCGGGAGCATCGGACCGGCAGCCCGATGACCGCTGGCGTGGAGTTCGCAGGGGAGGTCGCAAGCGTTGGCGACCAGGTAAGCGGCTGGCGCGAAGGCGACCGTGTCATGGGCCATGGTCGTGGCTGCCATGCGCAATATACGGTCGCGGCGCCCCTGGCGCTGATGCCGGTTCCTGACGGCGTATCCTGGGTCGATGCCGCGGCGTTCCCCAATGTATTCATCACTGCCCATGACGCCCTGGTGAGCAACGGTGAGCTGAAGCCGGGCGAGTCGGTCTTTATCAATGGCGCTTCCGGTGGTGTCGGCATGGCTGCCATCATGATCGCGTCAGCGATGGGCGCCCGGCCGGTGATCGCGTCTTCGCGGTCGGCCGAGAAGCTCCAGCGGCTGGCCGCTTATGGCGTCGATGTCGGCATCAATTCGTCTATTGAATCGCAGGTCGAATCGATCATGGCGGCCACCGAGGGGCGTGGCGTTGATGTCATCATGGATACCATTGGCGGCACGGCATTCCCCGACCATATCAGGAGCCTCGCGGTAAAGGGACGGCTGGTGAACCTTGCCCGCCTGGGCGGTGCCGCCACGGCGGAGATCGATATCAATCTGTTGTGGCTGAATCGCCTGAAGCTCATTGGCGCCACATTCCGCACGCGCAGCGAGGCGGAACGGGTCGCTTGCATCCAGGCGTGCGCGCGTGATCTCTTGCCGTACTTCCGTGAAGGCAAACTGCGACTCCCGATCGATCGGACTTTCCGGATGGATGACATTGGCGAAGCCTACGCCTACATCCAGCGCAGCCAGCATATGGGCAAGCTGGTGCTTATCGCTGATTGAGGAGGGCAGGCGGGCGGCGATCCGCCGCCTGGCTGCGCCATTGAGTCACGCTGCAGCCGAAGGCCGCGCGGAACCAGTGGCTGAAACTGCTTTGGTTGGCGAAGCCCAACAGGCCCGAGATCTCGCCGATCAGCAGGTCGCTCTCCTCCAGGTGTCGCTTCACCAGGTCTGTCCGCACCTCGTTGAGCAGGGCCGTAAAGGTCAGTTCTTCTGCGATGAGATGGCGATGCAGGGTGCGGCGATCGATACGCAGGTGCCGTGCCACCTGCTGCGCGGTGCAGCGGCCGCCGGGAAGCAGCGCCATGATGAGATCCCGGCACGAGTCGCGGATGCCTTCGCCGCGCCGCATCAGCGCGGCGTCAAGGTAATCCCGTGCCAGTTGCGTTGCCCCCGAATTGTCCGGGGTGCGCGGCCTGTCGAGATCGGCCGCCCCGCACACGATGCCATTGAACGACTGCCCGAACTTTGGATTGCGGCCAAAGAATGCGCGGTGGGCTGACATGTCGGCCGGCGGCCGGTGCGTGAAGCAAACCTGCTGTGGGCGCCAATGGGATCCGATCAGTTCACCGAGGATGCGGAACATCATGGCGACCGTCAGCTCCATTGCCTGTCGGGTCGGTTGTCCCGGCGTGGGCAGCAGATCCTCCCGGATGATCACCGTTTGCGCCTTCTCCTCGATCCGCATGATCAGCGAGGGGCTGATCAGCTTCAGGTAACGGCACAAGGCATCCAGTGCCAGCCGTGGCGAAGGCTCTTCCTTCAACACCACACTGATCGGACCCAGGCTGGAAAACGTGCGGCGTGCCGCGAGCCGCAGCGCGATGTCTTCCATGCCCGTGGCGCTTGCCGTCACTTCCAGCAGCTCGCGCAGGGCATGGCTGGGAATCTGCCCCGCAGGATCCTTCAGCAGCCTTCGCGATAACCCGACCTTTCGCAGAAAGATTCCCGGGTCGTATCCGCGCGACTCCATCAGTTCAATGTAGCCAGTAAGGCTCGCGCTGCGAGCGAGTCGTCCGACGTTATGCATAACGGTGGTTCCAATCTGGCGACGCGATCCTCGTATGAACCCCACGATGTTACCGAGCCTGCCGGCAGGCGGGAAAGGGGAAATGGCATTGTCCCAAATTGGCAAGCAAATGTCACAGATAAGCAAGCGGGCGCAGCCGGGTTACCCAGATACTGTCCCAAGAAGTAGAAGAAACAGACATGAACCATGGAGGAAGGGAACTGATGAAGCAGAGGATTGTTTTTCTTGCTGCTGTTTTGGCATGCGGTGTGGCAAAGGCGCAATCCAGCGTAACGCTGTACGGCGTGGCGGACATCAATGTCGAGTACGTCAACCATGTCGGTGTGGTGCCACAGGCCAGCAACGGGTTCAATTCCGGCCGGGCGCAGAAGGTGTTTCGGGAGAACTCGGGTGGCTACTCCGGATCGCGTTGGGGTTTGCGCGGCACCGAAGACCTGGGCGGAGGGTTGAAGTCCGTTTTCGCCCTCGAGGGCGGCTTCAATGTCGATACGGGTACCCAGCAGCAGGGCGGACGCATGTTCGGCCGCCAGGCTTTCGCCGGTCTCGATACCCGCATCGGCCAGATCACCTTTGGCCGGCAATACCACTCGCTGTTTTCCACGCTGGCCAATTTCGTGCCGGCACGATTTGCCACGCAGTACGAACCGGCTGCCGTTATCGCCGGCGCGAACTTCCGCGAGGATAACGTGGTGAAGTACACCGGAAAGTTCGGGCCCCTTATCGCACAGGCGAACTGGTCATTTGGCGTTGGCACGGCCCTCCCTCAGACCAATCCTGCGGTTCCGGGAGCGGGCGGCGGCGGTGAAGTGCCGGGCCAGTTCCGGCGCGACACGGCTTATGGCGCAGGCCTGAGCTATATGGCCGGGCCGGTCGGGCTTGGGCTTGCCTATGACCAGTGGAACCCGACGATGGGCACCGGTACCGGGACGTACAAGAAGGCTGCCGCGATGGCCAGCTACGCCTTCAACGACACCGCGAAGGTGATGGGTGGCTATCGCTGGGGGCAGAACAAGGACCAGACCGGCAGGCTGGTGGTCCGGGACGATTTCTACTGGATAGGTGGGCAGTATCGGCTGTCGCCGGCGCTCGATTTCACGCTCGAGTATGACTATCAGAACATCAGGAACCTGGGTGGCAGCACCAGTGTCGCTAATCCCTGGCAGATCGCGCTGATTGTCGACTACTCATTATCTAAGCGTACGGACATCTATCCGACCACGGCCTATAGCAAGAATGCCGGCCTGACCCTCGACTCGGCTGCGAGCGGGTTCCCGTCGAGCCTGGCGTTGGGAAATTCCTATGCGCTTGCCAACGGGCAGTCGTCGATGTTTGGCGCCGCAGTCGGTATCCGGCACATATTCTGAACATTGGATTGGCTTGCAGCGAGACAGCCGGGGGCGCTGGTCCCCGGCTGCCGAAAACTCTCCAGCACTGGATCTCAATAAAGGAGTTGAACCAATGACCTCTGCGACATTGCCGACCGTCGTGATTGTCCCTGGCTTTCGTGACCATATGCCGGACCACTGGCAGACGTTGCTGGCGGAGCGCCTGCGCGAACAGGGCAGGGAAGTGTATATCGTGCCGCAAATCGATCACGACCAGCGGCTGCGCAGCGCCAGGGTCGCAAACCTGGAGCGTGTCGTGCGTGGCATCGAGGGGCCAATCGTGCTGGTGGCGCACAGTGTCGGCTGTCTGATTGCCGTGCACTGGGCGCGCCAGGCAAAGCGTGAAGTCCAGGGCGTGCTGCTTGCTGCGCCGCCCGATTTCGATACGCCGATGCCCGCCGGCTACTCCGATCCGCAAACGCTCGCGGACAACGGCTGGACGCCCATGCCCAGAGAGCGCCTGCCATTTCCCAGCATTGTGGTGGCCAGCCGTAACGACCCGATCGGAGCTTTCGAAAACGTTCGCGGCATGGCGCAAGCCTGGGGCAGCCGTTTCGTCGATGCAGGCGAAGTCGGTCATCTTTCGCCGGCCGATGGCTTTGGCGTATGGGAGCAAGCCGAAGAATTGGTCCGGGAACTTGAGCGGTAGGAACGAACGTCTGCGCCAGGCCTCAGGGTTGGCGCAGCCGGCTTGCTGTTCCGAGGCGTAGCGATGAGCCGGCCCGGAGGGCGCGGAGCCATGCGATTGATTGGGTGCCGAATGCCGGCGGGATCGATCAGGCGATTTGCTCGTCTTTCAGTGCCTGCTGCACCGATGGTCGCGCAGCGACTCTCGACCGATACGCTTTCAGCGCCGGCCAGGAATCAAGAGACAGCTTGAAGACGTCGGTCCATCTGAGGATCGTGAACAAGTAGCAGTCAGCGATGCCGAACTGACCCATCAGATAGTCCTTGCCGTTGAACTGCTGCTCCAGCCATTCAAGCCGCTGTGACAGGCGCTCCCACGCCGCGTCTTTTTGCTCCTGCGGCACGTCCGGTTTCCAGAACGGCGCGAAACCTTTGTGCAGCTCGGTCGAGATGAAGTTCAGCCATTCCTGCACCCGGTACCGATCATTCGTATTGCGGTCTGGTGCAAGGCGCTTTTCCGGGGCGCGATCGGCAATGTACTGCAAGACCACCGCGGCCTCGGTCAGCACCTCGCCGTTGTCGAGCACCAGCGTGGGCACATAGCCCTTGGGATTGACGGACTTGTAGTCTGTGCCGCTCTCGGTGGTATGCGGCTGAGCGCGCAGGTCGACGCGCTCGGTCGAGAACGGCAGGCCAGCCTCGAGGAGGGCAATATGCGGCGCCAGCGAGCAAGCGCCTGGGGCGTAGTACAACTTCATGATTTGTGTCCCCTGTTGTCCGGTGGTCCGACTTGCACGGTGGAATCAAACATCTGCTGCTGCTCGAAGGCTTTATGCCTGTGTTGTAGGCATAACGCCTTGAATGGGCTGTCGGCCGATGTCTGACTTTCAACGTACGTTAGATGTCTCTTGTGGACCGGCTCATGAAAGGGTACGCACGGCCACCTTGGCCCGCCTCCTCGTATCAACAAAAAACGGTGGGCAGAACGTCCTGTGCCTCGGGGATTGCCCACTTGGCTGCGGTGGCATGAAATGCAAAGTCGTTGGCATCCTTTGCGTGGCGGGCGCTGCGGCAGTGAATCTAAGCTTGCCATGGCCGCCATCATGGCAATTGACGCGGATCCTGCCTTCGTGTCGTCGATGTTCCTGAAAGGATGAAACCCCTATGACCTATTCGCTCTCACGGTCCGACGTAGACAGCATCACCGAAGCCGATGTGCAAAGCAGCACCGTCAAGCTGCTGCCAAGATGGGACGACATCCCGGCGGACTTCCGCAACGGCAATCTCTACACCCAGCTGGCAGAGGCACACCTGTTCGACTATCCGCTGCCGAGCATCTCGGTGTCGTTTCTGCCGGGGTTCGACGACGCTGGCGCCTGCCAGGCGATCGATCGCTGCATCCGCGCACACCTGAACGCCTTCGCGCCACGCCACGAGCACCGGATCGCCGGCGTGGGTTACATGATCTCAAAGGTTTGCGCGGTCACGCGCGCGTGACTCGGCCGCGGGAATCTTGTGCTTGTTGCCGCATCGGTGAGGCAGGCATGTCGGTGAGCTACCAGCGCGAGACCTCCTTCCGGGCGGGGTAGGTGGAGTGGACCTGCCAAATGGGAGCCGCCGAGGCGGCTCGGCGCCGATCATGTGATCCTTTCCGCTCCCGCGCTGGCCATCTCCTATCATGGTTTTGCCTTGCCACAACATCGGCAGGCCGGCAGGATCCACCGCAAACCACGTGAGCCATTGCGCAGGCGTCTCCAATCTGCAACGGATCCTTCCTTTGGCTATCCGGCGAGTCGCGCCACGCCCGCGTCGCCGGCACGCATGTTAGGAGAAAGCCATGGGCGAAACCCAGCAACAAACTTTCCAGGCGCTGAACCAGCTGATCTCGGCTGGCAAGGACAGCGAACTTGCCTGCATGAGTGGCGCTAGCGATGTGAACGATATGCAGCTTCGCGACATTCTGACCAGCACGGCGGCGTCGTGTCGCACGTCGGTGAAAGAACTGCAGTCCATGGTCAGTGCCATGGGTGGCCAGCCTGCTGACCGCGGCAGCATGCAAGGAACCCTGCTCCGTGGCTGGATGGCATTGCGCCACATGCTGCAGCCCGGCAACGACGACGCCATACTGGGCATCTGCGAGCACGAGGAAGAAGCCGCCAGGCGCGAGTATCAGTCCGTACTGGCGAAGTCGCTGCCACCGGAGGCCAACGCCATGCTACAGCGTCAGTATGATGACCTGATGCGGCATCACGGGCGGCTTCATGCAATGCGGGGCATGCAGATTCATTGACGTCCGGGGCGGACCAGGGGCGCGCACTTCGTCTTCTGGTGCAACCATGAGCATCGGCACAGCGGCTTCCGCTATGCAAGCCCGGCCCGGGCGTACAACCCGGGCCGATGGACATAAAACATTCGGCGGTGGTTGCCAATTGACATCACGTTCCATCTGCAGCGGAAGTGGAGACGGGCTGTCTGCGAATCCAATTCAGCGACGGGAGCCGTTGGCCGTTGCTGTATGTTGCGGGATTCCCAAGGTGTCCTTGCCTTCGAGCCATGTCATCAAGTGCTCCCGGAAACCTTCGGCCGCGGGGGAGGCTGCGCGAACGGCAGAATAGTACAGACACACCTGGCGCATCACCTCAGGATCCACAATGCGCCGCATTACCAGGCCGAGTCGATTCGCAAGCAGTCCCACGTAGGCAGGCGCCAGCGTCAGCGCAATACCCGCCGCGGCCATGCCCAGCGCGGTACTGATGTTGTCGACGACATCAACCGGGGCGATGCGCTCGCCTTCGGCGGCACCGGCGTGCATCAGCGACACGTTGCGGTCATAGTCGTGGCCGGCGGCCACTACGGCGTGCTGTCGAAGCTCTGACCAGGGGACTGTCTTGCGCTTCGCCAGCGGATGGTCCGGCGCGCACCACAGTACCCAGGAACTCTTGAACAGACTGATACGAGTCACGCTGTCGTCGACGTACTGATCTGGTCCGACGGCGATGTCGACGTCTGCATTGGCGACCATGTCGATCAGGTTGTCCACCGCGGCATCGCGGATCCGGATCACGACCTTCGGGTGCTGCCCCGCATAGGCCTGAATTGCCTCGGGCAGGATCGAGCCTGCAATGACCATCGGCGCCGCGATGCGCACGACGCCTGCCGCCCGATTGCGGATATCGTCCGCCGCCGACTGCGCGAGCTCCAGATGCTTCAGCACGCTTCGGGCTGGCGCCACGAACTCCCGGCCGGCGGGAGACAGCGTGACGCTGCGCGTCGTGCGATCGAACAGGCGAAATCCAGTGGCCGACTCCAGCTCTGCAATCAGCTGGCTGACCGCCGAGGGGGAGAGGCTCAGGCGCTCACCCGCGCGGCCGAAGTTGCGAACGTCGGCAACGGTGAGAAACGCGGTGAGCTGCCGGGGAGTGAAGCGCGGCGCTGGCATGCATATCCGGTGATTAAACAGATTGGCTTAATAATAGGCCATGATTCATCGTTTGTCTTGGGGGATGACCCGATGCAGACTGGGGCCCGCTGTGAAAACTACTTGAATCAGGAGACATCCCCGTGGCACACCCGATCATTGCGCCCTTCGACGCGGAAGCTGCCGTCGAGGATCGAGCCTACGCCAAGGTAACGTGGCGGCTCATCCCCTTCCTTTGCCTGTGCTTCATCATCGCCTTCCTGGATCGCGTCAACATTGCGTTCGCAAAGTTGCAGATGTCCTCCGACCTGGGCTGGAGCGAGCGGATCTACGGCCTCGGCGCCGGCATTTTCTTTTTGGCCTACTTCATCTTCGAGATTCCCAGCAACCTGGCCATGCACCGGGTGGGCGCACGTCGGTGGATTGCGCGGATCATGATTTCGTGGGCCATGCTCACGGGCGCTATGGCGTTCGTCAATTCGACCACCGCGTTCTATGTGGTGCGGTTTCTGATCGGCGCCGCCGAGGCGGGCTTCTTCCCGGGCATCATCCTGTACCTGACGTACTGGTATCCCGCTAACCGCCGCAGCCGCGTCATCGCGACGTTCATGACCGCCATCCCGATCGCAGGCGTGCTGGGCGGACTGCTGTCCGGTTGGGTGCTGTCGTCGTTCAATGGCCATGCGGGACTTGCCGGATGGCAGTGGTTGTTTCTGATCGAATGCGTGCCGTCCGTGATCGTCGGGGTCGCGGTCCTGTTCTACCTTGATGACGGCATCGACAGTGCGAAGTGGCTCGACGCCGAGGAGCGTGCTCTGCTAAAGGTCAATATCGACGCGGATCGCAAGCAGAAGACCTCGGTGTCGCTGCGCGATGCATTCCAGCGTCCCGTGGTGTGGCTGCTCGCCGTCGCGTATTTTGGTGCGGCGATGGGGCAATACGGCTTCAGCTTCTGGCTCCCTTCGATCATCAAGAGCATGGGCGTGTCCTCGGCGCTCAATGTCGGGCTGCTGTCAGCGATTCCGTACGCGTTCGGCATCGTAGCGATGCTCGCGGTCGGACGTAGCGCTGACCGCCACGGCGAGCACCGTTGGCACTATCTCATCCCATGCTCGGTAGCAGCGGCGGGCCTCATCGGGAGCGCCGTCTTCAGCCATGACCGCATTGTCGCGCTGACCGCATTGACGGTTGCCTGCATGGGTCTCCAGTGCCTGGCGCCGGTGTTCTGGCGTGTGCCGACGTCGATTCTCGGCGGCATCGCCGCGGCGGCCGGCGTGGCGTTCATCAATTCGATTGGCAACCTCGCGGGGTTCGTCAGTCCCTATATGGTGGGCTGGATTGCCGACCGCACCGGCAGCACCAATGTCGCGCTGTATGTCATCGCGGCGTTCCTGATCCTTTCCAGCTTGATCGTCTTCTGCCTCAAGAGCGGCGGCGGGCGAAAAAATCCCTGATCAACAGCCCTGTTGGGCAACGTCGGAATCATGAATTCATCATTCGAAGCCTTCCTGGCAGCCGTCACAACGGAGCTGGGCGCCGAAGCGCTCGTGCGCGAGCCCTCCATTGCCTCTGCCTTCGCCGGAGACTGGAGCGAGGCGCCCAAGGTCACGCCGTCTGTGGTCATCTTCCCCCGGACGCCGCAGCAAGTGGCCATGGTGTTGAGACGCTGCAGCGAATTTGGGCAGCAGGTGGTAGTGCAAGGGGGCTTGACGGGGCTCGCGGGTGGCGCCACGCCGCGGGACAGCGAGGTTGCGCTTTCGCTGTCGAAACTCAGCGGCATCGAGTCGATCGACCTGGTCGGCGGCACCGCCACGGTTCAGGCCGGCGTGGTACTGGAGACACTGCAGCAAAGCGTTGAAGAGCAGGGCTGGTATTTTCCGCTCGATCTCGGCGCCCGCGGCTCATGCCAGGTTGGGGGTAATGCTGCGGTGAACGCGGGCGGCAACCGGGTAATCCGCTACGGCACGATGCGGGATCTCGTGCTCGGCATCGAGGTGGCGCTGCCCGACGGGCGGCTGCTCACAATGCTCAACAGCGTGACGAAGAACACCACCGGTATCGATCTCAAGCATCTCTTCATCGGCAGCGAAGGCACGCTCGGCGTCATCACCAGGCTCGTTGTGAAGCTTTTTCCCAAACCGGAAGGCTCGTGTACCGCGCTTTGCGCACTGTCTTCGTTCGATGCCGCGGCCCGGCTGATTCGCTTGAGCCGAGCCGCATTGCCGACGCTGTCCGCCTTCGAGGTGATGTGGAGCGACTTCATGACGGCAGCACAGGAAGTGACGGCGCTGCGGCCGCCGTTCGAGCAATCGTATTCCCTCTATGTCCTGATCGAATGCCTGGGCGGCAACGAATCCGCCGAACGCCAGGCGCTCGAAGCATTTCTCGAGCGGGCGATGGAGGCGGCGGTCGTGGACGACGCCATCGTCGCGCAGTCGCTCGACGATGCGGCCGGGCTGTGGGCCTATCGCGAGTCCGTCGGCGAACTGCTGTCGCAGATGAAGCCCCACGCGGCGTTCGATGTCAGCGTGCCGATGGCGTCCATGGAGACCTTCGTCAAGTCCACGCGCCAGAGGCTCGGCGAGGCGTTCCCCGGTCAGCGCCACTTGTTTTTCGGGCACATCGGGGACGGCAACCTGCACGTGCTGTCCGGCCCCCATGACAGTGCCGATCTGCATCGCGTCGAGGAACTGGTCTATTCGTCAGTGAGGCGCGTTGGCGGTGCCATCTCTGCCGAGCACGGCATCGGCATCATCAAGAAGGAATTTCTGGCCTACAGCCGTTCGCCGGAGGAACTGACACTGATGGCGGAACTGAAGCGGCTGCTCGATCCGCACGGCACCCTGAATCCCGGCCGAATCCTGTAGGCGAGTGACCGGAACGGCGCCATGGATACTTCCGTCAGCCGCATCTCGCCAACGGACCTGCTGCACTATATTCGCGCCAAGCGTCGCGAGATCCGGTCTGGCACGGATACTCGCGGAGAACCGGGCGACCGCGCGGCCCGGTGTCTGAGCGAACAGCTCAGGCATGCGCTCACCATCGGCTCGCCGGTCGACATTGCAGTCTTGCTGGGATGCGCGGCCGAGATGTCGATGTTCCCTCTCACCCCGGTGCTCGAGCAATGCACTGCCGCCATCAGGCTGGCGAACCAGCCGGCGCTGCGCGGCCTGCTCTGGGCCGTCCGGCATCGGCAGTCCCGGGCACCTGCCTGTGCAAGACGGCTGCTGCTATGACCTCAGTCGTTGTGGCGATGTTTGCTGTGACCCTTGTGCTTGCCGCGATTGCCACGATTTCCACTATTGTGGTCATCGGCATGGTTGTTGCGCGATACGTTGCCGCCCAGCGCCGAACCCGCTGCACCGCCGGCCGCGGCACCGACGATGCCGCCCGTCCGGCCGCCCAGGGCATTGCCAGCCGCCGCGCCTGCGCCGCCGCCAAGCGCGCCACCCACGATCGCGCCCGTGCGTTCCTTCTTGTTGGCCGTCACCGCGCCGCCCGCACCGCCACCCACCGCACCACCGATCACGGCGCCCGTGCTGCCGCCTAGCGCGCCACCGAGGGCCGCACCCGCGGCGCCACCAAGGCCGCCTCCCGCAGCGTTCTTCAGGTCATCGGCCAGCGCCGGGGAAATGGCGGCGCTCAGCAGCAGGGTCAGGCACAGCGTACGAAGTGGTTGTCGAGTCATGTTCTTTCTCAGGTAGGAGATGTTCGGCGATCAGCCAGTGCGGGAGTTTACACGGTGCGGCATGCGGACCGGCTCGCGCGGGAAGTTGCCACGGTGACTCCCCTGGCGATCGCCACCTTGTAGAATCGGCTACCACCAACCCTGGAACGTCCCGCATGGACTCTCAAGCCCCGGATCGCGGCGCGCTGCTGCCGCTGGCCTATCACGCAACGGTGGTCGGCTATCTGCGTCGCCACGAGCCTGAGGTCTGGCGCTGGGCCAGCGCTCGCGCTACCGGCGCTGACCACCGCGAAGCGTTGCGCTCGATGCTGTTGCGGGACACCTACCGGATCGAGGCTGACCCCCACGCCGAGGTACACGCTGCGCTGGCGCAGGCGATGTCGCGGCTTGGCATCGAAGCGCGCGCAACGCTCTACCAGTCGCCGGGCCAGGACATGAACGCGTCGCTGGTCTATGTGCCCGGAGAAGTCCACATCGTCATGCAGGGTCCGCTGCTGGAGCGGCTCGCGCCGCCGGAACTGCGGGCGGTGTTCGGCCACGAGCTGGCCCACTACCTGCTGTGGTCGCGCGACGACAACCAGTTCCTGGTGGCTGACCGCATCCTGAACGACGCACTCGCCGCGCCAGGCGCGAGTGCCAGCCACCGCGAGACCTGGCGGCGCTACGCGTTGCATACCGAGCTGTTTGCCGACCGTGGCGGCGCCGTGGCGGCCGGTGCGGTGGCGCCGGCGGTGTCGACGCTGGTCAAGGTGCAGACCGGCATGGGCAGCGTGGACGCGGCCGCCTACCTGCGCCAGGCGGTCGAGATTGAATCCAGCGAGCCGGGCGCGAGCGCCGCCCACAGCCATCCCGAGACCTTTATCCGGGCCCGCGCGCTGGCGCTGTGGTGGGAGGGCGCGGCCGATCTTGATCCGTGGATCGAGACCCGCCTGCACGGCCCGTTGGCGCTGGAAAAGCTGGACCTCCCCGGACAGGTCCGGTTGCAGGCGCTCACGCGCGGCTTCCTGGCTCACTTTCTCGCCGGCACGCCGCTGGCGAGCGAGGCGGTGCTTGCGCAGGTGCGCATGATGTTCCCAGACTGGCGTGACGTTGAACCGGCGATCGGGCCCGAAAAGTTGGGGCAGGGCGTGATCGACGACAGCGTTCGCGGCTATCTGAATGCATTGATGATGGACCTGGCGCTGGCAGACCCCGACCAGCAGGACGCGGCCCTGCTGCGCGCCGGCCAGATGGCTCAGGGGCTCGGCAGCCTCGAAGCGCTGCAAGGTAACCTGCGCCGCGACGCCGGCTTCGGCAAGCGCGAACTGGACCGCTACCAGCGCCAACTCGATCGCCAGTTCGATCACCAACTGGCCAGGGAGGGCCGGGCATGAATGACAGCACGACCCACGGCACGAACACCAACGCCGGTATGAACGATAGCGGCGAGCCGCGCACGCTGCGGGCACTGATCGATGCGCAGGCGGGCGCGGCGCTGCCTGTCGACGACGTCCTGGTGCTGGTGCTGCCCCTGTTCGCGCAGGTCGCCGCATTGCATGCGCAGGGCAGGGTGGCGGCGCTCGATCCCGACAGCATACTGGTGAGCGAGGACGGCGCGCTGCGACTGCGGCGGCCGGATGGCGAACTCCCCGTCATGGACCTCGGCGCGGTGCACCGCGTGCAGCCGCATCCGGCCTCGGGCCTGAATATCGTCGGCGCGCTGCAGCTCGGCCATGCCGACGACGGGCAGCGCGACCAGACCGACCTGGCCTTGCAGCTTGACGCAACCGCGCCGATCGAGCGCCCGGTCTACCTGCGCGGGCCGGCGAGCTGGGAAGGGCTGCTGGGCCACCATGACGAGATCGGCGATGTCTTCCTGCTCGGCATGGTGCTGGCGAGCCTCGCCTGCGGCCTGGACTTCGCCGATGAGCACGATCTGCGCAGCTTCGTGACGCACCGCCGCAACCTGTTCCTGCTGCACGAGCGCCTGCACCCGATCGTCGCCGCGGTGATCGTCGAGATGACCGGGATCAACCGCCACGATCGTGCCACCGATGTCGCCGCGCTCGCGACGCGGCTGCGCACATGGCGCGAGCAGCCGGCAGCCCTGGACGTGGAACGGGCGCTGGCTGGCACGACTGGCGCCACGCCGCGCCGTGCCGCCGTGCTCACGCACCTGCGTGACCGCCTGTTCGACCTGTCGCGGCGCAACCGCCTGCTGCACTTCCGTCCGACCGCGGCCAGTGTCAACCTGACGGTGGCCAGCGTGCCGCTGATGCTGCAGATCGAAAGCGTGCGGCCCGAACACATCTGCACCTGGGGCGGCCCGTTCGCAGCCGATTTGGTGGCGGGCAAACCGGTGTCGCTGCAGCGCTGGCTGCGCTTCGACGACCAGCCATACCTGCCGGCATCGCTCGATCGCCTGATCGCCGAGACGCGCCGCGATCGCGCCGAATATGGCTTCAGCAACCTGCGCCTGGTGGTTGCGTTCCTGCGCTGGCACAACCTGAAGGAGGCGCCGGACGAGCGTATCGTGACGCCGCTGCTGTGGCTGCCGGTGGAGCTGGTCAGGCGCAAGGGCGTGCGCGACCAGTATGTGATCCAGTGCGCGGGCGGCGAAGCCGAGTTCAATCCGGTACTGCGCCACTACCTGAGCCAGCTCTATGACATCCGGCTCGAGGAGACCGTGGATCTCGGCAAGACCTCGCTGGAGGAGATCCATGCCGGGATCCTCGCACAGATTCGCCGTTCCGAGCCTTCGGTGGAGCTGCGCCTCGTCGACAAGGCCGCCGTACGGCTGGTGCGGCAGAAGGCGCTGCAGCGGATGCAGCAGTTTCAGCGTCGCAGGCCAGGCACGGCCGCTGCGCGCACGGGCGGCTGGCTGCGGCCATACAGCTATGCGCAGGACGACTACCGCCCGCTGGGCCGCGCGCTGTTCGAGCATTGGGTGCGGCCGAGCGAGCTGCCGCAGCGTTTCGAGGCCGGCGCGCCCACGGGTGCCGGCCCGCGCCAGCCGCAGATGAGCGGCGCAGCCGCGGCGCAAAGCGAAGAGCGCCAGGGTTTCGTGCTCGAGGAGTCCGAGGGCCACCGTTATGCCTGGGATCTGGACCTGACGCAGGTGACGCTCGCGAACTTCAACTATCGCAAGATGTCGCTGGTGCGCGACTACGCGCAGCTGCTCGACGAGCCCGGCGCGAATCCGTCGTTCGACCGCGTGTTCTCGATCGAGCCGCGCGACGTGGAGACGGAAGCGCCCGCGCCGCTCGCGCCGGCCGAGCAATGGAACGTGGTGGCGGCCGATGCGACGCAGAACGCTGCGGTCGGCCTTGCGCGCAGCCAGCGCAGCTTCATCATCCAGGGCCCGCCGGGCACGGGCAAGTCGCAGACCATCACGAACCTGATCGCCGACTACGCGGGGCGTGGCAAGCGCGTGCTGTTCGTCTGCGAGAAGCGGGCCGCGCTCGATGTGGTGTTCCATCGGCTCAAGCAAAGCGGGCTGGATTCGCTGTGCTGCCTGATCCACGACTCGCAGACCGACAAGAAGGCCTTCATTGCCGACCTGCGCGCCTGCTACGAGCAGTGGATCGCGCAGCCGCACGACGGCGATGCGCTGGTGGCACGCCGCAAACAGGTGGCGGAGGCCCTCGCCGCTCACCAGCATCGTATCGACGCCTTCGAATCGGCAATGGCCGCAGCGCCTGAGCCACTCGGCGACAGCATGCGTGCAGTGTTGCGCCGCGTGGTAACGCTCCCTGCGGTGCCGGAAGCCGGGCCTGCGATGCGCGAGCGCCTGCCGGCCCTCGCCGCATGGGGCCGCCAGCGCGATCTTGCACACCGCTTGCACCGCGCGATGCGCGAGCGCTTCGGTCTCGGCAGCCTGGCCGCGCATCCGTTCGCGCGCCTGTCTGCGCAACTGGTGGCCGACGAGCGCGCGTATGGCCGCGCCGAGCAACTGTGCCAGGACGCCGAGGCCCTGTTCGATGCGCTTGACCCGCTGCTGGACAGCACGGCGAGCCTTACCGGCCCGGACACCAGCCTGGAACAGGCATGCGCGATTGCCGTCGACAGCCAATGGCTGCTCGACACGGGCCTTGCCGCACACCTGGACCTGCTCGATCCGGCCTCGCCGGCACAAGCGGCACTGCGCGATCTCCGCGCGGACCTCGACACACGCACGCAGGCACTTGCGGACGCGCGCGCCGTCACGTCGAACTGGCACGACAAGCTGAGCCCTGGCGATACCGAATCGGCGCTGGCGCTCGCGCGGCGGCTGGAGCCGTCGATCGCGCGCTGGCTGCAGCCCGCGTGGTGGCGGCTGCGCGGCGAACTGAAGCGCCGCTATGATTTTGGGAAGCACGCCATCCATCCCGGCTACGGCAAGGTGCTGGAAGCGCTGGCCGCCGAACACGCCGCGAGTGCGGCGCTGGCGGCAGCCGATGCCGACAGCCGCCGCCGCTATGGCGTGAGCGAGATGCAGGCCTTCCTGCGCGCACTCAACGAACTCGAGCAGCGCCTGCAGTCGGGCGCGGGCCCGCGCGAACTGGTCGCGCATCTGCGCCAGGCCGTCGATCCGGTCGCGGCGGCGCGCGCCGAGGCCGGTGCGCGCGAGGCGCTGGAGAAGCTCGCGCAGCGCGTGCGCGACGGGCTGGCGCTGGCCGGCGATGCGCGCCTCGGCGACATCGCCGAACTGCTGCGCGACCTGCGCGAAGCGCTCGACGAGTTGCCGGACCTGTTGCCGCTGTTGCGCGCTGTGCATGCAGGCGATCCCGCCTGTGCCGCTACGCTGCAGTGGCTCGATCATGAGCCCGCGCAACTGGAAGCGCTGGTGGCCGACGAGGCGCTGCGTCGCCTTGCGCGCGAGAACCCGCTGCTGGCGAGACTTGGTGGTGCCGCGCTCGCGCAGGCCGCGCGTGCCGTGGCGCAGGGCCAGCGCGAACTGCTCGCGCTGAACGCGGAGGTCGTGCGCGCCACGCGGCACAAGCACTTCGCCGAGCATGTGCGCGTGTCTTCGCTGTCGGCCACGATGCTGGACGCCGACGGCAAGGCGTTCAAGAAGCAATACGCCACGGGCCGGCGCGAACTGGAGCATGAGTTCGGCAAGAGCATGCGCCACCGCTCGATCCGTGATCTCTCCGACGACGAGACCGGCCTCGTCATCAACGACCTGAAGCCGATCTGGCTGATGAGCCCGTTGTCGGTATCCGACACGCTGCCGCTGTCGCCGGACCTGTTCGACGTGGTGATCTTCGACGAAGCCAGCCAGATTCCGACCGAGGAGGCCGTGCCCGCGCTCAGCCGCGCACGCCAGGTGGTAGTGGTCGGCGACGAGATGCAGCTGCCCCCGACGAGCTTCTTTACGGCCGGTGGCGCCGAGGGAGACGACGAGATCGTGGTGGAGGAGGAGGGCGACCGCATCGCCATCAACCTCGATTCGGACAGCCTGCTGAACCAGGCCGCGCGCAACCTGCCAGCAACGCTGCTGGCGTGGCACTACCGCAGCCGTCACGAATCGCTGATCAGCTTCTCCAACGCCGCCTTCTACGACGGGCGCCTTGTCACCATTCCCGACCGTGTGCTGGAACAGGCCGAGGACGAGGCGGCTCAGCTGCGCTCGGACCAGCAGGATGCCGGCATCGCTGGCGCCGACGCGTTGCTGGCGCGGCCAGTCAGCTTCCACTGGCTGGCCGATGGCGTCTATGCGGACCGCCGCAATACGCCTGAGGCCGTCTACATCGCCCGCACCGTGCGCGAGATGCTGTGCCGCGAGACCGGGCTGAGCCTGGGCATCGTGGCGTTTTCCGAGGCGCAGCAGGGCGCCATCGAGTCAGCGCTCGAGGCGTTGGCCGCCGAAGACGCAGACTTCGCAATGCGCCTCGAGCGCGAGTACGTGCGCGAGGATGACGACCAGTTCAACGGGCTGTTCGTCAAAAACCTGGAGAACGTGCAGGGCGACGAGCGCGACGTGATCATCCTGAGCATCTGCTACGCGCCGGGGCCGGATGGCAAGATGCTGATGAACTTCGGCCCGATCAACCAGCGTGGGGGCGAGAAGCGCCTGAACGTGATCTTCAGCCGCGCGCGCCATCGGATGGCGGTGGTGTCGACGATCCAGGCCGAAGCGATCACCAACGTGCACAACGATGGCGCGGCCGCGCTGCGCGCGTTCCTGCAGTTCGCGCAGGCCAGCGCGCGCGGCCAGTTCGCGCGTGCCCAGGCGGTGCTTGGCGCGCTGAATCCGGGTGCCCGCGACGTCTTCACGCGCGAGGCCACGCCGGACAGCATCCGCGACGCTCTGGCCGAGGCGCTGCGCGCACGCGGCCACCAGGTGCACGCCAACGTCGGACGCTCGCAGTTCCGTTGCGACCTGGCCATTGCCGAGCCGTCGGGACAAGGCTACGCGTTGGCAATCCTGCTCGATTCGCCGTCGGAGGCGGTAACGGATACCGCTGAACGCTATGTGTTCCGACCCGGCATCCTGCGCAGTTTCGGCTGGCGGGTGCTGGACATCCCGGGCAAGGACTGGCTCGACGATCGGGACGCCGTGCTGGCCCGGATCGAAGCCATGCTGGCCAAAGGCGAAGATCGCGCACTGGACGCGGAGGTGGAGATGGCGGCGCCCTTGGCGAAGCCTGCCGCCATGCAGGGCGCGGCCGCAACGGACGAACTTCAGGCGGCGGCAACCGCGCCGGGTGTGCAAGAAGCGTTCACGCAGACGTTGCGCTTCGAGCAGGGGACGTCGCGCAAGTTCTGGCGGGCCAGCGTGCGCGGGGCGGAGCTTTCCGTCACCTATGGCCGCATCGGCAGCGCGGGGCAGACCAGCGTGAAGGCGTTCGACAGCGCCGAGCGGGCCCGGCGCGAGATGGACAAGCTGGTGGCGGAGAAACTGCGCAAGGGTTACCTGGAGGCGTAGGCCGCGGGGGTGGAAGGCCCTTTTGTGGCCGCCTGACAAGACACTTTGACGCAAGCAAGAGAGGGCAAAAATACAATCGGGCGGAAGACCTGCAACAAGCGGTATTTCTGGCTTTTGTTGGCTTTCAAACACTTCTTGCTCCCCGTGCAACGTTTCTTAACTGAAACTTGAGCCAATGCTGGCGCGATCGGAGGGTCCGAGCAGCGGGCCCTTCCCGCTGGCGACGCCATCACTCCCGAGAAGTCGTTGCTGGTCAGACCTCCGCTGGTCCGGCAGGCGGGGTGAGGTGGAACTTTGAATGAGGTCATACGATGAGCACAGTAGCAGCCGTGCCCTGCTTGCTATGCACTGCGCTGGCAAGACGCTGGTTCGACCGGCGCGATCCGACAGGTGGGGGCCGCATATATCGCTGCGCCGCCTGTGGTGGCCGGTTCGCTGTCAGCGGCGGTGCGGTGGGTGCCATCGAGCAGGGACGATGCGACGCCGCTGAATTGCTGGCGGCAGTAAGGCGGCACATATCCGCCGGCAGCTTGCCTCGCATTGACGTGATTGGGAACAAACCGATCGTGAGCAAGCTCGAGCGCCAGGGGTATTGATCGATGCCGAGCCTTGGCTTTTCTCATCGTTGCTGGCACGCGGTAGTCGCGCAGGTTTCGAAACTGGTGTCAGCGTTTCCCGTGTTTGCGCTGGGCAGGTGTCAGCAACCCGATTGAAGCGAAGGGATTCAGGACGTGGGAAGCGGTTGACGAGCACTCGCTCATGCTGGGCCTTAGTCCGTCCGACGCTGGCCGCTTGATGTGCGCGGTCCGAGCCAGTCAGCCGTCAGCGTGGCGATACGTTCCAGCGCTTTGCGGTCGTCAAAGCCACGACCATTGGTCTGGATGCGTTGCAACTGCCGGATGCAGTCGACCTGCGTCAGGGCCTCGGTATTGACGCGCTGGCTGTCCGCATCGCCGCTCGCGTACATCAGGAGGAGGGGAGTGGACAGCTTGTGCAGGATGGCCGCGCCGGCAAGGTCTGGCCTGCCCGCAACGCAGGCGATTGCGCCCACGCGGCCGGGAGCGGAAACATCGGCACGCAGCGCCGCCGCGGCAGCGATGCCAGCGGCGAACAAGCCTACAGGCAGGGTGGCGTATGGGGTGCGTGTGTCGAGGAAGGCCAGGCTGGCCTTGATCCGGGCCTCCAGGTCGTCAATGTCGAAAGCCTGGGCATCACGGCTGCGGTCGCCCGGCTGCAGGTTTACCAGCATGGTGGCGAAGCCGTTCCCGCGGAGCTTTCGTGCCAGATACTGGCTGCGGGGATTGCGGCGCTGAGCATTGCCGGCATAGGCCATGAGCACCACGGCTTGCGGATTTGGCGGAGATTCCAGCATGGCCGGCAGGCCGCTGATTGCATACGGTATCCGCAAGGCCATGCTGAGCGCAGGAAGACGCGCTATCGAGCGGTCGGCGGCGTGCCGGCTCGAGGTCGGCGACGCCTTCTCAATCAGCTGCCTTACCTTGTCGTCGGTGAGCAGTTGGAACTCGCGATACCAATGCGCCAGGCAGCCCACGCGTTCGGGCGTAGCCAGGCAGATGACCTCGTCAGCCAGCGCACGTACCTCTTCAAGAGCGACGCGGTTAGCAACAGGAAGGGCGCAGATCAGGGGGGCGGGTTGCCGTTTGCGGACGCTGGCGAGCGCTGCAATCATGGTGGCGCCGCTAACCAGGCCGTCGTCGACCACGATCACGGTCCGGCCTCGTGGATCGGCGAACTGGCGCACACCCGCGTACAAGGCGCGTTGGCGGCACAGTGCGTCGGTCTGTGCGCGGCATTGCGCGGCGTGCTCGTCGATAACGCTCGGCGCACCGCTGGTCCAGGCCGTGCCGGTATCGTCCACGGCGACCCCGGCAGCGACGCGGCGAGCCATGACCACGTCGAAGTCTGCCTCCAGTGCATCGGCGACAACCCGGCCGACTGGCACGCCGCCACGCGGGATGGCCAGTACCAGTACGCCGGGGACGCGGTACGTGCTTAACAGCTTTGCCAACTCTGCGCCGGCGTGTTCGCGGGAGTGGAACTTTGTCGGGTAACAACCCGGCCGCAGCGGCCGGGTTATCTCCTCCAATTGAATGGCTCGCACGGTTGCTGGCATGTCGCCTCTTTTTGCAGCGATCTACGGACTAGCCTTCCATTTCACTACGTACCAGCAGTACGGGCTTGCTCGTCCTGGCCAGTACGCCCTCCGAAACACTGCCCATCAGCATGCGCCGGACACCGCGGCGTCCGTGCGTGCCCATGACGATCAGGTCGGCGTTCCATGCGTCAGCTTCCGCGACGATGGTCGACGAGATCCGCCCCGGTGTCACAGGCTTCTCGTCAAGCTGCGCGGTGCTTCGGATGCCTGCCTCGCCAAGGCGCGCCGTGGCGGCGTCCAGCGCCTTCCGGCCATGAGCCGCGAGCGTTGTTACCACCTCGCGCGGATCAAAGTAGCTGGCTTCGAAGTAGACATCGCTGTCGTCCACCACATACAGCGCCTTGACCTCGGCGCCTGTGGCCCGAGCAACGATGATGGCCTGGCTCAGGGCCAGGTCAGACGAGCGGCTGCCGTCGATGGCGAGCAAGATGCGGTGGTACATGGTTGGTCTCCTGAGTCCACAACGCGCGATAAATCGTTATTGCCATGCGTTGTAGTCAGCGTAGTGCGAAGGTGCCGCGAGTATTTGACATACATCAACACGCGCCGTAACTCTGCATCGATGTGGAGAGCGCTCAACGTGAAAGCTGTCGCGCCAGGCGGAAAATTGCCCATCTCCGGCGTTGTGGGGCCGCCCCGGAGCGTCCTCCGGAACGACCATGCGCGCATGTCGTAAAGGGCACCCGCGGCACCAGGCCGCGGTCGCCTCGCCATGCCGACATGGATTGCCCGATGCTTGCGGGCCTGCCAAGGTTGCTTTGCGCGGAATTTGCGCTGGAATAGAGATGTGAGGTTGCCGCAAGGGGGCTGGCTGCCCACCACTGTGAGAGGCACCATGTGGATCGGTGTACCTAAAGAGATCAAAGACCAGGAGTACAGGGTAGGCCTCACGCCAGCTTGCGTACGTGAGCTGGTCAGCCACGGCCATGCCGTCATGATCCAGGCCGGTGCCGGCGCTGCGGTGGGCCTATCCGATCGGCAGTACGAGGCAGCGGGGGGACAGCTGGCGGCGGATGCGATGAGCGTCTATGACCGGGCCGAGATGATCGTCAAGGTCAAGGAGCCACAGCCATCCGAGCTGGCATTGCTCAAGGCCGGGCAGATTCTCTACACGTACCTCCATCTGGCCGCGGACCGGAGCTTGACCGCCGGTCTGGTCAGGTCCGGCGCTATCTGCATTGCCTATGAGACTGTCACCGGGCCCGATGGCGGCCTGCCGTTGCTTGCCCCGATGAGCGAGGTGGCGGGCCGCATGTCGGTCCAGGTTGCTGCCGCGCATCTGGAGAAACCGCGGGGCGGCATGGGCCTGTTGCTTGGCGGCGTCCCGGGGGTCGCCCCCGCCCACGTGGTGGTGATCGGTGCCGGCGTGGTCGGCACCAATGCCCTTCAGATCGCGGTGGGCATGGGAGCACGCGTTACAGTGCTGGACAAGAATGTCGATCGGCTGCGGCATCTCAGCCTCGTGTACGGTAACCGCGTGACGGGGCTTTATTCCACCACGGATAGCATCGAGCGGGCGCTATTGTCAGCGGATGTGGTCATCGGCGCGGTGCTGGTGCCAGGCGGCGAGGCGCCCAAGCTCGTCACTCGCGCCATGGTTGCGCGCATGAAGGCCGGATCAGTCATGGTCGATGTGGCGATCGACCAGGGCGGCTGCTTCGAGACATCGCGTCCGACCAGCCATACGGCACCGACCTATGTCGTCGACGGCGTGCTGCACTACTGCGTGACCAATATGCCGGCCGCGGTCGCCCGGACTTCTACCTTTGCCCTGAACAATGCCACGATCGGCTATGCGCTAGCCATTGCCGATAAAGGATGGCTACGCGCGTTGGCCGAGGATGCCTATCTGCGGGCGGGCTTGAACATTTGTCGGGGACATGTGACTTATGCCGCCGTCGCCAGCGCGCATGGATACATGCATGTACCCGCCGAAGAGGTTTTGGTCTGATCTGGGGTACCTGACTCTTGCTCCGATGCGTGGATGATCTGACGCAACCGATTTCAGCATTGCTCATCCGGAAATAGAAGCAAAAAAAAGTCCCCGACGCCTGCTGCTCGGGGACGATGCCGGTTCGGGGCCCGCCAATGCAGGGCGACCCCGCCTATTGCAAACGCTTCAGGTCCTTTGCTGTATCTGCTTACTTACCCTATTCTACGAACCCATCGCGGTTGGTGATCCTCGCGCCGTCCGTGAACACGTCACGCCTGTCCACGACTCTCGCGCCGTCCGAATAGACGTCGAACTTCGCGCTCCCATCGGAATATGGATCTCGCGGCCCCATGACGCTCGCCCCATCCGTGTACACATCTCGCGCCCCGATGCCGGCATAGGCCAGGCTGGAGCCAAGCGCGGCACTTGCGCCAGCAAGCAGAATGAGAGTCTTTACCATTTTTTCCTCCTACTTATGCGGTTGCAAGGATCCCGGCAGCGAAACCTGTTTGTTCCAATGTCAGGGCATAGCTTTGTTCGACTGCAATGTATGCCCTGGCCTCGGGTTGATGAATAGGGCATGTTGCCGAAAATCGGCTAGGGGAATGCCCGATTCGGAAGGGGGACGGGAACTATCGAAATTCCGCAAGAACACTTATGCGCGCGGCAGCGTTCTGGCATAGATTCGTAGTGTGCATTGCATCATCCATGGATCTGTGCTGCTGCACGTTGCGTGGATTGGGTGCAATTTCGTAATTTTTAACGAATTTGGGCATATTGGCCTTAGCAAGGCTATTGTCATTTCGCTCGACGCCAGCCATGACTCGTGGTGCCGGAATCTGCTCCGAGGGTTTGAGAATCGAATAATGACCATCATCCTGCACAAGCCGAGGCTCAACCTCTTCATTCAAACCGGCTTTGTCGCATTGGCGTATTTTGCAGGTGCAAGGCTGGGACTTGCCTATGCGGTAGTAGGTGGAGCCGTGTCCCTGGTATGGCCCTCCAGCGGTATCGCCCTCGTTGCGCTGCTCACGATGGGCTTCGGCGTTGCCCCGGGTGTCGCCATTGGATCGATGCTCGCCAACATGTCAGTGGGCGTGCCTGCGCATGTGGCCGCGGTGATCGCCCTCGGCGCGACAGCAGCCGCCTTAACGGCCACATGGCTGCTAAATCGAGTCGCCGGCTTCCAGGTCTCGCTTGATCGCATCAGGGACGTGCTGGCCTTCATCATCCTGGCGGCGACGCTTGGCTCGGCACTGAGCGCGTCGATCGGCACGACCGCCCTCTGGGGTGGCGGGCTGCTGTCAGCCGACGAATACAGCACCGCCTTTCTGGAATGGTGGCTCGGCGACATGATGGGCGTGCTCGTGGTGGCTCCGCCGCTGCTCCATCTGCTCGCATATCCGAGCCCCATTCATACGGCCAGGCAAGCCGGGGAAGCGTGCGGGCTGGCCGTGGCGATTCTCTGGGTGGGTTACCTGATCTTCGGTGCCCCGCAGCTCGCCGGACACGGCTACTATCCTGCGGCCATGGCGATCCTTCCGTTCGTGATCTGGGCCGCTCTGCGCTTCGATCATCTTGGCACCAGCCTCGCTACCTTGCTGGTCTCGATCATCGCCATTCGGGGCGCCACGCATGGCACCGGTCCCTTTGCCGCGGATTCCCCGGTGGATAGCCTCGTAAGATGGTGTGCGTTCGCGAATGTGGTGGCGATTACCGGGCTGCTGCTGGCGGCGGCAAACGCCCAGCAAAAGCGCTTGCATCGCCTGCTGATGGCATCTCACAAGGAACTCGAACGGCGCGTGCAAGCGCGAACACAGGATCTGGAGCGGGCCAACGACGAACTGAGGCAGGAGATGGAAAGGCGCCGCCGCGTCGAGTCAGAACTGATCCGGATCGGCGATCACCAACAGAGGCTCATTGGCCGCGAACTGCATGACGGTCTCGGGCAGCACCTTACCAGCCTGGGCTTTCACTGCACCACCTTGAGCCTGCAACTGCAGAAGCAGGGAAACCCGGCAGCCGCGGATGCGGCGACCGTTGTCGACCTGGTGAAACAGGCATCCCTGATGACTCGCAGGATTGCCCACGGCCTGGACCCCGTGACCATGGAATCCGGTGACCTCTCGGTCGCCCTGCAAGGTCTGGCAGAAAAGACAAGCTCTCTGAACGGCATCGGCTGTACGCTTCGCATCGCGTCAGATGTGGACTTGCCGGATCCGCCGATGCAGACCAACCTTTACCGTGCGGCGCAGGAAGCGGTCAATAACGCATTGAAGTACAGCCAGGGCAGCCATATCTGGATCGCCCTGGAACGGGAAGGCGAACTCCAGAGGCTTTCGATCAGTGACGATGGCGTGGGAATCGACCCGGATCGGATGGAACGTGCGTCGGGACTGGGACTTCACAACCTGCGACACCGGGCAGGTCTTCTGGACGGGTCGTGCACCATCACCCGCAATGCCATGGGTGGTACCACGGTTGCCATCAGTTATCCGATACCGGAGGGTGCCGGTCATGCCAGAGACGCCATTTAGCCATGGCCCTGCAACCAAGGTCCTGATTGTTGACGATCACCCCATCATCCGGGAGGGATTAACCCACTTGCTGATGCAAGAGGGTCTGCACGTCTGCTGTGCAGCCGCAACTTCCGAAGAAGCCTTCGCGGCGATGGCCAGCCAGCCTGACATCGCCATTGTGGATCTCAGCCTGCAGTCGGATTCCGGCCTGGATCTTATCAAGACGCTGAGGCAACATCACCCGAGCCTGGCAATACTCGTCCTCAGCATGCATGACGAGACCTTGTTTGCCGAACGCGCATTGCGAGCCGGCGCCAATGGATACCTGATGAAACTCGAGGCCGCGGAGGAGGTCATGAGTGCCATCCGCGAGGTGCTGGCAGGCAGCATTTACCTCAGCGCCGCAATGCATGCCCGGCTGGCGCGGGCGCTGGCGGTTCCCAGAGCAACTCCGGCGGGCTCGGTCGCGTGTCTTTCCGAACGGGAGTTTGAGGTCCTGCATCTGATCGGCCTCGGCTTCAGCACTCGCGAGATCGCCATGAAGCTGAACCGGAGCGTCAAGACCATCGAGGCGCATCAGGCCAACATCAAGGAGAAGCTGGATATTTCCAGCGGCAAGGAGTTGATGCGCTTTGCGATCCAGTGGCTCGAGAGTGAGTAGTGGGGTAAATAGATCCGCAGCGGGCCCTGGAAGGCGGCCAGCGGGGGCTCGACATTTCCGTCACGCTGACCGAGCCGCACGAGACGATAGAAGCCGCCGTTCGCGAGGAACTGGGTGCATACGTATTCGGCTGGTCATCGGCATATGCCTGAGGACATCAAGAGATCCGGCGTGTGCAAGCGAGCGATTAACGTGAAGTTAATGGCTTCCGACAAAAAAGCATAAGACGGTTAATGTGGCGGTGTCTACACTGTTTTCCATGGATTCAGCGGCGGCCGCGACAGGCAATGCGGCACAGCATGGTGTGAAGCGTATCCACTGCGGGACGGGAGACCAAATGGGAAGCCACAACCTCACTTGTATCAATGGAAAGGGCATTGCGCCGCTTGAAAAGAGCGCAGGGCATGCTTTTCCGGAAATGCGGCCGGCGATTTGCCGTGTGTCAGTCCCTGATGGGCGTCTGCGCACTTCAGCCGTAGCGTTGCCCTAACCCCCGCCCTGCCCTGGACTCCGCCAGGGCCATGATGTTCGCCCGCCACCGTTGTCCTGAACCAATTTTTTGTCTGAACAGAATCGCTCCCGAATTTCCGGGACGCGGTAACGCACACCCTTTGTCCAAAACATTATTGAGCCAGCCATGAAACGCAATGTATTGGTGCTCCGTAGTCAACAAGCTCTGGCATTCGGCCGCTCTCTCGGCATTGCCGCATCTGTGGCCTGCGTCGCGTTTCCTGCCATAGCCGACGTGGAGCTCGACGGCCGCAGCGCCACCCCGGAATCCATCGTACGCATCGCCCACGGCGAGCCTGTGCGCATCGCGCCTGCGGCACGTCAGCGCGTGCGCCAGGCCCATGACGTCCTGCTGGATGCCGCCCGCGCGGGCAAACAGATTTATGGGCTGACGGTCGGCGTCGGTCTCAACAAGGACCGGTCCATGGTCGATGCCAAGGGTGAGCTGACGAAGGAAATCGTCGATGCATCGCGGCGCTTCAATATCGCCCTGCTGCGTGCGCATAGCGGTGGCACCGGACCTGACGCGCCGGCTGTCGATGTCCGTGCGGCGATGGCGGCTCGCCTGAATGCGCTGCTTGCCGGCGGTGGCGGCGTGCAGGAAAGCATCGTCGATGCGTACGTTCATTTTCTGAACGCGGGCATCACGCCGGCGATCCCGTCCGTCGGCTCCATTGGCGAGGCCGACATTACTATCCTCAGCCATGTCGGCGTGGCCATGCTTGGAGAAGGCGACGTCTATTACCAAGGCCATCGCCAGCCGGCGTCCGGCGTTCTTGCGGCCGCCGGTATTGCGCCGATTCAGCCGTTCGGCAAGGACGGCCTGTCTATCCTCAGCTCCAATTCCTATGCGTCGGGCCTGGCTTCCCTGGCACTGGTGGATCTTGCGAATCTGAGCCGGCACTCAAAGCTCGTCTACGCCTTGAGCCTGCAGGCGCTGAACGGCAATGTCTCGCCGTTCCTGGAAGATTCCCTTGCCTTGCGGCCATTCCCGGAGACGGTCAAGACCGGGGCGGAATTGCGGCGCCTGTTGAGCGGTTCCAGTCTCTGGAACCAGGACGCTTCCCGTCGTCTGCAGGATCCGCTCAGTTTCCGCACCGGTGTCTTCCTGATTGGCGAACTGGATCGCACACAGTCGGAATTGCGCGCGCTGCTGAACGTGCAGTACAACGCCTCGGACGACAACCCGGGCGTGGCAATCGGCGTGAAGCCGCGTTCGGCCCGATGGCAAGAGCAACAAAGCTATTTGCCAAAGGGCGGGGCAGTGCTGCCCACGGCAAACTTTGTGCCGCTTCCCTGGGTACTCGCGTTTGAACAGACTGCGATTGCGCTGGGGCATCACTCGCTTGCATCCGCCCAACGCATCGGGCGCCTGAACGATCCCAGCTTCACCAGCCTTTCGCGCTCCCTCGGGACTGAGAATGCGGTCCATGCGTTCGGTGCCATGGAGAAGCCCGCCATTGCGCTCGCTGCGGAGAACAAATCGCTGGCGCAGCCGGTATCGATGGATTTCTCGCCATCCTCCGGCAACATCGAAGATGTTGCGACCAACGCTCCCGCGGTCGTGCAACGCGTGCGCAAGCAGATCGACAACGCCTATGCACTGCTGGCCATTGAACTCGTCCATGCCGTCCAGGCGGCCGAGTTGCGTCGCCGCAAGGATTCCGGATTCACGTTGTCGCCCGCCACCCAGGAGCTGGCCGATGCATTGCGCAAGCGCGTGGCCTTTCTGGAGCATGACCGTCCACTCACCGGCGACTACCGGGCGGCAGCCGAAGTGCTCAGGGGCCATATGCCCTGAGCTGGGCAGCGTCACAACAAGACCGCAGCACGTCCTGTCCAGCTGACGTACTGAAGTCGGGCGAGCGGCAGACGGCTGGGTTCTGCGACGCCCGCCCGCCGCCAGAAGGCTCACATTCCAGGAAATATAAGACTTGTCATTGGAGACACCCATGAAGAGAAGATTCTGTGCAGGCATGCTGCTGGCGATGGGATCGCAAATGGCTGCGGCACAGTCGTCTGTCACGCTCTATGGCGTTGGCGACATCGGATTCGAGTACCTGACCAAAGCCGATGCGGCCGGGAACAAGCAGCTTCGCGTGACCAGCGGCAACGTCTCGGGCTCGCGTTGGGGGTTGCGCGGCGTTGAAGACCTTGGCGGCGGCAACAGGGCCGTCTACGTGCTCGAGAGCGGCTTCGACCTGGATACCGGGATGGGTCAGGGTGGCCGGCTTTTTGGCAGACAGGCTTATGTGGGACTGGAAAGCCAGTGGGGGCGTATTACGCTGGGTCGGCAGCAGAATGCGTTCTTTGACCTGTTGATCAACTACGATCCGACGGGTTTCGCAACACGGTACTCCGCGTTTATGTTAGACCCCGTCCTGGTCGGGCGTTACGATAATACGGCAAAGTACACAGGCAAGTTCGGCCCCATCACTGCCGTGGCCCTGTACAGCTTTGCGCGCGGCACCACCGTGACCAGTGGCACCGGCAGCGGCTTCGCCAGCGAAAGTCCCGGGGACGTCAAGAGCGACCGCGCATTCGGCGGCGGCCTGGAGTACGCAGACGGCTCATTCGGTGCGACGGTGACCTATGACCAGCAACAAGGTACCGCCGGCATCGCCGGGCAGAATTCCGGCCAGACCGACCGCCGCCTTGCCGTGGGGGGCAACTACGTGCTGGGACAGTCGACGATATCCGTGGGCTACCGTTGGTTCAGGGGGGACATCGGCGTTGCCCCGGGCGGCCAGGCGCGCCGCAATGATGTCTATTGGCTTGGGTACCGCGTGCAAGTGTCGCCAGCAGTGGGTCTTACCGCGGCAGGCTATTACTTCAACAACAGGAACTCCGGGCAGGACCCATGGAGCCTGGCAGCGTCGGTCAACTATGCCCTCTCAAAGCGGACCGATGCATTCCTGACTGTGGGCTATGCGCACAACAAGGACAGTTCCGTCCTGGGGTTGAATGGATTCGGCACGGTGACCGCAGGGGAAAACCAGACAGGGGTCACGCTCAATCTCCGACACAAGTTTTGACTGGTGCCGGCGCGCGAAATGGGGGGCGGCCCTCGGTACCCGTAGAACGAAGTGATTCCGTCGCTTGGGGAAGCCCAAGCGAGCCGCATCAGGGATGCCGGCCAACTCTCATGATCGCGCTGGCTGTGTCGACCAGGGCCGCCAGCACAAGCATGGCGATGATCACCGTGCAAGCCTGGGGCATGTGGAACAGGGAGAGCTCGAAATACAGCATCTGCCCAAGCCCGCCGGCGCCGACAAAGCCAAGGACAGCCGCCACGCGGATATTCATTTCCCAGCGATACAGGATGTAGGCCAGGAACTGGGGCCATACGCAGGGCAGCGTCCCATACACGAAGACCAGCGCGGCGGGAGTGCCCTCTTCCGTCAGCGCGCGGGCGGGTGTGCGCGGCGCATTCTCCAGCGCCTCGGCGAACAGGCGGCCGAGCACGCCCGCGGTATGCAGTGCCAGGGCGAGGGTGCCGGCAAACGGTCCAAGGCCGACGGCGAGCACGGTCAGGGCAGCCCATACCAGCTCGGGAATCGAGCGCAGCAGGTTCAGCAGCAAGCGCGAGAACGCGCGCAGCGCATCGCCGTAGAGGCCGGAAGCCGGTAGCGCCAGGCCAAAGCCCAGCACCGCCGCACACAGCGTGCCCACGGCGGAAACCGCAAGCGTTTCGAGCATGGCGCCGCCGGTTCTGGCCAGGAACGTGGCCGACAGCTCTGGCGGGAAGAACGTCTGCAGGAAGCGCAGGATTTCGGCGGCAGCGTCCGCGGAAAAAAGCCGGCTCAGATCGAGCGAGAGATAGGCAAAACTGGCCGCGACCGCGCTTGCCACGGCGAGCAGCGTAAGCAGGCATTTGAGGCAGAACTGGCCGGCCGTGGGCGTGCTGCTTGCCATGGTTCAATCCAGCATCTTGCGCAACCGGGCGCTGAGCGCGTCGGCCAGCAGGACCAGCAGCAGGAACACAAGCAGGATGGTCGCGGCTTCGCCGCCGTTGAGCAGCTTCATGGCCTGGTCCATCAACTGGCCAAGCCCGCCGGCCCCAACGAAGCCCATCACCACCGACGCCCGCACGGCGCATTCCCAGCGATACACGGTGTACGAGACCAGCTCCTGCGCGGCATTCGGCAGCAATCCGTAAGACAGCGCCGCCAGGCGTCCGCTGCCGCCTGAGAGCAGGGCGTTCGCCGCGCGCTGGTCGCTCGATTCGAGGATTTCCGCATAGACCTTTGCCAGCATGCCGCCATAGGTGACGGCCAGCGCCAGCACGCCCGCCGCCGCGCCAAGGCCCAGCGCGCGCACGAAGACGAGCGCCCAGACCAGCTCAGGCACCCCGCGCAGCAGCAGCACCAGCGCGCGCACGGCGGTGCGCAGCGCTGCCCGCAACCGCAGTCCCGGGCCCGGACCGATGCTGGAGATGGAGAGGCTCCTGGTCATCGCTATGGCCAGCGGCGCCGCAATGGCAAAGGCGAGCGCGATGCCTGCGGTCGCGATCGCCAGCGTTTCCAGCGTTGCCTTGGCCACGTAGCCGAGAAACCCGGCTGAAACCTCGGGGGGCAGGAAGTTTGCCAGGAAGCCGCCGATCACCTTCAGGTTTGCCCTGTCGAACAGCGCCGACGGGCTGAACTGGGACAGCCTCAGCAGGGGCCACAGCAGGAGCAGGGCCAGGACCAGGCCGCCGGCCCGCCGCAGCGCCAGCGGGTCGCGTGGATGAGCGGTCATCGGCATGTTGCCCTGCGCGGGTCAGCGCCGGCGGACGTGGCGGTGATGTGCGCGGCGCGGCTGCCCTGCACGGGTGGCGATTCGCTCTCGGCGGCGTAGAGTTCGCGCAGCAGGGCGTCGGTGACGTGCCCGGCCGGCAGGTCGAAGGCGACCTCGCCCGACTTCAGGCCGATGATGCGGGGAAACCAGCGCAGAGCAAGATCCACCGCGTGCAGGCTGGCGACCAGCGTCACCGCCCGCGTATCGGCTTCCTTGCGCAGCTCGCCCAGGGTCAGGTTGGCCAGCACGGGATCCATTGCCGAGACCGGCTCGTCGGCCAGGATCAGCTCCGGGCGCTGGTAAAGCACGCGGGCCACGCCGACGCGCTGCAACTGGCCGCCCGACAATTGGTCGCAGCGGTCGAACAGGCGGTCGGCCAGCTCCAGTCGCGCCAGTTGTTCGCTGGCGCCGGCAATATCCGCCGGATAGACCAGCGAGAGCATGGATTTCCAGCCGGGCCAGATACCGAGGCGGCCGGCAAGAATGGCGGTGATCACGCGCTGGCGCGGAGGCATCGGCGGCGCCTGGTGCACCATGCCGATGCGGCAGCGCAGTTGCCGCAGGTGTGTAGCGCTCAGTGCCCAGGGGCTTTGTCCGAGGATCTCGACGCGGCCTTCGCCGGGCCGCAGCGACGTTGCCAGCAGGCGCAGCAGCGAGGTCTTGCCGGCGCCCGACGGACCGATGACGGCGATGCGTTCGCCGCTGCCCGCCGACAAGGCGATCTGGTGCAGCGCGCGTTGCCCGTTGGGGTGGCTGACGCTGGCGGCGTCGAGATGGAAACTCACTTGATCAGGCCCGCGGTGCGGGCCGCGGCCTCGATGCCGGCGTAGTTCTCCGGCTTGGTAGGGATGTACTTTACGGTCCGCTGCAGTGCCATGATCTCCCTGTGCTCGGGATTGGCCGGGTCAAGGCGCAGGAACGCATCGGTCAGCTTCTTGCGCAGTTCCGGGTCGAGCCCGCCGCGTACGGTCCAGTTGTAGTCGAAGTAGGGCGGCGTGACAGCAAACACCCGGACCTTGGCGGGGTCTACCTTGTGCTGCTCCACCAGCTTGTCCCAGACCGAGGCGTTGAGCACGCCGGCGTCGGCCTTGCCGGCCTGGACGAAGGCGGCGGTTGCATCATGGGCGCCCGAATAGGCGACAGTCTTGAAGTCACGGTCCGGATCGATGCCGGCCTGGTGCAGGAAATAGCGCGGCATCAGGTGTCCGGAAGTCGAGGACGGCGAGCCGAAGGCGAAGGTCTTGCCCTTGAGGTCGGCCAGGGTCTTGATATTGCTGTCGGCAGTGATGAACTTGCTGGTAAAGGCAGCATCTTCCTGTCGCTGGACGATGGGGATGGTGGCGCCCTTCGTCCGGATCTTGCTTTGCACGTAGGTGAAACCGCCCAGCCATGCCATGTCGATCTTGCCCGTTGCCAGGGACTCGACCACGGCGGCGTAATCCGTCACTGGCATGAACTCCACCTTCATGCCGGTTTCCTTCTCCAGGTATTTGCCAAGCGGTGCGAACTTGCGCTGCAGTTCGGTCGGTGCCTCGTCGGGGATGGCAGACACTTTCAGGACGGCCTGTGCAGCGTGGGCACCCGACAGGCAGGCAAGGCCAGACAGGGCAAGCGCGACAAGGCGTTTCGCGATACGCGGGAATATGGTTGTGGTCATGATCGAGCGTGGTCGAAGAACGGCAGTGATGGAGTGGGGACCGGGAAGGGCGCTGATGCTGCCGCGGGCTTGATGCCTGCGTGGTCTGGCTGGTCCATGGCGGGGGCTCCAGGTCAATCTGGTTGCAAGGCTTCGGCGACAAGTCTAATGACTTCGGCACGTTCCCGCTCCGGCGCGAACAGCGGTGCCCGCTGCGCGCATTGCTGCCGCAGGCGCTCGAGGAAGGCGGCGTCGCGGCTGGCGCGCTCCAGCATCGTCGCCAGGTGCGCGGCATCGCCCGGCGGGAAGTAACCCTCGTAGTCGCGGCCCAGCATGCCGAGGTTGCCCGGGATGCGGCTCGCCAGCACCGGCACCCCGCTCGTCACGGCCTCGATGATCACGTTGGCGCCGCCTTCCATCATGCTCGATATAACCATCGCCTGTGCCTGCCCGATGCGCCGCCGCGTCTCGCTGTGAGGCAGGTTTGCCAGCCACACATAGCGCTGGACCCCCGGCCAGCGTTGCGCTTGCAGCGCCTCGGCGGCCTCCCGGTAGCTATCGTCCAGTGCGGCGCCGATGTGGGCCAGGCGCACGCGCGAATCCTCGGGAAGCTGCATCAGGGCCCGCATCGGCGTCGCCGGATCCTTTTCCGGCCGCATATGGCCGACCAGCACGACGTCAAACGCATCCCGGCTGGCCGCGGCCGGCAGGATCGCCGGGGCGGACTGGTAGATGACCCGGCATTTGGCACGATGCCCGGGCGACAGTTCGGCTGGCCCTTCGTCCTGCAGCACCACCAGGTGGGTGGCAAGGTCCAGGGAGCGCCGGGCGGATGCGTCGCTGCGGATATCGCGGTACAGGTCCGTTCCGGTCAGCACAACTACCAGGGGACGGCCGGGGCAGGCTTCGGCAAACCTGGCGATGGAATCGGCCGAGCGCCGGGCGTGCAGCGCGATCAGGCATGCAGGCACCGCGCCGTCGGGGTGGCCCTCCGACCACTCCGCGGCCAGGGTCACACCGTAATCTGCCTGCAGGATGTGCGACCAGCGATGTGCGGTCTGCCAGTTGCCGTTATTGGCATTCCGGAGTGCCGGGCTGATAATCGCGACAGTGGCCTTGGGAGGACGCATGACGATCGGCTCTGAAGGGGGGGCAGCCAGAAGCATAAACAAGTTCGGGCTCGATGCGGCATTTGCCGATGCGCATCGGCGCACCTGGGCCATCCTGCAGGACTTGTCGCCGCCCCAGTGGCAGGTTCGCTACGACCCCGGGATCAACCCGCCCTTGTGGGAATACGCGCATGTCGCGTGGTTCACCGAGCACTGGGTGTTGCGAGACCCGCGTCCCGGCCCGGAAGGCCGCCTGGTCGCAAGCCTGCCGTCGATGCTCGATAACGCCGACCGCTTCTTCGATTCCTCGCGCGTGCCTCACACGGATCGCTGGAAGCTCGCGTTGCCCCCACTGGCGGAGGTACGCGGCTACGTGGCGGCGGTACTGGAGCGCGTCCGGGCCAGCCTCGCCGCGGCGGACGACGCCGACCACGCGCTCTATTTTTTCCGGCTCGCCCTGTTCCACGAAGACATGCACGCGGAGGCGCTGACCTATATGCGCCAGACGCTCGATTATCCGCTACATGCCCCGCTCGACATGCCTGCCATTGCGCCAGGCGCCGGGTCGGTGGTCGCAGGCGGCGACACGTTCCTGATGGGGTCGCCCGCCGGGAGCAACGGGTTCGTCTTCGACAACGAAAAATGGACTCACCCGGTCCACCTCGCCCCTTTCCGCATCGATCGCACTTGCGTCAGCAATGCTGCATTTGCGGAATTCGTGGCCGCCGGCGGCTACCGCGACCCGCAATGGTGGTCCGACGACGGGCGCGCATGGCTGCAACAGGGCAGGCTGGCGCATCCGGTGCGCTGGCGCCGGACAGGCGGCGGCACCCCGGGGCAATGGGCGTTGCGCTGGTTCGGGCAGTGGGTGCCGCTGCCGCCAGAACAGCCGGTGTGTCATATCAATGCCTACGAGGCGGAAGCCTATTGCCGCTGGGCCGGCAAGCGCTTGCCCACGGAAGCTGAATGGGAGTTCGCGGCAACGCATGACCTGATCCGCTGGGGTAGCTCCGTGTGGGAATGGACGGCTGATCCTTTCGAGCCCTATGCAGGGTTCTCGCCCGATCCGTACGAGGAGTATTCCGCCCCCTGGTTTCACACGCATCGCTCGGTCCGCGGCGGATCGTTCGCCACCCATGCCCGCATGCAGCATCCTCGCTACCGGAACTTCTACCTGCCGCACCGCAGCGACCTCTTCGTCGGATTCCGCTGCTGCGGTTGAGGGGTGTCCCCGAAGCAATGTATTTCCACCCACGCACGCGCGCCTCTGGAGGTTTATGACATTGTGCTAACCCTGACAGACGTCTCGAAGACATACGACGGCGCCAGGCCGCGCACGGTTTTCCGCGGAGTCAGCCTTGCGCTGGACGCCGGCGAATATGTCGCCGTCATGGGTGAATCGGGCGTCGGCAAGTCAACGCTGCTCCACCTGATTGCTGGCCTGGATCGGCCCGACAGCGGCCACATCCGGTTCGACGGGCAGGATCTGGGCAAGCTGGGCGATGACGCGGCAACCTTGCTGAGGCGGCAAAAGATGGGTTTTGTGTTCCAGGCCTTCCACGTGCTACCGAATCTGAGCGCGGCCCAGAACGTGGCTCTGCCGCTGCTGTTGAACGGCTTCGAGCGGGAGAAGGCGTCGGCGCGCGTTGCCGAGATGCTCGCCGCGGTTGGGCTCGAGGGGCGCGAGGACAGCCTGCCCCGCGAGCTTTCCGGTGGGGAACTGCAGCGGGTTGCGATTGCGCGTGCGCTGGTACACCGGCCGATGCTGCTGCTGGCAGATGAGCCGACCGGCAACCTGGACCGCGATACGGCTGCGCAGGCGCTGAGCCTGCTGCGCGAACTGGTCAACGCAAACGGCACGGCCGCGATTATCGTCACCCACTCGGCACTGGCCGCGGCGACCGTGGATCGGGTCCTGCAACTGACGCCAGGCGGGTTGATGCCGCTGGGGGCACAGCCGCCGACGAGCGCGGTCTCCTGAGCCATGCGAACGCCGCGCTCGCTCGGCCTTGCACTGGTCCTCGGCGAACTGCGTGCCCATCCCGGACGTGCCATCGTAGGCATTCTCGCGGTGGCCATCGGTGTGGCAATGGGCTATGGCGTGCATCTGGTCAACCACGCTGCGCTGGCGGAGTTTTCCCAGGCGGCGCGCTCGTTGATGGGGAATGCTGATCTGGAGATACGCGGGCCGCGCACGGGCTTCGACGAATCGCTCTATCCGCGCATCGCGCGCCTGCCGGAGGTGGCAGCGGCCAGCCCGGTGGTGGAGGTCGATGCCGGGGTGCCAGGGCGCACCGGTGCGCTGAAGCTGCTTGGCATCGATGTATTCCGGGCGGCGTCCGTGACACCCGATCTGATCGGGCGGCCGGCAGACGAGCGCGCGGGCAAGCTCGACGTTCTCGATCCCGACGCCGTGTTTCTTTCGCCGGCGGCGCTGAGCTGGCTCGGTCTTAAGCCAGGGGACCCGCTCAACGTGCAAGTGGGGCTCACCGCGCTGACGCTGCGTATTGCCGGCACGCTGCCGGCGGCGGGCGAGGGCCAGCGAATGGGCGTGATGGATATCGGTGCGGCGCAGTGGCGCCTCGACCGGCTTGGCCTGCTGCAGCGGATCGACGTCAAGCTGAGGCCGGGGGTGGATACCGACAACTTTGCACAAGCGCTGGGCGCGCTGCTGCCGCCAGGTGTGGTGGCAAGCTCGCCCCAGGATAACGTGCGCCGGACTTCCAACCTGTCGCGCGCCTATCGGGTGAACCTGAACGTGCTTGCCATGGTGGCATTGTTCACCGGCGCCTTCCTGGTGTTCACGATGCAGGCCGTTTCGATGCTGCGGCGGCGCCCCGAACTGGCACTGCTGCGCGCCCTGGGGGTGACGCGCGCCGGTCTCCTGCGGCTGCTGCTGGCGGAAAGCGCAGCGCAGGGCGTAATCGGCGCGATACTCGGCCTGGCCCTTGGCTTCGTTCTCGCCGCCGCGGTGCTCGCTTATGCAGGCGGCGATCTGGGTGGCGGCTACTTTGAAGGTGTACGGCCCAGGATCCGCTTCGACGCGCTGCCAGCACTGATCTTTCTCGCGCTCGGCCTGTCGGCGGCGGTACTGGGCAGTCTCGCGCCGGCATGGGAGGCAGCCCGGGCGCGGCCGGCGCAGGCGCTCAAGGCAGGCGATGAGGAGACACCGCTCAAGCGGCTGCGCGCGCCGTGGGCCGGGCTTGCTGCGATGGCAGCCGGATTTGGGTTGACCCCACTGCGGCCTGTGGCGGATCTGCCGGTCTTCGGCTATGCCGCGATCGCCTTGTTATTGGTGGGTGCCATCCTGCTGATGCCACGGCTCGCGCATCTTGTATTCGGCTTGCTGCCTTCCTCGAGACGGGCTGTGCCGCAGCTTGCCCTGACCCAACTTGCCGGAGCTCCGGGCCGCGCGTCGATCGCGCTGGCCGGCATTGTCGCCAGCTTCAGCCTGATGGCCTCGATGGCGATGATGGTGTCAAGCTTCCGCATCTCGGTGGATCAATGGCTGCAGAATGTCCTTCCGGCCGACCTCTATCTGCGTGCTTCGCCAAGCGGCGATAGCGCGTATTTCTCGCCCGAGGACCAGGCGGCCATCGCCAGCGCCCATGGCGTTGCGCGCGCCGAGTTTCTACGTTCGATCCAGATTCTGCTTGACCCTCAGCGTCCCCCCATCACGGTCATCGCCAGGCCGATCGATCCGCGCGACCCGGGCGCGCGCTTGCCGCTGACAGGCGCACCTGTCGCGGGGCAGCCGGGCGACCCGCCAACGGTATGGGTCAGCGAGGCGATGGTCGACCTCTATGGCTTCCGCCCGGGGCAACGTATCACGCTGCCGCTGCAGGGTCGGCCCGTCATCTTCCGGGTCGGTGGCGTATGGCGCGATTACGCGCGCCAGCATGGTACGGTGGTGATCGGTCAGGACGATTATCGGCGGCTCACTGACGAGCGGCGTGTCACTGACGTTGCCTTGTGGCTGGAGCAGGGCGCCGGCCCGGCGCAGGTCAGGGAGAGGCTGCGCCAGCGCGTCGCCGGCGGTGAACACATTGCCTTCGCCGAGCCCGGCGAGATTCGCGCCGTCACCCTGAAAATCTTCGACCGCAGTTTTGCGGTGACCTACCTGCTGGAGGCCATCGCGGTTGTGATCGGCCTGTTCGGCATCGGCGCCAGCTTCAGCGCGCAGGCCCTGGCGCGTGCGCGCGAATTCGGCATGCTGCGTCATCTCGGCTTCATGCGTTGGCAGATCGGCGCGATGCTGGCGTTGGAAGGCACGCTATTGGCTTTGCTTGGCGTGGCAGCCGGTCTTGGATTGGGATGGGTCATCGCCCTGATCCTGGTTCACGTTGTCAACCCGCAGTCGTTCCACTGGACCATGGGCTTGCATGTGCCATGGGCATTTCTGGCCCAGGTGGCGAGCGCTGTCGTGGCGGCGGCCTCACTGGCCGCGCTGGCGAGCGGACGGCAGGCGATGTCGCGGAGCGCCGTGCGCGCGGTGCAGGAGGATTGGTGAAGAGGCGCTCATTCCTGCTGTTGTTGCCAGGTCTCGGTGTGTCGGGTGCGGCGCCAGGTGCAGCGCCCGCTTATCCGCCAGTCGACGCGGGCCGAACCCTGGCCTTCCCGCGCGACCATGGTGCGCACCCCGACTATCGTACCGAATGGTGGTATGCGACCGGCTGGCTGCAGACGCAGGCAGGCGCGGCGCTCGGCTTCCAGATTACGTTTTTCCGCTCGCGTCCGCAGTTCGACCAGGCCAACCCAAGCCGCTTCGCGCCGCGGCAGCTGCTGTCCGCCCATGTCGCACTGAGCGATCCCGTGGCGGGCAAACTCCAGCACGACCAACGCGCGGTGCGCAGCGGCTTTGGCCTTGCGCTTGCCGACACAGCCGACACCGACGTGTACATCGACGACTGGTCGCTGCGCCGGGAGATGACGGGGCACTACCGGGCCAGATTCCCCGCTCGGGATTTCACGCTCGAGCTGACAATGGAGCCAACCCAGCAGTTGCTGCTGCAGGGCGAACGGGGCTACAGCCGCAAGGGCCCTCTGGCGTCCCAGGCGAGCTACTACTACAGCCAGCCGGGACTCAGGGTGAGCGGCACCTTGAAGCAGGGCAGCCGGCAGCAGGCCGTGCACGGCACTGCCTGGCTGGACCATGAATGGTCGTCGGCCTTGCTGGCCGACGAAGCTGTCGGCTGGGACTGGCTCGGCCTCAACCTGGCTGATGGCGGCGCGCTGATGGCCTTTCAGATTCGGGACAAGGCGGGGCGCAAGTTCTGGGGAGGCGGCACGTTGCGCGGCAGCGACGGTCAAGTGCGGATACTCGCTCCTGAAGACGTCACCTTCATGCCGGTGCGCCGTTGGCGCTCGCCGCGTACAGGCACCAGCTATCCTGTTGCCATGCGTTTGAAAGCAGGCGATCTCACGCTCGAACTGACGCCGCTGATGGATGATCAGGAACTCGATAGCCGCGCCAGCACCGGCGCGGTTTATTGGGAGGGCGCGGTGACTGCGTGGCGGAATGGCAAGGCGGTGGGACGGGGCTACCTCGAACTGACCGGGTATTTCCAGCGCCTCAACCTTTGACTTGAGGCGGGGCGGTGGGGCCGGCTTGCCGTCCTTATCTGGCCCGTCCATGCCCGACAACCAGGCGGGAATCGGCGCATCCTTTCTTTCAATGCCAGTGCGCCCACGATTGATGTGGCTCCTGTACCATACGCGCCTTGCATTCCAAAGGATTCGTATGTTCCTTCGAGCAGCGGTAATGGGCGCTGGCGTGGCGGTGGCCGCGATGATGGCCGGATGCGCCACCGGCACGTCGGAAAAAGAGATTCGCGCGCGTCCGCCGATGCGCATGTTTACGCCGGCAAAAATGGCTGACGTTGCCAAATGCCTGCGCAACAATCTCGGCGACGAAGCCACGGTCGTCAACCTGCCGGCACAGAACCAGACGGAAATCCGGATCGGGCAGCCGAAGGGCAGCGGCGAGTTTGCATATGCCTACCTGATCTCGCTGACCGCCAGGCCGGATGGCACGGCCGTCGAGTTGCGCAAGACCGATACGTGGTTCCCGCAGATGACGCCGCAGGAACTGGAAACGGAAACCAAGGCGTGCGCGCGTGGCTGATGCAGGGCAAACCGCTGGCCGGAAACCCGGGCCGCTTCAGACGGCCAGCTTGCTCGTGGTTTCCAGTTCAAGCATCCTGCAGATAGCGGCCATGCTGCCTACCATGGTGCGGCGCTGCGCGCCCTGATAGACGCGTACGCCCTTGCTCTGGCGGAAGGGTACCGGCTGGACGGGGCGACGGGCGGCGACGTGGTGGGTTTGCGGCATGGTTGCACCTCTTTTTCAGGCAAAAGCGGGGTCAACACCCGGCAAGCCGGGCGGCGTCTGCAAAGCAATGGAAGCGGACAGGTCCGCGCAGGCGAAACGCCTGCCGGGACCGGCTAGAAGCCGGAGGATCGGATCAGGCCGACCGCGATGCCTTCCAGCGAAAACTCTTCGCGCCCGGGTTCAACGATGATGGTGGCGAAGTCCGGGTTTTCAGCGATCAACTCGATATGGCCGCCGCGCCGTTGCAGGCGCTTGACCGTGACGTCGTCGCCGAGTCGCGCCACCACGATCTTGCCGTTGGGCGCTTCGCTGGCGCGGCGCACCGCGAGCAGGTCGCCGTCGAGAATGCCGGCGTCGCGCATGCTCAGGCCGCGCACGCGCAGCAGGTAGTCGGGGCGTTCATCGAAGACCGAGGCGTCGACCTGGTATTGCCGGTCGATATGCTCGGCGGCAAGGATGGGGCTGCCGGCGGCAACGCGGCCAACCAACGGCAACGTCAGCTGCAGCACGCCGGGGATGGGCAGCGAGAACTGGTCCGGCATTTCCGAGTCGCTGCGCGCAACCTTCAGGCGGATGCCGCGCGAGGCGCCGGGCGTCAACTCGATCACGCCTTTGCGGGCCAGCGCGCGCAGGTGTTCTTCCGCGGCATTTGGCGAGGAGAAGCCGAACTCGGCAGCAATCTCGGCACGCGTGGGCGGGAAGCCGGTACGGCGGATCGTATTGCGGATCAGATCGAAAATCTGCTGCTGCCGGGGTGTCAGGGTCGCCATGGGATCGCCGTTCCGTGCGGGCGCGCTTGGGCAGGGGCTGGATGGGCTTCCCAGCGAACTGGGCTGTCCCTGAAATCCTGCATCCGGCGGGCCGGGCACTGTATGTTTAAACAGTATGCTGTGATTTTATACAGTATCGGCGTCAGCGCAAGCAGAATTTTTGCTGCCGCGCGTGAGCCGATCGGCCGCATGCGCCATGCTGTCGGAAGTCCACCATTACAATCGCGATTCGATTGCCCGGCGCATGCGTTCCCTTCCTCTTCCTGTTTTCCTGAGCCCCCAGCACCCATGACCCAATTGCCTCGCATCGTTGTATTGGCTACCGGCGGCACCATTGCCGGCGCGTCCGGCAACCCCGCCAGCAGCGCGCACTACCAGGCGGCCACCGTGCCCGTGTCGTCGTTGCTGGCGGCGGTGCCGGCGCTGAAGTCGGTGGCGCGGATCGAAGCCGAGCAGGTGGCGCAGGTCGACAGCAAGGACATGACGTTCGCGCTGTGGGCCGCGCTGGCGGCTCGCGTCGAACACTGGTCGGCGCAGGCGGATGTGGCGGGCATCGTGATCACGCACGGCACCGATACGCTGGAAGAAACGGCGATGGCGCTGCATCTGACCCAGGCGTGCCCGGTGCCGGTGGTGATGACGGCGGCGATGCGGCCGTCCACCTCGCTGTCAGCCGACGGGCCGCTCAACCTGCTTGACGCGGTACGGGTGGCGGCACATCCGGATGCTTGCGGCAAGGGCGTTCTGGTGGTGCTGAACCAGCTGATCCACGCGGCGCGCGATGTTGCCAAGGCGCATACCTCGGCGGTGGATGCCTTCGTGTCCCAATGCGGGCCGCTCGGGATGGTCCAGGACGACTACGTTCGCTTTGGGCGCACGCCGCGGCAGGCCTGGGTGATCGGGCCGATGCCGCGCGCATGGCCGGTGGTCGAGATTGTGGCGAGTTACGCGCAGCCGGGCCGGACCGCCGTCGACGCACTGGTCCAGGCTGGCGTGGCTGGCCTGGTGGTGGCCGCCGCCGGCAATGGTTCCATCCATGAGGTGCTGGCAGAGGCTCTGGTGGACGCCGCCGCGGCTGGCGTCGCGGTGGTGCGCAGTTCGCGCACCGGCGCCGGCCATGTGGCGATCCCGGCGCACCCGAGCCCGTCCGATGGCGTTTTCGTCTCTGCCGCAGACCTGAATCCATACAAGGCGAGGGTGCTGCTGGCACTGGCGCTTGCGGCGGACCCTGCGCTGGCGCAGGATCCCGTGCGCCTGCAGGCAGCCTTTGCCAAGGTATGAGGCAGCCTTGCCGCTTGCGCGGCCGGCTGACACCGGGCTATAATTTAAGGCTATTCAACCTTGCCACACCGGACTCGTGACGCCCGGGTGGCTAATCCCAAAAGGAGCGTCAATGCGTCATTACGAAATCGTCTTCATCGTCCACCCGGACCAGAGCGAACAAGTGCCGGCCATGATCGAGCGCTACAAGCAGCTCGTGACCTCGCAGAACGGCAACGTTCACCGCGTGGAAGACTGGGGCCGTCGCCAGATGGCCTACATGATCCAGAAGCTGGCCAAGGCTCACTACGTTTGCCTGAACATCGAATGCGGCAAGGACACGCTGGCTGAACTCGAACACGCGTTCAAGTTCAACGACGCCGTGCTGCGCCACCTGATCGTGCAGACCAAGAAGGCTGAAACCGCTCCTTCGCCGATGATGAAGGAAGTGCAGCGCGAAGAAGCCCGCAAGGCCGCGCAAACGACCACCGAAGGCCAGGCCGCCTGAGTGCGGACTGCGGTGCGCGCCCAGGCTGACGACGTCGGCCGCGGCGGCACGCATGGCAAACGGCAAGAGGCCCCGCGTTGAACCAGCTTCGGCTTGCCGCCACTTTGGCGGAACGCGATGCCCTGCGTTATACCCCGGCCGGAGTGCCCGTCGTGAACTGCATCCTGCAGTACAGCGGCGAGGCGGTCGAGGCGGAAACGCCGCGGCAGGTCGAGTTTGCCATCGCGGCAATGGGGATCGGGCAGGTGGGCCAGCGGCTTGAGCGATTACCGCTCGGCACGCTGCTCGACTGCGAAGGATTCCTCGCCCGCAAGCACCGCAACAGCAAGGCTCTCGTCTTTCACATCACCGGATGTAAAGCATTCGTAAAGGATTGAATCATGGCATTCGTCAAACGTGACAACAAGAACAAGAAGCGCTTCCAGCAACAGAACCCGCTGTTCAAGCGCAAGCGCTTCTGCCGCTTCACCGTGGCTGGCGTGGACCAGATCGACTACAAGGATCTGGACACCCTGAAGGACTTCGTCGGCGACAACGGCAAGATCACGCCGGCCCGCCTGACCGGTACCAAGGCCCACTATCAGCGTCAGCTGGATACGGCGATCAAGCGTGCGCGTTTCCTCGCGCTGCTGCCGTACACCGACCTGCACAAGAACTGATAGGCCCTAGGTCCGTAACGGAGAGAACACGATGCAAGTCATTCTGCTGGAAAAAGTCATCAACCTGGGCAACCTGGGTGACATCGTCAAGGTGAAGGACGGTTACGCTCGTAACTTCCTGATCCCGTCGAAGAAGGCGCGCCGCGCCACGCAAACCGCGATCGCCGAATTCGAAGTCAAGCGCGCCGAGCTGGAAAAGGCCGCTGCCGAGAAGCTGACCGCCGCGCAAGCCGAAGGCGAGAAGCTGAACGGCCTGACCGTCCAGATCAGCCAGAAGTCGGGTGTGGACGGCCGTCTGTTCGGCTCGGTCACCAACGCCGACATCGCCGTGGCCCTGGAAGGCCAAGGCTTCAAGGTCGAGAAGGCTCAGGTTCGCCTGCCGAACGGCCCGCTGAAGATGGTGGGCGACCACCCGATCAGCGTCGCGCTGCACACCGACGTCGTGGTCGACGTGACCGTGTCGGTGCTGGGCGAGCAGGTCTAAGATCCGCTGCAGCGGTGCCGCTTGCGGCGCCGCCCGAAGCACTGCAAGCAAAAAGGCAGGAGCCCTGGCTCCTGCCTTTTTTGTTGCCCGGCTTGCGCTGGCTGGCAGATGTCCGGCCAATGTCCGGCAAATGTCCGGTGTAGTGCGTCCTCCTGCCAGCGTCCCGCCGTTATAATCCCTCCCCATGAACGCGCCCGTCGCCGACCCCCAACTCGACAACCTCAAGGTCCCGCCGCATTCCATCGAAGCCGAGCAATCGGTGCTCGGTGGCCTGCTGCTGGACAATGCCGCCTGGGACCGCATTGCGGACTTCCTTTCGGAGGCGGACTTCTACCGCTTCGACCACCGGATGATCTTCCAGAGCATCGCCCGGTTGATCTCGGCCACCAAGCCGGCCGACGTGATCACGGTCTACGAAATGCTGCAGGTTGCGGGCAAGGCCGAGGAAGTTGGCGGGCTGGCGTACCTCAATTCGCTGGCACAGAACACACCCAGCGCGGCCAATATCCGCCGCTACGCGGAGATCGTGCGCGAGCGTGCGGTGCTGCGCAAGCTGGTCACCGTGGCCGACGACATCGCTTCGGCCGCCTTTGCGCCCAAGGGGCGAGAAGTCCGCGAGCTGCTGGACGAAGCTGAATCCAAGGTCTTTGCGATCGCCGAGGAAGGCGCGCGCGGCCAGGCTGGGTTCCAGGAAATCCAGCCGCTGCTGACGCAGGTGGTGGAGCGCATCGACGAGCTTTACCATCGCGACAGCACCAGCGACGTGACCGGCGTGCCCACGGGCTTCGTGGACCTGGATCGGATGACCAGCGGCATGCAGGGCGGCGACCTGATCATCGTGGCCGGCCGCCCGTCGATGGGTAAGACCGCGTTCTCGCTGAACATCGGCGAGCATGTGGCGGTGGAGCAGGGCCTGCCGGTGGCGGTGTTCTCGATGGAAATGGCGGGCACGCAGCTGGCCATGCGTATGCTGGGCTCGGTTGGCCGGCTGGACCAGCACCGGTTGCGTACCGGCCGCCTGCTGGACGAAGACTGGCCGCGTCTGACGCATGCCATCCAGCGCATGAACGATGCGCAGTTGTTCATCGACGAAACCCCCGCGCTGAACCCGATGGAACTGCGGGCGCGCTCGCGCCGGCTGGCGCGCCAGTGCGGGCAGCTTGGCCTGATCATCATCGACTACCTGCAGCTGATGTCCGGCTCCGGCGGCGGCGAGAACCGTGCGACCGAAATTTCGGAGATTTCCCGTTCTCTGAAGGGGCTGGCCAAGGAACTCAACTGCCCGGTGATCGCGCTGTCGCAGCTGAACCGAAGCCTGGAACAGCGCCCCAACAAACGTCCGGTGATGTCCGACCTGCGCGAATCCGGCGCTATCGAACAGGATGCCGACGTGATCCTGTTCATCTATCGCGACGAGGTCTACAACCCCGATTCGCAGGACAAGGGCACCTCCGAAATCATTATCGGCAAGCAGCGTAACGGTCCGATCGGCACGGTGCGGCTGACTTTCCTGGGCCAGTTCACCAAGTTCGACAACTTCACTGGCGGCCCGGCGTTCTTCGACAACGATACCTGACGAAGTCAAGCCTGCCTGCGGGATCGCGCCGAGGGCCGTCTCGTTTGTGCCAAATCGGCGGGCAATGTCCGCGTAACCCTGTAAAATATTGCGCTTTGATGACAGCCGCCCACCCGGCGGCTGTCTTGCTTCGCGTTCAATCCATCTGCAACACATCAGCAGCGCCACACGCGCCGCCTTAAGGAACATTCCATGTTCGGCCGATTCATGCCCACCGAGGGCAAGTTCTTCGAATATTTCAACCAGCACGCCGACTGCGCGGTGACCGCCGCCCATGAGCTCCAGGCCCTGGTCAACGACCTGCCCAATGCCGAGGCGCATGCCCGCCGCGTCCAGGCCACCGAGAAGAAGGCCGACCGGATCACGCACGACACCATCGACCTGCTGCACAAGACCTTCATCACGCCGCTGGACCGCGATGAGATCCACAAGCTCATCACGACCATGGACGATATCCTGGACCTGATGGAAGACGTGGCCGAGACCATCTCGCTGTACGACGTGACCAACCTGACCGAAGAGGCGTTGCGCCTGGCCGCGATCTGCGTGCAGTGCTGCGACCAGGTCAAGATCGCCGTGGGCCTGCTCGAGGACATGGGGAACGCCAGCACCATCCTGAAGACCGCCCAGCAGATCGACCAGCTCGAGTCCGAGGCCGACCGCGTGATGCGCTCGGCGATGTCGAAGCTGTTCCGCGACGAGACCGACGTGAAGCGCCTGATCAAGCTGAAGGCCATCTACGAACAGCTCGAGACGATCACCGATAAGTGCGAGGACGTCGCCAACATCATCGAAGGCATCGTCCTGGAAAACGCCTGAGGCGGCAATCGGCATGCAGACCATTCAAATGAGCCTGTGGGTGATTGCCCTGCTGGTGGCGCTCGCGCTGCTGTTCGACTTCATGAACGGCTTCCACGACGCGGCCAACTCGATCGCCACGGTGGTATCCACGGGCGTGCTCAAGCCGCATCATGCGGTGGCGATGGCGGCGATGTGCAACGTTGTCGCGATCTTCGTCTTTCACCTGAAGGTGGCGGCCACCGTAGGCACCGGCACCATCGATGTCGGGATCGTCGACCACTACGTCATCTTCGGCGCCCTGGTCGGGGCGATCGCCTGGAACGTCATCACCTGGTACTACGGCATCCCGTCGTCGTCGTCGCATGCACTGATCGGCGGGCTGGTGGGCGCGGCGGTGGCCAAGGCCGGCACCGGTGCGCTGGTTGGCAGCGGCCTGCTGAAGACGGTGGCCTTTATCCTGATCTCGCCGTTCCTGGGTTTCCTGCTCGGCTCGATCATGATGGTGATGGTGGGCTGGACCTTCTTCCGCACGCCGCCGTCGCGTGTAGACCGCTGGTTCCGGCGGCTGCAACTGGTGTCGGCCTCGCTGTACAGCCTGGGCCATGGCGGCAATGACGCGCAGAAGACCATCGGCATCATCTGGATGCTGCTGATCGCCAGTGGCCACGTGATGGCTGGCGGCCAGCCGCCGACGTGGGTGATCGTGAGCTGCTATGTGGCCATCGGCATGGGCACGCTGTTCGGCGGCTGGCGCATCGTGCGCACCATGGGCCAGAAGATCACCAAGCTCAAGCCGGTGGGCGGCTTCTGTGCCGAGACCGGCGGGGCGCTGACGCTGTTCTTTGCCTCGGCGCTGGGTGTGCCGGTATCGACCACGCATACGATCACGGGAGCGATCGTCGGCGTCGGCTCGGCGCAGAAGATGTCCGCGGTGCGCTGGGGCGTGGCCGGCAACATCGTGTGGGCCTGGGTGCTGACGATTCCGGCATCAGCCTTCATGGCCGCGATCGCATGGTGGATCGGGCGCCATATCCTGTAACGCGGGATTGGCCGCTCATGCAAAAAGCCAGGCAACTGCCTGGCTTTTTGTTTGCCCGCGGGCCGGGCGCTCAGCGGTTGGCGAAGGCGGCGATGGGATCGTCGTCATCGGGCAGCGGGGCCGGTTCTGGTACCAGCGGCGCTGGCGCAGGGGTGGCTGGCGCAGGCAGGTTGATCGCGCCTGAAACCACGCGCCGCGCGCCATTGTAGCGCGACGCCCAGTATGGCTTGCCCATGTCCTCCAGCCGCACGGTGCCGCCGGACGATGGCGCATGGACAAAGCGGTTCTGGCCGACGTAGATGCCGACATGCGAGTTGGCGCGTCCGGTGGTATTGAAGAACACCAGGTCGCCCGAAGCGACTTCGCTGCGGTCGAGGGTGGTGCCACGGGTGCCCATGGCTTCCGTGGTGCGCGGCAGGTTCACGTTGGCGGCACGGGATACCACATAGCGCACCAATCCGCTGCAGTCAAAGCCGGTATCCGGCGTGTTGCCGCCGTAGCGGTAAGGCGTGCCGACCAGCGACATCGCCTGGATCGAGATCTCCTCCAGCCCGGCGCTGGGATCGACCATGGGCTTGCCGGGCGCGCGCGGCAAGCTGCCATGGCGCGAGGGTGGGGAACTGGCGCACGCCGCGAGCAGCAGTGCGGCGGCACAGAGCAGCGGCAGGCCTGCCCTGGCGAGCGGCCCCGGCGGTGCGGGAGGACTGGAAGAACTATGGGTACGGCGCAATGGCATCGGTGGATTCCGGTCGCCGGCCTGCCGGCGCACCGGAAACTTTGCCGCTACCAGCGTAGCTGGGCGTTGCGCGTGCCGGTGCTGACCTTGATCGACTTGGGCTGGCCCTTGTAACTGGCTTCGATATTGTAGCTGCCTTCTGGCGCACGTATCAGGCAGCGGGGGCCGGCGGCGCGGAAGGTTGCGACCTCCTGTTCGTCGCGGACCAGCTTGACCGCGACGTCGGACAGGAACTCGCCCGCGGTGCCCTGCGTGAACAGGATGCCGATATTGAAATCCTTCTCGCGCTCGGCAAGCGCCTGGCGCTCGTCTTCGGCGACACCGCCACAGACATAGCTGACCGGGCCCATGGTGCGGATCACCAGGTCGTCAGCCGCGGCGCGAGCCTGAAGCGGGCTGCCCAGGACCATGGCAGCGCTAATCAGCGCGGCCAGGCGGAGATGCTGTTGGTTCATCGACGCCTCCAGTGGGGGTGCGGGACAACAAGCGGATGTGCGGACATCATAGCCGCATCGTGCTTGCCGTTCACGACAGTAGGCCGTGGGGCCGCCCCCCAGGGCGGCGGCCCGGCGGCCCGCCGCGTCAGAGTACGTCGCCGGCGTGGTCGGCCAGGCGCGAGCGTTCGCCGCGCGCCAGCGTGATATGGCCGCTGTGGCTCCAGCCCTTGAAGCGGTCCACCACGTAGGTCAGGCCGGACGAGCCTTCAGTCAGGTACGGCGTGTCGATCTGCGCGATATTGCCCAGGCAGATGATCTTGGTACCGGGGCCTGCGCGCGTCACCAGCGTCTTCATCTGCTTGGGCGTCAGGTTCTGCGCCTCGTCGATGATGACGAACTTGTTGACGAAGGTGCGGCCGCGCATGAAATTCATGCTCTTGACCTTGATGCGCGAGCGGATCAGCTCCTGCGTGGCGGCGCGGCCCCAGTCGCCGGCGCTGTCATCGCTCTTCTGCAGCACTTCGAGGTTGTCGTCGAATGCGCCCATCCACGGCTGCATCTTCTCTTCCTCGGTGCCGGGCAGGAAGCCGATGTCCTCGCCGACCGGCACGGTGGCGCGGGTGACGATGATCTCGTTGTAGAGCTTCTGGTCGAGCACCTGCTCCAGGCCTGCCGCCAGCGCCAGCAGGGTCTTGCCGGTACCGGCCTGGCCCAGCAGCGTGACGAAGTCGATGTCCGGATTCATCAGCAGGTTGAGCGCGAAGTTCTGCTCGCGGTTGCGCGCGGTCACGCTCCACACGTTGTTCTTGTGGTGCGTGTAGTCCTTGAGCGTCTGCAGCAGCGCGGTCTTGCCATTGATCTCCTTGACCTGCGCGTACAGCGGCAGGCTGCCGTCGACCGGTTCCAGATAGACGAACTGGTTGACCAGGAAGGACGGCACCAGCGGCCCGGTCAGGCGATAGAACATCGCGCCGGACTTGGGATCCTGCCAGCTTTCCACGCCCTTGCCATGCTTGGCCCAGAAGTCGCCGGGCAACTGCATGACGCCGGCGTAGAGCAGGTCCTTGTCTTCCAGGACCTGGTCGTTGTAGTAGTCCTCCGCCGGCAGCCCCAGTGCGCGCGCCTTGATGCGCATGTTGATGTCTTTGGACACCAGCACGACCTGGCGCTCGGGGTATTGCTGCTGCAGCGCGCTGACCACCCCGAGGATCTGGTTGTCGGCCTTGCCCTGCGGCAGGCCCTCGGGCAGCTTGATGTCGTTCAGCCGCGTCTGGAAGAACAGCTTGCCCTGCGCGTCGCGGTTGCCGAGCTTTTCCAGCGGCAAGCCCTCGTCGAGTACGCCGTCGGTGCCGCCCACCAGCGAATCGAGTGTGCGGCTGACCATGCGCGCGTTGCGCGCGACTTCGCTCATGCCCTTCTTGTGGTTGTCCAGCTCTTCGAGCGTCATCATCGGCAGATAGATGTCGTGTTCCTCGAAGCGGAAGAGCGAGGTCGGGTCGTGCATCAGCACGTTGGTGTCGAGCACGAACAGCTTGCTCGGGCCTTCGGCCTTGCGCGCGCGGCGCGAGGTGCCGGCCACGGGCTTGACCAGGCTGACCGACGGGGCGCTGGCCGTGGGCGCGGGCCCGGCCGGGGTTTCGGTGCTGCGGGCACGGGTACCACCGGCGGCGCGTGCCTTCACGGCAGGCGCCTTGGCCTCGCCGGTTTCCAGCAATGCCACGCGCTCGAGTGCCGGCACAGGTTTCTTCAACTGTGTGGCGGACTTGGCCTTGGGCACCGCGGAGACCGGAGCGAATTCGCTCGGGTCCAGCAATTGGGCAGGCTTGGCGGGCATGGTAGGCAGCGGCATGCTTGGCTTTCCTTTCAGGGGGACGAGAGAGGGGCTAAGGCGTCCGTGCCGCGACGCGCGACTGCGTCGTGGCCAGGGACCGGGGCATGCATGCGCGAGGCACCCGGCGCGGACAGGCATGAGCGCAAACAAAAAAGCCGCCATGCCTGCATAACAGGGTTGGCGGCTTCTTTGCGGACCGGCGACACGGCAGGTCCGCGACCGGCCTGTGGCGCGAACCGCCTGGGCCGGGAAGTCGAATCAGCGTGGCATCCGGAATCTGAACTCATTACGGGCCAATGTATCTGAAGGTCCCGGGTTTGGCAATTGGGTTTGCCAACCCTGTGCGGCGCTGGCTGTATGCCGTGTCGCAGACACGCAAAAAACGCGCAGGGCCTCAGATGGCGCGCACCAGTTCCAGGATTTCGTCGACATGGTTCGGCACCTTGATGCCGCGCAGCTCGTGCCGCAGGATGCCCTTGCCGTCGATGACAAAGGTGCTGCGCTCGATGCCGCGGTACTCCTTGCCGTAAAGCTTTTTCATCTTGATGACATCGAACAGCGAGCACACCGCTTCGTCGCCATCGGAGATCAGTTCGAACGGCAGCTCGAGCTTGGCCTTGAAGTTCTCGTGCGAGCGGATGCTGTCGCGCGAGATGCCGAACACCTGCACGCCGGCCCTGGTGAAATCGTCGTACTGGTCGCGGAAGTTCATGGCCTCCGTGGTGCAACCCGGCGTGTTGTCCTTCGGGTAGAAGTACAGCACCACCGTCTTGCCGCGGAAGTCGGCAAGACGGAAGGTGGCGTCGCCGGTCATCGGCGCGCTGAAGTCGGGTACGGCCTTGTTGAGACTGATCGTCATTCTTGTGGCTCCTGGGCAAGGGGCAGGGAGATTCGGGAAGGGGGTGCTGCCGCCTTAGCGGGAGCAGATTGGGGCGCGCACCCGGACTTCAAGCGTGGCGTGGGCTCAACTTTGCGTGGGCGCCACGCGCCGCCGCTCTGGCCTCAGGTTGCGCCGGCAGCCGGCTCGATCAGCAGCACCGCAGCCACCTTGCGGCCCTCGGCCATCAGGATGTTGTAGGTGCGGCAGGCGGCCTGCATGTCCATCGCGTCCACGCCCACATGGCGGCGCGACAGCGACGCCGTCAGGCGCGGATGCGGGAAGCGCAGGCGCGCGCCGGTGCCAAGCAGCACCACTTCGGGATTGAGTTCGGCCAGCTGTTCGAAATGGGCCGGTTCCAGGTCTTCGAAGCGGTTCACCGGCCAGGGCCGGATCTCGCCTTCGGGCATGACCAGGATCGAGGTGGTGTGGCGGACGAGGTTGATCTCGATATAGTCCGGCCCATAGGCCGTGACGGTATTCAGCGACTGGGGCTGGTCGGCGTGGAGTTTCACTTGTAGGCCTCTGCGGCGGCCGCCGGGGATTGCCTGGCCGGCCCGTGGGGCGGATGGCCGGCAGCGCGGGCGGTCGTGGTGTGATGGGCAGGACAGGCGCAGGGTCGGGCCATGGCCCGGGGTCGCTTGCCGTACGCGCCGGTGGCGTACGCTGCAATGCAAGAATACCTGCCGAAGTCTGTCATAATCCGATAAATTATAGCTTTTGCCTCCCTGTTTGCCACGCCTGTGCCACGCCCGCGTTGCATTGCAGCGGACGGCGCCTCCGCGTTCGTTCAGATTTAGCCAGATTTTCTGCCCGGTGCCGCCGACGCGGCACACTATCCCTGCCCGACAGCTTGCCCCGACATCGCCGTGAAACCCATCCAGAAATCCAACAAACTCAATAACGTTTGCTACGACATCCGCGGTCCGGTGCTGGAAAAGGCCAAGCAGATGGAGGAAGAAGGGCACAAGATCATCAAGCTGAATATCGGCAACCTGGCCGTATTCGGTTTTGACGCGCCCGAAGAGATTCAGCAGGACATGATGCGAAACCTGCCGAATTCGGCAGGTTATTCTGATTCCAAGGGCATTTTCGCCGCGCGTAAGGCGATCATGCACTATACCCAGCAAAAAAATATCGAAGGCGTTGGCCTGGACGATATTTATGTCGGCAACGGCGCCTCCGAGCTGATCGTGATGGCGGTCAACGCGCTGCTCAACACCGGCGATGAAGTGCTGGTGCCGGCGCCCGACTACCCGCTGTGGACGGCCGCGGTCAGCCTGTCGGGCGGCACGCCGGTGCACTATATCTGCGACGAGGCCAACGAGTGGATGCCCGATCCGGCCGATATTCGCGCCCGCATCACGCCGCATACCAAGGCCATCGTCATCATCAACCCGAACAACCCCACCGGGGCGCTGTATTCGGACGAACTGCTGCTCGAGATCGTCGCCATCGCGCGCGAGCACGGACTGATCATCTTTGCCGACGAGATCTATGACAAGGTCCTGTACGACGGCGTCACCCACACCTCGATCGCCTCGCTGTCGACCGACGTGCTGACGGTGACCTTCAACGGCCTGTCCAAGAACTACCGCTCGTGCGGCTACCGCGCCGGCTGGATGGTGGTGTCGGGCGACAAGCGCCCGGCCATCGACTACATCGAAGGCCTGAACATGCTGTCGTCGATGCGCCTGTGCGCCAACGTGCCGGGCCAGTGGGCGATCCAGACCGCGCTGGGCGGCTACCAGAGCATCAACGACCTGGTCGCGGAAGGCGGGCGCCTGCGCCGCCAGCGCGACCTGGCCTACGAACTGATCACCGCGATCCCGGGCGTGACCTGCGTCAAGCCCAAGGCGGCGCTGTACCTGTTCCCGAAGCTGGACCTGTCGATGTACCCGGTGCAGGACGACCAGGAGTTCATCTATGAACTGCTGCAGGAGTCCAAGGTACTGCTGGTGCAAGGCTCCGGCTTCAACTGGGCCAAGCCCGACCATTTCCGCATCGTGTTCCTGCCGCATGAGGAAGACCTGCGCGAGGCCATCGGCCGTATCGCGCGCTTCCTCGAGGCGTACCGGAAACGCCACGGCAAGGCAGCGGCCTGATTCACGCGGCCGCGCCGCAACCCATCCCTAGCAACTCAGAAGATTTGTCCATGAACCCCATCAAAGTTGGCCTGCTCGGCATCGGTACCGTCGGTAGCGGCACGTTCAACGTGCTCAAGCGCAACCAGGAAGAAATTCGTCGCCGCGCCGGCCGCGGCATCGAGATTGCCGTGGTGGCCGATCTCAACACCGAACGCGCGCGCGAACTGACCAACGGGGAAGTGGAGATCGTCAGCGACGCGCACCAGGTAGTGACGCGACCCGACATCGATATTGTCATCGAACTGATCGGCGGCTACGGCGTGGCGCGCGAGCTGGTGCTCAAGGCTATCGAGAACGGCAAGCACGTGGTCACCGCCAACAAGGCGCTGCTGGCCGTGCATGGCAACGAGATCTTCGAAGCCGCGCGCAAGAAGGGCGTGATCGTGGCCTTCGAGGCCGCGGTCGCCGGCGGCATCCCCATCATCAAGGCGCTGCGCGAAGGCCTGACCGCCAACCGCATCCAGTGGATCGCCGGCATCATCAACGGCACCACCAACTTCATCCTGTCCGAGATGCGCGACAAGGGCCTGGATTTCGACGTGGTCCTGAAGGAAGCGCAGCAACTGGGCTATGCCGAGGCTGACCCGACCTTCGACATCGAGGGCGTCGATGCCGCGCACAAGGTCACGCTGATGAGCGCGATCGCCTTCGGCATGCCGGTGCAATTCGACCGCGCGCACGTGGAAGGCATCACCAGGCTGTCCGCCACCGACATCAAGTACGCCGAGGAACTGGGCTATCGCATCAAGCTGCTCGGCATCACGCGCCGCCGCGACGACGGCGTGGAACTGCGCGTGCATCCGACCCTGGTGCCGGCCGCGCGCCTGATCGCGAACGTGGAAGGCGCCATGAACGCCGTGCTGGTGCAGGGCGACGCCGTGGGCGCGACGCTGTACTACGGCAAGGGCGCCGGCGCGGAGCCGACCGCTTCGGCCGTGATCGCCGACCTGGTCGACGTGACCCGCCTGCACACCGCCGACCCGAACCACCGCGTGCCGCACCTGGCGTTCCAGCCGGACGAGCTGTCGAGCGTGCCGGTGCTGCCGATCGAAGAGATCAACAGCTCGTACTACCTGCGCATGCGCGTGGCCGACGAGACCGGCGTGCTGGCCGAGATCACCCGCATCCTGGCCGAGGGCGGCATCTCGATCGACGCCATGCTGCAGAAGGAATCGCGCGAAGGCGAGCCGCAGACCGACATCATCATCCTGACGCACATCACGCGCGAGAAGCACGTCAACGCCGCCATCGCCAAGATCGAGGCGCTGCAGACCGTGCTGTCCGACGTGACGCGCCTGCGCATGGAAGAACTGAACTAAGCGCAGCCACCGTACCGCACACATGAAATACCAGTCGACCCGCGGCCATGACATGCCGCAATCGTTCTCCGAGATCCTTCTCGGCGGCCTGGCCCCGGATGGCGGCCTGTACCTGCCGAAGCAGTATCCGCAAGTCACGGCCGACGAGCTGGAGGCCTGGCGCAAGCTGCCGTATGCCGACCTGGCTTATGAAATCCTGCGCAAGTTCTGCGACGACATTCCGTCCGAGGACCTGCGCGCGCTGACGCGCAAGACCTACACCGCCGAGGTGTACTGCAACGCGCGCGAGGGCGACAACACCGCCGACATCACGCCGCTGCGCACGCTGGGCGAAGAGGGCGGTACGAAGCTGCAACTGCTGGGCCTGTCCAACGGCCCGACGCTGGCCTTCAAGGACATGGCGATGCAGTTGCTCGGCAACCTGTTCGAGTACGCGCTCGCCCGTGCCGGCCAGGAGCTGAACATCCTGGGCGCCACCTCCGGCGACACCGGCAGCGCGGCCGAATACGCGATGCGCGGCAAGCGCGGCATCCGCGTGTTCATGCTGAGCCCGCACCGCAAGATGAGCGCGTTCCAGACCGCGCAGATGTTCAGCCTGCAGGACCCGAACATCTTCAACATCGCCATCGAAGGCGTGTTCGACGACGCCCAGGATATCGTCAAGGCCGTCTCCAACGACCACGATTTCAAGGCGCGCCAGAAGATCGGCACGGTCAACTCGATCAACTGGGCGCGCGTGGTGGCCCAGGTGGTGTACTACTTCAAGGGCTGGCTGCTCGCGACCGATGGCCCCGGCCAGAAGGTCTCGTTCTGCGTGCCGTCGGGCAACTTCGGCAATGTCTGCGCCGGCCATATCGCGCGCATGATGGGCCTGCCCATCGACAAGCTGGTGGTCGCCACCAACGAGAACGACGTGCTCGACGAATTCTTCCGCACCGGCGCCTACCGCGTGCGCAAGTCGGCGGAGACGTACCACACTTCCAGCCCGAGCATGGACATCTCCAAGGCCTCGAACTTCGAGCGCTTCGTGTTCGACCTGCTGGGCCAGGACGCCGGCAAGCTGGCCGCGCTGTTCCGCGACGTGGAAGAGCAGGGCGGCTTCGACCTGTCGGGCACGCCGGAATTCGACCGTATCCGCCAGTTCGGCTTTGTCTCGGGCCGCAGCACGCACGAGGACCGGGTGGCGACCATCCGCGACCTGTCGTCGCGCTATGGCATCACCATCGATACCCACACCGCCGACGGCGTCAAGGTGGCGCGCGAGCATCTCAGCGCCGGCGTGCCGATGGTGGTGCTGGAAACCGCGCTGCCGGCCAAGTTCGCCGACACCATCCGCGAGGCGCTCGGCCACGAGCCGGAGCGTCCGGCCAGGTTCGAAGGCATCGAGAGCCTGCCGCAGCGCTTTGAAGTGATGCCGGCCGACGCCGCCAGGGTCAAGGCTTATATCGCCGGCCACACCGGCCTGTAAGTAATCTTGGCACATGGGCACGCTGCGGCACCGCGGCGTGCCGTGTCCGCGCCAACTCGCTACAATCAGGCTGCGGGCCCGATCCTCGGCCCCCGGATTGCTTTCCCCGTCATGGTCGGAGGCAATGCGCGGGCCGTTTTTCATGGGCCAACCTCTTCGCATACTGTGCCCATCGCACCATGACCCAAGCCGCAGCACCTTCCCGTCCCCCAATGCTGACCATGGCCCAGGCGCTCGACGCGCTGCTGTCCGCCGCGCGCCCGCTGGCGCAGGTGGAGCAGGTCGACACGCTTGACGCCAATGGCCGCGTGCTGGCCGCGCCCGTGGCCAGCACGTTGCGCGTGCCGCCGGCCGACAACACCTCGATGGATGGCTACGTCATGCGCGCCGCCGACGTCCCGGCAGCGGGCACGCGGCTGCGCGTGTCGCAGCGGATTCCGGCAGGACATGTCGGCACCGAACTGGAGCCCGGCACCGCCGCGCGCATCTTTACCGGAGGCCTGATTCCGCCGGGTGCCGACGCCGTCGTGATGCAGGAGCAATGCACGGCGGAGGGCGAGGACGTGATCATCAACCACGTGCCGCAATCCGGTGAATGGATCCGGCGCGCAGGCGAGGACATCGAGGCCGGCAGCGTGATCCTGCCCGCGGGCACGCGGCTGACGCCGCAGGCGCTGGGCCTGGCCGCGTCGGTCGGCCAGGCGAAGCTGGACGTGGTGCGCCGGGTGCGCGTCGCGGTGTTCTTCACCGGAGACGAACTGGCGATGCCGGGCGAACCGCTCAGGCCGGGCGCGATCTACAACTCGAACCGCTTCACGCTGCGCGGCCTGCTGGAAAACCTGGGCTGCGAAGTCAGCGACTTCGGCATCGTGCCCGATACGCTGGCCGCCACGCGCGAGACGCTGCGCCGCGCGGCGCAGGGGCACGACCTGATCATCACCTCGGGCGGCGTGTCGGTCGGCGAGGAAGACCATATCAAGCCCGCGGTAGAGGCGGAAGGCCGCCTCGACATGTGGCAGATCGCGATCAAGCCGGGCAAGCCGCTGGCGTTCGGCCAGGTCAACAGCGCGGGGTCAGAACCGGCGTTTTTCCTGGGTTTGCCGGGCAATCCGGTGTCAAGCTTCGTCACCTTCCTGCTGTTCGTGCGCCCGTTCATCCTGCGCCTGCAGGGCGTGGCCGACGTGGCGCCGCGCCGCCTGCCGCTGCGCGCCGATTTCGAGCTGAAGAAGGGTGACCGCCGCAACGAGTTCCTGCGCGCGCGCATCAACGGCGAAGGCGGCCTGGACCTGTTCCCCAACCAGAGCTCCGGCGTGCTCACTTCCACGGTATGGGGCGACGGGCTGGTCGACAACCCGCCCAACCAGGCCATCGCGCGCGGCGATACCGTGCAATTCATTCCGTTTGACGGCCTGCTCGCATAGCCGGCCCGCATTACCAGCAAGTACACAGAGGCAGTCATGACCATCGAACTACGATTCTTCGCCAGCGTGCGCGAACAGCTCGGCGTGGCAGAGGAACGCGCCGAGGTGCCGGCCGAGGTGCGCACCGTGGGCGAGCTGCGCCAGTGGCTGCGCCAGCGCGGCGGCGCCTGGGCCGAGACCCTGGCCGAAGGCCGCGCGCTGCGCATGGCCGTCGACCACGCGGTGGCGCGCCCCGATACGGCGATCACCGATGGCTGTGAGGTGGCATTCTTCCCGCCCGTTACCGGAGGCTGAGATGAGCGTCAGGGTACAGCGCGAGGATTTCGACCTGGGTGCCGAGGTGGCGGCACTGCGCGCCGGCAATCCGCAGGTCGGCGCCGTGGCCAGCTTTATCGGCACCGTGCGCGATGTCAGCGAGGGCAGCGCCGTCAGCGCGATGGAGCTTGAGCACTACCCGGGCATGACCGAGAAGGCGCTGGCGCAGATCGAAGCGGCCGCGTGCGCGCGCTGGGAACTGCTGGGCGTCACCGTCATCCATCGCGTCGGCCCGCTGCTGCCACTTGACCAGATCGTGCTGGTCGCGGTTGCATCGAAGCATCGCGGCAATGCGTTCGCGGCTTGCGAATTCATCATGGATTACCTCAAGTCCGAAGCGCCGTTCTGGAAGAAGGAAGAAACGCCGGAGGGGGCGCGCTGGGTCGATGCACGCGTGACCGATGAAGACGCGCTGAAGCGCTGGGGCATCCAGTCGATCAACGCCAGCGGCGAGGGCGGCGAGGGCGGCGAGGGCGGCGAGGATAATCCCTGATGGGTCCGATGGGGTTTGTCGCCGTCGGTGTCGGCGCCGCGGCGGGGGCATGGCTGCGCTGGGGTTTCTCGGTGCTGTGGAATGCGCTCAACCCCGCGCTGCCATACGGCACGCTGGCCGCCAACCTGCTGGGCGGCTACCTGATCGGCCTGGCAGTTGGCTTTTTCGATACCCACGCCGGCCTGCCGCCGGAATGGCGCCTGCTGGCCATCACCGGTTTCCTTGGCGGCCTGACCACGTTCTCGACCTTTTCCAGCGAGGTGCTTGCCAACCTGCTCGCCAGCGACTATGGCTGGGCGGCGATGCACCTGCTGCTGCATCTCGGCGGCTCGCTGCTGCTGACCGCGCTGGGGCTCTGGACCTACCGCGTGCTGGCCTGAGCCACGAGCGCGCGTAGCGCGGCGTTGAATGCCTGCGGCTGTTCCATGTGCGGACTGTGGCCGGCACCGGCGACCACGCTCAGGCCCGCATCAGGCCGCAAGGCGCGGGTGGCGATCCCTACCGCCGGCGCATACAGCCGGCTGGCGTTGCCATACAGGTGGAACAGCGGCAGGCGCGCCGCGCGCAGCGTATCGCGGAAGTCCTGCCCTGCCATGTCTTCCCATAGTGCGGCCAGCGTGGCGGCCTCGCAGCTCTCCGCCATCCGCGCAATGCGCTGCATCGCCGCGCCGTCGGGGCGCCGTCCCGCCGCCCACAGTCCCAGTGCCACCGAAGGCGCCAGCCGCGGCCAGTCGGCGCGGATGCGCGCCGCCATCTGGCGGGCCTGGGCCATGTCGTAGTGGCCGTGAAGCCCGTGCGGCCATTGCGGGTCGGTGAACAGCCGGGGCGTCATGTCGATGCTGCCGACTGCCGCCAGTGGACAACCCGGATGGTCACGCAGCAGCGTCCATGCCACCATCGCGCCCATCGACCAGCCCACCACGACCACATCGGCCAGTCCGAGATGACGTACCAGCGCCGCGGCATCGTTCGCCAGCGCCGCGATGGTGCCGCCGGTGGCGTGCCGCGAAAGCCCGTGGCCGGCATGGTCGGGCGCAATCACCCTGAACCCCGCCAGCGCCAGTGCGCGCTGCCCGTCGAAGGCCTCGCCGTTGACGGACCAGCCGTGCAACAGCAGCAATGGCCGGCCGTCGCCGGCTTCGCGCCAGCCCGGGAGGGCGCCAAGCGCCGGGTGGTTGGCAAAGGGCGGGGCGGCTGCGCTGTCACGAGCCGAATCGGGAGCGTCCAACGACGTGTCTCTCCAGGCGGTGGGTGAAAGGCGATGCAAGGGAGGGGCAGGGTGCGCCTCTATTGACATCCACGCCGGTCAATTTATACGATGAAACATGAATCAGATATCAGGTTTTGCCTGCATATCGGTTTCCGGGGTGGCAGCAGGTGCGAGAAGGTGCCTGCGGCGTGACCCGAAGCGGCTGGCATTCCAATGACAAGGCGCGCAGCGCCACCGGAGACAAGATGTCCCAGACCGAGACTGGCGAAGTCGGCGAAGCCACCGACATGGCCCACGCCGGCGGCATGTGCCCGCCCAAGACGGCGCGCGGGCAAAAGACCCGGGCAGCATTGCTTCGCGCCGCAGAAAAGGTGTTCGGCGAGAAGGGCTACTACGCCGCCTCGATCTCCGAGATCACGCAGGAAGCCAAGGTCGCCATGGGCACCTTCTACCTGTACTTCAAGGACAAGGAAGACATTTTCCGCGCGCTCGTCAGCCACATGCTGGAACTGGTGCGCGCCCACCTGCGCAAGCACGTGGCCAGCGCCGCCAGCCAGATGGAAGCCGAGCGGCTGGGCCTGAAGGCCTTTCTCTCATTCGTTTCGCGCCACAAGAACCTGTACCGCATCGTGCTGGACTCGTACTCGGTGGACGAAACCATCTACAGCAGCTACTTCCAGGTCTTTGCCGAGCTCTACAGCCGGCGGCTGGAGCGCGCCGAAGAGCAGGGCGAGATCGTCGCCGGCGACGCCGAGGTGCGCGCCTGGTGCCTGATCGGCATCAGCAACTTCCTGGGCATGCGCTATGCGCGCTGGAAGCGTCCGGCTTCGATGGAGAAGGTGGTCGATACCGCCTTCGACCTGATCGCCAACGGCTTGCAGCCGCGATGACCTTGGCCGCGATAACCATGGCCGAAGATTCGCTGGTCCTGCTCGAACGCAGGGACGGCGTGGCGCTGCTGCGCCTGAACCGGCCGCAGCGGCACAACAGCCTCGTGCCGGCATTGCTCGAAGCCTTGCTGGCCGCGCTGGACGAGGTCGAAGCCGACAACTCGGTTCGCGCCGTGGTGCTGACGCATGCCGGGAGCAATTTCTCGACCGGCGGCGACGTGGCGGCCTTCGCGGCGCAAGGCGATGCCATTGCCGCTTACGCCAGCGAGTTGCTCGGACTGCTGAACCGGTCGATCCTGCGCCTCGCGGCACTGCGCTGCCCGGTGGTGGCGGCCGTCGAAGGCTGGCTGACCGGCGGCTCGCTCGGGTTGATGCTGGCCTGCGACATGGCCGTGCTCGCGCAGGATGCGCGCATCGCACCGTTCTATACGGTGGTGGGCTTCAGCCCCGACGGCGGCTGGACGGCGATGCTGCCGCAGCTGGCCGGACCGGCACGGGCGCGCGCCTGGCAATTGAACAACACGGTCGTCGCGGCGCCGGATGCCGTTGCGCATGGTTTGGCCTGCGCGCTGTCGGCACCCGGTGCGGCCGAGGCCGATGCCATCGCGCTGGCGCGCGGCGTGGCGGACAAGATGCCCGGCAGCGTGGCGCGTACCCGCGCGCTGCTGCGCTGGGACGCCGACGCGCTGGCAGCGGGCCTGGAACGCGAGCGCGCCGCCTTCATCGCGCAGATTGCCAGCGCGGAGACTGCCGACGGCATGCGCCGCTTCCTTGCCGGGCGATCGCGAGAGTAGCCGGGCAGCAGACATTCCACGCAGTTGCAGCAGGTTCCAGCCCTACCAACGCAAAAGAAACCGAACACAGGAGACAGCCATGCAAAGCAACCCCTTCGCCGTACGCGCCCTGGTCATGGCCGCCGGCCTTCTTGCCACCGGCGCCGCGCTGGCCAAGGACATCCGCATTGCCCACGTCTACGACAAGACCGGCGCGCTGGAAGCGTATGCCAAGCAGACCCAGACCGGCCTGCTGATGGGCCTGGAATACGCCACCAACGGCACCATGACGGTCAACGGCAACAAGCTGGTGGTGATCGAAAAGGATACGCAGGGCAAGCCCGACGTGGCCAAGGCGCAGCTTGCTGCCGCCTACAGCGACGACCGCGCCGATATCGCCGTCGGCCCGACCTCGTCCGGCACCGCCCTGGCTATGCTGTCCGTGGCCGAGGAATACAAGAAGGTGCTGCTGGTCGAGCCCGCCGTCGCCGATTCGATCACCGGTGACAAGTGGAACCGCTATATCTTCCGCACCGGCCGCAATTCGTCGCAGGACGCGATCTCCAACGCCGTGGCGCTGGACAAGCCGGGCGTGACCATCGCCACGCTGGCGCAGGACTACGCCTTCGGCCGTGACGGCGTGAAGGCGTTCAAGGGCGCGCTCAAGAACGCGAAGATCGTCCATGAGGAATACCTGCCCACCAACACGACGGACTTCACCGCCGGTGCGCAGCGCCTGTTCGATTCGCTCAAGGACAAGCCCGGCCGCAAGGTGATCTTCATCATCTGGGCCGGTGCCGGCAATCCATTCAAGATCGCAGACCTCGATCCCAGGCGCTACGGCATCGAGATCGCCACCGGCGGCAACATCCTGCCGGCGATGACCAGCTACAAGAACTTCCCGGGCATGGAAGGGGCCACGTACTACTACTTCGGCATCCCCAAGAACAAGGCCAACGAGTGGCTGGTGTCGAACCACTACAGCAAGTTCAAGGCGCCGCCCGATTTCTTCACCGCCGGCGGCATGACCGCAGGCATCGCGCTGGTCGAGGCGCTGAAGAAGACCAACGGCGACACCGGCACCGACAAGCTGATCATGGCGATGGAAGGGATGTCGTTCGAGACGCCCAAGGGCAAGATGACCTTCCGCAAGGAAGACCACCAGGCGATGCAGTCGATGTACCACTTCAAGATCAAGGTGGATCCGGCCTTTGCCTGGGGCGTGCCTGAACTCGTGCGCGAGATCAAGCCCGAAGAAATGAACGTCCCCGTGCGCAACCAACGCTGATGAGCGCGCCAGCCTCTTCCGCCCCCTCCGCCCGCTCTGCCGGCCTGCCGGCGTCGCAATCGCCCGCCGCGCAGCGCGGCACGGCAGCGGCGGCCGGCGCCCGGCCGCTGCTCGAGACGCGCGAGCTGACCATCCGCTTCGGCGGCCATGTCGCGGTCAATGCGGTGTCGTGCGCGTTCCGGCCAGGCGAGCTGACCTGCATCGTCGGCCCGAACGGCGCCGGCAAGACCACGTACTTCAACCTGGTCTCGGGACAGTTGCCGTCCACTGCCGGGCAGATCCTGCTCGACGGCGAGGACGTGACGCGCCTGCCGGTGTCGCAGAGAACCCGGCGCGGCATTGGCCGGGCCTTCCAGCTGACCAGCCTGTTCCCGCAGCTGTCCGTGCTGGAGAACGTGCGCCTGGCGGTGCAGGCGCGGCAGCAGCGCGGCATCGACCTGTTCTCGATGTGGACCAGCCACCGCGGCGTGCGCGCGCAGGCGCTGGCGATCCTGGAGCGCGTGGCGCTGGCGGGCAAGCAGCACCTGACGGTGGCATCGCTGCCGCATGGCGACCAGCGCAAGCTGGAAGTCGGCATCCTGCTGGCGCTGCAGCCGCGCGTGTTCATGTTCGACGAACCCACCGCGGGCATGAGCGTGGACGAGGTGCCGGTGATCCTGGACCTGATCCGCGAGATCCGCCAGGACCGCAGCAAGACCGTGCTGCTGGTCGAGCACAAGATGGATGTGGTGCGCTCGCTGGCGGATCGCATCATCGTGCTGCACAACGGCACGCTCGTGGCTGACGGCGATCCCGCCGAGGTGATCGCGTCGCCGGTCGTGCAGCAGGCTTACCTCGGCATGGCGGAGGAAGAAAAGACGGAGGGCGCCAACCATGGCTGACGCGCAACACGCGACGCCGATCCTGCGGCTGCAGGGCGTGCAGACCCATATCGGCCCGTATCACATCCTGCACGGCGTCAGCTTCGACGTGCCGCGCGGCGGCGTGACCATGCTGCTGGGACGCAACGGCGCCGGCAAGACCACCACGCTGCGCACCATCATGGGCCTGTGGCAGGCGAGCGCGGGCACGGTGACCTTCGACGGCACGGACATCACGCGCCACAGCACGCCGTCGATCGCGCAGGCGGGCATCGCCTACGTGCCGGAGAACATGAGCGTGTTCTCGGACCTCACCGTTGCCGAGAACATGCGCCTGGCCGCGCGCAGCGGGGCCATCGACGAGCGGCGGCTGGACTGGGTCTTTCGCATGTTCCCGGCGCTGAAGACCTTCTGGCACCAGCGTGCCGGCGTGCTGTCGGGCGGGCAGAAGCAGATGCTGTCGGTGGCGCGCGCGATCATCGAGCCGCGCAAGCTGCTGATCGTCGACGAGCCCACCAAGGGATTGGCACCCGCGATCATCCAGAACATGATCCATGTATTCCGCGAGCTGAAGCAGACCGACGTATCGATCCTGCTGGTGGAGCAGAACTTCAACATGGCGAAGTCGGTGGGAGATACGGTGGCGGTGATGGATGACGGACGCACCGTGCATGCGGGGACAATGGCGGCGCTGGCGGGAGATGAGGGGCTGCAGCAGCAATTGCTGGGGCTGTCGCTGGCGGCGCACCAGTAGCCAGGACGCTTCGACGAGACCGATTGTTTGCTCCCCTTTCCCGCTTGCGGGAGAGGGAGCACACCGAACGCGGAGAGTCAGCCGCGGCAGGATGGAGACCCATGACAACTTCAACGACCTTACCCACCGCACTGCCGGCTGCCCTGCCCAAGGTCCGGCTCGACTGGACCCCGCTGGCCCTGGCGCCGCTGCTGATGCTGCTGGCGTTTCCGCTGGTCGGCAGTCCTTCCACCTGGCTTACGCTGACCGTTGCCGGGCTGGCGATGGGAATGATCATCTTCGTGGTGTCCTCCGGACTGACGCTGGTCTTCGGCCTGATGGACGTGCTCAACTTCGGCCACGGCGCCTTCATCGCGCTGGGCGCCTACGTGGCGGCATCGGTGCTGCTGCCGATGGCGGGCTGGGTGGAGGCGGACAGCCTTGTGCAGAACCTGGCGGTTTTCGCGTTGGCGATCGCTGCGGCAATGGTCGCCGCCGGCGCGGTCGGCCTGTTCTTCGAGCGGGTGGTGGTGCGGCCGGTCTACGGCCAGCACCTGAAGCAGATCCTGATCACCATGGGCGGCATGATCGTCGCCGAGCAGCTGATCAAGGCGATCTGGGGCCCGGAGACCATCGCGCTGCAGGTGCCCACCACCTTCCGCGGCGCAGTGCTGCTTGGGGATGCCGCAATCGAGAAGTACCGGCTGATCGCGATGGTGCTCGGGCTGGTGATCTTTATCGCGATGCTGCTGCTGCTCAACCGCACCCGCATCGGCCTGCTGATCCGCGCGGGCGTGGAGAACCGCGAGATGGTCGAGGCGCTCGGCTACCGCATCCGCCGGCTGTTTATCGGCGTATTCGTCGTCGGCGCCGGCCTGGCCGGGCTGGGCGGCGTGCTGTGGGGCCTGTACCAGCAGAACATCACCGCGGCGATCGGGGCGCAGGTCAATGTGCTGATCTTTATCGTCATCATCATCGGCGGGCTGGGCTCGACCACGGGCTGCTTCGTCGGCGCGCTGCTGGTCGGGCTGATGGCCAACTACACCGGCTTCCTGTTCCCGAAGGTTGCGCTGTTCTCCAACATCCTGCTGATGATGCTGATCCTGCTGTGGCGCCCGCAAGGGCTGTTCCCGGTGGCGCGGCGCTGAACGGAGCGACACGACCATGATCCGACTTCTTTCCGGCGACCTGCCGCGCAGCCGCGTGCTGACGGTGATCCTGGTGCTGATCCTGCTGGCACTGGCGTGCGCGCCGTTTGCCTTCCCCGGCGCGCGGGCGCTGAACATGGCGGCCAAGATCTGCATCTTCGTGGTGCTGGTAGCCAGCTATGACCTGCTGCTCGGCTACACCGGCATTGTCTCGTTCGCGCACACCATGTTCTTCGGTATCGGCGGCTATGGCGTGGCCATTGCCATGTCGCGGATGGAGCCGGGCTGGGGCGCGCTCGCCGTGGGCGCCGTGGGCGCGCTGGCGGTCTCGGCGCTGCTGGCGTTCCTGATCGGCCTGTTCTCGCTGCGCGTGCGCGCGATCTTCTTCGCGATGATCACGCTGGCGGTGGCGACTGCCTTCGCCACGCTGGTTTCGCAGTTGTCGGAATGGACCGGCGGCGAGGACGGGCTGACCTTCAAGGTGCCCGAAGTGCTGCGCCCGGGCTTTGCGATCGGCGACGCCGAACTGCTGGGCGTGCCGCTGACAGGCAAGCTGCTGAGCTACTACCTGGTGTTCGCCGGCGCGCTGGTGCTGTTCCTGGCGCTGCTGCGCGTTGTCAATTCCCCGTTCGGCCGCGTGCTGCAGGCGATCCGGGAGAACGACTTCCGCGCCGAGGCCATCGGCTACCGTACCGTGGTCTACCGCACGGTGTCGACGGTGTTGTCTGCGATGTTCGCCACGCTGGCCGGGGTGCTGATGGCGGTGTGGCTGCGGTATAACGGTCCGGATACGTCGCTGTCGTTCGAGATCATGGTCGACATCCTGCTGATCGTGGTGATCGGCGGCATGGGCACGATCTACGGCGCGGTGATCGGCACGGTGCTGTTCCTGGTGGCGCAGACCTACCTGCAGGACGTGATGAAGCTGGCCAGCGACGCCTCCGCGGCGCTGCCGCTGCTGTCGTCGCTGCTGCATCCGGACCGCTGGCTGCTGTGGCTGGGGCTGCTCTTTGTCCTGAGCGTCTACTATTTCCCGCAGGGCGTGGTGGGGCGGCTGCGCGGCAATCGTGCCGTGCAGGACGTGGCAACCTGAGCGGAGGCCCGCGCAATGTACGTGATCGACTGGCTGCACAAGAACGCGCAGCACACTCCAGACAAGGTCGCGCTGGTGGACGTGGAAAGCGGCCGCCGGGTGACCTATCGCCAGTTCGACGAACGCGCCAGCCGCTTCGCCGAATACCTTGCCGAAGGCCTGCAACTGGCACCAGGCACGCGCGTCGCCGTGCTGGCGCACAACAGCTCCGACTATTTCGAGATGCTGTACGGCTGCGCCAAGGCCGGCATGGTGATGGTGTGCCTGAACTGGCGCCTTCCCGCAGCCGAGCTGCTGCCGATCCTGCAGGACTGCACGCCCGACGTGCTGGTCGCCGGCGACGGCTTCCTGGCCGTGGCCGCCGAGCTGGCGCGCACCGTGCCGCTGCGCGCGGTCCTGCATCTTGCCGACGACGAGGCGGCCGATGTACCCGGTGGCTGGACCGAATATGAAGCCGTGCTCGACGCCGCTTCGGGCCGCATCGTCGAGATGCCGTGCCGCGACGAGTCCGAGCTCTGGCACCTGCTGTACACCTCCGGCACCACGGGCAAGCCCAAGGGCGTGATCCAGACTTATGGCATGGTGTTCTTCAATGCCGTCAACGCCATGCTGGCCAACAAGATCACGCGCGACGACGTGTTCCTGAACGTGCTGCCGTTCTTCCATACCGGCGGCCTGAACCTGTATGCCAACCCGGTGCTGCATGCCGGCGGCACGGTGCACATCATGCGGCAGTTCGAGCCGCAGGTCGTGCTGGACCGGCTCGACCGCAACTCGGGCGAGGGCATCACCATGTTCTTCGCGGTGCCAGCGGTCTACCTGTTCCTGAGCCAGCATGCCGGCTTCGCGCAAGCGGACTTCTCCGGCGTGCGCAACATGTCGGCGGGCGGCTCGCCGGTGCCAGGGCCGCTGCTGGAAGCCTACCTGGCCAAGGGCGTGACCATCTGCTTCGGCTTCGGCATGACCGAAACCGGTCCCACGGTCTTTGTCTGCGACGAAGACACCGCGCGCCGCAAGATCGGCACCATCGGCAAGCCGGTGGGGTCGATGCTGACCCGCATCGTCGACCCGCTGGGCCATGACGTGGCGCCCGGCGAGCGCGGCGAACTGCTGATCAGGGGGCCGGGTGTCACCCCCGGCTACTGGAACCTGCCCGAGGCGACCGCCAACGCGATCCGCGACGGCTGGCTGCATTCCGGCGATATCGCCTGGCGCGACGAAGACGGCGACTACTACATCGTCGACCGCGCCAAGGACATGTACATCTCCGGGGGCGAGAACGTCTATCCCGCCGAAGTCGAAAACGTGCTGTTCCAGCTTGCGGGCGTGGCCGAGGCCGCCGTGATCGGCACGCCGGACGAACGCTGGGGCGAGACCGGCATGGCGCTGGTGGTGCTGCGCGCTGGCGCCACGCTGGATGCAGCGCAGGTCGTCGCCCATTGCAAGGCGCAGCTCGCCGGCTACAAGGTGCCGCGCCATGTGCGCTTTGTCGACGCCTTGCCGCGCACGCCATCGGGCAAGGTAGAGAAGCACAAGCTGCGCGCCAGGTTTGCCGGCTGACGCGCCACGCCCCGCCATACGCATTTCCTGCACTCCGGCATTTCCTGCACTCCCGCATTCCCAGCAGTCTTGCAGTCCCGCTGTCCGCAGTCTCCGCTGTTCTTCATTGACGTACGTCTCTACCGCCCCGACACGGGCGACAGAAGGAGGGTGACATGCATTCCGAGCAGTTTCCGCCGCTGCAACAAGGCCACCTGCGCCGCACGGCGTGCGCCATTGCGGCTGCGATGCTGGCCGCTGCCTGCGGCTCAGGCGATGGCAACAATGGCAACGGCAATAACCCCAACACCAAGCCTGCATACATCGGTACGGTCACCATCAACAGCTACAACGGCACCAGCGACGACCTGCTGACCGCGGGGCTGGGCAAGGACGGACTCGCCAGCGCCACCGCGCCGGTGCCGGCCAATGCCACCGCCCCGACGGCGGCGGAACTGCGGCGCTATGCGATCTACGCCAACTACCGCGCCATCGTCGATACCACCGCGGCGGGCGGCTATGGCTCGCTGTACGGCCCCAACGTGGACGCACAGGGCAATGTCACAGGGTCGGAAGGCAAGGTCGCGGGCGTCGAATACCTCGCGTATTCGGACGACGGCACGGGCCAGCAGAACGTGACCATGCTGGTGCAGATCCCGGCTGGCTTCGATACCACCAGGCCATGCGTGATCACCGCCACGTCGTCGGGTTCGCGCGGCGTCTACGGGGCCATTGCCAGCGGTGAGTGGGGCCTGAAGCGCGGCTGCGCGGTCGCCTATACCGACAAGGGCACCGGTGCCGCGCCGCACGACCTGGATACCGATACCGTGCCGCTGATCGACGGTACCCGGGCCACGCGCGCCGCCGCCGGCAAGAATGCGCAGTTCGCCGCGCCCGCCGGCGCCACGTCGCTGGCGGACTTCACCGCCGCCAGCCCGCACCGGCTCGCGTTCAAGCACGCGCATTCGCAGCGCAATCCGGAGAAGGACTGGGGCAAGTTCACGTTGCAGGCGGTGGAGTTCGCGATCTGGGCGATCAATGACCGCTTCGGCGCGGTGTCCGCCAACGGCATGCGCCAGCGCAGCATGGACAAGGGCAAGATCCTGGTGATTGCGTCGAGCGTGTCGAACGGGGGCGGCGCCGCGGTGGCCGCGGCCGAGCAGGATGCCGACGGGTTGATCGATGGCGTAGCCGTGGGCGAGCCCAACCTCAACATGCCACCGGATACGGGTGTGGTGGTGCAGCGCGGCGGCATGCAGGTGCCGTCTTCTGGCCGCACCCTGTATGACTACACCAGCACCGCCAACCTGCTGCAGCACTGTGCCGCGCGCACCACCGCGCTGACACAGTCCCCGTCCTACGACAACCCGACCATGGCGCCATTCTTCGCTGCGCGCTGCACCACGCTGGCGGAAAAGGGTCTGGTCACCGGCAGCAATACCAGCGAGCAAAGCGTGAGCGCGCTGCAGGCGCTGCATGAAGCGGGCTGGGAGTCCGAATCCGATGACCTGCATCCGTCGCTGGCTGCATTGGACACGGCTGCCGCGATTGCCGTGACCTATGCCAACGCCTACGCGCAGGCCAGCGTGACCGACAAACTGTGCGGCTACAGCTTCGCCAATACGCTGACCGACCTGAAGCCCGCCGCGATCGCCCCCGCAGCGCTGGCGTCCATGTTCGCGACCGGCAACGGCGTTCCGCCGCAGCCGCCGTCGGTGCAGCTGATCAACGACCTCGACCCGACGCACGGCCCGTACCTGAACCTGTTTTCCGTGTCGGCATCCAACGGCCGTACCGATCTCAACTACGATGGCGCCGATTGCCTGCGCAAGCTGCTGGCCGGGACCGATGCCGCAGCGCGCGCCTTGCAGGCGGGCCAGGCGCTGACGCTGCGCAACGGCAACCTGCGCGGCAAGCCGGCGGTGATCGTGCATGGCCGCAGCGACGGCCTGCTGCCGGTGAACCATACCTCGCGCCCGTACCTGGGGCTGAACCGCCAGAAGGAGGGCGTGACCAGCAAGCTGTCGTACATCGAGGTGGAGAATGCCCAGCATTTCGATGCCTTGATCGGGATGGTGCCGGGCTACAGCAACCGCTACGTGCCGCTCCATGTCTACCTGAACCGCGCACTCGATGCCGTCTATGACAACCTGACCACCGGCAAGGCACTGCCGCCATCGCAGGTGGTGCGCACCACGCCGCGCGGTGGCACGTTCAACTCGCCGGCGCCCACGCTGCTGCCGTCCAATGTCCCGCCGATCGCCGCCACGCCCGCGCCGGGCAATGCGATTACCGTCAACGCTTCGACCGTAGAGGTGCCCAACTGATGACCGACGCCATGCCGCGCGTGCTGACGCAACGCGATTTCGACCGCTTCGCCGCATTGTCCTGCGACGACAACCCGATCCACTGCGATCCGGCCTTTGCCCGCGGCACGCACTTCGGTGCCACGGTGGCGCACGGCATGTTCCTGTTTTCGCTGCTGTGCGCCCATACGTGGCGCGAGCTAGCCGCGCCCGCGCTGCCGGTGGCGCAGACGCTGATGTTCCCGACGCCGGCCTTCGTCGGCGACGCCGTGGCGTTTGCGCTGGTCCCGCAGCTACAGGCGGGGCTGGCTGGTTTCGGCACCACGGCCAGCGCGGGCATCCCCGGCGCGGCGCCGCGCGTCGCGGCCGCGGGCGAATCGTCGTGGCTGGCCGAGGCAGCACCGGGCCGGCTGCCATCGTGGCCGGGCGTGCAGGCGGAGGCCGCGGGCGATCCGGCGCTGTACGGCCTGCGCCCCGGGCAATCGGCCAGCGCCACGCGCGCCTTCACCGCGGCCGATATCGGCGAGTACGTCGCCCTGACCGGCGATGCCAATCCGTACCACGCCGACGCCGCCTTTGCCCGCGCGCACGGGTTCGGCGAGGCGGCGGTGCCGCTGCCGCTGCTGGCTGGCATGTTCTCGGACCTGCTCGGCACGCGCCTGCCGGGGCGCGGCACTGGCTGGATGAAGCAATCGCTGCGCCTGGCCTCGGCAGCGCGGCTGGATGAGCCGCTGACGGCGCAGGTGCGCATCGTGCGGCTGCGCGCCGGCAAGGACCTGGTCAACCTGGCGAGCGTGGTCACCGGCGAGGATGGCCGCGTGGTCGTGCAGGGCGAGTCGCTCGTGCTGGTGCGCAACCTGGCGGACAAGGGCAGCGAGAGCCGCGCGGCATAGCAGGTTCATGGCGGATTTGCCTATTGTCTGGCGTATCGTTTGCTGCACTCGCCGCCGTGCGGCCGCGGCCTTGAAATGTCGCGAGCAAGCCTTATCTTTCGGATATCCAGTGTCCGGCAGGGCATCCAGGCAACCGGCGGTGAAGTCCGGAGCCAGCGCCCCCCGCATCAGGACACGACCTATCCGAGAGAGGGAATTCTATGCGTCTTGACAAGCTGACCACCCGGTTCCAGGAAGCGCTGGCAGAAGCGCAAAGCCTGGCCCTGGCCAACGACAACCAATACATCGACCCGCAGCACGTGCTGCGCGCGCTGCTGTCGCAGGACGACGGCGCCGCCCGCGCGCTGCTGGCGCGCGCCGGCGTCAACGTGCAGGGCCTGCAGGCGGCGCTGGACGCCGCCATCAAGCGCTTGCCGCAAGTGCAGGGCACCAACGAGGTCCAGATCGGCCGCGACCTGGTGAACCTGCTCAACGCCACCGAGAAAGAAGCACTCAGGCGCGGCGACCAGTTCATCGCCAGCGAGCTGTTCCTGCTTGCCGTGTCCGACGACAAGGGTGACGCCGGGCGCATCGCGCGCGAGAACGGCCTGAACCGCAAGTCGCTGGAAGCGGCCATCCAGGCTGTGCGCGGCGGCGAGTCCGTGAACAGCGCCGAGGCGGAGGGCCAGCGCGAGGCGCTGAAGAAGTACACCATCGACCTGACCGAGCGCGCTCGCATCGGCAAGCTCGATCCCGTGATCGGCCGCGACGACGAGATCCGCCGCGCGATCCAGATCCTGCAGCGCCGCACCAAGAACAACCCGGTGCTGATCGGCGAACCCGGCGTGGGCAAGACCGCCATCGTGGAAGGGCTGGCGCAGCGCATCGTCAACGGCGAAGTGCCCGAGAGCCTGAAGAACAAGCGCGTGCTGGTGCTCGACATGGCCGGCCTGCTGGCCGGCGCCAAGTACCGCGGCGAGTTCGAGGAACGCCTGAAGGCCGTGCTGAACGATGTCGCCAAGGACGAAGGACAGACCATCGTCTTCATCGACGAAATCCACACCATGGTCGGCGCGGGCAAGGCCGAGGGCGCGATCGACGCGGGCAACATGCTCAAGCCGGCACTGGCGCGCGGCGAGCTGCACTGCATCGGCGCGACCACGCTGGACGAATACCGCAAGTACATCGAGAAGGATGCCGCGCTGGAGCGCCGCTTCCAGAAGGTGCTGGTCGACGAGCCCACCGTGGAAGCGACCATCGCCATCCTGCGCGGGCTGCAGGAGAAGTATGAGCTGCACCACGGCGTCGAGATCACCGATCCGGCCATCGTCGCCGCGGCGGAACTGTCGCATCGCTATATCACCGACCGTTTTCTGCCGGACAAGGCGATCGACCTGATCGACGAAGCCGCCGCGCGCATCAAGATGGAAATCGACTCCAAGCCGGAGGCGATGGACAAGCTCGAGCGCCGCACCATCCAGCTCAAGATCGAGCGCGAAGCGGTCAAGAAAGAGACCGACGAGGCCTCGCTCAAGCGCCTGGACCTGATCGAGCAGGAGATCGCGCGCCTGGAAAAGGAATACGCCGACCTGGACGAGATCTGGAAGGCCGAGAAGGGCGCCGCGCAGGGCACGGCCGCGCTGAAGGAAGAGATCGAGAAGGTCAAGCTGGAGATCTCCAGGCTGCAGCGCGAAGGCAAGCTCGACAAGGTGGCCGAACTGCAGTACGGCAAGCTCCCGGGCCTGGAAGGCAAGCTCAAGGCCGCGACCGACGCCGAAGCCAGCGAGCAGAAACAGCCTAACAAGCTGCTGCGCACCCAGGTGGGCGCGGAGGAAATCGCCGAGGTGGTGAGCCGCGCGACGGGCATCCCGGTGTCGAAGATGATGCAGGGCGAGCGCGAGAAGCTGCTGAAGATGGAAGAACGCCTGCACAACCGCGTGGTGGGCCAGGACGAAGCCGTGCGGCTGGTGTCCGATGCCATCCGACGTTCGCGTGCCGGGCTGGCGGACGAGAACAAGCCCTATGGCTCGTTCCTGTTCCTGGGCCCGACCGGTGTCGGCAAGACCGAGCTGTGCAAGGCGCTGGCCGAGTTCATGTTCGATTCGGAAGAGCACCTGATCCGCATCGACATGAGCGAATTCATGGAGAAGCACAGCGTCAGCCGCCTGATCGGCGCGCCGCCGGGATACGTGGGCTACGAGGAAGGTGGCTACCTGACCGAGGCCGTGCGCCGCAAGCCGTACAGCGTGGTGCTGCTCGACGAAGTCGAGAAGGCCCACCCGGACGTCTTCAACGTGCTGCTGCAGGTGCTGGACGACGGCCGCCTGACCGATGGCCAGGGCCGCACGGTGGACTTCAAGAACACGGTGATCGTGATGACGTCCAACCTGGGTTCGCAGATCATCCAGTCGATGGCCGGCGAGCCGCAGGAAGCGATCAAGGGCGCGGTCTGGCAGGAAGTGCGCACGCATTTCCGGCCGGAGTTCCTGAACCGGATCGATGAAGTGGTGGTGTTCCACGCGCTCGACCAGAAGAATATCGAGTCGATCGCGCGCATCCAGCTGCAACGCCTGCAGGCCCGCCTGGCCCGCATGGACATGACGCTGGAGGTCAGCGACCATGCGCTGGAGAAGATCGCCAGCGCCGGCTACGACCCGGTGTTCGGGGCGCGTCCGCTCAAGCGGGCGATCCAGCAGCAGATCGAGAACCCGGTGGCGCGCGCCATCCTGGAAGGCAAGTTCGCGGCAAAGGATGTGGTGCCGGTGGACTATGTGGATGGGGCGTTCACATTCGGACAGGCAGTGCAGTAAGCCCGGTTCCGAGCCGCCGGTGTCGCAGGCAGGCCCTTGCGGATTCCCGCAAGGGCCTTTTTTCGTGGCGCGCCGTTTATGCCGCACCGTCCTCGACATGTAAGGGAGTGCCGCGCCGTGCAATATTTTCACGGCGATACCCTGCTCCGCGAAGCCAGCCGCCGTGCTGCATGCGGATCTCCTAGTGGCACGCTTTTCGCGTTGCAAAAGGGTTGAGTTTCCTTACAAAGCGCTGCGCCACCACGCAGCCTGTCCCCACAGGAGCCAATCCATGACCGACAAGCCTTTCCTCACCGACGTCAAGACCCTGCGCGAGCGCGCTCGCCAGCATATCGAAGAGGGTGCGGTGACCTCCGGTTACACGGCCGACCGCGAGGCCGTGCTGAAGCTGCTCAACGACGCGCTGGCGACCGAGATCGTCTGCGTGCTGCGCTATCGCCGCCACTATTTCATGGCCCAGGGCCCGAACTCGAAGAGCGTCGCCGAAGAATTCCTGGCCCACTCCAATGAAGAGCAGGGCCATGCCGACCAGATCGCCGAACGCATCGTCCAGCTTGGCGGCGAGCCCGACTTCGCGCCGGACGGCCTCACCAGCCGCTCGCATGCCGAATATGTCCCGGGCAACAGCCTGACCGAGATGATCAGGGAAGACCTGGTGGCCGAGCGCATCGCGATCGACAGTTATCGCGAGATCATCAAGTTCCTGGGCGAGCGTGACCCGACTTCGCGCCGCATGATGGAAGAGATCCTGGCGGTGGAAGAGGAACACGCCGACGAGATGGCGGACCTGCTGGCGCGCCAGGGCGGCTGAAGCACTGCGCGGCGGCGATTTGCTGCGGGTTGTTCCCGACTTGACCGCGATCAAATCGGACCCCGCGGCGAGCCGATACCATTTGCCTTGTCATGGAGATGCGGGGGCGCTCTTCATGACTTGTCTACCCGTTTCCGGAATGGAAACTTCGCCCGCACCGGCTAGCCGGTGCGGGCGTTTTCTTTTATGCGTGCCGCTTGCGCCACCTCATGCCACCTGGCGCCCCGCCGTCCCCTTATGTCGGCATGCCGATATTCCCGTCCGATCTTATGCAAAAAACAGTAAAGGATCGGCGAAACCATTCGTTCCGTTCAGAAAGCCCCCTCGGTAGTCTTGCCCCTGACACAAGCCCGCCCCGGACAGCGGCAAAGCAACCAGAGGCGCATGGCGCCCATTCACGACAGACGGGAGCAACACGAATGATCCGCAAACTGGCCATCGGCCTGGCAGTCCTGGGCGCCCTGGGCGCGGCGCAGGCCGCTTCGGCGACCAACCTGCTCAACGTTTCCTACGACCCGACGCGCGAACTGTACGTCGACGTCAACGCTGCCTTCGCCAAGGCCTGGAAGGCGCAGGGCGGCGATGCCGTGACCGTGCGCCAGTCGCATGGCGGATCCGGCAAGCAGGCCCGTTCGGTGATCGACGGGCTGGACGCTGACGTGGTGACGCTGGCGCTGGGCTACGACGTCGACGCCATCGCCGAGAAGGGCCTGATCAAGCCGGACTGGCAAAAGCGCCTGCCGCACAACGCCGCGCCGTACACCTCGACCATCGTGTTCCTGGTGCGCAAGGGCAATCCCAAGGGCATCAAGGACTGGGGCGACCTGGTCAAGCCTGGCGTGCAGGTGATCACGCCGAACCCGAAAACCTCGGGCGGCGCGCGCTGGAATTACCTGGCCGCGTGGGGCTATGCGCTGCGCCAGCCGGGCGGCAATGAGACCAGGGCGCGCGAGTTCGTCGGCGAACTGCTCAAGCACGTGCCGGTGCTGGATTCCGGCGCGCGCGGCGCCACCACCACGTTCGTCGAGCGTGGCCTGGGCGACGTGCTGCTGGCCTGGGAAAACGAAGCCATCCTGGCCATCAAGGAACTGGGTCCGGACAAGTTCGAGATCGTCGCGCCGTCGATCTCGATCCTGGCCGAGCCGCCGGTCGCCGTGGTCGACAAGGTGGTCGACAAGAAGGGCACGCGCAAGGCCGCCGAAGCCTACCTGCAGTTCCTGTACACCGATGAAGGCCAGGAGATCGCCGCGAAGAACTACTACCGCCCGATTTCGCAGAAGGTGGCGGCCAAGTACGCGGCCAACTTCCCCAAGGTCAAGCTGTTCACCATCGATGAAGTGTTCGGCGGCTGGCAGAAGGCCCAGAAGACCCACTTCGCCGATGGCGGCTCGTTCGATCAGGTTTATCAACCCGGCAAGAAATAATCCATGAGGCCGGCGGGCCGGGCCGCGTGGGGCGGCCCGGCACCGAGCCGGCCCAACAGAAGAAGGAAGCCCCGATGTCCATCCTGACGCTCTCCGGCAGCCCGTCGGTCCAGTCCCGCTCCGGCCTTGTGCTGGCGCACCTGCGCACCGCGCTGGAGGCTGCCGGCGAACGCACCCGCCACCTGGACCTGCGCGACCTGCCGGCGGGTCCGTTGCTGGCGGCACGCGTGGACGACGACGCCATTGCCGCCGCCACCCGCGCGGTGGCCGAGGCCCAGGTGGTGGTGCTGGCCACGCCGGTCTACAAGGCCGCCTACAGCGGCCTGCTCAAGGCCTTCCTGGACCTGCTGCCGCAAGCTGGCCTGCGCGACAAGATCGTGCTGCCGATCGCCACCGGCGGCAGCCTCGCCCATGCGCTGGCGATCGACTATGCGCTGCGCCCGGTGCTGGCCGCGCTGGGCTCGCGCCAGATCCTGCCCGGTATCTTCGCCGTGGACCAGCAGATCGAAACCTCCGCCTCCTCTGATTCCGGCGGCGTGCGCCAGGCGCGCTTCGACGCCGCGCTGTCCGCCCGCCTCGACGAAGGCCTGCTGCGCGTGCGCGACGCACTGGCCCATGCCCGCATCGAGGTCCCGCTCGACGCGCTCGACGTTGTGCCCGGCGCCTTCGTGCAGCGCGCCGCCGCTGCCGCCGTGGTGGCGCAGCGATGTACCGCGTGATCTGAATTCCTGATGCATTGGCGCCGGCCAGCCCGGCGCCGCGGCAGCAACGCCGACAGCCATGCCACCGGCAACCCGGGCAGGCAGGGCGGCTTGTTGCCCGCGTTTCGACGCAGTCCGACTTCAGAACATACGCCGGCTCCCTGTGCCGGCCACGGAGGATATCGCATGACCACCACCATCAAGCCGGCCGGCTCGCTGCGCCGCCGTTTGTATATCGCCGCGCTGGTCGCCGCCACTGGCCTGGCCTATGGCCTGCTGCCGGGCCGGGCCGAAGCGCAATCGAAGAACATCGACGCCAGGGTGCTGCGCATCGGCTACCAGAAGTACGGCACGCTGACGCTGCTGAAGGCGCGCGGCACGCTGGAAAAGCGGCTGGCGCCGCAAGGCATCACCGTCAAATGGACCGAATTCCCGGCCGGTCCGCAGCTGCTGGAAGGCCTCAATGTCGGCGCCGTCGACTTCGGCACCGTGGGCGAGGCCCCGCCGATCTTCGCGCAGGCCGCCGGCGCGCAGCTGGTCTATGTCGGCAACGAGCCGCCGGCGCCGACCGCCGAGGCCATCGTCGTGCCCAAGGGCTCGGCGCTGCGTTCGGTGGCCGAGCTGCGCGGCAAGCGGGTGGCCTTCAACAAGGGCTCGAACGTGCATTACCTGCTGGTGCGCCTGCTGGAGAAGGCCGGCCTGCAGTACGGCGATATCCAGCCGGTGTACCTGCCGCCCGCCGATGCGCGCGCCGCCTTCGAGCGCGGCTCGGTCGATGCCTGGGTGATCTGGGACCCGTTCCTTGCCGCCGCCGAGAAGCAACTGGGCGCGCGCGTGCTGGCCGATGGCCGTGGCGCCGATGGCAAGAACGTGGTCAGCAACCACCAGTTCTACCTGGCGTCGCGTCCCTACGCACAGGCGAAGCCCGAGATCGTGCGCCTGATCCTCGATGAACTTGCCACGCTGGGCACCTGGGCCGAAAAGAACCCGAAGGACGCCACCGCCGTGCTGACAGGCGAAGTCGGCCTGCCTGCCGACGTGCTGGAACTGGCTGTCTCGCGCTTCTCTTACGGCGCGCGCCCGGTCAGCGCCGGCGTGCTGGCTGAACAGCAGCGCATCGCCGATGCCTTCCACGCGCTCAAGCTGATCCCCAGGCCGGTCAAGGTGGCCGATGCGCGCTGGGACGTGCCGCAACAGCAGGCCGCAACGGCAGGCGCTGCGCTGACGCAGCGCTGATGCAGCGCTGATGCGCCGCCAAGGCATCGCACAACAACAAGGACCACGACATGCACGTATTCTGGTTTATCCCGACCCACGGCGACAGCCGCTACCTCGGCACCTCAGAGGGTGCGCGCGAAGTCAGTTTCGACTACATGAAGCAGGTCGCCGTGGCCGCCGACACGCTCGGCTACGAGGGGGTGCTGATCCCCACCGGCCGTTCGTGCGAAGACCCGTGGGTGGCGGCGTCGGCGCTGTCGGCCGTGACGCAGCGCCTGAAATTCCTGGTCGCGGTGCGCCCGGGCCTGATGGCGCCGACGCTGGCCGCGCGGATGGCGGCAACCTTCGACCGGCTCTCCAATGGCCGGCTGCTGATCAACCTCGTCACCGGCGGCGATTCCGCCGAGCTGGAGGGCGACGGCCTGTTCCTCGACCACGGCGAGCGCTACGAGGCCTCGGCCGAATTCCTGCGCATCTGGCGCGACGTGCTGGCGGCCAGCCATGACAGCGGCCAGATCGACTACCAGGGCAAGCACCTTGGCGTGAAGGGCGCGCGCGTCCTCTATCCGCCGCTGCAGCAGCCGCATCCACCGGTGTACTTCGGCGGCTCGTCGGCGCCGGCGCATGCGCTGGCGGGCGAGCAGGTCGATACCTACCTGACTTGGGGCGAGCCGCCGGCCGACGTGGCGCGGAAGCTGGACGATGTTCGCCGTCACGCCGCGAAGCACGGCCGCACGGTGAGGTTCGGCATCCGCCTGCACGTGATCGTGCGCGAGACCGATGCCGCCGCGTGGGCCGCCGCCGAAGACCTGATCAGCCGCCTCGACGACGCGACCGTGGCGCGCGCGCAGGCCGTGTTCGCCAGGATGGATTCGGAAGGGCAGCGCCGCATGGCCGCACTGCATGCCGGCGCTGGCCGCCGCTCGCGCCGCACGCGCGAGGCGCTGGAAATCAGTCCCAACCTGTGGGCCGGCGTCGGCCTGGTGCGCGGCGGCGCGGGCACTGCGCTGGTGGGGGATCCGCACACCGTTGCCGAGCGCATGCGCGAGTACGCAGAACTCGGCATCGACACTTTCGTGCTGTCCGGCTACCCGCACCTGGAAGAAGCCTACCGCTTTGCCGAACTGGTGTTCCCGCTGCTGCCGCGCTCGGTGCGAGAGAAGCTGCCGGGCAAGGTGCTGTCGGGCCCGTTCGGCGAAGTCATGGCGACGGGCCTCGTGCCGCGCGCCGCGCAAAGCTGAGGGAGGGCGGCATGAGCGCTCCGCATCTCCCGCCGCCGCGCCGGCATTGCGCCGCGCTGGCGCGCGCCGTGGCACCGTGGATCGTGCCCGCGCTGCTGATCGTGGCGTGGCAGGCGGCTTCGCAGAACGGCTGGCTGTCGAACCGCGTGCTGCCGGCCCCGCTGGCCGTGTTGCAGGCCGCCTGGGAGCTGGCCGGTTCGGGCGAGTTGTGGAAGCACGTGGGCGTCAGCACCTGGCGCGCGCTGGCCGGGTTTGCCATCGGCGGCGGACTGGGCCTGCTGCTGGGGCTGCTCACCGGCACGTTCCGCAGCGCGGCCACGCTGCTCGACAGCACGCTGCAGATGGTGCGCAACATCCCGCCGCTGGCGCTGATTCCGCTGGTGATCCTGTGGTTCGGCATCGACGAATCCGCCAAGCTGTTCCTGGTGGCGCTGGGGGTGTTTTTCCCGGTGTACCTGAACACGTATCACGGCATCCGCTCGGTCGACAACGGCCTGGTGGAAATGGCGCGCAGCTACGGGCTCTCTGGCTGGCAGCTGTACCGTGAAGTGATCCTGCCCGGCGCATTGCCCGGGATCCTGGTGGGCGTGCGTTTTTCGCTCGGGCTGATGTGGGTGATCCTGATCGTCGCGGAGACCATCTCCGCGCAATCCGGCATTGGCTACATGACCATGAACGCGCGCGAATTCCTGCAAACCGACGTGGTGCTGGTGGGCATCCTGCTCTATGCGCTGCTGGGCAAGCTGGCCGACCTGCTGTCGCGCGGTCTGGAGCGCTACTGGCTGCGCTGGCACCCGGGCTACGCGGCCGCCTGAACCACGCAATGCCGCGCGTTCGGCAAGGAGATCGACATGCAGATGTATCCGGTGGAACAGGCCGCGCTGGCCGAACTGGAAGCGGGCCTGGCGCGCCGCGAGACAGTCAGATACGAGGCGGCACCGCACCGCACTGGCGGCGTCGCGTTGCGCTTGCGCCAGGTGGTCAAGCGCTATGACGGCCGCGAGGTGCTGCACGATGTGGCGCTCGACGTGGCGCCGGGAGAGTTTGTCGCCATCGTCGGGCGCAGCGGCTGCGGCAAGAGCACGCTGCTGCGGCTGGTGGCGGGGCTGGAAGGCGCCGACGGCGGCAGCATTGCCATCGACGGCGACACGCAGGCGCAGGGCAAGTGCAGCCGCATGCGCGGCGCCGACGTGCGTGTGATGTTCCAGGACGCGCGCCTGCTGCCGTGGAAGCGTGTGCTGGACAACGTGGCGCTGGGCCTGCCGCGCGCACGCCGCGGCGAAGCGGCCGGGGTGCTGGCGCAGGTGGGCCTGGCCGATCGCGCGCAGGCGTGGCCCGCCCGGTTGTCCGGCGGGCAGCGTCAGCGCGTGGCGCTGGCCCGTGCGCTGGTGCATCAACCGCAGCTGTTGCTGCTCGATGAACCGCTCGGCGCGCTCGACGCCCTGACGCGCATCGAGATGCAGGGATTGATCGAAGGCCTGTGGCGGCGGCTTGGCTTCACGGCGCTGCTGGTGACGCATGACGTCTCCGAGGCCGTGGCACTGGCCGACCGCATCGTGCTGATCGAGGATGGCCACATCGCCATGGACGAGCGCGTGGCGCTGGCGCGGCCGCGCGAACGCGGCGCCGCCGGCTTCGCGCAACTGGAAGCAAAGGTGCTGCAGCGGGTGATGCGGCAAGCGTCGGCGCCTTCTTCGCCCCGCGATGCGTGCACAAAGCGCCGTGCGCAGCGCATCGGCGACGGCGTACGCATCGACAGGCCGGAATCTTGGTTCGCCGCCGCCCGCTGAACTCCTATCATGAGCAGGCAGGCGCGCGCTGTGACAGCGCGCCGTTGCCTTCCACAACCCGACCATGGGACCCGACGCGGTCCGGTCAACCGAAGGAAACCGCCATGCCAGGCGTGCATGAACCCGCCAGCGCAGCCAATCCGCTGCAACGCTACCTGGAATCGCTGCCGCGCCAGCCGCTGGCCGACCGGCAACTGTGGCGCGACGCGCGCGGGCAGGTGCAGGGACAGTTCTTCAATTGCTCGCTGACCAGTGCCTTCGAGCCCCTGGTGACGCTGGCCGACCGCCAGGTCGTGGCGCACGAAGGCTCCATCCATACCTATGCCGACGATGGCGTGGGCCTGGCGGCGTGGAAGCTGTTCGCGATGGCCGCCGACGACACCACGCTGGTGTCGCTGGACCGCCTGTCGCGGCTGCTGCACGCGATCAATTACTTTGCCGCCGACGGCGCGCACAAGCTGGTGCTGAACGTGCACAACCGGCTGCTGGCCGCGGTCGCCGACGACCACGGCGCCGCGTTCCGGCGCGCACTGCAGTCGCTGGAGTTGCCGCTGGAGCGCTTCGTGATCCAGGTGCCGGCCAGCGCCAACGATGACCTGCCGCTGCTGCTGCACGTGGTCGGCAATTACCGCCGCAATGGCTTCGCGGTCAGCCTGCAAGCGTCGGACCCGGCCGAGGCGGGCGCGCTGATGGCGCATGCGTTGCCGGACTGGCTCAAGCTCGACATGCGCCGCACCTGGACCGATCGCCAGCTGTCGGGGCTGCGCGCCAGCGCCGCCAATGCCGGCGTCACGCTGATCGGGCGGCGGCTGCAGAACGCCGAAAGCGTGGAGCGGCTGCAGGCGGCAGGCATCGGCCTGGGGCAGGGCGCTTTCGCCGGCGCGGTGGTCAGCACGGCCGCGCTGCGGGCACAAGCGGCGGCCACGGGCGCGCCAGCGGCACACGAACTCAGCAAGGAGCCGGTATGACGCAAGTGATCGGATCATCGGCAGGGCCACTGCCGGCGGCGCACGGCGCGCGCCTGGAAATCCCGCGGCACCTGCAGGTGCTGACCCTGCCGGGCCTGCATGGCAGCGGCCCGGGGCACTGGCAGAGCCGCTGGGAGCAGCGCTTCCCGGACTGGCAGCGCGTCGAGCAGCATGACTGGTCGCGCCCGAGCCTGCCGCTGTGGGCCGAGCGCGTTTCGGAAGGCGTGATGCGGGCGCAGCGCGTGGCCTCGCGTGGCGCGCTGCTGGTGGCGCACAGCTTCGGCTGCCTGGCGGCACTGCGGCAGGCGTCACTGGACCCGGCCGGCATCGCCGGCGCGCTGCTGGTGGCGCCGGCTGACCCCGACAAATTTGGCGTGGCCAGCCTGCTGCCGACCTACCGCCTGCCGTTCCCGACCATCCTGGTGGCCAGCCGCAACGATCCATGGATGCCGCAGCGCACCGCCTTCAGCTGGGGCACGCTGTGGGGCAGCGAACTGGTCGATGCCGGTAACCTGGCGCATATCAATGCCGATTCCGGCCTGGGCGACTGGGCTGATGGCCTGGCCCTGCTGGGCACGCTGGTGCAACGCATCGCGGATGCAAGTGAAGCGGGTGTCACTGAAGTGGCGTCCACGCCATGGGAAGCCGGCCTGGAAGTGTCTCCCGGGGCTCCATATATCTAAACCGTCTAAGAAAATTCAGAAAGATTCGTTCTGTTTATAAAGGCGGATCTGCAAAATCTGTCTCGTAAGCCGGTGCAATATGCGCCGGCGTCACAAGGAGCCGGCGTCCGAAGCCGGCCTCCACAAACGAGACGGACATGCCACCCTCCCTATCCCTGGCGGATTCCCCAACGCCGGGCGCCCCCGATGTGCCGACCTCGCGTGCGCCACGCAGCCCCGCCAGGCAGCGCTTTACCGTGCTGCCCGGCTTTGGCCTGTCGCTGGGCTTCACGCTGTTCTACCTGACGCTGATTGTCCTGGTCCCGCTGTCGGCGACGTTCCTGAAGACGTTCACGATGACATGGGACGCGTTCTGGACGTCGATCACGGCGCCGCGCGTGGTGGCGTCGCTACAGCTGAGCTTCGGTGCGTCGCTGATCGCTGCCATCGTCAATTCGGTGTTCGGACTGATCGTCGCCTGGGTGCTGGTGCGCTACCGCTTCCCGGGCAAGCGCCTGATCGATGCGCTGGTCGACCTGCCGTTCGCGCTGCCCACCGCGGTGGCCGGCATCGCCCTGACCGCGCTGTTCGCCGGCAACGGCTGGATCGGCCGCTACCTTGAACCGCTTGGCATCAAGGTCGCATTCACGCCGCTGGGCGTGGTGGTGGCGCTGACCTTTATCGGCCTGCCGTTCGTGGTGCGCACGGTGCAGCCGGTGCTCGAAGACGTGGAGCAGGAACTGGAAGAGGCCGCTGCCAGCCTGGGCGCCAACCGGTTGCAGACCTTCCTGCGCGTGATCCTGCCGGCGATCCTGCCGGCGCTGCTGACGGGTTTCGCGCTGTCCTTCGCGCGCGCCACCGGCGAGTACGGCTCGGTGGTGTTTATCTCCGGCAACATGCCGATGGTGTCGGAGATCGCGCCGCTGATGATCTATTCCAAGCTGGAGCAATACGACTATGCCGGAGCGACCGCGGTCGCGGTGGTGATGCTCGTGATCTCGTTCGCGCTGCTGCTCCTGATCAACCTGCTGCAGGCCTGGACGCGCCGACACCAGTCGGGTGCGCGCGCCGCGCTGGCACCCGAAGCGCCCGCGACGGGCAAGGAGTCCTGACATGGCGGGCGCAGTCTCGGGACGCCTGGGCGCGCAGCGCCAGGACCGGGCCCATCACAAGTTCGACGCCACCGGCGAGGCGCCATGGGTGCGCTACACGCTGATCACGCTGGCGGTGCTGTTCCTCACGCTGTTCCTGTTCGTGCCGTTGGCTTCGGTCTTCTATGAAGCGCTGCGCAAGGGCGTGCAGACCTACTGGGAAGCACTGGTCGAGCCCGACGCGCTGGCAGCGATCCAGCTCACGCTGACGGTGGCGGCGATCGCGGTGCCGCTGAACGTGGTGTTCGGCGTGGCGGCGGCATGGGCCATCGCCAAGTTCGAGTTCCGCGGCAAGAACCTGCTGATCACGCTGATCGACCTGCCGTTCTCGGTGTCGCCGGTGATCTCTGGGCTGGTCTACGTGCTGCTGTTCGGCGCGCAGGGATGGTTCGGCCCGTGGCTGGAGGCGCATGACATCAAGATCATGTTCGCGGTGCCGGGCATCGTGCTGGCGACGATCTTCGTCACCTTCCCCTTCGTCGCGCGCGAGCTGATCCCGCTGATGCAGGCGCAGGGCAGCGAAGAGGAAGAGGCGGCGATCGTGCTGGGTGCCTCGGGCTGGCAGACCTTCCGCCATATCACGCTGCCCAATATCCGGTGGGGCCTGCTGTACGGGGTGATCCTGTGCAACGCGCGGGCGATGGGCGAGTTCGGCGCGGTGTCAGTGGTGTCGGGCCATATCCGCGGGCTGACCAACACCATGCCGCTGCACGTAGAGATTCTCTACAACGAGTACAACTTCGCGGCGGCCTTCGCGGTGGCCTCGCTGCTGACGCTGCTGGCGCTGGTCACTCTCGGCATCAAGACGCTGGTGGAATGGCGCGCACGCAAAGAGACGGAAGAGGCCGTGATCGAGCGGCCGGTTGGTACAGCAGGGACAGCAGGAACGGCAGGAACAGTTCGCACAGCGGGAACCCCCCTGCAAGCATCGGTGTAAGGAAACGGCATCATGAGCATCCAGGTCAAGAACGTAGAGAAGCGCTTTGGCGATTTCGTCGCGCTGGACAATGTCTCGCTCGATTTCGACGAAGGCGAGCTGACCGCGCTGCTGGGGCCGTCCGGTTGCGGCAAGACCACGCTGCTGCGCATCATCGCCGGCCTGGAGCGCGCCGACGCGGGCCAGATCGTGCTGGCCGGGCGCGACGCCTCGGACCAGCATGTGCGCCAGCGCCAGGTGGGCTTCGTGTTCCAGCACTATGCGCTGTTCAAGCATATGAGCGTGTTCGAGAACGTGGCCTTCGGCCTGCGCGTGAAGCCGCGTGCCGAACGCCCGAGCGAAGCGCAGATCCGCGAAAAGGTGCATTCGCTGCTCGACCTGGTGCAGCTCGACTGGCTGGCCGACCGCTACCCGTCGCAGTTGTCTGGCGGCCAGCGCCAGCGTATCGCGCTGGCGCGCGCGCTGGCGGTGGAGCCGCGCGTGCTGCTGCTCGACGAGCCCTTCGGCGCGCTCGACGCCAAGGTGCGCAAGGAACTGCGCCGCTGGCTGCGCCGCCTGCACGATGAACTGCATGTGACCAGCGTGTTCGTCACGCACGACCAGGAAGAAGCGCTGGAAGTGGCTGACCAGGTGGTGCTGATGAACCGCGGCCACGTCGAGCAGTACGGCTCGCCCGAGGCGGTCTATAACCATCCGGCCACGCCGTTCGTGTTCGGCTTCCTCGGCAACGTGAACCTGTTCCACGGCCGGCTGGAAGTGGGCGAGAGCGGCGGCCTGCTGCATACCGGCGAAGCGGTGCTGCCGGTGGTCGGCAGCGGGCATGAAACCGCAGGCGATGCGGTTGCCTATGTCCGCCCGCACGACCTGGACCTGGAGCGCTATTCGCCCGGCGCCGACGGCATCGCCGTGACGCTGCGCCGCGCGCTGACGCTGGGCCCGGTGGCCCAGCTGGAACTCGAGCGTGAAGACAACCAGGACGTGATCGAAGTGGCGCTGCCGCTCGAGCGCTTCCGCCACGCGGGCTTCCGCGAGGGCGAGCTGCTCGCCGTGCGCCCGCGCCAGCTGCGCGTCTTTACGCAAGCCAACGGCACTTCACCCATCAAAAAACAAGAGGCCGCACGATGAACTTCCAGCAACTCCGATCGATCCGCGAGGCGGTGCGCCGCCAGTTCAACCTGACCGAGGTCGCCAACGCGCTCTATACCTCGCAGCCGGGCGTGTCGCGCCAGATCCGCGAGCTGGAAGAGGAACTGGGCGTGGAGATCTTCGAGCGCTACGGCAAGCGGCTGACCGGGCTGACCGAACCCGGCCGCGAGATCGTGCGCATCGTCGAACGCCTGCTGCTTGAAGCCGAAAACCTGCGCCAGGCCGGCGACGAGTTTGCCGGCCGCCATACCGGGCGGCTGACCGTGGCCACCACCCACACGCAGGCCCGCTACGCGCTGCCGCGCGTGGTGCAGGCCTTCCGCCGCGAGTATCCGCACGTGACCCTCGCGCTGCAGGAGGCGTCGCCCACGCATATCGTCGAGCTGCTGCTGACGGGGCAGGCCGATATCGGCATTGCCACCGAAGCGCTGGCGACCGAGGCCGGGCTGACCTCGTTCGAGGCCTACAGCTGGCAGCACGTGCTGGTGGTTTCGCCCGACCATCCGCTGACGCGCCTGCCCGAGCCGACCCTCGAGGACGTGGCCGGCTTCCAGCTCATCACCTACGACGCCGGCTTCACCGGCCGCCGCAAGATCGACACGGCGTTTGCCGAGGCCGGGCTGCAGCCGGAGATCGTGCTGACCGCGCTCGACGCCGACGTGATCAAGACCTACGCCGAGCTCGAGCTGGGCGTAGGCATCATCGCTTCGATGGCGTACGACGAGCGCAAGGACTCGGGCCTTGTCCGCATCAATGCCGACCACCTGTTCGCGCCCAATACCACCAGCGTGGCCGTGCGCCGCGGCGCTTACCTGCGCGGCTATGCGCACGAGTTCATCAACATGTTCGCGCCGCACCTGTCGCGCGATACCGTCAGCAGCGCGCTGTCGGAGCAGGACCGGCAGGCGCTGGCGGCCTGAGCGCCACCCGTATCGTCTCGGCGCCGGGGCTCGCCTGGCGCCGGATGGCGCATGCGGCACCCCGACGCCATGGGCACTGGCCGTCTGCCCCCGCACGGTGCCGTTCGCGCCCCGTTTCCACCGTTCGTCGCAACAGGCTTTCTTCGCGCCCGGGTGAAGGGTAAAGTCCCTGCACGTGCTGCGCATTGCCTTCCGCTCCAGGATTGAATTTGCGCAGCGCTTTCCCGCAGTGCAACAGATATTGCGCGCGGCTGCCCCTCCGCCCCCAGCCGGGCAGGAAGGTGGGCAGGAAACAGGGCAAGGGAGAGAGACGATCATGCGTGAAGAACCGCTGCTGCGCTGGCAGTGGCGCGGCTATGGCCGCAACCACCAGCATCCCCGCAACCTGCTGCTGCATATCGTGGCCGTGCCGATGTTCATGGCGGGCACGGTGCTGGGCGTCTACGGCATCTTGCGGCTGAGCCTGCCCGCGGTGGCGCTGGGGCTGGTGTGCATGGGCATGTCGCTGGCGCTGCAGGGGCGCGGGCACCGGCTGGAGGCCAACGCGCCGGAGCCGTTTGCCGGGCCGGCGGACATCGCCGGACGTATCTTCGCCGAGCAATGGATCACCTTCCCGCGCTATGTGGTGTCAGGGCGATGGTGGCGTGCGCTGACCGGTAAGTGTGGCACGCGCGTCACCTCGGGAGATTGCGCCGAGACCAGCCAACGCTAACATACCGCCATGAACCGCTGCATCTCCACCGTCGCCACCGCGCCTCCGTCGCGGCTTACCATCCTCGGCCGCGACCTGCTGTTCGTGCTTTGCATGAACACGGTCATTGCCGTCAGCCTCAACTACGGTTTCCAGACCGGCGGCACGCTCTGGCACAACTTCGTCTACAGCCAGCTGATCGGCCTGTCGATCTGGCTGCTGATCGATATCCCCCGCGTCGGCATCTGGTGGAACGACCGGCCGCGGCGCTGGCCCTTCCTGCTGCTGGCCGCCGCCGCGGTACCGACCGGCGTGGTGATCGGCGGCTGGGCCACGCGCGTCGCGCTCGACCTGCCGCCCAAGTCAGTGGCCGAAACCGGCGACATGCTGCGCATGTGCCTGGTGGTGGGCATGCTGGCATCGGCCTCGATGATCTACTTCTACTGGTCGCGCGAGAAGCTCGCCTACCTGGAGCGCCAGGCCGCGCTCGACGCGCTGCAGCGCGAGGAAGCCGAAAAGCAGCTGGTACGTGCGCAGCTGATGGCGCTGCAGGCGCAGATCGAGCCGCACTTCCTGTTCAACTCGCTGGCCAACCTCGATGGCCTGATCGCCACCGACCCGCCCGCCGCGCGCCAGTTGCTGCAGCGCCTGATCGGCTTCCTGCGCATGTCGCTGGCCCACACCCGCGCCGAGCAATGCACGCTGCGGCAGGAATTCGAACTGCTGCGCAGCTACCTGGATATTCAGGGCATGCGCTTCGGCCAGCGGCTGTCCTATGACGTCGACCTGCCGCGCGAGCTGGCCAAGGTCGAAATTCCGCCGATGCTGATCCAGCCGCTGGTGGAAAACGCGGTGACGCACGGTATCGAGCCGTGCATGTTCGGCGGCCATATCCGCCTGTCGGCGCGCGCCGCCGGCGACGATGCGGTGCAGGTGATCATTGCCGATACCGGCGTGGGCTTCGGCCATGCATCGGGCAAGGGCTCGGGGCTGGGCATCACCCATGTGCGCGAGCGGCTGGCACGGATCTTCGGAGCCGCCGCCAGCATGCAGATGGAAGAGAACACGCCGCGCGGCGTGGTGGTGCGGCTGACGCTGCCGCTGGTACGCCCGGTCGAGGCGCCGACCCTGACGCAGACGGTCACGGTGCCGGAGAGCATGCCGGTGCCGGCGCCGGCCATCCAGCGGACCTGAACACGCTGCTGGCGATCGCCATGCGCGAAGACAACGAGGGCCGCTGCGTAGGGCGGCGCCCCCGGCATCGCCCCAAGTTTCTTTACTGCCCCCAACCTCGCCTCCAACCCGCCCCAACTCGCCCCACAACTCGCCCCCATGACCCCGACCCTTCTGATCGCCGACGACGAAGCGCTGCTCGCGCGCGTGCTGGAATCCGAACTGAAGTCGCTGTGGCCCGAGGCCCGTATCGTCTCGGTCGTGCACGACGGCATGGCCGCGCTGGCTGCCGCGCGCGAACACCAGCCGCGCGTGGTGTTCCTGGATATCCGCATGCCGGGCATGAGCGGCATGGACGTGGCGCGCGAGCTGATCGAGTTTGATATCCCGCCGCTGGTGGTCTTTGTTACCGCCTATGACCAGTTTGCGCTGGAGGCCTTCGAGCGCGCCGCGGTCGACTACGTGCTCAAGCCGGTGCAACGCGAGCGGCTGGAGGCGACCGTGTGCCGCCTCAAGGAACGCCTGCAGGTGATGGCGGACGCGGAGGACGGCCAGGCAGACGACGAGGCGGATGACAGCGCCGGGGAGGAGGCCGCCGTGCTCGACACCGACCGCCTGGGGCAGCTGCTGGCGCGGCTCGAATTACTCGAGCATGCCACGCCCGCCGGCGCGCAGCGCCAGTACCTGCGCTTCATCAAGGCGCTGGTCGGGCAGGAGGTCCGCATCATCCCGGTCGACGAGGTGATCTACCTGGAAGCCACCGACAAGTACGTCAACGTGGTCTCCAGCGCCGGCGAGGCGCTGATCCGCACCAGCCTGCGCGAACTGACCCAGCAACTGGATCCGGAGCGTTTCTGGCAGGTCCACCGCGGCACGGTGGTCAACATCGACTGCGTCGCCAGCGCGGTCAACCAGTCTCTGGGGCGGCTCTCGCTGCGGCTGCGCGACCGGCCCGAGCTGCTGCCGGTGGCGCGCCAGTACGCGCATCTGTTCAAGCAGATGTAGGCCTTTGCGGCAAGCGGCGCAGCCGCCACCCGGCTGCAGGGTGGCGCGGTTTTCCTCTATGATGCGGGCTTCGGCCCGCATTTTTGCTGGCCGGCCGCATCGCCCCGCCGCAGCCCGCTACCGCAACTTTCGCCCGTGCCATGTCCATCGCCGCCATCGATCCCGCCCGCAATCCGCTTCGCCATGATGCGCAGGTGATCGGGCTGGTCGGCCTGGCGCATGGGGTCTCGCACTTCTATCACTTGCTGCTGGCGCCGCTGTTCCCGTGGATCAAGACCGAGTTCGGGCTGAGCTATGCCGAGCTGGGCCTGCTGATGACGGTGTTCTTCGCCGTGTCGGCGGTGGTGCAGACCGCTTCGGGCTTCGTGGTGGACCGCGTCGGCGCGCGGCCGGTGCTGTTTGCCGGGCTGGCCTTCCTGGGCAGCGCGGCGCTGCTGCTGTCGGCCAGCAACGGCTATGCCGCGCTGCTGGCTGGCGCGGCGGTGGCGGGGCTCGGCAACGGCGTGTTCCATCCGGCCGACTTTACGCTGCTGAACAAGCATGTGTCGCAGCCCCGGCTGGGCCATGCCTTCTCGGTGCACGGCATTTCCGGCAACCTGGGCTGGGCGGCGGCGCCACTGTTCCTGGTCACCATCGCCAACCTGGCCAGCTGGCGCGTGGCACTGGCGGCGGCCTCGGTCGTGGCGTTCGCGGTGCTGGCCGTGCTGGTGGTGCTGCGCCACGTGCTGGACCCGCGCGAGCTGCGCGGCGCCGCGGGCCGGCCCGCCACCAAGGCCGCCGGCGGCAGCCTGCTCGGCTTCCTGCTGCTGCCGCAGGTGTGGGTGTGCTGGGCGTTCTTTTTGCTGACCACGTTTTCCGCAGCGGGCATCCAGAGCTTTGCGCCGACCGCGCTGACCTACCTGTACGGCATGCCGTTCACGCTGGCCACGGCTTCATACACCATTTACATGCTGTGCAGTGCAGGCGGCATGGTTGTCGGCGGCTTTGCAGCCAGCCGCACCAGCAACCATGACCGGCTCATCGCCATCAGCTTTACCGTCTCCGGCCTGATTGCCATCCTGGTCGGTTTGAACCTGTTCCCGGCGATGCTGGTGCCGGTGCTGATGGGGGTGATCGGGTTTGGCGCCGGCACCGCCGGCCCGTCGCGCGACCTGCTGGTGCGTGCCGCCGCGCCCGCCGGCGCCACCGGCCGTGTCTATGGCGTGGTCTATTCCGGCCTCGACATCGGGCTGGCCTGCGGGCCGCTGTTCTTTGGCGCGCTGATGGACGCGCGGCTGCCGGCCTGGGTGTTCTTCATGATCGGCGGCTTCCAGCTGATCTCGATCTTTACCGCGGTGACGGTGGGCAACGGCAACCGCTCGCGCCGCGGTGCCGCGGCGCCGGCAGCCTGAACCCCGCCGGCACGGTAGCCGGCCAGCGTTGCCTGGCTTCTTTGCATGCCTTCTGCGCCTGCCTTCTGCGCCTGCCTTCTGCGCGTCCTGCAATTGTTCCAGCCTGCCTCGAGGATTGTTCCATGACTGCCACGCCGGGCCATTCGAACCCTGACACTCCCCATTCGCACGAAGCCAGCGGCGCGCCGCTGCCGGATGCCTCGCCGCTGGCTGGCCCGCAGTTGGGTGGCCATATCCTCGTCGACGCGCTGCTGGCGCATGGCGCCGAGCTAGCCTTCGGCGTGCCGGGCGAAAGCTACCTGGCGGTGCTCGACGGCTTCCATCGCCGCCGCGACCAGTTGCGCTTTATCGTCTGCCGCCAGGAAGGGGGCGCCGCGGTCATGGCCGAAGCCTACGGCAAGCTGACCGGCCGTCCCGGGCTGGCTTTCTGCACGCGCGGCCCTGGCGCCACCAATGCCAGCATCGGCGTGCATACCGCGTTTCAGGACTCGACGCCGATGATCCTGTTCATCGGCCAGGTCGGCACCGATTTCATGGACCGCGAAGCCTTCCAGGAAATCGACTACCGCCGCATGTATGGCCAGATGGCCAAGTGGGTGGCGCAGATCGATCGGGTCGAGCGCATCCCGGAATACATCGCGCGCGCCTACCAGACCGCCACCTCGGGCCGGCCCGGCCCGGTGGTGCTGGCGCTGCCGGAGGACATGCTGGCGCAGTCGGCGGTGGTGCCGCAGCTGCGTGGCTACGAGCGCGTGCTGAGCTGGCCGGGCGATCCCGGGATGGCTCGCCTTCAGCAAATGCTGGAAGCTGCCGAGCGGCCCTTCGTGCTGGCCGGCGGCAGCGGCTGGACGCCGCAGGCCTGCGCCGACCTGCAGGCCTTCGCCGAACGCTTCGCGCTGCCGGTCGGCTGCGCCTTCCGCGGGCAGGACCTGTTCGACAACCGCCATCCCAACTATGCCGGCGATGTCGGCATCGGCATCAATCCGGCACTGGGCGAGCGCATCCGGCAAGCGGACCTGGTGCTGGCCATCGGCCCGCGCCTGGGCGAGATGACCACCGGCGGCTACGCGCTGATCGCCGCGCCGCGGCCCGCGCAGACGCTGGTGCACGTGCACGCCGGTGCCGAGGAACTGGGCAGCGTCTACCAGGCCGACCTGATGATCCACGCCTCGATGCCGGCCATCGCCGCGCGCCTTGCCGCGCTGGAGCCCGCCGCAGTGCCGCGTTGGCAGGCCTGGACCGAGGCGGCCCATGCCGATTACGAGCGCTACCTGCAGCCGCCGGCGTATATGGGGCAGGGGGGGCAGGGCGTCGACATGGCCGAAGTCATCCGCACGCTCGACCAGATGCTGCCGGACGATGCGGTGGTCACCAACGGTGCCGGCAACTACGCCAGCTGGCTGCACCGCTATTTCCGTTATCGCCCCTACCGCAACGGCGGCCGCGGCCAGCTGGCCCCGACCAGCGGCGCGATGGGCTATGGCGTGCCCGCCGCGGTCAGTGCAAAGATCGCCTTCCCGCAGCGCACCGTGGTGGCGCTGGCCGGCGACGGCTGCTTCCTGATGAATGGCCAGGAACTTGCTACCGCCATGCAGTACCAGGCGCCGGTGGTGTTCATCGTCGTCAATAACGGCATGTACGGCACGATCCGGATGCACCAGGAACGCGAATACCCGACCCATGTCTCGGGCACCGAGCTGCACAATCCCGACTTTGCCGCCCTGGCGCGCGCCTATGGTGCGCGCGGCGAAACCGTGACCACGACTGCGGCCTTCGCCCCCGCGCTGCGCGCCGCGCTGGACGCGCCGGTATCGACGCTGATCGAGATCCGCGTCGATCCGGACGTGATCACGCCGCGCACCACACTCAGCGCGATCCGCGCGCAGGCGCTGGCCGGCGGGCAGCACTGACGCGGTGAGGCCGCAACGGATTCTTACCATCCATCAGGAGACCATTGATGAAGCCTGTCACCACCGACCTGTGCGACGCCCATGAAGACCGCCTCGCCGCCGGTACCTTGCGCGTGATGGCGCCGGTGTTCCGCACCTGGGGCAAGCAGGGCGCCTTTGCCGGCCCGGCCGCGACGCTGAAGGTGTTTGAAGACAATACGCTGGTGCGCACCGTGCTGGAAGGCCCGGGCCAGGGCCGGGTCCTGGTGATCGACGGCGGCGGCTCGCTGCGCTGCGCGCTGGTCGGCGGCAATCTCGGCCTGCTGGCCGAGAAGAATGGCTGGGCCGGCATCGTCGTCAACGGCTGCGTGCGCGACAGCGCCGAGCTGGATGTGTGCGACATCGGCATCCGCGCGCTCGCCCCGCATCCTCAGAAAAGCCAGAAGCGCAACGTTGGCGAAAGCGAAGTCATGGTGCAGATGCCCGGCGCGGTCGTGCGTCCGGGCAACTGGATCTACGTGGACGCCGACGGCGTGCTGGTCTCGGACCAAAAGCTGGAGAGCTGAGCATGCCGCGCGTCTTTGTCTACGGCACACTGCGGGCCGGCGAGGTCAACGACCTGAATGCGGCCGCGCAGCGGCATGGCATTGCCGCGCCCACGCTGCTGGGCACGGCAACGGTGGCGGGCCGGCTCTATGACTTCGGCACCTACCCCGGCCTGGTGCTGGATGCCGCGGCCGGGCCGGTGGTCGGGGATATCTACGACATTGCCGAGGCGCTGCTGCCGGTCCTGGACGAGATCGAAGAGGTCTATCCGGGTCAGGCTACGCTGTTCGTGCGCGAGGAATGCGCAGTGCAGCAGGATGGCAAGCCCGTCGCCTGCCTGTTGTATCCGGTGGCGGAAGACGCCGTGGCCACGTTGCCGCACATTGGCAGCGGTGACTGGGTCGCCTATCGCCGCGCGCGCGGCCCCGCCAGTGCCTGAACGCGGCTCCACGAAGCTATCCCAAAGCGGCGCCCTTGTGGCGCCGTTTTATCTTGGATGACTTGGTGGCCAATCCTGCGCATGACGCCATTCCGGTCGATTTTTCACCATGTGGAAAGATGTTGCGGACCGCAAAAATGATGGTTTGCGAAGCACAACACCTTTTCTCATGATGAAATATCTTGTCCCGCATCGTGGAATAAAATTTGTAAGATATTGAATTTATTGATTAAAAAAACTAAGCGACAACTTCAGTTCAGGGTTGTTGCGACGCGGGAGCTTTCCCTACACTCTTATATAAGACACAGGACATGAGACGCCAAAAACGCCTCCCACAGGCGGCGCCCCAAGGCAGGTGATCAAGAGATTCTCAGCCATCCCCAGCATCTTCAGGAGAGTGACCATGAACCGCCAAGAACAGATCCAGGCTCTGCAAAAGGACTGGGATACCAATCCCCGCTGGAAGGGGATCAAGCGCAACTTCACCGCCGAAGACGTCGTGCGCCTGCGTGGTTCGGTCCAGGTCGAGCATACCCTTGCCCGCCGCGGTTCCGAGAAGCTGTGGAACCTGCTGCATACCGAGCCGTTCGTCAACTCGCTGGGCGCGCTGACCGGCAACCAGGCCATGCAGCAAGTGAAGGCCGGCCTGAAGGCCATCTACCTGTCGGGCTGGCAAGTTGCCGGCGACGCCAACCTGGCCGGCGAAATGTACCCCGACCAGTCGCTGTACCCCGCCAACTCGGTGCCGCAAGTCGTCAAGCGCATCAACAATACCTTCCAGCGCGCCGACCAGATCCAGTGGAGCGAAGGCAAGGGCGACACCGACTTCTTCGCCCCGATCGTGGCTGACGCCGAAGCCGGCTTCGGTGGCGTGCTGAACGCCTTCGAACTGATGAAGGCCATGATCGAAGCGGGCGCCGCCGGCGTTCACTTCGAAGACCAGCTCGCTTCGGTCAAGAAGTGCGGCCACATGGGCGGCAAGGTGCTGGTGCCGACCCGCGAAGCCGTCGCCAAGCTGACCGCTGCCCGCCTGGCCGCCGACGTCTCGGGCGTGCCGACCCTGGTGATCGCCCGTACCGATGCCGAGGCCGCCGACCTGCTGACCTCGGACGTGGACGACAACGACAAGCCGTTCTGCACCGGCGAGCGCACCGTGGAAGGCTTCTACCGCGTCCGCAACGGCCTGGAGCAGTCGATCTCGCGCGCCCTGGCCTACGCCGAAGTGGCTGACCTGGTGTGGTGCGAAACCGGCAAGCCGGACCTCGAGTTCGCCAAGAAGTTTGCCGAAGCCGTGCACGCCAGGTTCCCGGGCAAGATGCTGGCCTACAACTGCTCGCCGTCGTTCAACTGGAAGAAGAACCTCGACGACGCCACCATCGCCAAGTTCCAGAGGGAACTGGGCGCCATGGGCTACAAGTTCCAGTTCATCACGCTGGCCGGCTTCCACTCGCTGAATTACTCGATGTTCAATTTGGCCTACGGTTACGCCCGCAACCAGATGAGCGCGTTCGTGGAACTGCAGGAAGCCGAGTTCAAGGCGGCCGAGAAGGGCTTCACCGCGGTCAAGCACCAGCGCGAAGTCGGCACCGGCTACTTCGACGCCGTGACCCAGACCATCGAAGGCGGCCAGTCGTCGACGACCGCGCTGAAGGGTTCGACCGAAGACGAGCAGTTCTTCGAAGACAAGAAAGTGGCCTGACTCTCCTGGTCACCCCGCCGGCTAGTGGGTCCGGCGGATCGGGAGGCGTGCGACCATCACGCCCTCCCTTTTAGGCGACGCGCCGTTCTCTCTCAGGGACGGCGCGGTTTTTTTATTTCTCAATGCTGGCGCAGACGCGCTTCAACGCCCCATGCGGCGATCGTAGCTGCTCGAAATGCGCGCCATCAACGCCGGATCGTTTGCACCCAGGCTGTCGAATGTCACCCGCACGTGGCCGTCTGCCAGCTGATCCACACCGGCCATCACCGCGCTGCTTTCCAGGCTGCCGACAACCACGCCCCTGACCGGATCCGCGACGCTGATCGCCAGTCCCTGGTCGTGCATGGCGCCCGCTGCTGCGGTGAAGGTGCGATCGAAGCTGGCCGGCGTCATGACCGTAAAGGCGCCGTTTCCATCCGGAGTGGCACATGCCGAAAGCGCCAGGATGCCGCCGCAGGCCATTAAAGAGAGTCGCATGATGACACCTTCCGTCAGCCCCCGACCGAAAATGTACGCGCTGCGACGTGTTGCGAGTTTCTACTCGCTGATCGCCCTGCCACAAGATTAGGCGACATTGGCGAAGATTCCACGCGAAGTCAGTGGGTGCGCCGCGCAGGGTCCAGGCAGCCCTCAGTGCGAAATGCAATAAATTGTTATATCTGACGATTTATTGCATTTGGGTGATGCGGTCAGCCAGTGGATGCCATAAAGTGCCCCGGCCTTTGTCGGCACTTTCCGAGCTTCCACCAAGAACAACATCATGAAAGCATCATTCTCACTCGCTACCTGTGCCGTCGCGGCGGCACTGCTGGCCGGCTGTTCCGGCGGCATGCCCACCAACATCGACGGCATGGTGTCCGCCGGCTCGTCGCTGGCCAAGGCCGCGACGCTGAGCGACGCGGACGTCAAGAGCCTGTCCGACCAGGCCTGCGCCGAATCGGACAGGACCAACAAGATCGCCGGCGCCAATACCACCTACGGCAAGCGCCTGGCCAAGATCATGAGCGGCCTGAATGGCAGCAGCGTGCCCAACGTCAACGCCAAGGTGTACCTGACCAAGGACGTCAACGCCTGGGCCATGGCCAATGGCTGCGTGCGCGTCTACAGCGGCCTGATGGACATGATGACCGACGATGAAGTGCGTGGCGTGCTCGGCCACGAACTGGGCCATGTCGCATTGGGCCACACCAGGAAGGCCATGCAGGTTGCCTACACTGCAACCGCCGCGCGTGGCGCGGCTGCGTCGGCAGGCAACGGCGCGGTGGCTGCGCTGTCGTCGTCGCAGCTGGGCGAGCTGGGCGAGCAGCTGATCAATGCGCAGTTCTCGCAGTCGCAGGAAAGCGCGGCCGATGACTACTCGTTCGACCTGCTGACCAGGAACAAGGCGAACACGCGGGGCCTGGTGACGGCGTTCCAGAAGCTGGCCAGGCTCGATGGCGGCAAGTCGAGCATGTTCTCGTCGCACCCGGGTTCGGATGACCGCGCCAGGCATATCGAGGAGCGGATCCGCAAGGCTTCGTAAGCCACTGGCAGCAGGCATGACAACGCCCGCACCGGAGAGCCCGGTGCGGGCGTTGTGCTTTATGCGCGGCGGGTCGGGGTCAGCGATACACGATCACCGGGATATCGGTATGGGTCAGCACCTTCTGCGTTTCGCTGCCGAGCAGCAGGCCGGACAGCCCGCGCCGGCCATGCGACGCCATGAAGATCACGTCGCAGCCATGGCGCTCGGCCGCGTCGATGATGCCGAGGTAGGGCACGGCGAAGGTCGACATGTCGGCGTCGAAGGTGACACCGGCCGCGGTCGCCAGGTTCTCGACTTCCTTCAGGTAGAGCTTGGCCTGGTTCTCGATGCGGTCCTTGAAGGCCTGCGGCGCCTCGACCACGATTTCGCTGAACGGGGTGTAGGGATACTCCTCCAGGCAGACATAGGCCGTGACGCGCGCGCCGATGGCCTTGGCGAGTTCCAGCCCGCCGTTGATGGCTTTCTTGGAGAGTTCCGAGCCGTCGGTGGGTAGCAGGATGTGTTGGAACATGCGGGGCTCCTTTTCTGGCCAGGGATGAGGGCAGGGCTGCCGCCCGGCGCCGGTGGGGCGATGCCGGGGCGGTGGAAAGCGCCTGTCTGAATCCATTGTAGTCAGGGTGCCGAGTACGGCATTGTGCTAAATCAATTGCAACAAAAGCGTCACACCCCGGAGCCTTGCACTGGCCGTCAGCCTGCCAGTGCCGCTGCCGCCGGCACGGTTGCCGCCCGCTCCGCCCGGCGCCAGTAGGCCGGGTTGCCGTAAGTGTTCTTGAGGTGGTCGATAAACAGCCGCACCCGCAGCGGCAAGTGCTTGCGCTGCGGGAACACCGCATGGATGCCGATCGGCGGCGCCTGGAACTCGTCCAGCACCGTGACCAGCCTGCCGCTGGCGATTTCGTTGCCGACTTCCCACCATGAGCGCCACGCCAGGCCGTTGCCCTGCAGGCACCACTCGTGCAGCACCGCGCCGTCGGTGCACTCCATGGTGCCGCCCACCTTGACCGTTACCGAGCGCCCGTCTTCCGTGAATACCCAGCCACGCTGTACGTTGGCGCTGGCGCCGAAGGCCAGGCAGTTGTGCCGCTGCAGGTCGTCCGGTGTGTCGGGGCGGCCGGCGCGCGCCAGGTAGTCGGGCGAGGCCACCACCACGCGCCGGGTTTCGGCCAGCCGGATCGAGACCAGGCTGGAGTCGGGCAGGTCGCCCAGCCGGATCGCGCAGTCGAAGCCTTCATTGACCAGGTCGACCACGCGGTCGGACAGGTCCAGCGTGATCGATACGTCCGGGTGCGATTCAATGAACAGCGGCACCAGCGGCGCCACGTGCTTGCGGCCGTAGCCGGCCGGCGCGGTCACGCGCAGGTGGCCGCTGGCCTTGACACCGCCGGCCGAGACGCTGGCCTCGGCGTTGTGCAGGTCGTTGAGGATGCGCTGGCAGTCCTCCAGGAAGGCCGAGCCTTCGAAGGTCAGGCTGATCTTGCGCGTGGTGCGTACCAGCAACTTCACGCCCAGCCGCTCCTCCAGCGCATCGATGCGGCGCCCGATGATGGCCGGCGCCACGCCTTCCGCCGCAGCTGCCGCCGACAGGCTGCCGCGCGAGGCGACGGATACAAAAGTCTCCAGTTGTTTGAAATGGTCCACAAATGTTTGCCGAGTAGTGCCCAGCCCGCGCGATTAGTGCCGACCCCGTCACGCCGGATGCGCTATAGGGTGCTGCCGGCGGCCAGCGCGCGAGGATTTAGTGCGGAGTATCGTTTTAGTCAGCCAAGATTAGTGGTCGAAAAGTAAAAGATCAAGTGACCCGGCGCACCTTTGCCGCAGTGCAGCGTCTCCCTACAATGCGATGCATTCATCGGTGTACACGGCCACGCAGTTGTGGTCCGGCACCGACACACTTTGCAGAGTCAGGTTGCCAGCGCCCCCCATGAACAAGATCCGCGCAGTCGTCTTCGATGCCTACGGCACGCTGTTCGACGTGTATTCCGTCACCGCGCGCGCGGAACAGCTGTTCCCGGGCCGCGGCGAGGCGCTGGCGCTGCTGTGGCGCGACCGCCAGATCGACTACACCCGCATCCGCACCATGGCCGCCCACGATGGCGCGCACTACAAGCCGTTCTGGGCCATCACCGTGGACGCGCTGCGCTACGCCGCCGAGCGCCTGGGCCTGTCGCTGGACGAGGCCACCGAAGGACAGCTGCTGAAGGAATATGCCTGCCTGTCGGCCTTCCCGGAAAACCTTGGCGCGCTCAAGCGGCTGCGCAAGGCGGGGCTGCCGCTGGGCATCCTGTCCAACGGCAACGCCGAGATGCTCGACATCTCGGTCAAGAGCGCGGGCATGCATGGCCTGTTCGACCATGTGCTGTCAGTCGATGCGGTGCGGCAGTACAAGACCGCGCCTGCCGCCTATGCACTGGGGCCGCTGGCCTTCGGGCTGGATGCGCAGGAGATGCTGTTCGTCTCGTCCAATGGCTGGGACGCCTGCGGCGCCACCTGGTATGGCTACACCACCTTCTGGATCAACCGTGCCGGCCACCCGGCGGAGCGGCTCGACGTAGCCCCCTCCGGCACCGGGCACGACATGAACGACCTGCTCGAATTCGTCCGCGCCCATGGCGTGGCGGTATAGCAGGGCGCCCAACAACCAAAGCTATCGCTATCGTTTAACAGGAGAACACTGATGGCTATCACGCTGCCCGCGGGCATGAAGATTACCGGCGAAATCCTGCCGGCCTACGAAGATATCCTCACGCCGGAAGCCCTGGCCCTGGTAGACAAGCTGCATCGCGCCTTCGAGCCGCGCCGTCAGGAACTGCTGGCAGCGCGCGTCGAGCGCGCCAAGCGCCTGGACGCCGGCGAAGTCCCCGATTTCCTGCCGCAAACCAAGAGCATCCGCGAAGGCGACTGGAAGGTTGCCCCTGTGCCCAAGGCGCTGGAATGCCGCCGCGTGGAAATCACCGGCCCGGTCGAAGCCAAGATGGTGATCAACGCCTTCAACTCGGGCGCTGACAGCTACATGACCGACTTCGAGGATTCCAACACCCCCAACTGGCACAACCAGCTGCAGGGCCAGGTCAACCTGAAGGCTGCCGTGCGCCGCACGCTGACGCTGGAATCGAAGGGCAAGCAATACAAGCTGAACGACAAGATCGCCACGCTGCAGGTGCGTCCGCGCGGCTGGCACCTGGACGAAAAGCACGTCACCATCGACGGCAAGCGCGTCTCGGGCGGCATTTTCGACTTCGCGCTGTTCCTGTTCCACAACGCCCAGGAACAGATCGCGCGCGGCGCCGGCCCGTTCTTCTACCTGCCCAAGATGGAGAGCCATCTGGAAGCGCGCCTGTGGAACGACATCTTCGTGATGGCGCAGAACGAAATCGGCCTGCCGCAAGGCACCATCAAGGCCACCGTGCTGATCGAGACCATCCTCGCCGCGTTCGAGATGGAAGAGATCCTGTATGAGCTGCGCGAGCACAGCGCCGGCCTGAACGCCGGCCGCTGGGACTACATCTTCTCGTGCATCAAGAAGTTCAAGAACGACAAGGACTTCTGCCTGGCCGACCGCGCCAAGGTCACGATGACCGCGCCGTTCATGCGCGCCTACGCGCTGCTGCTGCTCAAGACCTGCCATTCCCGCGGCGCCCCCGCCATCGGCGGCATGAGCGCGCTGATCCCGATCAAGAACGATCCGGAGAAGAACGCCATCGCCATGGAAGGCATCATCAGCGACAAGCGCCGCGATGCCACCGACGGCTACGATGGCGGCTGGGTGGCGCACCCGGGCCTGGTCGAGCCGGCCATGAAGGAATTCGTGGCAGTGCTGGGCGACAAGCCGAACCAGTTCGAGAAGCAGCGTCCGGACGTGCAGGTGAAGGGCGCCGACCTGCTCGACTTCAAGCCGGAAACGCCGATCACCGAGCACGGCCTGCGCATGAACATCAACGTCGGCATCCACTACCTGGGCGCCTGGCTGGCCGGCAACGGCTGCGTGCCGATCCACAACCTGATGGAAGACGCCGCTACCGCCGAGATCTCGCGCTCGCAGGTGTGGCAGTGGATCCGCTCGCCGAAGGGCAAGCTGGAAGACGGCACCAAGGTCACGGCCGAGCTGGTGCGCAAATTGATTCCGGAAGAACTGGCCAAGGTGAAGGAACTGGTCGGCGGCGACACCAAGACCTATGACCGCGCTGCCGAAATCTTCGAGCAGATGTCGACGTCGGAGGATTTCGCCGAGTTCCTGACGCTGCCGCTGTACGAAGAGGTCTGAGCAGGCCGCACTGCTCCGGCATGTACAAGAACCGCAGCCTGATGGGTGCGGTTTTTTTTGTGCCGCTTCCTTTTACAGCGGCCCGGGCAGCGTCTTCAGCCCGATCCAGAGCACCATGATGATGACGTTGACCGGCACGCTGAGCGCGCCCGGCACGTAGAACAGCGCCGACAGCACCGGCGCGCACAGCACGCCTTCCACCACGCTGCCAACGGCATAGAAGAAGACCCCGCACCACAGCCAGCGCCGCATATATGTCGGCAGCCAGTGCGCACGCGCCTTGTTGAAATGCCAGGCGTGGGCCCGTTCGGCATGGCTTCCCCGGCTGGCGTCGCGGAACAGCCAGTTGAAGAAAAAGTAGCGGTACAGCAGGGTGCGGAAGGCCAGCTCTTGCATGATCACTCCTTGGGCCGTGCCGAGCCGATCATGTGCAATGTTCATACCAGCGCATGCATGCAGGGGCGGCGGCTTACATAGCAGCGTAGCAAGAGTCGCGGGAACAGCCCAGTTACCGAACGCAATCCGGATCCGCGTCATGCTGGAAAACCCCGCATGTACCGCGTCGCAACTCACTCTAATATGAAGTGCCCGCCGCCAGCGCGGCCCACCACATCAAAGCGGAGACTTCAGACATGGACCGTCGACAGTTCCTGGGCACCGCCGCCGTTGCCGTGGCCGTTGCCGCAACAGCCGGCGTGGCGCCGTATGCCATGGCGCAGCAGTGGCCCGCGCGGCCGATCCGGCTGGTGGTGGCCTATCCGCCCGGTGGCGGTACCGACGTGGTGGCGCGGCTGTTTGCCGACTATCTTGGCCGCGTGACGGGCCAGTCGGTGGTGGTGGAGAACAAGCCTGGCGGCGCCACCATTCCTGCCACGCAGGACGTGATCCGCGCCAGGAACGATGGTCAGACGCTGCTGGTGACGCTGGGATCGTCCGCCACCTCGGGCGCGCATATCAACCGCGTGCCCTACGATCCGCTGACCGACCTGACTGCGCTGGCCGAACTTGGCCGCGCCCCGGTGCTGCTTGCCGCCAACAAGGACGCCCCATATTCCACGCTGAAAGAATTGATCGCCTACTCCAAGGCCAATCCGGGCAAGCCGATCCATTCCGCCTCGTACGGCCCGGGCACGTCGTCGCACTTCGGCCCGCTGCTGTTCAACCGGCTGGCTGGCACCAACCTGGAGCCGGTGCTGTACAAGGGCTCGGCGCCGGCCACGCAGGATCTGGTGGGCGGCGTGGTGCCGCTGATGATCGACGGCCTGACCACCGGCGTGCCGCTATACCAGGCCGGCAAGACCAAGGTGCTGGCGACCACCATCCCGGAACGTTCGGAGCTGGCGCCTGGCGCGCCGACGTTCCGTGAGCTGGGTTTCCAGGAGATGGAGCAACTTAGCGGCTATTTCGCCCTGTTCGGGCCTAAGGGCATGCCCAAGGCAACGGTCGATGCGGTGTCGGAAGCCGTGCGCAAGGTGCTGGCCGATCCGGCTTACCAGAAGCGGCTGGCCGGCGTTGGCGTGCTGCCGGCGCAGGCGGTCACGCCCGAGGCCTTTGCCGCGCAGATCCGGACCGATCATGCGCGCTGGGGCCAGTTCATCAAGGAAATCGGCTTCAAGATCGAGAATTGAGGCCGCCAGGCGGCCCCGGTGCCGGCCAGAGCTGCCGGAGCTGAGCGCCAGGCTCTGGCGTGACGCGATTTATTGTCCATACTGAACCTTGCTGCGGCGCCATGCCGCGGCAACCAAGAATCAGCAGCCTATGGAGGGAATCGTGTTTAAGCACATCTTGCTGGCCACCGATGGCTCGGAGCTTTCCAAGGTCGCCATGGCGGCCGCGATCAATTTCGTCAAGGCGGGCGGAGCGAAGCTGACGGCGTATACGTGCATGGAGGAATATCCCTACCTGTCCTCGGGGGATGCCGGCCATCCTCGGCGAAAGGCCTATGAGGAACATGAGGCCGAGCGGGCCAGCGCGGTGCTGGCCGCGGTTGTCGCGGCGGCCACCGAGGCTGGCGTGACCTGCCAGACCGACATGAGCACGTCAGTGCCGTACAAGGGCATCATCGATGCCGCCGCCAAGCACGGCTGTGACGTGATTTTCATGGCGTCGCACGGGCGGCGCGGCCTGGAAGGGCTGCTGGTCGGCAGCGAAACGCAGAAGGTGCTGACCCACTGCAGGATCCCCGTTCTGGTCTACCGCTAGGGTCTGCCGCAGGCCGCGTTCGAGGGGCATTGTGACGGGCGCGGGATCTGTCATCGAAGCCCGCAGGCGTGCGCTGCGTTTTCCATACCACGGGGTCTGATGACAGGGACAGCCGCCGTGCGGCTCAAATGCCGATTCGCGAGCCGGCGATTGCCGGAACGCGAACACGCCCGCGCCGGCGGTCAGAAGCTGTAGCCCCGGCTCGGACTCACTTTCCAGCCGCCGGCGCCATCGAGTTCCAGCACCTGGTGGTGGTACTTGAGCAGCGACGGACGATGGCTGACGCTGACCAGCGTCGCGTCCATGCCGGCCAGCAACCGGTACATGCCTTCCTCGTTGGCGATATCGAGTGCGCTGGTGGCCTCGTCGAGCATCACATAACGGGGTCGCGACAGCAGCACGCGCCCGATCGTCAGCCGCTGCTGCTCGCCCAGCGACAGCACCTTGCCCCAGTCCACTTCGGTGTCGAGGCCGCCGAAGCGGTCGACGATGCTGCCAAGGTTCACCAGCTCCAGCAGCCGGATCAGCTCGTCGTCGGCGATGTGCTGCCCGATGTGGTTGGGGTAGAGCAGCTGGCCGCGCAGGCTGCCGACCACCATGTACGGGTGCTGCGGCAGGAACAGCATGTCCTGCGGACGTGGGCGCATGATGCAGCCGCTGCCGCTGGTCCACAGTCCGGCAATGGCGCGCATCAGCGAGCTCTTGCCCCCGCCGCTGGCGCCGACGATCAGCAGCCCTTCGCCGGGATCGGCCGACACCGTCAGGTCGCGCACCAGCGTGCGTTCCAGGTTCGGCGTGCGCAGCGTCACGTGCAGCAGCGACAGGCGCGAGTCCTGCACCGCCTCGATCGTCGGCGCCGGCTCTGCTGGTTTGCCAGGTTTGCCAGGTTTGGCCGGCGAGTCGGCCAGTGTGCTGGCGAAGGTATCCAGCCGGTCCAGACCGGCGACAAAGCGGGCCAGCTCTTCGAAGTTGTCGACGATTACCGTCAGCGCATTCAGCACCGCGGCGAACGCGCCCGCGGCCTGGATCGCGCGCCCGACCTCCATTTCACCGGACAGCACATGCGAGGCGACGATGGCGCTCGGCAGCAGGATGGTCAGGAAGCCGTAGCCGTACTGGAATGTGTTCAGGCTCAGCTGCCACTTGATGAGCTTGTCGAAGTTGCGGAAGGCCTGCTCGAAGCGGCCGCTGACATGCGACGATTCCAGCGCCTCGCCGCGGTAGAAGGCGATCGATTCGGCGTTCTCGCGCACGCGGATCAGGCTGAAGCGGAAATCCGCCTCGCGCTTGAGCTGGAAGAAGTTCAGCCCGATCAGCACTCGCCCGAAGAAGTACATCGAGACGAAGCTCCCGGCGATGGCGTAGACCACCAGGAAGTAGACCAGCATCTGGGAAATCGACCACAGCACGGCGCTGAAGGCGATCAGCTGCAGCAGCGCGCCGATGCCGATCGACAGGAAATACAGCGATTGCTTGGTGAAGGTATTGATGTCTTCGGTGATGCGCTGGTCCGGATTGTCGATCGCCGCGTTGGCGTTGAGCTTGTAATAAGTCCGGTCCTTGAAGTACCCGTCGAGGTAGTGACGGGTGAGCCATCGTCGCCACAGCAGGCCCAGCTTGTTGCGCAGGAAATAGTAGGAGGAATAGATGGGAACGGCGCCGAGCAGGATGTAGAGGCACTTCTGGATCGAGCCCCAGAAGCGGTCGGCATCTTGCGCCGCCAGGGCCGAAGTGAATTCGCCGGTCTGTTCGTTGATCCAGACTTCGGCCTGCGTCTGGCCGAGCAGCAGCAGGATCAGCAGGAGCAGCAGGCCGGACGCCTTCCATCGCTCACGCGAAAACCAGTAGGGGCGGGCAATCGCCCAGTAACGGGTCCACACGTGGCGCGTGGGGGCGCCCGGACGTTTCTTGCGGGTCGAAGTGGTGCCGGCAACCCTTGGCTCGGGCACGACGCTCATCTGACTCTCCAGCGCAGACGGATTCCCTGCCGCCACGCACATTCGTCGTGCTGCAACGAAGCGGACCAGCAGGAGAAATCTCTGGATGAAATATAGGCCAGCAAAATCCACGCCTGGCCAGAATTCATTCACTCGGCGCTCGTTTTTTTTCGCGCCGGCGCACGGTGTGCGGTGTTGGCGGCAACGTCGGACCCGCTCGTGGCAAAGGGGTGACCAAGCCGCTACAAGCGAGCTTTGCAAGCCGTTCCCTGCGTACGTGCAGTTTCCGCTTCGATGCGTTCCCTCTTGCTATGGATTCGGATGCGCATGGACAACCGTGTAGCATGCGCCTGGCCCTGAACGACAAGTTGTCGCTGAAGGGCTGGCCGGGATGACGAGGGCCGCGCTGGCGCGCTCCACCCGCCGGCCAATGTGGGTGACCGCGGGGCGATGTGCAGGTGCGGCTGCGGCCTTGAGGCGGGGCTTGCTCGCCTGTCGCCGCAGCAGCGCCGGTCTCAGTCGAGGGTAATCTTTCCCGCCTTGACGATCTGGCCATAGCGGGCGATATCGCGCTCGATCACCTTGCGGAATTCCTCCGATGAACCACCTGCCGGCACGAAGCCCAGTTCGGTCAGCTTCTTTGCCACGTCGGGGCTGCGCGTTGCCGCGGCGATTTCCCTGGCCATGCGGTCAACCACGGGTGCGGGCGTGCCGGCTGGTGCCAAAAGGCCGGTCCAGGAACTCATGACGAAGCCCGGGAAGCCCGATTCTTCCATCGTCGGGATATTCGGCTCGCCCGGCCAGCGCTTGGCCGAGGCGACGGCCAGCACATTGATCTTGCCCGACTTCACGTGCGGCATCGGCACCAGCAGCGGATCGAATGCCACTGACACCTCGCCGGAAACAAGCGCCGGCAGGATCGGTGCGCTGCCGTTGTACGGCACATGGGTCATCTTGACCTTCGATTCCATGGCAAACCGCTCGCCCGTCAGGTGCGCCGAGCTACCTACGCCGCTTGAGCCGAATGTCAGCGTGTTGGGATGCTTCTTGCCATAGTCCACCAGTTCGGCAACGGTCTTTGCGGGCACCTTCTTGCTCGCGAACAGGAACAGCGGCAGCTCCGCCATCTCCGCCACCGGCACGAGGTCCGAAGGCTTGTAGCTCAGCTTGGAATACAGCGACATGTTGGCGCTGTAGGCCGCGAGCACCGAGACAAAGGTGTAGCCGTCCGGCGCCGAGCGCGCGGCAACGCCAACGCCGAGCGTACTGTTCGCGCCGGGCTTGTTCTCGATGATGATGGGCTGGCCGAGGCTTTGCGAAACCTTCTCGAACACGACCCGGGATACCGTGTCGGTGGACCCGCCGGGGGTATAGGGAACGATGACCTTGATCGGCCGGCTCGGCCAGGCGTCGGCCGCAAATGCCGCATGGCCGATAACGGCACTCGTGATGGCGAGCGTCACCAGACGGACGCTGCGCGCCGCGCGATTCGAAATGCTCAACTACGTCTCCTGCTATGGCAATTTTTCTTCCCGCCCTGCGGCAGGTTCCAGCGGTGAAACCGCCGATTGATTATGCCGGAGCAGGCGAGGCAGGTACCTGCCATGAGGCTGCGGCGGAACGCTTTCCGTGAAGTCAGTGTGCGATAAGCGGTCGGGGCACGGTGCCAAACTGCGGCCTCTCACGGTAGTCGCCAACGACCGGCACCTGCACGCGCCACCATTACGCCCGACGCAGGCCAGCCCATCACCCCTCCCGCGTGCGGCCGCATTTGTGGCGTCTCGCATTGTCATTGGCCCTTATCACGGCCAGCACTGTCCTGGTCTTGACGATGGCCAGGCGCGCCTCGCGTACCTGCCGCATGGCGTCTTCGAAAATCCTTTCGCTCCTGACGGCGAGCGGATATGCGTCATCTGACGGGGTGACATGTCTCTTTGCCATGACGTCGATCCCTGATGGCAGCGGGACATATTCGGCGCTAGTTTCGTTCAGGCGTAAGGTCGTTGTTCCCGAAATCCGGCTCGCTACGCTCGCGCGAGCGGCCGAGAATCAGCAATATTGCCTCGTTTTCCAGGGCCTTGTGAACGCCAGCGGCGATGGCTTCGGCACGGGAGCCGTAGGTCGTCTCGGGGCCCGTCTCATCGCCCTCCACAGCCCACTGCCCCCCATCCACCGGCACTACGTGAATCGTCGTAACAGTCATTTCGTTACCTCATTCCCAAGATTCCATGACTTAGGTGTAGAGGCCTTTCGTGGCTGCGACTGTCGGGCGATTTCTTACTTTCGTGGATCACGATGGCGAAAGTAGGGGCGCGAGCACACACCAGATCCCGGGACGGCGTAGAAGCGCAGGCAGTTCCACCGGGCGTGCATGCCTGGGACGCCGGCTGAGGCCGCTGTGGCTGACTTCGTGAAGCCCGCGCGCCGTGACGCGCGGTTTTCCCGGTTTTCCCGGCTTTCTTGGCGTTCTCGGCGTTCTCGTTCTTCAGGCCCGGTACTTTTCCCACAGTTCCCGGAGAACCGATTCCGGCAACGGCGCCGGGGCGAAGCCGGCGACGTTGCCGAAAACGCCAAGGACGCGGCGCCTGAAGGCATCCAGGTCCGTCGTCGGTTCAGGCGATGCACTGGCGATATCGATGATCGTATGCAGTTGCCCGGCGGAGAGGCCGGCGATTGCGGACCACAGGTCGTCGGGGCTGGCGCTGGGACACGGCAGGAATCGGGCAAGCATCGGTTATCCTCAACGTGGATCCATGATGGCTAACGCACCGCCGCGCCGCGCTTGTTGCCGTCCGGGTAGACGGCCGCCTGGAACGGCGCGAGGCCGATCCGCGCGACCACGTCGACGAAGCGCTCGGCATCGCTGTCGCGGTGCGCGAGGTAGGTGCCGATCAGCCGCTCGACCACGTCCGGCACCTGTTCCTGCGCGAACGACGGGCCGATGATGCGGCCGATCGCGGCGCCGCCGCCCGCGTGGCCGTCCCGGCTGTCGGCGCCGTTCTGCCGCCCGCCGATGGTGACCTGGTACCAGGCCTCCCCGGCCTTGTCGACGCCAAGGATGCCGATATGGCCGACATGGTGGTGCCCGCACGAATTGATGCAGCCCGAGATGTTCAGGTCGAGCTCGCCGATGTCGTGCACATGGTCGAGATCCTCGAAACGTTCCTGGATCGCCTGCGCCAGCGGAATCGACACCGCATTGGCGAGCGAGCAGAAGTCGCCGCCCGGGCAGGCGATGATGTTGGTGATCCTGCCGACGTTGGGCGTGGCGAGGCCGGCGGCATCCAGCGCGCGCCACAGCGCGGGCAGGCCGCTGCGCCGCACATCGGCCAGGATCAGGTTCTGCTCGTGCGAGACACGCAGTTCGCCAAAGCCGTGGCGCTCGGCGAGGTCGGCCATCAGGTCCATCTGCCCGGCAGTGATATCGCCGGGTGCGCGGCCGGTTGCCTTGAGCGATGCGGTCACTGCCGCATAGCCCGGAACGCGGTGCGGATGGACGTTGCTGTGCAGCCAGAGCCGGAATGCGCGGTCGGTTCGGGCGAGTCCGGCGCTCTCGTCGGCATCGTGTACTGCGGTGAGATCGTATGGCGGCACCGTGAAGCGCGCGGCCACCGCCGCAACGAAGTCTTCGGTGACGGTATCCGGGCCTCCCCGGATGCGCTGCCACTGCTGCGCAACCTGTTCGCGGAAAACCTCGGGCGTGAGGTCCTTCACCAGGATCTTGATGCGCGCCTTGTATTTGTTGTCGCGCCTGCCATGCAGGTTGTAGACGCGCAGCGTGGCCTGCAGGTAGGTCAGCAGGTCCTGCCAGGCCACGAAGGGATTGATCAGCTTGCCCACCATGGGCGTGCGCCCCATGCCGCCGCCGACCCACACGCGGAAGCCGACCTGGCCGTCCTGCTCCACCGCCTGCAGCCCGATGTCGTGGACGCCGACCGCGGCCCGGTCGGTGGTGGCGCCGCTGATCGCGATCTTGAACTTGCGCGGCAAGTAGGCGAACTCAGGGTGCAGCATCGACCATTGCCGCACGATCTCGCACCACACCAGCGGGTTCACCAGCTCGTCGGGCGCGATGCCGGCGAAGTGGTCGGTGGTGGTGTTGCGGATGCAGTTGCCGCTGGTCTGGATCGCGTGCATCTGCACGGTGGCGAGTTCCGCGAGGATGGCGGGCGCGTCTTCCAGGCGCGGCCAGTTGAACTGCAGGTTCTGCCGCGTGCTGAAGTGCCCGTAGCCGCGGTCCCAGCGGCGCGCAATCTCCGCCAGCTTGCGCAGCTGCCGTGAAGCCAGCATGCCGTAGGGAATGGCCACGCGCAGCATGGGGGCATGGCGCTGGATGTACAGGCCGTTCTGCAGCCGCAGCACGCGGAATTCTTCCTCGTCGAGCTCGCCGTCCAGGAAGCGGCGGGTCTGGTCGGTGAACTGCACGACCCGTTCGTCGACCAGCCTCTGGTCGATCTCGTCATAGACATACATGGTGAAGGTCTCCTTGCGCCCCGGGGCGCTAGTCTTTTGCCCGTGCCCGTTCGATGGACATGTCGGTCGGCATCATGTTGAGGTCGGCGTTGTGCATCACCCACAGCGAGCCGGCAACGACGATGACGATCAGGAAGCCGGTACAGGCGAAGATGGCGGTGTTGCCGCGCTGGCCGGGACCGGTGCCCAGGTGCAGGAAATACACCAGCTGCACCAGCAACTGCGCGACGCACAGGCCCACCACCAGCGTGATCGCGGCATGGCTCTGCAGCGCCCCCGTCATGACCGTGGCAAACGACGCCACGGTGAGCGCGACCGACAGCAGCAGGCCGGTGGTGTAGCTGCGCACGCTGCCGTGGCTGGCGTGCTCGCCCGGATGGACGGAATGCAGATGGGACGGCTTCATGCGAACTCCCGCAGGTAGATGAAGGTGAAGACGCAGATCCAGACCAGGTCCAGGAAGTGCCAGAACAGGCTCAGGCACGCCAGCCGGCGGCGCACGATGTCGTCGAGGCCGAAACGCCGGATCTGGTGGATCATCACCGCCAGCCAGAACAGGCCCGCGGTGACGTGCAGGCCGTGCGTGCCGACCAGCATGAAGAAGGCCGACAGGTAGGCGCTCACGCCGGGGCCGGCGCCCTGGTGCAGCAGGTGGGCGAACTCGTAGACCTCCATGGCGACGAACAGCGCGCCCAGCACGAAGGTGGCCGCGAGCCAGCGGATCATGCGCGGCGCGGCATTCGCGTCCTGCCGCAGCATGGCCAGGCCGAAGGTGTAGCTGCTCAGCAGCAGCACCATGGTTTCGGCGAACACGAACGGCAGCTCGAACAGTTGCCGCCCGCCCGGTCCGCCCGCCGTATTGCCGGACAGCACGCCAAAGGTGGCGAACAGCACCGCGAAGATCAGGCAGTCGCTCATCAGGTAGAGCCAGAAGCCCAGCGTGGTATGGGCGGCGGCATCGTGATGGCCGTGGTCGGCAGCGTGCGCGGTGTCGTGTGCGGTCGCGTGTGTGGCGTCCGCGCCCGGATGGTGCAGGGTAGGGGATAGCGTCGGATTCATGGCTCAGGCAGCTTGCTGCAGTTGGGCGTAGCGGGCGCGCTCGATGCGCTCGACTTCGGCGGCCGGGACGTAGTAGTCCACGTTGCGGTCGTAGCTGCGCAGCACGAAGGTCGCGATCGCGCCGACCAGCCCGGCGATGGCAACCAGCCACATGTGCCAGACCAGCGCGAAGCAGAACACCAGCCCGAACACGGACACGAGGAAGCCGGCCGCGGTGGGGCGTGGCATGTGGATGTCCTCGTAGCGGGCCGGCTGGCGCCATGCGCGTCCGGCTTCCTTGTCGTCCCAGTGCTGTTCCAGCGAAGTGATGTGCGGCACCTTCGCGAAGTTGTAGAACGGCGCCGGCGATGCCGTCGACCATTCCAGGCTGCGGCCGTCCCACGGATCGCCGGTCAGGTCCTGGTTCTGCTTGCGGTCGCGGATGCTGACGGCCAGTTGCACGATCATGGCCAGGACGCCGGCGCCGATGACGAAGGCGCCGATCATCGCTACCACCAGGTAGGGATGCCAGTCCACATTGGCGTAGTGGTTCATCCGGCGGGTCATGCCCTTGAAGCCCAGCACGTAGAGCGGCATGAAGGCCAGGAAGAAGCCGGCCAGCCAGCACCAGAACGAGACCTTGCCCCAGAACTCGTTCAGCTTGAAGCCGAACACCTTGGGGAACCAGAAGCTGATCGCGGCCAGGCAGCCGAACAGCACGCCGCCGATGATCACGTTATGGAAGTGGGCCACCAGGAACAGGCTGTTGTGCAGCACGAAGTCGGCGCCCGGCACTGCCAGCAGCACGCCGGTCATGCCGCCGACCGCGAACGTCACCATGAAGCCGATGGTCCACATGGTCGAGGTATGGAAGCGGATCCTGCCCCGGTACATGGTGAACAGCCAGTTGAACAGCTTCACGCCGGTGGGGATCGAGATGATCGACGTCATGATGCCGAAGAAGGCATTGACGTTGGCGCCCGAGCCCATGGTGAAGAAGTGGTGCAGCCAGACGAAGAACGACAGCACGCCGATCGACGAGGTGGCATAGACCATCGACTTGTAGCCGAACAGCGGCTTGCGCGAGAACGTGGCGATGATTTCGGAGAACGCGCCGAACGCGGGCAGGATCAGCACATAGACCTCGGGGTGCCCCCAGATCCAGATCAGGTTCACGTACATCATGGCGTTCCCGCCCAGCTCGTTGGTGAAGAAATGCATGCCGAGGTAGCGGTCGGCGGTGAGCAGGGCCAGCGTGGCGGTCAGCACCGGGAAGATGGCGACGATCAGGATGTTGGTGATCAGCGCGGTCCAGGTGAACACCGGCATCTTCATCAGGGTCAGGCCCGGCGCGCGCATGCGCAGGATGGTGACGATGAAGTTGATGCCGGTCAGCGTGGTGCCGAGCCCGGATATCTGCAATGACCAGATGTAGTAGTCCACGCCGACGGTCGGGCTGTAGCCGAGTTCGGACAACGGCGGGTAGGCCACCCAGCCGGTCGCGGCGAAGTCGCCGACAAACATCGACAGCATCACCAGCACCGCGCCCATGGCCGACAGCCAGAAACTGAGCGAGTTGACGAACGGGAAGGCCACGTCGCGCGCGCCGATCTGCAGCGGCACGATCACGTTCATCAGGCCCACCACCAGCGGCGTGGCCACGTAGAAGATCATGATCACGCCGTGCGCGGTGAAGATCTGGTCATAGTGGTGCGGCGGCAGGTAGCCGGCGGCGTCGCCGTAGGCGACGGCCTGCTGCGTGCGCATCAGGATCGCGTCGGCGAAGCCGCGCAGCAGCATGACCAGCGCCAGGATGATGTACATCACGCCGACTTTCTTGTGGTCGACCGAGCAGATCCATTCGGTCCACAGGTATTTCCACTTGCCGAATTTCGTGATCGCGCCGAGCAGCGCGGCGCCCAGCACCAGCACCACGGCGAGCGTCACCATGATGATCGGCTCGTGGTAGGGGATCGCCTCGAGGTTGAGTTTTCCTAGCATGTCATTGCTCCATGCGGCCGGGGAGCGCCGACGGGACGCGTTGGAAGGCCTGCAGTGATTCGGGGGTGTTCGCGCGGCAGATCGCGCCGTTGGCCTGCATGGTCTTGTCGACGACCTGGTCGAACAGCTTTGGCGCTACCGATGCATAGAGCGCGACGGGATCCTTGGTGCTGGGCTGCTCCAGCGCGCGGTAGGTGTTCGCGTCAAGCGCCCGGGCCGAGGCCCGGGCCTTGCCGATCCACGCGTCGAAGTCCTCGCGCGAGGTCGCCAGGGTCTTGAAATGCATGTCCGAGAAGCCCGCGCCGCTGTAGGCCGCGGACTGGCCGAGATAGACGCCCGGCGTGTCGGCGATCAGGTGCAGGCGGGTCTGCATGCCTGCCATGGTGTAGACCATGCTGCCAAGCTGCGGAATGAAGAAGGCATTCATCATCGATTCCGCGGTCAGCCGGAAGTTGACCGGCGTGCCGACCGGGATGGCGAGCTGGTTGACCGAGGCGACGCCATATTCGGGGTAGATGAACAGCCATTTCCAGTTCAGCGCGATGACATCGACCTGCAGCGGCTTGACCTCGGACTCGAGCGGCCGATAGGGGTCGAGCTTGTGCGTCGAATCCCAGATCAGCACGGCCAGGCAGGCCACGATGACGCACGGGATGCCCCACACGACGATCTCGATCCCGGTCGAGTGCGACCACCTGGGCGCGTAGGTCGCGCGCGTGTTGCTTTCGCGGTAGCGCCAGGCAAACCACAGCGTCAGGAAGATCACCGGGATGACGACCATCAGCATGACGAACAGCGCGATCAGGATCAGCGATTTTTCCTGCTCGCCGACGCTGCCCTTGGGATTGAGCAGTTCGAGGTTGCAGCCGCTGAGCAGGGCGCTAAGGCCGGCGGCCAGCAGCAGCGCGCCGATGCGAGGCGGCCGGGCGGGCGATGGACTGAGCCTGGGGGAAGGGTGGGGCAGCGGGCCTTGTCGATCTTTGTTTGCCGGCCCGGCGGTAGGTTTGAGCATGTCGGACACCTTGGTTACGGATTACCGAAGGCATCCGGCCACGCGCTCCGCTTCAAGTGCTGCGTCAGCCGCGCGGAAGCGTGGCTTGTATGGATTCCCTCGACAATGTCTGGCATGCTAGTCGAAGACAAAGGCCATACATCGAGGAAAAATTTGGCGACAGAGTCCATACAAGATGGCCGCAGCGCTGATCGGATCGCCAGCCCATGGGATCTGCGGATCACGGCATCCGGCGGGGCCCGGTATCTGCAGATCGTCGATTTCATCGAGCAGGCAATCGGCGAAGGCCGGCTGGTGGCTGGCGACCGCGTGCCACCGCAGCGCAACCTCGCGAAATCCCTCGGCGTTGACCTGACCACGGTGACGCGCGCCTATAACGAGGCGCGGCGGCGCCAGCTGATCGAAGCCAGGGGCGCGCTTGGCACCTTCATCGCCGCGCCGCGCGCGGAACTCGCGCGGGTTGTCGACATGAGCATGAACGTGCCGCCGCCGCCGGCGGGCGTGGACTTCCAGGACCTGTTGCGGCGTGGCCTGAACCAGGTCCTGCTGCGCAGCGACCCGCACCTGCTGATGACCTACCAGCTTGGCGGCGGCAGTGCATCGGACCGGTCGGCCGGCGCGCTCTGGCTGGCGCCGATGTTCGGGCAGGTCGACACCGCGCGGCTGGTGGTGTGCCCCGGCGCGCAGTCCGCGCTGGCCGCCGTGATCCTGAGCCGTACGCGGCCCGGCGAGGCGATCGTGACCGAGCCGCTGGCCTACCCGGGCATCCGCGCCGCGGCGGCGCAACTGGGCCGGCGCGCGCTGATCGCGCCGTGCGACGCGGACGGGATGCTGCCTGATGCGCTTGCCGCGGCGCGCGCCAAAGGGGCCACGCTGGCCTACCTCAACCCGACGGCGCAGAATCCGACCACGCACACCATGCCGGCCTCGCGCCGGGCAGAGATCGCCAGGACCGCGCAGCAATGCGATATCGCCTTGCTGGAGGATGACCCGTACTGGCTGCTGACGCCGTCGGCACCGCCGCCGCTCGCCAGCTTTGCGCCCGAGCGCACCTGCTACGTCGCGACGCTGTCCAAGGCGCTCACGCCGGGCTTGCGCACTGCCTATGTCCTGTTGCCGGAGGGCAGGGGTAGCGGCGACCTGCTGGCAGCGCTGCGCGCCTTTGCGCTGATGGCCGCGCCGATGACCGCGGCGCTGGCCACGCAATGGATCCATGACGGCTCGGCCATGCAGCTGCTCGAAGGCATCCGCACTGAAGCGCTGGCGCGGTGCGCACTGGCAAGCCGGTGGCTGAGCGGGATCGGGCAGCTGCCGCCCAGCGCCATCCACGTATGGCACCGCTTGCCCGCCCAGTGGTCGGCGCAGCAGTTGACCCGCGCCGCGCTGGCGGAAGACCTGCGGGTCACGCCTTCCGACGCGTTCTGGGACGGGCCCGACGCGCCCAATGCCATCCGCATCTCGCTCGGGGGCGTGGACAGCCACGCGCAGCTGTCGCTGGCGCTGAGGAAGCTGGCGGCGCTGCTGGAGCGCCGGCCGGCGTCGGAGGTGGGGATGGTGGTGTGAACCGCCTGGCGTCGCGCAGGCGGCGCCGACGTCAGGCGTGAAAAACGAAGTTGATCACCGCGTCCGAAAACTCCGCCGGCAATTCCCAGTTCGACAGATGCGCCGCATTGAGCGCGAGATACTCGGCGTTGGCAATGCCATTGGCCAGTTCGCGCCCCTGTTCGGGCGTGGTGGCGGCATCCTGCACACCAGCGATCACCAGCACGCGCGCCTCAATGCCGGCCAGCAGGCCGCGCAGGTCGGCATCGCGCACCGCGGCGCAATTGGCGATATAGCCGTCGGCATCGGTCGAGGCGAGCATCGACAACACCGGCGCCAGGCGCGCCGGATCGCCGGCGAGCGCCGCCGGAGTGAACCAGCGGGCCAGCACGCCTTCGGCGATGGCTGCCATGCCTTCGGCCTGCACGCGCTCGATGCGGGTGTTCCAGCCGGAAGGCGGGCCGATCAGCGCCGCGGTATTGGCCAGCACGAAGCGGCCGAAGCGTTCGGGGTGATGACGCGCCAGCCAGATGCCGGTCATGCCGCCCATCGACAGGCCGCAGAAGTGCGCGCGACCGACGCCGGCGTGGTCCATCACGGCGAGCACGTCGGCGCCCAGCTCGGCCATGCCGAACGGCGCGGCCGGCACGGCGGAGGCGCCATGGCCGCGCGTGTCGTAGCGCAGCACGCGGAAGCGCTCCAGCAGCGCCGGCATCTGCGGATCCCACATCGACAGGTTGGTGCCGAGCGAGTTGGACATGACCAGCACCGGCGCGCCGGCCGGGCCCTGGAGTTCGTAGTGCAGGCGCAGCCCGTCACGGGAGGCAATGCTCATGACGCGGCCTCGCTCAGCGGATCGAAGACGGATGCGGCGCCAGCGGCGTGACGGCGATCTTCATGTACGGGAACAGCGGCAGGGCCGACAGCAGGTTGTGCAGCGCCTCGTTCGACTCGACGTCGAACACGCTGTAGTTGGCATACTCGCCGACCACGCGGTACAGGTGCAGCCACTTGCCCTGGCGCTGCAGGTCCTGCGCGTAGGCCTTCTCGCGCGCCTTGATCTCGTCGGCCTGCGCGGCGGGCATGTCGTGCGGCAGGTTCACGTCCATTCTTACCAGATACAGCATCGGGTTCTCCTCGTTCCAGTCTGGTGGTGAAAATTCAGGCGCGACCGCTGTCGCGGCGATAGTGCGCCAGCTTGTCTTCGTCGAGCGCGATCCCCAGGCCGGGCCCTTGCGGCAGGTGCAGCGCAAAGTCGCGGTACACCGGCCGCTCCAGCACGATATCGTCCTTGAGCAGCAGCGGGCCGAACAGCTCGGTGCCCCAGGCCAGTTGCGGCAGCGTGGCGAAGCCATGGGCCGCGGCGATGGTGCCGACGCTGCCTTCCAGCATGGTGCCGCCATACAGCGCGATGCCGGCCGCATCGCCGACCGCGGCGGTGCGCAGCATGCCGAAGATGCCGCCGGACTTGGCGATCTTCAGCGCGAACACGTCGGCGGCGCCAAGGCGGGCCAGTTCCATCGCGTCCTCGGGGCCGCACACGGCTTCGTCGGCCATGATGGGCACGACGAAGCGCGCCGCCAGCCGGGCCAGCGCGGTGCGCTGCTCGCGCGGCGTGGGCTGCTCGATCAGGTCGATGCCGGCGGCTTCGAGCATGGCGATGCCGGTGGCGGCATCCGCTTCGTTCCAGGCCTGGTTGACGTCGACGGTGACGCGGGCACGGTCGCCCAGCGCGCGCTTGATCGCGGACACGTGGGCCACGTCCTCGCGCACGCCGCGCCGGCCGATCTTGAGCTTGAAGGTGTCGTGGCGGCGCTCGGCCAGCAGGCGCTCGGCCTCGTCGATGTCGCGCGCGGTATCGCCGCTGGCCAGCGTCCACAGCACCGGCAGCGTGTCCCGCACGGCACCGCCCAGCAGCGTCGACAGCGGCACGCCCAGGCGCTTGCCCTGCGCGTCCAGCAGCGCGGTCTCCAGCGCCGACTTGGCGAAGCGGTTGCCGCGCGCCACCTTGTTCAGCCGTGCCATGGCGGCATGCACGTTGGTGGCGTCCTGCCCGAGCAGCGCCGGCGCCAGGTAAGTGTCGATGGTCAGCTTGATGCCCTCGGGGCTTTCATCGCCATAGGACAGGCCGCCAATGGTGGTGGCCTCGCCGATGCCTTCCACGCCATCGGCGCAGCGCAGCCGGACGATCACGAGGGTCTGCCGCTGCATGGTCGCCATGGCGAGCTGGTGCGGGCGGATGGTCGGCAGGTCGACCAGGATGGCCTCGATCGACTCGATGGCCGCAGAGCTGGATTGTGTCGCCACTTTCATACCTTCCTGATGCAGTTGAATGTTGCATCGGAGTATGGATGGCTATTTTTCAGCTGTCCAAGACCGTTGTCGTCTGATTTGATACTTCAAAAGTATGGATTGCCGCCGGCTGCAGGCCGAGAACGGCGCCGACGGCTACCAGGTGTCGGCGGTGCGCTGGAATCTGCTCCGCTCCCCGGGCCCGCCAGCAGGGCGCGGCCGGATCGCACGCGCTCGCCTATATTGTGAACGCAGCCATGCAGCCAGCCGGGTCTCCGGGGCTGCGGCGGCCGCGGGAGGCGAGCCATGAAGATTGCGTCGATCGACACCATCGTGCTGCGCGTGCCATTCACGGTCGGCGGGGTCTCCGCCGCCGGCGTGTGGGGCGGGGCGGGTTTGCAGGCCGCCGATTCGCTGCTGGTCAAGGTGACCACGGACGACGGCATCGTGGGCTGGGGCGAAACCTTCGGCTTTATCGGCATCCCGATGGCCAAGGCGGCGCTCGACCAACTGCTGGCGCCCGCGTGCATCGGCATGGATGCCACGCAGCCTGAGGCGCTCGGCCTCGACCTGCAGCGCCGGTTCCACGTCTTCGGGCGCAGTGGCGCCGTGCTGTACGGGCTGTCGGCGCTCGATATCGCGCTGTGGGATATCTGCGGCAAGGCCGCCGGCCTGCCGCTGTACCGGCTGCTGGGCGGAACGCGGCGGGAATACCTGCCCGCGTATGCCAGCCTGATCCGCTACGCCGACCGCGCCACGATCGCGGCCAACCTGCAGCGCGCGATCGCCGATGGCTATCGCAGCGTCAAGCTGCACGAGGTGGACCTCGCCGTCATACGTGCCGCGCGCGAGGCAGCCGGGCCGGATATCGAAATCACGCTGGATGTGAACTGCCCCTGGTCGCTGGCCGAGGCCATCGACATGGCGCGCGCACTGGCGCCGCTGTCGCTGCGCTGGCTCGAGGAGCCGCTGTGGCCGCCGGAGAACTATGCCGGACTTGCCGCGTTGCGCCGGCAATGCGGCATTGCGGTTGCGGCGGGCGAGAATGCCTCGACGCTGATGGACTTCCACCAGATGCTCGGCGCCGGCGCTGTCGACATCGTCCAGCCCAGCCCGGCCAAGATGGGCGGCATCAGCCCGCTGCGCAAGGTATTCGCGCTGGCCGAGGCGCACAACACGCAGGTGATGGTCCATACCTTCTACGACGGTCCCGGACTGCTGGCCAGCGTCCATGCCACGGCGGCCCTCGGCGATGCGCGCGCCATGATCGAATGGCGCTACTTTGACATGGAGGCCCGGGTGCTCGGCGATGCGGTGCTGCCGCGCGACGGGATGATCCGGGTGCCGGACGGGCCGGGGCTGGGTATCGATCCCGATCCTGAGGTGATCCGGCGCTACCAGGTCGCCTGATTCCGGTTCCTGCCGACCCTGCAGGCAAAGTTGCCTGCAGCCCAACGGTCTGCGGAAAGTGCGGGGGCGGTACCAACACCGCACCCATTCCGTCGCACCGTCAGCGCCCCACGCTGTTCGATTCCTGCGCCACCCAACCTGCTTAGAAATGTCATGCGAGGCCTGTACGCTGCACATCCGGCAACGCCTGGCAGCAAACTTGCTTGTCTGGTGCATGTGGCCGGCAGGGACACATTGGTTGGGAGAAGCCATGCATCAAGCACGCATCACCGCGCACAAGGGAATCCTGGTTGTCGAACTGGTGCCTGACCAGGCAAACGGCGACGGCACCACGGCCAGCAAGCTCCGCAACCTGGCCACGGTCATTCATGACACGGGACGGCACCTCGGTGTCTCGGAAGAAGCCTTGGCGCTGCTCAAGATGGTGAAACGCGGCCTGGACCGCATCGGCGACTTTGCCTGGTTCAGCAGTGATGACGGGAAAGATCATTTCGCCTGGCTCGGAGGCCCGAAGCGGCTGGTGGATCCCGCCTCGGTGGCGGCTGCCCGGGACTACGCGATCCTTGCACACCGCGTCATCCCCAACCAGGTGCCGGATGGCGCAAAAGTGGCGATCGAGACGAATTTCTGAGCAGGCACCAGTCGTCGCATTCAGCGCTTGCTGGCGGCTTGCGCCGCGAACGTCCGCCACTCGCGGAACACGGTGTCGAGGCACGCCGCGGTCCCGCAGCTGTCGCGCTTCCTGCGGAACGCGGCAACCTCGGCCTCGGTGATCGTGCCGGCCTTCAGCTGACGCTGCTGGTCGGCATGGATGCGCTGGTAGCCCATCGAAAACAGCGCCGACTCGCAGATCAGCCGCTGCGATGGCACGCGGCCAGCAGGCGCAGTTGACGGGTCGCAGTCGATATCGGTGGCGGCATGGGCTGCGCCGGCGAGCGCAAGGGCAACGGCGCCGATGCAGCGGTGCATAAAGGGGGAGCGGAAAAAGCGGTTCATGACGACTTATGCAGCGGCACGGCCTGATGGCGCCGTGGTGCCGAACTGCTTGCGGTAGGCGGATGGCGAAATGGCAAAGGTCTGGGCAAAGTGCTGGCGCAACGAAACCGCCGAGCCGAACCCGACCAGTCCGGCGATCACGTCGACGCTCTTGCCGGTGGTCTCCAGCAGCCGCTGCGCTGCGGTGAGCCGGTGGTTCAGCAGCCACTGCGTCACCGTGGTGCCGGTCTTGGCCTTGAAGCGCCGGGTGAAATTGCGTCGGCTCATGCCTGCCTTGTCGGCCAGCAGGTCCAGTGTCAGCGGCTGTTCCAGGTGCTCGATGGCCCAGTCGAGCGTGGTGCTCAGCTTGTCGGCACCCGCGGTCTGCGGCAGCGGCTGCTCGATGTACTGCGCCTGCCCGCCATGCCGGTGCGGCGCCACCACCATGCGGCGCGCCACGCGGTTCGCGACGTCCGCGCCATGGTCGCGGCGCACCAGGTGCAGGCAGCAGTCCAGCGCGGCGGCGGTGCCGGCCGAGGTCAGGATGCTGCCATCGTCGATGTAGAGCGAACGGCGATCGAGCCGGACCCTGGGATAGCGCGCGGCAAAGTCATCGGCCCAGACCCAGTGGGTGGCCGCCGGCCGGCCGTCGAGCAGGCCGGCCTCGGCGACCACGAAGGTGCCCAGGCACAGCCCGGCGATGCGCGCGCCGCGGGCACTGGCGGCCCGCAGCGCCGCCAGCAAGGCCGGCGACGGACGCTCCGCCGGGTCGCGCCAGGCCGGCATGATCACGGTATCGGCCTGTTCCAGCGCGCTGAGGTCATGCTCGACCTCGATCCGGAAGCCCGACATGGTCCGGATCAGGCCGGTCTGCTCGCCGCAGATCAGCAGCCGGTAGCGCGGCACGCCCAGCATGGCAAGATCGTCGCCGAACACGATGCAGGGCACGGACAGGTGGAACGGGCTGATGCCTTCGAAGGCAATCACGGCGACAGTGTGCATCGCTTCCTCGCAGGCAGGGGCGTCTGAAGTTGGCCCGATTCTAGCGGATGTTGTCCATCGGGACGCTTTCGGGGCGGCGGCGGTCGTTGGAAACTGCGTGCAGCGATGTGGCCGCGCGGCTGTCCCGCCAGGCAAGCACGCTCTCCTTCCCATCACGACGAGGACAACGATGACACACCCGACGATCCGCAACCTGGCTGGCGCCAGCGCCCCGACCGCGATCGCAGCCGCCAGCACGGCGCTGCTGGTGATCGATTTCCAGAACGAATACTTCGACGGCAAGCTGCCGATCCCGGACGGCGCGGCCGCGCTCGGCAACGCCCGGCGCCTGGTCGCGCATGCGGACGCCGCCGGCATTCCCGTCTTCCATGTCCAGCACCTGGCGCCGGCGGGCAGCCCTGTCTTTGCGGAGCAGGGCGCCAGCGCGGCGTTCCACCAGGACCTGCAGCCCGCGGGCCACCACACGGTGGTGCAGAAGACTTCGGTCAGCGTGTTTCCCACCACTGACCTGGACCAGCGCCTCAAGAACGCCGGCATCAAGACGCTGGTCATCACGGGGCTGATGACGCACGCCTGCGTCGCGGGCGCCGCGCGCGATGCGGTGCCGCTGGGCTATGGCGTGATCGTGGCGGAAGACGCCTGCGCGACGCGCGACCTCGATCGGCCCGGCGGCGTGGTCCGGCATCGTGACCTGCACCAGGCCGCGCTGGCGAGTATCGAAGACACGTTCGGGGACGTGCTGACGACGGAGCAGGTGCTCAAGCTGCCGGTGGTCTGACAGCGGCGGACACGTGCCCGCCCGCTGACGCCGCGCGCCTGCAGGACTACGGTTGCCCCTTGGCCAGCCGCATCGGATCCACCAGGCGGTCGAACGCCTCGCCGCTCAGCAATCCCAGCGCGATCGCCGCTTCCCGCGGCGAGATGCCTTGCGCAAGCGCGAGTCTGGTGATCTGCGCCGAGCGGTCATAACCCAATACCGGGTTGAGCGCGGTGACCGCCAGCAGCGGGTTGTCCAGGTTGCGCGCCAGCCGTTCGGGGTTGACCGCCAGCCCCTGCACCAGCCGAAGTGCGAAGACGCGCGCGCCGTCGGCCAGCACGCGTATCGACTGCAGCACGTTGTAGATCAGCACCGGCTTGGCCACGTTCAGCTCGAAGCTGCCGGAGGCGCCCCCCATGGTCACGGTGACGTGGTTGCCGGCCACCTGCATGGCGGCCTGCGCCACGACCTCGGCGATGGTCGGATTGCGCTTGCCGGGCATGATCGACGAGGTCAGGCCATCGTCGGGCAGCACCAGCTCGCCCAGCCCGCAGCGCGGACCCGAGCCCAGCCAGCGCAGGTCGTTGGCGATCTTGGTGAAGGAGACGGCAACCACGTTGAGCACGCCCGAGAGCTCGACCAGTGCATCGTGCGCGGCCATGCCCTCGACCTTGCAGGGATTGGCGCGGAAGGCCTGGCCGGTCAGCTGGCTGGCTTCCTCGCAAAAGGCCTCGGCAAAGCCCGCCGGCGCGTTCAGGCCGGTGCCGGCCGCGGTACCGCCCTGCGGCAGCAACAGCAGGCGCGGCAGGGTGCCGCGCACGCGTTCGATGGCGTTGTCGAGCTGCGCGGCAAAGCCGTCGAACGCCTGCCCCATGGTCATGGGCACGGCGTCCATCAGGTGCGTGCGCGCGATTTTGAGCACATCGGCAAAGGCCTCGGCACGCTCGCGCAGGGTGTCGCGCAGCTGCGCCAGGGCGGGCAGCAGCCGGTCTTCCAGCTCCAGCACCGCGCTCAGGTGCATGACCGTCGGGAAGCTGTCGTTGGAGGACTGCGAAGCGTTGACGTGGTCGTTCGGGTGCACCGGCGCGCGCGTGCCCAGCGGCTGGCCAAGCCGCTCGTTGGCGCGGTTGGCGATGACCTCGTTGGCGTTCATGTTGGTCTGCGTGCCCGAGCCGGTCTGCCAGATCGTCAGCGGGAAATGGCTGTCGAAGCGGCCGCAGCGCAGCTCGTCGGCGGTGGCGACGATCGCCTCCGCGATGGCCGCGTCGAGCACGCCGCAACGCAGGTTGGCCCGGGCCGCCGCCATCTTGTGCACGCCGAAGGCATGGAGCAGGCAGCCGGGAAAGCGTTCTTCGCCGACCTCGAAGATCGCCAGCGCCCGCTGCGTCTGGGCGCCCCAGTAGCGGTCGGCGGGGATGTCGACCGGCCCGAAGGCGTCGTGTTCTACGCGATATGCCGTCATGGTGTTGAATCCAGCGCTCGGTTCGGCGCTTAGTCCAGCGAGATGTTGGCCTTGGCCGCCACCGCCTTCCAGCGCACGATCTCGGCCTGGGTGTGCTTGTCGAGCGCGCTGGCGGTGTACTGCTCGGGCGGCAGCAGCTGAATCGCCTGCGCCGACATCTTGCCGGTGAAGGCCTTGTCGGCCATGACCTTCAGGTAGGCCTGCTGCATCTTGTCGATGACGGCCTGCGGCGTGCCCCTGGGCGCGTAGATGCCGTACCAGGTGCTGGCCTCGAAGCCGGGCAGCCCCGATTCGGCCAGCGTGGGCACGTCCTTGAGCTGCGCCACGCGGGTCGCCGACGTGACCGCCAGCGGCCGCACCTTGGACTCGGTGATCTGCGGCAGCGCGGTATTGGTCTGGTCTAACATGCCATCGACCTGGCCACCGATCACGTCGATCAGCGCCGGGCCGGCCCCCTTGTACGGCACCAGCGATACCTGCATGCCCGCCGACGAGGCGAACAGCGCCGCCACCAGGTGCGAGGTGGAACCCATGCCGGCATTGCTCAGGTTGAGCTTGCCCGGGTTCTTCTTGCCGAACTCGACCAGGTCGCGCACGTTTTTCGCGGGATGGTCCTTGCGCACCATCAGCACCATCGGCGTATCGGGAAAGCGGAACACCGGCGCGAAGTCCTTGACCGGGTCGTAGGGCAGCTTCTTGTACAGCGCGGGCGCGGCGCCCATGTAGCCCATGTGCCCGACCAGCATGGTGTAGCCGTCAGCCGGCGCGCGCGCGGCCTTGGCCGTGCCGACAGTGCCGCCGGCGCCCGGCGAGTTGTCGATGATGATCGACTGGCCGACCTCGCGCGAGACCCGCTCGGCGATGGTGCGCGCCAGCGCGTCGGTAGGGCCGCCGGCTGCGAACGGGACGATCCAGGTGATCGGCTTGGCAGGCCAGGCCTGTGCCACGGCAGGGGATGCAGCCACGGCCGTGGCGAGCGCCAGCGCCGCGCACGCGGCCACTTTGCGGATGGGGTTCATGGGTTGTCTCCTTGGTGTATTGGCGATGTGTGTTGGCGTGCTGCCTCAGGCCGGGGACTGCTCTCGGGACAGCGCGACAGCGCGGTCGACCATCTGCGGCGCGAGGCCGAGGTAATTGGCTGGATCGGTCATGCGGTCGATGGCGGCGCGGTCGAAGTGCTGCGTAACGGCCGGCAGCGCGGCCAGCGCGTCGGCCAGCGTGCCGCCGTGCTCGTTGACCGTGCGGCAGGCGTCGTAGACCACGTCGTGCGCCTGCTGGCGGCCGATATGCGGGGCCATCCCCATCATCACGGCCTCGGCCACGATCAGGCCGTTGGAGATGCCGAGGTTGTGCTTCATGCGCGCTTCGTCGACGATCAGGCCGCCCAGCGCAAACTTCGCCTGGTGCAGCGCTCCGGCGGTCAGGATGAAGCTCTCCGGGATCGCGATCCACTCCGCATGCCACGGCCCGGTGGCGCGCTCGAAGTCCTGGACCATCGCATCGACCATCAGGCCGGCATGCTGGCGCACCGCCTTGGAGGCCGCCAGCATCAACTCGCTGGAAATCGGGTTGCGCTTCTGCGGCATGGTGCTGCTGGCGCCGCGGCCCTTCACGAAGGGCTCGTACACCTCGGCAAACTCGGTCGACGCCATGATCATGATGTCGAGCGCGATCTTGCCCAGCGAACCGGTGATGAGCGCGAGCAGGTTGACCGCTTCGGCAAAGCCGTCGCGCGCCACGTGCCACGTGGTGGCCGGCACGCCCAGGCCGAGTTCCTGCGCCAGTGCTTCCTGCACCGCGAAGCCCTTGTTGCCGCCTTCCTTGTTGTCGCTTTCTCCGCCCAGCGACGCCAGCGTGCCGGCCGCGCCGGCGAACTCGACCACGGCCACGCGCGGCCGCAGTTCGGCCAGGCGCTGCTGGTGGCGGTCGAACATGGCCAGCCAGATCGCCGCCTTGTAGCCGAAAGTCACCGGCAGCGCCTGCTGCAGGTGGGTGCGGCCCGCCATCGGCGTGTCGCGGTGCCTGACCGCGAGGTCGGCCAGGATGCTGCGCAGCGCGCGGATATCGGCGTCGATGCTGTCGAGCGCGTCGCGCACCTGCAGCGCGACCGCGGTGTCCATGATGTCCTGCGTGGTGGCGCCCCAGTGCACGTAGCGTCCGGCCTCGCCGCACATTGCCACCAGCTGGTGTACCAGAGGCAGGATCGGATAACCGACAATGTCGGTTTCCTCGCGCATGTGGTCGAAGTCGATGCGCTCCAGGCGCGACTCGCGGGCGATGACCTCGGCCGCTTCCGCGGGGATGATGCCGACCCTTGCCTCGGCTCTGGCGAGTCCGACCTCGACGTCGATATGGCGCTGGATCAGGGCCACATCGGAGAAAATCTGGCGCATCCCGGCGGTGCCGAAGGCATCGCGGAACAGGATCGAGTCAACGACGGTGCTGGCCGTGGGAGCAGAGAACAGGGGCATGTGGCTACCTTGAGAGCGAGAGGGTAGTTCGTTAATATGTTCGAACATATCCGGTATTAAATATGTTCGAACATATTTAGAAAAGGAGGGTAAACCCGCGTCCAGACCAGGCCGCGGGCAGGCGGTCATGAGCAAAACCAATCCGGCAGAGATCAGCAGGCAACTTATCGAGGGCATCACAAGCGGCCGCTACGCGGTCGGCTCGCTGCTGCCCACCGAATTCGAGCTGTGCGAGCAGTACCAGGCCAGCCGCTACACCGTCCGCGCGGTACTGCAGGAGTTGCAGCAGCTGGGGCTGGTGTCGCGGCGCAAGAACGTGGGCACGCGCGTGGAATCGGCGCGGCCGCGGCCGGTGTTCCGGCCGTCGCTGGCGTCGGTGGACGACCTGGTGCAGTTCGGCGCCGAGCATCTGCGCCTGGTGCAGTCCGTGGAGGAGGTGGCGGTGAGCGCCGAGGTGGCGGCCGAAATCGGCTGCGAGCCGGGCGCGCGATGGCTGCGGATTTCCAGCCTGCGGATGGATGGCGGCAAGGACGGCACGCCGATGGCATGGACCGACGTCTACGTGGATCCTGCCTATGCCGAGCTTGGCGAACTGGTGCGCGCGTCGCCGGGCATGCTGGTCAGCACGCTGATCGAGTCGCGCTATGACCGGCAGATCGCCGAGATCCACCAGGATGTGCGTGCGTTCGCGATCGGTGACCGCCGTATCGCCGAAGCGCTCAGGCTGGAAGCGGGCGCGGCCGCGTTGAAGATCGTGCGGCGCTACCTGGACGCGGCCGGCGAGACCTTCGAAGTTTCGGTGACAGTGCACCCGGCCGACAGTTTTTCTGTTTCGATGCGCTTGCAGCGGTCGGCGGGGTAGGGATCGGCAAGCCGATAAAAAATGCTTCCCTTGCCCTTACGCCGGGCGAGGCGGCTGCTGCACGTCGGGATGCGCGGATGCTTGCTCGCCCTGACCGCCTGCCAACGACAGGCCAAGCTGTAAGTAAATGTTATATACATGACTTAAAAGGCATATTATTGCGTGGGCTCCACTTTACTTCTGGTAAGTCCCTAGGGACGAAATTAGAGCAAATACTCTAATCTTCGCGTTGGTCTTTGTGCGGTGCACCAGAGGCCATAACCATTTGGAAACCAAGCTCGACCGGTGACTTGTAGCCTTGCGGCAGGCGACACCCGGCGGCCACAGGAGGCGTACCCAATGTCCTTTTTTACGTCCGATCAGTTTGCGGCAGTCCATAAGAACAACCTGAACAGTCTGGCCAAGCTGTCGAATACCACCTTCGAAGGGATCCAGAAGCTGACGGAACTGAACCTGCAGGCGGCCAAGACAGCAATGGCTGAAGGGCAGGGAATGCTGCAAGCCGTGTCGGCCAACAAAGATCTCGGGGATGTCCTGTCAGTCCAGGGCAGCGTGCCGCAGCATGCAGCGGACAAAGCCATCGAGTACGCGCGTCACGTGTGCGAGATCGCAACGCAGGCCCAGTCCGACCTGGCAAGGGCCGTTGAAGAGCAATATGAGCTGCAGCAGCGCAATGTGCAGGCCTTCGTCGACGCCTTCGTGAAGAACGCCCCGGCTGGTTCGGAAGCAATTTCCGCCACGCTGCAGGCGACATTAGATAGCGCCACGCAGTCCTACCGAGCCGCGCAAGCCCTCAGCCAGCAGTTGACCGGCCTGGCTTCCGCCTCGTTCAACGCAGCCCCCGGCGCGGCCACGCACCGCTAGCCGGCGAATCGGGCGCGGCGCGCGCGCCGGCATAGCCGGTATCCATCCAAGAAGAAACTCGGCCATCGATCGGTTGACCCTGCTGCATGACGCATGAGGGCTGCAGCCGTTGCGATAAGCCGTTAACGTCGGCCTGCCATTCCGGCAGGCCAGGGGTCTTTTACTTTGCAAAAAGAGAGAATCAGCATGAAAAGAATCGCACTGGTCACCGGCGGCATGGGTGGCCTGGGAGAGGCCATTTCCATTCGCTTGCACGACGCGGGCTATACGGTGGTGGTCACCCATTCGCCGGGCAACACCAAGGTCCAGGAATGGGTGGCTTCCATGGCTGCCGCCGATCGCGAGATCCGCGCCTATGAGGTCGATGTGGCGGACTATGAAAGCTGCCAGGCGGGCATGGCACGCATCCTGGCCGAACTCGGCCGCGTCGACATCCTGGTGAACAACGCCGGCATCACGCGGGACATGGCGTTCAAGAAGATGGACAAGCCAAACTGGGATGCGGTGATCAGGACGAATCTCGACTCTGTGTTCAATGTCACCAAGCCACTCTGCGAGGGCATGGTGGAGCGCGGCTGGGGCCGGATCATCAACATCTCGTCAGTCAACGGTTCCAAGGGCGCCTTTGGCCAGACCAACTATTCCGCGGCCAAGGCCGGCATGCATGGGTTCACCAAGGCACTGGCCCTGGAGGTCGCCAGAAAAGGCGTGACGGTCAACACAGTGTCGCCGGGCTATCTGGCCACCAAGATGGTGACTGCCGTGCCGAAGGAGATCATGGACAGCAAGATCCTGCCGCAGATTCCGATGGGGCGCCTGGGCAAGCCCGAGGAAGTGGCAGGACTGATCGCGTTCCTTTGCTCCGAGGATGCGGCCTACCTGACTGGTGCGAACCTTGCCATCAACGGCGGCCAGCATATGGACTGACGTAGGGATGGAGCAGCCAGTCGCCGTCAGGGCGGTGGGCTGCTTAGCGTCGGCTTGCCTGTTCGTGGTCGCAATGTTCGACGGAACAAAAAAATGCCCGCCATGACTGGCGGGCATTCCCGGACAACGAAAGCGGTGGTGAAGCGCCGGGCTTACTCCAGCTTTGCCCCAGAACGCTCGACGATATCCTTCCACTTCTTGTAATCCGACTGCACCAGGTCGGAGAACTCTTTGGTCGTCATCAGCTTGGCTTCCGCGCCTTGCTCCTGGATCGCCTGGATCATCGCCGGCGTGGCGAGGACCTTGTTCACTTCGGCGTGGATGCGGTTGACCACCTCGGGCGGCGTCTTGGCAGGGGCGAACAGGCCGTACCAGGTGCTGACGTCCACCTGCTTGTAGCCGCTTTCCGCCACGGTGGGCACATCGGGCAGCGACGTGCTGCGCGTGGCCGAGGTAACGGCCAGCGCGCGCAGCTTGCCCGCCTTGACCTGCGCCAGCGCCGACGGCACCGATGCCACCATCAGGTCGACGTTGCCGGCCAGCGCGTCCATCATCGCCGCGTTGGAGCCCTTGTAGGGCACGTGCAGCAGCTTGATGCCCGCCGCGTGGCTGAAGATCTCGGCGGCCAGGTGGATGGTGGTGCCGTTGCCTGGCGACCCATACTTGACCGCGCCCGGCGCGCTGCGCGCGGCGGTGACCACGTCGGCCAGCGTCTTGAAGCGCGAATTGGCTGACGTGACGATCACGATCGGCGTGTAGGCGACATGGCTGATCGCGACCAGGTCGCGGTTGGGCACATAGTTGACCGACTTGTACAGCCACGGTGCGACCACCAGGTTGTCCTTCTGGCCCATCACCAGCTCGTAGCCGGTCGGCGCTGCCCGGACCGCCTCGGCGATGCCGAGCGTGCCGCCTGCGCCCGGCTTGTTGTCCGGCACGAAATTCCACTTGGTGGCCTGGCTGACCTGGGTCGCCACCAGGCGCGACAGGATGTCGGTGCCGCCGCCGGGCGGGAACGGAATCACCAGCCGGATCGGCTTGGTGGGAAAGCTGGCCGGGGTTTGCGCGTGGGCGCTCGTCAGTCCGCATGCCACCAGCAGGGTGGCAAAGAGGGCCTTCAACATCTTGTTTCTCCTCGATCGAAATCTTGCAGGCCGGACCCTGGCTTGCTGCCTGTTAACCTGTCGGATTGCGGCGGTGTCGGGCACTGGAACGGCCCCGGAGCGGATGGCGGGGAACGTCCGGATCGTGCGGTGGCGAGGCAAGCGCAGGGGTCTCGGCCCTGGTCGCGAAACGACATTTTCGCATACTAGGTATGCGCGGGCCCGATATCGCCGTCGGGCCGTGGAGTGCTGTCGCGTTGGCGCGCTCAGCCGGCCAGCGCGCGGCAGAGCGATTGCAGGTCACTGAGGATCAGGTGCGGGCGCGCGCCGCCGCGTTGCCATTGCGCCGTGTGGGGACCGTCCGGGCGCACCAGCCACGCGGCCTGCAGTCCCGCGCCCAGTGCGCCAACGACGTCGAGGTCAGGATCGTCGCCGACATGCAGCATCTGCTCCGGCGGCGTGTCGACTGCCGCGGCCGCCGCATGGAAGATCGCCGCCGCCGGCTTGGCCGTGCCGAACGTCCCGGCGCTGAGCGCCGCACGGAAGAAGTGATGGCCGCCGGTGACCTTCAGGTCGGCGTTGCCGTTGGACACCGCCACCAGCGGGAAGCGTTCGCTGAGCCATTCCAGTGCCGGCAGGGCATCCTCGAAGAATTCGACCTGCTGCCGCGCGGCAAAGAAGGCGTCGTACGCGTCTTCGGCCAGGCTGGCATCTTCTCCGGCCATTTCCAGCGCCAGCAGGATCGAGCCTAGGCGCAGCGCGCGGTAGTCATGCGCAAGGTGCGGGTTCCCGCTTTCATAGCTTGCGCGCAGGTCGCGCAGCACCGCGGGCGAGGTCAGCACCCCGGCTGTCTTCGGCGCGTGCTGCAGCAGCCAGGCCAGCAGCGTCGCCTCGGCGCGGGCCACGGCGGGGCCGAACGGCCACAGGGTGTCGTCGAGGTCGAACGAGATGGCGGAAACCTTGGACAGGCGCATGGGGGGACGCTGCGGATTGGCGAGGAGGATGGGGTCTGGTAGCTTACCACCGCGCAGCACTGTTTCCGCCGTTCCCCGGCCGCTGTTGCAAGAAGCGCCGATGTGGCGACCGCGCCATAACGTCGCGCAGGCCGCATGTTGTGCCTAGAATCCGCCAAACGATCCACGCTCTCGCAGCGAAACGATGATCCGTCTCGTCCTGATCCTGTTGGGGTTCGACTACCTGCGCCAGCGTGCGCGCGGCATGTTCTGGCTCGGCGTCGGCTTTCTCGCTGCCGGCGTGGTGTTGTTCATCGACGGCCTGGACAGCGCGCATTTCTTCCCGCTGGAATGGTTCGCCGGCCTGCTTCTGGTGGGCGGACTGGGCACGGTGATCGTCGCCATGGTGGGCGCCGGCGGGCTGCGGGCCATGAGGTTGTTCAAGGGCGTGGCATTGGTGGTGGCGGCGTCGCTGGTGCTGGCGGGGCACCATCACGGGCATTTCTGGCTGTCGATGATCTTCGGCACGCTGTTCCTGGCCGACGGACTGCTGCAATGCGTGTCGGCGTCGGTCGTGCGCTTTCCGCGCTGGCGCTGGGCCGTCGGCGCCGGCGTGCTGGAATTGCTGATCGCGATCTTCTTCTACCAGCCGTATCCCACCAACTACCAGGGCACGGTGCCCTATGCGCTGTCGCTATGGCTGCTGTTCGGCGGCTGGAGCATGGTCATGCTGGCGTATCGGGCCATCCGCGTGCCGGAGAGCGCCACGATCGAGAGCCTGATGCACGGACCGCGCCGGCGTAGCGGGGATGCTACGGGCAACGGTGGTTCTCACTGGACGGACGCCTCGCATGCGCCCACGAAGAAGGTCACCAAGACCTTGCTGTTCGCGCATGCCGAGCACGCCGCGCACCTGCCCGATGAAGGCGCGCCCGGCCTGACGGTACATGTCTGGACGCCATCCGGTTCCGTGCAGCAGCCGCTGCGGCGACGCCCGGTATTCGACCGCTATATTGCCGCGGTGGATGCCAACGGTGCCATCTGGACCGGCCATGCCGCGCTGGAGGCGCCCGAAGGCGTCTACATCAGCTTCGATCCGGCCGAGCCGCTCAGCCGCACGCCGGAAAGCGTGGCGCAGGCGTTGCGCGCGACCATCGACAACGACGTGCCGGGCGTGTTCGAACCCGATTACTCGACCGAGGCGTCGCGGCGCGGCGACTCCACCGTGCGCGTGCACCTGCGCAACTACGATGCGGCGCGCCTGCAGCGCTTCTGGCATGCGTGGCGCGCCGACACCACCTACAACCTGACCTATCGGAATTGCGCCGTCAGCGTGGCGCGTGCGCTCGAAGCCGCAGTGGAAGGCGCGCTGACGCGCAGGCGCGGACAGCGGCAGTCGTGGACGCTGCTGCTGCAGACGCTGTGCATGCCGGAGCTATGGCTCGCCGCGCAGATCCGCAAGCGCGGCAAGACCATGGCGTGGACGCCGGGCCTGGTGCGCGACTACGCGCGTGCGCTGAGCTTGCTGGTCGATCCGCATCCGCACCCGCATGCGCATCCGCGCCGGTTCTGGCGGCTTGGCATCGCCGCCATGAACCGCTGGCGCCGGCAGCGCCGGCAATGGCGCGCGGACGATCACCGGGTGCACGCGGAATAGCCCGCGTACGCCCGCCGCCATCGCGCATGCGTGGCTGTCTTCAAGGCAGTCGATGTTATTTGCCCTGCCGCTGCCCCGGCGTGCGGCTTGCATCGCCCTGGTGCTGCCTGCGCGGGTCTTCATTCTTGAATCCGCCATAGCTGCTCTGGCCCGGATCGTCGCTGCGGCTCTTGATGTCGCGCGCATCGCGGTCGGTCCTGACGCCCGGATTGGGCTGGGCCCCAGGCGCATTCCGCTGTTCCTTTTGCGTTGCCATATCACTCTCCAGTGGGTTGGACGGAACCGATAGAGTCGCAACATCCATGCCGTGACGGAAAATGCGCTGCGGAGTCTGATGGCGCTGTGCCGGAGGGGCGGTGCGCTGAGGTTTTCGTGCGTTGCCCTGAACATCTTGCCGCCCGTTGTAGAAATGAAACCCGTCGCGGGCGATGCGGTAAACGGCGTGTTCTAACATCTCTGTTCCCGCGCTCCGGTGGAGTGGCGCGAGGCGAACTTCCGCACGGCCCGGGTGTCGTTAGCTCCATAGCCGTGCAATCCGCAATGAACAGGACGACGCATGAACCTTGACCTCATCCTCGACCATCCCTGGTTCGGCACGTGGACCGCCGCGCTGGTCGCCGTCATCGTCGCGCTGATCGCGCATCGCCTTGGCGGCCTGGTGCTGTTGCGCATGACGCGCGCCACGCCGGTGCTGCATGCCATTGCGATCAAGTCGCGCGCGCCCGCCAAGGCAGTGCTGCCGCTGCTGGCGTTGCAGACCGTCTGGCAGGCGGCGCCGGACGACCTGCGCTGGATCGACAACGTGCGGCACCTCAACGGACTGCTGATGATCATCGCCACGACGTGGCTGGCGGCGCGCATCATCGCTGGCTTTGCGCAGGGAGTGCTGGAACGGCACCCGGTCGATGTGGCGGACAACATTGGCGCGCGGCGCATTCATACGCAGACCCGGGTGCTGTCGCGCATTGCCATGTCGCTGGTGATCGTGATTGGCGCGTCGATGGTGCTGATGACCTTCCCCGGTGCGCGGCAGGTCGGCGCCAGCCTGCTGGCGTCGGCGGGCGTGCTCGGCCTGATCGCGGGCTTTGCCGCCAAGCCGGTGTTCAGCAACCTGATTGCCGGCTTGCAGTTGGCGCTGACCCAGCCGATCCGGCTGGACGATGTGCTGATCGTCGAGGGCGAGTGGGGCCGCGTGGAGGAGATCACCGGCACTTACGTGGTGCTGCGGATCTGGGATGATCGCCGCCTGATCATTCCGCTGCAGTACTTCATCGAGAAGCCGTTCCAGAACTGGACCCGCAGCAGCGCCGAGCTGTTGGGGTCGGTGTTCTTCCACGTGGACTACGGCATGCCGCTGGCACCGCTGCGCAAGGAGCTGGAACGTATTGTCCATGCCGCGCCCGAGTGGGACCGGCGCTTCTTCAACCTGGTGGTGACCGATGCCACCGAGCGCACCATGCAGCTGCGCGTGCTGTGCACCGCGGCGTCATCCGGCCTGGCGTGGGACCTGCGCTGCGTCGTGCGCGAAGGGCTGATCGACTTCATGCAGCGCGAGTATCCACAGTTCCTGCCTCGCCTTCGCATTGAAGGGGAGCGGGAGGTCAAGGGCGATGCCGCGCTGCGCGACGCCGCCGTGCATGTAGCGTGATGCAGCTCGATGTCCGGCATCGCGCCCTTGCCGGGCGCATCAGAAATCTACCTTCTCTCCCGGCTGCGGCACGATCACGCGCGAGGCCGCGCCGGCGCCCAGCGCGGTGGTGAATTCCTCCGGCGTGCCGCGCAGCTGCGGTGAAGTCTGGTAGTGGATCGGGATCGCATAGCGCGGCCGGATCATGTCGCGCACCGCGATCGCCGCGTCCTGCGGCCCCATGGTGAAGTGGTCGCCGATCGGGATCAGCACCAGGTCGGGCCGGTAGCGGTCGCCGATCAGCCGCATGTCGCCGAACAGGCCGGTATCGCCCATGTGCCAGACGCGGAAGCCGTTCTCCATCTCGATGATGTAGCCAACCGGTTCGCCGCCGTAGTGGGTTTCGTCCTTGCCGGTGGTCGGGTTCTTCATCACCAGTTCGGATGCATGCTCGGCATGCACCGCGGTGATCTTCGGCCCGGTCGGCCCGAACGGCATCACGGTGCCGCTCTTGCCGAAGCGCTGCACCAGCGCGGCCGGGACCATGCCGAGGCTGATCAGTGCCGAGCCCATGCCGCCTGCGTTGTAGATCGGCGCGTTGTTGAGCTGCGCGAGCGCCGGGGCGTCGCCGAGGTGGTCGCTATGTGCGTGGGTCACCAGGATCAGGTCGACCTTGCCCAGCGAGGACAGCTGCTTGAAGCCCGCAGGCGTCTTCGGGTTGGTGGTCAGCCACGGGTCGATGACGATGACCTTGCCGCCGGGCGAGGTGATGCGGGTCGCTGCCTGGCCCAGCCACAGGACTTCGGTCTTGCCGGCGGCGGCAGCGGTGGTTGCCGTGGGCGCCCGTGTGACCGCGGTGGGTGTCGGCGCGGGCGTGCCGCAGGCGGCGAGCGTGGCGACGGCGGCGGTGAGTACGACTGCGCGGAACCTGAGCATGGTCATTCCTTCCGTGGCTGAGTCATGGGTCGAACCGTTCCACCCAAGGGGGTGTAGCGCCGCTGCGCCGGTGCCGCAAGCGTCGCGCATGGCAGGCGAGGGCGGGGTGCGTGTTGCAGTATCGGCACGGGGTTGGGGAGTGTCAATGCGGCAGGGCCCCTGCCTCTGCCGCGCGGCGCGGCTTAGCGGACGAAGACGCCAAGCCCTTCGTGGTCGTAGTACTCCAGCCATACCCGGTCGCTGGCGAATGCCGCCCTGGAGATCGTGCCGGGGCTGGCGTTCTCGTTATGGAGCGTGAACGTAAAGTCATCTCCATCCCAGTGCGTCAGTGGCAAGACCAGCGGTTTCGCGCCGAGGGTCATCACCAGCGCGCCGCCCTGTTCGGCGACCACCAGCGGGCCGTAGTAGTCGTTGCGGTAGGTGCCGGCATAGGTGGACAACGCCCGCGCGGGCAATGGGCTTGCCGGCGGCGACTGGCCGATCAGCCTGCCTTCGGGCCGCAGCAAAGACCCCAGGGCATCGGCAAAGATCGCGCCCCAGTCGCGGCGGAAGGCGCCGTACTGGACCAGGTCGAAGAACTGCGCGTTCAGCGTTTCCGGGATGCCGATGGGGTAGCCGTTGGTCAGCGTGACGATGGCCAGGTCCAGCGCCGGCACCGCGGTGAAGCTGGTGCCCGCACCCACCGCGAAGCCGCCGGAATGGTTGTAGTTGGTCAGCCCCAGCTCGGTCGTGCCGACATTGAAGCCGTAGCCGTAGTAGCTGGCGGGGCGGCCCTGGACGGGCGGGCTGCTCTGCATCTGCTGGGACAGCGCGGGGGCGAGCGCCGCGGCGTCGACGATGCGCTGGCCGGCGAACTCGCCCCTGGCCAGCACCATGATCAGCCATTTCGCCAGGTCATTGACCGAGGCGCTGACGCCGCCGGCAGGCGATTGCGCGTCGGGCATGGTGCCCATGCCCTGCACCCAGCTGCCGTTGACCTTGACGTGGCCGAGCGCACGGTTGTCGCGCGCGGCAAAGTCGGCGAAGCGCGAGCTGGTGCGGGTCATGCCCAGCGGCTGGTAGATGGCCTGCTCGGACAGCGTGGCCCAGTCGATGCCGGCGGCGCTGGCCACCGCCTCGGCCGCGGCGGTCATGCCGAAGTTGGTGTACTCGTAGACCGCGCGCAGCGGATGCAGCGGCAGGAAGCGCAGCCGCGTCAGCACCTCGCGGCGATCGTAGCCCATGTCTTCGAGCCGGTCGCCGGCGTGGTCGGGCAGGCCGGAACGATGCGCATAGAGGTCGCCGATGGTGACCGCTTCGGTGGTTTCCGCATCGGACAGCGCGAACCATGGCAGGTGCTGGATCACCGGGGTGTCCCAGCCGATGCTGCCGCGCCCGACCTGACGCGCAACGACGGTCGCGCCGATGGGCTTCGACACGGAAGCCAGCTGGAACACGGTATCGGCATCGACCGGCGCGGGATCGGTCACCAGCCGGCGGCCGAAGCCCCTGGCGAAGACGACCTGGTTGCCGCGCACCACCGCGACGGCCATGCCGGGCACGCCAGAGCTGGACATCAGGTTGGTCGCAAGCGTATCGACCTGGGCGATGGCGGCGGTGATCTGCGCTTCGGGAACGGGAGCCGGCGTCGGCGCCGGCTCAGGATCGTCATCGCCACCGCATGCGGGCAGGGCCGGTGCCAGCAGGCCGCTCAGTGCTGCTCCCAGGAAACGGCGACGCTTTTGCAGTTTGCCCATGGCAGGTCTCCCGATGGCGGCGCTATGGCACCTTTGGGATTTACTGTAGGCGATGGATGCAGGCAAGGAATGCGAAGCGTCTCATGCCTGGGCGGTAATGAAGAAGGCCTGCTTGCGCAGGCCTTCCTTGAATGCTGGTGCCCAGGAGAGGACTCGGTCACGCCAGCGCGACCCCGGCTGCGCTGGCAAGCGCAGCCCTTCTCGCCTCCCGAAAAGCGCTCAAGCGCTTTTCTTCCCGGGCGGAAATAAAAAAGGGTCTGCTCGCGCAGACCCTTTTTTAAATCTTGGTGCCCAGGAGAGGACTCGAACCTCCACAGTGTTGCCACCGCTAGGACCTGAACCTAGTGCGTCTACCAATTCCGCCACCTGGGCAAGGTGAGCGCCGCATTCTACAGGCCGCGTCGGAATTTGCAAGGGCCTGCAAGGCAATCCTTGCAAAAATCTTGCGCCACGACCGGGTACCGGTCAGGCAGGCGGCGAGCCGCCGGCAAGAATTTCAAACAGCGCCCTGGCTGCAGGCTGCAGCGCCTTGTCGCGGCGGCGAATCAGCGCGAGGATCCGGTCCACGGCAGGCTCGACCAGCGGGATGGCGCACAGCCGGGGATGATCGGGCGGCAATGCGAGGCCAGGCAACACCGCCATGCCGAGCCCCGCTTCGACCAGTGCCAGTACACCCACGACATGGTTGGCTTCGTAGTAGATGGTCGGCCGCCGCTCAAGATGCGCGATGGCATGTTCGATCAGGGCGCGGTTGCCGCTTTGCTTCGACACGCCCGCCATCCGCTGACCGGCCAGTTCCTGCCATGCAACCGACTGGCGACCGGCCCAGGCGTGGTCGCGCTGCAGCACCAGCCGGTACGGCTCGGTGCGGATCGTGTGGAAATCGATATTCGGCTCCTGCGCGCCCATGAAGTTGATGCCGAAATCCGATTCGCCCGACAGCACGCTGGCCAGCCCGGTGTTTGCGCTTTCATCGATGACCCGCACGCGTACGCCCGGATGACGGCCAGCAAATATGCCGATGGCATTGGAGAGCAGATGCATCGCCGCGGACGGGATCGCGGCCACTGTCACCAGTCCGCGCTGCAGCGCGGCTTCGTCGCCAAGGCGGAATACCGCGCTGTCGAGAATATCCAGCGCAGCACGCGCTTCCTCCAGGAACTGCTTGCCGATCGCGCTTGTTTCCACGCGCCGGGTGGTGCGCTCCAGCAAGCGCGAGCCAAGCGTCTTTTCCAGCTTGTCGATCCTGCGGCTCAGCGCGGGCTGCGAGATATGGAGTGTTTCGGCAGCGACCCGGAAGCTGCCCTTGTCCGCCGTGGCGACAAAGGCCTGCAAATCTTCCAGTGCGAAATTGATGCGTGACATGCATTAGTCCATCAAAACATTGCAATTCACAGAATAGTGGCGCGGACGTACGCTTGCAATGCCTGAACTCAGCGTCCTGCGGTGCGGTTCGGTGCACATACACAGATTCATGATGGAGACTCCTTTGCGACCTGCCTTTCGCCGCCTGGCATTAGCCCTTGTCCTGGGCACCTGTACCCTCACGACCGTCACTGCCAAGGCGCAATCCTGGCCGGCGAAGCCCGTGAAATTCGTCGTGCCGTTCGGGCCGGGCGGCGCCAACGACCTGGTTGCGCGCGCCGTGGCAGACGCCGCCTCGAAACAGCTGGGCCAGCCCATCATCGTCGAGAACAAGCCCGGTGCCGGTTCGGTGCTCGGAGCCGACTATGTGGCCAAGTCCGCCCCGGACGGCTATACCTTTCTCGCACCTGCGGCCGGGGTGATCACCAACGGCATGATCAAGGCGCATATGCCCTACAAGGAGCAGGACCTGGTGCCGGTGGCGATGCTGGCCGTCAGCCCCTCCGTCATCGTGGTGCCCGCCGACTCGCCGATCAAGGATCTGAAGGACCTGGTCGCGAGCGGAAAGAACGGCAAGAGCCTGAACTTCGCCACTGCGGGTACCGGCAGCACGCCGCATTTCGTCGCGGAAATGATGAAGCTGGCGACCGGCGCCAGGCTCGAGATCATCCCGTACAAGAGCGGCTCCGAAGGGATGGTCGCCGTGGTTGGCAAGCAGGTGGATGCCACCTCCGAGGCGAGCGTGGTAGTGCTGCCGCAAATCAAGGGCGGCAAGCTGCGGCCGATCGCCTCGACCTGGAATGCACGTATCGCCGCCATGCCGGACGTGCCCACCACCGCGGAGCTCGGCTATCCCAAGGTCTTCATCGGCCACTGGTCCGGGGTGTTCGCGCCGCGCGGCACGCCCGACGCGATCCTGGAGAAGATGAACAAGGCCATCGATGCCGCCCTCAAGTCGCCCGAATTGCGCGCCCGCCTGATCCCGCAGGGTATCCAGCCGATGGGCGGAACCCGGGCGGACTTCACCAGGTTCCTGGCGGACGAGAAAGCGCGCCTCGGCCCGATCGCGCGCGCTGCCAACATGAAAGAAGACTGACTGGCGGCACCATGCCCCGGCAACACGATCATGGAGACGACATGAACCTGACCGCAATGGCCGCCAGGAAGGCCGCTTTCGTTGTGCTGATATGGCTGGCCGGCCCGGCCTGGGCCGACGATATCCGCGTGATTACCTCCGGCGGCTTCACTGCTGCGTACCAGCAGCTGGTGCCGCTGTATGAAGCCGCTACGCAGGACCGGGTCATCACCGCCTATGGCGCGTCGATGGGCAATGCCCCGGATTCCATTCCCAGCCGGCTGGCCCGCGGCGAAACCTTCGATGTGGTGATCCTGGCGGACTCCGGCCTTGACAAGCTGATCGCCGAAGGGAAGGTGGCGAACGGGAGCAGGGTGGACCTGGCCCGGTCGCTGATCGGCATGTCGGTCCGCAAGGGCACGCCGAAGCCGGATATCAGCACGCCCGAGGCGCTGAAGCGGACCCTGCTCGAGGCGAAGTCGATTGCGTATTCCGCCAGCGCCAGCGGTACCTATCTCTCCACCGAGTTGTTCCAGCGGCTTGGCGTGGCGGACCAGGTCAAGGACAAGGCCCGCAAGATCTACAGCGAGCGCGTCGGCACGGTGGTGGCGCGCGGCGATGCGGAAATCGGCTTCCAGCAGATCAGCGAATTGCTGCCGTTCAAGGAGCTGGATTTTGTCGGGCCGTTGCCCGCTGAACTGCAGCAGGCGGTGTTCTTCTCCGCCGGAACGATCGCCGGCCGGCAGACTGCCGCGGTCGAACGCTTTGTGCGCTTCCTGGCTTCGCCTGCCGCGGCGACGATTGTGCGGACCACCGGACTGGAGCCGGTTGCCACGCCATTGCCACCACCGGTGCCGCCATCGCTCGGGCAAGCCGCGAAGCCCTGACTGTTTGCGATCGCCAAAACAAAAAAGCCCGCACTTTCGTGCGGGCTTATCGCTTTGAAGCCTTGGTGCCCAGGAGAGGACTCGGTCACGCCAGCGCGACCCCGGCTGCGCTGGCAAGCGCAGCCCTTCTCGTCCTCCCGAAAAGCGCTCAAGCGCTTTTCTTCCCGGGCGGAAATAAAAAGGGTCTGCTCGCGCAGACCCTTTTTTAAATCTTGGTGCCCAGGAGAGGACTCGAACCTCCACAGTGTTGCCACCGCTAGGACCTGAACCTAGTGCGTCTACCAATTCCGCCACCTGGGCAAGGTGAGCGCCGCATTCTACCGAAGGCGGCGGAATTTGCAAGCACGAATTGCTGTGGTCAGGCGAGTCCGGTCAGAACGACGGCACCATCGCGCCCTTGAACTGCGCCTTCATGAACTGGCGCACGTCTTCCGACTGGTAGGCAGCAACCAGCTTCTTGACCCACGGCTTGTCCTTGTCCTGCGTGCGCACCACGATGATGTTGGCGTACGGGCTGTGGATGTCTTCCAGGGCGATCGCATCCTTGGTCGGCTGCAGGCCGGCGGCCAGCGCGTAGTTGGTGTTGATCACCGCGGCGCCGACATCGGGCAGGGCGCGCGCCAGTTGCGCGGCATCCAGTTCCACGATCCTCAGCTTCCTGGGATTCTCGGCCACGTCCAGCGGCGTGGCGTTGTTGCCATTGGTGCCGGCACCGGCCTTGAGCTTGATCACGCCCTGCGACTGCAGCAGCAGCAGCGCGCGGTTTTCATTGGACGGGTCGTTGGGCACTGCCACCTTGGCGCCCTGCGGCAGGTCCTTGGGCGACTTCAGCTTCTTCGAGTAAATGCCCAGCGGCGAGATATAGGTGTAGCCGACGCTCTGCATCTTGTAGCCACGCTGCTTGACCTGGCTGTCCAGGTAGGGCTGGTGCTGGAAGCTGTTGGCATCCAGGTCGCCGGCATCCAGTGCGGCGTTCGGCTGCACGTAATCGTTGAATTCCACGACCTTGACGTTCAGCCCATTGCGCTTGGCAACCTTCTGGACGACTTGCCAGACTTCGGCGTCCGGACCGCTGACGGTGCCGACGCGGATGGTCTGTTCCTGGGCCGAGGCGCTGCCGGCGGCGATAAAGCCGATTGCGGAGACGGCAACCGCCAGGCGCTTGAAAAGGGACATGCTGCGCATAGGAGTTCTGTAGTGTTTTTGATTGTGTGGCGAGTGAGACTGTTGCGCCGTGGCAGGGATTGCCTGCGCGGGCGAGGCCACAGATTAACGCAATTGCGCCAAAACCGCGCAGCGGGAACAGATCTGGCGTCTATTTCTTTTTCATATGCTTATGAAGCCGGCTTTAGTTCGATAGATGGCATAAATTGCCGACTCGCTTCAATCCGCAAAGCACTCGCGCGAACCGCAGCAGGCTGGGTTCAGCCGGCTACCGCTCCATACCCCTCACCCCTCCACTCGACAAAACAAAGCCCGTGCCCAAACGGATCCGACAACCTAGCCTGCCTGCCCCAGTCGAAATCCTGCGGCCAGTCTTCAATCTCGGCGCCGGCTTCCAGCGCCCGTTCGATTGCGGTTTCCAGGTTGTCCACGACAAAGTCGAGATGCACCGGCGTCCAGTGCCGCCGGTAGTCGCGCCGGGTATCCGTACGACTGGTAGGACGGGTGCCAGCGGGTTTGACGAGCAGGTAAATCGGCGTGTTGCCACCCAGCATTTCGGCGACGGTGCCATCGAACAGGCGGCGCTGCAGTTTCAGCCCGAGGCCTTGCTCGTAGAAGGCGATACCACGCGCGAGGTCGTCGACATCGATATTGATCAGCAACTCCATGACAGCCTCCTTGCGGCGTTCTGTGTGAGAGCGGCCGCATTGTGCGCCGGCCCTCCTGACAGCTGCTGTCAGGAGTGATGTTTCAGCCGGCCGCCGCAGAAGTGCCGATACGCGTGTGTCAGCGCGGCAGCCGTTCGCGAACGACCGGGCGCAACGCGTCGCCAAGCGCCAGGTGGGCATCCGCGTCAAGATGTACGCCGTCGACGGCGCTGCTCTGGATGACCGTGCCGGCATCGAACATCGGGCACTCCAGTTGCCCGCAAACCTCGGCAACCGCCTGCGGCAGGCCGGTCCACTTTTGCTCGCCGCCGGCAAACTTGGGCGCCAGCGGCCCCCGCGGCGTGCGGATCGGCGGCGGTACCACCACCAGCACGGGTGGCACCGGCATGCCCGGTTCGATCGGCGCGGTGCGGATGGCCTGCACCAGGGTGCCGATGCCCTGGGCGGCGTGCCAGGCATTGTGCGGATGCATCGACTGGAAATCGTTGTTGCCCAGCATCAAGACCACCAGTGCCAGCGGCGAGTGGATCTCGATACGCTGCGCCAGTCCCTGCAGCCCGTTGCGCCCGGGCTTGAAGGGATCGTCCCAGACCGTACGGCGGCCGTTCAGGCAGTCTTCGATGATGCGCACCGGCGTGCCGCCGTCGGCATTCAGCCCCAGCTCCAGGCGGCCCGGCCAGCGCACCGGGAACGGCAGCCGCTGGCGTGTGCCGGGGACGATTCCCCAGGACAGTGAATCGGCATAGACCAGGACTTGCAGCGGATCGGGGTCGGCCAGCAGCGCGGCAATCATGCGCGGTACTCCAGTCAACGTGTTGGTCGGTCGATATCCAGTGTGAGGGCTGTCTCGGCAATGTTGCAGCGCGCAGACAAAAACGTCTCCCGAACACGCGGAGACTTCATAATATCGACTTATTGAAGACAGGGAGAGAGAAGTTGCGTTTCGAGCACTTGGTGGAAATCAATGATCCAGGCAACCCCCAACTGGATCCGCTGACACCTGACCAGCTTTGGCAAGGCCTGGTGTTGCGCGCCGAGTCGCCCGAACTGTTCGTGCTGGGCCTGGACAGCGCCGAAGTGGTGGCGCGGGGCGACAACTGGATCGACCGCGTGCTGCATTTCGGCGAGGCGTCCATCCATGACCGCGTCGTGTTCGAGCCGCGCCGCCAGGTGCGCTACGAAACCGCCGCCACCGCCGAGCATGCCGGCGGCACGCTGACCATGGTGATCGAGACCCCGGGCCCTGGCGCGCTGCTGCTGCGCTTCACCTACGACACCACCATGCCGGCCGTCGATGCCAGCGGCGACGACCGCTACGCCGAGATCGTCAAGTCCGCCTATCACGAGGCCGACATCGATACCGTCCGCAAGATCCGCGAGATCGCCGACACCGGGCGGCTGGGGTGAGCGAGGGCCCCGTCGCGCCGGAGACCTCCGGCAAGCAGCCGGGCGGACCGACCCGGGCGGCGCTGCGCGAGCGCTACGGCGACCGCCTGCGCTGGCTGGTGCTGATGACACTGATGCTGGGCACGGTCTCGTCGATCGTCTCGTCCACCATCATCAACGTTGCCATCCCTGACCTCAGCCGGCACTTCGTGCTGGGGCAGGAGCGCGCGCAATGGGTTGCGGCCAGCTTCATGATCGCGATGACGCTGTCGATGTTGCTGACGCCGTGGCTGCTCAACCGCTACGGGCTGCGCCGCACCTTCCTGGGGTCGCTGCTGCTGCTGGGCGCGGGCGGACTGTTCGGCGGGTTCTCGCCCACCTACGGCGTGATGATCGCCATGCGCGTGGCCGAAGGCGCCGCCGCCGGCATCATGCAGCCGCTGCCCAATATCCTGATCCTGCGCGTGTTCGAGGAGCGCGAGCAGGGCAAGGCGATCAGCATGTTCGGTTTCGGCGTGGTGCTGGCGCCGGCGCTGGGGCCCAGCCTGGGCGGCTTCCTGGTCGAGGCGTTCGGCTGGCGCTCGATCTTCTTCGTGGTAGTGCCGCTGACGCTGCTCGGCGCGTTCATGGCGCGGCGCTTCATGGCGGTGGATTCGATCATGATGGGCGAGCGCGAGCCGCTGGACTGGCGCGGCCTGGCGCTGGCCGGCGTGGCCACCGTGAGCCTGCTCAACGGCGTGGTCGAGATGCGCGAAAGCGTGGCCGCAGGCCTGGCGCTGGCCGGCTTCGGGGTGCTGATGCTGGCGGCGTTCGTGCTGTGGCAGCTGCGCGCGCCCCATCCGCTGATGAACATGCGGCTGTACAGCTACCGGCAGTTCTCCGCGGGCGCGGTGGTGGCATTTATCTACGGTGCGGGCCTGTTCGGCTCGACCTACCTGCTGCCGGTCTACATGCAGATGGCGCTGGAATACACGCCCTCGCGCGCGGGCCTGGTGCTGCTGCCGGCGGGCGTGATGCTGGCCCTGACGATCGCCGTGGCCGGCCGCTTCACGCACCGGATCGCGCCCTATGTCCAGGTGTCGTTCGGACTGGCGCTGCTGGCGCTGTCGTTCCTGCTGATGGCGCTGGGGTCGCCCTCCACGCCGTATCTGATGCTGGTCGCGCTGGCGGTGCTGGGACGGATCGGGCTCGGCTGCATTTTGCCGTCGCTGACGCTGGGTTCGATGCGGGGCGTGGATTTTTCGCTGATCGCGCAGGGATCGAGCTGCATCAACTTTATCCGCCAGCTGGGTGGCGCGATTGGCGTGAGCCTGGCCGGGGTGGGGCTGCAGTGGCGGCTGACGCAGCACGGCGCGGTGCTGGACCAGGCGGGCGACGCCGCGCTGCAGGCGGCGCGCATCCGCGCCTTCGATGAGACCTTCCTGGCGGTCGGGGTGGTGATCGCCAGTGCGATCTTCGCGGCCTGGCGCATCCGGCCAAGGCCGCTGCCGGCGGGTTGAGGCCGCCGGCTGGCGTGGCGGCGGGGTTTAGCTGGCCGCGCCGCTGCGCAGTTCTTCCACCAGCGCGATGTACTGCTCCATCGCCTGCTCGCGCGCGGTGCCGCGCAGCGCTTCCCAGGCTTCGAACTTGTAGCGGCCGACAAAGTCGGTCATGCCCGGCTTGTCGCCGTGGGCGTCGCCTTCGCTGCCTTGCTTGAACAATGCGTACAGGCGCAGCAGGGTCATGTTGCTGGGACGCTCGCTCAGTTGCTTGACGTCGGTCTGGGCCTGGTCGAAGCGTGCCTGCAGGTCGCTCATGGGTTTCTCCGTGGGGGTTGTGAAAGTGCTGCCGATGATAGCCGCGCCAGTGCGCCAGACCGCGCGTCTAAAACCGAAGAAGCCCTCTGTTCCGGGCGCCAGCGGCTACAATCGCGCCATGTCCTGGATTCTTGCTGTTGAAACTTCTACGGAGTGGTGCTCGGTCGCGCTCGGACGTGCCGTGGCCGGCGCCGGCATCGAGTGCATGGTGCGCCATGAGCACACCGGTGCGCGCTCCTCCGCACGCGTGCTGCCCGCCGCCGGCGAACTGCTGGCCGAGGCCGGCATCGCACTGGCCGATTGCGCCGCGATCGCCTTTGGCGCCGGTCCCGGCTCGTTTACCGGCCTGCGTACCGCCTGCGGCGTGGCCCAGGGGCTGGCCTTCGGTGCCGGACTGCCGGTGGTGCCGGTCAATACCTTGCTGGCTTGCGCCGAGCGTGTGCGCTCCGCCGAGCCGGCACTGCCTGCGGGCACCGCGGTGCTGGTCGCCCTCGATGCGCGCATGGACGAGGCCTATGCCGGCGCCTTCGGCTGGGATGCCGCAGCGCAGGAGTGGGTGGAGCGCACGCCGATGCAGGTCGGCGCGCCGGAAACCGTGCGGCTGCCCGACGGCGAATTCTGGCTCGCGGGCAATGCTGCCACGGTCTTCGGCGAACGCCTTGCCGGCCTGGCGCGCGCGCAGCGCGTGCTGCCGGAGGCGATGCCCCACGCGCAGCCGATGGTCGCCATCGCACTGCGCGCGCTGGCGCGTGGCGAGGCCATCGACGCCGACCGCGCCATGCCGATCTACCTGCGCGACAAGGTGGCGCAAACCATCGCCGAACGCGAAGCTGCTGCCGCCGCGCGCGCCGCGGCCACGGCCGGGAGCACATCGTGAGCGCCGCCTATCCGCTGGAAGAGCGTGCCGACTGGCCGGCCGTGCCCGCCATGCCGCCGCTGCCTGCCGGCTTTGCGCTGGGCCGGATGAGCGCGCTCGACCTGGAAGCGGTTGCCGGCGTCGAGGCGCGCGCCTACAGCCATCCGTGGACACGCGGCAATTTCGAGAACTCGGTCAAGGCCGGGCATCTCGGCCTGACGCTGCGCGATCCCGCCGGCACGCTGGTGGCCTATGCCGTGCTGATGCCGGTGGTCGACGAGATGCACCTGCTCAATATCACCGTCGACCCGCCGCGCCAGCGCCAGGGGCTGGGGCGACTGATGCTGTCGATCGTGCTGGCGACCTCGCATGCGCATCGCATCCATACCATGCTGCTGGAGGTGCGCCCGTCCAATACTGGCGCGATCGCGCTGTACCAGGCCGCCGGGTTTGCCGAGATCGGCCGCCGCAAGGGTTATTACCCGGCGGCGGGCCGGACCCGCGAAGATGCGCTGGTGCTGCGCCGGAGCTGGCTTGACGATGTGGCCAGGGAAGGCGGGGAGGGCCGCGCATGAGCCGCCGCGCGCGATTCCTCGAGGCGCTGGGCATCACGGCCGAATGGCTGCCGCGGGCTCGCGCTGACGCGCCGCAGGCGCAGGCGGTGCCCGAGGTCGTTGCGGTTGCGGGGTCCGTTGCCGAGGTTGTTGCGGCGGTTGTTGACGATGCCATTGCCGATCCCATTGCCGATCCCATTGCCGATCCCATTGCCGAGTCCGTCACGGTGGCCGCGCAAGCCGCTGCGCCAGTCGTGCAGGCCGCGCCGGCGCTCGAAACGGCCATCCCGGTGGTGCCGGCCGCCGCTGCGGCGGCGCCTGTCTCGCGTGCGCCGGCCGGGCCCTCGCTGCTACCGGCCGGCCCCGCACCCGACTCGGCGCAGGCCGGGCGCGAGGCTGCCATCGCCGCCATGGCATGGCCCGCGCTGGATGCCGCCGTGGCCGGCTGCACCGCTTGCGGACTGTGCCAGACCCGCACCAATACCGTCTTCGGCGTCGGCGATCGGCAGGCGGAATGGATGCTGGTCGGCGAGGCTCCGGGCGAGAACGAAGACCTGCAAGGCGAGCCCTTCGTCGGCCAGGCCGGCAAGCTGCTCGACAACATGCTGGGCGCGCTCGGCCTGGCGCGCGGGCGCAACGTCTTTATCGCCAATGTGCTCAAGTGCCGCCCGCCCGGCAACCGCAATCCCGAGCCGGCCGAGGTGGCGCAGTGCGAGCCATTCCTGCGCCGCCAGATCGCGCTGGTGCGCCCCAGGGTGATCGTGGTGCTGGGCCGCTTCGCCGCGCAGTCGCTGCTGCGCACCACCACGCCGATCGGCAAGCTGCGCGGCACCGTGCATACCTATGAAGGCATCCCCGTGGTGGTGACCTACCATCCCGCCTACCTGCTGCGCACGCTGACCGACAAGGCACGCGCATGGGAAGACCTGTGCCTGGCCCGCGAGGTACATGACCGTGCGGGAGCTGGGGCCTGACCTCTCGCTGCATCGCGGCGGCGACGGCAACCTGCCGCCGGAGCCGCCGCTGTGGCGCCGCGCCTTGTCGCCGCGCGCGCGCGACCTGGCCTGGACCACGCTGTCGCCGCCGCTGCTGTCCGCGGTAGCGGGCGCCGCCGCGGCGCGCTGGCCCGCCGGTACGCTGGCGGCGTGGCAGCACTGGCTGGAGGCCGCCGACCCGGCGGCGCTGCCAGCCACCATCGATGAGCTGGCCGGCGGCCATGCCGCCTTTCCTTTCGATCCCGCTTCCGATCCCGCTTCGGGCCCGCCTGCCGCGGCGCAGCATGCGCAGGACCCCGCCAGCCGCAGCCTGCGGCTGGGGCGCCATGCGGAACGGCTGCTGCATTTCGCGCTGCGCCGGATGGAGGGGCTGACACTGCTGGCGGCCAACGTCCCGGTGCGGCGCGCCGGCGCGCATGGCATCCGCACGCTGGGCGAGCTGGATTTTGTCTGGCGCGAGCAGGCTTCTGGTGACGTGGTCCATTGGGAAATGGCCGCCAAGTTCTACCTGATGGCCGGCGCCGTTGCGGTGCCGACCCTGCACGATTTCGTTGGGCCCAACATGGTCGACCGGCTGGGCGACAAGCTCGGGCACGTGGTCGGGCGCCAGTTGCCGCTGGGGCGCACGCCGGAAGCGCGCGCGCTGCTCGGCCATGTCGTCGACCGTAGCGAGGTCTACCTGCTGGGCTGGCTGTTCTACCGGGACGGGCAAGTGCCAGCGGGACTCGACGGGCTTGGCATCGCCCCGGACCACCTGCAAGGCTGGTGGTCGACACTGGAAGGCTGGCGTGCGCGCGCCGCGGCGCGGCCTGGCCTGCGCTGGTGCCGGCTGCCGCGTTCGGGATGGTTGTCGGGAGCGCTGGTGCCTGCCAGCGGCACCGAGGAGGTCGATGCCCTGCACGCCACGCTGGCGCAGCGCTTTGCCGACCCGCGCCACGACCACGGCTGGCGCCGCGAAGCGCCGGTGATGCTGTGCGAACTGGAGCCGGCCGGCCACGGCTGGTGGCGCGAATGCTCGCGCGGGTTCGTGGTGCCGCCGGGATGGGAGGCGCGCGCCATGGCGCGGGCGGCGGAGCCGCCGCGGCAGGCTGCGCAGGCGCTGGCCGACGGACCCTGAGCGGGGCGCCGGCCAGGCCGGGTCAGTGGTGCTTGTCCTCGCCGATCATCGCCAGCGAGTTGAAGGCGCGCATGTTGTACTTGTGCAGCTTGATCACCAGCATCATGGTCAGGCAGATGAACAGGCCCAGCGCGATGATGACCACGCCGATCGGCACGTTCAGCTTGATCAGCAGCGCGTACAGGCACAGCATCAGCAGTACCGAGACGTTCTCATTGAAGTTCTGCACCGCGATCGAGTGGCCGGCCGACAGCAGCACGTGCCCGCGGTGCTGCAGCAGCGCGTTCATCGGCACCACGAAGTAGCCCGACATCGCGCCCACCAGCATCAGGAACACATAGGCGATGGCCATGTACAGCGGCATGTTCATGCCCAGGATGTTCAGCGTCACCTGGGGCATGGCGTCCTTGGTGTAGAAGGCCATGATCATCACGGTCACGCCCATTGCCACGCCGAAGGGCAGCACCGACAGCGACTTGCGCAGCGGAATGCGCGCGGCGGCGGCGATCGCGCCGACGGCCACGCCGACGGCCACCACCGCCTGCAGCAGCGCGCCCTGCGACAGGTTCAGGCCCAGCGACTTCTCCGCCCACTTCAGCACGATGAACTGCAGCGTCGCGCCGACGCCCCAGAACAGCGTCGTCACCGCCAGCGAGATCTGGCCCAGCTTGTCGCGCCACAGCGCCAGGAAGCAGTCACCGAATTCGGCGATCAGCTTGATGGGGTTCTTTTCCTGCTGCGGGTAGCGGGCGCCGGTATCGGGAATGAACAGGTTGAACACTGACGCGATCACGTAGAACAGCATGATCACGACCATCGCGGCCTCGGCCGGCGTGTCGATGCCGGTGTTGATCCAGGGCAGGTCGAGCCGCATCAGGATGTCCGACACGTGCACCGAAATCAGCGCGCCCCCCACCACGGTGCCCAGGATGATCGAGCCCACCGTCAGCCCCTCGATCCAGCCGTTGGCCAGCACCAGCTTCTCCGGCGGCAGCAGCTCGGTCAGGATGCCGTACTTGGCCGGCGAGTACGCCGCCGCGCCGAAGCCCACCACGCCATAGGCCAGCAGCGGGTGCAAGCCGAACATCATGATCGCGCAGCCGACCACCTTGATGGCATTGGTGATGAGCATCACCCGCCCCTTGGGCATGGAGTCGGCAAAGGCGCCGACGAAGGCGGCAAGGATGACGTAGGAGAGAACGAAGAACAGCTTGAGCAGCGGGGTCATCCACTGCGGTGAATGCAATTCGGTGAGAAGGGCGATGGCGGCGATCAGCAACGCATTGTCGGCCAGCGACGAAAAAAATTGCGCGGCCATGATGGTGTAAAAACCCTTCTTCATGCTTTCGACTTTGTCTCCATCGCGGACTTCCGTCACGCCGGTCAGGGCGGCACCGGCTGGGGAGGCTATGGTTTGCAGGGAACCTTGCGCCGCGGCCGTGTCGAATTGTCTCGGTTGCACTGCGCTGCGGCGTCGTCGTGCGGCTTGCCTGACAGTCATTGACATAATGCTTCGCTTTTAGAACATGGCCGGAGCGTCCGGCTTTATATCACGAAAACATGACATTCCCGAACCCCGGCAAGGTGCCTTTTTGACTGCAAACCGCCGCGCCGATTCCCCAAAGACCCCCGGCAGCGGCATCCGGATGTGTTCAAATAACGGTTGCGATCCCGGCCAGAGGACCGGGTCTTCCCTGATCTGGTGCAACGGCTCGACCATATCTCCGCCAGGCGACATTCGCGCGACCTGGCGAACGTTAATACTCATGGCCGATCACCTTAGCGCGACCTGCCCGCAATATGAAGTACTCCGCATGCATCTACGTGCCATCGCCCACTGACAAGTGACGCTTGCGCCCTTGAGAGTGAGACAGAGCCGTCCTCCCAGTTCCCGCAGTATGCGAGCGTAGCGTGCCCGATGCGCTACTGCGCCGCCCGAACGCCTCGAGCTGCCCGCAAGCGCGCTACCCGATTTCCGAGATGTGACTCCATGCCAAGACCCATCCACGCCGTCATCCACCAGCCCGCGCTGGCCAACAACCTCGACATCATCCGCCGCAGCGCGCCGAACTCGCGCATCTGGGCCGTGGTCAAGGCCAATGCCTACGGCCACGGCATCCGCCGCGCCTTTGCCGCGCTGCGCGGCACCGACGGCTTCGGCCTGCTGGACCTGAACGAAGCCGTGCTGCTGCGCGACCTGGGCTGGCAGGGCCCCATCCTGCTGCTGGAAGGCTTTTTCCAGCCGCAGGACATTGCCCTGATCGAGCAATACCGGCTGACCACCGCGATCCACTGCGACGAACAGCTGCGCATGCTGGAGAGCGCGCGCCCCAAGGGGCCGCTGGCCATCCAGCTCAAGCTGAACACCGGCATGAACCGGCTCGGCTTCCATCCGGCCCAGTACCGCGCCGCCTGGGAGCGCGCCCGCGCCATGCCCTGCGTAGGCAGTATCGTCCATATGACGCATTTTTCCGATGCGGATAGTCCCCGAGGCATCGCCCACCAGATCGAGGCCTTCGACGCCGCCACGGCCAACCTGCCGGGCGAAGCGAGCCTGTCGAACTCGGCCGCGGTACTGTGGCATCCGCAGGCGCACCGCGCCTGGGTGCGTCCCGGCATCATCCTGTACGGCGCCTCGCCGACCGGCCGCGATGCCGATATCGCCGGCACCGGCCTGCAGCCGGCCATGTCGCTGCACAGCGAGCTGATTTCGGTGCAGGACCTGCAGCCGGGCGATACGGTCGGCTACGGCTCGCTGTTTACCGCGGACCGCCCGATGCGCATCGGCGTGGTCGCCTGCGGCTATGCCGACGGCTACCCGCGCCATGCCTCCGGCTGGGGCGAGCTGCGCGCGCCGGTGCTGGTCGATGGCGTGCGTACCGAACTGGTCGGCCGCGTGTCGATGGACATGCTGTGCGTGGACCTGACGCCGTGCCCGAAGGCGCGGGTCGGCAGCCCGGTGACGCTGTGGGGGCAGGGCTTGCCGATCGACGAGGTGGCACAGGCCAGCGGCACGGTCGGCTACGAGCTGATGTGCGCGCTGGCGCCGCGCGTGCCGACCACGGTGGCTACCATCACGGCATCCGACAGCGCGGCGCCGGCCGTGGTGTGAGGTTGCAAACGAGACCTGGTGGCAGCGACTGCCGCCGGCTAGTGTGAGGGCCGGGCCACTTCTGCGCCCGGCCTGTTCTTTCCCGCAAGGATTTTCCGTTGGCCAAGACCAAGACCGTCTACACCTGTACCGAATGCGGCGGCACCGCGCCGCGCTGGGCCGGCCAGTGCCCGCATTGCCAGCAATGGAACACGCTGGTGGAAACGGTGGCCGAGACGGCCGCGTCCAAGCGCTTCCAGCCGCTGGCGGCTTCGGCCATGGTGCGCAAGCTGTCCGAGATCGAGGCCGCCGACGTGCCGCGCTTTTCCAGCGGCATCGACGAATTCGACCGCGTGCTGGGCGGCGGGCTGGTGGCGGGCGGCGTGGTGCTGATCGGCGGCGATCCCGGCATCGGCAAGTCCACGCTGCTGCTGCAGGCGTTGGCCAACCTGGCCGGGCAGCGCCGCGTGCTCTATGTCAGTGGCGAAGAATCGGGCGCGCAGATCGCGTTGCGCGCGCAGCGGCTGGGCGTGGAAAGCCCGGCGCTGGGGCTGCTCGCCGAAATCCAGCTGGAGAAGATCCAGGCCACGCTCGAGGCCGAGAAGCCGGAAGTGGCGGTGATCGACTCGATCCAGACGCTGTACTCCGAGGCGCTGACCTCGGCGCCGGGCTCGGTTGCGCAGGTGCGCGAGTGCGCGGCGCAGCTGACGCGCATCGCCAAGAGCAGCGGCATCACCATCATCCTGGTCGGCCACGTGACCAAGGAAGGCAGCCTGGCCGGGCCGCGCGTGCTGGAGCATATCGTCGACACGGTGCTGTACTTCGAGGGCGATACGCATTCTTCGCACCGGCTGATCCGCGCCTTCAAGAACCGCTTCGGCGCGGTCAACGAGCTGGGCGTGTTCGCCATGACCGAGCGCGGGCTGCGCGGCATCAGCAACCCGTCGGCGCTGTTCCTGTCGCAGCATGAAGAGACCGTGCCAGGCTCGTGCGTGCTGGTGACGCAGGAGGGCACGCGCCCGCTGCTGGTGGAGATCCAGGCGCTGGTCGACACCGCGCACGTGCCCAACCCGCGCCGGCTGGCGGTGGGCCTGGAGCAGAACCGGCTGGCGCTGCTGCTGGCGGTGCTGCACCGGCATGCGGGCATTGCCTGCTTCGACCAGGATGTGTTCCTGAACGCGGTGGGCGGGGTCAAGATCACCGAGCCGGCCGCCGACCTGGCAGTGCTGCTGTCGATCCATTCGTCGATGCGCAACAAGCCGCTGCCGCGCGGGCTGGTGGTGTTTGGCGAAGTCGGCCTGGCCGGCGAGATCCGGCCCAGCCCGCGGGGCCAGGAGCGGCTGAAGGAAGCTGCCAAGCTGGGCTTCACGCTGGCCGTGATCCCCAAGGCGAACGCGCCCAAGCAGAAGATCGACGGCCTGGAAGTGATCGCGGTGGAGCGCATCGAGCAGGCCATCGATCGCGTGCGCCACCTGGATTGAGGCATGGACGACGGCAGTTTGTGCATCGAAACCCCGCGGCTGCGGCTGCGCCAGTGGCGCGATGCCGACTATGCGCCATTCGCCGCGCTGAATGCCGACGCGGAGGTGATGCGCTATTTCCCCGCGCCGCTGACGCGGGCCGAAAGCGATGCGATGGCGGACCGTTGCCGGGCGCTGATCGCTGGGCGCGGGTGGGGACCGTGGGCCGTCGAGCGCAAGCTGGACGGCGTCTTCATAGGCTTTGTCGGCTTGCACGAACCGGCTGCCGCGCTGCCGTTCTCGCCTTGTGTCGAGATCGCCTGGCGCCTGGCGCGCGATGCGTGGGGCAGCGGCCTTGCCACCGAAGCGGCGCGCGCTGCGCTGGCCTATGGCTTCGGCACGCTTGGTCTGGACGAGATCGTTTCCTTCACCACGCTGGACAACCTCCGTTCACGCGCGGTAATGGAACGGCTGGGCATGCGCGAGGATGCGCTGGGGTTCGAACATCCTGCGCTGCCGCCGGGGCATCCGCTGCGGCCGCATTGCCTGTATCGATTGTCTCGCGCCGCGTGGCGGGCGAGCGCGGCATAGTGCCCTGCGTCAATCCGCCACAGGGCAGGGGATGCGCAGCCGATGTGGCGCCCAAGGCGGGCGCGGAAAAATCGGTAATAATGCGCAGCAATGCCGCGCCCCCGAACTGAATACACCTGACGGCACCGATCTGACGGACCGTTTACCGGATCACCTTTATCACCGCTATGCAAGCCAATTCCCGCGCCTATTTCCTGCTGATCGCCCTGGTTTCCTTCGGCCTGGTCGGCGTTGCGCTCTACCTGCAGTTTGAAAAGGGCTACCAGCCCTGTCCGCTTTGCGTGATGCAGCGCTTTGCGTTTATCGGCATCGGCATCTTCTCGCTGCTCGCCGTGGTGGCGCAGAACACGCGTTCGTTGTGGCAGGGCCTGGGCATGCTGTCCGGCATCGCCGGCATTGCTGTCGCTGTGTACCATGTTTCGCTGCTGCTCAACCCCAAGGCGACCTGTGGCATCGACCCGCTGGAGAACTGGGTCAACGCGCTGCCGACCGCCAAGGTGCTGCCGCAGGTGTTCTATGCCGATGGCCTGTGCGCGGCGCCGCTGCCGCCGGTGCTGGGCCTGTCGGTGCCGGCGTGGTCGCTGATCTGGCTGTTTATCCTGACGCTGACGCTGGCGGTGGGCCTGATCCGGCGGGAGAAGAATTTCCGCTAATGGGTGGCGGATTCCGAATGAAAAACCGGCGCTGTGTGCGCCGGTTTTTCATTGAGAGAACCTCTGTCACGCAATCTGCTCGATCTGCTCCTGCAGTTCCAGCCATTTCTCTTCCAGCGTCTCCAGCTCGCCATTGACCTCGCCCTGGCGCTTCAGCATCTCCATCAGCTTCGCCTTGTTGGCTTCTGCATAGCTCGATTCATCGGCCATGAACCGGTCGATCTCCTCCTTGGCGGTTTGCAGCACCGCCATGCGCTTCTCGACCTTCTCCAGCTCCTTGGTCAGCGGCTTGCGCAACGCCGACAGGCGCTGGCGCTCGTCGGCCTCGGCGCGGCGCTGGTCCTTGCGGTTGACCGTGGCGGCGTCTGCACCGTTCTCCGCCAGGTGCGCGGCGGTGGCGGCGTTGCGCTTGGCGGCGGCCTGCTGCAGCAGCCAGTCGCGGTAGTCGTCCAGGTCCCCGTCGAAGGGCTTGATGGTGCCGTCGGCGACCAGCATGAACTGGTCGGCGGTGGCGCGCAGCAGGTGGCGGTCGTGCGAGACCAGGATCAGCGTGCCTTCGAACTGCGCCAGCGCCATGGTCAGCGCCTCGCGGGTATCGAGGTCGAGGTGGTTGGTCGGTTCGTCGAGCAGCAGCAGGTTGGGCTTCTGCCAGACGATCAGCGACAGCGCCAGGCGCGCTTTTTCGCCGCCGGAGAACGGCTCGATCGGCGACGTCGCCATGTCGCCGCGGAAATTGAAGCTGCCGAGGAAGTCGCGCAGTTCCTGCTCGCGCACGTCGGGCGCCAGGCGCGCGAGGTGCTGCAGCGGCGAGTCGTGGTCGCGCAGCGTCTCGAGCTGGTGCTGCGCGAAGTAGCCAATCTGCAGGCCCTTGCCCAGGCGCAGCGTGCCGGTCATCGGATCCTGCGTGCCGGCGAGCGTCTTGACCAGCGTCGACTTGCCCTGGCCGTTGGCGCCAAGCAGGCCGATGCGCTGGCCGTTCTGGATCGACAGCGCCAGGTTGTGCAGGATCGTGACCGGCGGCTCGGCCTCCGCGTAGCCGCAATCGACGCCGTCGAGCACCATCATCGGATTGGGCGCGGCGTCGGGCTCGCGGAATTCAAAGGCAAAGCCGGCGGCGACGTGCACCGGCGCAAGCCGCTCCATCTTCTCCAGCGCCTTGACCCGGCTCTGCGCCTGGCGCGCCTTGGTCGCCTTGGCCTTGAAGCGCGTGATGAACGACTCCAGGTGCGCGATTTCCTTCTGCTGGCGCGCATAGGCGGCCTGCTGCTGGGCCATCTGCTGCAGCCGCAGGGTCTCGAACAGCGTGTAGTTGCCGCCGTAGCGGCGCAGCTGCTGGTTCTCGATATGCACGGTGACGTTGCAGATCGCGTCGAGGAATTCGCGGTCGTGCGAAATCATCACCAGCGTGCCCGGGTAGCGCGCCAGCCAGTCTTCCAGCCAGACGATGGCGTCCAGGTCCAGGTGGTTGGTCGGTTCGTCGAGCAGCAGCAGGTCGGACGGGCACATCAGCGCCTGCGCCAGGTTCAGGCGCATGCGCCAGCCGCCGGAGAACGACGATACCGGCTGCGATACCTGGGACAGCGTGAAGCCGAGGCCCAGCAGCAGCGCCTCGGCGCGCGCGGGGGCGGTGTAGCCGTCGGCATCGGCATAGGCGGCGTGGGCTTCGCCTTCGGCGGTGCCGTCGCCGCTGGCCTGTGCGGCGGCGATGGCGGCTTCGATCTCGCGCAGGCGGGTGTCGCCGTCGATCACGTACTCCACGGCGCTGCGGCTGACCGCCGGCGTTTCCTGCGCCACATGGGCGACGCGCCATTGCGCCGGCACGCTGACATCGCCGCCGTCCGGATGCAACTCGCCTCGCAGCAGCGCGAACAGCGTCGACTTGCCGCTGCCATTGGCGCCGACTAGGCCCACGCGTTCGCCTGGGTTGAGCGTCACGGAGGTGTGGTCGAACAGCACCTTGGTGCCGCGCTGGAGGACAAGCTGGTCGATTCGGATCACAGGCGGGAAAACTTCTGAACGGGAACGGGCAACTACGCGGAAAAAGCCGGCCAAGGCGGGTTGGCGGCGCTGGCCGGCATTGTAGCGTTTCCGGTGCGCGACATGCCCGCGAATGGCGAAATGCCAGAAATGCCGCGGCTTTGCGCACTGCCCCGGTGCGCCGCATGGCTGTCGGCGCTAGGGATTACCCTCGAATTGCCAAAACTCTATTTTCTTTGTGGGTGGGTTGAGTGTAAATTCATTTTCATTCGTTTTTCAGGATGTAACCGGCAGCGTCGCGATTTGCGAACGCCGTCCCCCCGAGATGACCCAAGGCCATTCGATCTCCGACCGCATCGCGCGCAGCCTGCCCACGCTGACGCCGGCGCACCGCCGCATGGCGGAATACGTGCTGGCCAACCTGTTCCGCGCGGCCACCATGCGCATCGATGAGTTTGCCGCGGCGGTGGACGTGTCGGTGGCCACCGCCAACCGCTTCGCGCGGGCACTGGGCTTCGACGGCTATCCGCAGTTCCGTACCGAGCTGGTGCGCGGCTTCGAGGCCACGCTGGCGCCGGTCGAGCGGCTGCGCAGCGAGCTGGAACGGCCCGCGACCGTGGCCGAAGTGTTCGCCGCCTCGCTCGAGGATGCGGCCGCCAATGCCGAAGCCACGCGGCGCGGCATTGACGCGCAGGCATGCGAGCGCGCGGTCTCGGCGATCCTCGGTGCGCAACGCGTTTACGTGGCGGGCTTTGGCGCCAGCGGCTTTCTGGCCGGCCTGCTGCAGCATGGCCTGGAAATGCATTGCCGCATGGTCACCTCGGTTGCCGGCGCCGGCGGTGCCTCGCACGCTGCGCGCCAGCTGTTCAAGCTGCAGCCGAGCGACCTGCTGATCGTGATCGCCTTCCCGCGCTACGTAACCGACACCATCGAGCTGGCGCAGCGCGTCAGGGCGCACGGCGGCCGGGTGCTGGCGCTGACCGACGGGCCGACCTCGCCGCTGGCGCCGCTGGCCGATATCGCGCTGTACGCGCAGGCCGCCAACCGGCTCTCGGCCAATTCCGATGCGACCGTGCTGGCGCTGATCGAAGCGCTGTGCGGCGCGGTCGCGCACCGCGCCGAGCGGCCGGTCAAGGCAGCGGCCGAAATGACCGAATTCCTGCTGCCGTGGCTCTATGGCACGCCGGGCGCTGAACGCGCTGGCCGTGCCGGGCCAGCCGAGCCGCAGGCTACCGAAGAGCAGGCGGCGGGCACCACGCGCCGCCGCGCGTCCAACCTCAAGAAGTCCTGAGCCATCCCATGCAACAAGCAGTCATTGCCATCCACGGCGGCGCCGGCACCATCACCCGCGAGGCGATGGACCCCGCGCGCGAACGCGAATACACCGAAGCGCTGCAGCGGGTGCTGCAGGCCGGCCAGCGCATCCTGGCCGACGGCGGCACGGCGCTCGACGCCGTGACCGAGGCCGTGCGCCTGCTGGAGGAATGCCCGCTGTTCAACGCGGGCAAGGGCGCCGTGCTGACCCACGCCGGCACCTACGAACTCGACGCGGCGGTGATGGACGGTGCCACCCGCGATGCCGGCGCGGTCGCCTGCGTCACGCGGTTGCGCAACCCGGTGCTGGCGGCGCGCGCGGTGCTCGACCACAGCGAGCATGTGCTGTTTGCCGGCGCCGGCGCCGAGGAATTCGCCGCCGCGCAGGGGCTGGAGCTGGTGGCGCAGGATTACTACTTCACGCAGGCGCGCCACGAACAATGGCAGCGCGCCCGCGGTACCGCCGGCATGGCGCTGCTCGACCATGATGCCGCCGCACTGGCGGCGCGCAAGAACCCAGCCGTGCCGGCCGACCCGATCGACCCCGACAGCAAGTTCGGCACCGTCGGCGCGGTGGCATGCGACAGCCGTGGCAACCTCGCCGCAGCGACCTCCACCGGCGGCGTGACCAACAAGCGGGTGGGGCGCGTCGGCGATACCCCCGTCATCGGCGCGGGCTGCTATGCCGACGACTTGGTGGCGGTGTCGGCCACCGGCACCGGCGAGATGTTTATCCGCACCGTGGCCGCGCACGATGTCTCGGCACAGATGCGCTATGCCGGCCTGCCGCTGGAAGAATCGGCGCGGCGCGTGGTGATGGAAAAACTGGTCGCCATCGAAGGCCGCGGCGGGCTGATCGCGGTCGACCGCGCCGGCAACGTCACGCTGCCGTTCAACACCGAAGGCATGTACCGCGGCTTTGCCCGCGTGGGCGAGGCGGTCAACGTCTCGATCTACGGCTGACCCACGCCGCACCGGCAAGTCTTAGCACTCGCAGCAAACAAGGAGTTCCAGTGGCCACTATCCCTGCGCAACCGCGCGCATCCGCCTCCGGCATCGTCCTGCCGCCCGAGCGCGTCGTTTCGGTCGACGGGCTGAGCGTGCGCTTTGCCACGTCCGAACGCACCGTCGACGCCGTGCGCAACCTGTCGTTCCATGTCGACCGCGGCGAGACGCTGGCGGTGGTGGGCGAGTCGGGCTCGGGCAAGTCGGTCACGTCGCTGGCGCTGATGCGGCTGGTCGAGCATGGCGGCGGCAAGATCGCCAGCGGCAGCATGCTTCTGCGCCGGCGCGGCGGCGAGGTGATCGACCTGGCGCGCGCGGACAACGCAACGCTGCGCGGCGTGCGCGGCGCCGACGTGGCGATGATCTTCCAGGAGCCGATGACCTCGCTCAACCCGGTGTTCCCGGTGGGCGAGCAGATCGCGGAATCGATCCGGCTGCACCAGGGCAAGGGCCGCGCCGCGGCGCGCGCCGAGGCGCTGCGCATGCTGGAACTGGTGCGCATCCCCGAGGCGCGCCGCGTGCTGGAGCGCTATCCGCACCAGCTCTCCGGCGGCATGCGCCAGCGCGTGATGATCGCGATGGCGCTGTCGTGCAAGCCGGCGCTGCTGATCGCCGATGAACCCACCACCGCGCTGGACGTGACCATCCAGGCCGAGATCCTGCAACTGGTGCGCAGCCTGCAGGCCGAGATGCACATGGGCGTGGTCTTCATCACCCACGACATGGGCGTGGTGGCCGAGGTGGCCGACCGCGTGCTGGTGATGTACCGCGGCGAGAAGGTGGAGGAGGGCAGCTCCGACGACGTGTTCCGCGCGCCTGCGCATCCGTACACGCGCGCGCTGCTGTCGGCCGTGCCGCGCCTGGGCGCCATGAGCGGCACCGACCTGCCGGCCAAGTTCCCGCTGCTGCGCCTGGACAGCGAAAAGGCGGAGCAGGCTGCGCCGCAGGACACGGTGCAGCCCGGCGTCGCGCCGATCCTGCGCGTGCAGGACCTGGTCACGCGTTTCGACGTGCCCGGCGGCCTGTTCGGCCGCGTCACGCGCCGCGTGCATGCGGTGGAGAAAGTCAGCTTCGATCTCTATCCCGGCGAAACGCTGGCACTGGTGGGCGAGTCCGGCTGCGGCAAGTCCACCACGGGCCGTTCGCTGCTGCGGCTGGTGGAAAGCCAGAGCGGCACCATCGAGTTCAACGGCCAGAACATCAGCAAGCTGGAAGGCCCGGCGCTGCAGACCCTGCGCCGCAATATCCAGTTCATCTTCCAGGACCCGTTCGCGTCGCTCGATCCGCGCGTGCCGGTGGGTTATTCGATCATGGAGCCGCTGCTGGTGCACAAGGCAGCCAGCGGCAAGGAGGCCGAGCAGCGCGTGGCCTGGCTGCTCGACAAGGTGGGGCTGGACCCATCGCACGCGGCGCGCTATCCGCACGAGTTCTCCGGCGGCCAGCGCCAGCGCATCTGCATTGCGCGCGCGCTGGCGCTGAACCCCAAGGTGGTGGTGGCCGATGAGTCGGTGTCCGCGCTGGACGTGTCGATCCAGGCGCAGATCGTCAACCTGATGCTCGACCTGCAGCGCGAGCTGGGCATCGCCTTCCTGTTTATCTCGCACGACATGGCGGTGGTGGAGCGCGTCAGCCACCGCGTGGCGGTGATGTACCTGGGCCAGATCGTCGAGATCGGCCCGCGCCGCGCGATCTTCGAGAACCCGCAGCACCCGTACACGCGCAAGCTGATGTCGGCGGTGCCGATCGCCGATCCGGCGCGGCGCCACCTGCGGCGCGAGCCGCTGAACGATGAGATTCCCAGCCCGATCCGCGCGGTCGGTGACGAACCGGTGGTGCAGCCGCTGGTGCAGGTCACCGGCAGCGGCGCGCTTGGCCACTATGTCGCCCGGCATGCCGTCGGCGGCGCCTATTGAAGTCCTGGAAATAACGAAGCTACCAAGGAGATTCGACGATGTCTGCACGTATGGTTTCGCCCCGATGGATGGCCGGCGCCTTTGCCGCCGGCGCGCTCGGCATGCTGGCCGCTGCCCCGGCCTTCGCGGCCAAGGATGCGGTGATGGCGGTGGCTTCCACCTTCACCTCGCTCGATCCATACGACTCGAACGACACGCTGTCGCAGGCAGTCGGCAAGACTTTCTACCAGGGGCTGTTCGGGCTGGACAAGGACATGAAGCTGGTCAACGTCCTGGCCGACAGCTACGAGGTCAGCAAGGACGGCCTGACGTATACGATCAAGCTGAAGAAGGGTGTCAAGTTCCACGACGGCACCACCTTCGACGCCGCCGCCGTCAAGGCCAACCTGGACCGCGTCACCAACCCGGCCAACAAGCTCAAGCGCTACACGCTGTTCAACCGCGTTGCCAGGACCGACGTGGTCGATGCCAATACCGTCAAGGTCACGCTCAAGGAGCCGTTCTCGCCGTTCATCAACGTGATGGCGCATCCTTCGGCAGTCATGATCTCGCCGACGGCGTTGCAGAAGTACGGCAAGGAGATCGCCTTTCATCCGGTCGGCACCGGCCCGTTCGAGTTCGTCGAATGGAAGCAGCCCGATCACCTGAAGGGCAAGAAATTCGCCGGCTTCTGGAAGACCGGCTACCCGAAGATCGACACCATCACCTGGAAGCCGGTGGTGGACAACAATACCCGCGCCGCGATCATGCAGACCGGCGAGGCTGACTTTGCCTTCAGCATTCCATTCGAACAGGCCGCGGTGCTGAAGACCAGCACGAAAGTCGATCTGATTGCTTCCCCGTCGATCATCCAGCGCTACCTGAGCCTGAACACCACGGTCAAGCCGTTCAACGACCCCAAGGTGCGCCAGGCCATCAACTACGCCATCAACAAGGAAGCACTGGCCAAGGTGGCGTTCGCCGGCTATGCCGTGCCGGCCGAAGGCGTGGTGCCGCCGGGCGTGGACTATGCCGAGAAGCTGGGCCCGTGGCCGTATGACCCGGCCAAGGCGCGCGCGCTGCTGAAGGAAGCCGGCTACCCGAACGGCTTCGAGACCACGCTGTGGTCGGCGTACAACCACACCACCGCGCAGAAGGTGATCCAGTTCGTGCAGCAGCAGCTGCAGCAGGTCGGCATCAAGGCGCAGGTGCAGGCGCTGGAAGCCGGCCAGCGCGTGGAGAAGGTCGAAAGCGTGCAGAAGCCGGAAGACGCCGGCGTGCGCATCTACTACGTAGGCTGGTCGTCGTCGACCGGTGAATCGGACTGGGCGCTGCGTCCGCTGCTGGCTTCCGAGTCGATGCCGCCCAAGCTGCTGAACACCGCCTACTACAAGAACGACCAGGTCGATGCGGATATCGCCGGCGCGCTGCGCACCACCGACCGCAGCGAGAAGGCCCGGCTGTACAAGGACGCGCAGGAACGCATCTGGAAGGATGCGCCGTGGGCCTTCCTGGTGACGGAGAAGGTGCTGTTCGCGCGCAGCAAGCGGCTGACCGGGGCGTATGTGATGCCGGACGGGTCGTTCAATTTTGATGAGATTGATATCAAGCAGTGAGGGGTGTAGTGAGCGGCGCCACTTCGTTGAGGTGCCGGCCCTCACCCCCGCCCCTCTCCCGTGCGCGGGAGAGGGGAGAACACAACGGGTCGTTCCAGCTCCGGCGGTCTGCTCCCCTCTTCCGCATGCGGGAGAGGGGCCGGGGGTGAGGGCGGGCGCGGGCAGTACCCCAGCCGCCTCAAGGACCCTGACCCAACGAGCAGCAAAGCAGCAAGCCGACACAAGGCCGCCGGCCCGCGACGCGGGGTTCGCAGGCGGGCGGCCCGCGGCCTCGCTTGCTGTCATTCATTCTGGTGCTTCATGCTGAACTACTTCCTCAAACGAGTGCTGGGCGTGATCCCCACGCTGCTGATCGTGGCAGTGCTGGTGTTCCTGTTCGTCCACCTGCTGCCGGGCGATCCCGCGCGGCTGGCGGCGGGCCCCGAGGCCGACTCGGCCACGGTCGAACTGGTGCGCAAGGACCTGGGCCTGGACCGGCCGCTGCCCGAGCAGTTCGTCAACTTTTTCTCCAATGCGATCCGCGGCGAGTTCGGCCATTCGCTGCGCACCAAGCGTCCGGTGAGCGAAGAGATCGGCGACCGCTTCATGCCCACGCTGCTGCTGACGGTGGCGTCGATGGCGTGGGCGGTGGTGTTCGGCATGGTGATCGGCATCGGCTCGGCGGTCTGGCGCAACCGTTGGCCGGATCGGCTGGGCATGACGCTGGCGGTCTCGGGCATCTCCTTTCCGGCCTTTGCGCTCGGCATGCTGCTGATGGAGGTGTTTTCGGTGCAACTGGGCTGGCTGCCCTCGATCGGCGCCGAAAGCTGGAAGCATTATGTGCTGCCGTCGATCACGCTCGGCGCCGCCGTGGCGGCGGTGATGGCGCGCTTTACCCGCGCATCGTTCGTCGAGGTGCTGCAGGAAGACTTTATCCGCACCGCCCGTGCCAAGGGGGTGCGCGAGACGGTGGTGGTGGCCAAGCATGGCCTGCGCAACGCGATGATCCCGGTGGTAACGATGATGGGCCTGCAGTTCGGCTTCCTGCTGGGCGGCTCGATCGTGGTGGAGAAAGTGTTCAACTGGCCGGGCCTCGGCCGCCTGCTGGTCGATGCCGTCGAGATGCGCGACTACCCGGTGATCCAGGCCGAAGTGCTGCTGTTCTCGCTGGAATTCATCCTGATCAACCTGGTGGTGGACATGCTCTACACCGTGATCAACCCAACCATCCGCTACAAGTGAGGCCGGCATGACTGAGCTTTCCACGCCCGCCGCGAGCGAAGCGGCACCCGCTACCGCCCCCTCTGCTCCCATTGTGGAGGCCGTGCGCACGCCCTGGACCGAGTTCTGGCGCAAATTCCGCAAGCAGCACCTGGCGCTGGGCGCCGGCGTATTCGTGCTGCTGCTGGTGCTGGTCGCCATCCTGGCGCCGCATATCGTGCCGTACGACCCCGAGAATTTCTTTGACTACGACGCGCTCAACGCCGGCCCGTCGGCTGCGCACTGGATGGGCGTCGATTCGCTCGGACGCGATATCTTCAGCCGCATCCTCGCCGGCGCGCGCATTTCGCTGGCGGCGGGTTTCCTGTCGGTGATCATCGGCGCGCTGATCGGCACCGTGCTCGGGCTGCTGGCCGGCTACTACGAGGGCTGGTGGGACCGCATCGTGATGCGGGTCTCCGACGTGCTGTTCGCCTTCCCGGGCATCCTGCTGGCGATCGGCATCGTCGCCATCCTCGGCAATGGCATGACCAACGTGATCTTTGCGGTGGCGATCTTCAGCATCCCGGCGTTCGCGCGGCTGGTGCGCGGCAATACGCTGATGCTGAAGCGGCTGACTTACGTCGAGGCCGCGCGCAGCATCGGCGCGTCGGACTGGACCATCCTGATGCGCCATATCCTGCCGGGCACGGTGTCGTCGATCGTGGTGTATTTCTCGATGCGGATCGGCACGTCGATCATCACCGCGGCCAGCCTGTCGTTCCTGGGGCTGGGCGCGCAGCCGCCCACGCCGGAGTGGGGCGCGATGCTGAACGAGGCCCGCGCCGACATGGTGACCGCGCCGCACGTGGCGATCTTCCCGAGCCTGGCGATCTTCCTGACCGTGCTCGCGTTCAACCTGCTTGGCGATGGCCTGCGCGACGCGCTGGATCCCAAGATCGACCGCCGCTGATCCATGCAGACATCGACGCAGGGCGTGCCGCGCATCGGCAATCTGCCGGCGGGACCGCGCAACAGCATCGCTGACGTGCCAGGCGTGAGCGTGGGGCACTGCACGCTGGCGCAGGATGCGGTGCAGACCGGCGTCACCGTGATCCGCCCGCACCCGGGCGACATGTATCGCGACAAGGTGCCTGCGGCGGCTACCGTGCTCAACGGCTTCGGCAAGAGCGTGGGGCTGGTGCAGGTGGACGAACTGGGCGTGCTGGAAACGCCGGTTGCGCTGACCAATACCTTCTCGGTCGGCGCCGTGGCGCAGGCACAGATTCGCGCCGCGGTCGCCGCCAACCCGGAAATCGGACGCGCGTGGCCGACCGTCAATCCGCTGGTGTTCGAATGCAATGACGGCTACCTGAACGATATCCAGCGCATGGCCGTCGACGCCAGCCACTATGACGCCGCGCTTGCCGCAGCCGGCCAGGAGGTCGCGCAGGGCGCGCTCGGCGCCGGCCGCGGCATGTCGTCGTTCGGCGTCAAGGGCGGCATTGGCACGGCGTCACGCATGGTGCAGGGCTATTGCGTCGGCGCGCTGGTGCTGGCCAATTTCGGCACGCCGGAGTCGCTGACGCTGGCGGGCAAGCTGGTCGGGCCGCAGTTGCTGCAGCGGGTGCAGCAGCCCGAGGCGCTGGCGCAGCCTCTGCCGGAGCCTGAAAAGGGCTCGATCATCATGGTCGTGGCCACCGACGTGCCGCTGGACGCGCGCCAGCTGCGCCGGCTGTCGCTGCGCGCGGGCGCGGGGCTGGCACGCACCGGCTCGGTGTTCGGGCACGGTTCAGGCGATATCGCGCTCGCGTTCTCGACCGCCTATACCGTCCCGCACCAGGCTGACCGCGCGATGCCAGCGGTCGCCATGCTCCACGAAACGCTGCTCGACCCGCTGTTCCGCGCCGCCGCGGACAGTGTCGAGCAGGCCATCGTCCATGCGCTCTGGCATGCGGCGACGGTGCAGGGCCGCGACGGCCATGCCCGCCGCGCCTTGCTGGAGGTCATGCCAGAACTGTGCCAGTCCGCCTGATGAAGATCCTGATTTCCACCGATATCGAAGGCGTCGCCGGCGTCTTCCACGCCGAGCAGACCCGCCCCGGCAACGGCGAATACGAACGCGCCCGCGCCTGGATGACCGCCGAGGCCAATGCCGCCGTCGCCGGCGCCTTTGCCGGGGGGGCCACCGAAGTGCTTGTCAACGACTCGCATGGCGGCTTCCGCAACCTGTTGCCGGACCAGATCGACCCGCGCGCGCGGCTGGTGCTCGGCAAGCCGCGCTACTTCGGCATGATGGCCGGCGTGGAGGACGGCGCCGACGGCGTGCTGATGATCGGCTACCACGGCCGCGCGCAGGGCCGCGGCGTGCTGGCGCACACCATCAACAGCAGCGCCTTCGCCCGGGTCTGGCTCAACGGCACGGAGCTGGGCGAGGCCGGCCTCTACGGCGCGCTGGCCGGAGAGTCGGGCGTGCCGGTGCTGATGGCCAGCGGCGACGATGTCTTCGTGCAGGAAACCCGGCCGCTGATGCCATGGGTGCGCTTTGCCGAGACCAAGCGTGCCGGCGGCTTCGGCAGCGGCACCACGCTGTCGCCGGCAGCGGCGCGCGAGGCGATTCAGGCGGCCGCGGCCGACGGCGTGCGCGCCGCGGCGCAGGCGCAATGCCTGCGGCTCGACACGCCGGTGAACGCCCGGCTGCAGACCCTGACGCCGGCCCATGCCGACCTGTTCTGCCAGTGGCCCACGCTGGAGCGCCTCGATGGCGTGACCCTGGGCTTCCAGGCCGACTCCGTGCAGGGCGCGGTGCGCATGCTCAACTGCCTGTCGGCGATGTCGTTCATGCTGAAGTAGCGCCGCCGGGCAGCGGATCGTGCGGATCGGCGACAATAGCGGGTCCGCAGCCAACCCAGCCAACCCGGCACTACGCATTCGCATGACCCAGGCACACGACGGGGGCTGGATCCCCGTACGCAAGGATTTCGTCGACTTGGACACCCGCTGCCATGCGCGCGGCAACAGCCGCCGGCACCACGGTTTTCCGCACGGACAGGCCTATATCCTGCGCGACGCCGCCGGGCATGAGTATCCGTTCGGCGAAGATTGCGCCCGCGCCGCGGTAGTGCATCCCGGGTTGCTGCTGCAGGTGCCGGACTACACCGAGCGCGACGTGGTGCCCCGCACGGCCTTGCCCGATCCCATCCCCGCCGGCGCCCGGCGCGGGCGGCGCAGCGCGGCGGAGAACGCGGCGGCCGAGCGCCTCGCCGCTATCCGTTATTTGGTGCTGCGCATGGAAAAAGTGGCCGCCGTGCCGCGCGTGCAGCCCACCGTGCGCTTTCCCGCGCTGGACCCGGTCTACGAGCAATACCTGCGCACCGGCGAGGTGGCCACCGCGCAGGTGCGCCGCATCCTGGCGATCGAGCGTGCCCCCGGTACGCCGCCGCGGCTGCGCGCCACCAACCTGCTCGACGTCTATACCGCCCATGTCAAGCTGGAGCGGCTGATCGCCGCATCCAACAGCGTCGACAACATCCGCTTCCTGCGCGGCCTGCACGACTGGCTGGCGCGACACCTGGTGCTGACCGCCAGCCAGCTGGCCGCGGCGGGGATCGAGATGCATCCGCAAGCCTTCACCTCGCCTGGCATCTGGGGCGCGGGGACGGAAGCGGCAAGCCCGGCAGCCGCGGCAGGCTCGGCGCCGGCCGACCCGAACGGCTCGCTGTTCTAGCCCCCGTTCGGCAGTACTGGCAGCGCTGGCAGAACCGGTGGAAATGGCGTCTAATGGTTTGCATCGCCATCCGCCGGTGACGCCATGAGCCCTTTTTCTCGCAGCTACGCCGAAGCCCGCCAGAAATTCCTCGATGCCGCGCGCGCGGCCGGGGCCGACCTGGCGCAGTTCCCGCATCCGACCCGCCGCGGCAGCGCCGGCGAGGACCTGGCGATCGACGTGGCGCAGGCGGGCCCGCCCGGCGCGCGGCAGTGCCTCATGGTGACTTCCGGCACCCATGGCGCCGAGGGCTTCGCCGGCTCCGGCGCGCAGATTGCGATGCTGAACGACTCCGCGCTGCTCGCAGATTGCGCCGCCGCGGGCACCAGCCTGCTGCTGGTCCATGCCATCAATCCTTACGGCTTCTCGCATCTGCGCCGGGTCAATGAAGACAACGTCGACCTGAACCGAAACTTCATGGATTTCTCGCAGCCGCTGCCGCACAACGGGCCTTATGCGGAGATCGCGCCGCTGCTGCTGCCGGCGCAATGGCCGCCGTCCGACGCCGACCAGGCGCAGCTGATGAAGACCGTGGCCGAGCGCGGCATGGCGTGGTACCAGGCCGCGCTGAGCGGCGGCCAGTACCAGGACCCGGACGGCATGTTCTTCGGCGGCATCAAGGCGACCTGGAGCAACTACACGCTGTGCCGCATCCTGGCGCGCTTTGGCGCGGGCCGCGAGTCGCTGCGCTGGATCGATGTGCACACCGGCCTGGGACCGTGGGGCTATGGCGAGCCGATCCACATGGGCCCGGACACGCCCGAGTCGCTGACGCGCACGCGCGCAATCTGGGGCAGCAGGGTGACGTCGATCTATGACGGCTCGTCGACCTCGGCCAACCTGTCCGGGCTGGCCTGGCATGCGGTGCCGCAGACGCTGCCGGGGATCGACTATGCCGGCATCGCGCTGGAATTCGGCACGCTGCCGGTGGGCGAAGTGCTGGACGCGCTGCGCGGCGACCACTGGCTGCACCGGCACCCCGAGGCGGACGAGAACCAGCGCGCGCTGCTGCGCCGGGCGATGTGGCAGGCCTTCTATGGCGATGCCGATGACTGGCGCGACGGCGTGGTGACGCAGGTGACCGACGCCGTGCGCAGCACGCTGGCCGCGGCCTGAGCTCGGCCTGATTCTGGCCATAGCGGAACCGTATCGCGCATTCGAAATCGTTCAGTACAGGGCGCAAGCCGCTTCTGGTAATGTCTCGGACTTGGCTGTAGAGTGCCGTCAAAGGCACCACTGGTCTGCGCGTCAGCTGCGGGCCGGGCAGTCACAACGAAACGCCCACAAGAATCGCCACCAAGAACAAGACGGAAGGGGGTCCCCGGCCGGCCAGCGGCGCAGCGCAAGCGCCGGCACCGGCAAGGCGCGCGGCGCCGCTTCCGGCATCAGCTCGGCGGGAGGCCGGCGCGATGACGCTCTACGAACTCAAGCCCAGGTTCCAGGCATGGCTGCGCCCGGTGGTGCAGGACCTTGCCCATCGCGGCGCCACCGCCAACCAGGTCACGGTCGCCGCGGCCGCCGGCTCTCTCGCGGTCGGCGTGCTGGCCGCCATTGGCATGCTGGTAACCGAGAGCCCGGCGCTGTTCCTGCTGTTTCCCTTCTGGCTGTTCCTGCGCATGGCGCTCAATGCCATCGACGGCATGCTCGCGCGCGAGCACGGCCAGCAGAGCGCGCTCGGCGCCTACCTCAACGAACTTGGCGACATCGTCTCGGACCTGGCGCTGATCCTGCCGCTGGCGGCGCTGCCGGATTTCGGGCTGGCGCAGGTCGGCACCTTTGCGCTGCTGGCGGTGATGGCCGAGGCCGCCGGCCTGGCCGGGCCCCTTGCCGGCGCCAGCCGGCGCTACGACGGCCCGCTTGGCAAGAGCGACCGTGCCTTCGCAGTCGGGGCCATCGCGTTGTGGGCGGGGCTGGGGCTGGGCTTCGGCGGTGCCGCTTCCTGGCTGTGGCTGGCGCTGTCCTTGCTGTCGCTGTACACCATTGCCAATCGCGTGCGCCGCGGCGTTGCCGAGGCGCGTGCCCGCACCGCAGGCTGAAGCCATGGACCGAGCCGCTATCCGCCAGCCGCAGGAGCGGCATTTCCAGACCCATGACGGCCAGGCGCTGTTCTACCGCCACTGGCCTGCGGTGGAGGGCCCGGCGCGCGGCGCCGTGGTGCTGTTCCACCGCGGCCACGAGCATTCCGGGCGTGTCGCCCACCTGGCCGACGAGCTGAACCTGCCGGGCTACGACATCTTCGCCTGGGATGCGCGTGGCCACGGGCGCTCGCCCGGCGAGCGTGGCTACAGCCCCAGCCTGGCGGATTCGGTGCGCGATATCCAGACGTTTACCCAGCATATCGCCGAGGCGCACGGCATCCCGCTGGAGCGTACCGCGGTCATTGCGCAAAGCGTCGGGGCGGTGCTGGCCGCCACGTGGGTGCACGACTACGCGCCGCCGATTCGCGCGCTGGTGCTGGCCTCGCCGGCCTTCAAGGTCAAGCTGTACGTGCCGTTCGCGCGGCCGGGACTGAAGCTGATGCACCGGCTGCGCGGCAGGTTCTTCGTCAACAGCTACGTCAAGGCGAAGTTCCTGACGCACGATCCCGGGCGCATCGCCAGTTATGACACCGATCCGCTGATCACGCGGCCGATCGCGGTCAATATCCTGCTGGACCTGTACGAGACCGCGGAACGCATCGTCGCCGATGCCGCCGCAATCACGGTGCCGACGCAGCTGCTGATCTCCGGCGCCGACTGGGTCGTGCACCGCGGGCCGCAGGACCGCTTCTACGAGCGGCTGGGCGCGCGCACCAAGGAACGCATCGTGCTGGAGGGGTTTTTCCACGACACGCTGGGCGAGCACGACCGCAAGCTGGCCGTGGACGCGGCGCGGCGCTTTATCGTGCGCGAGTTCGACACGCCGTCGCCGCCGCGCTCGCTGCTGGAGGCCGACCTGATCGGCCCGTTCCGGGAAGAATCGGACCGGCTGGCGTCCGCGCCGGGCGGGCTGGCGGCCTGGTGCTGGCGCGCAGCGCGTGCCAACCTGAAGCTTGGCGGGATGCTGTCGGACGGCGTGCGGCTCGGGCATGAGACCGGTTTCGACTCGGGCTCGACGCTCGACTACGTTTACCGCAATACGCCGTCGGGACGCGGCCAGCTGGGCCGGCTGGCCGACGCGCAATACCTCGACGCCATTGGCTGGCGCGGCATCCGCCAGCGCAAGGTCCACGCCGAAGCGCTGATCGCCGAGGCCGTGCGGCGGCTGCGTGCGGCCGGCATGCCGGTGCGCATGGTCGATATCGCCGCCGGGCACGGGCGCTATGTGCTGGAGGCGCTGGGTGCGCTGGACGGCGGCGCCGGGGCGGTCGAATCGATCCTGCTGCGCGACTACAGCCAGCTCAACGTCGAACAGGGCAGGGCGCTGATCGCAGCCAAGGGACTGCAGGGAGTCGCCCGCTTCGAACAGGGCGATGCCTTTGACGGCGAGAGCCTGGCGGCGCTGGCCCCGGCGCCGACACTGGCCGTGGTGTCGGGCCTGTACGAGCTGTTCCCGGAAAACGCGATGGTGCGCCGCTCGCTGGAAGGGCTGGCGCGCGCTGTGCCGCCTGGCGGCTATCTGGTCTACACCGGCCAGCCCTGGCATCCGCAGCTTGAATTCATCGCCCGCGCGCTGACCAGCCACCGCGGCGGCGCCGCCTGGGTGATGCGGCGCCGTTCGCAGGCCGAGATGGACGAACTGGTGCGCGCCGCCGGCTTCGACAAGGTGAGCCAGCGCATCGACCCGTGGGGCATCTTCACCGTCAGCCTGGCGCGCAGGCGCGAAGCATGAGCACGCTGCCCGCCGACGCGGCTGCCGCGGCCCCCACGGGTGAACGTCCCTGGGGTTTGGCCTGCCTGCTGCTGGCGCTGGCCGGCGCGTTTTTCTTTTCCAGCTACGGCTTTGCCAACTGGCTCGCGAGCCAGCGCGCGCAGGTGCCAACGGTCTATTTCGGCTGGGAACGCGGCATCCCGTTCCTGCCGTGGACCATCATCCCGTACTGGTCGATCGACCTGCTGTATGGCGTCTCATTCTTCCTGTGGCATACGCGCGCGGCACTGGTCACGCACGTCAGGCGGCTGGTGCTGGCGCAGCTGGTCTCGGTGGCGTGCTTTATCGCCTTCCCGCTGCGCTTCAGCTTCGAGCGGCCGCAGGCGGACGGGCTGCCGGGGCGGCTGTTCGCGCTGCTGGGCGGCTTCGACCTGCCGTTCAACCAGGCGCCGTCACTGCATATCAGCCTGCTGGTGATCCTGTGGGTCGCGTACGCGGCGCACCTGCGCGGCGGATGGCGCTGGCTGCTGCATGGCTGGTTCGCGCTGATCGGCATGTCGGTGCTGACCACATGGCAGCATCACCTGATCGACGTGCCGACCGGGGCGCTGGTTGGCTGGCTGTGCGTTTACCTGTTTCCGATGCGGCTGCCGGAAGTTGCGGCGTGCTTGCCCGATGCGCGCACGCGCCAGCTTTCGCGGCGCTATGCGGCTGGCGCGGTCGTGGCACTGCTGTGCGCGGTACTGGCGGTGGGATTGTCCTTGACGCTGGCGTTCCTGCTGCTGTGGGCCGTGCTGGCGCTGGCCTGCGTTGCGCGCATCTACGCGCTGGCCGCGCCGGCCTGGTTCCTGAAGAATGCCGAGGGCCTGATGGCGCAGGCGGCACGCTGGGTGCTGGCGCCATACCTGCTCGGCGCGTTCCTGAACTCGCGCTGGTGGACCCGGCGAGCGCCGCAGGCCAGCCGCATCGCCGACGGCGTCTGGGTCGGCCGCTTCCCGACCGGTGCCGAACTGCGCGCATTGGGCACCGATGCTGTGGTCGACCTTAGCGCCGAACTGCCGCGCGCCGCCTCCGGTCCCGGGCTGGCCTATCGCTGTGTGCCGGTGCTGGACCTGACCGTGCCGAGCGCGCAGCAACTGGAGCAGGCCGTGGCGCAACTCGACGCATGGCACGCGCAAGGGCGCCGGATACTGGTGAGCTGCGCACTGGGTTATTCGCGCAGCGCGCTGGTGGCGGCCGCATGGATGGCACGCCGGCAGGGGGTGCGCGATGCCGCGGCGGCGCTGGCTGCTTTACGCGCGCACCGGCCCGCGGTGGTGCTGGGGCGCGAGCACGCCGCCGCGCTGCAGGCATGGCTGGACCAGTATCCGACAGCGGAGGCTGCCGATGGCCGCTGATGGCGCACGCAGCAGTTCCTCGGAGGCCTGGATCGCGCACGCCGTCACCGGCGCGCTGTCCGGTGCGCTCTGGATCGGCGTGGTCGGACTGGCCTTCGCGCCGGCTTCCCTCTGGCTGTCCGCCAGCCCCGCATTGTCTGCACTGCCGTTGCTGGTGGCACTGGCCCAGCTCTGGCTGCTGCTCCGCGTCGCGATCGACCGGCGCCTGTTCGACGCGCTGGCCGCTTCGGCCGACCGCGAAGGCCAGGCGGACCTGGCCGGACTCGACGGCGCGCTGACCGGACTGGGCTGGATCGCATCCGAGCGCACTGGCCGCCCGCTGCCCGAACGCGCACGCGGCGCGATGCGGCTGGTGCGCGCCAGCGTGGTACTGGCCGCAGTCCAGCTGTGCCTGTCCCTGCTGATCTTGCTGCTGAGGTAACAACGCCATGTGGATCGCCCGTGCCACCGCGCGCGCCATCATCGCTTTCGCCCGCCTGCTGACCGGCATGCGCGCCAACTGGCAGGGCTGCATCCCGGCCGCGGTGCAGCGCGTGTACTTTGCCAACCACAGCAGCCATGGCGACTTCGTGCTGATCTGGGGCTGCCTGCCGCCCGACCTGCGCACCGGCACGCGCCCGGTGGCCGGCGCCGATTACTGGGACCGCTCGCCGCTGCGGCGCTTTATCGGCCGCGACGTATTCCGCGCGTTGCTGATCGACCGCATGCGCAGCGATCCGGGCAACGACCCGGTGGCACTGATGCGTGGCGCGCTGGAAGGCGGCGATTCGCTGATCCTGTTCCCCGAAGGCACGCGCAATACCACCGATGCGCGGCTGCTGCCGTTCAAGAGCGGCATCTACCACCTGGCGCGCGCTTGTCCGGCAGTGGAGTTCGTGCCGGTCTGGATCGACAACCTCAACCGCGTCATGCCCAAGGGCGAGGTCGTGCCGGTGCCGCTGCTATGCACCGTGACCTTCGGCCGGCCGGTACTGGTGGGCGACGGCGAGGACAAGGAGAGCTTCCTTTCCCGCTGCCGCGGCGGCCTGCTCGCGCTGGCCCCTGAACTGGACTGATGGCGGAACGATAGCGGAAAGATGACCATGCCAGCCATCCCGACCTTGCCTGTGGTGCACTGGGACCATGAGACCGGGCTGCTGTTCGGCGGCCTGTTTGCCGTGCTGCTGCTCGCCTCCACCGTGACCGCGCTGCTGCGCTGGCGCGTGGCCGGCGGCGGGCAGCACGCGGTGATCGACAACCTCGCGCAGCGCGTCAACGCCTGGTGGTGGATGATCGGCATCATGGGCGTGGCCTTCGCGCTGGGCCGCACCGCGGTGATCGTGCTGTTCTACCTGCTGTCGTTCTTCGCGCTGCGCGAGTTCGTCACCATCACCACCACGCGCCGCGGCGACCATCGCGCCATCGTCGCCGCCTTCTTCGTATTCCTGCCGCTGCAGTATGTGCTGGTCTACATCGGCTGGTACGGCATGTTCTCGATCCTGATCCCGGTCTACGCCTTCCTGTTCCTGCCGATCCTGGCGGCGCTGTCGTCCGAGACCACGCGCTTCCTGGAGCGCTGCGCCGGGGTGCAGTGGGCGGTGATGATCTGCGTGTTCTGCATCTCGCACGTGCCGGCGCTGCTGACGCTGCCGATCCCGGGCTTCGAGGGCCGCAACCTGCTGCTGATCGCCTTCCTGGTAATCGTGGTGCAGGGCAGCGACGTGCTGCAGTATGTGTGGGGCAAGCTGTGCGGCAAGCGCAAGATCGCGCCGCTGCTGTCGCCGTCGAAGACGGTGGAAGGGTTTGTCGGCGGCGTGGCAAGTGCCACTGCGCTGGGTGCGGCGCTGTGGTGGATCACGCCGTTCGCGCCGTGGCAGGCCGGACTGATTGCGCTGGCAATCGCGCTGATGGGCTTCCTGGGCGGGCTGGTGATGTCGGCGATCAAGCGCGACCGCGGCATCAAGGACTGGGGCCACATGATCCAGGGCCACGGCGGCATGCTGGACCGGCTCGACTCCGTGGTGTTCGCCGCACCGGTGTTCTTCCATATCACCCGCTACTGGTGGGTGCCCTGAGCAGGGCGACGCTCAGATTTCGGTCTCTTCGCACCACTTGACCACCGCGTCGCGGAAGTCCTGGCAGATCGGCGACAGGTAGCCTCCGGCGCGCCACAGCACCGCCAGTTCGTGCTGCCACGACATGCCGGGCCCGGCGATCGCCTGCAATCCCTGTCCCTCCGCCTGCTTCAGGATGCGCGGCGGCATGATGCCGAGCAGGTCCGAGTGCCGCAGCAACTCGCCGAATGCAACCGGCGAGGCCGTGCTTTCCACCGCCACGCGCGGCGGCGGCAGGCCCACCGAGGTGAATCGTTCCTCCAGCCATTGGCGCAGGTACAGCGAACTGGCCGGCACCGCCCAGCGCTCTTCGGTCAGGTCGGCCAGCTTACGGAAGCTGCCGCGGCGCGGATGCGCGCTGCGGCAGACGATGTGCATGGTCAGCGGCCCCAGCGGCAGCCAGTCGATGTCTTCCGGCACGCTGGCCGGGCGCGCCGCCAGGATCAGGTCGGCGTCGCCGTTCTGCAGCATCGCCATCAGGCGCGCGCTCAGGTGCGTCTCGATCGAGAACACCGCCAGCGGGCGGCTGACGAAGAACTGCGCCAGCAGCGGCGACAGCAGCGACGGCACCAGGTAAGGAATGGCGCCGAGCCGTACCGTGCCGGCGCGCGCCAGCCGCTGCTCGGCCAGTTCATTGCGCAGGTCGGTTGCCGCCAGCGAGATCCTGCGCGCATGCGCCAGCAGTGTCTTGCCGACGCTGGTCGGCACCAGCCCGCGCGGCGTGCGCTCGAACAGCGGCATGCCGGCCTCGCCCTCCAGCCGCGCCAGCGTCTTGGACAGGCCGGACTGGGTCATGCCGAGCGTGTCGGCGGCGCGATGCAAATTGCCGTGCTCGCTGACCACCAGGAAGGCTTCAAGATCCTCGAATCGCATGGGACGTACCGGGTACCGGGCAATGGGGCGCGCTGGGGGCGGAGCGGGCCATTGTAGCGCCGGTATGCCCTTGCGCTGCGTCACTGCGCCGCAGGTTCCGGCCGCGCCATGCCTGGCAGGACTCGCCTTGCGCCGAGCGGGAATCGGCGGGGCGCGGCCGATGCCATAGACTGCGCTGGCATCCCTCGCATCGCCAGCGGCTGGCGGGCATCACAGAAGGGAGCCAGGACAGGAGACACCAACCATGCCGACCCTCCGCTCGCGGCTGCGCGCCGCCATGCCCGCCATCATGCTGGGCGCCCTTGCAGCCACAATCGTGGCCACTACCGCGGCAACAACCGCAGCCACGGCGCACGCCGCCGATGCCGCCCCCGGCGCCGAAGCGTATCCATCGCGCCCGCTGACCATCGTGGTGCCTTCGGTGGCGGGCAATGTCAATGACGCGGTCGCCCGGCTGATCGGACAGGAACTGACCAGGGCCTGGGGCCAGCCGGTCATCGTCGACAACAAGCCCGGCGCTGGCACTACCACCGGCACCAAGCACGTCGCGCGCGCCGCGAAGGATGGCTATACCGCGCTGCTGACCTTCACCGCGCACGTGCAGAACCCGTCGCTGTACCCGCGCATCAGCTATGACCCGATCGCCGATTTCGCGCCGGTCAGCGAGGTCGCGGTCTCTTCGACCATCCTGGCCGTGTCGCCGGATTTCCCGGCGCGCACGCTGCCCGAGCTGGTGGCACTGGTCAAGGCGAATCCCGGCAAGTATCCGTATGGTTCCTATGGCGCCGGCACTACCGGCCATATTCTCGGCGAACTGCTCAAGCGCGAGGCCGGCCTGCAGATGGAGCACGTGGCCTACAAGGGCGGTGCGCCGCTGGCGACCGACCTGGCCGCCGGCCACGTGAAGATCGGCTTTATCGCGGTGGGCACGGCCATGCCGCTGCTGCAGGGCGGCAAGCTGATCCCGCTGGCGATGGCCGGCGCCGAGCGCTCGGCGCTGCTGCCCAGGGTGCCAACCTTTCGCGAGGCGGGCTACCAGGGCTTCGAGCCGGATGCGTGGATGGGCCTGCTGTTCCCGGCCGGCGTGCCGAAGGCGCGGGTCGAGGCGCTGTCGCGCGAAGTGGCGCGCATCGTGCGCAGGCCGGAGATTGCGAAGAAGATGCAGGACCTGAACCTGGTGCCGGTGGGCGGCACGCCGGAAGCCTTCGCCGCGGTGCTGAAGAGCGACCGCGACAAATGGAGCCGCATCATCCGCGATGTCGGCATCACGCTGGAATGACTGGACTGATGATGCAAGAGGACGATTACCTGGGGCTGGTCTGCTCGCGCTGGTGTCACTGGAGCGCACTGGAACTGCAGCGCATCCCGCGCCAGCCGCTCGGGCCGGGACAGGTGCGCATCCGCGTGCGCCATGCTGGCGTCGGCTTTGCGCTGAGCCTGTTCGTGTCGGGCAAGTACCAGCGCAAGCCGCCGCTGCCGTTCACGCCCGGCACGGAAGCGGCCGGGGAGATCCTTGAGGTCGCGCCGGACGTGACGCGCCTGCGCGTTGGGCAGCGCGTGTCGGCGGCGCTGGATTGGGGCGGTTTTGCCGAAGAAGTCGTGACGACCTGCGACACGGTCTATCCGGTGCCGGATGGCCTTGCACTGGCGCACGCCGCGGCACTTCCGGTCACCTACGGCACGGTGTGGGCCGCGCTGACGTGGCGCGCCGCGCTGCAACCCGGCGAGACCATGCTGGTGCATGGCGCCAGCGGCGCGCTCGGCACGGCGGCCGTGCAGTTGGGCAAGCTGATGGGCGCGCGCGTGATCGCTACCGCCAGCACCGACGCCAAGCGCGAGGCGGCACTGGGCAATGGCGCGGCGCATGCGCTGCCTGCCGACGCGGCCACGCTGGCGGCCTCGGTGAAGGCGCTGTGCCCGGCGGGCGGGGTCGACGTGGTGTTCGATCCGGTCGGCGGCGACCTGTTCGACGCCTCGCTGCGCTGCGCGGCGCCGGGCGCACGGCTGCTGTCGATCGGCTATGCCAGCGGCCGCATTCCGGAAGTTCCTGCGAACCTGCTGCTGGTCAAGAACCTGTCGATGATCGGCTTCAACTACGGCTACTACATCGGCTGGGGACTGACCGATGAACGCCAGCGCTTTGCGCCGCGCGTGCAGCAGGTGGTCGAGCAGATCATGCAGGCGGTGGCGAGCGGCAAGCTGGCGCCGCCCGTGCTGCAGCACTTCCCGCTGCGCGACTGGCTGGCGGCGGTCGACACCACGATGTCGCGCCGCGCCATCGGCAAGGTCATGCTGGATATCTGAAAACGTGGAGAACGACATGCAACAAGACGCTGCGCTGCTCGACGGCCTGACGGTGCTTGACCTGAGCCAGGGGATCGCCGGTCCCTACTGCGGACTGGTGCTGCGCCAGCAGGGCGCGCGCGTGATCAAGGTGGAACCACCCGGCGGCGACTGGTCGCGCAACATGGGCCGCATCCGCGCCGGCCAGACCGCGATCGCGGTCGCGTGCAACGCCGGCAAGGAAAGCGTGCTGCTGGATGCGCGCACCGACAGCGGCCGCGCCGCCATTGCGCGCCTGGCGGAGCTTGCCGACGTGGTGATCCAGAACTTCCGCCCCGGCGTGGCCGAGCGCATGGGCGTGGGCTACGAGGCGCTGGCGGCGCGTAACCCGGCGCTGGTCTATGTGTCGATCACCGGCTACGGTCATGCCGGCCCGATGGCGGCGCTGCCGGCAGTCGACACCACGGTGCAGGCGGTCAGCGGGCTGATGCACCTGAACCGCGACGCCGCGGGCCAACCGCGGCGCATCCCGTTCTTCCTGATCGATCTCGGCACCGGGCTCTATGCCGCCCAGCATGCGTGCGCGGCGTTGTTCAGGGCCGCGCGCCATGGCAAGGGGCGCCATGTGCAGCTGTCGCTGCTGGAAACCAGCGCGGCGCTGCAGTCGTACCTGCTGGTGGACGATGCCATGTTCCCCGGCGCCGAAATGGCGGCGGCCAATGCGCCGACGGGGTTGTTCGCCGCAGCGGACGGCATGCTCTACATCAGCATGCTCAACGACGCGATGTTCGTGCGGCTGGCGCGCGTGCTGGGCTTTGACGACTGGCTCGACGATGCCGCGCTGCGTACCAGCAGCGGCCGGCTGCCACGCGCGGCGGAACTGAACCAGCGCGTGGCGCGGGCAGTCGCCGCGCAGCCGCTCGCACATTGGGAAGCGCTGCTGACCGAGCATGATGTGCTGTTCGGCCGCGTCAGCCACGCAAGCGATTTCCTGCGGAGCGCGCAATGCCGGCAGGCGGGGGTATTTGGCCGCCTGAGGCTGGATGGGATCGGCGAGGTGCCGTGGGCCAACCTGCCGGGCATGGCAGGCATGACGCGGCCCGAGGGCGATGCGCCCACGCTGGGGCAGCACACCGAAGCGGTGCTGGCGGAGTTCGGCATCCGCGCCTGATCGTTCCACGCGGCAAAAAGAAAAACGGACGGTGCGCGATTGCGTACCGTCCGTTTCCTTTGTGCGTTGGTAGGCTCGATTGGACTCGAACCAACGACCCCCACCATGTCAAGGTGGTGCTCTAACCAGCTGAGCTACGAGCCTAGCGAAGCCGCAGATTATAGGTATGCCTCCGCGATTGCGCAAGCACCTTCGCAAACTTTCTGCGATTGTGCTGCGCGCACCGCGTCAGCATGCTTTGCATGGGGCTTATGCCTGCGTCAGCCGGTCGCGCAATTCACGCTTGAGCACCTTGCCGATGGCGCTGCGCGGCAGGCTGTCGACCACGTGCAACTCCGCCAGCCGCTGGGTCTTGCCCAGGCGCTCGTTGGCCCAGGCGAGCACGTCCTGTGCCGTGGCGCCGCTCCCCGCGCGCAGCGCGGCGAAGCCCACCGGCGTCTCGCCCCAACGCTCAGACGGCACGCCGACCACCGACACCTCGGCGACCGCCGGGTGCTCGCGCACCACCGCCTCGATATCGCTCGGATAGATATTGAAGCCGCCAGAGATGATCATGTCCTTCTTGCGGTCGACCAGCACCAGGAAGCCGTCTTCATCGAAGCGGCCGATATCGCCGGTGCGGATGAAGCGGTTGCCCTGCGCATCGAACCATTCGGTCTCGGCGGTCTTCTCCGGCTGGTTGTGGTAGCCGTTCATCATGGCCGGCGAACGGCCTACCACTTCGCCGGTGCTGCCCGGCGGTAACTCGCGGCCTTCGTCATCGATGATGCGGATGTCGGCGTTCGGCGCGGGCCGGCCCACGGTGTGCAGCTTGTCGGGGAACTGGTGCGCGTGCAGCAGGCAACTGCCGCCGCCTTCGGTCATGCCGTACAGCTCGGTCAGCCCGCCCGGCCAGCGGCGCAGCACCTCAGCCTTCAATGCCGGGCTGAACGGCGCGCTGGTGCAGAACTTCTGCCGGAAGGACGACAGGTCATGACTATCGAAGTCCGGATGCGCCAGCAGGCGCTGGTATTGCACCGGCACCAGCATGGTGTGCGTGACGCGGTGCTGCTGCGCCAGTGCCAGGTACTTGCCCGCATCGAACTTGGCCATCAGGATCGCCGTGCCGCCCAGGCCGATGGTCGGGAAGAAGCTGGCCAGCGTGGTGTTGGAGTACAGCGGCGTCGACAGCAGCGTGACCGCGTCGGTGCCGTAGCCCGTGGCCGCGCCGCGCGACACGTGCGCCCAGCGCATGCCGTGCGACTGCACGATGCCCTTGGGCTTGCCGGTGGTGCCGGACGAATAGATGATGTTCAGCGGCATTTCCGGGAGGATTTCGGGCTCCTGCACCGGCGTGCCGGCGGGGGCGAGCCAGTCAGCGTAGGGCTGGCCGCCATCAAAGCCTTCGCTCCCATCGAGCGTGACGATGGGCGTGTCCGCCAGTTGCGCGCGCACCGGCTGCAGGGCGGCCGCAACCGCGGCATCGGCAAAGAGGATGCGCGCACCGGCGTCGGCCACCATGCCGGCCAGGCTTTCCGGCGTCGACGACGGTGCCAGCGGCGCCACCACCACGCCCGCGCGCACCGCGCCGAGGTAGACCGCGGCGTATTCGATCGACGAGTTGGCACAGATTGCGATGGCCTCGCCGGGGCGCACGTTGTCGCGCGCCAGCGCAGCGGCGATGCGGTCCATGGCGGCGTCCAGCCCGGCATAGTCGAGCACGCGCCCGTCATGCATCAGCGCGCGCTGCGTGGGGCGTTCGGTGGCATGCTCGCGCACGAGCACGGACATGGTGGTGAAAGGGCGGGTAAGCGGCGCGGGCTGGGAGGGCTGGGTGGGCTGGGTGGGCGTCTGGGTCATGTCGGCAAGGTCATGTCGCAAAAAGCGGAGCGGGCGCCGGCATGCGGCGCCCGCTGGAAAGCGGTTACTGTATCTGCGCGCCGGAGTCCTTCACCACCTTGCTCCAGCGGTTGATCTCGGCATCGATATGCGTGCGCAGCGCGGCGGGCGTGGAGCCGACCGGTTCATAGCCGTTGGTTGCCAGCGTGGCCTTCAGGTCGGGCTGGCGCAGCACCGTGGCGATCTCGGTGCTGAGGCGGTCGACCACCGGCTGCGGCGTGCCGGCCGGCGCCAGCACCGCATACCAGCCGGTGATGCTGATGCCCGGCACGCCGGCTTCGGCCAGCGTCGGCACGTCGGGTGCGACCGCGGCGCGCTGGCTGCCGGTCACCGCCAGCGCGCGCAGCTTGCCGCTCTTCACGTGTGGCAGCGTGGTGGAGATGCTGTCAAAGGTCAGCTGGACCTCGCCCGACAGCATTGCTGTCACCACCTGTGCGCTGCCCTTGTACGGAACGTGGGTCATCTTGATGCCGGCCACGGAATCGAACAACTCGCCCGCCAGGTGGCCGGTGTTGCCGTTGCCGGCCGAGGCGAAGGTCAGCTTGCCGGGATTGGCCCTGGCCTCCGCGATCAGCTCTTGCACGTTGTTCGCGCGCAGCGACGAGCTGCCGGCCAGGATCATCGGCAGGTTGGCCACCAGCGACACCGGCGCGAAGTCCTTGCGGGTGTCGTACGGCAGCTTGGGATAGAGGCTCGCATTGATGGCATGTGCGGCCAGCACCATGATCAGCGTGTACCCGTCCGGCTTGGCGCGCGCCAGCGCCTGCGTGGCGATGGTGCCGCCGGCGCCGGGCCGGTAGTCGAGCACCACCGGCTGGCCCAGCTTTTCCTGCAGCTTGGCGGCCACCGGCCGCGCCAGCAGGTCGGCGCTGCCGCCAGGCGGGTAGGGAATCAGCAGCTGGATCGGCCGCGCGGGCCAGGCCTCGGCGCCGGCGGTGAACGGTACGGCCAGTGAGCCGGCGGCCAGCATGCCGGCCAGGCCGCGCACTAGCCATGCGCGGCGGCCCGGGGCGGGGCGCAGGGATGATGCCATCGATGTGTCTCCTTGTTATGCGGCCGCGGGCGCTGCCGCCGTCCCATATTGCGGGCTGGGACGTTGGTGTCACAAACGGTAAAACGGGATCGGCGGCAGGGGAATTCTTAAATCGATAAGTCTGGCTTTTTGTGGGCGAAGCCCAGGCGGTCAGCCCGGTGATCCACACGCCGCGCGGCCTTATGGAGGGCCGGCGCTCAGTTGGTCGGATGCGGCGGACTGAAGAAATACGGGATCAGCGACACCGCGACCAGCACCGCTGCAGACACAAAGATCGCCGCATAAGTCGATGCCACCGGCCATTGCCGTACATGTCCCGCGTTCGCGATCAGGCCGAACGCCCACGACGTCAGCGCCGACCCGAGGAACACGAAGGTATTGAGCAGGCCGAGGCCGCGGCCGCGCTGCGAAGGCGGGATCAGGCCACGGCCCTGCGCCATCACCAGCGGATGGAGCATGCCGATGGTCGACAGCAGTGCCATCATCGCCACGGCGTAGCCGATGCCGGTGTCCGGCCATAGTGCCAGCAGGATCGCCCCCGACATGGCAAAGCACGACCAGCCGGCGATGGCGGTCTTGAGCGTGCTGCGCCGGACCAGCACCGGCAGCAGGAATGCCGTCAGGAAGCCGGCCAGGCTCAGCAGCGTCAGCGCCACGCCGCGCGGAGCCGAGCCCAGGCCGAATACCTCGGCCAGGTAGGGGCCGCTCCAGGCGTTGCGGAAGGCGGTGCCGGCAGCCATGGCCACGCACAGCGGGATCAGCGTCCACAGTGGCGCCAGCTTCAGCAGCTGCACGCTTTCGGACAGCATCGCGGGCCACGAGGCGCTGCGGGCCTCGGCATGGCCATGGTCGCGCACGAAGCGCCACACGCCATAGCAGGCCGCCACCATGCCCAGTGCCGATACCGCCATCGATGGCCGCCAGCCGATCAGCGAGATGGCCCAGCCAAGCGGCGCGGTAGCGCACAGCGAGCCGATCATGCCGGTGGCGTTGGAGCGGCTGACCACGCGGGTGTAGTCGCGTTCGGAGAGTTGTTCGGAGGCGAAATGCAGCAGGCCCATGAACACGGGCGCGCACGCCAGCCCCAGCCCTACCTGTGCCAGCGTGGCCGCGGTGCCGTTGGGCGCCAGCACGAACAAGATCGACGACAGCGCGCCCACGGCCAGCAGCAGCGCGGTCGGGCGGCCGACACCGTAGCGGTCGAACGCAATGCCCACGGGGATCTGCGCCACGGCAAAGGCCAGGAAGAATGACGAAGAGAGCGCGCCATACCCCGCCGGCGACAGGCCGAAATCATGCTGCAGCTCCGGCGCCATCACTGCCAGGCAGGAGCGGAAGAACTGGCTGAGCGCGAACGCAAAGGTCAGGATGGCGATGCCGCGCACGGCGCGCGTGGTTGCGGCGCGGGCGGGCAGGGCGTTGGAACCGGGAGGGGATCCGGGGAGGGGGGAGTTGCTGGCGGTCACGGCGTCAGTGGCGCTATATCTGCAGCGAGTGTAGAGCCTGCGCGCGTTGCCAGATCAACGGTTGGCCGGTGTTCGCCCAGATTGCGCGGGCGCGATCTGTGGGTTTGCTACGGCGATCAGCCCGGCAGCGCGTCGTACGTCAGCAAGAACACCTGCTCCTCGCCCGCGCTGACCGGCAGCCAGACGATTTCCAGCTCGGGGAAGGCGGCTTCCACATTGGCATGCTCGTTGCCGATCTCGACCACCAGCACGCCACCCGGATTCAATCGCGCCTTGGCGCCGGCAATGATCCGCCGCACCACGTCCATGCCATCGTCCCCGCCGGCCAGCGCGATGCGCGGTTCGGCCTGGTATTCCGCCGGCAGTGCCTGCATCGAGGCCTCATTGACGTATGGCGGGTTGGTCAGGATCACATCGTAGGTCGCGCCATGCGGCAGCGGCGCGTACAGGTCGCCTTCGTAGAGACGGATGCGGTCGTCCATCTTGTAGTCGGCGACGTTGCGGCGCGCCACGGCCAGGGCGTCGGGCGAGATGTCGACCGTATCGATCTTCGCGTGCGGCCACACATGCGCGGCCAGGATCGGCAGGCAGCCCGAGCCGGTGCACAGCTCCAGCACCGGGCCGATCTGTTCGGTCTCGCCGACCCACGGCTCCAGCCCTTCCTGCAGCAGTTCACCGATGAAGCTGCGCGGCACGATCACGCGCGAGTCGACGTAGAAGCGCAGGCCATGCATATAGGCCTCGTGCGTGATGTACGCCGCCGGCACGCGCTCGTTGACGCGGCGGTCGATCACCTTCAGCACGGCGTCGATTTCCTCGGGCAGCAGGCGCGCATCGAGGAACGGGTCGAGCGTGTCGAGCGGCAGGTTCAGCGTGTGCAGCACCAGGTAGGCCGCCTCGTCATAGGCGTTGGCACTGCCGTGGCCGAAGGACAGGCGCGCGGCGGTGAAGCGCGAGACTGCGAGACGCAGCAGGTCGCGCACGGTGCGCAGGGGAGAGGGTGTTGCCATGTCAGTGTCTTTCGGCGAAAAAATCAGGCGATCAGGCGTTCCAGCACGCCGCGGTAAACGTTCTTCAGCGGGTCGATGAAGCGCACCTCGACGTGCTCGTCGATCTTGTGGATGCTGGCGTTGGGCGGACCGAACTCGATCACTTGCGGGCAGATCTTGGCGATGAAGCGGCCGTCGGAGGTGCCGCCGGTGGTGGACAGCTCGGTGTCGAAGCCGGTTTCGGCCTTGATCGCGGACGACAGCGCGTCGGACAGGTCGCCGCGTGCCGTCAGGAAGGGCTCGCCGCCCAGGGTCCAGTCCAGCGTGTATTCGAGGCTGTGGCGGTCCAGGATCGCATGCACGCGCGCCTTCAGGCCTTCGGGCGTGCTGGCGGTCGAGAAGCGGAAATTGAAATCGATGGTGACGTGGCCCGGGATCACGTTGGTGGCGCCGGTGCCGCCGTGGATATTCGACATCTGCCAGCTGGTCGGCGGGAAGTATTCGTTGCCTTCGTCCCAGACCTCGGCGGCCAGTGCGGCCAGCGCCGGCGCGGCGTCATGGATCGGATTGCGGCCCAGGTGCGGATACGCGATATGGCACTGGATGCCCTTGACCGTCAGCTTGCCCGACAGCGAGCCGCGGCGGCCGTTCTTGACCATGTCGCCGAGCGCGTTGACCGAGGTCGGCTCGCCGATCACGCAGTAGTCCAGGCGCTCGCCGCGCGCGGTCAGCGCCTCGACGACCTTGATGGTGCCGTCATGCGCCGGGCCTTCTTCGTCGCTGGTGATCAGGAAGCCGATCGAGCCGGCATGCGCGGGATGCGCCTTGACGAACTCCTCGACCGCCACCACGAAGCCGGCGATCGAGGTCTTCATGTCGGCCGCGCCGCGGCCGTACAGCTTGCCGTCGCGATGGGTCGGCTCGAACGGGTCGGAGTGCCACTGCTCCAGCGGGCCGGTCGGCACCACGTCGGTATGGCCGGCGAACACCAGCAGCTTGCCCGCCGTGCCCTGCGTGCCGCGCCTGACCGCCCACAGGTTGGTCACGCGGAAATCGTCCGGACCGCTGACGATGGCTTCGCAGTCGAAGCCGAGCGCCTTCAGGCGGGTTTCCAGGATGGCCTGGCAGCCTTCGTCGGCGGGCGTGACGGAGCGGCGGCGGATCAGGTCTTCGGTGAGGGCGAGGGTGGCGGTCATGTGACGGCGGCGATCAGGTAAATCAGCAGGTAAATCTGCAGGGAAATCAGAACTGGCTGGCGTACTGGTCGGCGGAAAAGCCCACCATCACCTTGCCAGCGTGGGCCAGCACCGGGCGCTTGATCAGCGACGGGCTCTGCTGCATCAGCGCGATCGCGCCGGCTTCTTCCTCGGCGCGGGCCTTGTCGGCGTCCGACAGCGCGCGCCAGGTGGTGCCCTTGCGGTTCAGCAGCGTAGCCAGCGGCACATGCCTGAGCCAGCCGCGCAGCATGGCTTCATCCACGCCTTGCTTCTTGAAGTCGTGGAAGGTGTAAGCCACGCCGCTGGCATCCAGCCAGGTGCGGGCTTTCTTGACGGTATCGCAGTTGGGAATGCCGTAGAGCAGGACGGTCATGGCTTGTTCTTTGGGAATGTTCGGGGTCAGCGGAACAGCAGGTTCAGCGCAATCACCAGGCTGCCCAGCCCGAGCGCCACGCCACCCATGGCGACGGCGGTCATCAGGCGCAGGCGGCGGTCCAGCCGCGCGGCTTCCTTGCGCAGCGCCTCGATGGTGATGGCGTGCTGCTCGGCCAGCAGCTTGACCGCCTCGGCCTGCTGCACGGCGGCGGCTTCCAGTTCCGCAATGCGCGCGGCGGGATCGCGCATGTCGGCCACGGCGCCTTCCGGCGCATCGTCCTTGCGCTTGCCTTTCTTGATCTTCTCGATGGTCTTGTTGGCCTGCTCGAGAATGGTTGGCAACAGGGAGAGCACGGTACTGACGGTGGCGGGATCCAGGGCCATGAGTCGCTTGCGGAGGGAAGGCATGTTCAGCCTGGCCAGGCGGGGGGTGACAGCGGTAACAGCGGTAACAGCGGTAATGCTGTCCCGGGGACCGGCCCCGGGACGGGGTGGCGCAGCGAGGCCGCGCCAGCGCGATCAGGCGCAATCAGACGCGATCAGTCACGCAGCAGGTCGTTCAGGCTGGTCTTGGCGCGGGTCTGCGCGTCGACCTTCTTCACGATCACGGCGCAGTACAGGCTGTACTTGCCATCCTTGGACGGCAGGTTGCCCGCCACCACCACCGAACCGGCCGGCACGCGGCCATAGTGGATCTCGCCGGTTTCGCGGTCGTAGATCTTGGTCGACTGGCCCAGGTACACGCCCATCGAGATCACCGAGTTCTCTTCCACGATCACGCCTTCCACAACTTCCGAACGGGCGCCGATGAAGCAGTTGTCTTCGATGATGACCGGGTTGGCCTGCAGCGGCTCCAGCACGCCGCCGATGCCGACGCCGCCCGACAGGTGCACGTTCTTGCCGATCTGCGCGCACGAACCGACGGTGGCCCAGGTGTCGACCATGGTGCCTTCATCGACATAGGCGCCGATGTTGACATACGACGGCATCAGCACCGCATTCTTGGCAATGAACGAACCGCGGCGGGCCACGGCGGGCGGCACCACGCGGAAGCCGGCCTTGGCAAAGTCGTCGCCGCTCCAGTTGGCGAACTTGGTCGGCACCTTGTCGTAGAACTGGGCAAAGCCGCCGGCACTCATCGGCGCGTTGTCTTCCAGGCGGAACGACAGCAGCACGGCCTTCTTGACCCACTGGTTGACGATCCAGTCCTTGCCTTGCTTCTCGGCCACGCGCAGCGTGCCGGCGTCCAGCTGGCCGATGACGTTGGCGACAGCCTCGCGGATATCGGCGGGGGCGGACTTCGGCGACAGGCTGGTGCGGTCTTCCCAGGCCTGGTCGATCAGGGCTTGCAGTGCTTGCGTCATGTTCGTTTTCTCAGGGTTGAATATTGATGCTTGGATCTGGCCAATCCGGTGGGCGAGGCAGCGCCTCAGCCCAGCGATTTGCAGAATTCGACGATGCGGCGCGCCCCTTCCAGGCATTCCTCCGGCGTCGCCACCAGCGCCATGCGCACGCGGTTGGCGCCCGGGTTGATGCCGTCGGCTTCGCGCGCCAGGTAGCTGCCCGGCAGCACGGTCACGTTCTGCTCGGCCAGCAGGCGCGCGGCGAACCCGGTATCGCTCAGGCCGGTGCGCGAGACATCGGCCCACAGGTAGAAGCCGGCGTCGGGCAGCGCCACGTCCAGCACCTCGGCCAGCATCGGCGTCACTTCGCTGAACTTGCGCATGTAGGCGGCGCGGTTCTCGCGCACGTGGCCCTCATCGTTCCAGGCGGCGATGCTGGCACTCTGCACCGCCGGGTTCATCGCGCCGCCATGGTAGGTACGGTATAGCAGGAATTTCTTCAGCAGCGCGGCGTCGCCGGCGACAAAGCCGGAGCGCAGGCCCGGCACGTTGGAGCGCTTGGACAGGCTGGAGAACATCACCAGCCGTTCAAAGCCGCGGCCGAGCTTGTGCGCGGCTTCCAGCGCACCCAGCGGAGCGCGGCCTTCGTCGAAATAAATTTCCGAGTAGCACTCGTCCGACGCGATCACGAAGCCGTAGCGGTCCGACAGGGCGAACAGTTGCTTCCAGTCGTCCAGCGACAGCACCGCGCCGGTGGGGTTGCCCGGGGTGCAGACGAACAGCAGCTGGACGTTCTGCCAGACCTCTTCGCCGATACGGTCGAAGGCCGGGGCGAAGTTGCGCGCCGGGTCGCTGTTGGCGAACACGGGCGTGGCGCCGGCCAGCAGCGCGCCGCCTTCATAGATCTGGTAGAACGGGTTCGGGCACATCACCAGCGCGCCGGGCCTGGTGCCGTCGACCACGGTCTGGGCGAAGGCGAACAGCGCCTCGCGCGACCCCGTCACCGGCAGCACTTCGGTGGCGGCATTGACCTTGGGCAGCCCGTAGCGGCGTTCCAGCCAGCCGGCGATGCACTGTCGTAGTGCATCGGAACCAGCCGTTGTGGGATAATTCGCCAGTCCCGAAAGCGACTCGGCCAGCGCTTGCTTGATGAACCCGGGCGTCGGGTGCTTGGGCTCGCCGATGCCGAAGCTGATCGCAGGCTTGTCGGCAGGCTTGACCTGCGAAAAGAGTACCCGCAGTTTCTCGAACGGGTAGGGCTGGAGCAGGTCGAGGCGCGGATTCACGGTAGCAGTCGGGGGCCGGTTAAAACGACGCATTATAGAGGAACGGCGCGGGTTACCGTGCACCGGAGCCGCCCTGGGCGGCCGGCCGGGGCACGGATGGCGGGCATCACATCGCAGTGATGCCGCCGGCGTCGTCCGGACCTGCCTGCTCGCCCGTCTTCGCATGACGGCAGAGGGCGCCGGCTCGCCTCAAACAGATTCCCTTCATGAGTACAAAATCCATTACGCCCATTGCGGCGCCGCATGCAGCGCCGGCCGATCGCCATGCGGTCAAGGCGTCTCTTTCCATCCTGCTGGGGGCCTCGGTATGGGGCGTCGCCTGGTTCCCGTACCGCGTTCTGGCCGGCTGGGGGCTGGGCGGCCTGCACGCCGCCGCGCTGGTCAGCGCGGTCGCCGCAGGGCTGTCGCTGCTGGCGTTCCGCCGCCAGCTGGCCGGGCTGCGCCCGCACTGGCTCTTTGTCGCGATCGGGCTGGCGGCCGGCGTGACCAACGCCGGCTTTGTCTGGGGCAGCGTCAACGGCCATGTCATGCGCGTGCTGCTGCTGTTCTACCTGACGCCGGTCTGGACCGCGCTGTTCGCGCGGCTGTTCCTGCACGAGCGGCTGTCGCCGGCCGGGCTGGGGCTGGTGGCGCTGGCCTTGTCTGGTGCCGGGCGGATGCTGTGGACGCCCCAAGTCGGCGTGCCGCTGCCGGGCAGCGCCGCGGAATGGTCGGGTCTGATCGGCGGCATGGGCTTTGCCGTCAATAACGTGCTGTCGCGCCGAGCCGGCCAGCGCTTTCCCGACATGGATGCGCGCGTGCGTACCGTGGTGGTGTACCTCGGCTGCACCGCGGTCGGCGTGCCGGCGGCACTGCTGATGGATGGCAGCGCGGTGGCGGTCGTGCCGGGCGCGCAGGTCAGCGTCGCCATGCTGGTGCTGGGCCTGGCCGCGGTGCTGGTGGTCAGCAATTCGGTGGTGCAATACGGCCTGCAGCGGCTGCCGGCCAACCGGGTGTCGCTGCTGATGCTGTTCGAGATCGTGATCGCGGCGCTATCGGCGTGGTGGCTGGCGACCGAGGTGCTGAGCTGGAAGGAAGCGGCCGGCGGGCTGTGCATCATCGCAGCGGGAGCGCTGTCGGGGCTGGTGCACCGCGGCCGGCCGGGCGCAACGGCGCCGGCGGGTGCGGAGGCCGCGGCTTAAAGGCCAGGGCAGCGGCACGCGCTGTGCCTTGATTGCCTGGAAAATGATGTCGACGACAGATCACGGCCCGGCGACCGTTTAACGGTGCGCGTCTCCATCCAGAGTGACTCCGGAACTACGTTATCGCCGCAGTGACTGGCGTTTACCCTGATCAGTTATCCCGTCACTTCCCGTGCGTGCCGGCAGAGCGCGCATCAGCGGGATGCCAAAGTGCATGCGGAATCCCCCGTAAGGCGCGGAAAAGCAAAGGAAAACGGCGCAGGAATGCAACCCCTGGGCAACCGCCAAACGGGCCGGCGAAGGCATCTGCGATGGTATGATTAGCCCCAATTCTCGGGCCCGGGGGGTATTTTGAGGCGCAGGCGGCACGCCGCGCCGGCTCCCGCGCAGCCCGGCTTCTGAACATTGCCATAGCCCCGATACCAGGCCGCGTGCGGTACCCGAAGACGGACCGCTGGTGGCCGATACCACACGAGACACCGTGCGACTATCCTCGATCAAGCTGGCGGGCTTCAAGTCTTTTGTCGATCCCACCAATTTCCAGGTGCCGGGCCAACTGGTCGGCATCGTCGGTCCCAACGGCTGCGGCAAATCCAACATCATCGACGCGGTGCGCTGGGTGCTGGGCGAGTCACGCGCTTCCGAGCTGCGCGGCGAGTCGATGCAGGACGTGATCTTCAACGGTTCCACGGCGCGCAAGCAGGCCGGCCGCGCCAGCGTCGAACTGGTGTTCGACAACGCCGAGGGCCGCGCCGCCGGCCAGTGGAGCCAGTACGCCGAAGTGGCGGTCAAGCGCGTGCTGACGCGCGACGGCACGTCGTCCTACTACATCAACAACCAGCCGGTGCGCCGGCGCGACATCCAGGACATCTTCCTGGGCACGGGCCTGGGTCCGCGCGCCTACGCCATCATCGGGCAGGGCATGATCTCGCGCATCATCGAGGCCAAGCCGGATGACATGCGCATCTTCCTGGAAGAGGCCGCGGGGGTGTCCAAGTACAAGGAACGACGCCGCGAGACCGAGAACCGCCTGTCCGACACGCGCGAGAACCTGACCCGCGTCGAGGACATCCTGCGCGAGCTCGGCACCAACCTGGAAAAGCTGGAAGGCCAGGCCGAAGTCGCCCAGCGCTTCAAGACGCTGCAGTCCGACGGCGAAGAAAAGCAGCACCTGCTGTGGCTGCTGCGCAAGCGCGAGGCGCAGCTCGAGCAGGAACGCCATCAGCGCGCGATCGAGCAGGCCCAGATCGACCTAGAAGCACAGACCGCGCAGTTGCGCCATGTCGAGGCCGAGCTGGAAACCATGCGCGCCGCGCACTATGCCGCATCGGATGGCATGCACGCTGCGCAGGGTGCGCTGTACGAAGCCAACGCCGAGGTCAGCAAGCTCGAGGCCGAGATCCGCTACGTGGTGGAGTCGCGCAACCGCGTGCAGGCCCAGATTGCCGCGCTGACCGCGCAACGCGAGCAATGGCAGGGCAAGGCCGAGCAGGCCACCGACGAACTCGCGCAGGCCGAGGAAAACCTGGCGGTGGCCGAAGGCCGCACGGTCGAGGCGCAGGGGGCCGTCGCGCACAAGAACGACGAGTTGCCGACGCTGGAGGCGCAGTGGCGCGATGCCCAGCAGCTGCTCAACGAGCAGCGCGCCGGCATCATGCAGGCCGAGCAGGCGCTCAAGCTGGAGGCGGCGCAGCAGCGCAGCGCCGACCAGATGCTGCAGCAGCTGGAACAGCGCCGCGAACGCCTGTCGGCCGAGGAAAAGGGCCTGGACCGCCCGGATGAAACCCGGCTGGAACAGGGCCGCGCCGAGCTGGCCGAGCAGGAGGCGCTGGTCGAGGAAGCCCAGGCCGTGCTGGCCGATGCCGAAGAAAGCGTGCCGCGCCTCGATGAAGAACGCCGCGCCGCGCAGGCGCGTGTGCATGGCGAAGCCGCCGCGATTGCCTCGCTGGAAGCGCGCCTGCATGCGCTGCGCCAGCTGCAGGAGAACGTGCAGACCGATGGCAAGGTGCAGCCCTGGCTGGCCAGGCACGAGCTGGCCGGGCTGCCGCGCCTGTGGAAGAAGGTCCATATCGAGCCGGGCTGGGAAAACGCGCTGGAATCCGTGCTGCGCGAGAAGCTGAACGCGCTGGAAGTCTCCAACCTGGATTGGGTCAAGGCCTTCCTGACGGACGCGCCGCCCGCCAAGCTGGCGTTCTATTCGCCGCCGGCCGCGGCCCGTCCGCTGGAAACGCCGGCGGGGCTGCGCCCGCTGATGTCGCTGGTGCAGATCACCGAGCCGGGCATCCGCGCGGTGATGCAGGACTGGCTGGCCGATATCTTCGTCGCCACCGACATGGCGCAGGCATTGGCCGCGCGCGGCACGCTGCCGGAAGGCGCGTCGTTCGTGGTGGCCGAGGGCCACGTCGTTGGCCGCAACGCGATCCAGATCTACGCCGCTGATTCCGAGCAGGCAGGCATGCTGGCGCGCGAGCAGGAAATCGAAAACCTGCAGAAGCAGGCGCGCGCGCAGGCGCTGCTGTCGGACGAAGCCAAGACCCAGGCGGTGCGCGCCGAGGCCGCGTACACGCAGGCCAGCCAGGCACTGGGCGAGGCCCGCACGCGCGCCGAGCAGGCCACGCGCCGCGTGCATGCGCTGCAGATGGACGTGCTCAAGCTGTCGCAGGCGATGGAGCGCTATTCCGCGCGCAGTGGCCAGATCCGCGAGGAGCTGGAAGAAATCCACGCGCAGATCGAAGAGCAGCGCGCAATCCGCGCCGAATCCGAGGCCAGCTTCGAGCAGCACGACGCCGCGCTGGCGGAGATGCAGGCCTCGCACGAAGACCAGCAGATGGCGTTCGAGGCCCTGGACAGCAAGCTGTCGGGCGCGCGTCACCAGCTGCGCGACTTTGAGCGCGCCGCGCAGGAAGCGCTCTTCGCCGAGCGCAACCTGTCCAGCCGCATCGACGAACTGCGCCGCAATATCCAGGTGGCGGCCGACCAGGCCGAGCGCATCGCCGAATCGCTGGAGAACGCCCGCGCCGAGCTTGAAACCATCAACGAGCAGACCGCGCATACCGGCCTGCAGGACGCGCTGGAACTACGCGCCGAGAAGGAAGCAAGGCTCACCGTCGCGCGCACCGAACTCGATGCGCTGTCGGCGCAACTGCGCCAGTTCGAGGAACAGCGCCTGGCCGCCGAGCGCAGCCTGCAGCCGCTGCGCGACCGCATCACCGAGCTGCAACTCAAGGAGCAGGCCGCGCGCCTGAACCAGGAGCAGTTCAGCGAGCAGCTGACCACGGCGCAGGTCGACGAGGAAGGGCTGGCGCACAAGCTCACCGGCGACCTCAAGCCGTCGTACCTTCAGGGCGAAGTCACGCGCATCAACAACGCCATCAACGCGTTGGGCCCGGTCAACATGGCCGCGCTGGAGGAACTGGCGGCGGCGCGCGAGCGCAAGACCTTCCTCGACGCGCAGTCGGCCGACCTGAACGACGCCATCAACACGCTGGAAGACGCGATCGCCAAGATCGACCAGGAAACCCGTGCGCTGCTGCAGGGCACCTTCGACCAGGTCAACCACCATTTCGGCGAGCTGTTCCCGTCGCTGTTCGGCGGCGGCCAGGCGCGCCTGATCATGACTGGCGAGGAAATCCTCGACGCCGGCGTGCAGGTGATGGCGCAGCCCCCGGGCAAGAAGAACTCGACCATCCACCTGCTGTCGGGCGGCGAGAAGGCGCTGACCGCGATCGCGCTGGTGTTTGCGATGTTCCAGCTCAACCCGGCACCGTTCTGCCTGCTGGACGAGGTGGACGCGCCGCTGGACGATGCCAACACCGAGCGCTACGCCAACATGGTGGCGCGCATGTCGGACAAGACTCAGTTCGTTTTCATCTCACATAACAAGATTGCCATGGAAATGGCTCATCAACTCATTGGCGTGACCATGCAGGAGCAAGGCGTTTCACGGATCGTGGCCGTGGATATGGACGCGGCGGTTTCGATGGCGGAGGCAGCATGAGCAGTAAGCAGGGGCCCCGCGCAGCGGGGCGGCGCACGCCCGCGAATGCTGCGCGCAATCGACACCACCGTGCTGTGACCAACTTGGGCGCTTTGGAGATTGCAGCATGAAGCTGAACATGGACCTGCAGACCGCGCTGATCGTCGCGGGTTTGGTATTCCTGGTGCTGCTGTTTGGCTACAACCAGTGGCAGATCCGCAAGGCGCGCCGTCCCCGCGAGCTGAGCCCCGAGGACGACCTGCCGCCGATGCGCGAGCCGGTCGTTGGCCAGGCCACCGCGCCGGAGACCACGGCGCGGCTGCACGAGGCCGGCGCCGAGTCGGTGCAGCGGCGCGAACCGACGCTGGCGCCCGGCATGCCGGTAGCGCCGTCGCAGCCCAACCACGTGGCCGCCGCTGCCGCGGCAGCCGCCAGCACCGCCGATGCTGACGAGGCCGTGGCGGAAGAAGTGGCAGTGGCTGTCGGGGTGGTACAGGCCGAGTCCAGCGCCGAGGACGGCGACGCCGAGGTCGTATCGGCGCCGGCGCCCGCTGCAGCGCCCGTACCCGCGGCTGCGCCGGCACCGGTTCCCGCCCCGGTCGCCCCCCCGGTTGCCGCCGTTCCCGACGGCCAGCCCGCACCGGCCGTGATCGATCCCCTGATCGACTGCATCGTGCCGCTGCACCTGGAGCGCAAGGCCTCCGGCGACCGCATCCTGCCGCTGACCGGCCGGCTGCGCCGAGCCGGCACCAAGCAGGTCCATATCGAGGGCTTGCGCGCCGAAGCCAACGCTTGGGAACCGGTCACCGCCGGCCACCAGTACGAAGACCTGCAGGTCGGCGTGCAGCTGGCCAACCGCAGCGGCCCGCTCAATGCGCTGGAGTTCTCCGAGTTCATCACCGCGGTGGAGTCGCTGGCCGAGGCGCTCGATGCCTCCGCCGACCTGCCGGACATGAGCGAGACCGTGGCCAACGCGCGCGAGCTCGATGGCTTTGCCGCCGGCAGCGACGTGCAGCTGGGCGTCAACGTAATTTCCGACGGTGCGCCGTGGTCGGCCGCCTACGTGCAGAACGTGGCCACCCAGGACGGGCTGGTGCTGTCGCGCGATGGCACGCGCTTTATCCGCTACCAGGCCAATGCCGACGGCGTGCAGCGCCCGCTGTTCACGCTGCAGTTCGGCGATACCAACTTCCTGCGCGACGACCTGACGGTCAAGTCCGGGCGTCAGATCACGCTGCTGCTCGACGTGCCGCTGGCCGACCAGGACACCAGGCCGTTCAAGACGGTTTGCGAGTACGGCCACACGCTGGCCCAGCGGATGGGCGCGCAGCTGGTCGACGACAATATGCGTCCGCTGACCGAAGCCTCGTTCATTGCCATCTTCGGCCAGCTGGAAACGCTGTACCAGAAGCTGGAAGCGCGCGGCATGCCAGCCGGTTCGCCGGTGGCGCTGCGGTTGTTCAGCGTCTAGCCGGAGCCTGCCATGACCGCAAAACCACGCGGCGCGCAGGCCGAAGCCTCCGCGCCCGCCGGCGGCTTGCCGCCTGAAGCCGCGGCCAGGCGCGTTGCCTGGCTGCACGACGAGCTCAACCGTCACAGCTACCAGTACTACGTGCTGGATGCGCCCACCATCCCGGATGCCGAGTACGACTCGCTGTTCAGCGAACTGATCGCGCTCGAGCTGGAGCATCCCGAGCTGCAGTCGCCGGATTCGCCCACGCAGCGCGTCGGCGGCGAGGCGCTGGCCGCCTTCGACACGGTGCGCCACCGCGTGCCGATGCTGTCGCTGAACAACGGCTTCGCCGACGACGACGTGCTCAACTTCGATCGCCGCTGCGCGCAGGGCCTGGGCCGCACCGCTCCGGCGGCAGGCGAGGCCGACCTGTTCAGCGCGGCTGACGCGGTGGAGTATTCCTGCGAGCTGAAGTTCGACGGACTGGCCATGTCGCTGCGCTATGAGGACGGGCGGCTGGTGCAGGCCGCTACCCGCGGCGACGGCGAGACCGGCGAGGACGTCACCGTCAACGTGCGCACCATCAAGGCGATCCCCCTGAAGCTGCGCGGCCAGGCGCCCGCGGTGCTGGAAGTGCGCGGCGAAGTCTTCATGTATCGCCGTGACTTCGACAAGCTCAACGCACGCCAGGCGGAAGCCGGCGAAAAGACCTTCGTCAATCCGCGCAACGCCGCTGCCGGCAGCCTGCGCCAGCTCGATCCGCGCATCACGGCGAAGCGGCCGCTGTCGTTCTTCGCCTATGGCCTGGGCGAGCTGCAGGGCGTGGATCGCCCGCCCACGCACAGCGCCATGCTCGACGGTTTCGATGCGCTGGGCCTGCCGGTGTGCAAGGAACGCGCCGTGGTCAAGGGCGCGCAGGGATTGCTCGGTTTCTACCGCGATATCGGCAAGCGCCGCGACGACCTGCCTTACGACATCGACGGCGTGGTCTACAAGGTCAATGCGCTGGCCGAGCAGGAGCGGCTGGGTTTCGTCTCGCGCGCGCCGCGTTTTGCGCTGGCGCACAAGTTCCCTGCGCAGGAAATGACCACGATCGTCGAGGACATCGAGGTGCAGGTCGGCCGTACCGGCGCGATTACGCCGGTGGCGCGGCTGCAGCCGGTGTTCGTCGGCGGCGTGACGGTGACCAATGCCACGCTGCATAACGAGGACGAAATCCGCCGCAAAGACGTCCATATCGGCGACACCGTGATCGTGCGCCGCGCCGGCGACGTGATCCCGGAGGTGGTGGCGGTAGTGGTCGAACGCCGGCCGGCGGATGCGCGTGCCTTCGTGATGCCGACGGCCTGCCCGGTGTGCGGTTCGCATATCGAGCGTCTGGAAGACGAGGCGATCGCGCGTTGCACCGGCGGCCTGATCTGCGCCGCGCAGCGCAAGCAGGCGCTGCTGCACTTTGCGCAGCGCCGTGCCATGGATATCGAAGGGCTGGGCGACAAGGTCGTCGAGCAACTGGTCGACCAGGGCATCGTGCGTACGCCGGCGGACCTGTACAAGCTTGGCGTGGCCAAGCTGGCGGCGCTGGAGCGCATGGCCGACAAGTCGGCGACCAACCTCGTCGCGGCGATCGAGGCGTCGCGCGAGACGACGATGAACCGCTTTATCTTCGCGCTCGGCATCCGCCACGTGGGCGAGGCCACCGCCAAGGATCTCGCCAGGCATTTCGGCAAGCTCGACGGGCTGATGGCCGCCGATGAAGCCGCATTGCTTGAGGTCAACGACGTCGGCCCGGTGGTGGCGCAGTCGATCGCGCACTTCTTTGGCGAGCCGCATAACGTCGAGGTCATCGAACAACTGCGCGCCGCAGGCGTACACTGGCCGGAAAGCGAGCCGACCGCCAGGGCACCGGCACCGCTGTCGGGCAAGACCTTCGTGCTGACCGGCACGCTGCCGACCATGTCGCGCGAGGACGCCAAGGAATTGCTCGAGGCGGCGGGAGCCAAGGTGGCGGGCTCGGTGTCGAAGAAGACCGACTACGTGATCGCTGGCGCGGAAGCCGGCAGCAAGCTGGACAAGGCGGAGGCGCTGGGCGTGCCAGTGCTGGACGAGGCCGGCATGCTCGCGTTGCTGGCAGAGGCGGGCGCCGCACCCGCGCAGCAATAAAACCGGGGAAACAGCCATGATCCGCGAGATTCTCAAGATGGGCGATCCGCGCCTGCTGCAGGTGGCGCGGAAGGTAGAGCGTTTCAATACGCCGGAACTGCGCACGCTGATCGAAGACATGTTCGACACCATGGATCACGCCAACGGTGCAGGGCTGGCCGCGCCGCAGATCGGCGTGGACCTGCAGGTGGTGATCTTCGGCTTCGACCGCAACCCCCGCTATCCGGATGCGCCGATGGTTCCCAAGACAGTGCTGGTGAACCCTGTGCTGGAGATGCTGTCGGAGGAACTGGAAGACGGCTGGGAAGGGTGCCTGTCGGTGCCCGGCCTGCGCGGGGTGGTGCCGCGGCACGTGCGGCTGAAATACAGCGGGTATGACCTGATGGGCCATCGCATCGAGCGGGTTGCCGAGGGCTTCCATGCGCGCGTGGTGCAGCATGAGTGCGACCACCTGCAGGGCATTCTTTATCCGATGCGGATCAAGGATTTTTCGAGGTTCGGGTTTACCGAGATCCTGTTTCCGGACTTGCCGGCAAATAGCGACGACTGACAGCGACGCCAATAGGCACGCTGCTGGTTTGCTCCCCTCTCCCGCTCGCGGGAGAGGGGCCGGGGGGGGGGGGGCGGGGCCGCCACGAAGTACCGCGCGCCCCGTCGGGGCCATGTCGGCCCTCACCCCAACCCTCCCAACCCTCTCCCGCAAGCGGGAGAGGGAGCAAACAATTGGCAAGGGGATCAGGCTGGTGCCAGGCGTGGGCAGCCGAACCCAAAAAAAGCGGCCATCCCGGCCGCTTTTCTTCCTGCATCAGAACTTCTCGAACTGCCCCAGGAAGCGCCACTTCCCCGGCGGCAGGTCGCCCAGCACCACGCGGCCCATGCGCACGCGCTTCAGGCCGACGACTTCCAGCCCGACCTGCTCGCACATCCGGCGGATCTGGCGCTTGCGGCCCTCGCGCAGCACGAAGCGCAGCTGCTCTTCGTTCTGCCAGCTAACCTTGGCCGGCTTGAGCAGCACGCCATCCAGCGACAGGCCATGGCGCAGCAGTTCGAGCTGGTCGGCGGGGAACACCTCGCTGACATTGCGCTCGACCGCGCCTTGCGGGCCATGCCAGACCACGCGCACCAGGTACTCCTTCTCGACGTTCGAATCCTCGCCGATCAGCGCGCGCGCGACGCGGCCATCCTGCGTCAGCACCAGCAGGCCGGTGGAGTCGATATCGAGGCGGCCGGCGGGCGCCAGGCTCTTGCGTTGCCACGGCGCGAAACGCTTGCGCGAGGGGTCGCCTTCCCACTGGTTCTCGGCGGTAAACAGCACCGCGGCCGGCTCGTAGCCGTCTTCGGCCTGCCCGGAGACGTATCCCACCGGCTTATGCAGCAGCACGGTGACGCGCTCACCCTGTTCGGAGCGCGCTTCCTGCAGGATCTCGATCTCGGCATCCGGGCGGATGCGGCTGCCCAGTTCGGTCACCGGCTTGCCGTCGACCAGCACCCAGCCGCGCGGAATCCACTCATCGGCTTCGCGGCGCGAGCACAAGCCGAGTTCGGACATGCGCTTGGACAGGCGCACCAGGCTGTCGTCATGGGTGGCTTCGGGCCCGGCATCGTCGCGTGCGGGCTTCTGCTGGCGCAGTGCCGGTGCCTGCGGGCTGGAACTGCCGGCGGTGCGGATGCGGTCGGCGGCATCGCTGAAGCGGCGCGCCGGCGCCGCGCCCTCGCGGCGGCGTTCGCCGGTGGGGGCAGGGCGACGGGGACGGTTGTCGTCGTCACCGTAGCGCCGCGGGCGGTTGTCGTCATCGCCATAGCGCCGCGGCGGGCGCGAGTCATTGCCTTCGAAGCGGCGCGGGCGGGCTTCGCCGCGGTCATCGCCATAGCGGCGCGGACGGTTTTCGTCATCGCCAAAGCGCCGTGGCGGCCGCGAGTCATTGCCTTCGAAGCGGCGCGGACGCGCTTCGCCGCGGTCGTCGCCGTAGCGGCGCGGACGGTTGTCGTCATCGCCAAAGCGCCGCGGCGGACGCGATTCATTGCCTTCGAAGCGGCGCGGACGCGCTTCGCCACGGTCGTCGCCATAGCGGCGAGGACGGTTGTCGTCATCGCCAAAGCGCCGCGGCGGCCGCGAGTCATTGCCTTCGAAGCGGCGCGGGCGCGCTTCGCCACGGTCGTCGCCATAGCGGCGCGGACGGTTGTCGTCGTCGCCAAAGCGTCGAGGCGGCCGCGATTCGTTGCTTTCGAAACGTCGAGGCGGCCGCGCTTCGCCTTCGGCACGGCGCGGCCGGGCCTGGCGCTCGCCGTCAGCGGGGCGCGGCGGACGCGGCTTGCGCGCGTCGCCGCCGCTCTGCGCTTCGCCTGGCGCGCGGCGGCCGGCACTCTTTCCGCCGTCATTCTGCTGCGCACGCTTGATGCCTTCGGACACGGCCCGCACGCGGTTCCGGTTCAGGTCCGAAACCCGCACCGGGCGGTTGCCGGTCTTGCGCGCGGCCGTGCCCGTATCGCTTGCGGCCTTGATGCCTAGCGTCTTGCGCTTCGGCGAATTGCTGTCGGTCATATCGTTGATGCTGTCCGCGGCCTCAGATCGCGAGGGCGGCGAGCAAGTCCTGTTCAAGCTGAATCTGCAATCGGTTGTCGGCGGCCAGGCGGCTGCCGTCTACCAGGAACACGTCTTCGACGCGTTCGCCCAGGGTGTTGATGCGTGCCGAATGCACGGACACGCGATGCCGTGCCAGTACGCGGGCGATGGCGTACAGCAGGCCGGTACGGTCGTTGGCGGACAGCGACAGCAGGTAATACTGGCCGCGCTCGTCCGCGCGCAGGTCCACGCGTGGCTTGATCGGGAAGCTGCGCGACTGGCGCGACAGGCGTCCCTGGGTGGGCTCGGGCAGGGCGTCCTGCTGGCGCAGCTTTTCGCAAAGCTCGTGTTCGACCAGCGCAATGATGTCGCGGTAGTTGCCGCGGTAGTTGCCATTCCCTGCCATGCCGGGGTCGGTGACCTGGAACGTGTCAAGCGCATAGCCGTGCCGGGTAGTGTGGATCTTGGCGTCCTGGATCGAAAACGCCTTGCGCTCGAAATAGCCGCAGATGCGCGCGAACAGGTCGGGCTGGTCCTGCACATAGACCGCCACCTGCAGGCCTTCGCCCGCGGGCGAGATGCGTGCCTTCACCACCGGCGCGGGGCTGTCGACCTTGTCGTACAGGTGTCGCGTGAGCCAGGCGATATCGCGGGCATCGTGGCGCAGGAAAAAGGCCACGTCGAGCTGCGCCCACAACGGCTTGCCAAGCTCCGGGTCGAACGCCTTGAGCCGCAGCGTCGAAATGGTTTCTTCCTTGCGCTGCGACCACAGCGAGTGCGAATCGACCCTGGCGCCGCCGAGCACGCGCAGCGTGATCCGGTACAGGTCCTCCAGGAGCTTGCCCTTCCACGCATTCCAGACCTTGGGGCTGGTGCCGCGGATATCGGCCACCGTCAGCAGGTACAGCGCGGTCAGGTAGCGTTCGCTGCCGACCGCGCGCGCAAAGGCATGCACCACTTCCGGATCGGTCAGGTCCTGCTTCTGCGCCACGTGGCTCATGGTCAGGTGGTGCTCGACCAGCCAGCTGATCAGGTCGGCATCTTCACGCGCGATGCCATGCTGCTTGCAGAAGCGGCGCGCGTCCTGCGTGCCGAGCTTGGAATGGTCGCCGCCGCGGCCCTTGGCGATGTCATGGAACAACGCCGCCACCCACAGTACCCACGGCTTGTCGAAGCTCGCCATCAGCTGGCTGCAGAACGGGAACTCGTGCGTGTGCTCGACGATGGCGAAGCGGCGCATGTTGCGCACCACCATCAGGATGTGCTGGTCCACGGTGTAGACGTGGAACAGGTCGTGCTGCATCTGCCCGACGATGCGGCGGAAGTTGATCAGGTAGCGCCCCAGCACGCTGGTCTGGTTCATCAGCCGCAGCGCGTGGGTGATGCCCTGCGGCTCCTGCATGATGGCCAGGAACAGGCGGCGGTTTTCCGGGTCGTTGCGCCAGCCCGCGCTCATCACAGTGCGCGCGTTGTACAACCCGCGCAGCGTGCGCGGCGACAGGCCCTTCACGCCGGGCGTGCGCTGGTACAGCAGGAAGGTTTCCAGGATCGCGTGCGGATCGCGCTCGTAGACGTCGTCGCTGGTGATTTCCAGCATGCCCTGGCGCTCGACAAAGCGTTCGTTGAGCACGCGCGTGACCTGCGACTCGCTCGGGAACAGCATCGCCTCGATGTTCAGCAGCAGCACGCTGTTGAGCTGCGTGACCGCCTTCGCCGCCCAGTAGTAGCGCCGCATCAGCTGCTCGCTGGCGCGCTTGTTGGTGGTCTGGCGGTAGCCGAAGGATTCTGCCAGCGCGGTCTGCAGGTCGAAGACCAGCACGTCCTGGCGCCGGCCTGCCACCAGGTGCAGGCGCGCGCGGATGGTCTTGAGCAGGCGCTCGTTGCGCGCCAGCTCCTGCGCTTCGCGCTGCGTCAGCAGGCCGCGCTCGAACAGTTCTTTCCAGCTGTCGCCCAGGCCCGCGGCCTTGGTCATCCACAGGATCACCTGCAGGTCGCGCAGGCCGCCCGGGCTTTCCTTGCAGTTGGGCTCGAGCGCGTAGGGCGTGTCCTGGTACTTGGCGTGGCGCTGGCGCATTTCGAGCAGCTTGGCCTGGAAGAACGCTGCCGGGTCCAGGTCGGCGAGGTAGCGTGTGCGCATCGACTCGAACAGCTTGCGGCTGCCGGTCACCAGCCGCGCCTCCAGCAGCGAGGTCTGGATGGTGATGTCCTGGCGCGATTCGCGGATGCAATCGTCCAGGGTGCGTACCGACGAACCGATCTCCAGCCCCAGGTCCCAGCACAGGCCGATAAAGCGCTCCAGCCGCCCGGTGGTGTCCTGGCCGGGCTCGGCGGGCAGCAGCAGCAGTACGTCGACGTCCGAATGGGGCAGCAGCTCTCCGCGGCCGTAGCCGCCCACCGCCACCAGCGCCGCACCCGCGGGCATCTCCAGGCCGCGCCATGCTTCCACCAGCGCGGCGTCGACGGCGCGGCGCAGCCGCGTGATCAGCGTACCGACGTTGGTGCTGGTATTGAAGTCGGCAAACAGGGCCTGCTTGGCGGCTTTGAGCTGGTCGCGCACACGCGTGGCCAGCAGCAGTTCCGGCGTGGTGTCCATGGAGAGGGCGGGGTGGTTCGTGGGCACGGCTGGAAAAATAAGGGCGCCGGTCAGGCGCCCTGGCTGGTGTGCGACCTCAGGCCGCGACGGACTCCGTAATGAAGGCAGGCGGCGCCGGGGTGCCGGCGGATACCGTCAGCACCTCAAATCCGGTCTCGGTGACCAGCACGGTGTGCTCCCACTGCGCCGACAGGCTGCGGTCGCGGGTCTTGACCGTCCACTGGTCGGGCATGGTGCGGATATCGCGCTTGCCGGCGTTGATCATCGGCTCCACGGTGAAGATCATGCCGGCCTTGATCTCGGCGCCGGTGCCGGCGCGGCCGTAGTGCAGGATCTGCGGGTCTTCGTGGAAGTTCTTGCCGATGCCGTGGCCGCAGTATTCGCGCACCACGCTGTAGCCGGCGGCTTCGGCGTGCACCTGGATGGCATGGCCGATATCGCCAAGGCGCGCGCCGTGGCGCACCTGGGCGATGCCCTTCCACATGCATTCGTACGTCACCTGCGCCAGGCGCTTGGCCAGGATCGAGCCTTCGCCGGCGATGAACATCCGGCTGGTGTCGCCGTAATAGCCTTCCTTGGTGATGACGGTGATGTCCAGGTTGACCGCGTCGCCGCTCTTGAGCACGCGCTCGCCCGGGATGCCGTGGCAGATCACGTCGTTGACGGAGGTGCAGATCGCGCCGGGGAAGGGCGGGTAGCCGGGGGGCGCATAGTTCAGCGGCGCCGGCACGGTGCCTTGCACGTCACGCATATAGGCGTGGCACAGGCGATCCAGCTCGCCCGTGGTGACGCCGGGCTGGACGAAGGGCGTGATGTAGTCGAGGACTTCGGAGGCAAGGCGGCAAGCCACGCGCATCTGGGCGATGTCTTCGGCGGTGTTCAGGTAAATGCTCATGCTGCGTCGCCAAAAGTGATGACGGGGCCACTGGCCCACGCCGAATTCGAAAGATCAATGTGGGATTATCGCACCTTCGGAGCCTGATCGCAGCCTGTCCCGAGGCGCTTTCGGGCGGCGTTATCTCCAATGCGTGTCTTACCGCGGGGGGCTGGGCGGCTTGAACGCTCGGTGCTTTTCTTGCTAGAATAGCGGGCTGACTTGATTGCGGTGCAGCATTGCATCCGCCAGGCCGGTATTTTGCAGCATCTGCTGCGATGTGTTTTTGGAAATCGCTGGCCCGCCTATCCGGGGTGTTCCTTTTCAGGAATGTCGGGGCGGGCTTCAGACCTAACCCTTTGGAGAATCACATGTCCGTTACCATGCGCGAAATGCTGGAAGCCGGTTGCCACTTCGGCCACCAGACCCGCTTCTGGAACCCGAAGATGGCCCCCTTCATCTTCGGTCATCGCAACAAGATCCACATCATCAACCTCGAAAAGACGTTGCCGATGTTCCAGGACGCCATGAAGTATGTGCGTCAGCTGGCAGCCAATCGCGGCACCATCCTTTTCGTGGGCACCAAGCGCCAGTCGCGCGAAATCCTGGCTGAAGAAGCAGGTCGCGCCGGCATGCCTTACGTCGACGCCCGCTGGCTCGGCGGCATGCTGACCAACTTCAAGACGGTCAAGACCTCGATCAAGCGCCTGAAGGACATGGAAGCCGCCAAGGAAGCCGGCGCGCTGGAAACCATGAGCAAGAAGGAAGCGCTGATGTTCGAGCGCGAGATGATCAAGCTGGAAAAGTCGATCGGCGGCATCAAGGACATGGGCGGCGTGCCTGACGCCATCTTCGTGGTCGACGTCGGCTACCACAAGATTGCCGTGACCGAAGCCAACAAGCTGGGCATCCCCGTGATCGGCGTGGTTGATACCAACCACTCGCCGGACGGCATCGACTACGTGATCCCGGGCAACGACGACTCGAGCAAGGCTGTGGCCCTGTACGTGCGCGGCGTGGCTGACGCGATCCTGGAAGGCCGTGCCAACGCGGTGCAGGAAGTCGTTGAAGCCGCCCGCGGCGACGACGAATTCGTCGAAGTGCAGGAAGGCTGATAGCCTCCGGCCCGCTGCCTGAAAGGAACCCGATAGCGCGCACGTCAACACACGACAGGCAGGCATCGCCTGCCGCCCGGAACGCCGGGCAGCGCGCAGGGCGCAAGCCGGGGTACGTCGGCAGCAGGGCAAAAAAAAGGGGGCACATCTGGCGCCCCCTTTTTTCGAATTTGAATTGTTGTCATCCGCCGCAGGCAATATCTGCCGCGGGTGCGCTGTAGACCCACCGACCGGGTGCCGCGGGCGACTGCCGGGGCCCGGCGCGAACCATTCAAGGAGTGACAAATGGCGGCAATTACCGCAAGCATGGTTGCAGAACTGCGCGCGAAGACCGACGCGCCGATGATGGAATGCAAGAAGGCCCTGACCGAGGCCGACGGCGACCTGAACAAGGCCGAAGAGCTGCTGCGCGTCAAGCTGGGCAACAAGGCCAGCAAGGCCGCATCGCGCGTGACCGCTGAAGGCGTGGTTGGTTCGTTCATCGACGGCACCACCGGCGCCCTGGTCGAACTGAACTGCGAGACCGATTTTGTCTCCAAGAACGACGACTTCCTGGCATTCACGGCCAAGATTGCCGAGCTGATCGCCAGGCAGAACCCGGCCGACGTGGCTGCGCTGTCGGCGCTGGAAATCGACGGCGTGAGCGTGGAAGCCACCCGTGCTGCCCTGATCGGCAAGATCGGCGAGAACATGACGATCCGCCGCTTTGTCCGTTACGCCAACGGCGGCAAGCTGGTTTCGTACCTGCACGGCACCCGTATCGGCGTGATGGTCGAGTTCGACGGTGACGAAGCCGCCGCCAAGGACGTCGCCATGCACGTGGCCGCCATGAAGCCGGTGTCGCTGTCGGCCGAGCAGGTCCCCGCCGACCTGATCGCCAAGGAGCGCAGCATCGCCGAGCAGAAGGCTGCCGAATCGGGCAAGCCGGCCGAGATCGCCGCCAAGATGGTCGAGGGTTCGGTGCAGAAGTACCTGAAGGAAGTGTCGCTGTTCAACCAGCCGTTCGTGAAGAACGACAAGCAGACCGTCGAGCAGATGCTCAAGGCCGCCAACACGACCGTGAAGGGCTTCACCCTGTATGTCGTGGGCGAAGGCATCGAGAAGAAGCAGGACGACTTCGCCGCTGAAGTGGCCGCCCAGGTGGCCGCTGCCCAGAAGGGCTGATGTCAGGGCGCGTCGGCCAGCCTAGCGGGCGGGCCGGGCGCCTATAATGCCGCAGGGGCGCCGCAAGGTGCCCCTCTGCATAAGTAGTGCAGTGATGCATATTGCACGTTGCACTGCAGCAGTCAGTTTTCGCGGTCGTCTTCCTGTCGCCTGCCGGCAGGCTGGGGCGACCTCGAAAACCGGCTTTCTTCCGCCGGCGGCGCGCCGATCCGCGCCACCGGTGTCAAAAAATCAATCGTCTCATTTGTGTTCAGTCCCAAACGAGCGACTTGCTCCTGTCCGAGGGTAAACATGCCAGCCTACAAGCGCGTCCTTCTGAAACTGTCCGGTGAAGCCCTGATGGGCGACGATGCCTTTGGCATCAACCGCTCGACCATCGAGGCGATGGTGAACGACATTGCCGAGATCGTGAAGCTCGGCGTCCAGGTCGCGGTGGTCATCGGCGGCGGCAATATCTTCCGCGGCGTCGCGGGTGGCGCGGCCGGCATGGACCGCGCCACGGCCGACTACATGGGCATGCTGGCCACCATGATGAACGCGCTGGCCCTGCAGGATGCGATGCGCCATGCCAATATCGAAGGCCGCGTGCAGTCGGCGCTGCGCATGGACCAGGTGGTCGAGCCGTACATCCGCCCGCGCGCCATTCGCCAGCTGGAAGAGGGCAAGGTGGTGATCTTCGCCGCCGGCACCGGCAATCCGTTCTTCACCACCGATACCGCCGCCGCGCTGCGCGGCTCGGAAATCGGCGCCGAGGTCGTGCTCAAGGCGACCAAGGTGGACGGCGTCTACACCGCCGACCCCAAGAAGGACCCGAGCGCCACGCGCTACACCACCATCAGCTTCGACGAGGCGATCTCGAAGAACCTGCAGGTGATGGACGCTACCGCCTTTGCGCTGTGCCGCGACCAGAAGCTGCCGATCCGCGTGTTCTCGATCGTCAAGCCGGGCGCGCTCAAGCGCGTGATCCTGGGCGAAGACGAGGGTACGCTGGTCCACGTCTAAGTCCGGCGCCCCCGATGCCGCGCCATGGCGCTGGTGTCTGGCCGGGCAAAGAGTAGAATGATTCATTTTCGATCCCGCCCGGCGGGATCATGGTTGGCTGATTTCCGGAGGTTAACATGAGCGTCGCCGACACAAAGAAGAGCGCCGAGCAGAAAATGCAGAAGTCGATCGAAGCCTTCAAGGCCGATCTGGCGAAGATCCGCACTGGCCGTGCCCACACCGGCCTGCTCGACCACGTTCAGGTGGATTACTACGGTTCGATGGTGCCGATCAGCCAGGTCGCCAGCGTCGGCCTGGCCGATGCGCGTACCATCACGGTGCAGCCGTGGGAAAAGAAGATGGTGGGCGCGGTCGAGAAGGCCATCCGCGACTGCGACCTGGGCCTGAACCCGGCCACCATGGGCGACGTGATCCGCGTGCCGATGCCCGCGCTGACCGAAGAGCGCCGCAAGGAGCTGACCAAGGTCGTCAAGGGCGAGGCCGAGGGTGCCAAGATCGCGGTGCGCAACCTGCGCCGCGATGCCAATGAGCAGTTCAAGAAGCTGGTCAAGGACAAGGCCATTTCCGAGGACGAGGAGCGCCGCGGCCAGGACGAGGTGCAGAAGCTGACCGACAAGTACGTCGCCGAAATCGACAAGATGGTCGCCGAAAAAGAGAAGGAGATCATGACGGTCTGACGCCGTCCCGGCACCTGCCGGGGCTGCCCGCGACCGTCTGCCATCATGCAGCACATCAGTTCAACGCTCGCCGTACCCGATACCTCCTACGTGCCCCGCCACGTTGCCATCATCATGGACGGCAACGGCCGCTGGGCGACCCAGCGGCACCTGCCGCGCGTTGCCGGGCATTCCCGGGGGCTGGATGCTGTGCGCGCGGTGGTGGAAGCCAGCGCTGCGCGGGGCGTGCAGTACCTGACGCTGTTCGCGTTCAGTTCCGAGAACTGGCGCCGGCCGGCGGACGAGGTGTCGTTCCTGATGCGGCTGTTCATGATGTCGCTGCGCCGCGAAGTGGTGAAGATGCACGCCAACAACATCCGCTTGCGGGTGGTTGGCGATCTCGCCCGCTTCAGCCCGCGCATCCAGAAGCTGATCAAGGATGCCGAGGCGCGCACCGCCGGCAACACCGGCCTGACCGTGACCATCGCCGCCAACTACGGTGGCCGCTGGGACCTGCTGCAGGCCATGCGCAAGATGCTGGCGCGCTCGCCGTTGCTCGATCCGGAATCGATCGACGAATCGATGCTCGCGCCGCACCTGGCCATGGCCTACGCGCCGGAGCCCGACCTGTTCATCCGCACCGGCGGCGAACAGCGCATCAGCAATTTCCTGCTGTGGCAGCTTGCGTATTCGGAGCTGTATTTCACCGACGCGTACTGGCCGGATTTCGACGCCGCCGAGCTGGACAAGGCCTTTGCCTCGTACCGCCAGCGCGAACGCCGATTCGGCCGCACCAGCGCGCAACTGGTTGCGTCGGGACTATCGGGCACGGCCTGACATCCTGGCCGGGCCAGGCCAGGCTACTCCAATAACTACCACGGGACCGCAGCGCATGCTCCTCACCCGCGTCATCACCGCCCTGTGCCTGTTGCTGCTGATCCTTCCGATCCTGTTCCTGGCGCCGCCGGCCGGCCTGGCGGGTCTGCTCGGGGTGATCGTGCTGCTGGCGGGCTGGGAATTCGGACGCCTGATCGGGCTGCGCGGGCCCTGGCCTTATGTCTATGCGCTGGCCTGCCTGATTGCCACCATCACCTGGCATGACATGCCGCTGCGGCACGCCACCACCTGGCTGCTGGAAGCGGCGGTGGTGTGCTGGGGCGTGGCGCTGGTCTTGCTGGCGCGCGGCGTGCGCACCGCGACGCCGGGCTTTGCCGTGCTGGGGGCCATACTGGGCCTGGTCATGCTGCCCGCGTTTGCCCATGCCACGATGATCCTGCGCGGCGCCGGCATCGGCGTGCTGCTGACCGCGGCCGTGCTGGTGTGGGCAGCCGACATCGGCGCCTATTTCACCGGCAAGGCCATCGGCCGGCGCAAGCTGGCACCGTCCATCAGCCCGGGCAAGTCCTGGGAGGGCGCCATCGGCGGCTGGCTGCTGGCGCTCGTCATCGGCCTGGCGCTGGCCGCTACCCATGCGTTCGCGCCCACGTGGTTCTCGGTGCTGGGCGACCGCGGCGGCCTGGGCTATGTGGCCGCGCTGACCACGCTGCTGGTGGCGGCAAGCGTGATCGGCGATCTGTTCGAGTCGCTGCTCAAGCGGCAGGTCGGCATGAAGGACAGCAGCCGGCTGCTGCCGGGTCATGGCGGTGTGCTGGACCGGATCGATGCCTTGCTGCCGGTGTTCCCGCTGGCGGCACTGATGCTGATTTTTCTCTGAAGCCTTCTCTGAATCGGTCTGATATGCAGCGCATTACCATCCTGGGCGCCACCGGCTCGATCGGCGAAAGCACGCTCGATGTCGTGGGCCGCCATCCCGACCGCTACACCGTGCACGCGCTGACGGCGCATCGGCAAGTACGCAAGCTGGCCGAGCAATGCATGGCGTTCCGCCCGGCCCGCGCCGTGGTAGGCAGCGCCGAGGCGGCCGGGGAGCTGCAGGCGCTGCTGCGCGACGCCGGTGTCGATACCGAAGTCAGCTACGGCGAGGCCGAGCTGGAATCGGTCGCCGCCGACGCGCAGACCGACGCGGTGATGGCCGCGATCGTCGGCGCCGCCGGGCTGCGCCCGACCCTGGCCGCTGCGCGTGCCGGCAAGCGCGTGCTGCTGGCCAACAAGGAAGCGCTGGTGATGTCCGGCCGCATCTTCATGGACGCGGTGCGCGAGCATGGCGCCACGCTGCTGCCGATCGACAGCGAGCACAACGCCATCTTTCAGTGCCTGCCTGCCGACGACCCGCGCTATGGTCGCGGGGTGGCCAGGGTGCTGCTGACCGCGTCGGGGGGGCCGTTCCGCACGCGCGATCCCGACACGCTGCATGACATTACGCCTGACCAGGCCTGCGCCCACCCGAACTGGGTCATGGGCCGCAAGATCTCGGTCGACTCGGCCACCATGATGAACAAGGGCCTCGAGGTCATCGAGGCGCACTGGCTGTTCGGCGCGCCGGCCGAGCGCATCGAGGTGCTGATCCACCCGCAGAGCATCGTGCATTCGATGGTGGCCTACCACGACGGCTCGGTACTGGCGCAGTTGGGCAACCCGGACATGCGCACGCCGATCGCCTACGGCCTGGCTTATCCCGAGCGCATCGATGCCGGCGTGACGCCGCTCGACCTGACGCTGGCCGGCGGGCTGCATTTCGAGAAGCCCGATCTGCAGCGCTTCCCGTGCCTGGGGCTGGCCTTCGACGCCCTGCGCGCCGGCGGCTTGGCCCCGGCCGTGCTCAATGCCGCCAACGAGGTGGCGGTCGAAGCATTCCTGGGCGGAAAAGTGCGCTTCACGGATATCTCGCGGTTGGTAGCCCAGGTGCTCCAGGCAGCACCATCTGGCGCGGCCGACACGCTTGACGCCATCCTTGATGCCGACCGCATGGCGCGCGAGGCTGCGCGCGCGGCCGTTGCAGGACTGGCGCTGCGCCACTGATCCGACGGGCCGGCCTGCCGCATCTGCGACAATAGCGGCTGCGGCGGCCCCGGACATGCCGGTATCCCGGATCCGGCGCGCCAGTCCAGCCACTGTTACTGACGTCCCGACGCCATGCAAACCGTACTCGCTTTCATTGTTGCCCTGTGCGTGCTCATCTACGTGCACGAGATGGGGCATTACCTCGCCGCGCGCGCCTGCGGCGTGAAGGTGTTGCGTTTTTCAATCGGTTTCGGGCGGCCACTGCTGCGCTGGATCTCGAAGAGCCGCGACCGCACCGAATGGACGGTGGCGGCCATCCCGCTGGGCGGCTACGTGAAGATGCTGGATGAACGCGAGTTCGACGCCGAGCGCGACGCCCGGATCGATCCGGCCGACCTGCCGCGCGCGTTCAACCGCCAGCCGGTCGGCAAGCGCTTCATCATTGTCGCAGCCGGGCCGCTGGCCAATTTCCTGCTGGCGATCGTGCTGTACTTCGCGCTGTTCGCCGGCGGCATGCGCGAACCCGCGCCGGTCGTCGCCGCACCGGCGGCTGGCACCATGGCGCAGCAGGCCGGCGTGCGCGAAGGCGACCGCGTGCTGGCGCTGACCGCCAACGGCCATACCGAAGCGGTGCGTTCCTGGAATGACCTGCGCATGGCGGTCTTCGCCGAGGGCTTCGGCGATGCGCGCGCCGTGCTGCGCGTGCGCGGCGCCGATGGCGCCGAGCGGGACGTCGCGCTGGCGCGCCTGCCCAATACCGGCGGCAACCCGGAGCAGGATCCGCTCAGCACGCTGGGCCTGAATCTGAAAGGCGGGCCGGTCACCATTACCGAAGTATTGTCGGACTCGGCCGCCGAGCGCGCCGGGCTGAAGAAGGGCGATCGCATCGTCGCCTGGCAGGGCACCCCGCTGACCCAGGCCAGCGCGCTGATCAAGGCGGTGCGCAGTCAGCCCGGGCAGACCGTGACGCTCGGCATCGAGCGCGACGGCAAGCGGATGGAGGTGCCGGTGACGCTGGACGCTGCCGCGCCGCGCGACGGCGAAAAAGATGCCAGCGGCGCGCCGGCGCCGCCCGCAGGCAAGCTGGGTGCGGCGCTCAGCCAGGCGGTGGAAATGGAGACGGTGCGCTATCGTCCGGACGAGGCATTGGCGCGCGCGGTTGGCCAGGTGTGGGACACCAGCGCGCTGTCGCTGAAGCTGCTCGGCAAGATGCTGGTGGGGCAGGCGTCGCTGCAGAACCTGAGCGGTCCGCTGACCGTGGCCGACTACGCCGGGCGTGCCGCAAACCTCGGCCTGCAGGCCTTTGTCAGCTTCCTGGCGCTGGTCAGCGTCAGCCTCGGTGTACTGAATTTGTTACCTATTCCGGTTCTGGATGGGGGGCATTTGCTGTATTATTGCGTGGAATTTTTGACTGGCCGGCCCGTCCCAGACCACTGGCAGGCAATGCTGCAGAAGATTGGCATCGCCTGCATCCTGCTCCTGACCTCGCTCGCTTTGTTCAATGACGTCAGCCGAATGTTTCTGGCGAACGGCTAGAAACGCATGTCGGCAAGGGGGGCGGTCGTGTCGTCGGACACCGTCGCCAGGGGGCGCCATTGCCATGCGCAGTCCCACGAGGCATGGAAAATCCTGGATGGAATCAAAGAGGGGATCAACATTGATCAGACATAAGCGCATTTCGCTGGGCTTGCTGGCGAGTGCCGTTATTGCAGCCTGGAGCCCGGCGGGCTGGGCTGCCGATCCGTTCGTCGTCAGGGACATCCGCGTTGAGGGCCTGCAGCGCGTCGAGCCGGGTACGGTGTTTGGCTACCTCCCCGTGCGCGTCGGTGAAACCTTCACCGACGACAAGGGCGCCGACGCGATCCGTGCCCTCTACAATACCGGCTTCTTCAAGGACGTGCAGATCCGCGCCGAAGACGGCGTGCTGGTCGTGCAGGTGGAAGAACGCCCCGCGATCTCGCAGCTGGAATTCGTCGGCATCAAGGAATTCGACAAAGACACGCTGCGCCGCTCGCTGCGCGCGGTCGGCGTCGCCGAAGCGCGCTACTACGACAAGGCGCTGATCGACAAGGCGGAGCAGGAGCTCAAGCGCCAGTACGTCGCGCGCGGCTACTATGCCGCCGACGTGCAGACCACGGTCACGCCGGTGGACCGCAATCGCGTCTCGGTCGTGTTCAACGTCGAGGAAGGCCCGGTCGCCAAGATCCGCCAGATCAATATCGTCGGCAACAAGGCGTTCAAGGAAAGCACGCTGCGCGACGAGATGCAGCTGTCCACGCCGAACTGGCTGTCGTGGTACACCAAGAATGACCTGTACTCGAAGCAGAAGCTGACGGCCGACCTGGAGGCGCTGCGTTCCTACTACCTGAACCGCGGCTACCTCGAGTTCGCGATCGAATCGACCCAGGTGTCGATCACGCCGGACAAGAAGGACATCTACCTGACCTTGAACATCAAGGAAGGCGAGCAGTACAAGGTGTCCGACATCCGCCTGGCCGGCGAACTGCTGGGCAAGCAGGAGGAAATGGAAAAGCTGCTGCAGCTGAAGAAGGGCGACATCTTCTCGTCCGAAAAGCTGACCGCCAGCACCAAGGCCATTACCGACCTGCTGGGCACCTATGGCTACGCCTTCACCACGATCAACCCGCAGCCGAACATCGACCAGGAAAAGCGTGAGGTTGCGCTGACGCTGATGGTCGACCCGGGACGGCGCGTCTACGTGCGCCGCGTCAATGTGGTGGGCAACAGCAAGACCCGCGACGAAGTGGTGCGCCGCGAGATGCGCCAGATGGAAAGCTCGTGGTTCGACAGCGAGAAGCTGCAGCAGTCGCAGGCGCGTATCAACCGGACCGGCTATTTCACCGACACCAATATCACCACCGAGGACGTGGCCGGCGCGCCCGACCAGGTCGATGTGAACGTCAACGTGACCGAGAAGCCGACCGGCCAGATCAGCCTGGGCGTGGGCTTCTCGTCCACCGACAAGCTGGTGCTGCAGGCCGGCCTGCGCCAGGATAACGTGTTCGGCTCCGGTACCAGCCTGGGCCTGGACGTGAACACCGCGAAGTCGTTCCGTACCATCGCGCTGACGCAGTACGACCCGTATTTCACGGTGGACGGCATCAGCCGCTCGACCGATATCTACTACCGTACCTCGCGTCCGCTGTACTACACCGGCGACCAGGACTACAAGATCGTCTCCGCAGGCGGCGGCTTCAAGTTCGGCGTGCCGTTCTCGGAAGTCGACACTGTCTTCTTCGGTATCGGTTACGAGCGGACCCAGGTCTATACCTCGGTCAACACGCCGAGCCAGTACACGGCGTGGCTGAACGCGATCGGCAAGAACAGCGGCGACGGCATCAACAACTTCCCGTTCACCATCGGCTGGGCACGTGACCGCCGCGACAGCGCGCTGGTCCCGACCAAGGGCCCATACACCCAGGCCAACCTGGAAGTGGGCCTGCCGGGCGGCGATACGCAGTACTACCGCGCCAGCGTGCAGCAGCAGTACTTCTACCCGATCTCGAAGTCGTTCACGCTGGCGCTGAACGGTGAAGTTGCCTACGGCCATGGCTACGGCAACACGCCGTTCCCGGTGTTCAAGTACTTCTACGCCGGTGGTATCGGCTCGGTGCGCGGCTACCAGACCAGCACGCTGGGCCCGAAGGACCAGAACGGCAACCCGGTGGGTGGCGCGTCCAAGATGATCGGTAACGTGGAATTCATCTTCCCGCTGCCGGGCTCGGGCGTTGACCGCACGCTGCGCCTGTTCACCTTCTTCGACTTCGGTAACGTCTACCAGGAAGGCGCACCGATTTCGTTCAGCGACCTCAAGTACTCGACCGGCTTCGGCATGTCGTGGCTGTCGCCGATCGGACCGCTGAAGATCAGCATGGGCTTCCCGCTCAACCGCGACGACACCGACAAGGTCCAGCGCTTCCAGTTCCAGATCGGGACGGCATTCTGATTCTGTAAAAGGATCTGTTTTCATGATGACAACATCCAAAGTGGTCAAATCCCTGGGCGCCGCCGCATTCGCCACCGCCGCGCTCTGCGCCACGATGCCGGCCATGGCCCAGGAGGCGCGCATTGCCGCCGTCAATTCCGAGCGCATCCTGCGCGACTCGCAGCCGGCCAAGCAGGCCCAGGTGAAGCTGGAGCAGGAATTCTCCAAGCGCGACCGCGAGCTGCAGGACATGGCCCAGAAGATCAAGGGCATGGCCGACAAACTCGACAAGGACACCGCCGTGCTGGCCGATTCCGATCGCCAGCGCCGCCAGCGCGAGGTGGCCGACCTCGATCGCGAGTTCCAGCGCAAGCAGCGCGAGTTCCGCGAGGACCTGAACCAGCGCCGCAATGAGGAGCTGGCGCAGGTGCTCGAGCGCGCCAACCGCGTGATCCGCCAGCTGGCGGAGCAGCGCAAGTACGACCTCATCGTGCAGGAAGCCGTGTACGTCAATCCGCGCATCGATATCACCGATGAGGTGATGAAGGCGCTGAACACCGGCAGCAAGTAAGCGGCCGCTGCTCTTTCGTACCGTTTTTTTCAGGAAGTACCGCCATGAAGACACCCACACTGGGTCAGCTCGCCACCGAGAACGGCGCGCAGGTTGTGGGTGATCCCGACCTGGCGATCGTTGGCCTGGCTCCCCTTGACCAGGCTTCGGCAGGCGAACTCTCGTTCTTGTCCAATCCGCTCTACCTGCAGCAGGCGCTGGATTCGCAAGCTGGCGCCGTGATCGTCTCGCAGGCCGACCTCGAGCGCATCCGCGCCGGGGGCCGTGCCGACGGCCGCAACTGGCTGGTGGCGCGCAATCCCTACGTCTGCTTTGCCCGCGTGGCGCAGCGCTTCGACCGCGAAGCCAACCACGATCCGCGCGTCGGTATCGACCCGCGCGCCAGCGTGTCGCCGGACGCGGTGGTGCCGGCATCGTGCTTCATCGGCCCGAACGTGGTCATCGAGCGCGGCGCACGGCTGGGTGAGCGGGTCCGCATCCTGGCCAACGGCTACGTCGGTGCCGGGGCCGAGATCGGCGATGATTCGCTGCTGTACGCCAACGTCTCGGTCTACCATGGCTGCGTCGTGGGCGCGCGCGCCATCCTGCACAGCGGCGTGGTGATCGGCGCCGATGGCTTCGGTTTCGCGCCCGATATCAGCGCCACCGGCGTCGAATACGTGAAGATCCCGCAGACGGGACGCGCGGTGCTGGGCAATGATGTGGAGGTCGGTGCCAATACGGCGATCGACCGCGGCGCCATGGCCGACACGGTAGTCGAGGACGGCTGCAAGATCGACAACCAGGTCCAGATCGCGCACAACGTGCGGGTCGGCGCCCATACGGTCATTGCCGGCTGCGCCGCGGTATCGGGCAGCACGCGCATCGGCCGCTTCTGCGTGATCGGGGGCGCGGCCAACTTTGCCGGCCACCTGACCATTGCCGACCGCACCACAGTGTCCGGCGGTACCTCCATCACCAAATCCATTACCAAGCCCGGGGGCCATTTCACCAGCGTCTTCCCGTTCCTGCCGCACGGCGAGTGGGAACGCAACGCAGCCATCGTGCGCGGCCTGAGCAAGCTGCGCGAACGGGTGGTGGCGCTGGAACGTCGCCTGCGCGGACAATCCGCCGGCTCCCAAACCTCACAAGACTAAGAGAAACATCATGACCGCAGCCGACATTGACATTCGGAAGATCCTCAAGCTGCTGCCGCATCGATATCCGATGCTGCTGGTCGACCGCGTGCTGGAGTTCGATCCGCAGAAGCGGATCAAGACGCTGAAGAACGTCACCATCAACGAGCCGTTTTTCCAGGGGCATTTCCCGGGCCATCCGGTGATGCCTGGCGTGATGATCCTGGAGGCGCTGGCGCAGTCGGCCGGCCTGCTGACCTTCGGCGCCGACATGGAGCGCAAGGAAGACTCGCTGTACTACTTCGTCGGCATCGACGGGGCCCGCTTCAAGCAGGTGGTGTACCCCGGCGACCAGCTGCACATGAATGTGACGGTCGAGCGCTATATCCGCGGCATCTGGAAATTCAAGGCATTCGCCACCGTGGACGACAAGGTCGCCTGCGAGGCGGAGTTGATGTGCACCGTGAAGCAGGCCGAGTGAGGCCGGCTGCCGCGCTCCCGCACGGGCGCGCGGCGCGGACGGGAACCTTTGCCGCGCGCAGGGGCCCACTCTTCACCAGACACACCACAGGACAGGACGTATGACGCAAATCCACCCCACCGCCCTGGTTGACCCGAAGGCAGAACTGGCAGCCGACGTGACCGTCGGGCCGTTCTCCATCGTCGGCCCCAATGTGCGGATCGGCAGCGGCACCCGGATCGGCTCGCATACGACGGTCGAGGGCCATACCACGATCGGCGAGGGCAACAACATCGGTCCCTATGCCTCCGTCGGCGGCGTGCCGCAGGACATGAAGTACCGCAACGAGCCGACCCGGCTCGAGATCGGCGACCGCAACACCATCCGCGAATTCACCACGATCCACACCGGCACGGTGCAGGACCGCGGCCTGACCAGCATCGGCAGCGACAACTGGATCATGGCCTATGTGCATATCGCGCATGACTGCTCGGTCGGCAACCACACCGTGTTTTCCAGCAACGCGCAGATCGCCGGCCACGTCGACGTGGGCGACTGGGCCATCCTGGGCGGCATGAGCGGCGTGCACCAGTTCGTGCGCATCGGCGCCCACGCGATGCTGGGCGGTGCCTCGGCGCTGGTGCAGGACGTGCCGCCATTCGTGATCGCCGCCAGCGACAAGGGCGGCAACAAGGCCACGCCGCACGGCGTCAACGTCGAGGGACTGCGCCGCCGCGGCTTCGACGCGGGGCAGATCGCTGCGCTGCGCCAGGCCTACAAGCTGCTCTACAAGTCCGACCTCAGCTTTGACGAGGCCCGCAACGAGATCTCCGCCTTGCTGGCCCAGTCAGATGCCGGCACCGCGGTGCCGCTGCAGGCGTTCGTCGACTTCCTTGCCGCCACCCAGCGCGGCATCGTGCGCTGAGCCCGGGCCGCACATGGTCGACGCCGCGATTCGGGGTGGCTTGCCCACGGGCAACGGTTCTGCCGCCGCCAGGCGCGGCACCATCGCCATGGTGGCCGGAGAGGCCTCCGGCGACCTGCTGGCATCGCTGATGATGGGCGGGCTCAAGGCCCGCCTGGGCGATACCATGGCGTACGCCGGTATCGGCGGCAAGCGCATGATGGCGCAGGGCTTCGTCTCGCGCTGGCCGATGGAAACGCTGTCGGTCAACGGCTATGTCGAGGTGCTGGGCTCGCTGCGCGAGATCCTGCGCACCCGGCGCGAGGTGCGCGACTGGCTGCTGGCCGAGCCGCCGCAGTGCTTTATCGGGGTCGATGCGCCGGATTTCAATTTCGGCCTGGAAGTGCCGCTGCGCCGCGCCGGGATCCCGGTGGTGCATTTCGTCAGCCCGTCGATCTGGGCCTGGCGCGGGGGGCGCATCCGCACCATCGCGCGCGCGGTGGACCACATCCTGTGCCTGTTCCCGTTCGAGCCCGAGATCTACGCCAAGGCCGGCATTCCCGCCACCTACGTCGGGCATCCGCTCGCCGACGTGATCCCGATGGTGCCTGACGTTGCCGGCGCACGCGCCGAACTGGGGCTGCCCGCCGGCCACCGCGTGGTCGCGGTGCTGCCCGGCAGCCGCCAGTCCGAGGTGCGCAACCTTGGCGCCACCTTCTTTGCCGCGATGGCGCAGATGCAGCGCATGGACCCGAACCTGGCGTTCGTGCTGCCGGCGGCAAGCGCGCCGCTGCGCGCCATCGTCGAAGACCTGCACCAGCAGTATCCGGAACTGCGCCTGACCATTGTCGACGGCAAGTCGCACCAGGCCATGGAAGCTGCTGACGTGGTGCTGCTGGCCAGCGGTACCGCGACGCTGGAGGCGGCCCTGTACAAGAAGCCGATGGTGATCTCGTACAAGGTGCCCTGGCTGACCGCGCAGATCATGAAGCGGCAGGGTTACCTGCCGTACGTGGGATTGCCTAATATCCTTTCAGGGCGCTTTGTCGTGCCCGAGCTGCTGCAGGACGACGCCACGCCCGAGGCGCTGGCCCGCGAAACGCTGCTGCAGCTCAACGACGAGGGCAATATTGCCTTCCTGTACGAGCATTTCACCCGCATGCACGAGACCCTCAAGTGCAACACCGCGCAACTGGCCGCCGATGTGGTGGTGGACCTGATGCACAGCCGGGGGACCGTCTGATGGCGCGTCGCAATGCGGCTTCACCGCAGATGGGCCTGGACCTGGCGCCGGCCGCCGCTTCGATCCAGCGGCTGTGCGGCGTCGATGAAGCGGGCAGGGGCCCGCTGGCGGGGCCGGTGTATGCCGCCGCGGTGGTGCTCGATCCGAAACGCCCGATCCGAGGCCTGGCCGACTCCAAGATCCTGAGCGCCGCCAGGCGCGAGGCGCTGTACGAGAAGATCTGCGAACGGGCGCTGGGCTGGCATATCGCCTTCGCCACGGTCGAGGAGATCGATACGATCAACATCCTGCACGCCAGCATGCTGGCGATGCAGCGCGCGGTGCAGGGGCTGGCCGCCAGCGGCGTGGTGCCGGACCTGGTGCAGGTCGATGGCAACCGCTGCCCGCAGGTGCCGTTCCCTGTCGAAGCCATCGTCAAGGGTGACGCGCTGGTCAGGGCGATCTCGGCCGCGTCGATCCTGGCCAAGGTGGCGCGCGACCGCGAACTGATGGCGCTGCACGAGCGCTACCCGCAATACGGCTTCGATTCGCATGTCGGCTATGGCACGCCGCAGCACCTGGCCGCGCTGGCCGAATTCGGCGCCACGCCGCATCACCGGCGCTCGTTCGCGCCGGTGCGCGAGGCGCTGGCACAGCGTCCGATGTTTACCGCGGTGACGGCAGTTGCCGAGGTCATCGAAGGCCTCGAAAACAGCGAAATCAACGAAATCAACGAAATCACCACCCCCATCCAGGCCGCGCCGCCAGGCACCCTGCAGACCGACGCACCGTGAAGCACGTCACCTCGCGCGACAACGCGCTGTTCAAGCACCTGAAGGCGCTGGCCACTTCCACCCACCAGCGCCGCAAGGCCGGGCAGTCGCTGCTCGACGGCGTGCACCTGGCCCAGGCCTATATCGACGCGCTGGGCCAGCCAGTCACCTGCGTGGTGTCCGAGCGTCACTACGACCACGCCGAGGTAGCGCCGTTGCTGGCGCGCATCGACGCGGAGCGGCTGGTAGTGCTGGCCGATACGCTGTTCACGCAGATTTCCGGCGTGGTCAACGGGATCGATCTGATGCTGGTGATCGAGACGCCTGCCGGCCACCTGCCCGCGCGCATCGAAGAGGACTGCATCATCCTCGACGGGGTGCAGGATGCCGGCAATGTCGGCTCGATCCTGCGCAGCGCCGCCGCGGCGGGCATCCGCCATGCATTCCTGGCGACGGGATGCGCGTTCGCCTGGTCGGTGAAGACGCTGCGCGCCAGCATGGGCGCCAACTTCCACCTGAACATCGTCGAGCACTGCACCGTGGAATCGCTGGCGCCGCGGCTGGCGCTGCCGCTGCTGGCGACGTCCTCGCATGCCGACGCCACGGTGTTCGATACTGACCTGCGCGCGCCGGTGGCCTGGGTGGTCGGCAATGAGGGCGCCGGCGTCAGCGACGCGTGGATGCAGCACGTGAAGCGCAAGGTTGGCATTCCCCAGCCGGGCGGCCTGGAATCGCTGAACGTGGCAGCTGCCACCGCGATCTGCCTGTTCGAGGCGGTGCGACAGCGGCGATAAAAAAAGCGGCCGGGCGGCCGCTTTTGCTTTTGCCTAGTAGTTGTCGCGATCGACCTTGATCTCCTGCAGGATCGTGGTCGCGATCTCTTCGATCGACTTGTGCGTCGACGACAGCCACTTGATGCCTTCGCGCCGCATCATCGCCTCGGCCTCATTGACCTCGTAGCGGCAGTTTTCCACCGCCGCGTACTTGCTGCCGGGACGGCGCTCGTTGCGGATCTCCGTCAGGCGCTGCGGGTCGATCGACAGTCCGAAGATCTTGCTCTTGAACGCGTACAGCGCCGACGGCAGCTTGCCGCGCTCGAAATCATCCGGGATCAGCGGGTAGTTTGCAGCCTTCAGTCCGTATTGCATCGCCAGGTAGAGGCTGGTCGGGGTCTTGCCGCTGCGGGACACGCCCACCAGGATCACATCGGCTTCTTCGAGGTTCTTGTGTGACTGGCCGTCATCGTGCGCCAGAGAGAAGTTGATCGCCTCGATCCGGTTCTTGTAAGCCTCGGTATCGGCGTTCTGGTGGAAGCGCCCGATGGCGTGGGTCGACTTCAGCCCCAGTTCCTTCTCGAGCGGCTCGATGAAGGTCTGGAACATGTCCAGGATCATCGCCTTGGCGCGGCGCAGTGCCTTGTTCGCTTCCTGGTTGACCAGCGTGGTGAAGACGATCGGCGGCACGCCTTCGTTATGGAAGGCCTCGTTGATCTTGCCGACCGCGATATGTGCCTTTTCCGGGGTATCGACAAATGGCATCCGCACCTTGCGGAAGCGCATTTCGAACTGCGCCAGGATCGAGTGGCTGAAGGTTTCCGCAGTGATCCCGGTGCCATCCGAGACGATAAAGACGGTACGCACCGGCGGGCGATCGCCGGTCTGGATCGCTGCAGCGGGCGTGGCCGCGGTCGCTTGGTTGGACGGGGAGGCAGGCTGCGTTCCAGGCTGGGTCCCGGAATCCGCTGTACCGGGCGCTTCTGGCTGGGACATGGGTTGCGCAAATAAATAGATTCAATCTTCCGCAGAAAAGTGCGGCGCAGCACGGTAGAATAGCGGCGATCTTTTCGCTAAGCAATTCCGCGAGGGGCTCCCTTTGCATCGATCCGGGCCCGGAATTGTCGACAATGTGCGCTGCGCGATGAGAGCCGTAGCGCCGCGTCCGCAACATTGCAACACCATGAGCATGGGGTTGCTTAGCCAAGCGATCGGTCCGGGGACAGAACACGAACAACATTCCGGGCATGCGCAACAAGTTTTCTACTTTGTTTTGAGGCTCTCATGACTAACCAGGCAGATAACGGCGCCTACGTGTTGCCGTTCGAGCAGTTGCGCATGGCTGACGTGGAAATCGTCGGCGGCAAGAATTCGTCGCTGGGCGAGATGATCTCCCAGCTGGCGGAAGCCGGCGTGCGCGTTCCCGGCGGTTTTGCCACCACCGCGCTTGCCTTCCGCGACTTCCTCGCCCACAACAACCTGACCGAGCGCATCTCCCAGCGCCTGAAGACGCTCGACGTCGACGACGTCAAGGCCCTGGCCGAGGCCGGTGCCGAGATCCGCGACTGGGTCGCCACCGCTCCGTTCCAGCCGCGCCTGGAACAGGAAATCCGTGAGTTCTATGCCCGCGTGTCCGAGCGCGAAGGCGCCGAGGCTTCGTTCGCGGTGCGTTCGTCGGCCACGGCGGAAGACCTGCCCGACGCCTCGTTCGCCGGCCAGCAGGAGTCCTACCTGAACGTCAGCGGCATCGAGGACGTGCTGGACAAGATCAAGCACGTGTTCGCCTCGCTGTACAACGATCGCGCCATCTCCTACCGCGTGCACAAGGGCTTTGCCCATGACGTGGTGGCGCTGTCCGCCGGTATCCAGCGCATGGTCCGCTCGGACCTGGCCGCTTCCGGCGTGATGTTCACCATCGACACCGAATCCGGCTTCCCCGACGTGGTCTTCATCACCTCCAGCTACGGCCTGGGTGAAACGGTGGTGCAGGGCGCGGTCAATCCGGACGAGTTCTACGTCTTCAAGCCGACGCTGCAGGCCGGCCAGTACCCGATCATCCGCCGCTCGATCGGCTCCAAGCTGATCAAGATGGAATTCACCAAGCCGGGCGAAGCCGGCCGCGTGAAGACCGTCGACGTGCCGGGCGAACTGCGCAACCGCTACTCGATCACCGACGAAGACGTGACCGAGCTGGCCAGGTACGCGATGATCATCGAGAAGCACTATGGCCGCCCGATGGACATCGAGTGGGGCAAGGACGGCAAGGATGGCAAGATCTACATCCTGCAGGCCCGCCCGGAAACGGTGAAGAGCCAGTCGGCCGGCAAGGCCGAGCAGCGCTTCAAGCTCAAGGGCACCGCCCCGGTGCTGACGAGCGGCCGCGCCATTGGCCAGAAGATCGGCACCGGTCCGGTCCGCGTCATCAACGACCCGTCCGAGATGGAACGCGTGCAGCCCGGCGACGTGCTGGTGGCCGACATGACCGACCCGAACTGGGAGCCGGTGATGAAGCGCGCTTCGGCCATCGTCACCAACCGTGGCGGCCGTACCTGCCACGCGGCGATCATCGCGCGTGAACTGGGCGTGCCGGCCGTGGTCGGCTGCGGCGACGCCACCGACATCCTGAAGGATGGCACGCTGGTCACCGTGTCGTGCGCCGAGGGCGACGAAGGCCGCATCTACGACGGCCTGCTCGAAACCGAAGTGACCGAAGTCCAGCGTGGCGACATGCCGGAAATCGACGTCAAGCTGATGATGAACGTGGGCAATCCGCAGCTGGCCTTCGACTTCGCGCAGATCCCGAACTGCGGCGTCGGCCTGGCTCGCCTGGAATTCATCATCAACAACAACATCGGCGTCCACCCGAAGGCCATCCTCGACTACCCGCAGGTCGATGCCGACCTGAAGAAGGCCGTGGAAAGCGTGGCCCGCGGCCACGCCAGCCCGCGCGCGTTCTACGTCGACAAGCTGGCCGAGGGCATCGCCACCATCGGCGCGGCCTTCTACCCGAAGCCCGTGATCGTGCGCCTGTCGGACTTCAAGTCCAACGAGTACAAGAAGCTGATCGGCGGTTCGCGCTACGAGCCGGACGAGGAAAACCCGATGCTGGGCTTCCGCGGCGCCTCGCGCTACATCGCCGAAGACTTCGCCGAAGCCTTCGAGATGGAATGCAAGGCCATGAAGCGCGTGCGCGATGAAATGGGCCTGACCAACGTCGAGATCATGGTGCCGTTCGTGCGTACGCTGGGCCAGGCAGAGAAGGTCATCGAGCTGCTGGCCAAGCATGGCCTGAAGCGCGACGAGAACGGCCTGCGCATCATCATGATGTGCGAAGTGCCGTCCAACGCCATCCTCGCCGAAGAGTTCCTGCAGTATTTCGACGGCTTCTCGATCGGCTCGAACGACCTCACGCAGCTGACGCTGGGCCTGGACCGCGACTCGGGCATGGAACTGCTGGCCAAGGACTTCGACGAGCGCGATCCGGCGGTGTGCTTCATGCTGTCGCGCGCGATTTCGGCGTGCCTCCGCCTGGACAAGTACGTCGGCATCTGCGGCCAGGGTCCTTCGGACCATCCGGACTTTGCCGCGTGGCTGACCAAGGAAGGCATCAAGTCGATCTCGCTGAATCCGGATTCGGTGGTCGACACCTGGCAGAAGCTGGCCTCCTGAGGCTTTTGACGTCACAATAGCGATATTAGCCGGCGCCTTCGGGCAGCCGGCTGGCACCGGCCCTGCGTCAGGTGTTGAATCGGCCCCGCAGGCGCCTCTGGCGCTGCGGGGTTTTTTGTTTTTCGGGAATCGTTTTCGGGAACCGATCGGACGGGGAGTTCGGATGGCCTACTACATCTGGTTCGTAGCGGCGGTCGCGCTTGTGATCGTCGAGCTGAATACCGGCACGTTTTACCTGCTGATGGTGGCCGTGGGACTGGCCGCCGGCGGCGTCGCGGCCTTGCTTGGCCTGTCGCCCGCCGCGCAGACCGTGACCGCGGCGCTGGTCGCCGCGGTGCTGATCGCGGGACTGCGCCGCACCCGTTTCGGCAAGCTGCGGCGCGGCAATGCCGCCGCCGATCCCAACGTCAATCTCGACATCGGCCAGGAACTCGACGTCTCCGCCTGGGACGCCAACGGCCGCGCACGCGTGCCGTACCGCGGCGCTGACTGGACCGTCGAGCTCGCGCCGAACTGCGCCGCGGCCCCGGGCCGCTACCGCATCGTCGAAGTGCGCGGCAGCACGCTGGTGGTTTCGCCGCGCTGAGCCGTATCCAAGGGTTGCCCGGTGCCAGCCGTGCAGCCATCCGCCTGCCGCCGTTCCTGCGGCGCCGTACCGCTTTTTCCTGACCGGAGGGTTGTTACATGCTCGCTTTTCAGCTTGGCCTGTTGCCGCTGATCATCCTCATTGCCGTGATCGTGCTGATTGCCAAGGGCATCAAGATCGTGCCGCAGCAGCACGCCTGGGTGCTCGAGCGCCTGGGCCGCTACCATGCGACGCTGACGCCGGGGCTGTCGATCGTGGTGCCGTTCGTCGATCGCGTCGCCTACAAGCACGTGCTCAAGGAAATCCCGCTGGATGTGCCCAGCCAGGTCTGCATCACCAAGGACAATACGCAGTTGCAGGTGGACGGCGTGCTGTATTTCCAGGTGACCGACCCGATGAAGGCGTCCTACGGCTCGAGCAACTTCGTGGTCGCGATCACGCAGCTGTCGCAAACCACGCTGCGCTCGGTGATAGGCAAGCTCGAGCTGGACAAGACCTTCGAGGAGCGCGAGTTCATCAACCACAGCGTGGTCAACGCTCTCGATGAAGCCGCCGCCAACTGGGGCGTCAAGGTGCTGCGCTACGAGATCAAGGACCTGACGCCGCCGAAGGAAATCCTGCATGCGATGCAGGCGCAGATCACCGCAGAGCGGGAAAAGCGCGCGCTGATCGCTGCGTCGGAAGGCAAGCGCCAGGAACAGATCAACCTGGCCACGGGTGCGCGCGAAGCGGCAATCCAGAAGTCGGAGGGCGAGAAGCAGGCCGCCATCAACAAGGCACAGGGCGAGGCGGCGGCGATCCTGGCAGTGGCTGACGCCAATGCCCAGGCAATCCAGAAGGTTGGCAACGCCATCCGCACCGAAGGCGGCATGGACGCTGTCAACCTGAAGGTGGCCGAGGAATACGTTGCTGCCTTCGGCAACCTGGCCAAGCAGGGCAATACGCTGATCGTGCCCGGCAACATGAGCGAGATGAGCAGCATGATCGCGTCAGCGCTGCAAATCGTGAAGGGGCAGAAGGCCGGCGCCTGAACACGCAGGCGCGGGCGGCGCTTTATTCCTTGGTGTCGCCCTTCATGATGCGCGCCTTCTCGCGCTGCCAGTCGCGCTGCTTCTCGGTCTCGCGCTTGTCGAACTGCTTCTTGCCCTTGGCCAGGCCGATCTCGCATTTCACGCGGCCGCGCGTGTAGTGCAGGTTCAGCGGCACCAGCGTGTAGCCGCGCTGCTCGACCTTGCCGATCAGCTTCTTGATCTCGTCGGCCTTGAGCAGCAGCTTGCGCGTGCGCACCGGGTCGGGCTTGACGTGGGTGGAGGCGCTCTGCAGCGGGCTGATATGGGCGCCGATCAGGAACATCTCGGCGTCGCGCACGACCACGTAGCCTTCCTTGATCTGTACGCGGTTCGCGCGGATCGCCTTGACTTCCCAGCCTTCCAGCACGATCCCGGCCTCATATCGCTCTTCGATGAAGTAGTCGAAAAAGGCCTTCTTGTTGTCTGCGATGGTCATGCGTGCGGGTAGGGGAGCAATGGGTGAAAGCGGGCCGGATCGCTGCAGTGCCGCATGGCGAGGTGCCGCCAGCGACCAGCGTCGGCTAAAATCAGGATTTTAGCAAACCAGCCCCGGTACCGGCTTGTGTCCCAGGCGCAATGCGCCCGGCATGGCCGGGAGCCAGATTTCCCAATACATGGCAGACGTCCATAAATCCGTGCTGCTCGGCTATTCCGCCGCGCAGATGTACGACCTGGTCACGCGCGTGGAGGACTATCCCAAGTTCCTGCCATGGTGCGGCGGCGTGGAGGTGTTCGAGCAGACTGAAACCACGCTCGATGCGAAGATCCATATCCATTTCAAGGGCATCCAGCAGTTCTTCCACACCCGCAATACGCAGGAGCGCCCGACCCGCATCGACATGACCTTCGCGGATGGCCCCTTCAAGACCTTCAACGGTGCGTGGCGCTTTACGCCGCTGCGCGAGGACGCCTGCAAGATCGAATTCCACCTGCACTATGAGTTTTCGAGCCTGCTGCTGGAAAAGCTCATCGGCCCGGTGTTCAGCATGATCGCGAATACCTTCGTCGATGCCTTCGTCAAGCGCGCCGAGGTAGTATATGGCGCCAGCTGAAGGCGCGGACACCGTGCACGTCACGGTGTGCTATGCGCGGCCCGATGCGGTATTCCTGAAGGAGATCGACGTCCCCGCGGGCACCACCATTGCCGCGGCCATCGTTGGTTCGGGGCTGCAGCAGGCGTGCCCGGAAGTGGATCCGTCGACCATGCGGGTGGGCATCTTCGGCAAGCTCAAGACGCCCGATACCGTGGTGCGAGAGGGCGACCGCGTGGAGGTGTACCGGCCGCTGACCGCCGACCCCAAGCAGGCGCGGCGCAAGCGCGTGCAGAAGCTGCGCGAGGGCGGGGCGCGGGAAGGCCAGAAATGGCTGCGCGGCAATGGCTGAGCCGGAAGGCGTGCGCCACCGGCAGCAGCACTGACAGCAAAACGGGGCATGATGCCCCGTTTTGATTAGATTCAGCCGCAGTTCTTATCGAGGCTGGCGCTGGTCCTGACCAGTTCGGCCTGGCGCTGTTCGCTGTTCAGGTGCTGCAGCGAGCCGTCCGGACCCGCTACCGCCGCGCGCATCCCTTGCTGCAGGCCGGTGGCATAGTTGCGCAGCTGGGCGCAGCGGGCCTCGCGGTCGGCAGCCTCGGTTTCCTTGCGCGCCTCTTCCGCGGCGGCCTTCAGGCGGGATTCGCGGCGCTTCTGGAACGCCTCTTCGGCCGTGGGCGGCGGGGCATCCTTGGCCTTGCCCGCGGCCTTGTCAGCAGCCTTATCTGTCGGCTTATCCGCGGCCCTGGCAGGCGCTGGCGCGGCTACGGGGGCGTTGGCGCTTTCCGCATTGGCAGCCGCTACCGGCTGGTACTCGCCGGCAAGGCGGCCAGGGGCGCGCAGCACCCTGGCGGCGGCGCCTGACGGCGGCACGTCGCTGTAGACCATGCGGCCGTTGGCATCGCGCCATTGCCAGTAGGCATGGACGTGGACCGAGGCGGTCGTTGCGACGGCGGCGGCAAGCAGGCACAGCACGGACGATCGTTTCATGGCGCGGCGTCTCAAAGTGGCTGAAAGTAACGGATGCGGCTGGAAGACTGCTGGGCCGCCGGCTGCGCGCGAGGCAATGCCGCGGCAGGCCTGCCGCGGGCGATGGCTTGGCGCCGAGGCTTGGCGCCGGTTTGACCCTGGTACTTCCGTTCTGATGTGGCGCGTGTGACCTCCGCGCCATCGTCCGCTAGTCTACGCAGACTTGTCGTTGGCGTGCAAGCGCACCGACCAGGCCACGCCGACCATCAGCAACACGATGGCGGCGATTTCCAGCGGCCGCGGCCAGCGGTGGTCGAAGACAAAGCCGTATGCCAGCGCGAACAGCGTCTCGAACACGATCATCTGGCCCGACAGTGTCAGCGGCAGGCGCCGGCTGGCGATATTCCACAGGTTGTTGCCGATCAGCGACGCGCCCAACGCCACCGCGGCGTTGACCATCCAGAACCACTGCCAGTCGCGGCCGCTGTCGCCGGAAGTGAGGGCATCGCCTGCCACCAGCCAGCCGATGACGGCCAGCACGGCCGATACCGCGCCGGTCGACAGCCCATAGAGCGCCGACCATTCATTGCCGCTGTAGTGCGGGTTGCGCTGCAGGTAACGGGCGTTGTCGACCGCGTAGAGCGTCCAGCAGACCAGCGCCCCGGCCGCGCAGCAGACACCGGCAAGCTTCTGCCAGACCGGCCGCACGGCGTCGCCGGCCGCGGCGGCATGTGCGCTCTGGCCGCCGCCGAACAGGTCGATGTTGATGCAGGCGATGCCCGCGGCCACCACCAGCAGCGGCCACAGCAGCCGCGACAGCGGCACGGCGCCGTGGTCGCGCCGGCCCATGATGGTGACCGTGATCGGCAGGATGCCGATGATCAGCGAAGTCGGACCGACCCCGGCCAGCTGCACGCCGAAGGCCAGCAGCACGTAGTAGAGCAGGTTGCCGGTAAAGGCCTGGCGCAGCAGCGCGACGCAGTCGGCGCGGGTCAGCTTGCGGGCGATGCGCTTCATCAGCGGCAGGGTGGCAACGAGCGCCACCAGGCCATACGCCAGGTAGCGCCCGATCGCCAGCTCCCATGGCGAGAACACCGGCAGCAGCTTGGGCGCGATAAAGACCATGCCCCAGAACGCGCCCGCCAGCAGCCCGCACAATACGCCGATTCCCATGCTTTTCAACGCCCGGTTAAAAGGACGACGAGCATAGCAGACGCTCGCTGGAAAACCGGTTGCCGTGCATCAGTCAGCGCGCATTCCTGTATAATTCGCTTTTGCGCCTAGAGGATTTGCTATGCGTCTTGTCCAGAAAGCACTCACATTCGATGACGTGCTGCTCGTCCCGGCCTATTCGGCCGTCCTTCCCCGGGATGTTTCCCTCCGCACTCGCCTGTCCCGTTCGATCGAACTGAACATTCCGCTGGTGTCCGCTGCCATGGACACGGTGACGGAGGCACGCCTGGCGATCTCCATGGCGCAAGCCGGTGGCATCGGTATCGTCCACAAGAACCTGAAGCCCGCCGACCAGGCCCGCGAAGTGTCGCGCGTCAAGCGCTACGAGTCGGGCGTGTTGCGTGATCCGATCACCATTTCGCCGGAAATGAAGATCCGCGATGTGATCGCGCTGTCGCAGCAGCATGGCATTTCGGGCTTCCCGGTGCTGGAAGGCAAGACCGTCGTCGGCATCATCACCAACCGCGACCTGCGCTTCGAGGAAGAACTCGACGCCCCGGTGCGCGCCAAGATGACCCCGCGCGAGAAGCTGGTGACCGTGGCCGAAGGCGCGCCGCTGGAAGAAGCCAAGCGCCTGATGAACCGCCACCGCCTGGAGCGCGTGCTGGTGGTCAACCAGGCCTTCGAGCTGCGCGGCCTGATCACGGTGAAGGACATCCAGAAGGCGGTCGAGAACCCGCTGGCAAGCAAGGATGACCACGGCCAGCTGCGCGTAGGCGCCGCAGTCGGCGTGGGTCCGGACAACGACGAACGTGTCGAGTTGCTGGTCAAGGCCGGCGTCGATGTGATTGTGGTGGACACGGCACACGGCCACAGCCAGGGCGTGCTGGACCGCGTGCGCTGGGTCAAGCAGAACTTCCCGCAAGTGCAGGTGATCGGCGGCAATATCGCCACCGGCGACGCCGCCCGTGCACTGGTCGAGCATGGCGCCGACGGCGTCAAGGTCGGCATCGGCCCCGGCTCGATCTGCACCACCCGTATCGTGGCTGGTGTCGGCGTGCCGCAGATCACCGCTGTGTCCAATGTGGCCGAGGCGCTCAAGGGCACCGGCGTGCCGCTGATCGCTGACGGCGGTATCCGCTACTCGGGTGACGTGGCCAAGGCCCTGGCGGCCGGCGCGCACACCGTGATGATGGGCGGCATGTTCTCCGGCACCGAGGAAGCGCCGGGCGAAGTGTTCCTGTACCAGGGCCGCTCGTTCAAGAGCTACCGCGGCATGGGTTCGGTGGGCGCGATGAAGGACGGCGCGGCTGACCGCTACTTCCAGGAAGACAACACCGCCAACGTCGACAAGCTGGTCCCCGAGGGGATTGAAGGCCGCGTGCCGTACAAGGGCTCGGTGATGGCGATCATCCACCAGCTGACCGGCGGCGTGCGAGCCTCGATGGGCTATTGTGGCAGCAAGTCGATCGCTGACTGGCATGAGAATGCCCAGTTCGTCCAGATCACGGCAGCCGGCATGCGTGAATCGCACGTGCACGACGTGCAGATCACCAAGGAAGCGCCGAACTACCATATCGACTGACGCGCAGCGGTTGCGCCCGCCGTCCGCCGCGGCGGCGGTGCGCTGACCGCGATCATCGGGACGAGGGCGTGCAAGGTCTGGTGCCAGGTGCGCAGCGCCGCCCTGGTCCGACCGGAATCCAACCCGGCCCCGACCATGGCCCCGGCCGCGCGCCACGCCGGCGTTGCCTTGACGCTAGCCGCATCACCGGCGGGGCCCAGACGAGGAGCGCCAATGAAGGTGTTGCTGCGAGCCGTGCTGTTTTTCGATGCCCTGGTGGACCTGCTGCTGGGCGTCCTGCTGTTGATGTCCCCGTTCACCACGCTGTATGCGGCGCTGCAATTGCCGCAGCCGCAACCCGCGCTGTTCGGGCAACTGCTGGGCGTGGCGCTGGTCGGCCTGTCGGTGCTGCTGTGGCAGGCCGCGTTCAACGGCCAGCTGACGGTACCGGTGGCACGCACGGCCGGCTACGTGAACCTGGCCAGCGCGATGCTGATCATTGCCTGGATGGTGTTCCTGGAGTTGCCGCTCGAAGGCGCCGGCAAGATCTGGCTGCCGACCATGGCCGTGGTGCTGCTGTTTTTCGCCGCGGTGCAGATTCCCGCGGCGAAACGCGTGCGCGTGCGCGAGCGGCAGTTGAAGATGGAACGCGCGCTGAAGGAACAGGAAACCAAGGAACCCGGCGTCGCCCCCGCGGCGCGCCAGACGAATACCCCAGAATACCGGCGCGAGCCGGTCATCACGCCGCCGCCGGGCTATGGCCCCGGCACGGAAGTCGTGACCGAGCCCGCAACGGAAGACACGCCATCGGCCCATCATGCACGACAAAATCCTCATTCTTGATTTCGGCTCGCAGGTCACGCAGCTGATCGCCCGCCGCGTCCGCGAGGCGCACGTCTACTGCGAAATCCACCCGAACGACGTCTCCGACGACTTCGTGCGCGAGTACGCGCCCAAGGCCGTTATCCTGTCGGGCAGCCACGCCAGCACCTATGAAGACCACCAGCTGCGCGCGCCGCAGGCGGTGTGGGACCTGGGCGTGCCGGTGCTCGGCATCTGCTACGGCATGCAGACCATGGCCGTGCAGCTCGGCGGCAAGGTCGAGTGGAGCGACCAGCGCGAGTTCGGCTACGCCGAGATGCGCGCCCACGGCCACACCGCGCTGCTCAAGGACGTCGAGGATTTCCGCACGCCGGAAGGCCACGGCATGCTCAAGGTCTGGATGAGCCACGGCGACAAGGTCACCGGCCTGCCGCCGGGCTTCAAGCTGATGGCGTCGACCCCGAGCTGCCCCATCGCCGGCATGGCCGACGAAGCGCGCGGCTACTATGCCGTGCAGTTCCACCCCGAGGTCACGCATACCGTCAAGGGCCGCCAGATGCTCGAGCGCTTCGTGCTCGGGATCGCCGGCTGCAAGGCTGACTGGGTCATGCGCGACCACATCGAGGAAGCCGTCGCCAAGATCCGCGAACAGGTCGGCGACGAAGAGGTGATCCTCGGCCTGTCCGGCGGCGTCGATTCGTCGGTGGCCGCGGCGCTGATCCACCGCGCCATCGGCGACCAGCTCACCTGCGTGTTCGTCGACCATGGCCTGCTGCGCCTTGACGAAGGCAAGATGGTGATGGAGATGTTCGCCGGCCGCCTGCACGCCAAGGTCGTGCACATCGATGCGTCCGGGCAGTTCCTCGGTCACCTGGCCGGCGTGACCGACCCCGAGCAGAAGCGCAAGATCATCGGCCGCGAGTTCGTCGAGGTATTCCAGGCCGAGGCGAAGAAACTGAGCAAGGCCAAGTGGCTGGCGCAGGGCACGATCTACCCCGACGTGGTGGAATCGGGCGGCACCAAGACCAAGAAGGCCACCACCATCAAGAGCCACCACAACGTCGGCGGCCTGCCCGAAACGCTGGGCCTGAAGCTGCTCGAGCCGCTGCGCGACCTGTTCAAGGACGAAGTGCGCGAGCTGGGCGTGGAACTGGGCCTGCCGCCGGAGATGGTCTACCGCCATCCGTTCCCGGGCCCCGGCCTGGGCGTGCGCATCCTCGGCGAAGTCAAGCGCGACTACGCCGACCTGCTGCGCCGCGCCGATGCCATCTTCATCGAAGAGCTGCGCAAGACCATCGCCACCGAGCAGGATGCCGCCGCGGGCCTGTGCGAGCCGGACCAGGTCGGCAAGAGCTGGTACGACCTGACCAGCCAGGCATTTGCCGTATTCCTGCCGGTCAAGTCGGTGGGCGTGATGGGCGACGGCCGTACCTACGACTATGTCGTCGCGCTGCGCGCCGTGCAGACCACCGACTTCATGACGGCGCATTGGGCGCATCTGCCGTATGCGCTGCTGGGCCGCTGCTCGAACCGGATCATCAACGAAGTGCGCGGCCTGAACCGGGTGGTGTACGACGTGTCGGGCAAGCCGCCGGCGACGATCGAGTGGGAGTGACCCGAATAGTCATTTTCCATTGAGTACACAGGGCGCCTTCAAGGCGCCCTTGTTTTTGCCACGAAGACGAGCGGCGCGCCGGTGCTTGCCCGCGACGAACGAGGCATCGGACGCGATGGCGGCAGGCCGCACAACCTTCGTTTTAGCGCGTGGCGAACGCAAGCCGCGGTGGCACTTCGGGCACCGCGCAGCGAACGCGCCGGTCGCGCTCCGGCAGTGTCAGCTGGCTACGTGGCAGTCCGGCTTTCCTATCGCATCCTGCGCACCACGCTGGCGGCAATCTGCGGCTGTCCCGGCTCGCGCCGGTTCTCGGCCGCGACGGCGGCGTAGACGGTGCGCGCGATTTGGTGTAGCTCCGCGTCGGTTACGTGTCCGCTGACCTGATAGAACAGGCGTACGCGCTGCGACAGCCCGGGCAGCACCATCTCGCTCGCATCGGCATGCTGAGGACATGATCGTATCGGTACGGCAGCGCAAGCTCGCCTGCATCCTCGATCCCGCGCTGGTGCTGGGGTCGCCGTGGGAGCCGAGCCTGGCGTTGCGGCTCACACGGGTGCTGGAGCCCTGGCTCACGCGCGTGTTCTGGCAGGTCATCGTGCGAAGCGTGTTGACCGTACGCGAACTGCAGATCGTGCAGCTCGTCTGCATGGGCTATCTGACCAAGCAGATCGCGGGCCGGCTTCATATCAGCGAATTTACCGTCCGCTCGTATCTCGAGACGATCTACTGCAAGCTCGGCGTCCGATCGCGTGCGGCGATGGTGTTCTGCTACATGCAGGCCTGCGCTGCAGGCGCGGACGGAGCCCAACCCTGATCGCGGTCCATTCGGTGCCCGCGCTTGCGATGGCGGCCGGGGCGCCCGCAATGCGTACGTTGCGGACGAGGATGCGAGGCTGCGGCGAGTGATTGGCGAGTTCACAAGGGTCTGGCGCTGACGCATAATCGGTGGGCATACGGATAGCATGGCAGCGGCGGTTGCAGCCGTGCCGCATCGAATCCGGCCCCGACCAAGCTTCGGGAGAACAAGAAAACGGAGTCGCCTTGTCAGAAGATCAGGTGCTACGGGGTCCTGACGGGAACTGGATAGTTCCTATCCCCGGTCACAGTCCTTACACGTTCATCCGCATGAAATGCGGTTTCGACGCCCCCGACTCGCGCCATAGAGTGGTCGTGATCGACCTGGCGAAGCTGCTCGCTTGCGCCGATCGTGATTCCACGGACTATGTCCTACAGGCTGCGCAGTACTGGCATGCGGGCAAGGTGCGTGGCATTCGCGACTTCCTGGCGCCCGGCCAGGAACGGATCCCGGAAGTGCCCTATGTCACGTTCACAACGCGGCGCTGCCGTACGTTATCCGGACTGATTGGCATCGCCAGAGAGGGCGTGGTGTCCTTCCGCAACGGCCAGCATCGCGCCCGCTACCTGTCGTTTGCAGGCGCGAGCCGCCTGCCGGTTGAAGTCCATGAAACCGAGGCGAAACTACTCGAGCAATTCTGCGGGTGGGACCGTTAGCCAGCGCCTGGATGTCTGGCTGGCGCGTGCCTGAGAGGGCGTCGTCGATGGCGACGATGGTACGCATGACATGCTCCATGCGTCGGACGGATTGAATTGTGCGCCAAATGGCATTCGCCCGTTACCCGGTCTTGATCGCTCCTGGAGCCAGCCCGCCAGGGAATATACGGTAGTAACATCGTCCTACCCCACGCGCCAAGGAGCAGGGCATGCAGTTTCTCTGGCCGCAAATGCTATGGCTGCTGCTCTCGCTTCCGCTGCTGGCAGCCGCCTACCTGTACCTGATTGCGCGGCGCAAGAAAATCGCCCTGTTCTATTCCAGCCTTGCGCTGCCGCGCGCCGCGCTGGGCCGCAGGCAACGACTGCGGCGTCACATCCCGCCAGTGCTCTTCCTGCTTGCGCTGGGCGCGGCCCTGCTGGCTTGTGCCCGTCCCACGGCGACCGTCACGCTGCCGTCCGACACCATCACCCTGGTGCTGGCCATGGATACTTCCCGCAGCATGGAGGCGACCGACGTCGCGCCCACCCGGATCAGCGCCGCCCAGCAGGCAGCGCGGGATCTCATCGTCGGGCTGCCGGCCAGCGTGCGCCTGGGTATTGTCTCTTTTGCCGCGACGGCGACTGTGGTGCTGCCTCCCACCGACAACCGGCAGGACATGCTCGACGCGATCAATCGCTTCCAGCTCCAGCGCGGCACGGCGACAGGCAGCGGACTGATCCAGGCGCTGGCGATGCTGTTCCCCGACGATGGGATCGACCTGGAAGCGATCCTCTTCAGTGGCGAGTCGCTCGCACCCGGGCCGGGCGGCAGATCGATGACAGAGGCCGCGGCGGCGGATGCCGTCCGCAAGCGCGACCTGGAGCAGCCGGCGGCGCAGCCGGGCTCTTACCGGCACGGTGCGGTGATCCTGCTGAGCGATGGCCGCCGCACCACTGGCCCCGACCCCCTGGACGCCGCGCGCATGGCGGCCCAGCGCGGCGTGCGCGTCTATACCGTGGGCTTTGGTACGCCGCAGGACGCGGGTGCGGTGGTGTCCGGCCTGTCTTTCTACATGCAGTTGGATGAGCCCACCTTGCGCGCGGTCGCCGCGCTCACTGACGGCGAGTACTTCCAGGCTGGCTCGGCCGCGGACCTGACACAGGTGTATCGCCGGCTGAGCGCGCGTTTCGCGCTCGAGCGCAGGGAAATCGAGATCAGCGCCTTGCTGGCGGCGGGCTCGGCCCTGCTGCTGATGGCGGCGTGCGGGCTGTCGCTGCTGTGGTTCCGGCGCTGAGGTGAAGCGCTGGCGACCTGGGCCGCGTTCAATGCGGTGAACGGGCGTTGCAGCGCCGTGACCTCTTCCCGCGTCGGGATGGCGCGGGGCAATAGCAGCGGTGGGGGCGATTTGGTTGAGCGGCTCCGGCAACGCTGCGGGTCGGCGCATCAGGCACTTGGCGCAGGGCCGGATCAGAACCTGACATCAGTTTTGTATGTCTTTGTATTGCGCAGCCAGGCCGATACGCTTCCTGACAGCCTCGGCCTCCCTGCACTACACGCGCGATACACCGGTCTCCTTAAATACGCTCCGTGGCCCGGCGCCGAAATCCAGCGAAAGCTAGCACCGGGCGCTCACGGTTCAACGTCAATCCTTAAGGAAACCAATCATGACTAACAACATCGCCCGCCGTTTCGTATTGGCCATCGCCCTGACTGCCGCAGCGGCAGGTGCCCAGGCCGCGAGCCTGTCCCATGTGGGCGCGCGCGACCCGTACACCGACGGCGCCCGCTCCGTGCAGGATGCGCGCGACCCGTACAGCGAGGGGGCGCGTTCGGTGCAGGAGCCGCGCAACCCGTACAGCGACGGCGCTCGCAGCTTCGATCCCTTTACCGATGGAGCCCGGACCCTGGCCGGCCTGGACCGCACCGGCATCTCCGCGGAACCGGCGCGCAGCGCCGACCCCTATCTCGACGGCGCACACGCCTGACCCACAGCCGTGCCCGGCGTCAACAACCCGCTTGCCTACTTTCTCGGGCTGATCAGCTTCTTTGCCGCGAGCCAGCCACCGTCGCCGTCGCTGCTGGCCTGATTAGTCGCAGCGGGCGTGCTCGGGGCGCTGGGCGGCGGCATCAGCAATGTGCTGCAGGCACGCCTGGCGCGCTAACGCTGCCAGAGCTGATAACCGCGGTTACAGCGGATGCAGAAATGCAAATGCCGTGATTGCCTTGCGATCGCATTCGGGCAGCCTCCGATGCGATCGCTTGCGCCTTCCGGTCGGATTTATCCGTATATCGGCCAGCGTAGCGTGTGCTGGCGCTACGCCGGGCGGGTCCGTGATATATTCGCATGCGAACAAATTCACAACGCCGTCTCTGATACATGGAACCTCGCCTCGTCTACCTGTTGAACGTGGGCCAGCGGCGCCTGCAGCGGTGGTCACAAGCGCGCATTGCCGCCGGTGGCGTGACAGCGGCCCAGGCGGGGCTGCTGTTCTTTCTGGGCAGGAACGACGGCGCGCTGATGAGCGAGGCCGCCGCCGCGCTCGATCTGGGCGCGCCCGGGATGAGCGGGCTGGCCGACCGGACCGAACGGGCCGGGCTGATAGAGCGCCGGCCGGACGATACCGATCGCCGCGCCTGGCGCCTGTGGCTGACGGAGGCAGGGCGCAAGGCGCGCCTGCGCTCCAAGGCCAGCATGAAGGTATTGAATGCCAGGCTGACCGAGGGCTTCACCCCGGACGAGATCGACGTCGTGGCGCGCTGGCTGGGCAGCTTGCAGACAAAGTTTCCGGCCGCCGACGAGGATCAGGTGTAACCCGGGCGGGCGGCGCGGAAGCGAGGCAGCCGGCTTACTGCCCGTCAAGCCTGGTGAAGTCCGGTTTCCGTTTTTCGGCGAAAGCCTGGAAGGCTTCCCTGGCTTCCGCACTGGCCAGCCGCTCCTCGAACCGGGCGCTTTCGCTCTGCATCTGTGCTATCAGTTTCTCCGCATCGCGCATCAGCTTTTTCATGGCGCTCAGCGAGCCAGGAGGGCGGGTGGCAAGCTTGTCGGCCATCCGGCGCGCTTCCGCCCGCAACTGGTCGTTGCTGCAAACCTTGTTCGCGATGCCCCAGGCCACCGCGGTTTGCGCGTCGAGCGGCTCGCCCAGCGCAAACATCTCGAAGGCCCTGACGTGGCCGATCCGCAGCGGGAGCAGATGGCTCGATGCCGCTTCCGGAACCAGCGCGAGGTTGACGAATGGCGTGATCAGCTGCGCATCCTGGCCCAGCACGACATAATCGCAATGCAGCAGCATGGTGGTCCCGACGCCGACGGCCTTGCCGTTGACGGCGGCGACAGTCGGCACCGTCGAGTTGGCAAGGGCGTGCAGAAAGCGATGCACGTGACGGTCGCCGCTATGCTTTCCCGCCGCGATCGCGGCGAACTCGCCGATGTCGTTGCCGGCCGTGAACATGTCCCCATCTCCCTGGACCAGCAGGACGCGGATACGCCGGTCCAGTTGCGCCTGCTCGATCGTGTCGGCGAGGGCGCCATACATCTCGTTCGTCAAGGCGTTCTTCTTGTCGGACCGGGCAAGCGTCATGGTCAGCACGCCGCCGGTGAGGTCAATGCGGATTTCGGGGGTCATGGGTCGGTCTCCGGGTGAGTTGCAGGATGCTGTGCGAGCATCGCAATGAATTTCGCATGCGAAGTATATAGATAATTCGCATGCGAAGTAAACCGATGGGCCGGGTGCGATACCCGTGGCCGCAAGCGCTGCGTTCTCGTTCCCCGAACGGCTAGAACCGATGGCGGACGCCCAGTACGGCACCGAGCTGGTTCTTGCCAGGCTGCACGTTATAGACAGCTGTCGCACCCGTGCCAGTGTTGTAGCCGTTGACCCCGAGGTTCGACTGGTCCTTGTTGAGCGCGTAGGACACCGATGCATAGAGGTCGGTACGCTTGGTGAAGGTGTAGTCCCCCGTGACCACGAACTGCCAGGGATCCGCCCCGGTCTGGCGGAAGTCCTGGTAGTAGGCCGCCCCCATCAGCGAGAAGGCAGGCGTCAGCTTGTAATTGACGCCAAGCCAGTAGAGGTTGGCGCCAGCGTTCGCGGCCTGCGCGCCTGGCAGGCGGGCGCCGTCGAGCGCCTTTGCCAGGCGGTACCCGGCGAATATCTTGGCAGGGCCAACTGCGTATGTGCCGGCGATCGCGTAGCGCCGCAGCACCGGTGCCTGGTTGGCCGGCGTCCCGGTGTGCAGGTCGTCATACGCCAGGCCCAATGAAAACGGGCCGCTGGCGTAGCTGAGGTAGGCGCCGTACTCGCGCCCGAACACATTGCTGCCGGCGACTTCGTTGCCATTGGCCTGGAACGAATAAAAGGCGACGCCGGTCAGTGCACCGAACTTGCCGACGTACTTGACGGCATTGTCTGCCCGCGCGCCAAACTCCGGCGCGATGGCCAGGATGCCATAGCGGTCGGCCGTCGCTGCGGGATCGTAGAGGCCATTGAAGTCGCGCAAGGCGGTATGCTGCCGACCGAGCAGCAGGCTGCCATAAGGGCTCTCCACGCCAACGTATGCATTGCGGCCGAACAGGCGCCCGCCCTGGCCGGAATTGCCGGTATCGATGTCGAAGCCGCTTTCCAGCAGGAACACGGCCTTGAGCCCGGCGCCCAGGTCTTCGGTGCCGCGCACGCCCCAGCGCGAGCCGGATTGATTGCCGGAGCTGAGCCTGAACAGATTGTCGCCGTTGAGGCCGGAGTTGCTGTTGTACTCGATGCCGGCATCGACAATGCCGAACAGCGAGACGCCGGATTCGGCCCAGGCAGCGTTGGCGGCCATGGATGCGGCAAACGCCGCAAAGATCTTCTTCATCATTTCTCCAGTTTTTCTTTCGTTGGGGATTGCAATAGGTAGCGGCGTGGTGCTGACAAGCTGCGATACAAAGACCGCGCTTGCCGGAAACAACCGGGATACACCGGCGCGATGCAATGTCCTTTCCGGATGCGCGCCTGCGCGTAGCCGCCGGCGGGTGTCATTGGCGATACCCGGTACGTTTGAACAGGATGTCAAAGACTATGAAACGCATCACGATCCCTTTCCTTGCCGCGGCGCTGATGGCTTCGAGCCTCGCTTTCCCGGCGCATGGGCATGCAGCCGATACGAACGGCACAAGCCGTACCCTGACCCGCGAAGAAGTGCGTGCCGACCTCGAGGCCTGGCACCGCGCCGGTATGTCGGAGTACTGGCGTGGCGACCGCGGTCCCAACTTCGACAGTGCAGAGTATCAGAAGCGCTTTGCCTTGTATCAGCGCCTTCGGGCCGAACAGGCGGCTGCCACGGCACGGTGAACCTGTGGCGCACGGCCTCCCGCGGGAACGCCGTGCGCGGGGGCGCTACAACGGGACATGGCGCGTGCCGTTGGTAAACGGGTCACGCGCGCCCGGGTCGGCGGCAGGGGTGGCCGCGGCGGCTGCCGGGAGCGCGATGGCGAGAACAATGCATTGGTTGGACTGGGCGGGCACGGTCGGTTTCCTCGAGTCTGGCGTGGCATGGCGCGTCCGGAGCGTGCAGTTTCCGTTCGCCGCCGAGGCGCGAGGCGTATTAGAGGGAACCGGTGTATCTGTCCTTTGGCGCTGGGACCCCATTTCTGTCAGCGCGTGTATCGCTCCGCGCGCAGGATACAAGGCGATACAAAGGCATCCGCGACCGCCTTGCCTGATATTGGGCAGGCGGTTGGGGCGCTCGCCACGGACTTCGGCGTGCGTGCCGGTTCCAGCCTTCTCAGCTTCCGGGGCGCCGATGCGGCGCCCCGGAGGCAGGAAGCGAAGACACGGGCAAGAAGGAACTGCCGGGAAAGTGCCAGCGATCTACCGCGCCACGCCGTACCGGGCCGCGGGCTGGTCACGTGACAGGTTGGGGCCGAGCGCGGCACGCGCAGCCTCGAATGCCTTCCAGTCCGCATCGTCAGGCAGCGATGGCACGGTAATCACTTCACCCAGGTCAAGCCCGGCGAGCGCGGCATCGACCAGATCGTCGCCGCTCATCACGATGCCTTGTGGCAGGTTCTCGACCGGCTGGCCGGCGGTGTCCCAGAACTCGGTTCGCGTTGCGCCGGGAAGCACGGCCTGCACGCGCACGCCCTTGCCGGCGAGCTCATGCTGCAACGACTGGGTAAAGGCCAGCACGAACGCTTTCGAGCCGCCATAGACGCCATTCAGGATCTCGGGCGCCACCGCGACGACCGACGCGATATTGATGATGGTGCCTTCGCCGCGCGCTACGAATGCCGGCGCAACGGCATAGGTCAGGCGAGTCAGCGCCGTGACATTGAGCTCGATCATCGCCTGCATCTTGTCGACCTCCGACGCCAGCAGCGGTGCCGCGGCGCCGATGCCGGCATTGTTGACCAGCGTGGTGATGCTGGCATCGCTGCGCAACAGGTCTTCGATGCGGCGGACATCGGCAGCCTGGCCAAGGTCCGCGGTCACGATCTCGACCGAGCGGCCGGTGTCGTCGGTGATGCGCCGGGCCAACGCTTCGAGCCGGGAGCGGTTGCGCGCCACCAGGATGAGATCGTGGCCGCGGCGCGCAAGGCGATCCGCATAGATCGCGCCGATGCCGGACGATGCGCCCGTGATGACGGCGGTGCCCGCGTGGATGTGAGTGGTCATGTCTGAGCTCCGGGATTCTTGGAAGAGGGGGGAAGCGGTGGCCGGACTGGCCGGCTGCCTGGACTCAAGAGTAGAGGCGCAATGGCATGACGCCAATGTCATAGATGCCACCTTTTCTGCCATCCGGCGGCGCGCTCCCTGCGAGGAAGGCGCCCCTTATGAATGGCGCTGTATCCGCCGGTATTGCCGTTACCGGGCGGGCAAACGAATATGTACCGGATTGTGGCGTGTGCTTCGCCGGATACAGTGTGATACACGGAGAAGCGCCGGCACCCATACAATGGCGTCGACGCAGACTGGCGGTTCACCTGACTTTTCTGAGGGGATAAAGATGGATGCACACGTCGACCATGTCCTGGTTGTCGATGACGACCGGGAAATCCGCGAACTGGTATCGACCTACCTGACCAAGAATGGCCTGCGTGTGACCGTAGCGCAGGATGGCAGGCAGATGCGATCGATCCTGGAGGCCAATGCTGTCGACCTGATCGTGCTGGACGTGATGATGCCCGGCGACGATGGCCTGGTGCTGTGCCGCGAACTGCGAGCCGGCAAGCACAAGACCACCCCGATCCTGATGCTGACCGCGCGCAGCGACGAGACCGATCGCATCCTCGGCCTCGAAATGGGTGCCGACGACTATCTTCCCAAGCCTTTCGCGGCGCGCGAGCTGCTGGCCCGCATCAAGGCGGTGCTGCGCAGGACGCGCATGCTGCCGCCCAACCTGCAGATCACGGAAGCGGGCCAGTTGCTGGCGTTCGGCGACTGGCAGCTGGACACCACGGCGCGGCACCTGATCGACCGCGATGGCATCATCGTCGCGCTGAGTGGCGCGGAATACCGCTTGCTGCGCGTGTTTGTCGACCATCCGCAGCGCGTGCTCAACCGCGACCAGCTGCTCAGCCTCACGCAAGGCCGCGAGGCGGAAATGTTCGAACGGTCGGTTGACCTGCTGGTCAGCCGCTTGCGCCAGCATCTCAAAGACGATGCGCGCGAACCCCGCTACATCAAGACCGTGCGCAGCGAGGGCTACGTGTTCTCGGTGCCGGTCGAGATCCGGGAGGCCCGGCAGTGAAACTCCGAGCCTTGCCGTGGCCCCGCACCCTGGGCTCGCGGCTGTTCCTGATCCTGCTGGCCGGTCTCGTGGTGGCCTATGGGCTCGCTTTTGCCGTGCTGTTCGCGGAGCGCTACATCACCGCGCGCCAGGTGATGCTCGGCACGCTGGAAACCGACGTGTCGACGTCGATCGCGATCCTCGACCGCGTGCCCGCGGCGGAGCGGCCGCAGTGGCTGCGGCACGTCAATCGCGGCAATTACCAATACATGCTCGGCACGGGCCTGCCTGGCGTGCCGGAGATGAGCGATCAGGCCAGGGAGATCGCCGAGCGCATTACCGAAGCGAGCGGCGGCCGCTTCCCCGTCAGGGTCGAATCGATCCCGGGGCAAGGCAAACGCCTGCAGGCGCACCTCACCCTCAGCGATGGCAGCCCGCTCACCATCGACGTCCATCCGAAGCCGCCCGCGATCGCGCAATGGCTGCCCTATGTGCTGGTGCTGCAGCTGCTGCTGCTGGTGCTGTGCTGCTGGCTGGCCGTAAGGCTGTCGCTGCGCCCGGTGGTGGCGCTGGCCAATGCCGCCGACGCGCTTGACCCGAACGCCGCGAGCGAGCCGCTGGCCGAGACCGGTCCGACCGAACTGGTGCGTGCCGCGCGCGCGTTCAATGCCATGCGCGAGCGCATCGCACGCTTTGTCGAGGAACGCGTGCAGATCCTGGCGGCGATCTCGCACGACCTGCAGACGCCGATCACGCGCATGAAGCTGCGCGCCGAGATGGCGGACGACTCCGAAGACAAGCGCAAGCTGGTGCACGACCTCGCCGAGATCGAGACGCTGGTGAAAGAGGGACTGGCCTATGCGCGCGCCATGCATGGCGATGGCGAGAAGGCATCGCGGATCGACATCGGGTCATTCGTCGAGAGCCTGGCCTACGACTACCAGGACACCGGCAAGGCCGTCACGATCCTGCAGAACATCGGCGGCGCCATCATGACGCGGCCGCACGCGCTGCGCCGCATCCTGACCAACCTGACCGACAACGCCATCAAGTTCGGCGGGGCGGCGGAACTGAGCGTGCGGCGCGACGGCGCAGCGGTGGTGATCGGCGTGCTCGATCGCGGCCCCGGCATCCCGGCGGATAAGCTCGAATCCGTGGTGCAGCCGTTTGTCCGGCTCGAGGAATCGCGCAACCGCGAGACCGGCGGCACCGGCCTGGGCCTGGCTATTGCACATCAGCTGGCGCTGGCCATCGGCGGTTCGCTGACGCTGCGCAATCGCGAGGGCGGCGGGCTCGAGGCGCAGCTCAGGCTGGGCTGAGGGAGCAGGCCTCGCTTGCGTGGTTTGCGGCGACCTGCTGCCGGTTGACCTTTATCTCGACCTTTCCTTCGCTGCCGGACTAGCGGACTACCAGCCGCCGCCCAGCGCCCGGAACGTTGCCACCGCCGCGCGGGCATTGTCGGCGCGCACGCGCGCCTGCTGGTCGCGCGCGGCCAGCAGCAGGCGGTCTTCTTCGAGCACTTCGAACAGGCTGACCGCGCCGCCCTTGTAGGCATCCTCGGCCGCGCCGCGAGCGCGCGCGTGCGCCGCCACTTCGACGGCGAGGTCCTTGCTCTGCAATTCCAGCTGGGTCAGCGCGATGATCGCGTTTTCCACGTCCGCGGTGGCGCGCAGCATGGCCTTGCGGTAGGTAGCCAGGGCCTCGGCGTTGGCGCCTTTGGCCTGTGCTACCTCGGCGTCCACCCGGCCGAAGTCGAACAGCCGCCAGCGCAGCCCGGCGGCAGCGGCAGGCTGGAACGCGGAGGCGGTGAACAGCTTGCCGGCGGAAAGGCTTTCGAAGCCGAGCAGCGCCGACAGCGACAGTTTCGGGTAGTACTCGGCAGTGGCCACGCCGATGCGGGCGCTCGTTGCCGCCAGCCGGCGTTCGGCGGCGATCACGTCGGGGCGGCGTTGCAGCAGGTTGGCGGGGCCTTGCGCCACGGAAATCTGCGGGACCGTGGAGCGCTCGACGGGCGCGAGCAGTTCGGCCGCATAGGTGCCCGGATGCGCGCCCATCAGGACATCGAGGCGGTTCAGCTGGGTCTCCAGCTCGATCTGCAGCGGCGGGATGGCCACGCGGGTCTGCGCGAGCTGTGCTTCCGCCTGGGCCCGTTCGCGCTCGGCGCCGAGGCCGTCGGCAAGGCGGAACTGCACCAGTTCCAGCAGCCTGGCATTGGTCCGCACCTGCTGCTGGGTGATCGCGATGCGCTGCTGCGCGCCGCGCACGCGGAAGTACGCATCGGCGGCTTCCGCGGCCACCAGCACGCGCACGCCCATGTGCTCGGCCTCGGCGGCCTGCGCTTCCGCGCCGGCCGCCTCTGCGCCGCGCCGCAGGCCGCCCGCCACATCGACCTCCCAGCTCGCGCCGGCGCCCACGCTGTACAGCGTGTTGTTGCGGTCAAAGCCCGGCCGGTCCCTGGCAAGACTGCCCAGCGGTCCTTCCAGCGATTGATGCTGCCTGCTGACGCTGCCCGACAGCGACCCTTCGGGCAGCAGCGCGGCGCCGGCGTACTGCGCCGCCGCGCGGGCCTGGTCGACGCGCGCGATAGCGGCTGCCAGGTCAAGGTTCTGGTCCAGCGCACGCTGGATCACCCGGGTCAGCGCGGGGTCGTCAAAACCCTGCCACCAGCTGTCCAGCGCCGGCGCTGCACGGGTGGCGTCGCGGGCATCCAATGCCGCGGCGTGGGGGTAGGCGGCGGGCAGGTCCGATAACGGGGCCTGGTAGTCGGGCCCCACCGTGCAGGCGGCGAGCGCGGCCGTCAGCAGCAGCGGCACGGCACGGGCGATGCCGGCGCTTGCCCGTTGCACACGGGAGCGAGCGGAGGGGCGGCGAGCGGCACGGAAAGCGGAACGGGAGGGATCTTGCGGCATTGCTAACACCTTTCAACGGCGACCTTCAACGACTCGACAGCGACGGATAGTGCACAATCGAAAAACTAACTTGCATGATGATAGTGACTACTCTAGACTAACTTTCAAATTGAAAGCAACAAGATTTTCCGAGGACGCTGATCATGTCGAAAAAGCCACTTGCTGAATTGCCGTGTCCCATTGCACGCACCGCGGCTCGCGTTGCCGACAGCTGGAGCGTGCTGATCCTGCGCGAGGCCTTCTATGGCGTAACCCGCTTCGACGAGTTCCAGCAGAACCTGGCGATCGCTCCGAATATGCTCACGCGCCGCCTTAACTCGCTGGTTGAAGAGGGGATGCTGGAACGTCGCCAATACTGCGACCGGCCGCCGCGTTCCGAGTACATCCTGACCGAGCGCGGGCGCGATTTCCGCCAGGTGCTGCTGGCCATGCTGGCGTGGGGGAACAAGCATCTCGCTCCTGAAGGCGAAAGCGTGCAGCTGGCCGACCGGCGCACCGGCGCGCGCGTGGAACCCGTGCTGGTCGACCCCGCCACCGGCAGCCCGGTCACCGGTGCCGACTACCACATTGCGCCCGGCCCGGCCGCCAGCGAGCGCGTGCGCCAGCGGCTGTCCCGCTCGGCCGAATCCTGAGCCCCGATTTCCCTATTTCCTGATTTCCCGACCTGCCGCACCACGGGCGGCGCAGGTCCCCGAGTGCCAAGAGCAGAAAGCAGAAAGGAAGTGCCATGAGCAGCAATACGCTGACCGAGCGGGCAAGTACCGAACCCGTTCCCGAATCGAAATCCAGGACCAGCCCCAAACGGCTGCTGGTGGCCGGTGCGCTGGTGGTCGCGGGACTGGCGGCCATCGGTTACGGCCACCACTGGTGGACGTCGGGCCGTTACCTGCAAAGCACCGACGATGCCTACGTGGGCGGCGATGTGACGGTGATTGGTGCCAAGGTCGGGGGCTATATCGCCGAAGTCGCGGTGACCGACAACCAGTCGGTCCGCGCCGGCGACGTGCTGGTGCGCATCGACGACCGCGACTATCGCGCCGCGCTGGCCAAGGCCGAGGGCGCGGTGGCGGCCCAGCAGGCGCTGCTGGCCAACCTGGATGCCACCGCGCGGCTGCAGGAGGCGGTCATCGCGCAGGGCCGGGCGGGCATCGCGGCGGCCAATGCCGACACGGTGCGGGCGCGCGACGACCAGGTCCGCTACGCCAGCCTGGTGGCCAAGGCGGCCGTCTCGATCCAGAGCTCGCAGAAGGCCGACTCCGACTACAAGCAGGCGCAGGCCAATGGCGACAAGGCGCGCGCCGCGCTGCTGGCGGCGCAGCGCCAGCTGGACGTCATCGGCACGCAGAAGCAGCAGGCCGAGGCCGCGCTGGCGCAGGCGAGCGCCGAGCGCGATATCGCCAGACTCAATCTCGGTTATACGGAGTTGCGCGCCCCGGTGGACGGCACCGTCGGCAACCGCCGCGCACGCGTCGGCGCCTTTGCCGGTGCGGGCAGCCAGCTGCTTTCCATCGTGCCGGCCAACGGGCTGTGGGTGGACGCGAATTTCAAGGAAGGGCAGCTGGCCCATATGCGCCCCGGCATGCCGGTCGAAGTGGAGGCCGATATCCTGCCCGGACGCGTCTTCCATGGCCGGGTCGCGAGCCTGGCGCCCGCCACCGGCGCGCAGTTCAGCGTGCTGCCGGCGGAAAACGCTACGGGCAACTTCACCAAGATCGTCCAGCGCGTACCGGTGCGGATCCGCCTTGACGACCAGGACGCCAGGCTGGGGGTCTTGCGCCCGGGCCTGTCGGTCATCGCGCAGGTCAATACCCACCCCGCGACGCAGTCCACCTCGCAGGTGCGGTGATGACGGCGGCCAGCGTGACCACTCCTGCGGCCGCCGTGGAGACAACGCCGGACGCGATGTCCACCGGCGCCAAGATATTCGCCTTCGGCACCATGTGCGTGGGCATGTTCATCGCCTTGCTCGATATCCAGATCGTTTCCGCGTCGCTGCGCGATATCGGCGGCGCGCTGTCGGCCGGCGCCGATGAGACGGTATGGGTGCAGACCAGCTACCTGATCGCCGAGATCATCGTCATTCCGCTGTCCGGCTGGCTGTCGCGCGTGATGTCGACGCGCTGGCTGTTCGCCGCCTCGGCCGCCGGTTTTACCGTGACCAGCCTGCTGTGCGGGATTGCGTGGGATATCCACAGCATGATCGTGTTCCGCGCGCTGCAGGGGTTCCTGGGCGGCTCGATGATCCCGATGGTGTTCACCACGGCTTTCGCGTTTTTCACCGGCCCGCAGCGCGTGATCGCCGCGGCCACCGTCGGCGGGCTGGCTTCGCTGGCACCGACGCTCGGGCCCACGGTGGGCGGCTGGATCACCGATCATTTCTCGTGGCACTGGCTGTTCTTCATCAACCTCGTGCCGGGCATCTTCGTCACCGTCGCGGTGCCGCTGCTGGTCAAGGTCGACCGGCCCAACTGGTCGCTGGTGCGCGGTGCCGATTACCCTGGCATCGTGATGATGGCGCTGTTCCTGGGCTGCCTGGAATACACGCTGGAAGAAGGGCCGCGCTGGGACTGGTTCGACGATGACGTGATCCTGACGACGGCGTGGATCGCCGGCGTGTCGGGGGTGGCCTTCATCTGGCGCACGCTGACCTACGCCAATCCGATCGTCGACCTGCGGGCGCTCAAGGAACGCAACTTCGCGCTTGGCTGCTTTTTCTCCTTTGTTACCGGCATCGGCATCTTCGCCACCATCTACCTGACCCCGCTGTTCCTGGGGCGGGTGCGCGGCTTCAGCGCGCTGGACATCGGGCTGGCGGTGTTCTCCACCGGCGTGTTCCAGATGGCTTCGATCCCGCTTTATGCCTTCCTCGCGAACCGCATCGACCTGCGCTGGCTGATGATGGCCGGGCTGGCGATGTTCGCGATATCGATGTGGTTCTTTGCGCCGATCACCCACGACTGGGGCGCGTCGCAGTTGCTGCTGCCGCAGGCGCTGCGCGGCATGGCGCAGCAATTTGCCGTGGCGCCCACCGTGACCCTGACGCTGGGCAGCCTGCCGCCGGAGCGGCTCAAGCTGGCGTCCGGCCTGTTCAACCTGATGCGCAACCTGGGCGGCGCCATCGGCATCGCGGCGTGCGCGACCGTGCTCAACGACCGCGGCAACCTGCATTTCCTGCGCGAGGCGGAGCACCTGAATAGCCGCAATGAAGCCATGGGAAGCGTGCTGCAAGGGCTCAGCGACCAGTTCGTGGCGGCCGGGCATGATGCCCTCGATGCGCACACCGCCGCGCTCAGGCAACTGTGGGGGCTGGCCTGGCGCGAGGCCCAGACGCAGACGTTCGGCGACGCGTTCCTGGTGATCCTGGTCTGCTTCGTCATCGCCACGGCGATGGTGCCGCTGCTGCGCAAGGTCGCGGCGCCGAAGGGCCCGTCGGCGGATGCGCATTGATCGGAGGCAGCGATGAAAGCCGTTCTGTTCAGACGATTGCTGTGTGCCGCGCTGATCGCGGGCGGGACGACGCTGGCATACGCTGGCAACGAGCGCCCGCGTGACACCGGCGTGGCCTGTGCCCGTGCAGGCAATACATATTGCAACCTTCAGCAGCCGGCCGCCGGGCGTTTGCCGCATGGCGCCACGACTGAAGCGCGCGTGACCGATGTGACCGATGTGACCGATGTGACCGATGTGACCGATGTGACCGATTGATCTTTGGTATCTGGCAGGGAGAAAGCGATGAATGCAAGAGATCAATGAAGCCTTTGATCTGTCAGTCGTCGTCGCGCGCGCCGGTCGTCGGGACCGGCGCACTAACCAATCTGGAGGAGCAAACCATGAACATCCAATATATCGAGGATCTGGCCCCGGGCCAGAAATATGGTTCGGGACGGCTGACCGTCGAGCCAGAGCGGATCAAGTCCTTCGCTGCCGAGTTCGACCCGCAGCCTTTCCATCTCGATGACGCCGCTGCCCGCGACACGCTGTTCCGCGGCCTGGCCGCGAGCGGCTGGCACACGGCGGCGCTGACCATGCGCCTGCTGGTCGACGGCGAGCTCCGGCCCGCGGGCGGCATCATCGGCGCCGGTTTCGAGGAACTGCGCTGGCCCAAGCCGGTGCGGCCCGGCGATGCATTGCGTGTCGAGAGCGAGATCCTGGAGGTGCGGACGTCCAGGTCGCGCCCTGACCAGGGCATCGTGAAGGTGCGCATCACGACCTTCAACCAGCATGACGAACCGGTGCAGGCCGGTGTCGTCAACCTGGTGGTGCAGTGCCGTCCCGGCGGCACAGCGTAAACGGGAGGCGCCATGAAGATCCTGGTACTCGGTGCCGGCGCCATGGGCGGCTACTACGGCGCGCGGCTGATCGAGGCGGGCGCGGACGTCACCTTCCTGGTGCGGCCCGCCCGCGCACAGGCCCTGGAACGCCATGGCCTTGCCGTAGGCAGCGAGCTCGGCGACTTTCATCGCCCGGTCAAGGCCGTCCTGGCCGGCCAGGTAGACGCGCAGTACGACCTCATCCTGCTGGCATGCAAGACCTACGACCTTGCCGACGCGATCCGGGCGGTCAGTCCCGCCGTGGGCCGGGACACCGCGGTGCTGCCCTTGCTCAACGGGCTCGGCGCCTATGACTCGCTCGACCAGTGCTTTGGCAGGGAGCGCGTGCTGGGTGGGGTCGCCTACATTGCGACCACGCTGGCGGCGGACGGAACCGTCATGCACGCCGGCCGCATGGACCGGCTCGTGGTCGGGCCGCGCGCCGCGCAGGCGTCGGCAATGGCCGCGGAATTCCACGCGCTGCTGTCGCGCGCTGCGGGCACGCGTGAAGTATCGGGGGCCATCGAGCAAGAGCTCTGGAACAAATGGGCCATGATCGCCGCGGGCGCCGTCATGACATGCCTGATGCGCGGTTCGGTGGCGGACATCATGACGACGCAGGATGGCCGCCGGCTGATGCTTGACGCGATGGCCGAGTGCCGCACGGTGGCGCGACTGTGCGGCCATGCCATTCCCGAGCCCGTGGTGGCTGCCATGCAGTCGCGGCTTTTGGACGAAACCTCGACCTGGGCGGCGTCGATGATGCGGGACATTGCGCAGGGCGCGACACGCATCGAAGCCGACGCCATCGTCGGCGACCTGATCAGGCGCGGCGCCGCCCACGGGAATGAGCTGCCATTGAGCCGCACGGCTTATTGCCACCTGCAGGTGTACGAGCGCCAGCGCGCTGCCGCGCAGGCTGCGGCCTCTGCGGCGTGAATGCGCCCGCTCACCCAAACCACGAAGAATCACGACATGACGAATTTTTCCTCCCTGTTGCAGCGCACGGAAGGCAGCGTGCGGGTGCTCACCATCAACAACCCGGGCAAGCGCAACGCCATTGCGGCGGATCTTTATGACAACATCCGCGCCGCGCTGGCCGCCGCCGCGGACGATCCGGCGGTGGGCGCCATCGTGTTGACCGGCGCCGATAACTACTTCTGCGCGGGCGGCGACCTGACATTGATCAGCAAGCGGCGCGAACTGACCTACGACGAGCGCATCGAGAAGCTGGGGCACCTGCACGACGTCGTGTGCAAGCTGCGCGACTTTCCCAAGCCGATCGTCGCGGCGGTGGAGGGCGGCGCGGCGGGCGCGGGCTTCTCGCTGGCACTGGCCTGCGACCTGCTGGTGGCATCCGCCGGCGCGGCCTTCTCGATTGCCTATGTGAAAGTGGGGCTGACACCGGATGGCGGCATCACTGGCCTGCTGGCGCAGAGCCTGTCGCGGCAGGTGCTGACGCAGCTCGCGCTGAGCGGCGACCGGATTACGGCCGAGCAGCTGCAGCAGTTCGGCGTGGTCAACCAGCTGGTCGAGGCGGGGCAGGCCGGCGCGGCTGCGATCGCGCTGGCGGCGCGGCTTGCGCAGGGCCCGCAACAGGCGCTGGGTTCGATCAAGGCGCTGTGCCGGCATGCGCACGAACGCACGCTCGATGACCAGCTCGAAGCGGAACGGGTGGCGATGGCCGTGGCCCAGGGCGGCGCGGAAGCCGCGGAGGGCATCGCTGCCTTCCTGGAAAAACGTCCCGTGGACTTTGCCCGCCTGCGCCGCGGCGATCCGGCATAGCCGCGGCAGCGGGGCTGCCCGCATTGATGCCGGGCTCTAGTGTCCGGCATTACCGCTGCATTACTGCCCGGCGAGCTTCAGGCTCCTGGCAATGCGGGTCAGCTTGGCGTGTTCGTTGCTCAGGAAGGCTTGCGCCTGGGCCATCGTGAGCGGCTCGATCGCGCGCTGCAGATTGACGGAGCGCCGGGTACGGTTCTCCGGGCTGCCCACCCAGGCATTCATGGCCTCCACCAGTCGTGCCGCGGCCGCGTCCGGGGTATCCGGCGGCGCCAGCACGCCCGCCCACTGGCTGTACTCGAAGTCGGCAAGGCCGGTGGTTTCCGACAGCGCCGGCACATCGGGCAGCGACGGATGCCGAGCCTTGCTGGCGACGCCGAGCGGGCGGAAGCGGCCGGCCTTGATCATGCCGTAGGTGGGGCCGCCCATCGGAATGAAGGTCAGGTCTACCTGCGCGCCCGCGATATCGCTGGTGACCGGTGCCGCGCCCTTGTACGGGACTTCGAGGAAGCGCACGCCGGTACGGGCCTGGAAGTCGGCGCCGACCAGGTGGGGGGCCGAGCCCGGGCCCCAGTGCGCCAGCGACAACGGGCGGTTCTTCGGGTTCTTCGCGTAGGCGATGACCTCGTCGACGTTCCGGAATGGCAGCGAGGGATTCGAGACCAGGATGAAGTCGGAAATCCCGCTGAAGCCCGCCAGCTTGAATTTCTCCGGTGAATACCTCGCCGATGCGATGGTCAGTGGCGCGACCAGGAAGTCGATGCCGGTCGTGCCCAGCAGCGTGTAGCCATCATTGGCGGCGCGCAGTACGTTCATGGCACAGATCGAACCGCTCGCCCCGGGGAGGTTGTCGGCAAGGACGTTCTGTCCGAGGCTTCTCTTCATCACGACGGCTGCCGCGCGGATCGATTCATCCGCCGGGCCACCGGCGGGAAATGCGACCTTGACGACCACCGGCTTGCTCGGGTAGGTGCTGTCGGCCCGCAGCCAGGATGGCGCAAGCATGGCCGGCACGGCGCCGCAGGCCATTTGCAGCAGGCGGCGGCGCGATAGCTGGATAGTCATGGTTGTCTCCTCGATGGATTGCCGGCAGCGCATCCCCGGATGGGGCGGCTGCCGGCAGGCACTGCTTCTGGTGAGGTTGGCTGGGCGGACTATTCGTAGACCACCGCGTACTTGATGGTCAGCGTGGCGAAGGCCTTGCCGATGCTCGCGACGGCGGCCTCCCGCTCTTCGGCGCTCAGGGCGGACGGCAGCACCAGCGTGGACAGCAGCCCCTGATCGCCCCGGTCTTCGATGCGGATATCGACAAGCGGCACGGGCGTCTGCGCATTGACCTCGGCAAGCATCTGCCGTTGCGCGCGCAGCACGGCGTCGCTGCGCAGCGAGTTCTTCTGGATCTTGCCGACGGCAGTCTTGGGAATGGCATCGACAAGGTAGAACTGCTTGGGCACGGCCGCGCGTTCCGGGATCACCTCGTAGGCGTAGTGCTTGATGCGGCCGAGCGGGTAGGTGCTGCCGGGCTTGAGCGCGATGTACGCCACCGGCAGCTCCCCGGCATGCGCGTCGGGCAGCCCGACCGCGGCGGCATCGAAGACCTCCGGGTGGCGATACAGCGCCTCTTCGATCATGCGCGGGTCGATATTGTTGCCCCCGCGGATGATCAGGTCCTTGGCCCGCCCGGTCAGCCAGAAGTAGCCGTCCTCGTCCGCATAGCCCAGGTCGCCGGTATTGAACCAGCCGCCTTCGAACCAGATGCTCTTGTTTTGCTCGGGATTCAGGTAGCCGGCGAAGATGTTGGGACCGCGCACCACCACGATGCCGGGTTCCCCCGGCTCGCAGTCGCGCTGGATGCGCCCGTCCGCTATCTTGACCACCTTCATCTCCTGGTAGGCCATGGGCAGGCCGATGGAGCCGATGCGGCGCTGGCCATAGCGCGGGTTGGTGGCGCTGAGCGCGGTCCCTTCGGTCAGGCCGTAGCCCTCGAAGATCAGCGCGCCGGTCTGCCGTTCGAACGCTTCGGCGACGGCCATCGACAACGGCGCGGTGCCGCAGCTTGCCGCCTTGAGCGAGCTGATGTCGGCGTCGCCGACCGGGATATTCAGCGCCATGTTGACCACGCTTGGCACCATGCCGAGCGCGGTGACGCCGAAGTGCCCGACGATCTGCCAGAGATTGCGGATGACGGAAGGATCGCGCCAGCCGCTCGAGGTCAGCAGCACCACCGAGGCGCCGCGCGCCAGCGGCATCAGGCAATTGGTCAACACGCCGGTGACATGGAACATCGGCACGCCGCAGACGCGGACATCCTCGGGCTGCACGTCGATCTGCATCGCGCTGACCCACGCCATCGCCACTTCGTTGCCATGGGTGTGCAGCGCCAGCTTGGGCGTGCCGGTAGTGCCGCCGGTATGGAACATCGAAGCGGTGTCGCCCGGGGAGAACACCCGCTGGCTGTCAAGCGACTCGCTGTCGAAGCGCTCGAGCGCGGCGTCGAGATCGACGATGCCCGCCTCGCTCGCCTTGCCGCCGCCCGCCTTGATCCAGTGCTGCACGCCGGGCAGCTCGCGGCGCACCAGCATGGCCTTGTGCCAGGCTTCGATATCCGGGTCGGGGCCGTAGGCAATCACCGCCTTGGCGCCGGCATTGCGCAGCAGCGCCGCGATGATCTCGGGCTCGAGCATCCAGTTGACCGGGCACGCGATGCCGGTTGCTTCGCTGCCCCAGATCGCGTATTGCGATTCCGGCGTCACCGGCATCAGCACCCCGATCACGTCATCGGCGCCGAGGCCGAGCGAGTGCAGCAGGTTGGCGGTCTGCGTGATGCGCCCGAACATCTGCGCATGGGTAATGGTGACCGACTTGGCGAGTTCGTCGCCGGAAGTGAAATAGTGCAGCGCGGGCGCCTCCGGCGCACGGTCGCGCGCCAGGCGCAGCAACTCGTAGGTGCTGTCAGGCAGGCGGCGGTCGGCAAGCGGTGTCTGCTCGAAGCGGCGGATATCGGCAAGCGCCGTCACCGTCAGCCTCGGCCGGTAAGGGTCCGGCTGTACCAGGTCGGCGGCCGCCTGCACGCGTGTAGTGAGCTGCGTCATGTTCAGACTCCGCGATAGACCGGACGGCGCTTGTTGAGGAATGCCTCGCCGCCTTCATGCATGTCTTCGGTGCTGAAGAGCGTGGCAAACGCGAGCTGTTCCAGCATCAGCGCGGTATCCAGCGTGGCGTCCTGGCCGTTGTTGATCATCAGCTTGGCCATCGCGATGGAGTGCGGCGATTTCTCGGCAATGCGCTGCACGTAGGCCTTTGCCTCGGCCAGCAGTTCGTCCGCGGGCACCACCTTGTTGACCAGGCCGATGCGGTAGGCCTCGTCGGGTTTGATGATTTCGCCGGTAAAGATCATTTCCTTGGCGCGTGTCGCGCCGACCAGGCGGGTCAGCCGCTGCGTGCCCCCACGCCCCGGGATCAGGCCGACGTTGGTCTCGGTCTGGCCCATCAGGGCATTGTCCGCGGCGACGCGCAGGTCGCACGCCATGGCGAGTTCCAGGCCGCCGCCAAAGCACGGCCCGGCGATGGCCGCGACCACGGGGATGGTGCTGTGATGGATCAGCGCCCACAGGTCGGGCGCGCCGCTGGTCGGCACGAAGGCTTCGATCGGCCGGCGCGCGAGCATTTCGGGAATGTCGCCGCCCGCCACGAAGGCCTTGGTGCCGCCCCACAGGACGATGCCGCGAACCGTGCGGTCCGCCATCAGCGACGACAGCGCCGCGTAAAGGTCGCTGCGCAGTCCCGTGTTCAGCGCGTTGTACTTCTCCAGCCGGTTCATGGTGACGACGGCGCAGGGGCCGTCGCGGTCGATAAAGACGGTGTCGTACTCGGTGATGTCGGTCATCGGTGTCTCCGTTATTGCTGTGGGGTGCTTAGTGGATGAACTCGAACAGGCCGGCCGCGCCCATGCCGCCGGCAGCGCACATGGTCACGACGCCATACCTGGCCTTGCGGCGGCGGCCTTCGAGCAGGATGTGGCCGGTCTGGCGCGCCCCGGTCATGCCATACGGGTGGCCGATGGCGATGGCGCCGCCATTGACGTTGACGCGCTCCAGCGGCAGGCCGAGCTTGTCGATGCAGTACAGCGCCTGGCAGGCGAAGGCTTCGTTGAGCTCCCACAGGTCGATGTCGTCGATGGAAAGCTCGTTGCGCTCCAGCAGGCGCGGCACCGCGCGCACCGGGCCCACGCCCATTTCGTCCGGTTCCACGCCGGCGGTGGCCAGGCTGACGAAGTAGCCGAGCGGTTCCAGGCCGCGGCGTTCAGCCTCACGCTCGGACATCACCACCAGCGCCGCCGCGCCGTCGGACAACTGGCTGGAGTTGCCGGCCGTCACCTGGTAGCCCTCGCCCTTCACGGCGGGCAGCGCACCCAGGCCCGCCAGCGTGGTGTCGGGACGGACGCCTTCGTCGGCCTCGAGCAGGAACTCCACCGTCGAAGTCTCGCCGGTCACCTTATCCTTGACCGACTTCACCGTTGACAGCGGGACGATTTCCTCGGCGTAGCGGCCCGCCTTCTGTGCTTCCACGGTCAGTTGCTGGCTGCGCAGCGCGAACGCGTCGGAGCGCTGGCGCGACATGCCGTAGCGCTCGGCCAGGATTTCGGCCGTATCGATCATATGCAGGTAGACGTCGGGGCGGTTCTTCGCCAGCCACGCTTCCTGCTGGGCCACCTTCAGCGTGACCGGTTGCGACAGGCTGATGGATTCGACACCACCTGCCACCATCACCGGCACCTTGTCGATCAGCACGCGCTGCGCGGCAAACGCCACCGCCTGCAGGCCCGACGCGCAGAAGCGGGTCAGGGTCGTGCCGCTGACGGAGACCGGCAGGCCGGCGCGGATGCCGCCTTGCCGGGCGACGTTGCCGCCGGTTGCGGCGATGGGCTGGCCGCAGCCGAAGATGATGTCCTCGACTTCCGCGCCGTCGATTCCCGCGCGCTGGACGGCATGCTGGATGGCATGGCCCGCCATGGTTGCGCCATGGGTCATGTTGAATGCGCCCCGGGTGGCTTTGCCGATCGGGGTGCGGGCAAACGAAACGATCACTGCACGCGACATGGGTTCTCCTTTGTGGATGAGAGCGGGCACTGCTGGCCCGCCGGATCGAATATAGACAGTGGATACATTTGGGCGTCTGGTGAGCTGTGTTTTGCCTCGGACAAGATCTGGAAGCGTTGAGAGGCCGGATGCTTCGCATGGCTTGCTGCGTCAGTGCAGTCGACGCAGGCACTCAGTGTATCCACTGTCTACATACTAGGATTGCCGCCGCGCCGGCGTCAAGGAGTCGTTGGACAAGGTCGGGTTTACCTCCCTGTCGATGCGTTGGCGCCGCGGCGTCAGCCGGATCGGCGCAGGCGCTTTCGTTGCTAGGGTTTGCACTAGGGGCAAATGGCTTCCCGTTCCTTGACGCAGGCTGATGCGCTCCCTAGCATATAGACGCTGGATACATTGATGGCCAGCGATGCGGTGACGGGATAGCAGAAGTCGAAAGGAGCGAATATTGGAATTCACTGGCACACAGGTAATCAAGGCTTCCAGGGCAGAGGTCTGGAAGCGGTTGAACGATCCCGCGACCTTGCAGCAATGCCTGCCGGGATGCGAGCAATACGAGCAAGGCGAGGACGGCAGTTATGAGGCGGTCATCGTCGCGGCCGTCGGGCCGATCAAGGCCCGCTTCAAGGGAACCGTCCGCTTTTCCGGACACGAAGCAGGCATCGGCTACCACATCGAAGGCAGCGGCAGCGGTGGCGTCGCGGGATACGGCAAGCTGGGCGCCGACGTCCGGCTGGAAGACGCCGATGGCGGTACCACGCTGCACTATGTGGCCGCGGCACAGATCGGCGGAAAGCTCGCACAGATCGGATCCCGGCTGGTGGGATCGGTGGCGAACAAGTTCCTCGCAGAATTCTTTTCCCGCTTTGAGCAGCGGGTCACGCAGGAGATGGAGCGAAGTGCCTCCCTGGAAGCTTCCCTGGGGTAGGCTTCAGGCGGAAAGGGAGTACATCAAAAAATTTTTCCGTTTAGTATGATGATCGTAATACTATACGCATCGCGCGTGCTGATGCTGAAGTGATAACGGAGACACAGAGGCGACCGTGAAAATCGAAAACACCATCAATGGCGTGACCGGCACGACCGAGATCGAGCCAAGGCGGCTGCTGGTGCATATGCTGCGGGACCAGAAGCGCCTGACCGGCGTCCACATCGGCTGCGACACGTCCCAATGCGGCGCTTGCACGGTCCTGCTGGACGGTTCGACCGTGAAGTCATGCACGGTACTGGCCGCACAAACCGACGGCTGCGAACTCCGCACCATCGAGGGAATGGAGCATGACCGCACCACCGACGCCCTCAAGCAAGCCTTCAACGAACTGCATGGCTTGCAGTGCGGTTTCTGCACGCCGGGGATGCTGCTGGCGGCGCGCGCGCTGCTCGAGCACCAGCCGGCGCCGGCCGAGACCGATGTCAGGGAGGCGCTGCATGGCAACCTGTGCCGCTGCACCGGATACCAGAACATCGTCGATGCGGTGCTGCTCGCCGCGACCAGGCTGCGGCAAACGCAGGCCGTGATGCAAGGGGAGGCCTCCAGATGAGCGAAGCACCGAACGGCAGCGCAACCCGGTACATCGGCAAGTCGGTCGCGCGGCGGGAAGACAAGCGGCTGATGAGTGGCCAGGGCAGGTTCACCGATGACCATCGGTTCCCTGGCATGGTCTACGCAGCCTTTGTCAGATCGCCCTACGCCCACGCCAGCGTCACCGGCATCGACACGTCAGCCGCGTGCGCGCTTCCCGGCGTGGTTGGCGTGCTGACCTACGCGGATATCCACGGCAAGGTCGGCGACATCCGGCCGAACTGGGTGGTCGGCAATTCCAAGGTGCCGCCTCATCCGGCGCTTGCGGCGGAGCGCGTCCGGTACGTTGGGGAAGCCGTAGCGATGGTGGTTGCCGAGAGCCGGGAAATTGCGGCGGATGCCGCCGAGCTCGTCGCGGTGAGCTATCAGGAATTGACGCCGGTCGTCGATGCGGAAGCCGCGCTGGCGGACACCGCGCCCCAGCTCCACGATAACGTGCCGGGCAATCACATCGGCACGTTCCGGCTCAAGGGCGGCAGCTACGAGGACGCATTGAAGCGGGCCGACCGGGTGGTATCGATCCGGCTGGTCAACCAGAGGCTGATACCCAGCCCGCTCGAACCGCGCGCCTTGTGCGCGAACTTCGACCCGGTCGACGAGCGCCTCACGTTTATCGTCCCGACCCAGGTTCCGCACATGTCGCGACGCTGGCTTGCGGAAACCCTGCGCTGGCCCGAGCACCGGGTCAGGATCGTGGCGCCCGATATCGGCGGCGGATTCGGCGCGAAGATGCACTTCTATGCGGAAGAAGTGCTGGTGGCGTTCGCCTCCAGGCATTTCGGGCTCCCGGTAAGCTGGACCGAGACGCGCAGCGAAAACTTCGTCGCGACCACCCATGGCCGCGCGCATACCGAGTATGTGGAAGCGCCAGTCACGAGCGATGGCAAGGTGCTGGGCATCCGCTTGCGCTCGTTCGCCAACCTCGGCGCCTACCTGTCGAACATGGCGACCGGCATTCCCACCGTCAACACGGCCAACTACATCACGGGCAACTACCGGATTACTTCGGTCGACGTGGAAGTGAACCTGGTGACGACCAATACCACGCCGGTCGATGCATACCGCGGTGCCGGCCGTCCGGAAGCCGCATACATCATCGAGCGCCTGATGGACGCCGTGGCGGGGGAGCTGGACCTGGATCCGGTCGAGCTGCGGCGCCGCAACCTGGTGCAGCCCGACCAGTTTCCCTATTTGCCGCACGACGGCGCTCGCGGCAAATGGGACTCCGGGGATTACGAAGCCTGCCTGAACCAGGCAACCGAGCTGATCGGCTACCGGCGCTGGCGGGAGGAGCAGGCGGCGCTGCGCGAGCAGGGCAGGTACATCGGCATCGGCGTGACCTGTTATCTGGAGCTGGTCGGCATGGGCATTTCCCCGATGCTGGAAAAGGTCGGGTTCAACCGCGGCGGCTGGGAAAGCGCGCATATCCGCGTGCATTCCGATGGCAAGGTCACGCTGTTCAGCGGCTCGATGCCCCAAGGACACGGCCATGCCACCAGCTTCGCGCAGATCGTCGCGGATGCCTTGCAGCTGCCGATGGAAGATATCGATGTCGTGCAGGGCGACACTGACCGCGTGCTGGCTGGCCATGGCACCTTCAATTCACGCTCGATGCCCGTGGGCGGCAGCGCCGCCTATGTGGCAGCCGGCAAGATCCTGGCCAGGGCGAGGCGCATCGCCGCCTTCATGCTGGAAGTCCCCGAAGAGGAAGTGAACTATGCAGATGGCCGTTTCTCGAGCGCAGCCAATCCCACCGTTATCCCGTTCTCGCAGGTTGCAAGAATGGCATACCTTGCGCACAGGCTGCCCCGGGATTTTGAGGCAGGGCTGGATGAACGCGTCTTCTATGAGCCGGTCGCCCTGGGAGCGCCGAATGGCTGCCACGCCGTGGTCGTGGAGGTCGATGCAGAGACCGGAGTCGTGACGATTCTGGACTATGTGGCGGTCGACGACGTCGGGGTGATGATCAATCCGATGCTCTGTCACGGCCAGATGCACGGCGGCATCGCACAGGGAATCGGCCAGGCGCTGTTCGAGGAAGCCAGCTACGACGATGCCGGGCAGCTGCTGTCCGGTTCGCTGCTCGACTACGGCTTTCCGCGCATCGAGCAGATTCCTCGCATGCGCACCGGCTTCCATGTCTCTCCGGCGCCGTCCAACCCGATTGGCGTCAAGGGCATCGGGGAGGCGGGCTGCGTCGGTGCGCCGCCCGCGGTGGTGGCGGCGGTATGCGATGCACTGAAGCCATTCGGCATATCCCATCTCGATATGCCGCTGACGCCGCCGAAGGTCTGGCGTGCCATCCAACAGCGCCGGAGCGCGACATGATTCCTTACGAAGTCGAATACCTGAGGGCCGGCAGCGTGCAGCAGGCGCTTTCGCTCCTTGCCCAACACCCCGAGGCGAAGATCCTGGCCGGAGGTCATACGCTGCTGCCGATGATGAAGCTCAGGCTGGCGCGGCCCGCGCTGCTGGTGGACATCGGCCGCCTGCCAGAGCTCCGTGGGATCGCGGTCCATGAGGAGTCCGTTTCCATCGGCAGCGCCACGACGCACGCTGAACTCGAGGCGAGCGCGGAACTGAAGCAACTGGCACCGCTGTTCCCGCTCGCCGCCGCGGTGATCGCCGATCCGACCGTCAGGAACCGTGGCACGATCGGCGGCGCGCTGGTGCACGCGGATCCGTCGGCCGACTGGCCGGCTGTGGTGCTCGCCATGGACGCCGAGATGGAAGTCGTGGGCGAACGCGGGAGCAGGCGCATTCCCGCGCCTGAGTTCTTTGCCGGCTTCATGGCGACAGCCGTCGAGCCGGACGAAATCCTGACGCGCATCCACGTGCCATTGCCGGCGCCGGCCCGGGTCGGCTACCGCAAGTTCCGCCATCCGTCGTCCGGCTACGCGGTCGCCGCGGCGGCCGTTGCGATCAATGTCGGCAAGGACGGCTATACCTGGGGCCGGATTGCCATCACCGGCGTTGCCGATACGGCATTCCGCGCATGGGAGGCCGGTGCGTTGCTGGAAGGCAGCTTCGCGGAGCTGCCGGACAAGGTCGATGCCATCGTCGATGCCGCATTCGCCAACGTGTCCCCGCTGGAGGACAACTTTGCGGATGGGGCATACCGGATGCAGCTTGGCCGGGTGATGCTGAAGCGCGCGCTTGCCGATGCGCTAGAAGCGCCTGGCGCGGACTGAGTCTCCCGAAGGCGGGTTACGCTTGCGCGGCGCTGCGTGACCTCGCCTTCGGCTTGCCTGCGGCGGCCTCGTCGGCCGCCGCGGCTTTTTTCTTCTGGCCCGCTGCCAGCAGGCCGGTCAGCACGAACTGTTGTACGCTCTGCCGCCATTGTGCCAGCGCCACCCGCGGGCGAGGGCTGGGGCCCGTCGGCCTGGCACTGAAGAACATGCTGACACCGTGCATGGCCGACCAGGCGCAGCGCACCATCATGTCGTCGAACTGCCCGGCAAGACCGTTCTCGCCGAAATAGTCCTGCACGGCTCCCGACAACAGCTGGTAGGACGCGCTGCCGGCTTCGAGCAGTTCCGGATACCGCTCCTTGTCCTCGATCTGTGGCCCGAACATCAGGTAGAACAGCGCCGGATGCTTGACGGCAAACTCGATGTAGCCATCCATGACCGTCAGCAGCCGCGCTTCGGCGCTCATGTCCGGCGAGAGGCGGGCCCGCCGCACCGCGACCAGTTCCCGGAACCCTTCGGCGGCGATCGCGGCCAGCAGGCCCTCCTTGTCGGAGAACTGGTTGCGCGGCGCGCCGTGTGAAACCCCGGCGAGCTTGGCCGCGGAGCGCAGCGTCAGTCCATGGACGCCCTGGCTGGCGAGGATTTCGCGGCCGCAACGGATCATTTCTTCCCGCAGGTTGCCATGGTGATAGCTTTGGCGGGCTGGGCGCTTGGTGGAGGTGGTCATGAAAATGCGGGTGGCAATATCGTCAGGCCTCCATATTAGCGCCATCCTGTCCCATGTTCGTGCGCGTTATTGCGCACCGGCAGGCCAATGTCGGCGCGGGCCGCAACGGGCAGTTAACGTAGCAGCGCGTCGATGACCTGGACGTCTTCAAAGGCGATCGGCGAGCCATCGGCGCGCGACAACGGCGGCGCCACGATCTCGCTGCCGGTCTGCTTGTCGACGAAACGCTTGGCGCGCCGCTTCGGCTGCGCCACCCATCGCTCTGCCCAGGCCTTGAGGCTCAGGTACGTCGGCAGGAAATCGCGTGCGCTGTCGGTCAGGAAATAGGCGCAACGCGTGCTGCCCTCAAGCTTCCTTCGTTCCAGCAGGCCATGATCGGTCATCGCCTGGAGCCTGGCGCTCAGGATGTTGGAAGCGATGCCGAGCCGGCGCTGGAACTCCTCGAACCGTGTCGACCCGTAATACGCTTCGCGCAGGATCAGGATGACCCAGCGCTCGCCCAGTACTGCCGATGCATGGGCGACAGGACATGGCATGGCAAGGAAGCGGGATTGGCTCATGTCGGCTCGGGTGCCGGCGCAGGAGGCGCCCGCCTTACAGGCCGGCGTGAAGGCCGGCCTGGACTGCGTCCAGGATCTCGCCGGACAGCGCTTCCGACCTGACCGAGCGCGCCAGCACCATCCCGCCGACCATGGCCGCCAGCGTGACGATGGCATCCTTGCGCGCAGCCTCGTCATCGCCTCCGGCAATGGCATCGATCAGCGCTGTCACGCGCGCCTCGAAGCGCTTGCGGGTCCTGGCGTCAAGCCGGGATACATCGGCGCCGAGCGCCGCGATGGCGCAGCCCGTGCCGGGATTGTCGCGGTGCTTCTTGTTCACATAGGCCTGGACGACGGCTTGCTTGCGCTGCCGCGAAGATGCCACCGAGGTCGCATCCTCCAGGAAATCCATGGTCTGGTCAAAGGCCGCGTCGATGGCCTCGGCGACCAGCGCGTCCTTGGATTCGAAGTGTGCGTAAAAGCCGCCATGCGTGAGGCCGGCGCTTTTCATCAACTGCGCAACGCCGATGCCGTTGACGCCATGCTTGCGGAATTGCGTCGAGGCGGCCTTGACGATGTGCTTGTGGGTTTCAGCCTTCTGGTCGAGCGAGTAGCGCATGATGGGGAGCCAGCGATGGCAATGTCAGTCTCTGCAATATATAGCATTACGATCGTCATTGCATCGGGCGCTTCCCGAGGTCTGCCAACCGCGCGGGGAATGTGGTTGCCTGAACGCTCGCGCCACCCGCTTCACTAGGGATAGCACCAAGGCAGCAGCGGGGTGATCCTCCTTGACCATGCCGCATCGCCTGACTAGGATGTAGACGCTGGATACATCAGCGGGGCATTGCAGACTCGCGACAAGCGGCATGGGGAGCGTCGTGGCCGCTGCAGTCGTTCGCCCTTTGATATGACGATCATCATTGCATGACAGACAACGGAGACAACGCGCATGAAACCACAGCAATCCAGCTCGCCCGGGACGGTTGACGTCCAGGCGTTCATTGACAGCCAGCGATTCTCGCCTTACCAATGGATGATTCTTATCGTCTGCTTTCTGGTGGTGGTGGCGGATGGCTTCGACACCGCCGCGATCGGCTATGTGGCGCCATCGCTGACAAAGGAGTGGGGCGTTTCAAAGCTGGCGATGGGCAATGTGCTGAGCGCTTCGCTGGTTGGCCTTGCGCTCGGCGCGCTGATCGCCGGACCCTTTGCCGACCGCTTCGGGCGCAAGCCCGTGCTGGGTGTATCGGTGGCGGTCTTCGGCCTGTTCAGCCTTGCCACCGCGTCGGCGGCGTCCGCCGTCGAGCTGTCCGGCTGGCGCTTCCTGACGGGCATGGGGCTGGGCGCCGCCATTCCCAACGCGACCACGCTGCTGGCCGAGTATGCGCCCGCCAGGCGCCGCGCCTTCCTGGTGAACAGCATGTTTTGCGGCTTTACGCTGGGCGCCGCGGGCGGCGGCTTCCTTGCCGCGGTCGTGATTCCGGAGTTCGGCTGGCGCAGCGTCTTTATCGTCGGCGGCGTGGTGCCGCTGGTCCTTGCCGTCATGGTGCTGGCGTTGCCGGAGTCGATCCGCTTCATGGTGCTGCGCGACTGGCCGGCGCAGCGGATCGGTGCGGTGCTGCGGCGCATCGCAGGTTCCGCGCAATTCCAGGCGGCGCGCTTTACCTTGCCGGATGACCAGGCCGACAAGCTGCGCTCGCCGCTCGGGCTGATCCTGTCGCAAAAGTACCGGATGGGCACGTTCATGCTCTGGACCACCTATTTCATGGGTGTCCTGGTCTTCTACCTGGTGACGAGCTGGATGCCGACCCTGGTCAACGAAACCGGCGCGACCCCGGCCGAGGCAGCGCTGATCGCAGCACTGTTCCCGCTGGGTGGCACGCTGGGCGCGATGGCGTGCGGCTGGCTGATGGACCGCATCGATCCGCATCGCATCATCGGCCTGGCCTACTTCTTTGCTGGCGTGTTCATCCTGGCAATGGCTCATGCGACCAGTGGCGCATACCTGACCATGCTGACGCCCGTCGCCGGGCTGTTCATGGGCGCGGGCCTGGTATCGATGCCAGCGCTGGCCGCCTCATTCTATCCAACGCAGGGTCGCGCCTGTGGCGTCGGCTGGATGCTCGGCATCGGGCGCTTTGGCGGCATCCTCGGCGCCGTTGCCGGTGGCACGCTGTTGCAGCTGGGTCTCGGCATGAGCGCGATCCTGAGCATCCTCGCCGTGCCCTCCGTTCTCGCTGCCATCGCCGTCGCGGCAAAGGGAATGGCGGCAGACGGGAAGCCGTCGCCGCAGGCGGCTGTTGCCAACGAGGCATGACCCATTTGTTGGCCCCCGGGTATTGACCGAGACATGAGCCTGCCCCGCTTGCCCGGGGGCGCGGACGCGGGCTCCACCGGCAGGAACGATCATGGAAAGCGTGGATCTTGAAGTCTTGAGAAGCAGCGTCCGCTGGAGCGGGCAGGGGCACCGCAGTTTGCTGGTGACGGTGGTCCGTACCTGGGGTTCGTCGCCAAGGCCGGCCGGCGCGATGCTGGCGGTGCGCGACGACGGCCTGGTTGTGGGCTCGGTCTCCGGCGGCTGCATCGAGGACGACATCATCGACCAGACCCGGCGCGAGGGCATTCGCGACGGCAGACCCAAGGTGCTCCGGTACGGCGTCAGTGCCGAGGAAGCACACCACTTTGGCTTGCCTTGCGGCGGAACCATTGAACTGGTGGCGGAGGCAGTATGCACGGCAAGCGGGTTGCGTGAACTGCTGCAGGCGGTGGAGGATGGCCGTCTGGTGACGCGCACGCTCGATGTGGCGACCGGCGTCGCCACGCTTGGACCGGCCGCGGCCGCCGACGGCCTGGCGTTCGACGGCAGGTTCCTGTCGACCATCCACGGACCGCGCTATCGCATGCTGGTGATCGGCGCCGGACAGCTTTCGAAGTACCTCTGTGAAATCGCCGTCGGGCTGGGCTTCGACGTCACGGTGTGCGACCCGCGCGAGGAATATAGCGATGCCTGGACGCTCCCCGGCATCACCATGGTGCGAACCATGCCGGACGACACGGTGATGGAGATGGCCCTCGACGAGCGCAGTGCGGTGGTGGCGCTGACACACGACCCCAAGCTAGACGACCTGGCCCTGATGGAGGCGCTGCGCACCCCGGCCTTCTATGTCGGCGCACTGGGTTCGCGCCGCAACAACCAGGCGCGGCGCGAGCGCTTGAAGGAATTCGACCTGAACAGCAGGCAGCTGGCGCGGCTGCATGGGCCGGCCGGCATCTATATCGGCAGCCGTACGCCGCCGGAAATCGCCATTTCGATCCTTGCCGAGGTGGTGGCAGCGCGGAATCAGGTGCGCCTGCCGGATGACCTGAAGGTCGAACAGGCGAAATCCCTCCGGGAGATTCCGGCGGATACCATTAGCGCGTGCGGGATATCGGCAGGCCGTAACGATGTTCCGGCCTGACCAGCGTGAAGGCCGCGGCCGCGCCATGGCGGTCGCGGCCGCCCGCGTCATGTAGTGCTTGCGGGAGTGCCCGCGCCACCGTCGTCCATATCCGCGCGATGCTGCGTGACTGCAGGCTTGCCCGGATCCCTCTCTTTCGCATCGGCAGGCACCCTGATCCGGTACCAGATGGCATACATCGCCGGCAGGAACACCAGGGTCAGCACCGTGCCGGCGAGGGTACCGCCGATCAGCGTGTAAGCCAGCGTTCCCCAGAACACCGATTGCGTCAGCGGAATAAAGGCCAGCACTGCCGCCAGCGCGGTCAGGAGTACCGGACGGGTACGTTGCACCGTCGCTTCAACGATCGCGTCGAACGGCGCCATGCCCGCGTGCTTGTTCTCGTGGATCTGCCCGATCAGGATCAATGTGTTGCGCATCAGGATGCCGGACAGCGCGATCAGCCCGACCAGGGCGTTGATCCCGAACGGCTGCCGGAACAGCAGCAAGGTCGGCACCACGCCGATCAGTCCCAGCGGGCTGGTGGCAAGCACCATGACCATGGCGGAGATCGAACGCACCTGCAGGATGATGATCAGCAGGGTCAGGGCCAGCATGATCGGGAACAGCGGCAGCAACGCCTTGGTGGCCTTGTCGGATTCCTCGATGGCGCCAGCCTGCTCGATCCGGTAGCCAGCCGGCAACCTGGCGAGGATCGGCTGCAGCTGTTGCTGGATCACCGCGGACACATCGGGCGGCTGCAATCCCTCGGCGATATCGCCGCGTACCGTGATCGTCGGCGTACGGTCGCGGCGGCGCAGGATCGGATCTTCCATGCGCACATCGACGGTGCCTACCTGGGACAGCGGAATGCGCTGTCCTGCCGCCCCGGTCAAGGTGAAGCCGGAGATCTTCGCCGGGTCCAGGCGGATGTCTCCCGCGGCGCGCGCCAGCACCTGCACCGAGCGGATGTCCTCGCGCACTTCGGTGACCGGCAGGCCGTTGAGCAGCAGCTGCAGTTGCTGCGCCACGCCGCTGGAAGTCAGCCCTACGGCCTGCAGGCGATCCTGCTGCAGCGTGAAGTGCAAGGCGGGCGCACGCGAGCCCCAGTCGGTATTGACGGTTCTCATCAACGGGCTGCTCTCCATTACGCGGCGCACGTCCGCGGAAATCGCACGCAGCTTGTCCGGATCCGGCCCCGCGACGCGGAATGCCACCGGGAAGGGCGAGTATGGGCCGAATACCAGCTGGCTGACGCGCACGCGGGCCTCGGGCGCCAGCCCATCGGCAATGGCCTGGCGCAGACGGACCTTCAGCGCTTCGCGTTCGGCCTGGCTGTCGGTCCGCACCACGAGCTTCGCAAAGGAGGGATCCGGCAGTTCCGGCGACATGGCGAGATAGAAGCGGGGCGCGCCCTGGCCGACGTAGGCCGTCACGATCTTCGCCTCCGGCTGGCGCGCGAGCCACGCTTCGACCTTGGCCGTGGTCGCGCTGGTCCGGGCAATCGCCGTGCCATAGGGCATCTGGATTTCGACCAGCACCTCGGGTCGATCGGAAGTCGGGAAGAATTGCTTCTTGACGATGTCCATGCCCAGCACCGACACCACGAAGCTGCCCACCACGACCGCGGCCACGAGCCACTTGCGCCCGATGACGCGCCCCAGCAGGCGGCGGAAGCGGTGGTAGTTCGGCGTGCCATAGATGGCATCGTGCCCGCCTTCGGCCTTGACGATCCCGGGCAGCAGCTTGACGCCCAGGTAGGGCGTAAAGGCGACGGCGACGATCCAGGACACGACCAGGGCAATGCCCACGATCCAGAACATGTTGCTGGTGTATTCGCCGGCCGTTGAGCGCGCAAAGCCGTTGGGCATGAAGCCCACCGCCGTGACCAGCGTGCCCGACAGCATCGGCGCGGCGGTGTGGCTCCAGGCATAGGCGGAGGCGGCGATGCGGCTGTAGCCTTCCTCCATCTTGACCACCATCATCTCGATCGCGATGATGGCGTCGTCCACCAGCAGGCCGAGCGCCAGGATCAGCGCACCCAGGGTAATGCGGTCGAAATTCTTCCCTGTCGCCGCCATGACCACGAACACCGCGGCCAGCGTCAGCGGCACAGCGGCCGCCACGACGATGCCGACGCGCCAGCCCATGCTCACGAAGCACACCACCAGCACCACTATCAGCGCGACAAAGAACTTGACCATGAACTCGTCGACCGATGCGCTGATGTTGACGGACTGGTCGGTCACTTTGGCCAGGCTCATGCCCAGCGGCAACGCTTCATTGATCGCCGACACTTCCGCATCCAGCGCCTTGCCGAGGTCCAGGCCGTTCCAGCCGTCGCGCATCACCACGCCCAGCAGCAGCGCGGGTTCGCCGTTGTTGCGGACGAGCAAGGTCGCCGGATCCTCGTAGCCGCGCTCCACCGTGGCGACATCCGAAAGCTGGAGGGTCCGGCCCTGCGCCACCACCGGCGTGTCGCGGATCTTCTGCAGCTTGTCGAAGGCCCCATCGAGGCGAATGAAGACCTGCGGACCCGCGGTGTCGATCGACCCGGCGGGCGTGAGGGCGTTCTGGCTGCTCAGGGCCGCGAAGATGTCCTGCGGCGAGATGCCCAGCGTGGCCAGGCGATCATGGGAAAAGCTGACGAAGATGCGCTCGGACTGTTCCCCGATGATATTCACCTTCTTCACGCCTGCGACGTGCAGCAGGCGCTGGCGCAATGCTTCGGCGTCGCGGACCAGCGCCCGCTGCGGCTCGCCCTTCGCCTTCAACGCGAACAGCGCGAAGGTTACGTCCGAATACTCGTCGTTGACGATCGGGCCGATCACGCCGGCAGGCAGCGCGGCGGACTCATCCCGCAGCTTCTTGCGCGCCTGGTAGAACTCTTCCTGGACCTCCGCTGGCGGGGTGCTGTCGAGCAGGGTGACGGTGGTGAATGCCAGGCCGGGGCGGGTGTAGGTTTCCGTCCGGTCGTACCAGCGCAGTTCCTGCATGCGTTTTTCCAGCCGTTCCGCCACCTGGTCCTGCATCTCCTGCGCCGTCGCGCCCGGCCAGGCCGTGATGACGGTCATGGTCTTCACCGTGAATGCGGGATCTTCCGCGCGGCCAAGCTGGAAGAAGGCGATGACGCCTGCCACCGACACCAGGAGGATCAGGAACAGCGTGACGGATCGCTCGCGCACCGCGAGCGCCGAAAGGTTGAAACCACTCATTGCTGGGCTCCCTGGCCGGACGCCTGCGCGGCCCCGGTCCCGATTGCCGCGATCCGCACCTGCTCGCCCTCGCGCAGCAGGTGGGCGCCCAGCGCGATGATCCGGTCGCCGGCGCGGAGGTCACCCGCGACACGCGCGGCATCGTCGTCCAGGCTGCGTACCTTCACCGGGCGCCAGCTGACGCGATTGGACTTTCCGTTCACCACCCACACGCCCGGGCCTTTGCCCGGATCGAAGAGCGCACCGATCGGTACCTGCAGGTCGGCTTGCGCCGAAGCGCGGCGGACTTCCGGGATGCGGAGGACAACGGTGGCGCCGAGCGGGGCCTCGGCCAGCGCGCCTTCGAGCACGTACCTCGCTTCGTAGGTGCGGGTCTGCCGATCCGCCGCGTTGGAAAGCTGTCTGAGTTTTGCCGGCACCGTCAGCGTGTCGTTGCCGTAAAGGGTCGCCTCGCCGACCGAACCCACCGGCGGCAGAAGGGTTTCAGGGAGGTGAACCACTGCTTCGCGCCGCCCCGCATGCGCCACGCGCACCACCACCTGGCCGGCATTGACGACCTGCCCGGCATCGGCAAGCGTTTCCACGACCACGCCGTCGGCGTCAGCGACCAGGACTGCGTAGCCGGTGGCATTCCTCGCCACGCCGGCCTGGGCTTCCGCTGCCTTGAGTTGTGCCCTGGCCGATTCCGCCGCGGCCCTGACCTGGTCGTAGGCCGATGCCGATACCGCGCCGGTTCCGACCAGGTCGCGGTAGCGGGCTTCGTCCTCCGCCGTTTGCCTGGCCCGGGCCCGCGCGGCAACGACCGTTTCCTGCTGCGCGTGCGCGGCCAGCTTCAGGTCGTTGGGGTCGATACGCATCAGCGGCTGGCCGCGCTTGACCGCCTGGCCCGTATCGACAAGCCGCTCCAGGACTTTGCCCGGGACACGAAAGCCCAGGTCGCCCTGGACGCGGGCGGCAATGGTTCCGGTGAAAGAGCGTGTGGCGGCGGCCGGGTCCTGGACGATTCCGACCCGGACCAGCGGGGGCTGGATGCGTGGATCGGCCGCCGGCGGCTCGCCGCAAGCGGCTAGTGCAAGTGGCAACACGCACGCGGCGGCGGATAAAGCGATTCGGCGCTGAAGCATAAGGTCCTCTCTATGCGAGACTGGACCTGAATTATTGGTTGTGTGACCAATTTAGTCAATGGTCACGGCCATCCATGGGACCCATGGCGGCGAGTACGCCGCCTGCGCCGATCCGCAGATGCTTCTTACGGGGCGAGGCTGCGCAGGATCAGGCTGGAAAGCTGGACGTGAGCTTCTGCGGCAACGTCGAGGTTGTGCTGCAGCAGCAACGGATCGATGTAAGGGCGCATGACGAGGTAGATGCCGTTGCCGGTCTCGTCCAGCGGTGTCTTGCGCTCGAACTCCCCGGATTTCCGGCCCTCCAGGATGATCCGCATCACGAGATTCCGGATGTGGTCCTCATAGGCGAGAACCGGCTGCCACCGTTCCTGCGCGGCCGCCGCGGCAATCGCGTAGAGCTTGCGTTCCTGGAAAAACAGGCGTACGCCAGCGTCGACCAGGGTCTTGAACAGCCGCCGCAAGCGTTCGGAAGCCGTCGGGACGGCGGCAAGGGCCTCGTCGACCTCATTGGTGATCGCGCCCAGGCAGTTTGCGCAGATCACTTCACCGATCGCCTGCTTGGAATCGAAGAACTTGTAGATGTACGCCTTGGAGAAGCCGATCGCCTTGGCGAGGTCGGAAACCGTCGTCTTCTCGTAGCCATAGAGGCTGAAGTGCTCGGTGGCCGCCTCGACGATCTGGGAGCGGACATTGTGATCTGCGGGGCCCCGGGATGGCAGGGCAGAGGGTGTGGTTTCGGTCATTCGGCCAGCTTACCGTGGTAGAGAGTCATTGACAACTAGTGACCGATTTATACTATAGTCACAACTCCAGTCGCTTTTAGTCACCGCACACTCCAATGCTTTTCCCTCGCTATCTGACCCTGCTGCTGAGTGCCTGCGCCATGGCGGGTTGCGCCGTCGGCCCGGATTACAGAAAACCGGACGTCCCGGTTTCGGAACGCTACCTGGGCCAGTCCGGCGTTGAACAACGGCACGCGTCGCCGCCGGCCGGGCTGACGACGTGGTGGGAAGGCTTCGGCGATCCCGTGCTGACCCGCCTGGTGTCGCTGGCGCTGGAACAGAACCTGGACCTGGCGCAGGCGTCAGCGCGCGTCACCCAGGCGCGGGCGGGGCTCGGCGCGGCCAACGCGGCCTTGCTGCCTTCGGGCAGCGCCAGTGCGCAGGCGGGCAGGAGCTACCAGTCGATCGAGACGCCGCTTGGCAGGCTGCAGAATGCCACGCCGGGCTTTGACAGGTATGGCAACACCTACGAGGCAAACCTCGGCGCCGGCTGGGAGCTGGACGTCTTCGGCGGACTGCGCCGCGGGCGCGAAGCCGCCCTGGCGGAGTACCAGGCCTCGGCCGCGGGCGCGGCGGCGACGCGTCTCGCCGTGGCCGCGCAAACGGCGGACCTGTACATCACCGTGCGTGGATTGCAGACCCGTCTGGGCATCGCCAGGCGGCAAGTGGAGACCCAGCAGAAATTACTCTCCACGGTTGGCCTGTTGTTCGGCAAGGGCCTTGCCGCCGAGCTGGAAGTCCGGCAGGCCGAGGGCGCGCTGGCCCAGGTCAGCGCCACCGTTCCGGTGCTGGAGACGGGGCTCGATGCAGCGTTGAACGCGCTCGACGTGATGCTTGGTGTTCCGCCGGGCACGTATCGCGCCGAACTGGGCGGTCCAGGAACGATACCCGCGGCACCGCAGCTCGCCGGTACGGGTTCGCCGGCGGACCTGCTGCGACGCAGGCCGGACCTCATCGTCGCGGAGCGCCGGTTGGCGGCAGCCAACGCACGCATCGGTGTCGCCATTGCCGAGTACTACCCCAAGTTCTCGCTCAGCGCCCTGTTGGGCAGCGCCACGACCGTGGCCGGCGGCAATCTGTTTTCCTCCGGCGCGAGCCAGGCGGCGGGCGTGCTGGGCCTGCGCTGGCGCCTGTTCGATTTCGGCCGCATCAATGCCCAGATCGACCTGGCCCGCGGCCAGGAAGCGGAAGCCCTGGTGGCATACCGGCAGGCCGTGCTGCGTGCGACCGAAGATGTCGAAAATGCCTTCTCCGCGCTGATCAAGCGTGAAGAGCAGGCCGGTACCCTGGCACAGGGTGAGGCCTCGCTGACGCAGGCGCGTAACGCCTCGCTCGCGGCCTACCAGAAAGGTGTGGTCCGCCTGATCGAGGTGCTGCTTGCCGACGAGAGCCTGCTGCGCACGTCCGATGCCAGGGCGCAGGCGCAGGCCGACTCCGCCCGCGCTGCCGTGGCGGCATTCAAGGCACTAGGCGGCGGGTGGGAGCCGGCAACGGCCATATAAGGCAATACCGCGTCACTGATTCTGCGCGGTACGGAACGACAGGAATTTCCGTGTGGGCGGGCGTTGCCAGCGTCCTTCCTAAACCTGGATGGCAGGTTTTTGACAAGGCGCAGCGCGGGTGCACCCAGATTAGCGGCGTGCCATGGTTCGGCGCAATGAATTAATGACGTAATGAAAAAGTCACGGCGTAATCGTCATTACGGCGGCTAGTGAGAAGCCGGATTCGCGCCTTCATTCTCCCGCAATTTTTGCAAGGACTTGGTCAACCTGGCGCCATGCCCGCTGTCCGCGGCCAGCAGCAGCGCCTCAATGCGTGATTCGAGTCCCGCTAGGTCAGTTTCTCCCGGCCTTGCCAGCTTCATCTCCTGAAACTCCTTGCAGATGCGCTTGGCCAGCTTGTGGACAAAATCGGGGTCGAGATCCCCTTGCTCCACGGCATGCCTGATGTGCTCGATCAATCGCGCCAGACCTTCCGGTGTGGTCTCGCTCGCAGATGGTATTTCCGGTGTCATTGGCAACTCCATTGGGCAAGTCGGATTATTCTAGGTCGAGCAGGTTCCGGGAGGATTGCATATTTCGCGAACACCGGAATCAGGATCGCGTCGATATGCGCGATACGCCAGCTAGAATCTGGAAGGCTCTCTCTTTGGCACGGAATCATGAAACGCGAATCTAGCTCCATGAAGAATGTGTCGTCGGCTGCGCGGGGGGCGGGACGCCCGGACCCTCTGGCGGATGAGGAGAGCCTGCCCAATGGCAATGAGTTCTATATCAGCCGCGAGCTCAGCCAGCTGGAGTTCTTCAGCCGTGTGCTGCAGCAGGCCGCCGATCCCGCCATTCCGCTGCTCGAGCGCCTGCGTGCCCTGTGTACCTTCAGCAGCAATCTGGATGAGTTTTACGAGATTCGCGTGGCGGGCCTGAAGGAGCAGTGCGTGCTTCAGTCGCCGGTCGTCGGCCCGGACGGGCTCACGCCGCAGGTCGTCTATGCCACGGTCAACCGGCGGGTGCGTGAATTGATCGAGCAGCAGTATCGCCTCTTCAATGACGTCCTGATTCCAGCCATGGCAGAGCAGCAGATCTGCTTCCTGCGACGGCCATCGTGGAACGCCGAGCAGCAGGCCTGGATTCGCGATTTCTTCTTCGCCGAACTGATGCCGGTCCTGACACCCATCGGGCTGGATCCCGCGCATCCGTTCCCGCGCGTGCTCAACAAGAGCCTGAACTTCGCGGTGGAGCTCGAGGGCAAGGATGCATTCGGGCGCAACTCCGGCTATGCGATTGTGCAAGCGCCACGGGCGCTGCCACGTGTCATCGCACTGCCCGCTGAGGTTTCAGGATGCGAGCATGGCTTTGTCTTTCTCTCTTCCATCCTTCACGCCCATGTCGGCGAACTTTTCAGCGGCATGTCGATACGGGGCTGCTATCAGTTCCGTGTGACCCGGAACAGCGAATTGTTCGTGGACGAGGAAGAGGTCAAGAACTTGCGCGAGGCGCTGCAAGGCGAACTGCCGCACCGCCATTTTGGCGATGCGGTCCGGCTGGAGGTCGCGGACAACTGCACGCCGGCAATGACGACGTTCCTGCAGGAACAGTTCGGACTGGCGCCAGGTGAAGTGTTTTCGGTCAACGGGCCGGTCAACCTGGTTCGCCTGATGCAGGTGCCGGACCAGGTCGACAGGCCGGAACTGAAATACATGCCTTTCCGGCCGGGCGTGCCGAAGATCCTGAAGGAGCATGCCGATGTCTTCCGCGCCATGCGCGATGGCGACATCCTGCTGCACCATCCATTCCAGTCATTTGCTCCGGTCGTCGACTTCGTCAGGCAGGCGGCGCAGGATCCCGATGTCGTGGCCATCAGCCAGACCGTGTATCGGGCCGGACACGACTCGGTCCTGTTGTCGGCACTCATCGAGGCTGCGCGCAACGGCAAGGAGGTTACCGCCGTGGTGGAATTGCTGGCCCGCTTCGATGAAGAGGCGAATATCGGCTGGGCGGCGCAACTGGAGGCAGTTGGCGCCCATGTCGTCTATGGCGTCGTCGGTTTCAAGGCACATGCCAAGATGGTCATGGTGTTGCGGCGAGAGGGTGGAAAGCTCAGGCGCTATGTCCATCTCGGCACGGGGAACTATCACCTCGATACCTCGCGCACTTATACCGATTTCGGCTTGCTGACCTGCGATGAATCGCTGACGCAGGACGTGGCACAAGTCTTCAGCCAGCTGACCGGCCGCGGGCAGACGCAGAGCATGACTCATATCTGGCAATCGCCGTTCACCTTGAAGAAGCAGTTGCTGATGGCGATCCGGGGCGAAGCCGAGCACGCCAGAGCCGGGCGCAAGGGACGGATTATCGCCAAGATGAATGCGCTGCTGGAGCCCGAGCTGATCCAGGCGCTATACGATGCCTCGCGTGAAGGCGTGCGCATTGACCTGATCGTCAGGGGCGCCTGTGCGCTGCGGCCGGGCGTTGCCGGCCTGTCGGAGCACATCGCCGTGAAATCGGTCATGGGTCGATTTCTCGAGCACTCGCGCATCTTCTACTTTCACGACGGCGGGGCAGAGAGGGTCATGCTGTCCAGTGGGGAATGGATGGAGCGCAGCCTGTCCCGGCGGATCGAGGTCTGTTTTCCCATCCTGGATCCCCGGCTGAAGGAACGGGTCATTGCCGAAGGCCTGAAGCCGTACCTCTCCGACCGGCGCGACACCTGGGTGATGACGCCTGGCGGGAACTATGAACGACAGCTTGCGCAGGACGGCGAGGCAGCGCAGAACATGTTGCTGTCGGCGCTGACCTGAGTGCATGGGGTACTGACCTTCCGACCTTCCGACCTTCCGACCTTCCGACCTTCCGACCTGCCGACCTTTAGACCAGGGCCTCAGGCCGCGGCAGCCATTGCCGGGTAGTCGGTCAGTCCGCGCGCACCGCCGCCGAACAGCGTCTCGCGCTCATGCACGTTGAGGGGCGCGCCTTGCCGCAGGCGTTCGGGCAGGTCGGGGTTGGCGACGAATGGCCGGCCAAAGGCGATCATGTCGGCCCAGCCTTCGCGCAACGCAGTGCGCGCGCGTTCGGCGGTGTATTTGCCGGCATAGATCAGTACGCCCGAAAAGGCCGCGCGCAGTTGCTGCTTGAACGCGACCGGCATGTGCGGCGCATCGTCCCAGTCAGCCTCGGCGATGTGCAGGTAGCCGACCCCGATTTCGCCGAGCAGTTTCGCGGCGGCGGTGTAGGTGGTCTGCGGATCCGCATCGACGCAGCCATTCAGCGTGGTCAGCGGTGCCAGCCGGATACCCACGCGCCGCCTGTCGCCAGTGCCCTCGATCAGCGCGCGCGCCACCTCGTCGAGAAAGCGCAGCCGGTTCGGCAGCGCGCCGCCGTAGGCGTCGGTGCGGTCATTGGCCCCGGAGTCGATGAACTGGTTGACCAGGTAGCCGTTGGCGGCGTGCAACTCGACGCCGTCGAAACCGGCCGCCATCGCATTGCGTGCCGCTTGCCGGTACTGCCCGACGATTTCCCGGATCTCTTCCACGCCGAGCGGGCGCGGCTTCGATGCCTGGACGAATCCGGGCTGGCCGTCGTTGTCGGCGATAAAGACATTGACGCCCTCGGCCTGCAGCGCCGACGCCGATACCGGCGACTGCCCGCCGAGCAGGCTGACGTGGCTCAGGCGGCCGACATGCCAGAGTTGCGCGAAGATGCGCCCGCCCGCAGCATGCACAGCCTCGGTGACCTTGCGCCAGCCGGCAATCTGTTCGTCGGTGTGGATGCCGGGAGTCCACGCATAGCCTTTGCCCAGCGGCGAAATCCACGTGCCTTCGCTGACGATCAGGCCGGCGCCGGCGCGCTGCGCATAATACTCGGCCATCAGTGCATTCGGCACATCGCCGGGCTGGCTGGCGCGCGAACGCGTCATCGGCGGCATCACGATACGGTTGGGCAGGGTCAGGCCGGCCAGCGGCAGCGGCCGGAACAAGGGATCGAAAACGGTTTCGTCAGTCATCAAGGGGCTCCGTGGCCGGCACCGCGGCACCGGTGGATTCAAGGGTAGGCTGCAGTCAGTCCCACGCCGGGGCCAGGCCCTCGGGGCTCACTTCGCGGCCATTGCGCTCGAGCGCGGCGATCTTCAGCAAGTCGTCGTCGTCCAGCCGCAGGTCGCGGGCCAGCAGGTTGCTGGCGAGGTTTTCCCGCTTCGTTGATGACGGGATCACTGCGTAGCCAAGCTGCAGCGCCCAGGCCAGCACCACCTGCGCCGGGGTGGCGTCGTGCTTGCGTGCGATGCCGGCAATGACCGGGTCTTCCAGCACCTTGCCGTAGGCCAGCGTCATGTACGAGGTCACGGCGATGCCATGGTCCTTCAGGAACGCAACCAGCTTGCGGTTCTGCAGGTACGGGCTGAGTTCGATCTGGTTGGTCGCAATGGCGTCCTTGCCGACCGCGGCGATCGCCTGCCGCGCCAGGTCGATATTGAAGTTCGAGATGCCGATCCGGCGCGTCAGCCCAAGTGCCCTGGCCTCGGCCAGCGCTGCCATGTACTCGGGCAGCGCAATGCCGTTGCCAGGTGCCGGCCAGTGGATCAGCGTCAGGTCGACATAGTGTGTGCGCAGCCTGGCCAGGCTGTCGCGCAGGCTGGGCACGAGCTTGTCGCCGGCATAGTTGTCGACCCAGATCTTGGTGGTGAGGAACAGGTCGCCGCGCGGCACGCCGCTGCCGGCGATAGCCTGGCCGATGTCCGCCTCATTGCCGTAGATCTGGGCGGTATCGATGGCGCGATAGCCCAGCGCCAGCGCATTGCGGACCGAATCGATCACGGTCTGTCCGGTCAGGCGGAAGGTGCCGACGCCGAAGGAAGGGATGCTCATGGAATGGCTCGTAAGTTCAGGGAATGGGGGCATCAGCCTGGGTCCGGTCTGCGATTTCCGTTGGGTCGAACTGCAGAACCGAGGCGATGGACCGCAGTGTGACGGCTTTACATTTGCCAAAAAAGACGTGTATAAGCCAAATACATTTGATTTGAAATCAACAATGAAGACCACCCTCGATGAGATGCAGGCGTTCGTCGCGGTCGTCGACACCGGCTCGATCACGGCGGCCGCCGACCAGCTCGGGCTGACCATCTCCGCGGCCAGCCGTACCCTGGGCCGGCTGGAAGAAAAGCTGCAGACCACTTTGCTAAGGCGCACGACACGCCGGTTGGAACTGACCGAGGAAGGTGCCGCATTCCTGGAGCAGGCCCGCGCGATCCTTGCCTCGGTGGACGCCGCCGAAGAGCAGATGGCGGCACGGCGGATGCGGCCCGTCGGGCGTTTGCGTGTCGATGCCGCCACGCCGTTCATGCTGCATGTGATCGTGCCGCTGGTGGAGGGCTTCCGTGCCCGCTATCCGCAGGTGGAGCTGGAGCTGAACTCGAACGAGGGCATCATTGACCTGATCGAGAAACGCACCGACGTGGCGTTCCGCATCGGCGCGCTGAAGGACTCCACGCTGCATGCGCGCCCGATCGGCACCAGCCGCGTGCGCGTGCTGGCGAGCCCGGCTTACCTCGGACGCCATGGCACGCCGGCAACGCCGGGTGATCTCGCCAAGCACGCGCTGCTGGGCTTCACCCAACCGGAATCGCTGAACGACTGGCCGCTGCGCGACGAGGGCGGCGGCGCGGTGCATATCAAGCCGACCATCGCCTCGTCCAGCGGCGAAACCCTGCGCCATCTGGCGCTGGCCGGGCTTGGCATCGTGTGCCTGTCGGATTTCATGACGCGCGATGACCGGCGCAGCGGGCGGCTGGTGCAACTGTTCGAGGCACAATCGGCGGATGTGCGCCAGCCGGTCAATGCGGTCTACTACCGCAATACCGCGCTCGCTGCGCGCATCACCTGCTTTGTCGACCATGTGGTCGACGCCCTCGGCAAGCAGCCGTTTGACGAATAGGACAGGGAGGTTCAGTCGTTCCGGGCGCGTCAGGTCCCGCCCAGCAGGTCGTGCGCATCGACGATCGCATAGGCGATCTCCGGATGCTGCTCCATGCTGCGCCGGATGGCCGCGGGAATGGACTGGCGGATCTTGCGGCACAGGCCCGGCTGTTCCTGCACCTGGATATTGATGCCGCGCACGGTCTTCACGCCGCGCGCGCTGGGCGTGATGGTCAGCACGATGTTCAGCTGGGACTGCATCAGGCCCTCCATGCGGCGCAGCTCGGCCAGGCTGGTCAGGTTCTCGAGCCGTTCGACCAGACGCTTTTCCTCGGCGCGGGTGAGCCGCAGCACGCGCAGGTCGGCGTGGGGATCACTCAACAGCGCTTCGCGCCCGCAGATGCAGGCGCCGGGCGGGCATTCCGTGCGAAGGGGAAACGGCGCGTTCATGGGGGCGCGGCGGTGGCTCCGCCGGATTCCGGGGCGATGGCCGGATATGTTAAATCAGGTTGCCGGTCCGCGGCGCTGGCACCGTTGTGTTGCGCTCAGATGCTGCAGGAGGCGCGGCACTGGCGGCAAGAGCGGACGGAGATTCTGCGGCAAAGGCCAAACCGTTCTATGCTCGCGGCAGGTTGCCAGGACAGCCTGCCGACCCTCGACAATCACGACAACCGCGACATCACAAGCCACACCAGGAGACCTCATGGCACTCTCGATGTACGACGTATCGATCCCGCCGTTTATCCGCGCCCTCGGCAACCTTGCCGCGATCCTCGACAAGGGCGCCGCGCATGCGCAGGCGCAGGGCATGGATCCGGCCGACCTGATCCAGACCCGGCTGATCGCCGACATGGATCCGCTGTCGGCGCAGGTCCAGCGCGCCAGTGACGCTGCCAAGGGGGCCGCGGCGCGGCTGGCGGGAATCGAGGTGCCATCGTTCGCCGACATCGAAACCTCCTTCCCCGAGCTGCAGGACCGGATTGCGCGCACCATCGTATTCCTGGAACAGGTCACGCCGGCACAACTCGAGGGCAGCGAGACGCGCGTGATCGAACTGAAATTGCGGCAGGGGCCGGTGACGTTCGACGGCAAGTCATACCTGCTGGGGTTCGCGCTGCCCAACTTCTACTTCCACGTGACCACGGGCTACGACATCCTGCGCCACAAGGGCGTGCAGATCGGCAAGCGCGACTACCTCGGGCTCAGGTAGGGGTAAGGTGCCGCCGGCGGGCGACGCACGGGTCACCCCGGCCCTGCGCGCTCCTCGCGGCCGTCCTTAGCGAAAACCCTAGGCCCTCTGGTATACTTATACGTTGTCCGAGCCGTGTCCGGAGCGGCCGGACGCAGCCTGCGACAGGCCACGGGGCGGATACTCCGGCAGTGCCCGGACCCTTGCATCGGAAACCCGGTGCTTCCCGCCCGCGCTGCCATCGATTGCCACGATCGTGCGCCGCCCTGGGCGGCATCGGTCCCGCCGATCGATCCGCCATGACTGGCCCCTGGCCGAGCCCAACCATACCAAGACACCAGGCCAGCCCGAAGGCTGCCGATGATCCGCTGCCGTTAATCCGTTTACGGTCCCAGAGAGACCCCACGCATGACTTACGCCGTCAAGGAAATCTTCTATACGCTGCAGGGCGAGGGCGCCAACGCCGGCCGCGCCGCGGTGTTCTGCCGCTTCGCCGGCTGCAACCTGTGGAGCGGCCGTGAAGAGGATCGCGCCAGCGCGATATGCCAGTTCTGCGACACGGATTTCGTCGGCACCGACGGCACCCGCGGCGGCAAGTACCGTAGCGCCGCGGAACTGGCCGCGGTGGTCGCCTCGGAATGGCCGCAGGGCGCGGGCGGCAAGCCGCTGGTGGTGTGCACCGGGGGCGAGCCGCTGCTGCAGCTCGACGCGCCGCTGATCGATGCGCTGCATGCGCAGGGCTTCGAGATCGCCATCGAGACCAACGGCACCATCGCCGTGCCGCCCGGCATCGACTGGGTTTGCGTGAGCCCCAAGATGGGTTCCGAGCTGGTGGTCAGGCGCGGGGACGAGCTCAAGGTCGTGATCCCGCAGGCGGGCCAGGACTTTGCCGCATACGAGCAGCTTGATTTCGAGCATTTCCTGGTGCAGCCCATGGACGGCCCGCTGCAGCGCGAGAATACGGCCGCCGCGGTGGAGTTCTGCCAGCGCCATCCGCGCTGGCGGCTGTCGCTGCAGACCCACAAGCTGCTGGGCATCCGCTGAGCGCAGGGCCGGAGTTTTGCCCAACCCGGGGCAAACGTACACAATAGAGGCTTCGGGCGCACGCGCGGCGCCCGTCCAACGCAGGCGGCCTTGACCACGAAAGGGGCGCCGCTACAAATGAGCAAACAAGTTTCCATTACCCGCCGGCTGGAGTTCGACTCCGGCCACCGCATCCCGAACCACTGCGGCCAGTGCCGCAATATCCACGGCCACCGCTACCGGCTGGACCTGACGCTGTCGGGCGAGGTGCTGCATCGCGAAGGTGCCTCGGATGACGGCATGATCCTGGACTTCGGCGATATCAAGGCGCTCGCCAACGAGCACCTGGTCAACAAATGGGACCACGCCTTCCTGATCTATCGCGGCGACACCGCGCTGCTGAACTTCCTGCAATCGATGGAAGAGCACAAGACCGTGGTGCTGGATGCCATCCCCACCGTCGAGAACCTGGCCCAGGTCGCCTTCGATATCCTGGCACCGGTGTTCAAGGACTGTTTCGGCCACCACCTGCAGCTGACCAAGCTGGTGCTGTTCGAAACCCCCAATTGCTGGGCCGAAGTCAGCGCCCAAGCAGTGCTGCCGGCGCAAGACTGAGCCGGGCGATGCCAGAGACGCCGCCGCTGCCGCTGCGCGCCCCGCGCGCGCTGCCGGACGATCCGGCCGAGGCCGCCGCACGCGATGCGCGCTACATGCGCGCCGCGCTGGAAGAAGCGCGCCTGGCCGAGGCCGCCGGCGAAGTCCCGGTCGGCGCGGTGGTGGTCTGGAACGACACCATCATCGCGCGCGGCCACAACCTGCCGATCCGCGCGGTCGACCCGTCCGCGCATGCCGAGATGCAGGCACTGCGCGCCGCCGCGCAGGTGATCGGCAATTACCGCATGCCCGAGTGCGAGCTGTACGTGACGCTGGAACCGTGCGCGATGTGCAGTGGCGCGATCCTGCACGCGCGGCTGCGGCACGTGGTGTTCGGCGCCACCGATCCCAAGACGGGTGCCGCAGGCAGCGTGCTCAACCTGTTCGAGCACGCCCAGCTCAATCACCAGACCACCATCGCCGGCGGCGTGCTGGCCGACACCTGCGGGCAGATGCTGAAGGATTTCTTCGGCGCCAGGCGCCGCGCGCAGAAGGCCGCCCGCAGCGACGCCGCCCGCAGCGAGGCCGGAAATGGCGCGGGCTGCGCCTGCCCGGCCCATCCAGAACCGAATTCCCAGAACAACGCCAACGACGCATGAGTACGCCGAACAGCAGGCCGCCGCATACCGAAGTCCGACTGATCGCTTCGTCCGGCTATCCGCATGACGTCGCCGTTGCCGCGCGCGGCGTTGCCTGGCTCAAGCAGCACGGCTACCACACCACCAACCCCGACGTGCTGGCCCGGCGCTACCTGCGCTTCGGCGGCACCGACGCGGAGCGGCTGGCCGACCTGCATGCCATCGGCACCGGCGCGCCGCATGAGCTGACGCTGGCGGTGCGCGGCGGCTACGGCATCGCCCGGCTGCTGGCGCAGGTGGACTTCGCGCGTATCGCCGGGCAGGCGCGCGCGAGCGCCGCGCCCATCGTCGGGCATAGCGATTTCACCGCGTTCCAGCTGGCATATCTCGCGGCGACCGGCGGCGTGACGTTCGCCGGGCCGATGCTGCTGGCGGACTTCGGCGTCGACAGCGTTGATCCCTACATGTGGGAGCACTTCGAAGGCATCCTGCGCGATCCGGCCTACCGGGTCGAGGTGGCGGCGCCGCAGGCCGGCGGGCAGCCGTTCAGCGGCGAAGTGTCCGGCACGCTGTGGGGCGGCAACCTGGCGATGCTGTGCAGCCTGCTCGGCACGCCCTACATGCCGCGGGTCGAGGGCGGGGTGCTGTTCCTGGAAGACATCAACGAGCCGCCGTACCGGGTCGAACGCATGCTGCTCCAGCTGCAGCAGGCCGGCGTGCTCGGCACCCAGCGCGCTATCGTGCTGGGCGATTTCTCCAACTATCGCGTCACCGACTACGACAACGGCTACGACATGGACGCCGTGGTGGCCTACCTGCGCGACCAGCTGCCGGTGCCGGTGCTGACCGGCCTGCCGTTCGGCCATTGCGCGCGCAAGCTGACGCTGCCGGTGGGAGCGCAGGTGCGGCTGGCCGCACGTGCCGACGGGTTCTCGATGGCGTTTTCCGGCTATCCGGTGCTGCCGCCGATGGCCTGAGCGCAGCGCGCGAAGCGCGGCCGCCACGTGCTGGCCGCCATGCCGCCATCCGGCTGCAAGGAATGCATCCGGATGGTAGAATATGCGGTTATTTCCTGACTTCCTGCCGGGTTCTCGCAAGAACCGGGCGCGGCCCCTGCCGCATCGCCAGCCATGGCTCCGGAATGCTCCGGACGGCGCGATGCTTCCCGGCAAGGCCGGCCCCTGAACGGCATGGGGTGCACCCCGGTGCTACAACCTGCGCAATGCGGCCCGTGCCGCGGCGCCACATTCTCCAGACAAGGTTCCAGACGTGCTTTCTACCGCAAACATCACCATGCAGTTCGGCCCCAAGCCGTTGTTCGAGAATATCTCGGTCAAGTTCGGCGAGGGCAACCGCTACGGCCTGATCGGCGCGAACGGCTGCGGCAAGTCCACCTTCATGAAGATCCTGGGCGGCGACCTCGAATCGTCGTCCGGCAACGTCATGCTGGAGCCGGGCATCCGCCTGGGCAAGCTGCGCCAGGACCAGTTCGCCTATGAAGACATGCGCGTGCTGGACGTGGTGATGATGGGCCACACCGAGATGTGGGCCGCCGCGCAGGAGCGCGACGCCATCTACGCCAACCCGGAGGCGACCGACGAAGACTACATGAAGGCCGCCGAGCTGGAGGCCAAGTACGCCGAATACGATGGCTACACCGCCGAGGCGCGCGCCGGCGAACTGCTGCTGGGCGTGGGCATCCCCACCACGCAGCACCAGGGCCCGATGAGCGACGTCGCGCCGGGCTGGAAGCTGCGCGTGCTCCTGGCGCAGGCACTGTTCTCGAACCCGGACGTGCTGCTGCTGGACGAGCCGACCAACAACCTGGACATCAACACGATCCGCTGGCTGGAGACCGTGCTCAACGAGCGCAACTCCACCATGATCATCATCTCCCACGATCGCCACTTCCTGAACTCGGTCTGCACCCACATGGCCGACATGGACTATGGCACGCTCAAGGTCTACCCGGGCAACTACGACGACTACATGGAAGCGTCGATGCAGGCCCGCGAGCGCCAGATGGCCGCCAACGCGCGCGCCAAGGAGCGCATCAGCGAACTGCAGGACTTCGTGCGCCGCTTCTCGGCCAACAAGTCCAAGGCCCGCCAGGCCACCTCGCGTGCCAAGCAGATCGAGAAGATCAAGGTCGAGGACATCAAGCCGTCGTCGCGCCAGAACCCGTTCATCCGCTTCGAGTTCGAGAAGAAGCTGCACAACCTGGCAGTCGAGGCGGAAGGCGTCACCAAGAGCTACGACCGCAAGATCATCAGCAACCTGTCGATGGCGATCCAGGCCGGCGAGCGCGTGGCCATCATCGGCGAGAACGGCGCGGGCAAGACCACGCTGCTGCGCAGCCTGCTGAACGGTGCGGTGCAGACCGGCGTGCAGCGCGGCGTCGAAGTGGACCGCGGCGAGATCAAGTGGGCGGAAAACGCCAATGTGGGCTATATGCCGCAGGACACCTACGAGGAATTCCCCACGGACCGCGACGTGATGGACTGGATGAGCCAGTGGACGCAGGCCGGCGATGACGAGACCTCGCTGCGCGGCACGCTGGGCCGCCTGCTGTTCTCGGCCGACGATATCAAGAAGAACGTCAAGGTGCTGTCCGGGGGCGAGAAGGGCCGCATGATCTGGGGCAAGCTGATGCTGGGCCGCCATAACGTGCTGGCGCTGGACGAGCCGACCAACCACATGGACATGGAGTCGATCGAGTCGATGCAGATCGCGCTGGACAAGTTCCAGGGCACGCTGATCTTCGTCTCGCACGACCGCGAGTTCGTCAGCGGCCTGGCCACGCGCGTGATCGAAGTGCGCACCGACGGTACGCTGACCGATTACCTGGGTACGTATGACGAGTACCTGCAGTCGCAGGGGATCGACGGCTGAGCTTGCCTCATGCCCATGGAAAAGGCCGCCTTCCGAGGCGGCCTTTTTGCTGTCTCGTGCGCCCGTGGCCGCTCAACCGGCTGCCGCCGGGAGGTCTTGTGCGATGGTGTCCAGTTCACGCAGGATCGCATGCGCCGTGATTTCCCCCTTGGCCTTGAGCAGCGCCGCGTGCAGCGGCTCGCGCAGGATCAGCAGTGCAGGCAGGTCCTGCGCCTTTTCCACCTTGACTTGCAGCATGTAGCCGCGCAGGCCCAGGTGCTGGCCGATGACTTCGGTATAGAAGTGGTAGAGGCGCTGGAACGCGTCGATCTCGGCGGCAGAGTGCGTCGGCTGGGTCGGGTCATGCATTGCCGCGGGCCCGGCTCCCGGCGCGTGCCGCATGGCGTACACGGAAAACATGTTGGTATCCGTCGCGGCGTTCGATGTACGGGCAGGGGCATCCGCAGCGGTAGCCGCAAGCGCCGGTGCCGCCTCCTGCACTGGCTCGACCAGCCCCTGGGCGGCCAGCATGTCCATGGCATCGGGCCCGACGCCCATGGCTGCCACCTGCGCCAGCAGGTCTTGCCCGCGGCGCTCGCCGTTGACCATCAACAGCAGCGCGCGCAGCTTGTGGTCCAGCTTGCGTGCGCGTGTCCTGATCTCGTCTTGTCCCGCATCCGTCTTGCGGTAGATCGGATCGACCATGTGTCTCGCTCCCTTGTTATGCCGGCCGACCGTGCGAGCATCCCGTGTTGCGGGTGCGGCCGATTATCGCCATCTGATAAGGAGCGGCCGGCGTGGGGGCTGCCGGGCTGGAAACATAGTCTCCAAACCGCTCTACAATGTGCGTGCACCATAAAAGTAACAAAAAATTGCGGTTGCCTATCCGTCAAACTCAGCACCAACCGAGAACTGTGGCCATGCAACAACGAGACAAACTGTTTATCAACGGCAAGTGGGTCGCGCCCCACGGTACCGGCACCATCGACGTCATCCATTCCAGCACCGAAGCGGTGATGGCGACCATTCCCGAAGGCTCGCCGCGCGATGCGGAAGACGCCATCCAGGCCGCCCGCGCTGCCTTTGACGGCTGGGCGGCGACGCCCGCGTCGGAGCGCGCAGGCTATATCGCCAAGATCGCCGAAGGTCTGAAGGCGCGCAGCGAAGAACTGGCCCAGATGATCGCCGGCGAAGTCGGCATGCCGATCAAGCTGGCGCGCGCGATCCAGGTGGGCGGTCCGGTCTACAACTGGGGACAGGCCGCGAAGCTGCTCGATACCTTCCCCTTCGAGGAAGAAGTCGGCAATTCGCTGGTGGTGCGCGAGCCGGTGGGCGTGGTGGCGGCGATCACGCCGTGGAACTACCCGCTCAACCAGATCACGCTGAAGGTCGCGCCGGCGCTGGCCGCGGGCTGCACGGTGGTGCTCAAGCCGTCGGAAGTGGCGCCGCTGAACGCCTTCGTGCTGGCCGAAGTGATCGAGGCCGCGGGCCTGCCGCCGGGGGTGTTCAATCTGGTGACGGGCTTTGGCCCGGTGGTGGGCGAGGTGCTGGCGAGCCATCCGGAGGTCGACATGGTGTCGTTCACCGGTTCGACCCGGGCCGGCAAGCGCGTGTCCGAACTGGCGTCGCAAACGGTCAAGCGCGTGGCGCTGGAGCTGGGCGGCAAGTCTGCGTCGGTGGTGCTGGACGATGCCGACCTGCCGGCGGCGGTCAAGGGCACGATCAGCGCCTGCTTCCTCAATTCGGGCCAGACCTGCTCGGCGCATACCCGCATGCTGGTGCCGCGTGCCCGCTACGACGAAGTGAAGGCGATCGCGCAGAAGGTGGTGGCCGGCTTTACCGTGGGCGATCCGCTGCAGGAAACCACCCGGCTCGGACCGCTGATCTCCGCGGTGCAGAAGGAGCGCGTCACCGGCTATATCCGCCGCGGACTGGAAGAGGGCGCGGAACTGGTGGCCGGCGGCCCCGAGGCGCCGGAGGGGCTGGACCAGGGCTTCTTTGTCAGGCCGACCGTGCTCGGCAGGGTCGAGCCGCGCGCCACCGTGGCGCAGGAGGAGATCTTCGGGCCGGTGCTGACGATCATCTGCTATGACACCGAGGAAGACGCGGTGCGTATCGCCAATGACAGCATCTACGGGCTGGGCGGCGGCGTCTGGTCCGGCGACGAGGCGCGCGCGATCCGCGTGGCGCGGCGCATCCGTACCGGGCAGGTCGACATCAACGGCGGGCCGTTCAACATGGCGGCGCCGTTCGGTGGCTACAAGCAGTCCGGCAACGGGCGCGAAGCCGGCAAGTACGGGCTGGAGGAATTCCTCGAATACAAGGCCCTGCAGTTGAGGAAGCCGGCCTGAGGCCTGCGCGACATGGGAAAATGCCCGGCTGGTCCGGGCATTTTTTGCATCGCCGCCGAAGAAGCGGCGGCCGTCGCCGGTGCCATGCAACGACAACGATAAGGGGAGAGCAACGATGCGCTGGTTCGGTCGTCTGGCCAGGCTTGTGGGATGGCTGCTGGTGCTGGCGTTAGCCGGCACGGCGGGAAGTTTGATCTGGTATCGCCAGGCCGCGCAGCCGCCCGCATCCGGCACAGCCGCGCTGCCTGGTCTGCGTGGGCAGGTCACCGTCGTGCGCGATGGCAACGGCGTGCCGCAGATCCGTGCCGCCAGCAAGGCCGACGCATGGTTCGCGCTGGGCTATGTCCACGCGCAGGACCGGCTGTGGCAGATGCAGATGAACAAGCGCGTGGTGGCTGGCCGGCTCGCCGAGATCCTGGGCCCGTCCGCGCTCGATACCGACAAGTTCCTGCGCACGCTGGGCGTGCGGCGCAACGCCGAAGCGATCCTTGCGCAGGCCGCGCCGGAGACGCGGGCCGCCCTGCAGGCATACGCCGACGGCGTCAATGCGTGGATCGATCACCGGCAGGGGCCGCTGCCGCCTGAATTCCTGCTGCTGCGCACGCAGCCGGAGCACTGGGAGCCGGCCGATACGCTGGGCTGGCAGACCATGATGGCCTGGGACCTGGGCGGCAACTGGAACCAGGAAACGCTGCGCATGCGCCTGGCGCAAGTGCTGCCGGTGGCGCGCATCAGCGAACTGCTGGCACCGTACCCGGGCGAGCAGCCGGTGCGCACCATGGACTACGGCCACCTGTACAAGCACCTGGCGCCGCTGGCCAATGCCATGGCCAGCGTCAGCGACAAGGCGCCGCCGGGCTATGTCGAGGGCATGGGCTCGAACAACTGGGTGGTCTCCGGCGCGCATACGCAATCGGGCAAGCCGATGCTGGCCAACGACCCGCACCTGGGTTTGCAGGCGCCGGCGCTGTGGTATTTCGCCCGCATGACGGCCCCGGGACTCGACGTGGCAGGCGCCACGCTGCCCGGCATTCCGGTGGTGGTGCTCGGGCACAACGACCGCATCGCATGGGGTTTGACCAATACCGCGCCGGATGTGCAGGACCTGTTCATCGAACGGCTGCGGCCCGGCAGCGAAACGCAATACCAGACGCCGGACGGATGGGCCGCCTTCGAGACCCGCACCGAGACCATCCGCGTCAAGGGCGCGCCCGACGTGACGCTGAAGGTCCGCAGCACGCGCCATGGGCCAGTGGTCTCGGACGTGTCCGAGCCGCTGTCCGCCGCGGCCGGGCCGCTAGGCGCGCAATACGTGGTCGCGTTCCAGTGGACCGCGCTGCGGCCGGACGACCGCACCTTCCAGGCCGGCATGAAGATGAACGAGGCGCGCGACTGGGCCAGCTTTACCGCCGCGCTGCGCGACTTCCATTCTCCGCAGCAGAACATCGTCTACGCCGATGTCGACGGCAATATCGGCTTCTTCGCGCCTGGCCGGGTGCCGCTGCGCCGCGCCGACAACGACCTGAAGGGCCTGGCGCCCGCGCCGGGCTGGGACGCGCGTTATGACTGGGTCGGCTTTATCCCGTTCGAGGCCCTGCCGCAGCGCTACAACCCGGCGGAAGGCGTGATCGTGACCGCCAACCAGCGCATCGTGCCGCCGGACTACCCGTACTTCATCACCAGCGAATGGACGGTGCCATATCGCCATGACCGCATCCAGGCGTTGCTGGCGGCCACGCCCAGACACACCTTCGACACCTTCGCCGCGATCCAGAAAGACGTGCTGTCGCTGGCCGTGCGCGATGCCTTGCCGCTGCTGCTGGCCGCACCGGTCAGCCACGACGGCGCACGGCCGCAGCGCGAGCGCGCGCTGCTCGATGCGCTGCGCAAGTGGGACGGCACCATGGACGCCGGGCGCGCCGAGCCGCTGGTGGTCACCGCCTGGCTGCGCGAGCTGTCGCGGCGGCTGTTCGAGGAAAAGGTCGGCGAGGCGATCTTTGTCCGGCTATGGGACCAGCGCAATGTGCAGCAGCCGATGCTGAATATCCTGCGCGACCCCGGCAAGCTCGGGGCGTTCTGGTGTGACCGTCCGCATACGGGCCCCGCGGAAAGCTGCAACGAGGCGATTGCCGATGCCTGGACGCAGGCGATGGCCGACCTGTCGCGCCGCTATGGCGAGGACCCGAAACGCTGGCGCTGGGGCGAAGCGCATGCGGCCCGCTCCGAGCACAAGCCGTTCGGCAAGGTCGCGTACCTGTCGCCGCTGTTCAACCTGCGCGTGCCGACCGGCGGCGACACGTATACGGTCAACGTCGGCCGCCACAACCTGCGCGACGAGAAGGCGCCGTTCGAGAATACCCATGCCGCCAGCGTGCGGGCGCTGTACGACCTGGCCGACCTGCCAGGATCGCGCTTCATGGATTCCACCGGCCAGTCCGGCAACGCGTTGCTGCCGCGCTATCGCGACTGGACCGGCAAATGGGCGGCGGTGGAGTACGTGACCATGCCCCTGGCACCTGCGCAGGCCAACGCCCTGACCCTGGTTCCGGCTGCGACAAATTAGCGCACCGTGGCGGCATGCCGTGCCGGGGATACCGCCCAAACAGGCGATATCAAATAGGCGATATCCCGCCGTGGTTTTCTCGCGGCGTTGCCATTGGCGCTACCATGAGGGCCCTTTTTGAATGGCAGGAGCCGCCCATGGCCACGCGCACCACCCATGTGATCCAGCACCTCGCATTCGAGCACGCGGGCGTGATCGGCAACGCGCTGCGCGCGCGCGGCCATGCGCTGCGGGCATTCCAGGCGGGTGTCGACGACCTGAGCCCCATCGTCGATGACCCGGCCGACCTGCTGCTGATCCTGGGCGGCCCGATTGGCGTCTACGAGACCGATGCCTATCCGTGGCTGGAAGGCGAAATCGCGCTGATCCGCCAGCGGCTGGCCGCGGGCGGCAAGATAATCGGGGTTTGCCTGGGCGCGCAGCTGATCGCCCGTGCCGCCGGCGCGCGCGTGTATCCCGGCACGCGCGAGATCGGCTGGGGATCGATCGTGCCGACGCCGGCCGGACGGGATTCGGCGCTTGGCGAACTGGACGCGGCCAACTGGGAAGTGCTGCACTGGCACGGCGATACCTTCGACCTGCCGGCCGGCGCCGAACTGCTGGCGTCCACCGCGGCGGTGACTAACCAGGCGTATGCCATCGGCAACCAGGTGCTGGCGCTGCAATTCCATCCCGAGGTGATGCCGGGCGACATCGAGGCCTGGCTGGTTGGCCATACCGTCGAACTCGGCAAGGCCGGCATCGACCCGCGCACCATTCGCGCGCGCACGGCGGAAGTCGGCGCGAAGGTGGCGGCGGCAGGCGAACGCATGTTTGCCCGCTGGCTGGAGCAGGCGGAGCTGTGAGTACGTCTGCATTGCCGGTGTCGCCGCCGCCAGTGTCGCCGCCGGTGTCGCATGTGCGGGCCGTTATCGACGCGGTGCTGGTTGGCGCAGTGCGGCCGTTCGGGCCCAAAGGCGTACCCAGCGGCATCGCCAAGTCAGCCGCCAGCGGGCGTGTGCGCATCGGCTCGCTCGGGCTGGAGGGCGACCAGCAGGGCGATCCACGCCATCACGGCGGCCCGGAAAAGGCGCTGCACCACTATCCTCGCGATCACTACCCCGGCTGGCGTGCCGAACTGGCGGAACAGGGCGCGGCCGGCATTGCCCTGCTCGATGCTCCCGGCGCATTCGGCGAGAACCTCAGCACGCAAGGGCTGACCGAGTCCGATATCTGCATCGGCGATCGCTTCCGGCTCGGCACGGCGCTGGTCGAAGTCTCGCAGGCACGCCAGCCATGCTTCAAGCTCAATCACCGCTTCGGCTATGCCGGCATGTCACGGGCGGTGCAGCAGAGCCTGCGCACCGGATGGTATTACCGCGTGCTGGAAGATGGCGAGACAGGCGCGGGCGATACGCTGGCGCTGGTGGCGCGTCCATACCCGCAATGGCCGCTGCAGCGGCTCCTGCACGTGCTGTATGTCGACAGGCTCGACTATGCCGCGCTCGGCGACATGGCCGCGCTGGTTCCGCTGGCGGAGAGCTGGCGCAAGCTCGCACGCGAGCGCCTGGAGCGGCGCGAAGTCGAAGACATGGAGCGGCGCCTGGCGGGCGGCTGAGCGGCCGCGCAGGGGCAGGCGCGTATCAGTCCTGCCGGAAGCGTCGGGCCGTGCCTTCGCGCGTGATGCGCTCCCACACCCCCTGCTTTTCCTCGTCGCTGAAGAACACCCAGTTGCTGACCTCGGCTGCGGTGCGCCCGCAGCCCTGGCAGATTTCGTCGAACAGCGTGGAGCAGATGCCGATGCACGGGCTGTCCGGACGGTCGGACAGCGGGGAATCCGTGGCGCCGGTGTCCGGTTGGGGGCGGAACGGGGCGGATTCGGGAGACTGCGGCATGTCGACGAGTGGGTTGGGGTGAAACGGGGGCACATTATACGGGGTGGGACCGGCCGCCGCCGGTCCCACCGCCCAATCCCGCGGCCCGTCAGTGGCTATCGCGCAGTCCCAGCACGTTCGCGCCGATCTTCGGGTCGATGCCGCGTTCCAGTTGCTGCGGATAGGCCGTCACCGTCACTTCCAGTGATCCCGTGCCGACTTCCATCGACAGGATATGGCCGCCGTACGTGTCGAAACTGCTGTCGCCGGCGACGCCGTGCGCGTGGATCGACGGCTTGCCTTCCTTCCACGCCAGGCTGCCGACGATGCTGGCCATCTCCACGTTGCGGAAGGTGCGCGGGTTGAACTGCTTCTTCGCGGCGTCCCAGAAGCCGAAGGTGACGTTGGCGAAGCCGATCGCGGACAAGCTCGCGCTGGGCACCTTCTCGCAGATGGCAAAGGCCTCGATCTGCTCGAACACGTTGTCGCCCATGCGCAGCACCAGCAGGTAACCGGTGGGGGTCTTGATGTAGCGCGGCACGCTGTCGCGCGGGTAGTTGGGGTTCTGGGCGCGGGCGTCCAGTGCCGCCCTGCATTCGGCGGATGGCGCCGGCTGCGCCGCGGCTGCCGCGGGCATCAGGGCGATGGCGCCGACGGCGGCGGCCGCTGCGAGGGTGGCGAGCGCCTGGCGGGCGCGCAGGGTTTGGCGAAGGATCATTGGTTGTCTCCTGTCTGGGTTTGTTTGCAGTGGGATTTGCGGCTACGGCAAGAAAAACTGAGAAGCGGGCGGATGCGGCGGCAGCCTGGCGCAGTTGGCCTCAATGCAGCCATGCGGCCGGCACCAGGATCAGCTGCGGGAACAGCACGAACAGGAACATCAGCGCGGTCAGGCTCAGCAGGAACGGCCAGACCCCGCCGATCACGCTGTCCAGGCTGCAGCGCGAAGTGCCCGCCACGACGTTGAGCACCGTGCCCACCGGCGGCGTCAGCAGGCCGATCGCATTGTTGAGCACGAACATCACGCCGAAATACACCGGGTCGATGCCCGCCTTGGTGATCACCGGCATCAGGATCGGCGTCATGATCAGCACTGTCGGCATCAGGTCGAGCGCGGTGCCCACCACGATCACCAGGACCATGATGACGAACATCAGCAGGATCTTGTTGTCGATGAAAGGTTCGAGCAGGTCGGTCACCTGCGCCGGGATATTCGCGATGGTGATCAGCCATGCCGACACCAGCGCGCAGGCCACCAGGAACAGCACCGTGCTGGAGGTCTTGGCGGCGGTGACGATCAGCTCCGGCAGCGCGCGCAGCTTCAGTTCGCCGTAGACGAAGCGGCCGGCCACCATGGCGTAGACCACGGCCACCACCGCCGCCTCGGTCGGCGTGAACGCGCCGATCTTCATGCCGCCGATGATCACCACCGGCAGCACCAGGGCCCAGACCCCGTCGAGCGCGGCCCTGCCCAGGCGGCGCACATTGAACGGCTCCGTCGGCGCCAGTTTTTCCTTGCGTGCGCAGAAGTGCCAGGTGACGGCGAGCGTCAGCGCCATCATCGCGCCGGGCGCGATACCGGCGAGGAACAGCTTGGTGATGGAAACCTGCGCGACCACGCCGAACACGACGATAGCGATCGACGGCGGGATCACCGGCGCGATGATGCCACCCGCCGCGATCAGTCCCGCCGCGCGCGGCACGTTGTAGCCGGCGTTGCGCATCATCGGGATCAGCAACGCGGCGACTGCCGCGGTATCGGCCACCGCGGAGCCGGAAATGCTGGCCACCACGGTTGCCGCGATGATCGCCACGTAGCCCAGCCCGCCACGGACGTGTCCGACCGCTGCGTCGGCGACGCGCACGATACGCCGTGACAGGCCGCCGGCGTTCATCAGCTCGCCCGCCAGCATGAAGAACGGCACCGCCATCAGCGGATAGTTGTTGACGCCCTCGAGCATGTTCTGCGCAAGGATCTGCGTATCGAAGCTGCCCAGGTGCAGCATCAGCGCGACGCCGGAAGCCAGCAGCGCAAAGGCGATGGGCATGCCGAGCGACATCGCGCCCAGCAGCGAGCCGACAAAGACAAAGATGGTCATGACAGGCTCCTTGCGCTTATTCGCCGGCGGCGCCGGACTGCGGCACCAGTTCATGCTGCGCCATGCGGCCGCTGACCAGGCGCCACAGCCCGTGCAGCAGCATCGCCGCCATGCCCACGCTGCACACCAGCAGGCAGGCATAGACCACGCCCAGCGGCACGCCGGTGACGGGAGCGCGGTCGTCCATGCCGATCGCCACCAGTTGCCAGGCGCCATGCGCCAGCAGCAGGCAGCAGCCCAGGGCGCCCGCGTCGGCGAGCAGTCGGCAGGCACGCTGCCCGGTCTCGCCCAGCCGCGATACCACGGTGGACATTCCAAGGTGGGCCTTGTCATGCATGACCAGCAGCGCGCCGGTCAGCGTCAGCCACATAAAGACGAAGCGCGAGGCTTCCTCGGAGAAGGCAATGCCGGAATTGAAGACGTAGCGAAGCACTACGTTGCCAAAGACCAGCACGATCATGGTGGCCATCATGGCGACCATCGCGCCCTGGATCAGGCGCAGCGTAATTCGGTTCATGATTGAAAACTCCTGGGTGGACGGGGACTCAGCGCAGGCTCGCCACAGGCGCCCCGATCCGGTAAAAGCGCATGGCGTTGTCGTGCCACACCGCCTGCGCGGCGGCGTCGGGCAGGCCTTCCAGCGCGGCGGCCACGGTATTGACGATTTCATGCAGCGACGCGCGCAGTCCCGACACGGGCAGGTTGCTGGCGAACATGCAGCGCTGCCAGCCGAAGATCTCCAGCGCCTGGCGGACGACCCTGACGTTGCCGGCGCGATCCCACGCCGCACCCGGCAGTCCGAATTCGGACAGCTTCAGGTGCACCCCCGGCAGGCTCGCCACGGCCGCCAGCCCGCGGCGCCAGCCGGACAGGCCCGCCTCGGTGCGGTCCCAGGGCAGCCCGGTGTGTTCCACCACCACGGCAAGCCCTGGCACCGCCGCGATCGCCTCGGCGGCATCCTCCAGGTGCCACCACGGCACCCGCAGGTCCCACGCCAGGCCATGCCCGGCCAGCCGCTGCAGCCCGGAGAGCCAGCGCGGGTCCTGCAGCGTGCCGGGCTGGCCGCGCACGCTGCCATCCGCCCTCTGGCTGGTGCGCGGCTTGCACCGCACGCCCCGCACCAGCGGGAAGGCCTGGTGCGCGCGCAGCTGTGCCGCCAGCGTGTCGCTGTTGAAGTCGGCATGCGCCACCACTGCATTGGGAAAGCCGTGGCGCGCGTGGACCTGATGCAGCCACGCGGTCTCGGCCACCGACTCGTCGGCATGCCGCTCGGCTTCCACGTGCACGCTGGCCGCGAGGGGCAGGCCGTCCCACTGGCGCAGGTAGGCGGCGGGATCGAAGTCCTGCCGCAGCGCGGCGTAATCGCCGAGGAAGAAGGCGGCAGGGTCGTACCCTTCCTGCAGCCAGGGGTGACGCGCCGGGCCGAGGCGCCACAGGTGGTGGTGGGCATCGACGATGGCGGCGGGCAATGCTGGCATGGCCGGCCTCCTAGCGCTGGGCGTCCATGGCCCGCAGCACGGCGTCGCCGTTCTTCTGCACGAACAGCTGGCGCGTCTCCTCGCGTACCACCTTGCGGATGCCGGCGTTGTCGGGATGCTCGTTGACCTGCACGCCCCTGGCGCGCAGCGTGGCGATCGCCGCGGCCTCGTTGTCGGCGTTGAGCTTGCGCTGGTGGGTGGCGGCGGCAGCGGCCTCTTCCAGCAGCACCTTCTGGTACTCGGGCTTGAGCGCGTCGAACTTCGCCTTGTTCATCAGCACCACCAGAGCGGTATAGGCGTGGCGGGTCATCGACACGTACTTCTGCACCTCGTACATCTTGGCCGAGACCATCAGCGTGGGCGGATTTTCCTGGCCGTCGACCGCACCGGATTCCAGCGCGCCGAAGACCTCGGCGAACGGCATCGGCTGCGGGCTCGCGCCCAGCAGCTGGAAGGCCTTGATATGCGAAGGATTGGGCGTGGTGCGGATCTTCAGGCCGCGGATGTCCTCGGCCTTGTTGACCGGCCGCTTGTTGTTGCCAAGGCTGCGGAAGCCGATCTCCCAGAAGGCCAGGCCCTTGATGCGGTGGGCGCCCAACTCCTCCAGCAATGAGCGGCCGACCGGGCCGTCCAGCACTTTGTACGCCGAGGGGCCGTCCTCGAACTGGTAGGGCAGGTCGAGCACGTTCAGGCGTGGCGCGAGGCCCGTGACAAAGGGATTGCCGGTGGCGCCGATATCGATGGTGCCGCTGCGCACGCCGGTGACCAGCGTGGTGTCGTTGCCGAGCTGGCTGTTGGCGAAGACCTGGATCTCGACGCCGCCCTGGGTGCGCTCCTTGACCTTCTTGCTGAAGGCAAGCGCGGCCAGGTGCTGGGAGTCGGTTTCCGGAACGGTATGGGCAAAGCGCAGCTTTACCGGTGCCTCTGCCTGCGCCACGCCGGCAACGGACAATAGCGCTGCCAGCACGATATGCGGGATAACGTGTTTCATGGTGTCTCCTGGGGTGTCATGCGGCCCGGTCGGTGTGCGCCGGGCTCAATGCGGCCGCGCCCGCGCACAGCAATGTGCGACGTCGCATGCGTGGTCTCACTGATGTTGTTATGGATGCAGGGAAGGCGCCGGCCTTACAGGGAGGCCTGCAGCATCAGCAGGTAGTCCTGCGCGCTGGCTTCGCGCGGACTGGTCTTGTGGCAGTGATCGGCCAGCGCGTAGTCGATGACGCGCGGGAACAGCGCCGGATCGACGCCCATTTCGCGCAGGCCCGCGGGCAGGCCCAGGCGCCGGTTCATGTCGGTGATGGCCGGGCCGACGGCGTTGGCATCGGGCAGCCCCATGGCCTGCGCGATGCGGGCCAGCTTGTCGTCGGCCCGCATCGACGGCGCGTCGGCCTTGAAGCGGATCACCGCGGGCAGGAGCACGGCGTTCAGGGTGCCGTGGTGCAGCGTCGGCATCAGCCCGCCCAGCGCATGGCTCAGGCTATGCACGCAGCCCAGCCCCTTCTGGAAAGCGAGCGCGCCCTGCATCGATGCGCTCATCATGGCCAGGCGCGCGCCGCGGTCCTGCGGATCCCGGCGCGCGCGCTCGATATGCAGCCAGGCGCGGCGCAGGCCATCGAGCGCGATGCCGTCGGCGGGCGGATTGAAGGCCGGCGCCATGAAGGTTTCCAGGCAATGCGCGATGGCATCCATGCCGGTGGCCGCCGTCAGCATCGGCGGCAGGCCCAGCGTCAGCTCCGGGTCGCAGATCGCCACGCGCGGGACCAGGTAGGGCGACAGCACGCCGACCTTGCGGCCGTCGTCGAGGATCAGCACGGCGCCGCGGCCGACTTCGCTGCCGGTGCCGGCGGTGGTGGGGATCGCGATCACCGGTGCGGTGGCCGCCGTGATCCGCGCCACGCCGCCCTCGATCGCGGCGAACTGGCGCAACGGGCCGTCGTGCGTGGCGCAGACCGCGACCCCCTTGGCCAGGTCGATCGGCGAGCCGCCGCCCACCGCGATGATGCCGTCGCAACGGTACTCGCCATAGAGGCGCATGGCCTCGCGCATGGCGGCTTCGGTCGGATTGGATGGCGTGCCGTCGTAGATCACCGCCTCGCAGCCGGGGCGCAGCTGCTCCAGCACGCGCTGCACGATGCCGGCGGCCTTGACGCCGGCATCGGTGACCACCAGCGGGCGGTTGATGCCGATGCGTTCGCATTCCTGGGCCAGCAGCCCGATCGCGCCGAAGTCGATCTGGATCTGGGTGATGTAGTGGATGAGGGCCATCTTGTCTCCATGCTGTGTGGGGTGCGCCGTGTGCCTGTGGGCGGGCCGGCTGCATTGGTGACGAAGTCTAGGAACAAGGCCCGCGGGTCACAACGTGGAATTACTTGAAGGCTGCCCAAGAAAAACTCACAGCACCGGATGCCTAGTTTTTCTTGAAACGGCGCTGAGATTTTCTCGTTTTGCGGCGCGCGGCGCGGGCCCTAGACTGGCGCAGACCAGCCGGACTACGGACCACCGCCCGCTGCCGGGCCTCCTCCACACCAACGACAACCATGAGACAACCGATCCTGATCGAGCGCGACGCGCAGGTCGCCACCATCACGCTGAACAACCCGGACAAGCTCAATGCCATGGACCTGTCCATGTGGCAGGGCCTGACCGAAGCCATCCAGGGCCTGTCGGCCGACGACACGCTGCGCTGCGTGGTGCTGCGCGGCGCCGGCGACAAGGCCTTTGCCGCCGGCGCCGACATTGCCGAGTTCGACACCATGCGCGCCAACGCCGCACAGGCGCAGCAGTATGGCGAGATCACCAATGCCACCATGCGCGCCATCGCCGAATGCCGGCACCCGACCATCGCGCTGATCCAGGGCGCCTGCGTCGGCGGCGGGCTGGAGATCGCCTCGATGTGCGACCTGCGCATCTGCGGCAGGTCGAGCCGCTTTGGCGTGCCGGTCAACCGGCTCGGTCTGGTGATGTCGTATGGCGAACTGGGTGGGCTGGTGGCGCTGGCGGGGCCGGCCACCGCGCTGGAGATCGTCCTGGAAGGCCGCGTGTTCGATGCCGACGAGGCCCTGCACAAGCGCCTGGTCAATCGCGTGGTGGCGGACGAGGCCGTGCCGGACGAAGCCTATGCGGCGGCACGGCGCATCGCCGCTGGCGCGCCGCTGGTGGCGCGCTGGCACAAGCAGTTCGTGCGCCGGCTGCTCGATCCCACGCCGCTGCGTCCGGAAGAGCATGCCGAGTCCTATGCATGCTTCGATACCGAGGATTTCCGCATCGGCCACCGCGCCTTTATCGACAAGACCCGCCCGCAGTTCGTGGGCCGTTGAAAGCACCTACTTTCCAAGCATCGCGGCGCCGCCATTCCCATGCGGCCGCCCCAACCTCAGGTGGTATCCATGAATTTGCCGTTATCGAAAATCAAGGTCCTGGACGTCAGCCAGATCATGGCCGGTCCGTTCTGCTGCATGCTGCTGGGCGACATGGGCGCCGACGTCATCAAGGTCGAAGCGCCGGGTGCCGGCGACCAGACCCGCAAGTCGATGGGCTTCCGGCTCAAGGGCGATGACAGTGGCGGCTTCCTGGCGCTGAACCGCAACAAGCGCAGTGTCGAGATCGACCTGAAGAACCCGGCCGGCCTGGAGGCCTTCTATGAACTGGTGCGCGGCGCTGACGTGCTGGTGGAGAACAACCGTCCGGGCGTGGCCGCTCGCCTGAAGATCGACTATGCGGTGCTGCGCGAGATCAATCCGCGCCTGGTCTACGCCAGCATCTCCGGCTTCGGCCAGACCGGGCCATGGTCGCGGCGCCCGGGGCTGGACCTGATCGCGCAGGCCATGTCGGGCGTAATGAGCGTGATGGGCCATCCGGACGCGCCGCCGGTCAAGGCCAGCGTGCCGATCGCCGACCTGGGGGCCGGGCTGTTCACCGCCTATGGCGTCCTCAGCGCACTGATGGGTCGCGAGCATACCGGGCAGGGGCAATACGTCGATGCGTCGCTGTTCGAAACGGCGCTGGGCCTGTCGGTATGGGAATCGGCCGAGTTCTGGGGCACCGGCGACGTGCCGGTACCGATCGGCAGCGCCAACCGCATGAGCGCGCCATACCAGGCGGTGCGGGCCGCCGACCGGCACTTTGTCATTGGCGCGGCCAATCCCAAGCTGTGGGCCGCGCTGTGCGAGGTGATCGAGCGCCCGGACCTGCTTGCCGATCCGCGCTTTACCGACAACGCCGCCCGCATCCGCAACCGCGCCGCGCTGATCCCTGAAATTGAGGCAGAATTCGCGCGCAAGCCAGCGGCGGAGTGGGTCGATGCGCTGCTGGCGGCCGGTGTGCCAGCGGCCCCGATCTTCACCTACGACGAAGCGCTGGCCAGCGAGCAGGCGGTGGCGCGGGACATGGTGCTGGAGATCGACCACCCGGTCGAAGGGCGGGTCAAGGCGCTGGGGTTCCCGGTCAAGCTGAGCGGCACGCCGCAGCAGGTGCGCTATCCGGCGCCGTTGCTGGGCCAGCATACCGATGAGGTGCTGGGCGAGTTTGGCCTGGACGCGGCCACCGTTACGCGGCTGCGTGCGCAGGGGGCGTTCGGCGCCCCGGTCCGCGCACAGGAACTGGAACGCGGTGCCGCCTGAGCGCACCGCGGCCATCATCTATACCGATAAAAGACAGGAGACAACCATGACGATGTCACTTTCGCTGATGCGGCGCTGGGCGATGCCGGCGGCCGTGGTGCTGGGGCTGCTGGGGCTGCTGGGTGGTACGGCCACGGCAAGTGCGGAAACCTACCCGAGCCGGCGCATCGAGCTGATTGTGCCTTGGCAGGCAGGCGGCGGGGCCGACGTGGTGGCGCGCGCGCTGTCCGCCGCGGCCGCCAAACACCTGCCGCAGCCGATCGTGGTGATCAACAAGCCGGGTGCCACCGGCGCGGTAGGCCTGGGCGAAGTGGTCCACGCGAAGCCGGACGGCTACAAGCTGGTGCTGTCGTCCAGCGAGCTGACCTTCCTGAACTACCTCGGGCTGGCCAAGTTCACCTACCAGGACCTGATCCCCATCGCACGCCTGAACGCGGACCCGGCCGCCGTGGCGGTACGGGCCGATGCGCCATGGAGCACGATCGAGCAGTTTGTCGCCGATGCGCGCAAGCCGGACGCCAATATCCGCGTGGGTAACGCCGGGCAGGGCTCCGCGTGGCATATGGCAGCCGCCGCGCTGGCCGACAAGACCGGCGCCAGGTTCAACCATATCCCCTATGCGGGCGGCGCTCCCGCCACGCTCGCGCTGCTGGGCGGGCATATCGATGCGGTCACGGTCAGTACGGCGGAGGTATTCACGCATGTTGCCGCGGGCAAGCTCAAGGTGCTGGCGGTGATGGCCGACAAGCGGGTCAGCGGCTTCGAGAACGTGCCCACGCTGAAGGAACGCAACATCGACCTGTCCATGGGGATCTGGCGCGGCATCTCGGCACCGAAGGGCACGCCGCCCGAGGTGATCGCGGTACTGAAGACAGCGATCGCGAAATCCGTGCAGGAGCCGGTGATGCGCCAGACGCTGGAGAAGTTGCACTTCAGCACCGATACCTATGCCGATGACGTGACGCTGCAGGCCGCCATGGTGAAGGAGTCGGCGCAGTTCAAGCAGCTCGCCAGCCGCATCAGCGTCAAGGAGTAGGCCCATGCGCGACACACCCGCGGAGGGCGCGGCGTCCGTCGCGCCTTTTATCGACGCGCACCAGCATTTCTGGGACCTGGAGCGCAACCCGTACCCGTGGCTGCAGGGCGAATCGGTGCCGAACTTCCGCTATGGCGATTACTCGGCGCTACGCAGGAACTATCTTCCTGAAGATTTCGCCCGCGACACGGCTGGCTGCGCGCCGGTCAAGACGGTGCATGTGGAGGCCGAATGGGCGCGCGGCAATCCCGTCGACGAGACCGCATGGCTGACGCAGCTCGCCGCGCGGACGGGCCGGCCAACGGTGATCGTCGGCCATGCCCAGCTTGACCGCGGCGATGTCGAGGAAGTGCTGGCGGGTCATGCCGCCTGCGCCATCATGCGCGGCATCCGCAACAAGCCGGTGACCGCCGCGCGGCGCGAGGATGCGCGCCGCGGCGTGCCCGGCTCGATGGACGATGAGCGCTGGCGGCGAGGCTATGCGCTGCTGGCTCGCCATGGCATGTCCTTCGACCTGCAGGCGCCGTGGTGGAACCTGGATCAGGCGGCTGCGCTGGCACGGGATTTCCCCGGCACGCAGCTGATCCTGAACCATACCGGGCTGCCGGCCGACCGCAGTGAAGCCGGCCTGGCCGGCTGGCGCGCCGCGATGGCCGGGCTGGCCGGGCAGCCCAATGTCTCCGTGAAGATCTCGGGCCTGGGATTGCCGGGCAAGCCATGGACGCAGACAGACAACGTGCCGGTGATCCGCGACGCCATCGCCATCTTCGGCGCGCAACGCTGCATGTTTGCCAGCAACTACCCGGTGGACAGCCTGGTGGCGAGCTACGACACCATCGTGACGGGGTTCCGCGCCGCCATCGCCGTCTATCCGCCCGAACAGCAGCGCGCGCTGTGGCACGACAACGCCGCGCGCTGCTATCGCCTGTAGCAACGCATTGCCAGGATCCGCCACCCGCCCGGCTCGCGCCGTGGCGGGCCGGGCGGCTTCGCCCCCAGACCTGAACGGAACCCATGATGAAAAACGGATTGCAACCGGGCGCGACCTGCGCGCGCACGCTGACGGTCGACCGCCAGCGCACCATCGATTTTCTTGGCGAAAGCCTGCGCATCTACGCCACGCCCGAGCTGGTGCGCGATATCGAACAAACTTGTCTCGACTTCCTGCAAGGCTTTCTCAATGACGGCGAAAGCTCGGTGGGCGCGGAGGTGTCGGTGCAACACACCGGTGCCACGCCGCTGGGCGGCGAGGTGCGCATCCACGCCGAGATCACGGCCATCGACGGCCGCAGTGTCACGTTCAGCGTGACTGCCGACGATGCGGTGGAGCGGGTTTGCAGCGGCACGCATCGCCGCTTCGTGGTCGATGTCGGGCGCTTGCGCGCGCGCGTGCAAAAGAAGACGGCATCGATGCCCACCGCGGCCTGAAGCCGTGCAGCAAGCCTGTCCGGTGCGGCAGGCGCGCACAGCTTGCGGGGGACGCGCCCCGCAAGCTGCGCTCAGACGGGGGCCGGCTGCTGCTGGTCCGCCGACACTTCCGCGCGGATCCAGTCAGTGAAGCTGCGGATGCGGCGATCCTCCAGCCGCTCCTTCGGGAACACCACGAAGTAAGAGAATTCGACTGGCAGCCGGATCGATTCGAACAGTCGCACCAGCCGGCCTTCAGCCAGGTCCTGCTCGATCCAGTTCTTCTTCACCAGCGCCACGCCCAGGCCATTGAGCGCGGCGTTGATGACCAGGTGGCTCGGCCAGAACGACGGCCCGCGGCTGGCGTCGACATCGGTCACGCCAGCATGCTCCAGCCACATTGCCCAGTCGGGGTTGCTCACGTCTGTGTACGTGCTGTCGTCGTGCAGCAGCGTATGGTGCTTCAGGTCGGACGGTGTTTCGAGCGGCTGCGGGCCTTGCAGCAGCGCCGGGCTGCACACCGGGATGACTTCGACCGCCATGCACAGCTCGCAGTGCAGGCCGGGGTAATCGCCGCGGCCATAGCGGATCGCCATGTCGAAATCGTCGCGCTCGAAGTCGATGCGATGGTTCGAGGTGGACACCTTCAGGTCGATATCCGGGTGTGCCTTCATGAAGCGGTCCATGCGCGGGATCAGCCATTTGACCGCGAACGTGGGCGGCATGTTGACCTTCAGCGCGGGGCGGTCCTTGCTGTGCAGGCGGTGGGTGGCATCGGCGAGCTGCTTGAAGGCCAGCTGCACGCTGGGCAGGTACGCAGTGCCGGCCGGTGTCAGGACCAGGGCCTTGGCCTCGCGGATAAACAGCTGCACGCCAAGGCTTTCTTCCAGAGCCTTGATCTGGTGGCTGACCGCCGATGGCGTGACGAACAATTCCTCCGCGGCCCGCGTGAAGCTCAGATGCCGGGCAGCCACTTCGAACGCCCTCAGCGGGTTGAGTGGGGGAATCTGTCTCGACATATCGGGGGTACGCAATCCTGTAGATGCCTTGCCGGCATGTGGTGTGCTGTGGGGGTGCTGTGGCACCGGCAAGCCGCTGCACGATAGCATTCGTGCCCGGGCATGGGAATAGGGGCCTGTCCCCGTGTAGGTGAATTGGCGGCCGCTGGATTGCGTCCGGCCGCGTAGCTGCAAATTACCGGATCCCGCGGCGCCCGATGTGCGCGATATGAGCCATGCCGCGCATTGGCGGCGCCATTGCCGCACAACTATGTACGACGTAATTGAGCCGCTCGCGGCATTCCCCTACGCTGCCTGGCATAGCCCCATAACTGATCTGAAGGAGCCGCCCCATGCCGCAGGCCATTGCCAGCCTCGCCCCCGCGCGCCGCGATGCCGCCGTCGACCCCCGCATGCACGCGATGATCGACAACATCCTGCTGAGCTCGCCAGTCGCGCGGGCGCTGGGCGTGCGGCTGGCGAGCCTCGCCCCCGAGCATGTCGAACTCGAAATGCCGTTCCTGCCGACCAATGTGACCCATGGCAGCACCGTGCACGGCGGGGTGATCGCCACGCTGATCGATATTGCCGGCGCCGCGGCCGCAGCGTCCGGCGCCAGCGCCGACGAAGTGAGGGGAGGGGCGACCAGTTCGCTGTCGATCCAGTACCTTGCCCCGGCGCAAGGGGCGGCATTGCGCGCCGTGGCGTCAGTGGTGCGGCGTGGCCGGCGGCAGGTGGCGACCGAGGTGGCGGTCTACGCCGAGGCTGCCGACGAAGGCGTGCTGGTGGCAAAGGCGTTGATGAGCAGCGCCATGTTCTGAGTCGCTGAAGAGGCCAGCGCATGCGCACAGGCCTCTTCTTAAAATGCAATTAACCGCCGGAACTTGTGTTCCACAACCGTTGCGCGCCAGTAAACTGGCGCGAATACGCCTCCAATAGGGAGGCAGCCGGATTCCGTGTGAGGCTGGCTTTCCTTATCCCTCTCCCACCTTGGGAGAGGGCTCGGAAGAGAAGGCGGGCGCGTCTGGCATCGGCGCCGACATGCCCGCGCCACCATCAGTACTTCCAGAAGACCTGCTGCAGCGCCTTCGGGTCGTTGGTTCTGGTCAGCGCCAGCGCCATCAGGATGCGCGCCTTCTGCGGCAGCTGGTCGTCGGTGACGATCCAGTCGTACTTGTCGTCCGGCTGCTCCGCATTGCGGACCACCACGCCGCTGCCGGTGCGCGAGGCACGCACGATCTGCACGCCCTTGGCGCGCGCTGCCTTGAGCGGCTCGACCATGTAGTCGCCGACGCTGCCGTTGCCGGTGGCGGCGTAGACGATGGCCTTGGCGCCGTTCTTCACCGCGGCGTCGATGCTGGCCGGGTTGACGTTGCCGTAGGCGTAGACCACGGCCACTTCAGGCAGCTTGTCGATCTTGTCGATATCCCATTCGGTCTGCAGCGTGTGCGGGCGCGCCGGCAGGCGGTAGAACAGCGAGCGGCCTTCCACCACGTAGCCCAGCGGGCCGAACTGCGAGCGGAAGGTCTCGGCCTTGAAGGTATTGCTCTTGGTGACGTCGCGGCCGGTGTGGATCTCGTCGTTCAGCACCACCAGCGTGCCCTTGCCCTTCGAAGCGGGATTGGAGGCCACCAGCACCGCGTCATACAGGTTCAGTGCGCCGTCCGCGCCCAGCGCCGTGCCCGGGCGCATCGAGCCGACCACCACCACCGGCTTGTCGCTCTTCAGCGTCAGGTTGAGGAAGTACGCGGTTTCCTCGATGGTATCGGTGCCGTGGGTGATGACGATGCCGTCGACGTCCGGCTGCTTGAGCACTTCCGACACGCGCTTGGCCAGCTTCAGCAGGCGTTCGTTGTTGAAGCTCTCCGAGCCGATCTGGAAGATCTGCTCGCCCTTGACGTTGGCGACCTTCGAGATTTCAGGGACCGAGGCGATGATCTTGTCGACCGGCACCACGGCGGACTGGTAGGCCGCGGTATTGATGGCCGACGCGCCGGCGCCGGCGATGGTGCCGCCGGTACCGATGATGACGATATTGGCCTTGCGGGCTTCAGCCGTGGCAGCGGCGGGCGCTGTGGGCGCCGCAGCAGGCGGGGCGACCGTCGCCGGCTGTGCGTGGGCAGGCGCGGTGATCAGGCTGGCGGAAAGCAGGGCAGCGGCCAGCGTAGTGGCGCGGGCAAAGTTCTTCATGGTTCTCCTCGGATTTATACGGACGTGTAGGCACGTACAGGTTCGAGCGAAACGGCACTGCAGACCTTGTGGGTGGTGCGGTGCGGTCCGTCTTCCTTCAATGGCTTGCCGCCGCGCGCGCAGGCGCCGGGCGGGTAGCGGCAGTGACTATACGTGAGGAGGTTCCCGGCCGGTTATGCCGATTCGGCATGAAGTTGGTGGAGCGTTGATCGAATGTGCATACATTGCGGGGCGGTTCGCCCACCGGCACGGTTTCAGCCATGCCCGGTGGAGCGATACCGCCCCGACAGCAGCCTGGATGGCAGGCGTCAGAATGCGTCGCCCGGCACGCGCACCCAGCCTTCCATCAGCACGCGCGCGCTGCGGCTCATGATGGCCTTCCTGACCGCCCATTCGCCATCGACCTGCTGCGCCTCGGCGCCCACGCGCAGCGTGCCGGACGGGTGCCCGAAACGCACGGCGTTGCGTTCGCCACCGCCGGCAGCCAGGTTGACCAGCGTGCCGGGGATGGCCGCAGCGGTGCCGATGGCAACGGCTGCCGTGCCCATCATCGCGTGGTGCAGCTTGCCCATGGAGAGCGCGCGCACCAGCAGGTCCACGTCGGCTGCGGCCACCTTCTTGCCGCTCGATGCAACGTAGTCAACCGGCCTGGCCACGAAGGCAACCTTGGGCGTGTGCTGGCGCTTGGCGGCCTCGTCCACGTCCTTGATCAGCCCCATGCGCAGCGCGCCATGGGCGCGGATGGTCTCGAACATCGCCAGCGCCCTGGTGTCGCTGTTGATGGCGTCCTGCAGCTCGGTGCCCGTATAGCCGATGCTCTCCGCATTGACGAAGATGGTCGGGATGCCGGCGTTGATCATGGTCGCCTTGAGCGTGCCGACACCCGGCACTTCCAGGTCGTCGGCCACATTGCCGGTCGGGAACATCGCGCCGCCGGCGCCTTCCTCCTCGGCGGCCGGATCCATGAACTCGAGCTGCACTTCGGCGGCCGGGAAAGTCACGCCGTCGAGCTCGAAGTCACCGGTTTCCTGCACTTCGCCGTTGGTGACGGGCACGTGGCCGATGATGGTCTTGCCGATGTTGGCCTGCCAGATGCGCACGACGGCGATACCGTTCTGCGGCACGCGGCTCGGGTCGACCAGGCCGGCGCTGATGGCGAAGGGGCCGACCGCGGCGGACAGGTTGCCGCAGTTGCCGCTCCAGTCGACGAAGGACTGGTCGATCGAGACCTGGCCGAACAGGTAGTCGACATCGTGGTCCGGACGCGTGCTCTTCGACACGATCACGGTCTTGCTGGTGCTCGACGTGGCACCGCCCATGCCGTCGATCTGCTTGCCATACGGGTCGGGGCTGCCGATCACGCGCATCAGCAGCGCATCGCGCGCCGGGCCGGGCGACTGCGCGCGCTCGGGCAGGTCCTGCAGGCGGAAGAACACGCCCTTGCTGGTGCCGCCACGGATGTAGGTGGCGGGGATCTTGATCTGGGGTACGTGGGCCATGGGAATGAATGTCGTGGTTAGGTATGCGCAGGAAGCCGATCGCAGCCGGCACCCCTGGCGGACGCTCCGCTCTCCCGCGAGCGGGAGAGGGGAGCCAACACTCGGCAACTGGTCAAGCCGCCGCCTTGCTCGACTCCAGGAAGTCCTGCGCAAACCGCTGCAGCACCCCGCCAGCCTCGTAGATCGAAACTTCCTCGTCGCTGTCGAGGCGGCACGTCACCGGCACTTCCACGCGCTCGCCATTCTTGCGATGCAGCACCAGCGTCAGCGTGGCGCGCGGCTGGCGTTCGCCGATCACGTCATAGGTCTCGGTGCCGTCCAGCCCCAGCGTCAGGCGGTTCACGCCCGGCTTGAACTCCAGCGGCAGCACACCCATGCCGATCAGGTTGGTGCGGTGGATGCGTTCGAAGCCTTCGGCGACGATGGCTTCCACGCCAGCCAGGCGTACACCCTTGGCGGCCCAGTCGCGCGACGAGCCCTGGCCATAGTCCGCGCCGGCGATGATGATCAGCGGCTGCTTGCGGTCCATGTAGGTCTCGATCGCTTCCCACATGCGCACGACCTTGCCTTCCGGCTCGATGCGCGCCAGCGAACCCTTCCTGAGCTGGCCATCGACCACGGCCATTTCATTGATCAGCGTGGGGTTGGCGAAGGTGGCGCGCTGCGCCGTCAGGTGGTCGCCGCGATGGGTCGCGTACGAGTTGAAGTCCTCTTCCGGCAGGCCCATCTTGGCCAGGTATTCGCCGGCCGCGCTGTTCAGCAGGATCGCGTTGGACGGCGACAGGTGGTCGGTGGTGATGTTGTCGCCCAGCACCGCCAGCGGACGCAGGCCCTGGAGCGTGCGCTCGCCGGCCAGCGCCCCTTCCCAGTACGGCGGGCGGCGGATATAGGTGCTCTGCGGGCGCCAGTCGTACAGCGGCGCGGCGCTCTCGCCGGTCTCCGCGGTCAGCGCGAACATCGGCTCGTAGACCTTGCGGAACTGCTCGGGCTTCACGCTTTGCCTGACGATGGCGTCGATCTCTTCGTCGGTCGGCCAGATGTCCTTCAGGTAGACCGGCTTGCCGTCCTGGTCCGTGCCCAGCACATCCTTCTCGATATCGAATCGGATGGTGCCGGCGATGGCGTACGCGACCACCAGCGGCGGCGAGGCCAGGAAAGCCTGCTTGGCGTACGGGTGGATGCGGCCGTCGAAGTTGCGGTTGCCGGACAGCACGGCGGTGGCGTACAGGTCGCGGTCGATGATTTCCTGCTGGATCTTCGGATCGAGCGCACCGGACATGCCGTTGCAGGTGGTGCAGGCGAACGCGACGATGCCGAAGCCGAGCTTTTCCAGGTCAGGCAGCAGGTTGGATTCTTCGAGGTACAGCTCGACCGCCTTGGAGCCAGGCGCCAGCGACGACTTGACCCAAGGCTTGCGCGTCAGGCCGCGCGCGTTGGCGTTGCGCGCCAGCAGCGCGGCGGCGATCACGTTGCGCGGGTTGCTGGTGTTGGTGCAGCTCGTGATGGCGGCGATGATCACGGCGCCATCGGGCATCAGGCCTTCGGCCTCCTGCGCGCGGGCCTTGTCCAGGTCCACGGCGATGCCACGCTCGGCCAGCGCCGAGGTCGGCAGGCGCTTGTGCGGGTTCGACGGGCCGGCCATATTGCGCACCACGCTGGACAGGTCGAACTTCAGCACGCGCTCGTATTCGGCATTGTTCAGCGAATCGGCCCACAGGCCGGCGGTCCTGGCATAGGTCTCGACTAGCTTGAGCTGCTCGTCCGTGCGGCCGGTCAGGCGCAGGTATTCGATGGTCTGTTCGTCGATGAAGAACATCGCCGCGGTGGCGCCGTATTCCGGGGCCATGTTGGAGATGGTGGCGCGGTCGCCGAGCGTCAGGCTCGACGCGCCTTCGCCGCGGAACTCCAGGTAGGCGCCGACCACCTTTTCCTTGCGCAGGAATTCGGTCAGGGCCAGCACGATGTCGGTAGCGGTGATGCCGGGCTGGCGCTTGCCGGTCAGCTCGACGCCGACGATATCCGGCAGGCGCATCCACGAGGCGCGGCCAAGCATCACGTTCTCGGCTTCCAGGCCGCCCACGCCGATGGCGATCACGCCCAGCGCATCGACGTGCGGGGTGTGGCTGTCGGTGCCGACGCAGGTATCGGGGTAGGCCACGCCATGGTCAGCGTGGATCACCGGCGACATCTTTTCCAGGTTGATCTGGTGCATGATGCCGTTGCCCGGCGGGATCACGTCGACGTTCTTGAACGCCTTCTTGGTCCAGTCGATGAAATGGAAACGGTCTTCATTGCGGCGGTCTTCGATGGCGCGGTTTTTCTCGAACGCCTGCGGGTCGAAGCCACCGCATTCCACCGCCAGCGAGTGGTCGACGATCAGCTGCACCGGCACCACCGGGTTGACCTTGGCGGGGTCGCCGCCCTGGTCGGCAATGGCGTCGCGCAGGCCGGCCAGGTCCACCAGCGCGGTCTGGCCCAGGATGTCGTGGCACACCACGCGCGCGGGGAACCACGGGAAGTCGAGGTCGCGCTTGCGCCCGATCAGTTGCTTCAGCGAATCCGTCAGCGTGGCGGGGTCGCAGCGGCGCACCAGGTTTTCTGCCAGCACGCGCGACGTGTACGGCAGCTTGTCGTAGGCACCCGGCTGGATGGCCTCGACCGCGGCGCGCGCGTCGAAGTAATCCAGCTTGGTGCCCGGTAGCGGTTTGCGGTTTGCAGAATTCATGGTGTAGGGAAATCTATATAAGTATGAAAAAGGGGTAGTGGCCCCGTGTCAGCGACCAACTACCCCCTTTGCCCTCAGGCGGATCAATGCAACCCGACAAAGGGCAATCCGGCAGCCGGTCTTACTTGCGATCCTTGATCGGCACGAACTTCAGGTTCTCCGGGCCGGTGTAGTTGGCGCTCGGGCGGATGATCTTGTTGTCGATGCGTTGCTCGATGATGTGCGCGGCCCAGCCGGACGTACGCGCGATCACGAACAGCGGCGTGAACATCGCCGTCGGCACGCCCATCATGTGGTAACTCACCGCGCTGAACCAGTCCAGGTTCGGGAACATCTTCTTGATGTCCCACATCACGGTTTCCAGGCGCTCGGCGATGTCGAACATCTTCATCGAACCGGCTTCCTTCGACAGCTTGCGGGCGGTTTCCTTGATCACCTGGTTGCGCGGGTCGGCAATGGTGTACACCGGGTGGCCGAAGCCGATCACGACTTCCTTGTTCTCGACGCGGCGGGTGATGTCGGCCTGCGCCTCATCCGGGCTGTCGTAGCGCTTCTGGATCTCGAACGCGACTTCGTTGGCGCCGCCGTGCTTGGGGCCGCGCAGCGCACCGATCGCGCCGCAGATCGACGAGTACATGTCCGAGCCCGTGCCGGCGATCACGCGGCCGGTGAAGGTCGATGCATTGAACTCGTGCTCCGCGTACAGGATCATCGAGGTGTGCATGGCACGCTCCCACAGCGCCGACGGCTTTTCGCCGTGCAGCAGATGCAGGAAGTGGGCGCCGATCGAATCGTCGTCGGTCTCGACTTCGATGCGCTTGCCGTTGTGGCTGTAGTGGTACCAGTACAGCAGCATCGAACCCAGGCTCGCCATCAGGCGGTCGGCGATGTCGCGCGCGCCCGGGGTGTTGTGGTCTTCCTTCTCCGGCAGCACGGTGCCCAGCACCGACACGCCGGTGCGCATCACGTCCATCGGATGGGCGCTGGCGGGAACCCATTCCAGCGCGGCCTTGACGTTGGCGGGCAGGCCGCGCAGGGCCTTCAGCCTGGTCTTGTAGGCGGCCAGTTCAGCCTTGTTGGGCAGCTTGCCGTGCACCAGCAGGTGCGCGATTTCTTCGAATTCGCAGGCGTCGGCGACATCGAGGATGTCATAGCCGCGGTAGTGCAGGTCGTTGCCGGTACGGCCGACCGTGCACAGCGCGGTGTTGCCTGCGGTGACGCCGGACAGCGCGACGGATTTCTTGGGCTTGGGAGTGACGAGCGGTTGCGCTTCGGACATCTGGGTCTCCTTGATGTGATGCCTGGTGTTGCCTGTTAGTGATCGGCCGGATCTGTGCGACCGAACGGCCGGGAGGGGATATACCCGGCCCGGCCGTGCCTGAGTCTGGTTGCCTTACTTGCCCTTGCCTTGCGCGAACAGGGCGTCGAGCTTCTGCTCGAAGTCATGGTAGCCGATGCTCTCGTAGAGCTCCGAGCGGGTCTGCATGGTATCGACCACGTTCTTCTGCGTGCCGTCGCGACGGATCGCCGCGTAGACATTCTCCGCCGCCTTGTTCATGGCGCGGAAGGCCGACAGCGGGTACAGCACCATCGACACGCCGGCACCGCCCAGTTCTTCGGTGGTGAACAGAGGCGTGGCGCCGAACTCGGTGATGTTGGCCAGCACCGGCACCTTCACCGCGTCGACGAACTTGCGATACATGGCCAGGTCGGTCATGGCTTCCGGGAAGATGGCGTCGGCGCCGGCTTCCACGCACGCCACGGCGCGCTCGATAGCCTTGTCCAGGCCTTCCACGGCCAGTGCGTCGGTGCGGGCCATGATGACGAAGTTCTCGTCGGTGCGGGCGTCGACGGCGGCCCGGATGCGGTCGACCATTTCACCCTGGGTGACGATTTCCTTGTTGGGACGATGGCCGCAGCGCTTGGCGCCGACCTGGTCCTCGATATGCATGGCCGCGGCGCCGAACTTGATCAGCGACTTGGTGGTGCGGGCCACGTTGAAGGCCGAGGCGCCGAAGCCGGTATCGACGTCAACCAGCAGCGGCGTGTCGCACACGTCGGTGATGCGGCGGATATCGGTCAGCACGTCGTCCAGGTTGGAAATGCCCAGGTCGGGCAGGCCCAGCGAGCCGGCAGCGACACCGCCGCCTGACAGGTAGATGGCTCGGTAGCCGGCGCGCTTGGCCAGCAGGGCGTGGTTGGCGTTGATGGTGCCGACCACCTGAAGCGGATGCTCTTCGGCAAGCGCCTGGCGGAAACGGGCGCCAGCGGAGCGCGCGAGGTCGGAAGCGGAGTAGGTCATGGCGTTTGCTTGGCGTTTGCGTTGAGGTGAACAAGACGGAGCCATAAGCGCAAGGGCTGTGCCAGCGCCTGCGCGGGCGTCGGCAAATTCCCGGAAAGCCTTGTCAGGCCTGGGCTGGCGGGCATCGGGGCAAAACCTCGCCAATACCGGATGTCATCATTTCGGCACATTTGCATTTCACATTCGCAAATCGTGAATTCAAAGTTGAAATCGGCCGTGGCATGACGGACAATGTGCCAGCACTGTACGCCTGTTCCAGCGGGGTTTCACCCGCTCCCCACGCCGCACCACACCATGAGTCCTCCCGCCTCCACGCCCGCCCGTCCGCGCATCTGGGCCATCGGCATCAGCCGCCTTGCGCGTGCCTTTGCCGACCTGATTCCGTCCTATGCCGCGCGCGCGGAATTCCGCATCGTCGGCAAGGGATTCGAAGCCGCCGCCAGTGCGGTATCGCGTGAAGTGCGCGAAGGACGGCTCGACGTGGTGGTCGCCGGCGGCTCGAACGGCGCCTACCTGCGGCAGCACGTCGACGTGCCGGTGGTGCTGGTTAAGGTGACGGGCTTCGATGTCATGAGCGCGCTTGCCACCGCGCGCCGAATCTCGCCCAGGGTGGCGCTGGTCACGCATGCCTCCACCTATGCCGAAGTCGATGAATTCGTGCGCGCGTTCTCGCTGGCGATCCCGGCCTATACCTACCTGACCGAGGACGACGCCGTGGCGCGGGTCAAGGCGCTCAAGCAGGAGGGCATCCAGGTGGTGGTCGGCCCCGGGCTGGTCACCGACCTGGCCGACCGCTACGGCCTGACCGGCGTGTTCCTGTATTCCGGCAATTCGGTGCGCATGGCGCTGGAAGACGCGATCGAGGCGGCGCGGCTGCGCCGCATTGAATCCACCCGGCGCGACTATGTCAATACCATCCTGGCCCACCTGAACGAGGGCGTGGCAGCCGTCGATGCGGAAGGACGGATCCAGTCGTTCAATCCGGCCATGGAGCGCTTCCTCGGCACCTCGGTCGCGGCCGCGGTGGGTCGCAAGCTGCAGACCCTGGCGCCCAACCTGTCGCTCGAAGGCGTGATGCAGAGCGGCGACAAGGAACTGGAAGCGATCCACAAGCTTGGCGACAAGATGGTGGTGGTCAACCGTATTCCGATCGCCAGCGAAGCCGGCACCCTCGGCGCGGTGCTCACCATCCAGGACGCCAGCGCGATCCAGCGCGTGGACCGCAACCTGCGCTCGCGCAGCCGCGCCCGGCCCGCGGGTGTGCGCTACAGCCTCGACGACCTGGCCGGCACCTCCGAGGTGATGACTGAATTGCGCACGCTGGCGCGGCGCTACGCCGTGGTCGATTCCACCGTGCTGATCGGCGGCGAGAGCGGCACCGGCAAAGAAGTGCTGGCGCAGGGCATGCACGACGCCAGCCCGCGCCGCGCGTTCCCGTTCGTGGCGGTCAACTGCGCCGCGTTTCCGGAAGCATTGCTGGAAAGCGAGCTGTTCGGCTATGAAGAGGGCGCTTTCACCGGCGCGCGCCGCGGCGGCAAGGCCGGCCTGTTCGAGTCCGCGCACAACGGGACACTGTTCCTCGACGAGGTGGGCGACATGCCGCCGACGCTGCAGACGCGCCTGCTGCGCGTGCTGCAGGAAAAACAGGTGCTGCCGATCGGCGGCCTCGATGCCGTGCCCGTCAACGTGCGCGTGATCGCCGCCACCCACCGCGACCTCCCCGCGATGGTGCGCGACGGCTCCTTCCGCCAGGACCTGTACTACCGCCTCAACATCCTGCGCATCGAGATGCCGCCGTTGCGCGAGCGCGCCGAAGACCTGGCCGAACTCGCCGAACTGCTGTACCGCCGCGCGCAGGAGCGCCTGGGCACCGAGCGTCCGCAGCGCCTGCCTGGCGTGGCGCGCTCGCGGCTGGCGCGCTACGCATGGCCGGGCAATATCCGCGAGCTGGAAAATGTCACGGAGCGCATCGCGGTGCTGGTGGCCGGCCGCAAGCTGGAGGCCGATGCACTGCTGCGCGAGCTGCAGGCTGCCGTGCCGGAACTGTTCGGCGGCGAGGGTGTGGCGATGGTCATGGCGGAAGCGCCGGCCGAACCCGCCGCGCGCACTGCAACGGCCGGCAAGCCCGGCCATTCGCTGGCGCGCGTCAAGCAATCGAGCGAAGTCGAGCATATCCGCCGCGTGCTGGCCGAATGCGGCGGCGACCGGACCGCCGCGTGCCATGTCCTGGGCATCAGCCCGACCACGCTGTGGCGGCGGCTGAAGGCGGCGTAGCCGCTGGTTGTGCCTACACGCCCGGCCCGACGCGCCGGAACGGAATCGGCTGCAAGCCCTTGCCGGCCAGCCATGCCTCGTTGAAGAGCCGGCCCATGTACAGGTCGCCGCGATCGCACAGCAGTGTCACGATGGTATGGCCCGGTCCCATTTCCCGGGCCAGTGCTACGGCGGCGCCGACATTGATTCCGGACGAGCCGCCCAGGAACAGCCCTTCCTCGCGCAGCATCCGGTAGACCATGTCCACGCAGGTCTGGTCGTCGATCCGCACGGCATCGTCGATCGGCGTGTCCTGCAGGTTGGCGGTGACGCGGCTCGAGCCGATGCCCTCGGTGATCGAGCTGCCCTCGGCCTTCACCTCGCGGTGCTTCACGTAGTGGTACAGCCCGCTGCCGTGCGGATCGGCCAGCACGACGCGCACGGCCGGCTTGTGTTCCTTCAGGAAGCGCGCGATGCCCGCCAGCGACCCGCCGGTGCCGGTGGAGCAAGTGAAGGCATCGATGCGGCCAGCCGTGGCGTGCCAGATCTCGGGGCCGGTGGTTTCATAGTGGGCCTGCCGGTTGGCGAGGTTGTCGAACTGGTTGGCCCAGATCGCATTGTCGGTTTCCTCGGCCAGCCGGCCGGCAATCTTCTGGTAGTTGCCGGGATCGGCATAGGGCTTGGCGGGAACGGGGCGCACCTCCGCGCCCAGCATGCGCAGCCGCTCCATTTTCTCGGGCGACTGCGTGTCGGGGATCACCACGATGCAGCGGTAGCCGCGCGCCGCGCACAGGTGGGCCAGGCCGATGCCGGTATTGCCCGCCGTGCCTTCGATCACGGTGCCGCCGGGCTTCAGCAGCCCGCGGCGCTCGGCGTCACGGATGATGTAGAGCGCGGCGCGGTCCTTGACCGAGCCGCCCGGGTTCAGGAATTCGGCCTTGCCGTAGATATCGCAGCCGGTTTCGGCGCTCAGCCCCGCCAGCCGGATCAGTGGGGTGTGGCCAATGGTGCCGGCAAATCCGTCCCTGACGTCCATGATGCACTCCTGCCGGGCCGCGGCGGCCCTAGATGAGGGTCAATCTGATTGATAGACCGGCGCGGCGGGAATGACAAGCGGGCGGGGCGGCCGGAAAGGCGGGCGTGGAAGTGGCGTGCCTGACGCGCCTTGTGGCGTAAGCCGCTGGCAGGGACGAGGGAGGCCGCGTCAGGCCGCGTTCAGCCAGCGGAAGCTGAAATCGCCTTCGACGAATTCCCGGCGCGAGGCGTGGAAATCGCGCATATAAGGCCGGTTCAGGTGCGATTCCAGGGCGTTCTTCGAATCCCAGACCATGTAGATCACGAAGACCTGTGCGTCCTCGGCATCCTGCCCGACATGGTAGTCCAGGCAGCCGGGCTCCTTCAGCCCGCGCGTTTGCAGCGTCGTGAGCTGGGATACCAGCGCCTCGCGGCGATGGGACTTGGCACGGGCGATGCCGACTAGCGTGTACGTTCCGGACATGGTTGAACGGGGGCGACTGGCTGGCGTCTGGTGAGCACTGGGCGCGCCATTGTAGCGCCGGCGCCGCAGCCGCCCGGAATGCCTGACGGCGCCGTCCGGGCATTTGGCCTCCCCTTGACAACGCCGGCGGGCCCGGTTCCGGCAGGCAAGGACACGGCTCAAGTCTGGCGCGAGCCTGCCGATAGCCATCCCGACAAGAGAAAAACCAACGTCCGGGGGACATCTCATGCTGAGACGGATCGGGTCGGAACAATTGCAGGTCGGGATGTTTGTCGCCAGGCTGGGCGGGCCGTGGATCAACCACCCGTTCTGGCGCGCGAAGTTTCTGGTCAGCCACGAAGACCAGATCCGGCAGATCCAGTCCGCGGGCGTCCGCGAAGTCTGGATCGATATCCTCAAGGGCCGCAACCTGCCGGCAGCAGTCGTGCCCGAGGCGCCGCCGGTGCCGCCGGTGCCGCCGGTGCCGCCGGTGCGGCCGGTGCCGGTTATGGAGCCCGCGCCACAGCCACAGGCGTGGGAACCTGCGGCCGCGCAGCCGGGCGCCTCGCTCGAAGCCGAGCTCGGCCGCGCGCGCGAGCTGCTCCAGTCCGGCAAGGCCGTGCTCGGTTCCATGTTCGCCGACATCCGCATGGGCCGCGCACTGGAGGTCGGGCGCGCGCTGCCGCTGGTCGACGCCGCGTCGCGCTCGCTGTCGCGCCACGGGCAGGCGCTGCTGGCGCTGGCGCGGCTCAAGGCGCGCGACGACTACAACTACCTGCACGCCTTTGCCGTCTGCGCGCTGATGATCGCGGTCGGGCGGACGCTGGCCCTGCCGGACGACGAGGTGCGCGAGCTCGGGCTGGCCGGACTGGTGCACGACATCGGCAAGCTGACACTGCCCGAATCCGTGCAGCACAAGGCCGCAGCGCGCACGCCCGAGGAAGAGGAGAGTTACCGCCGCCATTCATCGGCCGGCTACCGCATCCTCAACGAGGCGCGGCTGGTTTCCAATATCCCGCTCGACGTCTGCGTCCACCACCACGAACGTGTGGACGGCCGCGGCTACCCGTTCGGGCTGGTCGGCCGCGAACTGAGCATCCACGCCAGGATTGCCGCGATCTGCGACGCCTACGATGCGTTGACCTCGGACCGTCCGGGCCACCAGCAATGGTCGCCGGCGCGCGCCATGGAATACATGGCCGTGCGCGTCGACACGCTGTTCGACCGCCGCGTGTTCAAGGCCTTCACGCGTACCGTCGGCATCTACCCGCTGGGCACCGTGCTGCGGCTGCGCTCCAACCGGCTGGCGGTGGTTTGCGGCCAGAACGAGGCGGACCCGCTGCGGCCGCTGGTGATGGCGTTCTATTCGGTGTCGCAGTCACGCCCGGTGCCAACGGAACTCGTCGACCTGCGGCACAGCGAGGAGACGGTGGTCGCGTTTGAGAATGCCGCCGAATGGGGTTATACGGACGAGCAACTGATGGCGATGTACACGACTACGAAAGCTTCATAGCGCCGGCGCTGGCTTCAACCAGGGCGACGCGCTGAGCTTCGCGTAAAGAAAGTCGTTGAACGCCCGGACCCGCGCGCTGTGGCGGAGATCGGGATGGGTCAGGATCCATAGCGGTGTGCCGAGCGCGGGGTCGGGCCGGGCGAGCCGGACCAGGCCGCTATCGTCCTCGGCCAGCAGGCACAGCAGCATGCCGACACCCATGCCATGCCTGACGGCATCGGCCATGGCCACCAGGCTGTCGACGCTCACCAGCCGGCGCGCCGGCGGCACATGTTCGGCCACCCAGCGAGCTTGTGCGAGATGTGCGAGCGCGTCGTCCGGTACCACCCATTCGTGGCCGGCCCAGTCCGGTGCGGTGGTTGCCAGGGCCGGGGCCTTGCTGGTCCGATCCAGGTAGTCGCGCGATGCGTACGGCGCCGTTTCCAGTATCCCGACCTGGCGCCCGACCAGGTACTCCGGCGGCGCACTGGCCGGCCGTATCGCCACATCCGCTTCACGCCGGCTCAGGCTCAGGAAACTGTTATTGACCACGATCTGCAACTGGATCCCCGGATGCAGCGCGCGGAATTCGGCGAAGAGCGGCATCAGCAGCCCGGTCAGCAGCGTGTCCGTGGTAGTGACCCGCAGCGGCCCGCTCAGCTGGCGGTCCAGGCCGGACAACTGCCGTTGCGCGCCATCGATCTGTTCGCTGACGCCGGCAAGCCGTTGGGCCAGCGCTTCTCCCGCAGCCGTGAGGGCGTAGCCGGTCGGATGCCGCTCGAAGAGCAGGGTGCCCAGCACCTCTTCCAGCCGGGCGAGCCGGCGCAGCACGGTGGAGTGGTTGACGTGCAGCGTCCGCGCGGCGCCGGCCAGTGAGCCTGACTGGCTGACGGCAAGGAAATATTTCAGGTCATCCCAGTCCGCTTCCTGCATGTTTGCATAGCTCCTTTGCAAAAATTGCCAGTTCCCGTGCCGATTCGCACAGCCTACATTGGCCGGGCAGGCGCGGCAATGGTCGCCGGGCGGCAAGACCGGAAAGGAAGAGGCAATGGCGTGGATGCTGCTGGTGCTGGCTGGGCTGATCGAGATCGTGATGGCGCTTGCCTCAAATACACGGATGGGTGGACGCGGCCAGGGCCGACGGTGCTGGGAATCGCGGCCGCGCTGGCGAGCATCTTCCTGCTCAGTGCGGCCTTGCGGCACCTGCCGGTGGGGACGGCGTACGCGGTATGGACCGGGATCGGGGCGATCGGGGTCACCGTGATCGGGATCCTGTTTCTTGGGGAGAGCGCGGCGCCGCTGCGGCTGGCGTTGATCGCGCTGATTTTTGTCGGGATCGGCGGGCTGAAGCTGCTGCCTGCATGAGGAAACCTGGGCGAACCTGAGCAAACCTGAGCGAGGGCCGGGCGGGGGACAAATGGTCCCGGGATCGCAGTTTTACGAAGGGGCGCGCGCGTTTTGTACACTATCCGGCCAAACCACTGGCTTGACGTCGCCCCCTTATGAGTTTCGATGCCCTGCTGGAGCTGTTCCAGCACCGTATTCCGGCCCATCCCTGGGCGCAGATCACGCTGTACTCGGTGGTGCTGGTGCTGATCGCGGTGCTCGCGCAATGGCTGTTCGGCCATGTGATGTCGCGCATCGCCCACCGCGTGCTGACGGTCTGGGGCAAGGGGCCCTGGAGCAAGGCGCTGACGCGCCATCGCGCGTACCGGCGCTTCGGCTATGCGGTGGGTTTCGCGGTGATCACTGTCGGCATCGGCGAGGTACCGCACATGGGCCGCTATGCGCTGCTGGTGGAGCGCCTGGCCCATTCCTGCCTGTGGGTCTGCTTTTTCCTGATGCTGGGCGGCGTGCTGGGCGCTTGGCAGGACGTTTACGCCAGCAGCCGGCGCGCGCAGACGCGCTCGATCAAGGGCTACATCCAGGTGGGGCGGCTCGGGCTGGGACTGGTGTGCGCGGTGCTGGTGCTGTCGATCCTGATCAACCGCTCGCCGCTGTGGATGCTGTCCGGCCTGGGCGCGTTGTCGGCGGTGCTGCTGCTGGTGTTCAAGGACACGCTGCTGTCGCTCGTGGCCAGCACGCAGCTGACCTCGAACGACATGCTGCGCATCGGCGACTGGATCGAGATGCCGCAATGCAATGCCGATGGTTACGTGAAGGACATTGCGCTGCATACGGTCAAGGTGCAGAACTGGGACAACACCGTGACCACGGTGCCGACCTACAAGCTGTTCTCGGAGAGCTACCGCAACTACCGCCAGATGTTCGAGTCAGGCGCGCGCCGTATCAAGCGGACGCTGCGCCTGGACGCCAGCAGCGTGCGCTTCCTGGAAGACGACGAAGTCCATGCGCTGATGCGCTACAAGTTGCTGCACGATTACCTGGCGGAGAAGCAGGCCAAGGTCGACGAGGCCAACCGGCTGCTGATCGCCGCCGGCAATGACCCGGTGAACCGGCGGCGGCTGACCAATGTCGGCACCTTCCGCGCGTATGGCATTGCCTACCTGAAGGCGCATCCCGAAATCCACCACGACCTGCTGCTGAACGTGCGCATGATGGAGCCCGATTCGCAAGGCATCCCGGTGGAGATCTACTGCTTTACCGCGCTGACGGCGTGGATGGACTACGAGCGCATCCAGGGCGACGTGTTCGACCACTTGCTGGCGATCCTGCCGGAACTGGGCCTGCGGCTGTACCAGGCGCCGTCCGGCGCCGACCTGAGCGGCGTGCGCATGGCGCCGGTGCTGGCCGCGGCGCACGCTGCCGCGCAGGTGGCAGCAGCGCACCCGCCCGGCCACGCCGCCGCGGGCAGCCACGTGCTCTGAGGCCTTCCGCGCCTCCAGATCAGCCCACCGCGCGCGGGCGCACGCGGCTTGCGGCTTCCTTGGCGCGGATGCGGGCGGTGTCGACGTCATCCGCATAGGCCAGCGCCACGCCCATGCGGCGCTTGGCGAAACTCTCGGGCTTGCCGAACAGGCGCAACTCGGTCTGCGGCACGCTCAGCGCCTGATCCACGCCGTCGAACACCACGCCCTGCGCATCCACGCCGCCGTAGATCACCGCGCTGGCGCCGGGGCTGCGCAGCGAGGTGTCGACCGGCAGGCCGAGGATGGCGCGCGCATGCAGCTCGAATTCGTTCTGGTGCTGCGTGGCCATGGTGACCATGCCGGTATCGTGCGGGCGCGGGCTGACTTCGCTGAACCAGACCTGCTCGCCCTTGACGAACAGTTCCACGCCGAACAGGCCCATGCCGCCCAGGTCGGCGGTAACGGCCTGCGCGATCTGCTGGGCCTGCTCCAGCGCGGCGGGGTGCATCGGCTGCGGCTGCCAGCTTTCCACGTAGTCGCCGCTGACCTGCACGTGTCCGATCGGGGCGCAGAACTGCGTCTCGACCTGGCCGCTGGCGCCGATCGCGCGCACGGTCAGCAGCGTGATCTCGTAGTCGAAATCGATAAAGCCTTCCACGATGATGCGGCCGTGGCTGACGCGGCCGCCGGCCATCGCGTAGTCCCAGGCGGCCTGCACGTCCTCGGGGCCGTCGATCTTGCTCTGGCCCTTGCCGGAACTGCTCATCACCGGCTTGACCACGCACGGATAGCCGATGCCGCCATCGATGGCGGCCTGCAGTTCGTCGAGCGAATCGCAGAACTTGTACGGGCTGGTGGGCAGGCCGAGCGACTCGGCCGCGAGGCGGCGGATGCCTTCGCGGTCCATGGTCAGGCGCGCGGCGCGCGCGGTGGGGATCACGCGCACGGTGCCGGCGGCTTCCAGCGCTTCCAGCATGGGGGTGGCGATGGCTTCGATCTCGGGCACTACCAGGTGAGGCTTCTCGGCTTCGATCAGCGCCTTGAGCTGGTCCGGGTCGCTCATGGCGATGGTGCGCGCGTGGTGGGCCACCTGCTGGCCCGGCGCATTGTCATAGCGATCGACGGCGATGGTCTCGACGCCCAGGCGCTGCAGTGCGATCAGCACTTCCTTGCCCAGCTCGCCGGAGCCGAGCAGCATCACTTTGGTAGCAGAGGGGGAAAGGGGCGTTCCGAGGGTGGTCATGGCGGCAAGGCGGCGGGGCGAAGGGAAAACCGGGATTGTACGTGGTGTCGCCCGCCGTGGTGCCGCCTGGCCTAGTCTTCGGCGTCGCGCGATCCGGGGTGGCGCCGCGCCGCCTCGTCCCTGCGGTCTGCCGCCTCGGCCTCTGCCGGGGTGGACGCGACCCCGTACATGCCGTGGCGCGGCGTGCCCGCCGGCAGGTTGCCGAGATCGGTGGCCTGGTAGGGGTGCGGGCCGGGCGGGGGCTGCGAGGTGTCGCTCGACGGATGCGCGCGGCCGGTCAGCTTCTCGTCCTGGGTCACGCTGTGCCCGCCGTAGTGGTAGTCGGTCAGCGATCCTTCATGCGCGGGCGCCGAGGGTGCCGGCGCACCGGAGATATCGGTCACGCGAACCGGAATCGACGGATAGACCTGCTGGGCGCCGGCAATAGCCATGTCGGGTGAATCGAATTCACCGGCGAGCCGCTCCGGTGCGCCGTTGCCGGTGCGCATTTCGAGGTGCCAGCGGCCGTGTTCCGGGCCGCACACCAGGATTTCCTGTTCGGTCGAGGTCATGGCTGGGCTCCTTGTGCAAGGGTTCAGGCGGGCTGGCGCCGATAGCGGCTGCAAGGTCTGTCTGGGTGTCAGGCAGCAAGTTGCATTCCAGCGACGCCGCGCTGGAACGGAATCTGCTGCTCTGCCGGGGATGCGCTGTAACTTTCGCCGCCAACACTGCAAGAGGTTCACCATGCCCCCGACCCGACCGCTTACCGTTGTCATCACCGGCGCTTCGAGCGGCATCGGGCTCGCCACCGCGCTGGCCTTCGCCCGCACCCAGGCGCGCGTGGTGCTGTGCGCGCGCGGCGAGGCGCCGCTGGCGCGCGCCGCCGCGGCCTGCCGCGAACTGGGTGCACGGGCGCTGGCCGTGCCGGGCGACGTCACGCAGCCGGCGGCCATGCACCGGCTGGCCGAGCGCGCGGCGGAGTTTGGCGATGGCGGCATCGATGTGTGGGTCAACAATGCCGGTGTCGGCGCGGTGGGCCTGTTTGACGAAACGCCGGTGGCCGCGCACGAGCAGGTGGTCCGCATCAACCTGCTGGGCTACCTGCACGGCGCGCATGCGGTGCTGCCGTTCTTCAAGGCGGCGCACAAGGGCGTGCTGGTCAATATCGTGTCGCTGGGGGCATGGGCCCCGTCGCCATATGGCGTGTCGTATACGGCAAGCAAGTTCGGGCTGCGCGGCTTTTCGGAGGCGTTGCGCGCGGAGCTGGTCGACTATCCGCAGATCCGCATCTGCGACATCTTCCCCGCCACCGCCGACACGCCGGGCATGCGCCACAGTGCCAACTACACCGGCAAGGTACTGCGTCCGCCGCGGCCGCTGGTCGAGGCGGGCGCGGTCGCGCGTGCAGTGCTGCGCGCGGTGGCGGCACCAGCCTCGCAGGCGGTGACGGTAGGCGTCGTCGCAAGGCTGGCGCGCGTTGCCAACCTGCTGGCGCCAGGCCTGCTGCAGCAGGCGTACGGCCGCATCCTGCATCGGCATTTCAGCGGGGCGCACGAGATACCGGTCACCGACGGCAACCTGTTCCATGCCTCGCTGGGGCATATGGATGTCGAGGGCAACTGGAGCTCGCCGGAACGGATGCGCCAGCTTCGCATTGCCGGCGCGGCGGTGGCGGCCGGACTTGCCGGCCTCGCGCTGTGGCATTGGCGCCGCCACGCCCGCTGAGTGCCCGCAACGACGGGCAGAATTACAACCGCGGGCGATTCTTACCTGCGCCGCTTGAGGCTGCCGGCCCTTGGAAAAAGGCCCGCGCGAACGCGGGCCGCAAAGGCCTGAGGGTCCGCTAGAGGACCGCTCAGCGTTTATCCTAATTGCCTGGCATCGGCAGCACATCCCCCGTTCGGGGTGCAGCACGCATTCTCTGCTTGTGACGCTGCGATCGCACCGCGAAAGCAGGAGATGGCAACCTATCATGGCAACCCTACGCTTCCGGGCGCTTGCCGCCGTCATCGTGACAGTCTGTGCGCTTGCGCTTGACGCAGTCCGGGCCACGCCGGTGATCGTCGAGGTGCGCAACTTCACCACACCGACCCAATGCACCGAGGAGGACAATGTCTCGTTCGCCATGAGCTCGCCGGCAATCCAGCGCTTCCGCGTAGAGGCGCTACATCCGCCATACCTCAGCAAGGTTGGCGAGCCCCGTTTTCCGCCGGCGGACTTCTCCAACTGCGACTTCGACGAAAATACGCCCCGCACGGATCCGGGGCGTCGCTTCGAGCCTCGCAAGGTGCGAATCTACGACGGTCCTGATTTCGTCATCGAAGGCAATACCTACGAGACGTTCTGGCGGCCACAGTCCGTGCCGGTCGCGGTGTGGGGCAGCGTGTATGACGAATTCCATCTGCTGCAGTTCTACGTGAAGCATCCGCATGCTGGAAAACTGCGGGAGACGCAGGTGCTGGTGTTGTACCCGCCCGACGGATACTGGCGGGCCAAGCCATTGCCGGCAATCCACACCAGCGGCAATTCATACGGCTCATCGTTCCTGATTGGCCCGATCACGGAGGCTGGCAGACCCGTCGTCGAGATCGCAGGGATCGATATCGACCCCAAAGAGCGATCCATTCGGCTGCGCTTCATCGCAGGCGGCGAGGCCAGCGTGCGACTGATCGAAGTGAGCCGCGAGCGCACCGCGCTCGATGTGAAATTCAGGCCGAGCTATCGACCCCCCGGCATGTCCATGGCAGACGGCATGTCAGGCTTCGCGATGTTGCGCTCGATGTATGTCGCCGAAGACAACGCCGATATGAGCCGCGTCGAGTGGCGCGATGCCGCCGGCCGCGCGCATCACGCCTCGGTGGCCGACACCGCCGTGATTCGGGCGCGTTCCGTGCGTTTCGGCAGGGTGGTGCCGTCGCGGCATAACATCGACGCGCCCGATATACGCTTTGATGCCTTTGAGGGCCCCTTTGAGCCCTTGCGTTGAGCCTGTTGGCAAATTTTGACCTGGTGGCCTGCCGTGGCCCAGGAACGCTGAAGCCGCGGCATCAGCGCCGCGAACTGCAATCAGCGCGCCGGCTGCAGCGCGATCACGGCCATGCCGGCCAGCGCAATGGCGGCGCCGGCCACGTCCCAGCGCGTCAGGGCCAGGCCATCGACGAAACGCAGCCACAGCAGCGCCACGGCGATATACATGCCCCCATAAGCGGCGTAGGTGCGCCCCGCGGCGGCGGGATGCAGCGTCAGCAGCCAGGCGAACAGGCCCAGCGAGACGGCGGCGGGCAGCAGCAACAGCGCGCTCTTGCCCTGGCGCAGCACCAGCCAGGGAAGATAGCAGCCGACGATTTCGGCTAGCGCTGTCACGGCAAACAGCAGGGCGATGCGAATGAGATCCAAGGTCTGGCGGCGGCAAAAATGAAAAAAGGGTTCCTGCAAGGAACCCCGGATTCTGACACGGCGCGGAGCCGTCAGGACGTCGCCATCAACGGTGGCCGGCGCTGCGTCGCCACCGCAAACGCGATCTGCGCGAGCCCTGCCGCCAGCCCCATCGCCACGCCCGCCTGCCAGGCAACGGTGTACGAGCCCAGCGCATCATAGACCACGCCGCCGCCAAAGGCACCGGTAAAGCTGCCGATCTGGTGGCTGAAAAAGGCCACGCCGCCCAGCATCGCCTGCCAGCGCAGGCCGAAGGTCTCGGCGATCCAGCCCGATACCAGCGGCGCCACGCCCAGCCACAGGAAGCCCATCACCGCGGCAAACACCAGCGTGCTGCCCGGCGTGGGCGCCGACGAGAAATACCACGTCAGCGCCAGCGAGCGCACGGTATAGATGCCGCCCAGCAGCATCAGCTTGTTGAAGCGCCCGCCGGCCCAGCCGAAGAAGATGCTGCCGAGCACGTTGAAGCCGCCGATCACGCCCAGCGCCTGCGCGCTGAGCATGGGGTCCATGCCGCAGATGTCCAGGTACGACGGCAGGTGCGTGGTCAGGAAAACCAGCTGCATGCCGCAGACGAAATACGCCAGCGCCATGACGATGAACGGAACGTGCTGCAGCGCCGTGCCCAGCGCCTGCCGTGCATTGCTCTGGTCGGCGCCGACGAACGCTGGCAACGGCAGCTTGTCCACGCGCCCCGCCATCCAGGCCGCCGGCAGCATCACCAGCGCCAGCAGCACGAAGGCGGCAAGCCCGGCGCGCCAGCCGTAAGTCTGCGTCACCACCTGCCCGATCGGCGCCGCCAGCAGCGCCCCGAGCGAGCCGGCCCCCGACACCAGCCCCAGGACCGTGCTGCGCAGCGCCGCCGGCACCGGCCGTGCCGCCACCGCCATCGCCAGCGCGCTGCCGGTGCAGGCCATCGATGCGCCGATCGCCACGCCTGCGCCCAGCGTGACGCCGACCATTCCTTGCGCGGTCGCCAGCAGCACCAGCCCGGCTACATACGACAGCGATCCCGCCAGCATCAGCGGCCGGAAGCCGATCCGTGCCGCCCATGCGCCCGCCAGCGGCTGCAGCAGCCCCCAGGCCAGGTTCTGCACGGCGATGGCCACCGTGAAGTCGGAGACCGAGATGCCGATGTCCCGCGTCAGCGGCGGCATGAAGATGCCCAGGCTCTGGCGCAGGCCCATGGCCAGGCTGAGCATCAGGGAGGCCCCCAGGAGGATCGGCAGGGCCGGGCGCAGGCTTTCCAGGCGGGAAGGCGCGGTTGAGGAAGGCACGGTGGTCGTCTCCCGGGATTGTCGTTGTCGTTATGTGCCCGCGACGGCGCCTGGCTTGTTAAGCATGCGCTGAATATACCGCAGGGTAGGGCGAGCGTAAGCGGTGGCCGGGACCATGTCAATTTGGCTTTGGGCCGGCCCGCCTTCCGCTTTGCCGAAGGCGGGCGCCGCGCTAGTCCAGGCTGACCCTGGATGCGCGGATGGTCTCGCCCCAGCGCTTGATGTCGCCGTTGACCAGCGCGGCGAAGCGCGGCTGCGGTTCGCCGCCGGGGATGCCGCCCATGTCGCGGAATTTCGCCGCGACCTCGGGATCGCGCATGGCGCGGGACAGCGCGTCCTGCAGCACGGCGGCGACGGCAGGCGGCGTCTTCGCGGGCGCGAACACCCCGAGCCAGCCCATCACCACGAAATCCTTCACGCCGGCCTGTTCCATGGTCGGCACGTCCGGCAGCGACGGCAGCCGCTCGGCACTGGTCACCGCCAGCGCGCGCAGCTTGCCGGCGCGGATATGCGGCAGCGCCTGCGTCAGGTTGTCGAACATGAAGGTGGTTTCGCCGGCAAGCACCGAGGTAGTGGCCGGCGTCGAGCCCTTGTACGGCACGTGCAGCACCTCGGTGGCGGTGCGCAGCCGGAACAGCTCCGCGGTCAGGTGCGTGGTCTGGCCGATGCCCGCCGAGGCGTAGGAATACTTGCCCGGCGACTGCTTCAGCTGCGCCACCAGCTCGGCCACGTTGCGCACTGGCGCCTGCGCATTGACCACCAGCACGTTGGGGAAGGAAATCATGTCCGTCAGCGGCATGAAGTCCTGCGGATGGTAGGCCAGCTGCTTGTACGCGCTGTAGTTGATGGCATGCGAGCCGGTGTTGCCGACCACCAGCGTGTAGCCGTCAGGCGCGGCGCGCAGCAGGGCCTGCGTGCCGATGATGCCGCCGCTGCCGGGCTTGTTGTCGACCACCACGGGCTGGCCGAGGATGGCCGACAGCTTCTGCGCGACCAGGCGGGTCGGAATGTCGGTGGTGCCGCCCGGGGCGCCGGGGACGATGATGGTGATCGGCCTGTCGGGCCATGCGGGGGCGGCGTGCGCGACCGTCGGCAGCGTGGCGGCGCCGGCGACGGCAAGCAGGCTGGCGCGAAGGGAAAGCGATCTGGAAAGCGATCCGGAAAGCGATCTGGAAAGCGATCCGGAAAGCGGAAGGGACGGCAGATGGCACAGCGATTGTGGCAGCCTGGTGTTCATGGGTCTCCTCCATGTCGTGATATCTGTGCTGCGGTTCCATGTGCAAACGGCCGGCTTGCAGCCGGCCGTCCAGGCAAACAGGCGGGACTACGGCATTACTTGCCGGTCCACACCGGCTTGCGCTTTTCCGCAAAGGCCGCGGCGCCTTCGCGTGCATCGGCAGAGGAAAACACCGGCGCCATCAGCGGGCGCTGGCGCTCGAACATCTCCTCGTTGCTCCAGTCCGCCGACTCGGCCACGATCTGCTTGCTGACCGCCACCGCCAGCGGGCCGTTGGCGCCGATCTCGTCGGCCAGTGCCAGCGCGCCCTGCAGCGCTTCACCCGGTTCGGTGAGGCGGTTGATCAGGCCGTAGGCATGCGCCTGCTCGGCACCGAGCATATTGCCGGTCAGCGCATATTCCATGGCGATGTGGTACGGCACGCGGCGCGGCAGGCGCATCAGCCCGCCGGCACCGGCGACCAGCCCGCGCTTGACCTCGGGCAGGCCAAATTTGGCCGCCTTCGACGAGACGATCAGGTCGCAGGCCAGCGCCAGCTCGAAGCCGCCCGCCAGCGCATAGCCTTCCACGGCGGCGATCAGCACCTTGCGCGGCGGCTTCTCGGTCAGCCCGCCGAAGCCACGGCCGGGCAGGCTGGGGCGTTTGCCTTCCAGGAAGCCCTTCAGATCCATGCCGGAGCAGAAGGTGCCGCCGGCGCCGGTCAGGATGGCGACGGCGAGGTCGTCACGGCTTTCGAGCTGGTCGATCGCCGCGGCCAGCGCGGTCGCCGTCTCGAAATCCATGGCGTTGCGCGCCTGGGGCCGGTTCATGGTGATCAGCAGCGTATTGCCGCGGGTCTCTAGTTGCAGCGTGTCGCTCATGCAGATGTCCTTGTCGGGGTGCCGGATGTGGATCGATGGCTCAGCGCGGGGCCATGCGGATGGCGCCGTCCAGGCGGATGGTCTCGCCGTTGAGCATGGGGTTCTCCAGGATGTGCAGCGCGGTCGAGGCGTACTCGTCCGGCGCGCCCAGTCGCGCAGGATGCGGCACCATGGCGCCCAGCGAGGTGCGCACATTCTCCGGCAGCTTCGCCAGCAGCGGCGTGTCGAACAGGCCCGGGGCGATGGTGCATACGCGGATGGCGCGCTGCGCCAGGTCGCGGGCGGCCACCAGCGTCATGCCGACGATGCCTGCCTTGGCCGAGCTGTACGGGATCTGGCCGATCTGGCCTTCATAGGCGGCCACCGACGCGGTCAGCACGCACGCGCCGCGCTCGCCGTCCACCAGCTCGTTTTTGGCCATGCGCGCGGCGCCCAGGCGCAGCGCGTTGAAGGTGCCGATCAGGTTGATGCGCACCACCGATTCGTATTTTTCCAGCGAGCCCGGCGAGCCGTCCTTCTCGACCACGCGCACCGGTGCGCCCAGGCCGGCGCAGTGGATCAGCGCGCGCAGCGGGGCGATGGCCTCGGCGGCGTCGTAGACCGCGTTCATCTGGTCGGTGTCGGTGACGTCGGCCTTGACGAAGCGGACCTTGCCGCCGAACTCGTCCACCACCGCGTTGCCGCGCTCTTCGTTCAGGTCGGCGATGACCACGCCGACGCCGCGCTCCACCAGGCGACGCGTGCAGGCCAGGCCCAGGCCGGAAGCACCGCCGGTGACGACGGCGGACATGTTTTCGAGTTTCATGGGTGTCTCCTAGAAAAAGAATCGCCAGGTTCCCGCGACGGCGGGAACGGCAGAGGTGTTGTCTACGGCGCTTACAGGCGTTTACAGGCGCTCGATGATGGTGGCGTTGGCCATGCCGCCGGCCTCGCACATCGACTGCAGGCCGTAGCGCTGGCCGCTGTCTTCCAGCGCATGCAGCATGGTGGTCATCAGGCGCACGCCCGACGCGCCCAGCGGGTGGCCCAGCGCGATCGCGCCGCCGCGCGGGTTCAGGCGCGCCGGGTCGGCGCCCAGCGCCTTCTGCCAGGCCAGCGGCACGCAGGCGAAGGCTTCGTTGATTTCGTAGTGATCGATCTGGTCGAGCGCCAGGCCGCTCTTCCTGATGGCGCGCTGGCTGGCGGCGATCGGGGCGGTCAGCATCATCACCGGATCGTCGCCGCAGACGTCGAAGGCGACAAAGCGCGCGCGCGGCTTCAGGCCCAGGCGCTGCGCCATGGCTTCGCTCATCAGCAGCATGGCCGAGGCGCCGTCACTGATCTGCGAGGCGTTGCCGGCGGTGACATTCCAGCCGATCTGCGGAAAACGCGCGCTCAGTTCGTCGTTGCGGAACGAGGCCTGCAGCGTGCCCAGTTTATCCACCGAGGTGCCGGGGCGAATGGTTTCGTCATGCTCCACCACGCCGTTGGGGGTGCTGATCGGCAGGATTTCGCGGCGGAAGGCGCCGCTTTCGCGCGCCGCGGCCGCCAGCTCGTGCGAGCGGGCCGAGTAGCTGTCCATGTCCTGGCGCGACAGCTCATATTTGGCCGCCACCAGCTCGGCCGCCACGCCCTGCGACACCAGCCCCGGCGCGTAGCGCGCTTCCATCGACGGGCCGTACGGGTTCTGGCCGATGCGCGCCGAGCCCATCGGCACGCGGCTCATCGACTCGATGCCGCAGGCGATGACGATGTCGTAGGCGCCGGCCATGATGCCCTGCGCGGCAAAGTGCACCGCCTGCTGGCTCGAACCGCACTTGCGGTCGATGGTGGTGGCGGGCACGTGGTCGGGGAAGCCGGCCGCCAGCCAGGCCACGCGGCCCGGACCGGCAGACTGTTCGCCGGCCTGCGTCACGCAGCCGGTAATGACGTCGTCGACCAGGCCGGGATCGAGCTGGTTGCGTTCGACCAGGCCCTTGAGCACCTGGGCCAGCAATTCCGTGGCATGCAGCTCGGTAAAGGCCGATCCCGGCTTGGAGCGGCCCATCGGGCTGCGGATGGCGTCGACGATGACGGCTTGTTGCATGGGTGTCTCCCTGAGGCTGAGCGGTTGCGAGTCTTGGATGTTGTTGAGTCAGGATATTGAGACGTCAGTTTCAAAAAGTGATCGTCCAATACGATGAATTGGAATTCTCGCGTCGGAAATTCACTATGTAAACTCAAAATCCTGCGTTTGACTTCGGAATCAGCGAAGGGCAACATCCGGGTTTTGAGACGCTGGTATCAAAAAAATCCAGATGAAGGCCTTGGTTATGACGAATGAAGCACACGGAACCATGACCCCGTCGCCCCCCGATGCGGATGGCGAGTCGCGCCTCGTCAGTGCGCTGGCGCGGGGCGTGTCGATCCTCAACTGCTTCTCGCCAACGGTGCAGGAGTTGAGCAGCCGCGAGCTGATGGAGCGCACCGGGCTGGCCAAGCCGACGCTGTTCCGCCTGCTCGACACCTTGTGCGAACTGGGCCTGCTGCACTATTCGGAGCGCCTGTCGCGCTACGTGCCCGGGGTCGGGCTGGTCAACCTGGCCGCGCCCGCGCTGGCGCGGATGACGGTGCGCCAGCTGGCGCGGCCGGCCATGCAGGAGCTGGCCGACCATATCGCCGGACAGGTCGAGCTGATCGTCGGCAACGGCAACGCCATGACCTACGTCGAGATCGCCCAGGGCGTGGGCAGCCATGTGTTCCGGCCCGAGGTCGGCACCCGGGTATCGATCTCGCGCACCGGTTCGGGCCGCGGCTACCTGTTGCTGATGCCGGAACCGGAGCGCGAGGCATATCTCGCCCAGCTGCGCGCCGCCGATGCCGCGCGCGCCGACTGGCTGCAGCAGCGCCTGGCCGATGCCGGGCGCGACCTGCAGGAACACGGCTACTGCCGCGGCCATCGCGACCTGCATCGCGAGGTGGAATCCGTTGCCGTGCCGATGCGCGCGCGGCGCGATGGGGAAGCGTGGATCTTTGCCGCGTCGGTGCCGGTGTTCAGCCCGCAGAGCAAGCAGATCGAAGAAGACATCGGCCCGCGGCTGGTGAGCCTGGTGCGCAATGTGGAGGGAGCACTCGGAGTATCCGGCTGACGCGCGCGAACCCGGGGCTGGCGGAGTGACCTGGCTTGGCCCCCGGCAGGCTGGCGACTATCCTGAGTCCCAAACGGGATGTCGGAAACCCGTCAAGAACAGCTTCCTGGGGGTATGCCAATGCAGCAGATACGCCTGGCGGCGATCGTCGCCGTGCTGGTACTTGCGGCCGGCGTGGTCTCGCGCTCGCTGGCGCATGCGTCGACCGAGGCGGTGCCGGTCTGGCTTGGCAGCGGCGTTACGTTTGCCGCGCTGCTGGTCTGCGCGCGCTGGTCATGGCCGGCGGTGCTGGCCGGCGCCGGGCTGGCGCTGGCAGGGTGGGGCATGGCCACGCATGGCCTGCCGCTGCGCGGCGCGGTCGCCTTCGGCCTGATCGAGGTCATCAGCCTGGGCACCGCCGGCTGGATCGCCACCTATGGCCGCCGCGATCCGCAAAGCCCGCAGGGCGCCACGCTGCTGATCGCCGGGGCGCTGGTCGGCTCGGCGCTGGGCGCTTCGCTGGCGGTCGAGCTGTGGCGCTGGCAGCGGCCCGGCCTGGACCTGCCGGTCGAATGGCGCGCCTGGGCCTTTTCCACCGCAGCCGGGCTGCTGCTGGTGGGGCCGCTGGCGGTGGCGTTCCGCGGCTTCCGCGTGCGGCGCTCGGGCGGCATGCCGATGCAGCAGTTCGCGGCCGGCGGGCTGGCCTTCGTGGTCTTTATCGTGGCGGTGCTGGCGGTGTTCTCGGACAACGCGGCGCAGCGCTTCGGCGGCCTCGCGCCCACGCTCGCCTACGTGCCGATGCCGCTGCTGCTTGCCACCGCGCTGCTGTGGGGGCCGCGCGGCGGTGCCATTGCCACGCTGCTGGGCTGCCTGCTGATCATCCACCGCACCGCGGCCGGCGCGGGCCCGTTCAACGTCATCGAGGGATTTCCGGGCGAGGCCGTGGTCGAGGTGCAGGGTTTCGTCATTGTCTGGGCGCTGGTGATGCTGCTTGGCCGCGCGCTGTCGGAGGGCCGCCGCACCGCGCTGCAGGAAGCGCGTGACTGGCGCCTGCGCTATGCGCGCACGCTGCAGGCGGTGGGCGTGGCCAGCGTGGAATATGACGCGGTCACAGGCCGGGCCACTTGGAGCGAGGGCGCGGCGGCGCTGCTCGGCGACACGATCCGCGACGTCAGCAGCGTCGACGAATGGCTGGACCGCATCGACGCATCCGACCGCGCGCTGGTGCAGGCCACCTGGTCCGCCGTGGCGCGCGGCGATGCGCCAGACAGCGTGCAGGAGTACGCCGTGACGCTGCCGGGCAGCGGCCGCTTGCGCGTGCATGAGCGGCTGGCCGGCATCCGTGGCGCGGACGGCAAGGTAGAGCAGGTGGCAGCATTGCTGCGCCGCACCGGCGGGGAGCCCGCGCATGTCTGACCCCGGCGTGTTCCTGATCCACGGCCTGGGCGGCACGCAGTATGACCTGGGCTCCATGCACAAGCGCCTCAAGCGCGCCGGCTTTGTCACGCACTCGCTGACGCTGCCGGGACACGGCACGCAGCCCGAGGACCTGTGCGGCGTGCGCGCCGAGGACTGGCTCGAGGCGGTGCGCGCCAAATACCGCGAGATCATCGACCAGCATGAAACACTGCACGTGATGGGCATGTGCATGGGCGCGCTGCTGGCGGTGGAGACCGTCAAGCGCGAGCAGCACACCAAGGGCCGGCTGGTGGCGCTGGCGCCGCCGGTCTATATCGACGGCTGGGCCACGCCGTGGTACCGCGGCCTGCGTCCGCTGCTGTACCAGATTCCAGGCGTGCCAAACCGGATGAAGGTGGAAGAGGAAGAGCCGTTCGGCATCAAGAACGAGCAGCTGCGCGAGATCGTCAAGGCCAAGTTCGCGCGCGGCGAGAACTTCCACTACCAGTGGGTGCCGCTGGCATGCATCCGCGAAGTGGACCGGTTGCGCGGCTACGTGCGCAGGGGGCTGCAGCGCATTGCCTGCCCCACGCTGGTGGTCCACGCCCGGCTGGACGAGCTGACCAGCCTGCGCTCGGCCAACTTCCTGGTCGAGCAGATCGGGCAGGGCAAGCGTGCCGGGCAGGCGCGCATGCTGGTGCTGGAAGACAGCTACCACATGGTCTGTGTCGACAATGACCGCGAGCTGGTGGCGCGCAACGTGCTGGAATTCTTCGAGGCCAGCGTGGGCACGTCGCTTGGCATGGCGGGTGGGGAGCGCGACGATGCTCGCATGACGCCGGACCAGATGGCCGGGCTGCTGGCGGCGGCGCGCACAGACCTGGAGCAGGGCGATCTGGCCGCGCTGTATGCGCGCGGCAAGGGCGATTTTGCGTGGTTCCAGCCGGGCGCCAACCGGACCAGCGGGGTCTACCGTGGCGATCGTGGCCTGGCGCGGCTGCGCGGGTGGGCGGATGCGGGGCTGGCGTTCACCGCTTTCGGCGCGCCGGTGCTCAACACCGGCATGGCCGTGGTGCCCGCGACCTTGCGCAGCGGCACGCTGGCCTCGCAGGGCGTGCTGGCCTTTGCGCTGCGCGACGGCAAGTTGCTGGAGGGGCGGTGGTTCCCGGACGAAGTGGCGCTGGAGGATGCGCACTTCGGCGGCACGCCGGCGGTGCCGGGGCCAAGCCCGTCCGAGAAGGCCTTCGAGGCCGCCGCGGCGTTGTCGAAGACGCTGCGCCAGGCGCCCGACAACGACACCTTGCTGTCGCTCTATGCGCTCTACAAGCAAGGCAGCGCGGGCGACGTCAGCGGCGACCGCCCCGGCATGATGGACATGGTCGGCCGCGCCAAGTACGACGCCTGGGCGGCGCGGCGCGGCCTGCCGCGCGAGCAGGCCATGCGCGACTACGTGGCGCTGGTCAACCAGCTCAAGGCGGCGGAAACGCAATCCGCCTGAAGCTGGCTGGCCGGTCGGCGCGGGCAGTTTGCGGGCAGTTTCCGGCCAGTTTCCGGCCAGCTTCCGGCCAGCTTCCGGTCGTGCGATCAGTTGCCGCCGAACACCGGCGTGCGCTTGTCCAGGAAGGCCTGCACCGCCTCGCGGTGGTCGGCGGTCTGGTGCGACAGTGCCTGGAAGCCGGCCGACAATTCCAGCAGCGTGTCGAGGCGGGTGTGCATGGCCTCGCGCATCAGCCGCTTGGCCAGCCGCACCGCGTGCGGCGGGTTGGCGGCGATGCGCCCGGCCAGCTCGTATGCGGTCGGCAGCAGCGCCTCGGGCGCCACCACGCGCGACACCAGGTTCCATTCCAGCGCGGTCTTCGCGTCGATCGCCTGGCCGGTAAAGGTCATCTCGGCGGCGCGCGACAGCCCGATCACGCGCGGCAGCAGCCAGGCGCCGCCATCGCCGGGGATGATGCCCAGCTTGACGAAGGACTCGGCAAACTGCGCGCGCTCCGAAGCGATGCGGATATCGCACATGCAGGTCAGGTCCAGCCCCGCGCCCATGGCCGCGCCGTTGACGGCGGCGATCACCGGCACTTCCAGGTTGAACAGCGCCAGCGGCAGGCGCTGGATGCCGCAGCGATAGTCCTGCCGGATCTCCATGCCCGGCACCTGCCCTGAGGCCTGGCGTTCCATGTCCTTGATGTTGCCGCCCGACGAGAACGCCGTGCCGGCGCCGGTGATGACCACGGCGCGCACGCTGCGGTCGGCATGGATGCGCTCGATGGCGGCCAGGAACTCCGCCACCGCGGTGTTGCCGGTCAGCGGGTTGCGGCGCTCGGGCTCGTTCATCGTCAGCGTGACGATATGGCCGTCCTGTTCGTAGAGGAGGAAGTTGCTCATGGTGGGCTCCGGGGGCATCGGGTTCAGTTGCTGGCGCCAAGGCTAAGGCAGCCGGGCCGGCTGCGTCCAATATTCATTTGTTGGCGGGCGATAGCGGGCATGTATCGCGCATTCAGTATGTTATGCAGGGCGATGAATTTTTTCGTGCAGCCATTAACAGGTGACGCATGACTTGCGCAATACCCCCAGAATCCGGAGAGTAGGGGGCACGCCTGCCCGCTGCATTGTTAATGCCTGGATCATTGCCCATGACAGTCGTCGTACTCGCGATGGACGGATCGCCCGACAGCGTTGCCGCCGCCCGCCGCCTGGCCAGCCGCCCGCTGCTGGCCGCGCCCTTGTCCGGGCATGTCGCCCATGTTTCGCCGGTGCCGGGCAGCCCCGGCCTGTCCCGCGCCGCGCTCGATGCCGAGAACCGCAGCCAGGCCGACAGCGCCTTTGCCGCCGCCGAGGCCGGGCTGCCCGGCATGCCGCTGGTGCGGCACTGGCTGCATGGCGATCCCGCGGCCGAGCTGGTGCAATTGGCCGGGACGCCGGATGCCGATGCAATCGTGCCGGGCGCCAAGGGGCGCGGCGCCATCGTGTCGGCGCTGCCGGGACCGGTGGTGTCCACGGTGCTGGCGCAGGCCACGGTGCCGGTCATCGTCGTCAATCCGCGCGCTGCGCAGGCGCGCGCGCCGGCGCAGGCCTGAGGCGGCGCCCATGGAGCTGCCGCTGCTGCTCGTGCTGCCGCTGGTGGCCGCCGGACTGACCTGGGTGATCGGCATGCGCGCGCCGCGGCTGGTGGCGCCCGTCATCGTCGGCCTGCCGCTGGTCGCGCTGGTGCTGCTGCTGCAGCTGCGCGGCGCGGTCTTCGACCAGCCCGGGGACGGCCTGGCCTGGCGCGTGAGCTGGCTGCCCGCACTGGGTCTCGACCTGTCGCTGCGCCTGGACGGCCTGGCCTACCTGTTTGCGCTGCTGGTGGTCGGCGTGGGCCTGCTGGTGATCCTGTACGCGCGCTACTACCTGGCGCGCAATGAATCGGCGGTGCGCTTCTTCTGCCTGCTGCTGCTGTTCATGGCGGCCATGCTGGGCGTGGTGCTGGCCGGCAACCTGCTGTTGCTGGCGGTGTTCTGGGAGCTGACCAGCATCCTGTCGTTCTTGCTGATCGGCTTCTGGTCGTGGCGCGGCGATGCCCGCCAGGGCGCGCGCATGGCGCTGACCGTCACCGGCGGCGGCGGGCTGGCGCTGCTGGCCGGGGTGCTGCTGCTGGGCCATATGTGCGGCAGTTTCGAGCTGTCGGCAGTGCTGGCGCAGGCCGGCAGCGTGCAGCGCCATCCGCTCTACATGCCGATGCTGGTGCTGATCCTGCTGGCGGTGTTCACCAAGTCGGCGCAGTTCCCGTTCAGCTTCTGGCTGCCGCAGGCGATGGCCGCGCCCACGCCGGTGTCCGCGTACCTGCACTCCGCCACCATGGTCAAGGCCGGGGTGTTCCTGCTGGCGCGGCTGTACCCGGTGCTGGACGGCACCAACGGCTGGTTCTACCTGGTCAGCATGACCGGGCTGGCCACGCTGATTTTCGGCGCGGCGATGGCGCTGCTGCAGCGCGATCTCAAGGGGCTGCTGGCGTACTCCACCATCAGCCACCTGGGACTGATCACGCTGCTGTTCGGGCTCGATACCCAGCTGAGCACGGTGGCGGCAATTTTCCACATCATCAACCACGCCGTGTTCAAGGCGTCGTTGTTCATGGCGGCCGGCATCATCGACCACGAGACCGGCACGCGCGACCTGGACCGGCTGCACGGGCTGGCGCGCTACATGCCGCATACGGCGGTGCTGGCGATCGTGGCGTCGCTGTCGATGGCGGGCGTGCCGCTGTTCAACGGCTTCCTCAGCAAGGAAATGTTCTTTGGCGAGACCCTGGCGCAGGGCTTGCTGGGCGACTTCAACTGGGTCATTCCGGCGGCGGCAACCATGGCTGGCGCGCTCACGATGGCGTATTCGCTGCGCTTCATCTACGGCGTGTTCTTCGGCGGCAGGCAGCCCGACGTCCCCAACTATCCGCCGCACGAGCCGCCGCGCTTCATGAAGGTGCCGGTGGAATTCCTGGTGGTGATCTGCCTGGTGGTGGGGCTGGTGCCTGCCTACACCGTTGGCACCCTGCTGGCGGCGGCGTCGCTGGCCACGCTGCGCGCGCCGCTGCCGGCGTACAGCCTGAACCTGTGGCATGGGGTCAACCTGCCGCTGGTGATGAGCCTGCTGTCCATGACGGGCGGCGCGGCGCTGTTCTTCCTGCGCCGCGATGCGCTGCGCCGCTGGCAGCAGTCGCTCGAGCACCTGAACGCGCGCCGCTCGTTCGAGAGCGGCATGCGCGCGCTGGAGCGTATCGCCACCGCGCTCACGCGCACGCTGGAGCGCGGCTCGTTGCCGGGCTATATCGCCTGGATGCTGCTGGCGCTGCTGGCGATTCCGGCCTGGTTCCTGGCCGATCTCGACGCGCTCGCCGGCACCGTCCCGGCCGGCGCGCTCGACCCGCTGGGCGCCGCGGCGCTGGCGATACTGGCGGTGCTGGCGCTTGCCGTGGTGGCCGCGCGCGGGCAACGGCTGGCAGCACTGGTGCTGCTCGGCGGCTGCGGGCTGATGGTGTCGCTGGTGTTCCTGCGCTTTTCGGCACCGGACCTGGCGCTGACGCAGCTGTCGGTGGAAGTGGTGACGGTGCTGCTGCTGGTGCTGGCGCTGTTCTACCTGCCGCGCGAGACGGCCGAGCAGGGCGGCGCCGCGCGCCGCACCCGCGACGTGGCGCTGGCACTGGGCGGCGGCACGCTGCTGGCGGTGGCGGCCTATGCGGTGATGACGCGCCCGTACGACCCGGTGTCCGCGTTCTATATCGAGCAGGCGGTGCCGGGCGGCGGCGGCCACAACGTGGTCAACGTGCTGCTGGTGGACTTCCGCGGCTTCGATACCATGGGCGAGATCTGCGTGCTGCTGATCGCCGGCCTGGCGGTGCAGGCGCTGCTCAAGGGCATGCGCCTGCCAACGCCGTCGGCCGCGCCGGACGGGCTGCCGTGGACCAGCCAGGCGCATCCGCTGCTGCTGGCCATGCTGGCGCGGCTGATGCTGCCGCTGACGCTGCTGGTGGCGGTGTTTATCCTGCTGCGCGGGCACAACCTGCCCGGCGGCGGCTTTATCGCTGCGCTGATCACGTCGGTGGCGCTGCTGCTGCAGTACGTGGCCAACGGCGTGCGCTGGACCGAAGCGCGCATCGCGCCGGACTACCGCGCCATTGCCGGCGCCGGCATCCTGCTGGCGGGGCTGACCGGCCTCGGCAGCCTGGCCTTCGGCTACCCGTTCCTGACCACGGCATTCGGCCATTTCCACCTGCCGGGCATCGGCGAAATCGAGCTGGCCACGGCCATGATCTTTGACCTTGGGGTGTTCTGCACCGTGACCGGGACCACGCTGGTCATCGTCTCGCACCTTGGCGTGCGCAACCTGCCGCCCGCGCGTGCTGAGGAGGAGGACTGATGGCCGCCCTCTACGCCTTGACCATCGGCATCCTGACTGCCTGCGGCATCTACCTGCTGCTGCGCGAGCGCGTCTTCACCGTGGTGCTGGGCCTGACGCTGCTGTCGTATGCGGTCAGCCTGTTCCTGCTCGGCATGGGCCGGCTGTCGATCGGCCGGCCGCCGGTGATCGTGCCTGGCGCCAGCTATGCCGATCCGCTGCCGCAGGCGCTGGTGCTGACCGCCATCGTGATCGCGTTCGGCATGACGGCGTTTGCCGTGGTGCTGGCGCTGCGGTCGCTGGGACTGACCGGCAGCGACCATGTCGACGCCGCCAGCAAGCCGGAAAGCGGCACGGTGCCAGATCCGGACGGCGATGAAGCACGGGGGCCGCGGGCATGATCCACGCCGTGCTTCTCCCCATCCTGCTGCCGATGTTCGCCGGTGCGCTGCTGGCGGCGATGCCGGCGCAGGCGCTGCGCGCGCAGCGTGCCGTGTGCGCGGTAGTGACGCTGTTGCTGCTGCCGGTGGCCGTCATGCTGATGCAGCATGCGGCAACCGGCGCCATCGACGTCTACGCGATGGGCAACTGGGCCGCGCCGTTCGGCATCGTGCTGCAGCTGGACCGCACCGGCGCCATGATGCTGGTGCTGACCGCGGTGCTGGCGGTTGCGGCGCTCGCCGCGGCGGGTGATGGCACGGCACGCCAGGGCCGGCATTTCCACGCGCTGTTCCAGTTCCAGCTGATGGGCCTGAACGGCGCCTTCCTGGCCGGCGACCTGTTCAACCTGTTCGTCTTCTTCGAGATCCTGCTGATCGCCTCCTACGCGCTGCTGGTGCACGGCGCCGGGCGCGCGCGCATCGGCGCGGGGCTCCATTACGTGATCCTGAACCTGGTGGCGTCGTCGTTCTTCCTGGTGGCGATCGGCGTGCTGTACGGGCTCAGCGGCACGCTCAACATGGCGCACCTGGGCTTGCGGCTGGCCGGCCTGCCGGCGCAGGACCTGCCGCTCGCGGTGGCCGCCGGCGTCATGCTGATGCTGGTGTTCGGGCTCAAGGCGGCGCTGTTCCCGCTGTATTTCTGGCTGCCGCGCGCCTATGCCAGCGCCACCGGCCCGGTCGCCGCGCTGTTCGCCATCATGACCAAGGTCGGCATCTACGCCATGCTGCGCTGTGCCGCGCTGCTGTTCGGCGGCGCGCAAGGGCTGCTGGGACCGTTCCTGCATGACTGGGTGTTTCCGCTGGCGCTGTTGACGCTGGCGATCGGCGGCATCGGCGCGGTGGCAGCCCGCACGCTGCGCGCGATGACAAGCTACCTGGTGGTGGCCTCAGTGGGCTTGCTGTCGGCGTGCGTGGCGATGCAGACGCAAGCCGGCTGGGCCGCCGCGCTGTACTACCTGCCCAGCACCACGCTGTGCACGGCGGGCCTGTTCCTGCTGGCCGATGCGCTGGAGCCGGATCCCGCGCGCGATGGCGCGCCGCCGGTGGCCTCGCGGCTGGCCGGCGTGCTGTACCTGGTCGGCGTGCTCGCGGCGGTGGGCCTGCCGCCGCTGTCGGGCTTCCTGGGCAAGGCCATGATCCTGCGCGCGACTCCGGTGCCGTGGATGCCGGCGCTGTGGCCGGTGGTGCTGGTGTCGAGCCTGCTGTTGCTGATCGCGGCGTCGCGCACCGGCACGCGGCTGCTGTGGCGCCTGCCGCACGAGGCAGCGCAGGTGCCGGAAGGCGCCGAGTATCTCGACGAGGATCATCCCTTTGCCGCGCGCTCCCGCATGCGGCCGGACCCGCGCAAGCTGGCCTGCTGCGCGCTGCTGCTGGCGGGCAACGTCGCGCTGACCGTGTACGCGCGGCCGGCCACCGAATATATGGCGGACGCCGCCGCGCAACTGCTGGACCGCGCGGCCTACCTGCGGGCCGTGCTGCCCGCGCAGAAGGAGTAGGCCATGCTGCATCGCCTGCTGCCGCATCCCTGGCTCAGCCTGATTCTGCTGCTCATGTGGCTGATGCTGACCAACAGCATCGCGCCCGGCCATTTGCTGCTGGGCGCGCTGCTCGGCTGGGCCATCGGCCGCCTGGCCGACCGCTGGCTGGTGCTGGGCGCGTTCCGGCTGTCGCGTCCCGACCTGATCCTGCGCCTGAGCATCCATGTGCTGATCGATATCGTCATGGCCAATATCGAAGTGGCCATCCTGGTGCTGGGCCGCACCGCGCGGCTGCGGCCGGCCTTTATCGTGGTGCCGCTGGACGTGGAACACGAACTGGCCACCACCGCGCTGATCAGCATCGTCTCGCTGAGCCCCGGCACGCTGTGCGCCGAACTGAGCGACGACCGGCGCGCGCTGCTGGTCCATGTGCTCGACCTGGAAGAAGAGGCGGCCCTGGTCGAACGCATCAAGTCGCGCTATGAAATCCCGCTGAAGGAGATCTTCCAATGCTTGCCATCGTGATACCGGTGTGCCTGGTCATCCTCGGGCTGGCCTTCCTGCTGACCTTTGCGCGGCTGCTGCGCGGGCCCAGCCTGCCGGACCGCATCGTGGCGCTCGATACGCTCAATATCAACGCCATTGCGCTGATCGTGCTGCTGGGTATCAGCCTGGATTCGGCGATGTTCTTCGAGGCTGCGCTGCTGATCGCGGTGATGGGCTTCGTGGGTACGGTGGCGCTGTCCAAGTACCTGCAGCGCGGCGACATCATCGAATACTAAGGAGCCACGGCCATGCTGCATCCCGTTGCGGAATTCGTTGTCTGCGCGCTGCTTGTGATCGGCAGCGTATTCATGCTGGTGGGGGCGATCGGGCTGTTCCGCCTGCCGGACTTCTTCATGCGGCTGCACGGGCCCACCAAGTCGACCACGCTGGGCGTGGGCGGGGTGGTGCTGGGGTCCGTGGCGTATTTCAGCTTCCGGGGCGATGCCAGCCTGCATGAGCTGCTGGTGACCGCGTTCCTGTTCCTGACCGCGCCGATCAGTGCCCATATGCTGTCCAAGGCCGCGTTGCAGCGCCAGCTGCCGGTGGATCCGCGCACGCGCGGCAGCGGCTGGCTGCCGCGCATCCGTGACTGACGCCAACTAAGGCACCCGCAATCCCTCATTCCTTCTGCAGCATGCGCATCAGGCGCTGCGCATCGAACGGCGCCTTGACCTTCTTGTCGTTATCGAAATAGCAGTAGACGTCGCGGTGCGCCGCCTTGCGCGGGCGTTTGGGCGAGATCCGCTGCGCATCGGCCGGTTCGTGGCCGCTCGCCCATTTGCCCAGCCGTGCCGCCCAGCGGTGCAGCGCCTTGTCGGAGTAGCTGCCGCCGTACAGCGTCTGGCTGCCGTGCAGCCGCAGGTAGAGGAAATCGCTGGTCACGTCTTCGGCGTAAGGCCAGTCCGCCACGGCGTCGGAGATCACCAGCGCGACGCGATGGCGCCGCAGCAGCGCCGGGAATTCGGGCGTGCAGAAGCTGTCGTGCCGGATTTCCACGGCGTGCCGGATCCGGCGCCGGCGCCGGGTGTCGCACCACGGCTGTTTCACCCGGCTGTCATGATCGCGCGCCAGTTCGCGCGCGCTGTGGGTGTCGTGCGGCAGCAGTGCGAGGAAGCGCTCCATCCGCTCGGGATCGAAGGCGAAATTGGGCGGGAACTGCCACAGCATCGGGCCCAGCTTTTCCTCCAGCGCCAGCACGCCGGACGCCAGGAAGTTGGCCATGGCCGGGCGCGCCTTGTCGTCGCGGAAACGCAGCATGTGCGTCAGGTAGCGCGATCCCTTGACACTGAAGACAAAATCCTCGGGCGTGGCTTCGTACCAGGCGCGATAGCTGCGCAGCGTCTGCAGCGCATAGTGCGAGCCGTTGATCTCGATGGAGTCGACCGCGCGCGAGGCAAACTCCAGCTCGCGCCGTTGCGCCAGCCCCTTTGGGTAGAACACGCCGCGCCACCCGTCATAGCGCCAGCCCGAGATGCCGATCCGGATCATTTGCCTTGCTCGAGTGTGCACTGTATTTTTTGCAATGACACGCACCACGCGCGGTGCGCACGTCGTGCCCAAATTGAAGGGGGTAAGTCCCATGACCGCCACGCAAGTTTCGCGCCTTGATGCCTGCGCCTATCTGCTGCACCTGCTGCTGCAGCGCGCCGAGGCGAGCCAGCCCGGCTTCCTGGACGAACTGATCCGCGGCGTTGCCGCCGACCGCGCCGGCATGCCTGACGTGCCGGACCGGGAACGCACACTGCCAGTATTCGACGAAGCGCTGCGCATGCTCGAATTCGCCAACGCGCAGATGAAGGAGGCCCGGGCGCTGGGGCGGCCCTGACGCCATTACGCCACGGCAGGCAGCGCCGTCTGGTTTACTTTCGCAGCCAGGTGTCCTACACCCACTGAGGCGATCCCGGCTTCCAGCGCCCGGGCAAGGGGACTTCCATGGCTTTGCCGAATGCCGACCAGCCGAATGCCGACCGCCTGTTCGCGGGTGCGATCCCCGACATTTACGCATCGCTGATGGTGCCCATGATCTTTGCGCCCTATGCCGCCGACCTGGCACAGCGGATCGCCGCGCTGCAACCGCGCCGGGTGCTGGAACTGGCCGCCGGCACCGGCGTGCTCACGCGCGAACTGGCGCGCCGGCTCGCGCCCGACGCCATCATCGTCGCCACCGACCTCAATGCGCCAATGCTGGCGCGGGCCCAGGCCGAAGGCACGGAGCGCCCCGTGACCTGGCAGGAGGCCGACGCGATGGCGCTGCCGTTCGGCGATGCCAGCTTCGACCTGGTGGCCTGCCAGTTCGGCGTGATGTTCTTCCCGGACAAGGCCAGGGCCTTCGCCGAGGCGCGCCGCGTGCTGGTGCCGGGCGGGACGCTGGTCTTCAACGTGTGGGACCGGATCGAATTCAACGCCTTTGCCCGCGATGTCGCGGCGGCGCTGGCCCGCCTGTTCCCCGAATCGCCGCCGGATTTCATGGCGCGCACGCCGCACGGCTATCACAGCCAGGTGGCGATCGAGCAGGACTTGCGGCAGGGCGGCTTTACCGCGCCGCCGCTGTTCGAGACCGTCACCGCCACCAGCCGCGCCGATGCCGCCCGCATCCCCGCGGTGGCGTACTGCCAGGGCACGCCGCTGCGCGCGGAGCTGGAGCGGCGCGGTCCCGATGCGCTGGCGCGGGCTACCGACGCGTGCACACGGGCGTTCCTGGAGGCATATGGAGACGGCCCCGTCTCCGGGCCGATGCAGGCGCACGTCGTGAGGGCCGCCGCCAGCGCCTGACGGAGGTCCAGGCATGGCGCCGGCGGCAAGCCCGCCATCGGTCCGGCCGTAAGGACACACGCCGGGCCACGCGCCGGGCTGCCGTAAAACGGCTTATTCCCTACACTGGATTGATACGAATCACCGCCCGCAGCACGGAGCCTGGCGCACCCGCATGGCGCGCCAGGGGAGGGAGCCTCGGATGCAGCCGGACCAGCCAGATCAGCCAGACCACAAACCCGTCTCGCTTGCCCTGCAGGGCGGTGGCATGCACGGCGCCTTCACCTGGGGCGTGCTCGACCGCCTGCTGGAGGACGGGAGGCTGGCGATCGAGGGCGTCAGCGCCACCAGCGCCGGCGCCATGAACGGCGCGGTGCTGGCCTACGGGATGCTGCAAGGCGGCAGCGCCGGCGCGCGCGAGGCCTTGCACTCGTTCTGGCAGGCGATCTCGAACTCGGCGCAGCGCTATAGCCCGTTCCGCTGGATGCCCTGGTTCAAGACCGGCCATACCCTGGGGCTGAACCATTCGCCGCTGTACGCCATGGCCGACATTGCGCTGCGCCTGCTGTCGCCGTACCAGTTCAATCCCAACAACCTGAACCCGCTGCGCGAAGTGCTCGGCACGCAGGTGGATTTCGCCGCGCTGCGCGAGCATTGCCCGATCCGACTCTACCTGTGCGCGACCAATATCGAGACCGGCCGCATACGCATCTTCCCGCCGGAGGAACTGAGCATCGATGCCGTGCTGGCCTCGGCCTGTGTTCCCACGCTGTTCCAGGCGGTATGCATCGATGGCCAGTATTACTGGGACGGCGGCTATGTCGGCAATCCGGCGATCTTTCCGCTGATCTACCACTGCCAGACCCGCGACGTGGTCATCGTTCATATCAACCCGATCGTGCGCCACGGCGTGCCGACCTCGGCGGCGGATATCCTTAACCGCGTCAACGAACTCAGCTTCAACTCATCGCTGATGCGCGAGATGCGCGCCATTGCCTTTGTCACCTCGCTGATCCAGCAAGGCAAGGTGGACGGGCGCGAGATGAAGGAGATGTGGATCCACTCGATCCGCTCCGACGAGACCATGGCGGCGCTTGGCGTGTCAACCAAGTACAACGCCGACTGGGGCTTCCTGTGCGCGCTGCGCGACCAGGGCCGCAAGCAGGCCACGGCCTGGCTGGCACAGCACTACGACAGCATCGGCCAGCGCTCCAGCATCGACATCAGCGGCGAATTCCTGTGACGTCAGGCGGGCCCGGCTGCGCCAGCCGCCACGCCAGGTTGCCGCGCGCGCGCGCCTCGTAGCGCGCATGGAACAGCTCGGTGTAGTAGATGCGCGGGCTGTCCAGCAGCGCGCGCAGGAAAGCGCGCTCGGCGGCGTCGTAGGCCTGGTCGTCGAGGTCGGTGCGCTCGGCGCGCAGGCAGGCGCCGTTATGGCGGAAGCGCATCCGGCTGCAGCCGAGCGCCGCCAGGTCGATATCGGCGGTAAAGCGGCCCGCCGGGCTGGCGGGGATGCCGTCGTGGACGGTCTCCAGCACCAGGGCGGCGATCCTGCTGGCCGTGGCGATGCCGGTCCCCCATTGCAGGATCCAGCCGGCGCTGCGCGCTTCATTGTCGGCCGCGCCGGGCACATAGATCACGTCATGGCACCACAGCGCCAGTTCCACCGCGTCGGCATCCGCCGGGGCAATGGCGCCGCGTGCCCAATCCAGGTCGCGCAGGCAGCGGCGGATGTGGTCGAGGGTATGGTAATGGCGGCCCGGCTCGCCATAGCGGCCGGCAAGATCGGCATAGGCGTCGCGCGCATGCGCACCGCCCGCGCGCGTCCACACGGCAACGAAGCGGTCCTGGAGCTGACGGGCCTGGAGCGGGGTCATGGGCGCGCGGGGGTTGTGGTGGCGCTGGCAGTGCGGTTAGCAGTGCCGGCTTCGGTGGCGGATACTTCGCCTTCCAGTTGCGCCAGCAGCGCGGCGGCCTCCAGCTGGTCGACGGTGTCGGCGCCCTCGGTCAGCGGGGCCAGGTGCAGGGCCAGCATCTCGCGTGCCAGCTCGGCCTTGCCTTGCGAGTGCAACAGCCTGGCCAGGCTTCGCGCGGCGCGCAGCGCCAGCAGCCTGGCACCTTGTTCGCCGGCGATGCCGAGCGCCCGCCTGAAGCAGGCTTCCGCTTCCTCGTGCGCGCGCGGCTGCAGCCGGCACAGCATGTCGCCGCGCAGCCGCCACAGCGTGGCTTCGTCCAGGCGCTCGCCGGTCTCTTCCGCCAGCGCCAGCCCGCGCGCCAGCGCTTCCTGCGCAGCTTCCGCCTGTCCTGCCTTGCAACAGGCATCGGCCAGCAGCGACAGCAGGTTAGGCGTGCCGAGTACGGCGCCGGTGCCCTCGTAGGAAGCCAGGCCGTGGCGGATCCGGGCGATCCCTGCCTCCGTCTCGCCAAGCTCGGCCATCGCCCAGCCTTGCACGACGTTCCCCCACGCCAGGTAGATCGGGAAACCCTGTTCGCCCGAAATCGCGATCGCCGCCTCGGCATACTCGCGAGCCAGCTTCGGCTCGCGCCGGCACTGGTGCACTTCCGCGGCGAAAACCAGGCACAGCGCCAGGTTGTAGGCATCGGGTCGCGCGCGCGCCATCACCAGGGCCTCCTGGCACAGCGCGCGGGCATGGTCGGGACAGCCGAGGTACCACAGGATCCAGCCCAGCGTGCTGGTGGCGTGCACGGCCGGATCGCGCCCGTAGCCCATCAGGAAGTCATAGGCCTGCGAATCGGGGTGGGGCAGGCCGATCACCGTCTCCATGTGCGAACGCGCGGCGTCGAGCTTGCCCAGCCGGAACAGCGTGGCGCCCAGTGCGCGGTGGCCTTCGGCCAGCTGCTTGGGCCGCTGCGACTTCAGTGCCAGGCCGAGCAGCCGCTTGGCCAGCGGCAACGAAACCTGGTATTGCGCGCGCAGCTGGTAGAAGGCCCACAGGCCGAGCTGCGCGGAGAAGACGTAGGGCGTCTGCCGGCCCTGCTCGCACAGCGCCAGCGCGCGCCGGTAGTTGGCCTCGACTTCCTGCGACGCCTGTCCGCGCGCGGCCATCAGCGCCGGTCCCAGCGTCAGCAGCAGCGTCAGTTCCTGGCGTGCGCGCTCGGCGGTATCGGGCTGGCGCTTGAGCAACTCGATGGCCGTGCTGAGGTGCCGGATCGCCTCGCCCTGCGCCGAGCGCTGCAGCGCCTGCTGGCCGGCGCAGTGCAGGTATTCGACCGCCTTTGGCACATTGCCGCTGAGGCTGTAGTGATGCGCCAGCTCGCTGCAATAGTCCTTGAGCCGGCCCTGGAACAAATCTTCGATTGCCCGCGCCGTGGCTTCATGCAAGGCGCTGCGGCGTTCGGTCAGCAGCGAATTGCCGGCGACTTCCTGGGTCAGCGCGTGCTTGAAGGCGTACTCGACTTCCGGGAACGCGGGGCGTTCGTGGATGAAATCCGCGGCCTGCAGGTCGGCCAGCAGCGGATGCAGCCTGTCGCCCTCCAGCCCGGCCACGCGCAGCACCAGGCTTTGCGGGAATTCCTTGCCGATCACCGCCAGTGTCTGCAGCAGTTCTTTCTGCGCCAGCGGCAAGCGGTCGATACGCGCGGCCAGCACGCCCTGGACCGTGGTAGGGATATGGAGCAGCGCCGGCGCCTGCTCGATGCGGTAGCAGCCGGGCTGGCCCAGCAGCGCGCCTTCCTCGGACAGGGTCTGGACAACTTCCTCCATGAAGAACGGGTTGCCTTCGGTCTTGTCCAGGATCAGGCGCTTGAGCGGCACCAGGCTCTGGTCGTCGCCCAGCAGGGCGGTCAGCAGGCCCTGCGCCTCGGCCGGCCCCAGCGGCTGCAGCCGCAGCTGCGAGTAACGCGGCCCCGCTTCCCAGCGATGGGTGTATTCGGGCCGGTAGTTGACCAGCAGCACCATGCGCGCGGCGGGCACATGGTCGACCATCATGTTGAGGAATGCCTCGGTCTCGCCATCGAGCCATTGCAGGTCTTCGAAGATCAGCATCAGCGGCTGGTTGGCGCTCTCGCGCACCAGCAACCGGGCGATTGCGTCAAAGGTGCGCTGGCGCCGGATCGACGGGTCCATGGTCGGCAGCGGCGAACCCGGTTCGGTGGTGCCAAGCAGGTAGAGCAGGTAGGGCAGGTGATCTTCCAGCGAACGGTCGAGCGTCAGCAGCCGGCCCGTCACCTTCTCGCGGCAGGCGCGGTCGCCGTCCTGCGCGGTGATCTGGAAGTAGTTCTTCAGCAGTTCGATCAGCGGCAGGTAGGCAAACGCCTTGCCGTGCGAAACCGAGAACGTCTCCAGCGCCAGGCAGCCCTGTTGCGAGCGGGTCTTGAACTCATGAAACAGCCGCGACTTGCCGACGCCTGCTTCGCCAACCACGGCGACGATGCGCCCGCTGCCCGCCTTGGCGTGCTCCAGTGCTTCATTAAGGTGTTCGAGTTCCTGCTGGCGGCCGACGAAGCGCGCCAGCCCGCGGTGCGCCGCCACCTGCAGGCGCGTGCGCAACGCCCCCAGCCCCACCACCTCGTACACCGCCAGCGGTTCGCGCACGCCCTTGACATGCGTGGTGCCCAGCGCCGTGAACTCGAAATAGCCCTCGGCAAGCTTGTGCGTGGATTCGCTGACCAGGATCGACGCAGGGGTGGCAATCCCTTCCATGCGCGAGGCAATGTGGATGGTGTGGCCGACCGGATCGTAATCGGTATGCAGGTCGTCCTTGCGAATCGATCGCACGACCACCTCGCCGGTATGGATGCCGATGCGGATCTGCAGCGGAATGCCTTGCTCCAGCCGGACCCGGTCGCTGTGGCGATGCATCGCGCCCTGCATCCGCAGCGCGGCGTACAACGCGCGCAGGGCATGGTCCTCGTGCGCGATCGGCGCGCCGAACAGCGCCAGGATGCCGTCGCCGAGGAACTTGGCGACATAGCCTTCGTAGTGGTGGACCGCCTCCATCATCAGCGTCACCACCGGGTCGATCAGGCGGCGCGCGTCTTCCGGGTCCATGTCCTGCGTCAGCGCGGTCGAGCCGGCCATGTCGGCGAACAGGGCGGTGATGGTCTTGCGCTCGCCGGCGGCCTCGCCGCGGGCTTCCATCGCGGCCTGTTCGGCCAGGATGCGCTCGGCGAGATGCGGCGGGGTGTAATGGACCGGGGCAGTCGCCGGCGGCAGGGGCGGCTGGGGCGCGGGTTGTGGTGCGGACTGGGGCGCGGACTGGGGCGCAAATCGCGGCACGGATGCCGGCGCGGCCGTATCGGCCAGGGAAGCGCCGCAGGCCCGGCAGAACTTGGCGCCTGGCGTGGATTCGGCGCCACATTGCGGGCAAATGCGGGCAAGCCTTGCCCCGCACTCCTCGCAGAAGTTGGCGCCCGCAACGTTCGCGAAGCCGCAATGCGTGCAGCGCATTTCGCCTCCTGACCGGACCGGGTCATGCCGACCCGCCTGTTCAGACTATTAGAGGCAGATTTGGGCGGCGTGGCAAGGTGAGGGCGGTGGTGGCGCGGTAGTGGCGCGGTAGTGGCGCGGTAGTGGCGCGGTAGTGGCGCGGTAGTGGCGATACAGGGCAGGGTTCGGCACAATGCAGGGCCGGCCATGTGTCGCGGGCACGGCATCCGCTTGAGGAGCAACCGCCATGAAGAAGAGCGAAATGCAGGAAAGCAGGCAGGACAGCATTCCGGCTTCCGAACTGATCGATGCCAGGATCCGCGAGCTCGACGACTGGCGCGGCCAGATGCTCGGCCGGCTGCGCGCGCTGGTCAGGGAAGCCGATCCCGAAGTCGTCGAGGAATGGAAATGGCGCGGCGTCCCGGTCTGGTCGCACGACGGCATCGTCTGCACCGGCGAGACCTACAAGAACGTGGTCAAGATGACCTTCGCCAAGGGCGCGGCGGTGGCCGACCCTGCCGGCCTGTTCAACGCCAGCCTGGAGGGCAACACCCGGCGCGCCATCGATTTCCAGGAAGGGGACGGGATCGACGAGAAAGCGCTGAAGGCGCTGGTCCGCGCCGCCGTGGCGCTGAACCAGTCCAAACGCCGGCGCTAGCCTCGGGCGGCGAGGCGCCGCTGCTGCCGGCGCATGCCATCGAAGATCGCATCGGCCAGGTCCATGGGGAATTCCGGCGGCAGTGCTGAAGCGGCGGTGTCGATGGCCCGGCTGGCCTGCGACACGACCTCGTCGAGCATCGACTCGACATCGTCGGGCGGGAAGCCGATGCGCTGTCCCTGGGCAACCCAGTGCCGCCGCTGGATTTCCTGGATGGCGTAGTGCGAATTCTTGCCGTGCAACGCCATCGCCAGCCGGGCCCGTTGCGGCGCCACCTGGTTCTTGCCTTTGCCGATGATCGGGTGCGCGGACAGGATGTCGTACAGCGGCGTCGCTTCATAGCGGCTGCCCGGCAGATGGCTGATGCTGAAGTTCTTGCCATGGCCATCGGTGGCCGCGAGCACCCAGAAAACGATCTGCGCGAGGAAGAAGTTGCGGCGATCGGACAGCGCCGAGCGCGAGCCGGAGAGGATCTCGGAGATCTGCTGGATGCCAGGCCCGCCGTCCGACTCGTATTTCTGCAATGCCGACGTCCCGGTGGCCTGGCACATGTCTTCCTGCGGCAGGCGCAGCAGCCAGGAACCGTCGGCCGAGGGCTTGCGGTCGAAGCGTTCGACCACCAGTGCCTTGATATCCCCAAAGCGCGCGATCTCGCAGGCAGCGACCGGCAAGCCAAAGGCGGCGACGATCCTGGCGCAGAGCCATTCGTTTTCCACCGAGGTCCGCATGTCGGCGCGCATATTGCCCACCAGCCCCATCGGCAGCTTGAAGATATGCGTGGTAGGCGTACTGCCTTGCGGCAACAGCCATTGTCCGTCCCAGCGCAGCAGCGCGGTCTTCTCCTGCGCGCCGGCGATGGACAGGCGCAGGTCATCGATGGGCTCGCGCAGCCCGAGCACGGGCTCGGCCGTGGCTTCGTGCAGCAGGGTGGCGATCTCCGTCTCGGACAGCGGGCGGCCCTGGACGCGCTTCAATGCCATCGGCGCTTCCTGCGCCGGCAGCATCTGGAGGGCACCGGCGCAATCGCGGCCGAGCTTGGCCAGCAGCGCGAAGGCGTCGGTCCCGCCGGTCTGGTACCGGGCCGCGATGCGCCGCCTGATGGCATCGCTGTCGGGCAGCAGGTTGTCGAAATAGTTGGCGACTGCCGGCCCACGGTGTGGCTGGTTGCCTGGCGTAAAGGGCAAGGACAGGGACAGTGGCCGGCCTTGCGGGTCGGCAATCCAGTCATCGCGATAGGCCAGCCGGTCGCCGGCGGGTGTGGTTTCCCAGTGACCCACCGGCAATCCGTTCATCCACAGGTCGAGACGCTTCGCTTGCGTGCCGCGCGCCATGGCTACCAGTCCTCCCGCTGTGCCTTGGTGGTCTTGCGGGCGGGGCGGCTTGCCTTGTCGCCAGCGAGTTGTTTCGGCCTTTCAGTCGTCGTTGTCTTGCGGGCAGCCTTGTTTGCCGGCAGGGAGACGGGACTTGTCTCCTGCACAGGCTCCGGCTGCACCTGCATATCAAGGGCAGGGGAGAGGACCATCTCCACGCCGAGCACGCGCAGTGCCTTGAACAGCCGCTCGACGCTGGCCGTGGCAGGGTTGGCTTCCAGTTCGGCGTAGGTTTGCTGCCTGACGCCCAGGTAGGCCGCCATATTGGCCTGCGTCAGGCCCCTGGATTTCCTGAAGCCCTGGAGGATCGGGCGCAACTGGGTGAGGGTATGGATGGGATATTGCATAGCGCACCTGCCGTCCCCGGATGGCTGGCCGTGGGTCTGTGGATGACATACAGGATATAGCCTGTTTTGGTATTTTACAAGCTGTAGCCTGTAATATGAAAATACAGGATATGGGCTGTATCTGGGAAAAACAGGAAATCGCCTGTAGAAGCCGCACTGGCCCATAAGTGGTCCCTAGGATAGGACCACCCGGTTCCATTGAACGCACCTGCCCCCGGGCATAGAGTCCACTTCACCCGAAGTAGCTAGAACAGCGGTGGAGACCGACATGCCTTTCAGCAAAAGACAGTTCCTGGCCAGTGCCGCGCTGGCCGTCCTGGCCTCGATGGCCCCGGCAGTGCACGCTGCAACCGACAAGCCGATCACGATCGTGGTCGGCAGCCCGGCCGGTGGCACTACCGACGCGCTGGCGCGCCTGATCGCCCGTTCGATGGGTGAAACGCTGCAACGCAGCGTGGTGGTGGACAACAAGCCCGGCGCCGGCGGCAATATCGCCGCGCAGTATGTTGCGCGCAGCACGCCGGACGGCACCACGCTGCTGATGAGCTTTACGGGCCATACCATCAACGCCTCGCTCTACAAGAACCTGCCGTTCGACCCGGTCAGGGACTTCACGCCGATCTCGATGGTCGCGCGGGTGCCGAGCGTGCTGGTGGCACGCAAGAATGCGCCGTTCGACAATACTGCCGGCCTGATCGACTATGCCAGGCGCAATCCTGGCAAGCTGAGCTTTGCCATCGGCGCGCAAGGGTCGTCGCTGCACCTCGCCAGCGAGCAGTTCAAGCTGCAGACCGGCACCGACATCCTGAACATTCCCTACAAGGGCACCAATCCCGCGCTGACCGACCTGCTGGCCGGCACCGTGGACCTGATGTTCGCCAGTACCGTCAACGTGCTGCCGCATGCGAAGTCCGGCGCGCTCAAGATACTGGGCGTCAGCAGCAAGCAGCCGCTGCCGCAGTTCCAGGGCGTGCCCACCATCGGCAGCACCGTAAAGGGCTTCGAGTCGTCGGCGTGGTTCGGGCTGTTCGGGCCGGCCAAGCTGCCGCAGGCAACCACTGACCAGCTGTATCGGGCGGTGAAGATCGCGGTGGAGGATCCCGCGTACAAGCAGCGCATGGAAACCGAGGCCGCCAGCGCGGTCAGCATGACGCCGCAGGCGTTCGCGCAGTTTGTCCGCGGCGATATCCAGCACTGGGCCAAGGTGATCCAGGCATCGGGCACGCGGGTGGAATGATGACGCAGGTGTCCGCACAGGCCGCGCCACCGGCCATGCCCCAGACGCTCGCCCAGAAACTGCTGGCCCGCGCGGCCGGCCGTGCGCATGTCACGCCGGGCGAGATCGTCACCTGCCGTGTCGACCTGGCCATGATGCATGACTCAGGCGGCCCGCGACGCGTCAAGCCGCTGCTGGAGAAAATCGGCGCCCGGGTCTGGGACCCGTCCAGGGTGGTGGTGGTCACAGATCACTACGTGCCGGCCCATGACGCCGACAGCCGCAAGATCGTGCAGATCGCGCGCGACTGGGTCAGGGAGGAGGGCGTGGCGCGCTTCCATGACATGGAGGGCATCTGCCATGTCGTGGTACCGCAGAAGGGCTACCTGCGTCCCGGCATGATGGCGGTGGGCGGCGACAGCCACTCGTCGACGGGTGGGGCGTTTGGCGCGTACATGTTCGGCATCGGTGCGACGGAGATGCTGGGCGTACTGGTCACCGGCGAGATCTGGGTGCGCGTGCCGCAGACCATCCGCATGCAATGGCATGGCAAGCTGCGCGCCGGCGTGTCGGCGAAGGACATGATGCTGCGCATGTGCACGCAGTTCGGGATGGACGGGGGCCAGTACCAGGCGGTCGAATATGCCGGCGCCGCCGTGTCGGCGTTGTCGATGCAGGAGCGGATGACGCTGTCGAACATGACTGCCGAACTTGGCGGCCAGGCAGGCCTGGTGGCGCCCGACCCGGTTACGCGCGACTGGCTGCTCGGCGCCGGCGTGGCGCCATCGGACATCGACATCGACAGTTGGCAGTCGGATGCCGGTGCTGCCTGCCTCGCTACGCACGACTTCGACGCCGCATCGCTGGCGCCGCAAGTCTCGCGGCCGCATACCCCGGCCGATGCGGGCGACGTCGACAGCCTGGGCAAGGTGGCGGTCGATATCGCATACATCGGCGCCTGCACCGGCGCCAAGCTCGACGACCTGCGCATGGCGGCGCAGGTGCTGCGCGGGCAGCGCGTGGCGCGCAATATCCGGCTGCTGGTGGCGCCGGCCAGCGCCGCGGACCAGGCGCAGGCCGAGCGCGAGGGCACGCTGGGCGCGCTGGTGGCCGCGGGCGCCGAGCTGCTGCCGAACGCGTGCGGCGCGTGCGCCGGCTATGGCGAGCACCGCTTTGGCGAAGACACCGTGGTGATCAGCACCACCGCACGCAATTTCAAGGGACGCATGGGCGCCGCATCGTCGCAGGTCTATCTCGGTTCGCCGTACACGGTGGCCGCGTCTGCAATCGCCGGCCGAATCGCCGATCCACGGGAGATGCTGTCGTGAACGAGACGCTGACGCCAGCCCCAGGGCGTTTTACCGGTCGCGCCTGGGTGTTCGGCGACGATATCAATACCGACCTGCTCGCGCCCGGCGCCTACATGAAGTACGGCATCGAAGCGCTCGCGCGCCATTGCATGGAACATGTGGATGCCGAGTTTGCTGGCGCGGTGCGGCCCGGCGACATCGTGTTCGGCGGGCGCAATTTCGGCGCGGGATCGTCGCGCGAACAGGCGGTGGAGGTCCTGCGGCACCTGGGCGTGGCAGCCGTGGTTGCGCCGTCGTTCGCCGGGCTGTTCTACCGCAACGGCTTCAACCTGGGCCTGCCGCTGTTCACTTGCCCGGCGCTGCCGCATATCGCGGCCGGCCAGCGCGCCGGTTGCGATATTGCGCGTGCGCAGGTCTTTGTCGAAGGCCTCGCGCCGCTACAATGCGAACCGATTCCGCCGCACCTGGTGGACATGATCCATGACGGCGGCCTCGTGCCGCATCTCGCCCGCAAGATCGCGGCGGGCCAACTTTCCGTGACCAGGATTCCAGCATGACACTGAAGCAACGCCTGCAACAACCCGGCATCGTGACCTCGCCGGGTGTCTACGATGCCTTTTCCGCTCTGCTGGTCGAACAGGCCGGCTTCCAGGCCGCCTATCTGTCCGGCGCCAGCATTGCCTATACGCGCTTTGGCCGGCCGGATATCGGCTTCCTGTCGCTCGACGACGTGGCTTCGGTTACCCGTAATATCCGCGAGCGCGTGGCGCTGCCGCTGATCGTCGATGCCGACACCGGCTTCGGCAACGCCCTCAACGTGGTGCAGACCGTACGCGTGCTCGAGCGTGCCGGCGCATCGGCGATCCAGCTGGAAGACCAGGCGATGCCGAAGCGCTGCGGGCACCTCGACGGCAAGTCGGTGATCCCGGCCGCCGAGATGGCGGGCAAGATCCGCGCCGCCTGCGACGCGCGCCGCGATGCGAACACGCTGATCATTGCCCGCACCGACGCCGTGGCGGTGGAGGGCATGGAAGCGGCGCTGGAACGCGCCGAGCGCTACGCCGAGGCCGGCGCCGACCTGCTGTTCGTGGAAGCGCTGCGCAGCCGCGAAGACATGTCGGCGGCCATCGCCAGGCTGGGCCAGCGCGCGCCAATGTTGGCCAATATGGTCGAAGGCGGCAAGACGCCCGTGCTGCCGGCGCCGGAACTGGAGGAGATCGGCTTTCGCGTCGTGATTTTCCCCGGCGGTACCGTGCGGGCGCTGGCCTTTGCGCTGCGCGACTACCTGCAGAGCCTGGGAGCGCACCAGACCACCACACCGTACCTGGACCGGATGCTTTCGTTCCAGGCGCTCAACGAACTGATCGGGACACCTGAAATGCTGGCGCTCGGCAAGCGCTACGAATAGGGGCAGCATCGCTTGTTCAAGTAGCGCCACCGGCGTACCGTGGCAGCAATGCCCCGGTACGCTTGTCAGCCTGTCGCCCATGTCTTTGGATGCCAACCCCGATCTTCCCCGCTTCCAGCAAGTTCGGCTGATCCTGCGCGACCGTATCCGCGGCGGCTACTACGAGACCGGGATGCCGCTACCCGGCGAGCGCCAGCTTGCCGAAGAATTCGGCGTGGCGCGCGTCACCGTACGCTCGGCGCTGGCGCGCCTGGAAGAGGAGGGGATGGTCGCGCGTCTGCGCGGCAAGGGCACCGTGCCGACCTTCCGGCATGCGGCAACCGCCGCCACGGCGGTGCGCGGCGGATTGCTCGACAACATCGTCAGCGTCAGCAAGCGAACCCGCGTCACGGTCCTGGAATGGAAGCGCATGCCGGCTCCCCCGGCGGTCAGCATGGCGCTGGATCTGCCGCCTGGCGCCGCGGTGCTCAAGGTAGTGCGCGTGCGCAAGTTCAAGGCGCAACCGATCGCCTATACCGAAGTCTTTGTGCCCGACGACCTGGCCGGCGCACTCGACCGGCATACGCTGCAGGACACGCCGATGCTGGTGGCGCTGGAGCAGCACGGCGTGCATGTCGTTTCCGCCGACCAGACGCTCGGGGCTGCCGTGGCGGACCTGCAGGTTGCCCGCATCCTGCGCCTTAGTCCCGGGGTGCCGCTGCTGCGCGTTTCGCGCATCGCCACGGATCGGCAAGGCCGGCGCGTGCAATACCTGGTGGGGCTGTATCACCCGGAGCGCTACACCTACCAGATGCGCCTGTCGCGCGTGGGCGGGGCCACGCGTGTCTGGATCGACGCTGATTCGTCAGACGCGGACGCGGCGGGCGGGCGGACGATTTCGCCGCTGGAATAAGGAGGGCGATTTGGCTATAAGCGGACATTACCGCTTTGCCGCTACATCTGTTGTCCAGCCGATTTTGAAAAGTCGTCCTTGGGGGTGCGGACGAAAATTTGGACTACTTGGAGGTAGGTCATGTTTTCGTCCGCACCCCCAAGTACGACATTACTATTTGGGCCTAACATTCAAAAGACGCATAATAAGTGTTATGTTAAATTACCGATGCGCCCGCCGGCAAGACGGCCGCCCAAGCCACTAGCCCTAAAGGACAACACCGTGCTCTGCCGCTGGCCTGGCGATATCGCTCTTTTCGCCAAGCATTCCCATGAGTTCGCGTTCGATTTTCTGGCAGATCTGTGCCATGGGCACGTCGTTGGCATTGCCTTCGAACGGGTTTTCCGTGCTTTCGCCCACTTGCTCCAGTGCGAGGTACATCCACAGGATCATCGTGCTGAACGGAATGACCAGCCAGATCATGTTGCCGTGCATAAACCCTGAAACGCTGGCATTGAGCTTTTCGAACTCCGTGAGCATGCCAAAAGGCAGCAGCAGGCAAAAGGCACGGACAAAGAGCTTGTTGATGACCGCATATTGCCTGGGATAGGGATAGTCCTTGATACGTTCCGCGCGTCCTTGCTGCACGAAAAAGCCTCGGATCGACGCCAGCAGCTCGAGATAAAAGGCGTTGCTGATCTCGCCAGCGTCGAAGAGCCGCTTGATCGTCGCGGATTGCACGCCCAGCAACTGGCTGGTCTTGCTGTCGGCCGGCGCCAGCGAGTCGAGCTCGGCCTGGGACAGGTACCGCGCGAGCGCCGCTTCCAATGGCGTCTCCCACTCCGGGACCCGGTAGTACTTGCGGTACTCCACGTTGGATGCCTTGCCCGAGCTTTCCCAGATCCTCGGGGTCCTTAGCTGGTAGCGCAGCGCCGTCAGCCACGCGCAATGCCGGATAATCAGTTCCCTGGCGCCCGGCTGGCCTGCCAGGAAATCGCGGCTCATCACGCCAATACTCCGGCTGCCATTCAGAATTTCGGTCCAGATCTGATGGGCCTCCAGGGCCCTGCTGTAGGTCTGCACGTTCCTGAAGCCCACGATGAACGAAGTGGCCGTTCCCAGGAGCACCACCACCGAGACCGGAATCGACAGCCATTTCAGTCCGGCGAACTGATAGAAAAAGACCGGCAGCGATGCGCACGCCACCGAGGCATAGAGTTGGCGTCTCGACCAGAACGTGAACTCGGATATTGAGTACGATTTTCCCAGGTGCATGGTGCATGCGCTCTTGGCGGCGTGGCAGGTCCAAGGGCAGAGGATCCGACTGCCGGCCGGCGATCGGGTGAGGCGCCCTCCCCAGCGACAATATACCTGTTAGGGACAGCCTAGTTGCGCCCTTCCCCGAGCCGCTTCAGTGCGGCATCGATGGCCGCCAGGGACGCGAGCAGGCCGGCCGCATGCGCTTCGTCACTGAGCTGGCGCAGGGTTTCGCGAAGCGCCGGCGTGCCGCTGCCCTCCTCTTCCTGTCCGGCGCTGACCAGCGCGCGGCCCCTGCGGATCAGGAAATCACCCCACGCAAACGGCTCGGGCCGCATGTAATCCTGCAGCGCCGCGAGGTACCGACCCGCTTCCTGCCAGCGCCGCAATGATACGGACACGTCGATCGCGGCTTCCAGCAGGTCGACGTGGCAATGGCTGACGCAGCCCTGCGCCAGGATCGCCTCGGCCTGCCGCAAGGCGTCGAGCTGCCGGTCGGGATCGCGTGTGGTGCGTGCCAGGAAACCCAGCACGGTCGGTCCGGAGTAGCGCAGCCCGCTGGCGTGGCTCAGTTGCAGCGCCTCGTCGAGCAGTGCCTCGGCTTCCTGCATCTGGCCGAGCGCGCCGAGGGCGAGGCCAAGCCGCGCCAGCACCTCGGCCTCGAAGCGCCGTGCGCCGAGCCGGCGCGTCAGCGCCAGGGCGAGCCGAGCGTGCGCTTCGGCGTGCTGCCAGTCGCCGGCCAGCTGCGCGGTCGAGGTCATTACGTCACAGGCCAGCATCTCGCTGCGCGCATCGCCGATGCGCCGCGCCAGGCGCAGCCCTGCTTCGCAACTGGCACGCGCAGAATCGAGCTGGTTGAGGAACAGATCCACCGCGCCCACCATCGGCAGGTTGGCACATTCGATGCGGACAAAGCCGTGCGCCCGCGCCAGCTCGACGCAGCGGACAAAGTGCGCATGGGCGGTAATCATGCGGCCTTGCTGGTAGTAGGCATCGCCGAGGCCGCCGAGCGCGCGCGCCTCGCCCAGCACCGATCCGGCTGCGCGCGCATGGCCGAGGGCGCGCTGGTGGGCGGCCAGGCACCGGTCCATGTCGCCCATCGGGAAATAAAGATTGCCGCGCAGCGATTCGATCTCGGCCAGCTGCTCGGACTGGCCCAGCCCTGCGGCGGCCTGCTCGGCCTCGCGCAGCGCTGACAGGGCCTCATCATGGCGGTCGAGCAGGCGCAAGGCAGCCGCCGTGCCCTGCCAGACCCGGGCCTGCTGCGCCGCCCCGCTCGCAAGCGGCTGGGCCTGCCGGAACGCTTGCAGGGATTGCGCGGCCAGGCCCAGGTCCAGCGCCAGCTCGCCATGCAGGCAGGCAAGCGCATGGCGGCAGGCGACATCGCTGTCCAGCCGCTGCGCGCGCTCGACCAGGCGCAGCGCGCGCTCGCCGCGGAAGTGCGCCGCCTCATGCCGTGCCGCAGCAGCATAGGCTTCGGGCGCGCCGGGATCGCCCGCGGCGTCCAGGTGCTCCGCCATCAGTGCCGGGTCCCTGCCCTCGTACCAGGCGGCCGCGCGCCGGTGCAGGTTCTGCCGGCGCGACTTGAGCAGCGACGCGTACACCGCCTCGTGGATCAGCGCGTGCATGAACAGGTAGTCCTCGCCTTCCGGCCGCGTCATGGCGGCCATCACGAGGCGCTCGCACGCATAGGCAGGATCCTGGATCAAGTGCTGCAGCGCGGCCGAGCTGAAGCGCTGGCCCAGCACGGCAGCGGCCTGCAGCGCCTGCCGGTCGATGTTGGAAAAGCGGTCCAGCCGCGCCAGCACGATGCTCTGCAGCGTCCCGGGCAGCTCTTCCATGCCAGCTTCCGCGCCCGCCTCGGCGCCGCGCAGCAGCTGGTCGAGGAACAGCGGATTCCCTTCGGCCCGGCGGATGCAGGAAATGGCCACTGCCGGATCGACCTGCCGGTAGCAGGCGGCCAGTTCGTGCGCCTCGGCATCGTCGAGCGGACCGAGGTCGATGGTGGTCAGCGGCGCGCCCTGGCTGGTCGCGCGCCAGGCCGCATCGACCGGGTCGTGCTCGGGGCGCACGGTCAGTACCAGAACCAGCGCATGGCCGCGCGTCGCGGCCGCCAGCTGCGCCAGGCAATCGAGCACCGTGCGCTCGGCCCAGTGCACGTCTTCGACCACGATCAGCAACGCCCGCGCGGCGCTGCGCCGGGTAGCCAGCGTCACCATCAGCCGCTGCGCGCCACGCTGCCTGCTGGCGGGATCCATCGCGGCCAGCGCGGCGGCGTGCTCGGGGGACTGGGGCAGCCCGAGCATGTCGCGCGCGAACATCAGGTCCTGCTCGGCAAGTTGCCAGGCGGTGAGCGCGCCTTCGAGGGCAGCCGCGTTGCTGCCATTGGCGTCGGCACCCCGCGCGGCGCCCATCAGGCTGTGCGCGAGCATGCGCATGGGATCGCCGCCGCTGCCGGCACCGAAGTCAAGCACCAGGACCCGGTGTGCCTCCAGGCCGCGTTCGCGCGCCAGCGCGACAAAGCGTCCGGCCAGCCGGCTCTTGCCGATGCCGGCCTCGCCGCGGATCAGTACGACGCGGCCATGGCCCGAGCGCAGGCAGCTGTCCGCCACACCGGCCAACTGGGCCAGTTCCGCGTGCCTGCCGACGAAGGCATGCTCGGCCGGGGCCTGTTCCACGCCAAGGAAACGCCGCACACGCCACAGCGGGATTGGCTCGGCTATGCCGGGCAGCACGGCGCGGGCCACGCAATCGGCTTCCAGGCGTCCGGGCAATGCCTGGTAGACCCGGTTGGACACCATCGTGCCGCCAGCCTCGGCGGCTTCCATCGCCTGCAAGGCGACACCGACCGGGCCGCCGGTCAGCGTCATGTTGCTGCCGCCATAAGCCGCCAGCACTTGCCCGCTTGCCAGGCCGACGCGGGCCTGCAGCCGTGACCCGGCGGCACCGGCCAACCCCGCCAATGCTGCATGCAGCGCCCCGGCGGTGTGCAGCGCGCGCTCGGCGTCGTTGCCGTGCGCCACCGGAACGCCAAACACGATGGTCAGCCGGGTGCCGATCTCATCGGTAATGTGGCCGCCACAGGCATCCGCCAGGGCGCGTGCGTGCTGGCGCCAGCAGGTCAGTGCCTGGTGCAGCTGCTCAGGGTCGGGCACGCTGGCGGCGCCCTCCTGCAGGCTGGCCACCAATACCACCGCGTGGCGCAGTTGCGGCTCGGCTGTCAGCGTGGCCGCCACCGTGGCAGCGGGTGAAACCGCGTCCGGTCCGGCTGTTTGCCCGGCGCCGTCGTCACCGCCCAGGCTGTCCGCCGGCTCGCGCCGCGCGCGCAGGATGGCCTGGTACAGCGCATCGGTCTCGGGCTCCGGCGACACGCCGAGCTCGCGCTGCAACGCCGCCCGGCACAGCCGGTATTGCTTGAGTGCCAGGGCCTGCCTGCCCTGCCGCTCATACAGCCGGATCAGCGCCCGGTGCACGCCTTCCTGGAGCGGGTCCAGCGCAAGCAGGCGCGTGGCACTGGCGATGGCAAGGTCTGTCGCGCCAGCCTGTTCATGTTGCCCCAGCAGCTTCGCCAGAGCGTCCAGCGCCATGCCACGCAAACGTTCGCGTTCGATCGCCAGCCAGTGGTCGAAGGCCGGCGCAGCGGCATGAAATCCTTCCAGCAAGTCGCCACGGTACAGGTCCGCCGCGCGGGCCAGAGATGCCGGCGTGGCTTCGCGGGCACACTGCTCGAACTCGCATACATCGACCGCGATCTCGCCCAGCATCACGCAGTCGCCTTCCGCCAGTACCACGTGCTGGCCTTGCGTGCCTGCATCGTCGAGCGCGCGGCGTGCCGCGCTCAGCGCCTGTCGCAGGCTGCTGCGTGCCTGCTCGGCATTGCTTTCGGCCCAGCACAGCGCGGCGAGCTTGTCGCGCGGCTGGGCACGGCCCTGGAGGGCGAGGTAGGCGAGCACGGCGCGCGCCTTGCGCGCCGTCAGCGGAATCGGCGTGCCGTCGGCGGAACTGAGCTGGAAACCGCCGAACAGATCGAGACGGGCGCGGGTCATGGGAGGGAAACTGGCAAGCCCATCCTTTATAGGCCACGGCAAAGGACTACGCTGCGCCCCCCGGCCGCAAAGACAGGTAGCCGTTACTTTCCGGCGCGCGGCAATTTTCACGATTCTTTCACGCCGGACCGCCGGTCCCCTTCACGGCCCCTGCCTAGTATCAGCACAACCCCGGTCGCGCGGCCCCAATTCAGCGCGCAGATAACGGGCTGTTTATCGAGACACGGGCTGTCTCCATCACACTGGAAGGATTGCGTCATGGCACATACTGATTCGCGGAGTGTTTCGGTCTCAAGCACCAACGCCAGCTCGATCGAGCGCTTCGAGGCGGCGCTGGAACTGCTGCATGGCTACTACGGCGACCCGCTCACGGTGATCGATCATGCCCTGGCAGAAGACCCCGGCTTCGTGATGGGGCACGCGCTGCGCGCCGGGATGATGATCACGGCCGGCGACGGCACCGTAGTGCCGCTGCTGCGGGAAAGCGTCGAAGCAGGCGAAGCGCTGTCCGCCGGCGCGAACGAGCGCGAGCGCCGGCATATCGCCGCGGCGCGCGCCTGGCTGGATGGACACTTCACACGCTCGATCCAGCTCTACGGCGACATCGTGATCGACTACCCGCGCGACAGCCTGGCGCTGCAGGTTGCCCATATCGGGGACTTCCTGCTCGGGCAGTCCACCCTGCTGCGCGACCGCATCGCCCAGGTGCTGCCTCACTGGAACACCCGTGTGCCGGGCTTCGGCTATGTGCTCGGCATGCATGCCTTCGGCCTGGAGGAAACGCACCGGTACGAGCAGGCCGAGGAACGCGGCCGCTTCGCGCTGGAACTGAACCCGCGCGATCCCTGGGCGATCCACGCCGTTGCCCACGTGATGGAAATGCAAGGCCGCCAGGACGAAGGCATCGACTGGCTGAGCGGTCGTGCCGGCGACTGGTCGCAGGACAATATGATGGCCGTGCACAACTGGTGGCACCTGGCGCTGTTCCATCTGGAGCTTGGCCATGCCAGGCAGGTGCTCGACATCTACGACGCGCACATCCGCGAGAACCAGTCTTCGGTCGCGCTGGAACTGATCGATGCGTGCGCCATGCTGTGGCGCCTGCACCTGCGCGGCATCGACACAGGCACGCGCTGGAGCGAGCTGGCCGACACCTGGCAGGCCCGCGGCGCGCAAGGGTACTACGCCTTCAACGACACCCATGCGGCGATGGCCTTCCTGTGCGCGGGGCGCGATGACGCGCTCGCCGCCCTGCTTGCCGGCATGCGCGCCGCGGCGGCCGCAGGCGGCTGCAACGCGATGATGACGCGCGAGGTCGGCCTGCCAGTGACCGAGGCTTTGGTCGCCTTCTCGCGGCGCGACTACGATCGCACCATCGAGCTGCTGATGCCGGTACGCCAGATCGCGCACCGCTTCGGGGGCAGCCATGCCCAGCGCGACCTGATCAACCTGACCCTGATCGAGGCGGCGCTGCGCGGCGAGCGCGCCAACCTGGCCTGCGCGCTGGCGGCCGAGCGCATGGAGCTCAAGCCCATGAACACCAGCCTCAGCAAGCTGGTGCAGCGCGCCTCAGCGCTGCAGCGCGAGGCGGTGGACGGCACGCGGGACGCGAATGGCATGAAGGCGGCATAGGGCTGGTGCCGGGCTGGTGGGGCTGGTGGGGCTGGTGGTGCTGGTGGTGCTGGTGGGGCTGGTGGGGCTGGTGGGGCTGGTGGGGCTGGTGGTGCTGGTGGGTAAAACCTTGCCGGTGACGTGGGGCCGCGTCGGCTGCTACGTTTCCTCGTAAGCCACGGTGGCCACGGCACGTCCGCCCGCGGCCACCCCCACCGTCTGCGAGGGCGGCTGTGGCTTGAGGAGCGCGCTGCCCGTCAGCACGTTGGCGGCACTGATGGTATAGCTGCCAGGAGCCAGGCTGGACAGGGTGGACGGCTGGGTCACGGTCTGGCGGAACTCGCCGGGACCCAATACGGTGATGGCCGCCGATGTCCCGGACGGCAGGCCGAAGATGGAGATCGTCAGCGTACCGGTGCCGCTCGCGCCGTCATTGCCCTCGTCGTCCCCACCCCCTCCGCAGGCTGCGATACCAAGGCAGCAGGCGACGAAGAACCGGCAAACCGAGGATCGAAGTGCGAAGGGCATGACACGTTCCTTTCCCGGTTCGGGCACCGCCTGTCGTCCCATCGCGTGATGGCGCGATGCAGTTCACCCGGACAGGGGCACGTAACCTTTCAATTACAGGGCGTGCCCGGGAGGGGCGTCCCGTAACTGGTTATCCCATAACAGGTATTGAGGGGGCCCTCCGCGCTAGCTTCCGGATCGATCGGAAATCTTCCGACCTTGGTGCAACAGAAACGAAACGCCGTCGAAGGTGCCGGGGAATTCGCCACTGCCGGCGAAGCCACGGCAGATCGTTCAGCTGGCATGGGTTGCTCAGGAGCTGGAACGCTCTTCGTCACTTGCGCAGCCTTGGGGGCTGGCGCAGGCGGCGGAAAACTCCTTGTGGCTGGGGAAATCCGGGTGGGTTGCTCCGGCTTTGGGACGCTCTTCGGGGCCGGTGGGGCCTTGATGGCTTGCTCGACGTTCCGGTCCTGTGCGCCGGGAGAGACGCACTGACTGTTCTCGCAGATTCGCTCCCCTTTGCACTGCATATCGTATTGGCATCCAACGGCGCCGGCGAGAGGCGCAAACCCCGCCGCCATGGATATGCCGAGAAGCACGCCTAGCGCTTTCATATCTGGCCCTGGCCCCTTAGCCGTTTGGGCGCCCTTCACGCTTGCTCAAAACGGGCGCTCTTGCGCCAGCCCGAGCCCCCTGGTCCTAAGAGGGCGCCGTTTCTAGTATGGAATGCGCGCGCGCTAAGCGCCACCCTAGCCAGCCGTTTTATTACCGGGGGCAGGCGGAGCAGCCACCGTGGCCATGATGTTCATTCTGCGATCGGCCCTGGCTGTCGCGGGCCCCTGGCATGCTCGGCCTTCTGCTTGAAGAACGCGATCCGCCTGTACCATTTATGTATGCTTTCGCACAGCCTCCTGCCTCCGGAATTGCTGCGCTAACGCTATGGTTCAGCTCAACGGCGCGGTCCTCGCCCCGTTCGACTTCTCCTTCGCACTGCCCTAAACCGGAGAAGCAACATGCCAAACGTGACATCAGACAGTGTTTGCATCCACTACGAGACCAAGGGTCAGGGTTCCCCGGTTCTATTGCTGGCCGGGCTTGCGGGAGTGGGCGCATCCTGGGGGCCACAGATTGATCTGTTTGCCGCGCAACACCAGGTGATCATTCCGGACCACCGGGGAACCGGTGCGTCGGAGCACATCGCGCGCGACATGACGATCCCACAACACGCCCGCGACATGGCGCGGATCATCGAGGCTGTCGGATGCGGACCCGTCCACGTCATCGGTTCTTCAACCGGCGGCGCCATCGCGCAGCTTCTGGCGATCCGTCACCGCGAATTATTACGCAGCGCAACCATCGTCTCCTCGATTGCCCGAGCGGACGCGTTCTACCGTCGCCAATTCGCCATGCGGCAACGCATGCTGATGGATTCCGGCCTGCGCGCTTCAACGGAGGCCAACGCACTGTTCCTGTTCGATGCGCGATTCATGCGCGAACACCCGCAGCAGGTGCAGGCATGGGTAGATGCAACAGCGGCTGGCAAGTTTGAAGCAGAGATCGCGTTTGCCCGGATCGAGATGATCGTCGGTCATGACGCCTTCGAGGATCTTCCTTCTATCTCGACACCGACGCTGGTAGTGGTGGGCGAGCGCGACTTCTGCGCCCCGCCCTACTTCTCAGCGGAGATTGCGGCGCAAATTCCCGGGGCCGAGCTTGTCATGCTGGACGGTGGCCACTTCATCTTCCTCGAGAAGCCGCACCTGCTGCACGACACCATCGAGGCCTTTATCGCCAGGCACGAAGGATCTTCGGTCCCAACCGCTCTCCCCGATCCGGACGCGTAGATCGCTGGCTTGCGCACTCGAATCCTCGGCCAGTTGCGAACGATAGCTGCCGGCCCAGATGGACCTGGCCTTTCGTCCGGACCTGGTGCGCATCGTGATCCTGTCCGTGCTGGTCACGGCGCAAATGGCAAGCGACGGCCGCGCAGACTGGTTCACGGGCACGCAACTTCTGATGGTCTATTTCGCGCTTGCCCTCACCTTCTTCTTCCTGCCGGGATAAGCCACAGGCGCCGGCCGGCGACCGGTGTGTTCTCACCTGCACTCCGTCGGCTAAACACTTACCCTGATTGTCCCGAACAGCAAAATTTTTGTCCCGCGCAGTCAAATGCAGGCGCGGCGATTTCACATACTGCGAGCACCCCTTTCCTGATATTGCGAGTTTTCGTCATGTTCGCTATTGCATGCTGGTTGATTTTTTCCGTTCTGGTTGGCCTTTTTGCCAACGGGCTGGGGCGCTCCGGTGCGGCCTGGACGACGTTCTCGATGATCTTCAGCCCGTCACTTGGCTTGCTTTTTGTAGCCATCCTTGACGAGAAACCGGTCCACGCTCGCGCTGCAAGAAGCCTGGCTCTCAAGCGGCTGCTGGCTATCCGGGTCGGGAAGACTCTGCAGGCTTGAACAGGAATCTTTGACCTGGATCAGGCCCACGCTGCGAGGGAAGACTATTGTTACTGAAATGTTGCAGTTCCGATGAATCCGGACTCAACGATCCCAGTGACCAGTTTCCCTGGAGGGCGCCATGGCCAACCAGCTTGCCGTCTGGCATTCCGACCATATCAATTTCGCCGCACTACTCGACCTGCTGGAAGAGCAGGTGAACGCCTTTTACCGGGACGAGCAGCCAAACTACCGCTTGATGGCCATGATCATCGATTACCTGCGCAGCTATGGCGATTGCGTTCACCACCCTCGGGAGGATGTTGCATACGCCCTGCTCGTCGAGCGATCTCCGGACATGGACATTGTGGTCAGTCGGCTTCTGCAAGAGCATCGCGTCATCGCCGCGGTGGGCGAGGAACTGCTCGGCCGGCTTCGCGAAGCAGAAAGCGACGTCATCACGTCGCGGACGGCGCTCGAAGCCGCCGCCGCCATGTACCTTGCCTACTATCGCAATCATCTCTCCACTGAGGAAAAACAGGTCATGCCGCGTGCCGCGCAACGACTGACCGAAGAAGATTGGGCAGAAGTCTCGGACACCGTTCCGGATGGCTCCGATCCCCTGTTGGGAGACGATGCACAAGAGCGTTTCGCAACGTTGCGCAAACAGATCGCGAGCGCCTGAGAGGCGCTACACCTCTTTGGTGTCGAAGACCAGAAGATCCACGCCTGCCTGTGCAAAATTCGCCAGGTCGGCGGCGGCCGCGGCGCCCTCTGGCGAAGCGAGAGCCTGTTGCAGTGCGCCGAGGGAATCGAAGGTCAGCAACGCTACCAGATGGAAAGGTGATGGCCCGGCTGGCGTCTCCACTGGACTGCTGCTGACCTCGTAAGCTTGCAAGCCTGGCATTTTCCTGGCAATCGGAATGTGCTTCGAGAAGTAGTGCGAGTCAAACGCTGCCTTGTCGGCGGGCATTTTGTACAGTGCGACAAGCTTTGCCATGTTGTTCTTCCGGTTGGTCAGGCGTAGGGACGGATCGAAATGGCTGCGCGCCAAGGCGTGCCCTCGGTCCGATCGATAAGTCGATCCGGTTCTTTGCAGGACCCGCCCGGCTCACTTGCGACCTGCCCTGCTTGCGTGCAGCGCCTATTTGGCGTGCAGGATAACGGTGCCTTCGGAGATAGTCGGCGCGCTTGCGCCCGTAGCGGCTGCGTTCTCGGCAATCCAGTCCCTGGCCTTCTTGACGCTTTCATCCACGCCGGCCTTGTCATTGCAGGTCGTGACGGAGAATCCGCCATCGGTGGTTCGCACCAGCGTATAGCTGACAAAGCCCTGAACCGAGCGCATCAGCGATTCGACTTCCGGTGTGCGCTTTTCCAGCAGGTCAAACAGCGCCTTGGCCCCGCTTCCGGCATAAGTCCTGACAACAGTGTGCATGATCCGGCCCTCCATAAAATGACCCCGGATTTCGCGAAGCCGCGCAGAGAAGGATGTGATGGCACCAGTTTAGGTGTGACGAGAGCCTTTACAAAAAGATGGTCGGGCTACTGCGGCCACATCTCTTTGTCGGACAACGCCTGATACCGGTGCGGTGACGTTGAGCAGACACTGGCTGCACCAACCTCCGGAGACGACCATGCCCGGCAAGAACATCCACGTCGTGCCCACCCATAACGGCTGGGCCGTTGAATCGGAAGGTGGCGCCGGCAGGCAGCAGCGATTCACCTCCATGGACCACGCGATTGCCACCGGCCTGGAGAAGGCCAGGCGTGCAAGGGTGGAACTGCTTATCCACGGCCGGGACCGCCAAATCGTTGAGCGAAGCTCATTTGGCAACGATCCGCGCGACGTCGACGGTTGATTTGCTGCCCTCCCTCCGCGCGCCCTTGCGGGTTGCGAATGATTTTCGCGAGCGCCAGGGATCAGCAACCGCATCGGGCGCCGAAGCGCCACCGCTTCGTCCGCATTGATCCTTCCCTTGACGCTGGGCCTGGATGGCAGACAATCGTCGAACGCACAACGACGAGTTGGCCGAGTCCGGACCACGCAAGTTGCCCAAGGAGGAGCGCGCCATGGCGACCCTGTCCCTCTCCAGCGGTACAGCAATCGACGAGATTGCGGACCGCATCTATCGCATCTCCACGCCGCTCGAGATCCCCGGGGGTGGCGGATTCTCTTTCAACCAGTTCCTGATCGATGACGACGAGCCGCTGTTATTTCATACCGGTCTGCGCAGGCTGTTTCCGGTGGTCAGGGAAGCGGTCGAGCGGATCATGCCTGTCGGTCGCCTGCGCTATGTCGGTTTCTCGCATTTCGAGGCTGACGAATGCGGCGCGCTCAATCAGTTTCTCGCGGCCGCGCCGCGAGCCGAGCCACTGTGCGGCCAGATCGCAGCCATGGTCTCGGTGAGTGACTATGCCGACCGCCCGCCTCGCGCGCTGGATGATGGCGAGACCATCTCGCTCGGGCAGCACAAGGTGAGCTGGCTGGATACACCGCATCTGCCGCACGCATGGGAGTGTGGGTTCCTGATGGAGTGCACGTCAGCGACCCTGCTCTGTGGGGACTTGTTTACCCAGGGCGGCTCGCACCCTGCGCCGCTTACCGAGGGTGACATCCTCGAGCCGAGCGAGGCGTTCCGTCGCAAGATGGACTACTTCTCCCACACCAGGAACGCCCGCGCAATGCTGGAACGCCTCGCTGCACTGCAGCCCACAACGCTCGCCTGCATGCACGGCAGCGCCTGGCGCGGCGACGGCGCGGCCTTGTTGCGCGCGCTCGCCGACAGCGTCGAACGCGACCAGCCTGGCGTAAGTTGACTGGTGGCGCTGCATGACGAAGTGAACGACGACGGCAGCGTGTGTCGCGCGAACGCCGGTGGTTGGTGAATGAGGCGGCCCCGGCGCCGTGGCGACTCAGCCCTCGGCCGCTCTTTCAGGCGTTTTCCCGACATAACGCCCTCTCGGACGTATCACTTGCCCCACACCCGACTGCTCCAGGCTATGTGCCAACAGCCCGATGCTCCGCGCCGTGGCGAACATGCCAAAGGCTGCGTCGTCAGGTAGTCCGTAGTGGGTAACCAGCGCCGCCAGGGCAACGTCGATATTGGGTTGCAAACCGGTCAGGCGAGTCGCTTTCTCGATAAAGCGGGCGATGACTTCCGGGGGATCGAACAGTGCCAGCAACGCGGCCGCGCGCGGATCGCCTTCGGGATAGAGGTGATGCCCGAATCCAGCCAATGGCAAGCCAGCGGACAGGTGGTGGGCGATCACCTGGTCCTCGCCCTGTCGGTCCAGTTCATTGAACAGCGCCTTCACGCGGCCTGAGGCGTCGCCATGCAGCGGACCGGACAGTGTGGTCAGGCCGGACAGAAGGCAGGCCGGCAGGGACGCCCCGGTGGACGCCGCAATGCGCGCGGCAAAGGCGGAACTCGTCAACTCGTGGTCCACCAGCAGCACCATCGCCGTACGCAGGAGGTCAGCCACCTGCGGGGATTGCTTCCACCCTTGCGCAAATCGCAAGTGCAACGGCTGCTGTCCCGCATGCGCGCCGAAGCTATTGGCCAGCTGGCCCACCAGGCTTTGGCATTCGTAGTGCAGGACGCGGGTCATGCGCCCGTGGGTGGAGTGGCCCGTGGCGGCCAGCTCGGCCAGGGCCATGAACGCCGCAACACGCCCCGGCTTGCCGCAGCGGGCAGTCGATGAAAAGTCGACGGGTTGCTCGGCGTTCCAGAGCAAGCGCGCAACGTCTTCCAGGCTGGCCGAGCCGGCCAGCATCACCGCGTCCTGACCGCGGTAGTACAGCCGCTCCCGCACAAAGGTGGAGAGCGCAGTGGGGATGCTGGGCTCCGCCCCGAACAGCGTATTGGCCGCGAGCGTCTCAAACTTGCGCCCGGCCTGCTTGCGCCTGGCCAGGTTCGCCACGTCTTCGGCGCGATACAGGCTGCGCCGTGTGTCCGCGGGGTCGGATGTGACTTCCAGCTTGCCGCGGCTGACGTAGGCATAGATCGTCTGCGGCCTGACGCCAAGGCGCTTGCACGCCTCCTCCATCGATATCCAGGATCCCATGATGACTGGTTTGGCAAATTTATATTGATTTTATATATCAAGATTGCCTACACAATCAACTTATACATACCATGCAGTCAACCTTTTCCTACCTTTGTCAACCTGACTGCATCCGGACATGAAGCCACAGATCCTGCAACTCAATCCCATCCTGATCCCGGCGGCCAATGACGAACTCGCCACACGCTATCGGGTTCACAAATTCTTCGAGATCGCGGACCAGGGCGCGTGGCTGCGGGAGCATGGCGCGGCAATCGAGGCCGTCATCACCGGCGGGCACACCGGGATCTCGCGCGCGATGCTGGAACAGCTGCCGGCGCTGAAGGTGGTGGCCGTCAATGGTGTCGGGACGGATGCGGTGGATCTTGCCTACTGCCGTGAACGCGGCCTGCCAGTCACCGCCACCCTGGGTGCGCTGACAGAAGACGTGGCAGACCTGGCCATCGGCCTGCTGATCGCGGCCTGCCGCAACATCTGCGCCGTCGACCGCTTTGTGCGCGATGGCCAATGGGAGCTGCACCCCCAGCCCAGCGCCATCCCGCTCGCCCGGCGATTCAGCGGCATGCGCGTCGGTATCGCAGGCATGGGGCGAGTCGGCCGCGCGGTCGCAACGCGGGCCGCTGCCTTTGGCTGCGACATCCGCTACACGGACCTGCACCGCATGGACGACGTGCCCTATGCCTTCGTGGCAGATCTGCGCCAGCTTGCGCACGACAGCGATGCCCTGGTGCTGTGCGCGGCTGCCGACAAGGCCGAAGGCATCGTCGATGCCGCGGTGCTGGACGCACTCGGCCCCCGCGGCTATCTGGTCAACGTGGCGCGTGGCCGGCTGGTCAACGAGGCGGATCTCGCCGAAGCCGTCGCCGCCGGCCGGATCGCGGGCGCCGCGCTGGACGTATTCGTAGATGAGCCTCGCGTTCCCCTGACGCTACGCCAGTCCGACCGCACGACGCTGCAGGCCCACCGCGCCAGCGCCACCTGGGAGACCCGTACCGCCATGGCGCAGATGGTGCTCGACAGCGTCGCCCAGGCGCTGGCCGGCAACCGCCCCGTCATGAGCCTGACTACCTGAGCGCGGGCCCATCCCTGACACCGGAATTGACCGGCTTCATTTTCCCACCATCGCCACGCTTGCCCTCCCCGTCTCACGGGCGCGCGGCGCCGTTTCTCACCTGATTTTCGTTCGCCCCTCATTGCAGGAGACCGTCCTTGAACGCTTCCCGAAAGATCGCCCTGGTTACGGGCGCTGGCAGCGGCGTTGGCCGCCTTACCGCGATTGGCTTGCTCGACGACGGCTGGACGGTCGTGCTGGCCGGCCGCCGCGCCACTCCCTTGCAAGCGCTGGCCGCCGAAGCCGCCGCGCGCGGCCAGAGCGCGGTGGCCATGCCTGCAGACGTGACCGACCCGCAGCGCGTGCAGGCCTTGTTCGACGCGATCGAACGCGAGTTCGGGCGACTGGACCTGCTTTTCAATAATGCGGGTGTCAATGCGCCGGCTGTGCCGATGGACGAGCTGCCGCTGGATAACTGGTTCAACGTCATCAATACCAATGTCACCGGCGTCTATCTCTGCGCGCGTGCGGCCTTCGGACTCATGCGCCGTCAATCGCCGCAGGGCGGGCGCATCATCAACAACGGCTCCATCTCGGCGCATACGCCGCGTCCCTTCACGGCGCCCTATACCGCCAGCAAGCACGCCGTCACCGGCCTCACCAAGGCACTGGCGCTGGACGGGCGCGCCTTCAACATCGTTGCCAGCCAGATTGACATCGGCAACGCGTTGACCGACCTGTCCGAGCGCATGACGCGCGGCGTCTTGCAGGCCAACGGAACGATCGCACCCGAGCCCATGATGGACGCCAGCCACGTCGCCAATGCCGTGCGTCATATGGCCTCGCTGCCACTGGACGCCAACGTGCTGACCATGACCGTCATGGCCAGTGCCATGCCCTTCGCCGGGCGCGGCTGACATGGATCCGCACCCTTGCACGCTTTGCAAAGGCGTGCATCCCCAGAGTTGACACGAGTTAACCAGAAACAAACGGAGACAACGATGCAGTTCACTACCCTGATCAAGACCTTGGTCGTCCCCGCCGCGCTGCTCATCGCACCCGGCCTGGCATCGGCACAGAATTACCCCGCGCGACCCGTCACCATCATCGTCCCCGCGCCGGCGGGGGGTGGCATCGACCTGATCGCCCGGATCGTCGGCGAAAAGCTTTCAGTCAGGCTTGGCCAACCGTTCATCGTCGAGAACCGTCCGGGTGCGTCCAACAACCTGGGCACCGCGGTGCTGGCAAACGCCAGGCCCGATGGATATACCATCGGCATCGTGGGCGGCAGCCACAACATCAACAAATTCCTTTTCAGGAACCTGGGGTGGGATCCGCAGAAGAGCTTCGAGCCCATCGTCTACACCCATGAGATCCCGCTGGTGTTTGCGGTCTACCCGAAACTCCCGGTCAAGACGGTACCTGAGCTGGTCACCTGGATGAAGGCGAATCCGGGCGAGGCCAAGGTTGCCACTTCCGGTCGTGGCAGCGCGCAGGAAATGGCCGCCGAAATGTTCCGCATGGTAAGCGGGGCGCCGGTGCTGCTGGTGCCCTACAAGGGGTCGTCCGCCGCCCATCCCGACCTGATCGCCGGACGGACCACGCTCTACATCGATACCATCAGCGCCATCCAGGAGCAGGTCAAGTCGGGCAACGTCCGTGCCATCGCGGTATCCACCCATAGCCGCTCCAAGGCCCTGCCCAATGTGGCAACTGCCGAAGAGCAAGGCCTCAAGGGCTATGACGCCAATACCAACGGCGGCTTCCTGGCCCCCGCGGGAACCCCCAGGGAGATCGTTGCCAGGCTCAATACCGAGATCAATGCCGCGCTGAACTTGCCCGAGGTGCGCGCCAAGCTGGAAGCGGCAGGAATCGAGGTCAAGGGCGGCACGTCACAGGAATACGCGGCCTTGATCAAGTCTGACCTGGCAAAGTGGGGGAAAGTCATCAAGGAAGCGGGAATCCAGCCGGAATAGTGATCGCCCTGAAAAGGGGGTCGCTGGAAGCGTGTCAGTCGTCCTGCTTGCCACGCGTTGCGACATTCAGCGTCGTCAACGCGTGGCCGGCGAAGAAGGGTTGCGCGGTGCACTGTCGCAGCAGAGTGTTTCAGTGCGGTCACTGGCCGGAAAATCTGGCCGGCCTGCGCTCGATGAAATGCGCAACCCCCTCTGTAAAGTCCTCGCTCTGGATGCTTTCGAACATCTCGGCGTTGGCAACCCGCGTGGCCTCGGCCAATGACTGGAACGGTTGCTCCCACAGTTGCCGCTTCATCACGCGGATGGATCGGGGCGAAACGTTCTCGGCGAGGTCGTCGGCATAGTCAAGGGTCGTCGCCATGAGTGTGTCCGCATCGACCACACGGTCGACCAGACCAATCCGCAGCGCCTCGTCGGCCGGAACCTTGCGTGCCGAGTACAGCAGATCGGCAGCATGACCTGGGCCGACCACGCGTGGCAGCAGCCAGGAGATACCGTGCTCGGCAATCAGCCCCCGACGCGCGAACGCGGTGCTGAACGCGGCCCGCGCGCTGGCGAAGCGCATGTCGCTGTACAGCGCGAACACCAGGCCCAGACCCGCCGCGGCACCATTGATTGCCGCGATCACGGGCTTGCGCATGGCCGGGAAATAGCCATAGCGTGTCTGGTAGTCGGCGCGCCGGTTCATGTCGAACGGGCGCATCCACTGGGCGGCGCGGATGTCGCCCGGCGGCAGCACTTCCAGTTCGTTGATGTCCATGCCGGCGCAAAAGCCCTTGCCGGCGCCGGTCAGCACCACCACGCGGACGTTGTCGTCGCGATCGACGGTCTCCATGGCGTCGCGCAATTCGGCCTCCATGACCTTGGTCAGCGCGTTGAGCTTGTCTGGCCGGTTCATGGTGACCACGGCGATGCGCTCGCTTTTTCCTGCGCGAGCAACGGTGACCTGACTGTACATAGTGCGATTCCTTTTGATGTCTTGGCTAGTCTTGACTAAGGGAGCTGAACCGATCTCGGCTCCAGGAACTCTTCCAGCCCATGGACGCCGCCTTCGCGCCCGACGCCGGACAGGCCGAAGCCGCCAAACGGTGCGGCGGGATTGAAGCGGGCGCCATTGACGTCCACCTGCCCTGCCCGCAGCGCGTTGGCGATCGCTTCGGCGGCGCTGTCATCGGCAGCCCAGACCGTGGCAGCCAGTCCGTAGCGCGTGCCATTGGCCAGGGCGATCGCCTCGTCGACGCTGTCGTAGCACAGCACCGCCAGCACCGGCCCGAAGACCTCCTCTTGCGCCAGCCGGCTGTCGGGTGCAACGTTGCCGTAGATGGTCGGCGCGACGAAATAGCCGGTCGCTGGTACTGGCGCGTCGGCACCGCCGGCGATCCGGTCGAAGCCCGCCTCTTCCGCTGTGGCGATATGCGCCTGCACGCGCTGGCGCTGCAGCGCCGACAGCAAGGGGCCGACCCGGGTTTCGCCATCGGCGGGATCCCCCAGGGTCATCGCTGCCGCGGCCTCCGCCAGCAGTTGCCGGCAGCGCGGGTAGTCCTCGCGGGCAACGATCAGCCGGGTGGTCGCGCTGCAGGTCTGCCCCGAATTGAGGAAGCAGGAACCGACCGTCGCCCTGACCGCCCTGGCGAGATCGGCACCCGGCAGCACGACGGCCGCCGACTTCCCGCCGAGTTCCATCGACACGCGCTTCATGTCGCCCGCCGCCTGCGCGGCGACCTTCCGGCCCACTGCCGTGGAGCCGGTGAACGACACCATCTGGATATCGGGATGCGAGACCAGCGCCTCGCCGACCGCCGCACCTCCCAGTACGAGGTTAAGGACGCCCGGCGGCAGCTTCGCCTGTTCGCACGCGGCCATCAGCCGTTCCGTGGCGGCAGGCGCCAGTTCGGACGGCTTCAGCACCACCGTGCAGCCGGCCAGCAGCGCGGGCGCCAGCTTGGCCGTGATCTGGTGCAACGGGTAGTTCCACGGCGTGATGGCGGCCACCACGCCGACCGGCACCAGCGTCACCCGGGAATTGCCGATCGTGCGGACGAAATCGAACGTGTCGGCCAGCGCCGCCGTGGCGCGCCAGGCCGCGATCGGCGCATCGACCTGGATACGACGCGACAGCTTCAGCGGCATGCCGACTTCACGCGAGATCTCGTGGGCGAGTTCCGCTGCGCAACCTTCCAGCGCATCGGCAAGCGCATGCAGATACGGCGCCCGCCCGGCTGCGCCCAGGGCCTGCCACGCTGGCTGCGCTCGCACGGCCGCCGCCACGGCGTCGGCCACATCGTCCGCGGTGCCCAGGCTGACCTCGGCCAACGGGGCTTCGGTCGCCGAATCGTGGACGCGGATCGGTTCGCCGCCTCGTATCGGGCGACGTGTGCCGTCTATGTAGTGTTGGGTCAACTGCTTCACTGCGACTCCCTTGTCTTGCGTTGATCGAGGAACGCTGCCATCACGCGCTGCGGCTCGCCGTCGGCATAGCATTCCAGTTGCGCCCGGATGCCGGCGACACAGGCCTCATCGAACCCCGGCTGCGTCATGGCACGAAAGCGCTGCCTGGACAGGCGCACGGCGGTCGGCGGCAGCGCCGCCAGCGACCGCGCCTGTGCCAGCGCCTGCGTCATCAGCTCGGCCTCGCCGCACAGCGCCGTCACCAGGCCGATATCGAAGGCGCGCTGGCCACTGACCAGCTCGCCCGACAGCGACATCTGCACGTTATGGGTGTGCCCAACGTGCAGCGTCATCAGATACGATCCGACGATGCTAGCCAGGCCTGCCTTGACCTCCGGCTGGCCCCAGCGGCTGTCAGCCGTGGTCAGGCGCCAGTCCGCGCACAGCGCCAGCTGGAAACCCGCGCCTGCCGCCACGCCCCGCACGGCGGCCACGCAAGGCTTGTCCAGATCGCGCACGGCCTGGTACATCGCCCGTTGCCGGTTCAGCCAGGGCACGAGCTGCTGCCAGGTCACGGCAGCCGCCTCATCGAGGTCCTGCCCGGCGCAGAACGCCCGCTCGCCGGCACCGGTCAGCACGACGGCGCGTACCGATGGTTCGGTGTTGAGCCGGCCCAGCGCTTCGATCAGCTCGCCGCGCAGCACGTCGTTGACCGCGTTCATGCGGCCCGGACGGTTCAGCGTGACGATGGCGATCTCGTCATCCTGTTCGACACGTATGGCTTCCATGCTTCAGTTTCCCTTGAGTTCCACCACGGCATCGACTGCCACGACACCCGCGCCGGCCGCCATCACCATCAGCGGGTTGATGTCGACCGAAACCAGCGCGGTGCGGTGACGCAACGCCCAGTCTCCGAGCGCAACCGCCGACGACGCCAGCGCCTCCAGGTCGAGCGCCGGGATGTCGCGATAGCCACCGAACAGCGGCGCCAGGCGCAGCCGTGCGCAGGCCGCCTTGACGTCGTCGGCGGTGAACGGGGCCAGCAGGGTCACGACGTCCTTGCGGAGTTCGAGCAGCGTGCCGCCCTCCCCGATCATGACCAGCGGCCCAAACGCGGGATCGACCGAGACGCCCAGCGCAAACTCATGGCGGCCCTTGACCATCGTTGCCACGATCACCCGTGGGGATGCCACGCCCAGCCGCTGCAGCGTATCGAGACAGTCCTGCGTCGCGCGGGCCACGCTCGCCGCATCGGTGAGCCGAAGATGCACGAGGCCATGTTCGCTCTTGTGCGGGACCTCCGCCGCACAGCCCTTGACCACCACCGGCACCCCGCCGAGCGCGTCAAACGCCGTCACCGCCGCATCCACGCTGTCGCATAGCCGGTACGGCACGGTCGGTACGCCGGCTGCGGCAAGCAATGCCAGGCTACGGGCTTCGTCCTGCAATCCACTGCCGTCGAGCTGCCGTGCTTCAGGCCAGGCCGGCGTGGTTGCCGCCTCGGCCAGCCGATGATGCGCGGCGTATTGCGCCAGCGCTGCAATGGCATCCGCTTCGGTGACGAAGGCCGGCACCCCGTGCCGCACGAAGACCTCGCGCACCGACTGTTGCGGCGCGCTCGCCACCAGCGGCCTGGCCTGTTGCGCGCTGAAAGTGGCGGCGTCGCGCGCCAGCGCCTCGACGTCGTAGCCGGGGCCGGCCACCGGAATGCCGACCATCACCATGTCGGCCTGCGGATCGGCGCCCAGCGCCTGTAGCACGCGCGGGAACATGTCGCCCTTGCCCAGCAGCGCCGCGGTCATGTCGAGCGGATTGCTGGCCGTCCCGAACGCGGGCAGGATCGCGCCCAGTTCGCGCAGCGTGGCCGGCTGCAGTTCGGTCAGCGGCAGCTCGTGCCGTTCGGCCAGGTCGGCCGCCATGACGCCCACGGCGCCGCTATGGCTCATCACGACCGTGCGGCCCTGCCCCGGCGTGCAGTGCTGCAGATAGAGGGGCACGGCGCGAACCAGCTCGCCGATATCGCGCGCACGCCAGATGCCGTGACGAGCCAGGAAGGCATCGATCGCCGCATCGTTGCCGACCAGCGCACCGGTATGCGAGGCTGCCGCCCTGGCGCCGCGCTCGCTGTTGCCGGCCTTGATCGCCACGATGCTGGCGCCACGCGCACGGGCCACCGCCGCCGCACGGGCCAGCTGCGCCGGGTCGGACACCGATTCAAGGTAGACCAGGATCAGCCGCACCTCGGGGTCCGCCGCCACGGCCGCGGTCATGGCGCAGGCGTCGAGATCGGCGTCGTTGCCCGTCGCCACCAGGTAGCGCACGCCATGGCCGGCCTGGCGCAGCAAGGCATAGGGCATGACGCTCGCCGCGCCGCTCTGGCTGATGATCGCGATCGGGCCGTCCCGGGGCGCCACCTCCATGAACATGGTCGAGAAATTGAGCACCGCGCCGCTGGCAAAGTTGGCCGTGCCCTGCGCGTTCGGCCCCACCAGCCGCATGCCGCTGTCATTGGCCACCGCCACCAGTTCCTGCTGCCGCCGGCGTCCCGTCTCGCCCGTCTCGGCGAAGCCCGACGCCATGATGACGGCAGCCTTGACGCCGGCGGCGCCGCACTGGCGCACCTGCTCAAGCGTGGCATCGCCGGACACGGCGATCACCACGGCATCCGGCGCCTTGCCGATCGCACCGAGATCGGGATACGCGCGATAGCCCTGGATGACCTCGCGCCCCGGGTTGACCGGAAACACCTCGCCCGTGTAGCCGAAGGTGCGCAGGTAGTGGATCGGCCGTCCGCCCACCTTGTTGGGATTGTCCGAGGCGCCGATCACGGCCACCGAGGCCGGCGAGAACAAGGCGCCGAAGGTTGCGGAGATCTCAGTCAAGGGTCGCTCCCGATGCCTTCACCACCGGCGACCACTTGCCCGCGTCTTGCTGGATCAGCCGGGAGAAGTCGGCCGGCGTCCCCGGCAGCGGCCGTGCACCCAGCGCGGCGAGCTGTTTCTGCACGTCCGCCTGCGCGAGCACGGCCTGCAGTTCGCTGTTCAGGCGGCGGATCACGTCTGGCGTGGTCCCCTTCGGTGCCGACAGGCCGAACCAGATCGTCACGTCGAAGCCCGGCAGGCCGGCCTCGGCAATGGTCGGCACCTTGGGCAGCGCCTCCGAGCGTGTCGCCCCGGTCACGCCGAGCGCCTTGACCTTGCCGGTGCTGATGTACTGCACCTGGCTCGATACCGTGTCGAACATCATCGAGATGCGTCCGCCAAGCAGGTCGGTGAATGCCGCCGCCGAGCCTTTGTACGGCACATGGACGATGTCGACGCCCGCCATTGACCTGAACAGTTCGCCGGACAGGTGGTTGGAGCTGCCGTTGCCGGCCGAGCCGAAGGTCAGCGTGCCCGGCTTCTGCCTTGCCAGCGCCAGCAGCTCCCTGACGTTGCTGACCGGCAGGTTGTTCGGCACCACCAGCACGTTGACCGTGGAGGCCACCGAACCCACGGCATCGAACGACTTGACGGGGTCAACCTTCAGCGAGCGGTAGAGCCATGGGTTGATCGCCATGGTGCCGGTGGTGGCAAAGAACAGCGTATAGCCATCGGGGGCCGCCTGCGCCGCGGCCTCGGTGGCGATGGTGCCGCCGGCGCCGCCGCGGTTGTCTATCACCACGGGCTGTCCTAGCTGCTGCGACAGGTGCTGGCCGATCAGCCGCGCCATCGCGTCAGTGGGCCCGCCGGCCGGAAACGGCACAAGCAGGCGGATCGGTTTGGCGGGATAGCCCGGTGTGGCAGCGGCGGCGCCGCTGAAGGCAGCCGGCGCGGCGGCGACCAGCAAGGCGCATAACGGCCGCCGGAATGCGCGAAGCACAGCGGAAAAGCGCGGCATGTTGTCTCCATATGTTTCGTAAGCCCCCTCTCTCTGCCAGGAGGGATGGACTCAGTGTATGGAGTCCTGGTCTAATGCAAAAGAGTAGAATCGTCGATATCTGATATCGACTTTCTGGATGGAGTGGCAGCGTGAACCTGAAGCAGCTCGAAACCGTGGCACTGGTGGCCGAAGTGGGATCGCTGTCACGCGCGGCACGCTCGCTGGGGATCGCCCAGTCGCTGGTGAGCCGCGCCATTGCCCAGATCGAAGCCGAATGGGGCGACCGGCTGTTCGAACGGACCGGCCGGGGCGTGGTGCTGTCGGAGTTCGGCCAGCGGATCTTCCCGCATGTCCAGTTGCTGCTGGCCCAGTCGGCGCGGCTGCGCGACGAGGTCAAGGACGCGGCGGGCGTGCCGGTCGGCCAGGTAAGGATCGGCGTGCTGCCGTCAATGGCGCCACGCCTGATTCCGGCGCTGTTCGAGGACCTGCGCACCACGGCGCCGGGTGTCCGGCTGCGCGTGGCCGAAGGGTTCAGCGGCCAACTCGATGAGGAACTGGAATCGGGCCATCTGGATCTTGCGGTCATCAATCGCTATGGCCCCGGGCCGCGACAGAATGAAGACGTGCTCGCCCAGGTCGCCACCTACCTGATCTGCCCGCCCGGGCATCCGCTCGCCGGGATGCCGACGGTGGCGTTCCGCAAGCTCGACGGCCTCCCGCTGGTGCTGCCGCCGGCGCCCAATGGCCTGCGATCGATCCTTGACCAGCACGCGCGCCAGCTCGGCATCTCGCTGGACGTGGCACTGGAAGTGGAATCGCTGAATACGATGAAGGAGGTCGCGCTTGCTGGTGGCGCTTTGACAATACTTCCTGTCCTCGCCGTGGATAGCGAGGTTGCCGCCGGACGCTTGTCAGCAGTCGAGATTGTCGAGCCGCGCCTGCCACGGACCATTGCGATGGGCGTCACGCGGCATCATCCGCTGTCCCGGGCGGCGCGGCTCGTTCTTTCCCGGCTTCATGCCCTGGTGCCTGAAGTCGCAGGGAGCGGACAGGGCTAGCTGGCGTCATTCATGGCGGTTATCGGGGCACTGAGCGCCTGTGCCTGGCCCCCCGTAACCTGCCTTCGCGGGCAATGCCTCAATGGCGCGGGTAGCCACGCCGGGATCACGTCATCAATGCCGCAAACCCCTGCAGCAGGCGCTCGATGTCGTGCGCCTGAATATGTCCCATCGTGGAGATCCGGAACAGTTCGTTCGACAGCTGCCCCTGCCCTGCATAGATCACAAAGCCGAGCGCTTTCAAGCCGTCGTGCAACTGCGTGTACGACAAGCTCGCCGGCAAACGGTAGGCGCGCAGGACGACGGAAGACTGGTCCGCCGGCAACGCGCTTGCGATGCCACGCAATGCAAGTCCCGCGCGCACCTGCTCGGCCAGGGCCGCATAGTGCGCGTGCCTGGCGGGCTGGCCGCCGCTGTCGTCAAGCTCGCGCAACGCTTCCACCAGGGCGTAGTAGGCGTGCACGGACGGGGTGAAAGGGGTGTTGCGCTGGTCCTGCAGGCGTGCCAGCCGGCCAAGATCCAGGTAATAGGTCCGGCTTGCGGCCTGGGCCAGCGCGTCACGTCGCGCGATGACGAAGGCGGCCCCGGGCACGCCGTGCAGGCACTTGTTGGCAGTGGCGGCCACGGCGGCAATGCTGCCGCCGAAATCGATCGTCTCGGCGCCGAAGCTGCTGACGGCGTCGACCAGCAAGAGAACGCCTCGCTGGCGACAAACGGCGTCGAGCGCGTGCAGATCGTTCAAGCGCCCAGTCGTCGTTTCATGGTGGATGACCGCCACATGGCCGATGGCCCGGTCCGCGTCCAGCACGGCGGCCAGCCGGCCGGGATCGGGCGCCTGCATCCAGTCATGCCTGATCACCTCATGGTCGATGCGGTATTGACTTGCTATCTGCGTGATGCGCTCGCCGTACACGCCGTTCTCGATCACGAGCAGCTTTCCGCGCTCGGGCACCAGCGCGGCAATCATGCTTTCGACTGCCGCTGTGCCTGACCCGGTCATCAATATCGCGGCCCACTCGGCGGGGTCCAGCCGGTAGACGTCAAGCAGCCGCGCACGCGCCTCGTCCTGCAAATCGAAGAATTCGCTTTCGCGGTGACACAAATCGGGCTGCAGCAGGCTGCGGCGTACGCGCTCGGACAAGGTAACCGGCCCGGGGTTGAGCAATAGCATCAGTTCTCTCCGTGATCAGCGCCGATGTGCCGCGCGAGGCGGGACTTCACTTCCGCGGGGGTGATGGTGGGCCTGGGCAGGCCATCCGGCGTGCCGGCGCGTATCATCAATCGCACGAAACGCGCGCCGGGAGCGGATGCACCCGGCGCGGCGGGCGCAGCCGCCGCAAGACCATCGTCAAGCAGCTCGAGGCGGTCGCCTTCGACCGCCGAGGCATAGCCGCACGCCGCCGCCACGCCGGCGAAAGACACATTGGGCGACACCGTGGCCTGTGCGCCGGTCGAGTCGTGCGCTCCGTTGTCGAGCAGCACGTGCGCGAGGTTCGACGGGCCGTATGCGCCCAGGGTGGCGAAGTTGCCCATGCGCATCAAGGCAGCGCCGTCGCCGTCGATGGCGACCACATGCAGGTCCGGGCGCACCAGCGCGAGGCCGAGCGCAAACGAAGCCACGCAACCCATCGAGCCCACCATATAGAGCTGGTTTGGCCGGTCTTCGAGCGCATACAGTTCGCGGCCGCAGAAGCCGGTCGATGCCAGTACCACCGTGGAAGCAGCCGGCGTATGTGCAATCACGCGCTGCAAGGCATCGCGACGCGAAGGCAGCGCATCCGGCGCCCCTCCCCGCCACTGCGTGCGGACCTCGCATCGCGCGCGCGGCGCGGGTCGAATCTGCGGCTTGAGCGCATAGGGCGCGACACTGCCTTTTTGCATGACCAGCGCGTAAGGGCGTCCGGTCGCGTCCATATGCGCCAGCGCGCGATCGAGCGCCGGGCCGATGGCGGCCGCGTCGGTCGGGAACAGCTCCCAGGGTATCTCCATGGTGTCGAGCATCGCAGGCGTGACCGGACCCATCAGCGCGTGTTGCGGCTCGTCCGCGGTGCCCGGTTGTCCTCGCCACGTCACGATCAGCAATTGTGGCAGGCGAAACGTCCAGGTCAGCGAAGTGAGCGGGCTCACCGCATTGCCGAGACCGGAGTTCTGCATCATCGTGATGCCGCGCCGCCCATCCCTGGCGCCGAGCGTCACGCCCGCGATCAGCGCTACCGCGTCGCCTTCGTTCGCGGACGAGACGTAGTGCAACGATGGAGCCTGCAGCACGTAATTGATAAAGGGGGTGAGATACGAGCACGGCACCCCCGCATACCAGGAGAAGCCGCGCGCCAGCGTCGCCTCGATAAACTGGGCCGCTTCGATCATGGGCGTTTCTCGCTGGAGGGTGCGCCCTGGACGAACGGCAGCGGGGCATGCGCGAACTCGCCCGCGCGCTGGTAGTCCTCCAGGTCGTTCACGCTGCGCCAGTGGCCATGCACATACTTCACCTCGATCTCCTCGCCTGCATCGATCAAGGCGTTGAGCAGGTCCGGCATGTCCAGCGTGTCGAAATCGGCTCGCGCACGCAGGCCGGCAAGTGTGCGCTGCAAGGCCTCACGCCCGGCGCCGCGTGCGCACAGCAGGCCGATCCAGCGTCCGTGCGGCGCCTGCCCGCCGGTGACGGGCACTTCCCGCGCCTTGTTCGAGACATGCCGCAGCAGGACCTTCTGGCCGAACAGGGCGCGATCGTCCAGCGCGGAGCAGTAGGCGAAATCGCGGACGCTCTGATTCGACGGTTGCGTCTGCGACGAGTCGACCACCACGCTGAAGCGGCACTCGCTCTCGAACAGGTCGCGCAGGAAGTAGCTGCGAAAGAGCAGGTCGCCGTAGGCGATCACGGTATCTGTATGCAGGCCTTCGGCCGCGCACGTCAGCGACGCCAGTTCGCCGGTGCTCGCGTGGCGCTCGTTGCGCAGCAGCGTGACGCCCGCGCACCGGATCGCATCGGCATGATAGCCGCCGACCACGGTGATGTCGTGGATGCCCTGCATCTTGAAGGCGTCCACCAGCCAGCGCAGCAGCGGCTTGCCCGCGACCGGCAGCATGACCTTGGGCCGCTCGGCGGTCAGGGCGTCAAGCCCTTCACCGCGGCTCGCCGCCAGCACAACCGCCGCGCCGGGCGCCTCGGAACCAGACAGGTACAGCCGTTCGGCGGCGGAATACTCATCGGCGTCCTGCAGGCGGAAGATCTCGCTTACCGGCGCGATACGGTCCTCGACATGCACCAGCGTCTGGGTGTCGTGGATTTCCTTGGCCACCGCCTGCATCGCGGATGCCGCCGCACGAATCAGGTGGTTGGCCCAGATCACAACGCTGATGCCGGCCCGGCGAAACACCTCGGTGGGCGTGCTGTAGTACCGGGTCGGCACGATCACCAGCGGAGCGCGGCCGGCCCACTCGCGTGCGAACTCGAGGATCTCATCCGGCCGCGACAGCTTGCTGTGGATCAGGATCGCGTCGGCACCGGCCTGCCGATAGGCCTCGGCCCGGCGCAAGGCCTCGTCCATGCCCCAGCCCGCGATCAGTGCTTCCACGCGCGCGACGATCGAGAAATCGGCATCCGTCTGCGTATCCTTGCCCGCCTTGATCTTGCCGCAGAACTCGTCGATCGTGGCCAGTTGCTGGCGTTCGCCGTCGATAAAGCTGTTGGTCTTGGGGAACAGCTTGTCCTCGATGCACAAACCCGCGATGCCGCGCTGTTCGAGCTTCCTGACCAGGCGCCGCACATTGTTGAAGTTGCCATAGCCGGAATCGCCGTCGACCAGGATCGGCAAGCCGCTGGAATCGGCCATGAATTCGAGCGTGTCGACCACCTGTGTCCAGCTTGCCTCGTTGTTGTCGCGCACGCCGAATTGCGCCGAGATCGCCAGGCCGGAGGCCCAGATGGCCTTGAAGCCCGCTTCGCGCACAATGCGGGCCGAGAGCCCGTTGTGGGCCTCCATCATGAATTCAAGTTCGGGGCCCACCAGCAACTGGCGCAGCGTGGCGCTGCGCGAGGCCGCGGACAAGGCCGGATCGCGTGCGTTCATGGCGTGGCTCCAGAGGCGACGCTGGACCGGCGCTGGAGTTCCGGCAACACTTCATCGCGCGCGCGCACGACGTCGCCCGGAAAGTCGATCTCGATCCAGGGCGCACCGGTCACGTCCGCGATGTCGAAGGCATGACCGCCCTCCAGCAGCAGGTCGCGCACGGCTTCCTCGTGCGGCATCTTCTCCTGGTTGCGCTCGACATACCCCGCGACGATCTGCGCCAGTCGGCGCGCGGCCTGCTCGCCAAAGCGGAAAAAGCCGACCGACTCGCCGATCGTGTCATATTCCAGGCCCACCGCGACCTGCTTGCGCAGCTCGACTGGAAGGCCGTCCCGCAGGCAAAGCTTGACTGGCTCGTCGCCGATTTCGAAGTCGCGGTCGATCAGCAGGCGGTTGACGCTGTCGCCGGCGACCAGCGCGGCGAGAATGCGCTCGTCGTAGAGCACGTCGGCGTCCATCAGCAGCACGTCGCCGCCGCGCGTGAGCGCGTCGGCGACGGTGTGCACGGTCAGGACGCTGCCGAGCTCGTAGCGCTGATTCAGAACGATTTCAGGATGGGGCGAATGTCCGAGCCGGTCGAGTTCGGTCTTGACCAGTTCAGGCTGGAAGCCAAGCGCAAGCACGATCTCCGTGACGCCCGCCGCGTCCAGCATGCGTAGATGCCGTTCCAGCAGGGTCATGCCATCGAAGCGCAACAGACATTTCGGGAATTGTTCTCCGGGCGGTTGCTGCAAACGCAGGCCAAGGCCCGCGGCAAGAATAATCGCTCGCATACTTTTCTCTGCTCCCTTGCAATTTGCCATCAATCGGTAGTCGGCACACCCCCCATGCTTCGCCGCCGGTGGTTTCGTTCACTCCAGTACAAATACAGAAGCCCGGGCGCGCCAAGCGCGATTTCCCGGGCGCGCTTCATCAGCGACAGCGCCAGCGCCGCATCGGCAGGCAGGCCCACCAATGGCGCGAGCAACAGGTAGCCAGCCTCCTGGGCACCCAGCGAGCCGGGAATCGCAAACGCGGCGCCGCGGATCGCCTGCCCGGCGCTCTCCAGCAGCAAGGCGTCGAGCCAGCTGACAGGATGGCCGAGAAACCGCAGGGCCAGCCACACCTCGCCGGTGCCGACCAGCCAGCCCGCCAGGCTAAGCGCGAAGGTCGCGGCGATCTTGCCTGGCGCGCGATAGGTCTGCCGCACCGCGGCGTCCACGGCATCGGCACGCGAAGTCAGCGCAGACCAATCGCGCTTTCCCGACAATTTCGACAGCAAGCGCAGCACTCGCCCAAACAGGCCGCGCCGCTGCGCCACATAGAACCCGACCATGCACAGCGCCAATAGCGCGGTGACGGCAATCACCGGAAACTGCAAATCCTCGCGCGCTCCGCGCGCCGTGGACGCGCCGAACAGCACGAGTCCGAACACCGCGAACACGATCTGCGCCATCGCTTGCATGGTCGTGCTGACGGTGATGGCCGCGGCAGCATCGCGCATGCGCGCACCGAGTTGCGCGAGATGGCGCACCATCAGCACCGGTCCACCCAGCTGTCCGGCGGGCAGCAGGCTGTTCACGGACTCGCCCACCCAGCGTGCAAGCAGTGCGGCGCGCAGGGTGCGATGTCCGGCGTGGCGATCGAACAGTACGAAAATGGCACCTGCATCCAGCGCCAGCGGCAGCAGGTGAAACGCCACCACCAGCAGGCTCAGCCACCCGGCGGACAGCAGCGTCGACGCGACCGAGCCGAATCCGGTGAAGGCAAGCAGGACGACAAACAGCGCCGCACCGGCTGTCAGCGAAAACATCGCCGCACGCGTCATGCCCGGGGCTGCTGGCCCCTGGCCAGCCGTTTGAATACTTGCCGGAAGCCGAAATAAGCGAGCGCGTCCTTCATATTGGAGACGAAACGCAGCCACGGCCGCATGCCCTGGTCGGTGACGTATTCGAAGGTCAGCGACACCCGCATCTGGTTCGCCCCGAGTGGCGTGATGCGGTGGCGCAGCTTGTCGCCATCGAAGAACACGAGGCCGCCTGGGGGGATCTGTACCGACCCCGCTTGCACGGGCACACCGGCCTCGCGCGTGTGCAATTCGTACTCGAGACGGCACGACGATTCGTCAATCACGCCGAACAGCAAGGTATAGCGCCTGCCGTTGTAGTAAGAGGTGTCGTAATGCCAGCCGATATGATCGCCCTCGCGCGTGTAGTAATAGAGCGCGTAGGCATGCGGATCCTGCTCGGGCGAAGGCAGCAGCCGCTCGCCGCAGATCTGTTCGAGCCAGCCGATCAGGGCCTTGGACCGATAGAGTTGCGCGATAAACGGCGCGTGCTGGTCGATCACATGGCGGCTGACGCTGCCGCCCTGCTTGTGGCCCGGAAGATAATTGCGATTGATCCGGTCTTTCAAGGCCTGGGCGCTGGCAACCAGTCCCTCCGTGACTTCCGCCGGCAAAAATTCGCCCACATGCAAGAACGCACCCTGGCGCTCGAATTCCGCGCGCAGCGCGCTGTGCCCGAGTGTGCCAACACGTGCGCCCACATCTGCATCGGGATCGGCGCGCGCGGCTGCAGGGTCGGCGAAAGGCTGCTGCCGCTCGCCAGCCAGGGCGAGAAGATCCCGGTCCGCTTCGGCTTGTTCGCTCATCGGCGCCTCATGGTCTGGTAGCCGCTGTCACGGGCCGAGCGCGCCGCACGGCGCGCCAGTAGTCGATGACCACCCATGCCGCGAACAAGGGCGCGCCGATCGAGGCCGCCGTCAGGAATGGGCCGATGGCACTGCTCAGGGTCACAAGGGGCAGGAGGTAGAGCACATCCTCCGTCTCGAAGCCACCGACCGAGGCCTGTTTCGTGGCGTTCTTGCCAGCGAGCGCCTCGATGCGCATGCGCAAGAAGAAAATCAGCGCCACGGCCCCGCCCGCGACGCTGCCGCGCACGACCGCTGACACCGCAGTGTCCTGAAACTGTCCCGAGACGCCGATCCCCATGCTGACGAAGAGCAGGATAGTGACTCCCGCGTCGCTGAACAGATCGTAAAAATGGCCCAACTTGCTGGATTTCCCGCTGATTCTCGCGAGTTCCCCGTCAGCATGGTCGATAAAATTGGAAAGCACGACCAGCAGCGCACCGCCATTCGCCCAGGCGAAGCCGCCTTGCGCCAGGCACGCCGCGCCGGCCACACCGGTCAAAAGCCGGATTGTGGTCAGATGATTGGGCGTAACCCGGGAATCCTTGAGCGGCTCGACAAGCCGTCGCGCCAGACGCGCGTCCCACGTGCGGGGAGATGGCGGCGGCGCATGCGAGTCCGTTGGATTGCTGCTCATCTTGCAAATACCCCGCGGCAGGGAATGCGGCGTGGCTGCATGGCCAGTTCGCTGGTTTTGCTTGGCAGTATTTCGATCTGAAGGATCAAGGTCGATTGCGCGCCGGATTCCTCGCTGCAGTCGCGCTCGGACACTGCGATCGCAAGCCCCGAGCCAGGTGCCGTCCCTTGCATGCACAAGGCAAGTGCACTCCGGCCTTCATTGGGGTAAATAATAGACGTGATTCCGACAGACTGCCGGGGCCGCGGCCGTCTCACCCTCGCGCCCAGATCCCCGGCCACTACAAAGTGCGCAAGATCGAGCGGGGCCGGCGCGATCAGCAATCAACTCGACGGCGTGCTGAAGGTGGCTGTCACGCCCGGACGGCCACAGCGTTGGGTTCTCATCGTTACCGTTGCTACGTTCGGGTTATCCGGATTGCTGGCCACGGCAGGCGCGCCCTGCTCTTCCGCCTGTGCTTCCCAGGGGTGGCGGCCGGGATACCGACCAGCGCTGGCCGGCGCGCCGGTGGCCGCTTCGTTGGCCACCCGCCAGATGGTCTGCACCGGCCCGGCGGCAATCTCCTTCAGCGCTTCCGCGCAAGTCGGGATGGTAAATGGTGGCGCGCGTGCGCTCGCAGTTCCTGTCAAAACGCCGCAACGCGGCGTCGTCTGGGCTGCGGCGAAAATCGAGAGGAAACGTGAATATAAATATTACTACGTAATACGTTATATTTCTAACTAAGCTGATATTTCTTTAGACATAACTATGCTTATGTCCAGAGATTTGCTGGCCTGACCAAAGGCCGCCTGAAGCGCACCGGGCGCGATGCACGCTGGCTGCCGCGCACGGTGGTCTATGTCAGCCTCGGTGCAGTGCGTGGCCACGCGCAAGTGGTGGCGTGGGCGCTCAGCATCGCTTGCGCCATGTGCTCGGCCGTGGCAAGCGCCGCCGCGGGCCTTGGCGGCAAAAAAAGAACCCGCGGATTGCCCGCGGGATAAATCCCGGTGCCCCAAGGGAGCCCGGGAGAGACGACGCATTGCTGTCACGCTGACTTGGGACTGTGGCCCAGGGCAGAGGTGGCAAGTAGGCTACTTGTCCGGCGCCACGCCGGCAGCGGATGTCACTGCCGCGAGCCTGAACACAATCGGCGCCCCGTCCATCAGCGCTCCCATCAGGCGCCCGATCCGGCGGTAGTGATCGGATTTGACGTGGGCCTGTGCTGCCGCCTCGTCCGCATATCGCTCGATGAAGACGTATTCACGCGCTTCGTCCGAGCGCCACAGGTCATAAGACAAGCAGCCTTGTTCACCGCGCGACTGGGTCACGAGTCCATCCGCCAATGCCTCGAACTCAGCCTCCCGGCCTTCCTTGATCCTGATCTTCGCAACAATTCCACGCATTGCTGTTTTCTCCTCTCGTATCCGCTGTGTTCAGGCGCGCGCCAGCATCCCCTGAAGCCGCTGCGCAACGATTTCTTCCGCCTGGCGCATGATCCGCTCAACCAATTCCCCGACCCCGGGAATGTCATGGATCAGTCCGGCGACCAGGCCGCACGACCAGGCTCCCGCGTCCAGGTCGCCGTCTTTCATGACGCGTGGATAGACACCGCCCACCTCTTCGGCGATGTCCGAGAAGGCGATGTCGGGGCCAAGGCGGCGTTCCTTCTCCAGCAGTCGCTCGACCCCGGCGTTGTTCAGCACACGCTCGGTATTGCGCAGCGGGCGCATCACGAGCCGTGTATCGAGCTCGGTCGCCGCGACGATTGCCTGTTTCACCTTCTGGTGTACCGGGGCTTCCTGTGTCGCCACGAAACGCGTTCCCATGTTGATGCCGCTGGCGCCCATCGCCAGCGCTGCCACCAGCGAGCGGCCGTCGGCCATGCCGCCCGAGGCGACGAACGGCACCCGCAGTTCGTCAGCGGCGCGGGGCAGCAGGATAAAGTTGGGCACGTCGTCCTCGCCTGGGTGGCCGCCGCATTCGAACCCATCCACGCTGACCGCGTCGCACCCGATGCTCTCGGCCTTCAGTGCATGCCTGACCGAGGTGCATTTGTGGATGACCTTGATCCCGGCTTCGTGCAGCATCGGCAGCCACTTCTGCGGATTGTTTCCGGCGGTCTCGACAATCCTGACGCCGCCCTCGATGATCGCCCGCACGTAGCCGGGATAATCGGGTGGGTTGCGCGCGGGAAGGAAGGTCAGGTTGACGCCGAAAGGCTTGTCGGTCAGTTCCCGGCAGCGACGGATTTCGCGCGCCAGGGACTGCGGGTCTGGCTGCGTCAGCGCCGTGAGGATGCCCAGGCCGCCTGCATTGGATACCGCGGCGGCCAGCTCCGCGAAGCCGACGTAGTGCATGCCGCCCTGGATAATCGGATGCTCGATGCCAAATAGCTCCGTGATCTGTGTCTTCATCGTCCAATCTCCTTGGAATGAATGGGGTAAATTGGAATGCCGCTCAGAACCTTTCGGACGGGATCGCCATCAGGCAGGCCGCGCCGGTTTCGACGCGCTGCCGCAGCGCCGACACCAGCGGCAGCTCCCGCGCGAACCAGTAGCGCGCGAGATCGAGCTTGCGCTCAAGGAACGCCCTGTCCTGCGCTGCAGGAAGCAGGTCCAGCGCGACCACTGACATCCGCAGACACATCCATGCGCAGGCGACAATGCCCATCATGGCCAGGAAGTCGCTGGACGACGCGCCGGCGTCGTACGGGTCGCGGGCCGGATCGGCAAACCACTGGCCGCAGGCCCGGATCTGCTGCGACGCCTGCCGCAGTGCGTCAGCCTGTTCGCGCAGCGGTTCCCACTGCCGCGCCTCCGAGGCCGTGGCTTCGATCAGGTCGAGGAAACCTGCCAGGGCGTGGCCACCGGCGGCGGGCAGCTTGCGCAGCACCAGGTCCAGCGCCTGCACGCCGTTAGCCCCTTCGTAGAGCTGGAAGATGCGGCAGTCGCGCACGAGCTGTTCGACGCCGTTGTCGCGGATGTAGCCATGCCCGCCCATCAGCTGCATGGCGTCATTGGCCGACTCGAAGGAGCGGTCGCTGAAGAACGCCTTGACCACCGGGGTCAGCAGGCTGCCGATCGCGCTGCGTTCGCCATGCAGCGCGTCGTCCGGCTCGTCGAGCAGCGTTCTGACCTGCAATGCCAGGGCGCGGGCCGCTTCCAGGAAGGACGCCTGCTTCAGCAGCAGCCGGCGCACGTCCGGGTGGCCCACGATGGGATCCGCGGCGCCGCCGGTACGATCCTCAGCCTTCGCCGCACGGCCGGCCAGCCGGTCACGGGCGTAGACAGCCGCATGCCCATAGGCGCGTGTCGCCGACGACAGGGCCTGCAGTCCGGTGCCGAGGCGCGCGGAGTTCATCATGTCGAACATACCGCTCATGCCGGCGGACGACTTGCGCTGCGAGCCGGCCGGCTGGCTCGACTCGCGCAGCGGATACGCCAGCGCGTGCTCGAACGACATCGTGCAGGTGGCGCTGCCCTTCAGGCCCATCTTGTGCTCGATGCCGGCCACCACCACGCCGTTGCGGTCCCCCAGGGTGCCGGTGTCGGGATCCACCACGCGCTTTGGCACCAGGAACAACCGGACCGTCGACAGGTCGTCGCGGAGGCGGCCGCTCTCGTCGGGCACCTTCGCCAGCACCAGGTGGATGACATTCTCGGTCAGGTCCTGGTCGCCGCCCGAGATAAAGATCTTGGTGCCGCTCAGCCGCCAGCTGCCGTCAGGCTGCGGCATTGCGCGGGTTGTCATCAGCCGCAGGTCGGTGCCGCAATGCGGCTCGGTCAGGCACATGGTGCCGGCCCAGCGCCCGTCCACCATCGGCGGCACGATTTGCTTCAGCATCCATGGCTCGCCGGTGCGGCGGACAGTGGCGTGCGCGCCGGCGGTCAGCCCTGCATAAAGACCGAGAGAATTGCAGGCCGATGCGGAGAACTCGCGCACGGCCTGCCCGATTGCCTCCGGCAGCCCGGCGCCGCCAGATGCCTCGGGAGCCGACACCCGGTTCCATCCGGCTTCGCACAGCGCGTCGTAGCCCGCCCGATACCCGGCTGGCGTGCGCACCGCGCCGTCTTCGAAATGGCAGCCTTCTTCGTCAGCCGGCCCGTCCAGCGGCGCCCAGACTTCCTCGAAGAACCTGGCGGCCTGGTCGAGCACCTGGCGCGTATCGTTGCGCGTCAGGTCGCCCAGCATGTGCGGGGCGACGGGTGCGATCACATCGTGCAGCAGGAAGACATAGTCGTCGACGGGAGCCCTGTATTGCGTAGACATAGCAGTTCCTTGTTGGTGAATGCGTTGCATGGCGCGAACCTGCGTCGCTCAGGCGTCGCCGTGGCGATAGCCGATGTCGCGGACCAATGTCGCCCACGCTGCATGGGTCTGGCGGATCGACTGGCCCATCTGCGCCGGGCTCAGGGCCTGCGGCGGCAGGACGCCCAGTTTCGCCAGGCTCTGCCGATAAGCTTCAGAGGCGGTGATGCCGGAGACCAGCCGGCTCAGCGCGGCGACAGTCTCGGGCTTCGTCGCCGCAGGCGCGAACATGCCGAAGAATCCGCTGATGGCCTCGACCTGCTTCAGGCCCAGTTCGCGGAAGGTCGGCACGTCGGGCGCGTATGGGCTGCGCTCCGGGCTTGACACTGCCAGCGCAAGCACCCTGCCCGCCTTCACCTGCTCCATCGCCGGCTGGTAGGCATCAATCAGCAATTGCACGTGCCCGCCGACCAGCGCCTGCAACGCCGGGGCGCCGCCCTGGAACGGGACATGCAGCATATCTGCCGCCGTCGCCCTGCCGAGGATCACGCCACCAAAGTGTCCTTGCGTGCCTTGCCCGTACGAACCGTAGGAGATCTTCCCGGGATTGGCCTTCATCCAGGCAATCAACCCTTTCATGTCCTTCGCCGGGATGCGGGGATTGGCGTACAAGAACAGCGGCGTGCGGCCCAGTTCCGCCACGGGTGTCAGCGCCTTGAGCGGATCGAACGGCAGCCCCTGCGTATGCGGCAGCAGCGTCACGGTACTGCCCGTGGTCACCAGCAGCGTGTGGCCGTCCGCCGCCGCGCGGGCGACGAAGCCGCTGCCGATGGAGCTGGAGCCGCCGGGCCGGTTTTCCACGATCACCGGAGAAGGTGTGCGATCCGACAAGCCGTGGGCGAGCGCGCGCGCCACGACATCAGTAGTGCCCCCGGCCGGATAGGGCACGACGAGCTGCAGCGTCTTCGACGGGAAGGCTGGCTGGGCCAGCAACGCGCGAGACAATCCCGCGGTGGCAGTCGTGGCGGCACCGGCAAGCAGCCATTTGCCGGCCGTACGACGGTCAATGGATCGGGTCATGGTCAGGCTCCTTCGGCGGCTCGGACTGCATAGGGAACGGTAAAACTACGCAGCGCATCGGCCAGCACGGCATCGTCCGCATCGCAAGCCGGCACTCGTATCTCGACAAAGAAGCCGCGGCTGCCCCGGTCGGTGGCCTGCACGGTGGCGTCCGAGCCTCGCCCTACGCTATCTAGCGCGGCGCGGAACATCCGCTCGATGGCGTCGACACGCAGCAGGTTCTTCTGGATTTTCCCAACTGACGTCTTCGGCATCTCCGGCAGCACGAAGCAGTGCCGGGGAATCGCGGCGCGCTCAGGTACATGCTCGGCCGCGTACTGCAGCACGGCCTGCGCGGAAGCCGTCGCCTGCGGCTTCAGCACCACGTAGGCGACCGGCACCTCCCCGGCATGCGCGTCCGGCGCGCCAACCACGGCGGCATCCTGGATCGCCGGATGGCCAAACAGAACTTCCTCCACCATCTTCGGGTCGATGTTGTGGCCGCCGCGGATGATCAGGTCCTTGGCGCGCCCGGTGATCCACAGCCAGCCATCCGGGTCCAGGTAGCCGAGATCTCCGGTATCCATCCAGTCGCCGTCGAACCAGCGCGCGGCCGACTCCTGCCCCAGGTAGCCGGGGAAGACAGAGGGCCCGCGCACGATGACGAGCCCGGACTCGCCCGGCGCGCATTCGCTCGCCACGTCGCCGTCCGGCTGCACGATCCGCACCTGGGTGTACGGCAGCCGCACGCCCGAGCTGCCCACCTTGACCTGCTCGATCGGCGGCGTGATGCACGTCACGGCGGTCGTCTCGGTCATGCCCCAGCTTTCCCGGATACGCAGCCCGGTCATCCGGTGGAACGCCTGCGCGACGGTGGTAGACAACGGGGCCGTTGACGAAGCGACGTACGTCAGCGTCGAGATGTCAGCGCCGTCCATCGGGATCGACAGCACCTGGTTGACCAGCGTCGGCACGAGGGTCAGCATGTTGGCCCGGGTGAGATCGACGATCCGCCAGATATTCGGCAGCACCGACGGATGGCGGAAGCCCGCGGCGGTCATCAGGATGACCGTCGCGCCCTTCGCCAGCGGACCGAAGCAACCGACCACGGCACCCGCGACGTGGAAGATCGGCACGCCGACCAGCCTCACCTCGGTCGAGTCGAAACCCGACAGGTACTTCGACGCCCACACCCAGAACACCTGGTTGCGGTGCAGGTGGCGCGCCAGCTTCGGCGCGCCGGTCGTGCCGCCGGTATGGAACAAGGATGCCGTGTCGTCGGGCGAAAAGGCGCGCCCGGACAACAGCCGGTCCGCGGGGTAGCGCTCCACCGCCGTGGCAAAGTCGATCACGGGCACGCCGTTCACCGCGGCAGGTGCCGCTCCGGCGCCGCCCACGCGGATCACGGCTGCCAGCGACGGCAGCCCCCGCGCGACGGCCTCGGCCTTGTCCCAGATGCCGGGGTTCTCGTCGCCGGCAAACGCCACCAATACCTTGGTGCCGGCCGCGCGGAACATCTGCACCAGGATGTCGGGCTCGAGCATCCAGTTGGCCGGATTCACAATGCCAGCGGCCTGCGCGCCCCACAGCACGAATTGCGATTCGGGAATCGCCGGCAGCAGCACCGACACCACGTCGTCCTTGCCGACGCCAAGGTCGCCAAGCAGGTTGGCCGTCTGGTGGACCTTCTCCCGCAGTTCGGCATAGGTGACCTGGCGGGCGCTCTCCAGCGGACGGGCGCCGTCGGTGAAATAGTGGATGGCGACCTTGGACGGTGCGATGGCACAACCGTCCATCAGCATCTCGTAGGTCGACGCCGGCAGTTTGCGGGCTGCAAGCGGCACTTGCTCGAAGCGCGCTACGTCGGCTTCGTTCAAGAGGACTTCATCGGTCCAGTAATCAGGCATCTGGGCAGTCATGGTGCGCTCCATTGCAAGGCTCATTCGCGTTCAAGTTGGATGTCGCGTGCCAGCCGCGCAAAGCGGTCGGACTCTTGGCGGAAGTAGGTGGCGGCCTGGTCGAGGTCCATCGGAGCCCCGGCTGAATTGCCTCGCTCGGCAACCCAATCCCGGAAGGCCGGAGCGGCAACGATCTCGCTGGCGGCCTTGCCGATGGCCTCGGCAGTCGCCTTCGGCAGCCTGGAGGACACGAACAGGCCCGTCCACATCGCGTAGTGGAAACCGCGCAATGCGGCGATGTCGTCAACCGACGGAACCTCCGGCAACGCGGCATGCCGCTGCGCCGAGAGGATGCCCAGCACCTTGATCTTTCCGGCCTTCGCCGCTTCGATATAGCCGGGGATCAGCGGCAGGAACGTGATATCCACCTGGCCGCCCATCAGGTCCTGCATCACTGGGGCGCCGCCCTTGTAAGGCACGTGATTGACCGGCAGACCGAGGCGCCTGCCAAAGTCGACGCCCACCATGTGGAAGATGGAGCCGACGCCAGTACTGGCGAACGAAAGCGGCTGCACGCCGGGCTGCCTCGCCTTCTCGATCAGTTCCTTGAGACTGTTCGCCGGGTAGTTGGGCCGCACCATCACCGCCAGCACACCCGAGGTCAGCTGCGCGACCATGCGGAAGTCTTCAGGCTTGTAGCGAACGCTCTTCATGGCCAGCGGCGGCAGCGTCAGTTCGTTCGGGGAGGCCACCAGCATCGACAGCGTTTCGCCGTCGGCCTTGAGCAGGCGCTGCGCTCCCAGCGAACCCGATGCGCCGCCAAGATTCTCGACCACCACCACCCGGTTCAGGCGCGTACCGAGCTCGGCCTGGAGCCGTCGCGCGACAATGTCAAACGAACTGCCGGCCGGATAAGGAACGATCAGTGATGCGGGCGTGCGGCTCGTCGACTGCGCCAGCGCGCCGTTTCCGGTTCCGATGCCGAGAATCAGCAGCGACACGGCTGCGAGCCTCGCGTCGCCGCACCGCCATGCAAGAAATGCCATCTTGTTGTCTCCAGTTTTTTTCTATCTTTCCCGGACTCCACCACGTCCGCAGGGCGCAGGTCGCCTGCCGCGCGACGAAAGGCATCGCGCGGTCTCGGCTGACGTCCGGGTTGTTGACGAGGAAGCTTGCCTAGAAGTAGAGCTTGGCCAGCGATTCGGCGACGCAAACGGGCCTGGATGCCCCTTCCATCTCGAAGGTGACGGCCCATGTCACCTTCACACCGCCCTGGCCCTCGTCGTCCGCGTCTTGCAGGACAGCGCGGACGCGCACCCTGGCGCCAACGGGTACGGGCGCGGTAAAGCGAACCCGATTCAGGCCGTAGTTGATCCGCGCTCGCACGCCCTCGAACTGCGTCACCTGGGCCATCAGCATCGGCAGCAGCGACAACGTCAGCAACCCATGCGCGACCGGCCCGCCGAACGGAGACTCGCGCCTGGCGCGCTCCGGATCGACATGGATCCATTGGTCGTCGCCCGTGGCTTGCGCGAACAGGTCGACCGCCTGCTGCGTGACCTGATGCCAGTCGCCTGGCCCGGCCTCCTTGCCCTGGAATGCCTTCAGGGCTTCGATCGACGTGAAGGTCTGCATGGATGCCTCCGTATCAACGCCCCGTGAACCGGGCTTCGCGACGTTCGACAAAGGACTGGATGCCTTCCTTGAAGTCCGACGACGCAAAGACCTCTTCGCGCACCTGCGGGATGACCGCGATGGCCGCCTGCTCGCCATGCTCGATATAGGTCAGCGCTGCCGCCTTGGTGGCGCGCAGGCCGATTGGCGCAACCTTGGCGATTGCGCGGGCAATTTCCATCGCGCGCTCGCGGTGGCGGCCGTACGGGTGCACTTCCTGCACGAAGCCGCAACGGTACGCTTCCTCTGCGGAGAATTCGTCGCACAGGAACAGGTGGTACATCGCGTTGCCCCAGCCCGTGCGCGTCAGGTAGCGGTAGTGCGCACCGCCGAGCGGGGCGATGCCTCGCTTCGATTCCATCTGGCAGAAGCGCGCGGTGTCGGCGGCGATCACGATGTCCGAAGCCAGCATCTGCTCGATGCCGATGGTGTAGGTGATGCCGTGGACCACGGAGATCACGGGCTTGCGGCAGCGCTTGCGCAGGCCGAACGGATCGACCTGGTCATCGGGAATCGGCTTTGCCGTGGCGGTCGGGCCGAAGAACTTCGGCATGTCCAGGCCCGCGGTGGTGTGCTCGCCGGCCGGGTCCAGCACCGCCACCCACAAGTTGTCGTCATTGTCGAACTCGGTCAGCCGCTGCGAGAGCTGCTGCATCAGTTCCGGTGTGATGGCGTTCTTCTTGGCCGCGTTGTCGAGCGAGATGATGGCAATATGGTCCTCGATCGTCATGCGAACTTCGGGCGTTCCTGCTGCGTTGCTCATGATGGTTTCCTGTGCTTGGGGTGGATCGGGATAAGGCTGGATAGCCTCAGACGGCAGTCAGGCCGCCGTCGACGGCGAGGATCTGGCCGGTAATGTGCTTGCCCGCGTCGCTGGCGAACAGCAACGCGGCGCCTTTCAAGTCGTCGTCGTCACCGATGCGCTGCAGCGGCGCGCGTTCCGACAGCTTCTCGACACCGAGTTTCTCGATCGTTCCCTTGGTCATCTTCGACGGGAAGAAGCCCGGTGCGAGCGCGTTGACGGTGATGCCGTACGGCCCCCATTCGCCGGCGAGCGCGCGCGTGAGGTTGACGACCGCGCCCTTGCTGGTGTTGTAGGCAAGCGTCGGCTGGCCCTTGGGACCATTGCCCTTCAGCCCGGCAATCGACGCCAGGTTGATCACGCGGCCGTAGCGGTTCGGGAGCATGGACAGCTTCCCGATCTTCTGCGTCAGCAGGAAGATCGCGCGCACGTTGAGATTCATGACCTTGTCCCAGGCGGCCAGCGGATGATCGACAGTAGCCGCGCCCCACGTTGCGCCCGCGTTGTTGACCAGGATGTCGACCTTGCCGAGGCGCTCCATCGCTTCATTGGCGAGTCGCTCGACATCGTCCTCGGCCGCGTTGTCGGCCGCGATCCAGCTGGCGTCGACACCCAGGCGGGCCAGGTGCGCCTGCGCCGATTGCAGCGCGTCCGCCTTGCGCGCCGAGATCACCACCCGCGCGCCCTGCGTGCCGAGCGCTTCCGCAATCTGCAGCCCCAGACCACTGGATCCGCCAGTGACAAGGGCCGTGCGGCCCTTCAGGTCGAAAAGATTTGCCACTACCGTCATTGCTGTCTCCTTGTTAATGGATGGACATCGTCAAAGCACTTCGAACAGCCCGGCGGCGCCCTGCCCGCCGCCAATACACATGGTCACCACGACATACTTCGCGCCACGGCGCTTGCCTTCGATCAGCGCATGACCGGTCAGCCGCGAACCGCTGACGCCGTAGGGATGGCCGACCGCGATCGCGCCGCCGTTGACGTTGAGCCGGTCATCGGGGATGCCAAGCTGGTCGCGGCAATAGAGCACCTGGCAGGCGAACGCCTCGTTCAGCTCCCACAGACCGATGTCTTCCAGCCGGACGCCGGCGCGCTCGAGCAGGCGCGGCACGGCAAAGACGGGACCGATGCCCATTTCGTCGGGCTCGCAGCCGGCAATGGCGAAGCCGCGGAACAGCCCCATCGGCTCGATGCCACGGCGCTCCGCCAACCTGGCGTTCATCACCACGCACGCCGACGAGCCGTCGGAAAACTGGCTCGCATTGCCAGCGGTGACCACGCCGCCAGGCAGCGCTGGGCGAATGCGCGAGACCGCCTCCAGCGTGGTGTCGGCGCGGATGCCCTCATCGTGCGAGATCGTGACTTCGCGGGTGGTGATGCGACCGTCCGCCTCGACCACGCCCATGGTGGTGGTCATCGGTACGATTTCGTCGTCGAACTTGCCGGCGGCCAGTGCCGCGGCGGCGCGCTGCTGGCTGCGCACGCCATAAGCATCCTGAGCGTCCTTGCCGATGCCATAGCGCTTGGCCACCTGCTCGGCGGTCTGCAGCATGTTCCAGTACAGCTCCGGCTTGTGCTCGGCCAGCCACGGATCGCGCCGCATATGCGTGTTCGCCTGGTTCTGGACGCACGAAATCGACTCGACGCCTCCGGCGACGATAGCGGGCGCGCCTTCCAGCATCACGCGCTGCGCCGCCATCGCGATGGTCTGCAGGCCGGACGAACAGAACCGGTTGACGCTGACGCCGCCCGTCGTGACGGGCAGCCCGGCGCGCAGCGCGATAGCCCGGGCGATATTGCCGCCCGTGGTGCCCTCGCCAAAAGTGCCGCCGATGATGCAATCCTCGATCTCGGCCGGGTCGAGACCCGAGCGCGCCACGGCATGCCGCACCGCATGCGCGCCGAGCGTGGCGCCATGGGTCATGTTGAAGGCGCCCTTCCAGCTCTTGGCCAGGCCGGTACGGGCGGTCGATACGATGACGGCCTCATTCATGATTTGTTTTCCGTTGGGTTGGGGAATTCAGGCGTTGAAGGCGCCGCCTTCGTCGGCAAGCTGTTCGATGAGCGCAGCCGGCTTCCAGCCGGGATCGCCCGCGGCGCCGGCGGACAGCGCATGCAGCGTGCGACGGACGTTGGTGACGCCGACCGTATCGGCGTAGAACATCGGTCCGCCCCGCCAGGCCGGGAAGCCATAGCCGTGCAGGTAGACGGCATCGACATCGGAGGCGCGGGCAGCAATGCCTTCCTGCAGGATGGCGGCGCCTTCATTCACAAGCGCGTAGACCAGCCGCTCGACGATCTCCTGGTCGCTGAAGCGCCGGGGCGTCACGCCGTGCTGCTGCCAGTACGCCTCCAGCATGGCGCGCGTGCGAGCCGACGGCAGCGCCTTGCGTTGGCCGGCCGCGTAGTCGTACCAGCCTGCGCCGGTCTTCTGGCCGAAGTGGCCGGCTTCGCACAGGCGGTCGCCCAGTTCGAAGCGAGGCAGGGCGGGATTCTCGGCATAGCGGCGCTTGCGGATCGCCCAACCGATGTCATTGCCAGCGAGGTCCGCCATGCGGAACGGGCCCATCGCAAAGCCGAAAGCCTCGATGGCGCGGTCGACTTGCTCCGGCAGGGCGCCCTGCTCCAGCAGTTCGCCGGCGCGGCGGGTGTACTTCGCCAGCATGCGGTTGCCGATAAAGCCGTCGCAGACGCCGGACACCACCGGGACCTTGCCGATCCGGCGGGCCAGCCGCATTGCGGTCTGCAGCACGTCGGGTGCGGTCTGAGCGCCCCTTACCACTTCCAGCAGGCGCATCACGTTGGCGGGGCTGAAGAAATGCAGGCCAACGACGTCCTGCGGGCGCCTGGTCTCGGCGGCGATGCGGTCGACGTCGAGCGTCGAAGTATTGGTGGCCAGGATGGCCCCGGGGTGTGCCACCTCGTCGAGCGCGCGGAACGTGCGCAGCTTGACGTCCATGTCTTCATAAACCGCCTCGATCACGAGGTCGCAATCGGCAACGCGGCCCAGTTCAACAGCCGGCTGCAGCAGCGCCATGCGTGTCTCGACGCTTTCTGCGCCCAATTTGCCCTTCTTCACGCCGGCCTCGTAGTTGCGCCGGATGGCGGCGACGCCCTTCTGCACCGCCTCTTCCGAAACGTCCAGCAGCACCACAGGCATGCCAGCGCTGAGGAAGTTCATCGCGATGCCGCTGCCCATCAGTCCGGCGCCAACAACTGCCACCTTGTCGATGGTCCGTTCCGCCACCGCTTCGGGCACGCCCGCCAGCTTCGCCGCTGCCCGTTCCGCGAAAAATGCATGGCGCAGCGACTTTGACACAGGACCGTTCATCAATTCGAGGAAGAAGCGGCGTTCGAGCGCCAGTCCTTCATCGAAAGGCCGCGTGAAACTGGCCTCGATGGCGTCCAGGCAACGCAGCGGCGCCGGCAGGTTCTTGTAGCGGGCGGCGATGGCGGCACGCGCCACCGCCAGGTACCCCTCGGGGTTCGGGTGGGTGACCGGCAGGTCGCGCACACGCGGATGCGGCCCAGGACGCGTGGAAACCTCGCGCGCAAAGGTGAGCGCGGCAGGCAGGATGTCGCCGTCAACCAGCCGGTCGAATAGCCCGGACCCGGCCAGCGCCTCGGAGGTGACCGAAGTACCGTGCGCGATCATGTTGGTGGCCGCTTCCAGCCCGATCAGGCGCGGTAGCCGCTGGGTGCCTCCAGCGCCGGGCAGCAGCCCCATGGTCACCTCGGACAAGGCGATGCGCGCCTTCGGCACGGCCACGCGGTAATGGCACGCCAGCGCCAGCTCCAGGCCACCGCCCATCGCCACCGAGTGCACGGCGGCGACCACCGGCTTGGCGCTGTCTTCGATGGCTGCAAGCACCGTATTGAGGCCCGGCTCGCGCCCCGTCTTCGGCGAGTTGAACTCGCGCATGTCGGCCCCGCCGGAGAAGGCCTTGCCGGCGCCGGTCAGCACGATGGCCCGGACGCTTGCGTCAGCCGCAGCGCGATCGATGCCGTCGAGAATGCCGACGCGCACGGCATAGCCCAGGCCGTTGACCGGCGGATTGGTGATCGTGATGACTGCGATGTCATCGATGACTGCGTATTCGGTGCTCATGGGAGGTCCTTTGCGTCCTTCGTATCGGGGGATTGGTGCCCGGCCGAGGTTTTGGGAATGGGGCTGGATGCGGCTGCGCCGGTCAGGCGCCGAGCGCCGTCGGGGCCTGCGTGCGCTGCAGGAAGCGCCGGAAGATTTCCTGCGCCTCGGGCGACCGGCGCAAGGTGTCGAAGACAACGGTCTCGCGCTCGAGACTGCTCTCGACCAAAGCGCGGGTGGCGTCACGCATCAGGCCGCGCGTTGCCATCAGGGCCTGGGGCGGCTTGGCGGCGAGGCACCTGGCGACCGACAAGGCTTCTTCGCTGACCGTGTTCTGCGGCATCACACGATTGACCAGCCCCGCACGGTGCGCTTCGGCGGCGGGAATGGTGGCGCCAAGCAAGAGCCATTCGGCGGCCTTGTTGCGGCCCACCACCTGCTGCAGCAGCAGCGTGGAGGCGAATTCGGGGCACAGGCCGAGATCGACAAACGGGAAGCGGATGCGCGCGTCGTCGGAGGCGACGACATAATCGCAATGCAGCAGGACGGTGGCGCCGATGCCGACCGCGTGTCCGCACACGCAGGCCACCATCGGCTTGCGCAGCGCGATGACCGCGCGCAGGAATGGCGCGGCGGGCGACGCCTTGTGATCGGATGCCGGTCCGTTCACGAACAGGCCGATATCATTGCCGCTGCTGAAGTTGCCGCCCTCGCCCTGCAACAGCACGGCACGAACGTCTTCGCGGCGGTCGGCTGCGACGATTGCCTCGGCGAGCGCCTGATACATCGGCGCGCTGATCGCGTTCTTCTTTGCCGGCCGGTTGATCGTCACGACCAGCACGCCGTCGTCCAGGTGCTGCAGCACGTCCGTGGTCATCATTCTCTCCTTCGGTTCCGACCCCGGTGGAGTCGTGTCGTTGAAGAGAGTTTGGATGCCGGGCGCGAATCTGGCTGTCGGAACTCACTCTGCGCCGTGTCAGCGTTTTCTGAAGCTGTCGCCGCGCAGATTGCGGTTCGGACTTCAGTCGATCAGGCGGTGCTCGACGGCATAGCGTGCCAGTTCGGCGTTGCTGGAGACACTGAGTTTCTTCAGGATGCGCGAGCGATATGTGCTCACGGTCTTCACGCTGAGGAACATCTGGCGGCCGATTTCGGTCAGGCGGATGCCGCGCACGATCAGCAGCATGATCTCGTACTCCCGAGACGACAGTTGCCGGTGCGGCGCGCTATCGCCGACACGGTCGAAGCCGTCGAGCAGGCAGTTTGCCACGGCGGGTGTCATGTAGCGCTTGCCCTTCGCCACGTTGCGGATGGAATCGACCAATTCCATCGCATCCATGTCCTTGGTGACATAGCCGAATGCGCCAGCCTGGAAGGCGCGTAGCGCATACTGCTCGGCGGGATACATGCTCAGTACGACCACCGGCATCGCGGGCCGCTCGGCGCGCAGCGAAGGCAGCATCTCCAGCCCGCTGCGGCCAGGCAGGTTGACGTCGAGCAGCGCCACGTCGAATGGCTGCTCGCGCAGCCGGCCCAGCGCCTCGGAGGCGTCGCCGGCTTCCGCGACGACATCGAATTCTTCGTGCTCGGCCAGCAGGCGCTTGAGCCCCTGGCGGAAGATGGTGTGATCATCGATCAGCAGCAGCCGAATCATGTCTCTCTCCGTGGTGATACGCGCCGTTGCGGGCGCATCCGGTCGCCTGCGCATCAGCTTGCCGATGGCTGCAGGGCGGGACCGGTACGCTCAGGCGCACCCGCGCGCCGGAGCGCGGTCCGGTGTCCAGCACCAGCGTGCCCTCGAGTTCGCGCGCCCGTTCCTGCATGCCGAGCAAGCCCAGATGCCCCTCGGCCGCGGCAGAGCCGAAATCAAAGCCCAGGCCGTTGTCCGAGATTTCCACGTCCAGCCGGTCTGCCGTCCAGTCGAGGCAGACGGCGACTTCGGTGGCCATGGAGTGACGCGCGACGTTGGTCAGCGCTTCCTGGAAGATCCGGTAGATGCCCATTTCCCGATTGCGGTCCATGGCGCGCGCCTCGCCAGCCGTGCGCATGCGCGTGGCAATGCCGTAGCGTCTCTCGAAACGGCCGAGATCCAGGTACAGCGTGTCGCACAAGCCCAGATGATCGAGGGCGCCAGGCCTCAGCCCTTCGGAAATGGTGCGCACGGCCTCGATGGTTTCCTGCGTGAGTTGCAGGGTCTGGGCCGCGGTCAATGCCAGGGATGCAAGGGCCGGCGCCTCTTTTTGGCTGCGTCTGGCACGCGGCGCGCAAGCCCGGTCCAGCGCCTCGATGCCACGCGACAACCGTGACAGGTCGAACTTGATCGCTGTCAGCATGCCGCCGATGACGTCGTGCAGCTCGCGCGCCACGCGGTTGCGCTCGTTCTCGCGGACACTGTTGGCGCTTGCCACCAGTTCCTGCAGTCGCTCGCCGGCCTCGACCAGCCGCTCACGCTGACGCTCCCGGTCGGTAATGTCGATGCCGACGCCGACGATCGCCGGGCGCCCGTGGAAGATCACGCGCGTGCCATGGATTTCGAAGCAACCGGGGTTGTGTGACGATGTGCGGCGAATGACGAACAGGTCGGCGGGCGCGGCGCCCTTGATCCTGCGCGCGTACTGGTTCATCAGCGCGGCGCGTTGCGAGGGGTGCGCGACGTCGCGCAGGCGGGCGCCAAGCAATTGCTCGCGGCGCAGCCCGCACATGCGCGCGAAGGTCTCGTTGACGTAGCGGAACCGCCCATCCTGCAGGATGTAGATGCCGGCAATGGATTGTTCGACAATGCCCTTGAAAGGCACCTCGTAGTCGTCCAGATCAACGTCCAGTTCGTCCGGTTCGGCCATGGCAGGCGCCCCTAATCTGCATGATGGTTGTCATTCAGGAGAATGACGATCACAATGCAGAATGTCAAGGCGACATGAAAGGAATGGCAGATGGGCCACTCTCAGGCGGACAAGGCGCGCAGCAGGGAGCGCATTCTGGAGCAGGCGGCGGAACAGATCCGGGACGGCGGACTTGAATCCGTCAGCGTCGGCAAGTTGATGCGCAGCGCCAACCTGACCCACGGCGGCTTCTATGGTCACTTCGCCTCGCGGTCGGAATTGCTGGTGCATGCGCTGGAACGCGCACTGGATGACGGAAAGGCCGCATTCGAGGCAAAGAGTGGCAAAGCGACGCCGGACTTCGCCGCGGTGGTGCGCAGTTACCTGAGCCGCACGCATCGGGAGGCGCGCACCACCGGCTGCGCCATCGCCGCGCTGGCGGGCGACGTGGCGCGTGCCGACGAGCCGGCGCGCGAAGCCATGTCAGCCCATATCGAACGGTTCATCGGCCGGATGGACGACGCACTGGGCGGTGACGATCCCGACAAGGCCATGTTCGCGGTCAGCGCGATGATCGGCGCGCTGGTGGTGTCACGGGTGCTGGCGAACGACAAGCGGTCCGATGCGGTGCTGGCCGCGGCAAAGCGGCAGTTGTTGGCATTGCACGGACCGGAATGAGCTCGCCGCCGTCGGCAAGTCTACCCGGCGGCTCAGTGCCCTGCGATCGGGCGCGAGCCGGGCGGAAGCCCTGGGGTCGCGCCTGGGATCCGAATGCCATGACGGGCAAGGATACCGCTGAGCACCGCCTGCCGGAACTCCACCGGGTCGCCAAGGAACAGGTGATCGTGCTGGAGGCCCAGCGCGAAACTGAAGATCTCGAACACCACGCGCTGGGTATCGACCTCCGCCTCGATCTCGCCAGCCCGCACGGCGTCTTCCAGCTGCGCGGCTAGCAAGCCGCGCCATGCCGTCACCGCCCGCGCAGCGCTGCGGCTTACCGTATCGTCAGCTCGATTGGCGCACTCGGTTCCCGCACGCAGGATCAGGCAGCCTTCCCTCAGCACATAGTCGCCGAGCCAGACGTCCAACATGCGTTGCAGCCGGCGTAATCCCGAAGGCGTCCCGGCGGCAGCCCTGGTTGCGTGCCGGGCGAGCGCATCCGCGTAGGCAAGCATGGCTTCCGCTACGATGTCGTTGCGGGATTCGAAGTGCCGGTAAACGCAACTCTTGGACACGCCAAGCGCCTGCCCGAGATCGTTGATGGAAAAGCTGTCGAGCCCGCCGCGGCGAGCGAGCCCAATGACTGCGGCAATAACGGCGGGCCGCGCCGACCGGTTTTCTGGCCTAGGCATTATCGTAGACGGTGGTTAGCATCGCGACTGTTTCGCTTCCCTGGGACACTTTCATTTCGTATTGCCGGAGTGGGCCAAGCCGCCCTTCGCTCACCGCCGACACCGTCAGCGGTTGCCGCTGCCGCGCCAACTGCGCGGCGTCGCCGAAGTAAAGGATCGTGAGCCACAGCGGAACCAGCCCGAACGCGCCAGCACGCGAGCGGATCGCCGTGTCGAACAGCCGCGCCACCCGCAAGCAATGCGCAATGCCGTCGTCATGGTGGAATGGAATCGGCCTGATCCCGCCATGCCAGGGCACATAGCTGGACGAAGGCAGTTCAGCTTCTACGACTACATGTGCGCGACTCACAAGGCTCCCCGCTTGCCGGAGTTCGGCCAGCCATTGCTGCTGCAAACCCTGTGCATGCTGCAGGCGCGCATCGCGGTCGAATGCGCCACTTCGCAATGCCGCGCTGATCTGCACGGTCAGCATGACCGGGATCGCTGCACCGCATGTTGCGTCCAGCACAACGCCCAGCAACAGTTCTGCAATACCCCGGCCGCCACTGGTCTCCCATGGCGCGGCTCCTTGCTGTGCTATCCGCAAAGCGGTACATCGCGAAGCGTTCGGCGTGCCAGCCATCTTTTCCCTCCTGCCTTGTCATTGGCGCCGCGAAGACGCAGCAGGACCGACTATAGCGATACGATGTCCTGAGTAGAGATCTCGAAACAAATAGAGAAAAATCTGACAAGATACGTCGCACCAGTCAGCGACGACCGCCGATAAACACGATCTGGATCGCCTTGGAGGGGGCCATCATTGGCCTCGAGAAACTGCACCGGTGCCACACTTCCGAGCCGGCAGTCGAGCAGAATAAAGACGGCGAACCTACATCCTGGCCTTCGATGTAGCTTCGCCACTGGCGTCTATGCAGCAACGGCTTACCAGGACCACGCTCATTCCAGCGTGCGTCAATCCCGCTCGCGCAGGAGCATCGCCACATTACGCTCCGCAAGTGCCGCGATGGTGCGCGAAGGGTTCAGGCCGAGCGGACGGGGGACGATTGCGCCGTCCATCACATACAGCCCCGGGTAGCCAAATACCCGGCTCCGTGCATCGACGACGCCGTCCGCGGGAGAGGTACCCATGTTGCAGCCGCCCAGCGGGTGCGGCGTGATCAGGTTGTGCCACCGCCGCCAGGTGAGCGGTACCCACGGATCCCCGCCAGTCGCTTCCGAGAGCCGCGTATGCGCTGCAATCATGGCCTCGATGACCGCCACCGAAGCCTGGTAAGACCAGTCTAGCCGCAGCACCCGGCGCCATGGTGCGTACCATGTGCGGCCCAGCCTCAACTGCCCATCGCCCGGGTCCACGCCTTGCCCGAACCAGGGCATCATGCTCTCGATCGGATCGCCGTCGTCAAACAGCCCTCCGATCTCCTTCCACACAGCGCGCAGCTTGCGCGAACGCGTTCTCTTCAAATGGCGTCGAATGAAGTTGCCTGCGAGATTCGGGAAGCCGCCATCCTCCACGAAGAGGGCCTGTCCGTTCGGGCCGCTGTGGTCCAGCAGGTCGATCGCCGCAGAAATGGTCAGGCCATGGGAAGGCGAGACCGTCCTGTTGTCATAGAAGGCTGGCGTCACGAAGTCGCCATTGTGGGCCCAGCCATATCCCAGGCGTGGTGAGAGCCCGGGCAGAGTGCGATGCTCATCCCGGCAGCGCAGCAAGAGCTCGGTGCTGCCGATTGAGCCGGCTGCCAGGATCACCCGGGCAGCCGTGACTTCGCCAGGGCTCATCGTGCAGTCATCCGGGTCGATTTTCCTGAAGCACACCCGCCAGCCCTGCTGCAGCGGCTCCAGCCTGTCTACCAGGTGCAAGGGACGGATCTCGGCGCCATTGTCTTCAGCCACCGCCAGGTAATTCAGGTCCAGCGTATTCCTGGCCGATACCTGGCACCCCACATCGCAGTTGCCGCAGTGGACACAAGTGCCCTGCCACCTGCCGTGCCGGTTCAGGAATTTCTCTGAATGGCGGTCCGCGCGGGGGTCTCGCCGTGTGGGATCCCAATGCTCGGAAAAGGACACAGCCAGCGGCAGTTTGCGGAAGCGGTCGCCCCACCCGCATGCTTGCGCCCCCTCGCGCAATAGCCGGGTTCGCTCGCTCAACTGACTATCCGGAACCTCGCTCACTGCGAGCATGCGCCCCACCTCTTCGTAGTGGGGCTGCAGCTCGGCATAGGTAACCTCTTCCGGCCAGCCACGCTGGAAGGCCTCTGGCCTGGCTTCCACGGAGACGTTGGCGTAGATCAGCGAGCCGCCACCGACTCCGGCCCCGGCGATGACCCAGACATCAGAGAATGTCCGGATATCGGCCCAGCCATTGAAGCGATGTGCGCGTTCCTGGTTCCACAGCCAGGGGTCATTCTCGTCGCGCGGGTAGGTCGCCGGGCTCCAGCGCCGTCCGCGCTCCAGCACCAACACCCTGCGGCCGGCCTGTGCGAGCCTGCAGGCCGAGACCGCACCACCGAAGCCGCTGCCGATGATGACGACATCGCATGCCAGCGCATTGCTCATCTGACGCTCCCTATCGTGGGATGATGATTGCCTTCTCCTCAATCATCTGCACCGCCTCCGGCGGCGATAGCTCACCGTCTGCCGGCACGAAGCGGGGCCCGCTTGCGCCGGGCTGGGCGCGCACGCGCCAGGTGCCGCGGACCTTTGCCAGCCGCCTGACGCCCTCACCCAGCTTCCACTTCCGGCAAACCTTCTCCAGCTTGAGTGGATAGATCGTCAGTTGCCCGTCCTCGAACCGCATCCGCAGAAAGCACTTGTAGTCGGCGATGCGCTGGGAGGAGAACACCTCCTCGGGGTGCAGGCGCCACAGGGCGTTGCCCAGAACCATCCACCCGCCGAACAGCAGGCCGCCGACGGTCCCGCCCAGCAGCATGGCTTCGACGAGGAAGAGCAGCATGGGTGGCGGCTTGTCCGCGCCAAAGCCGTGGAGGTTGAAGCGCGTGACGAGCCATAGCATGGCGACCGCCAGTGCCAGATGCAGCAGCCCGTGCAACGCGCCGACAACGCACGCGAGCCCGACACCCCGCCTGACATCCCTGGTCGACAGCGCACCACAACAAAAGACAATGGCTGCCACAAACAACACTGACGCCGGACTATGCGCCATGACCCGGAACAGTTCGCGATATACCTCGCCGATGTTCCCGAATGTCACTTCGAGGTCGAGCAGCCTCTGCACGAAGCCGCGGTGATTGCTCCCGGGCAACGGTACGAGGCTCGCGCTCTGAACGATCCAGCCGAACAGCAAGTACACGCTGGCCACCAGCGCGCAAAACGAAAGGTTGCGCCCCGGCAGTTGCCACGCCCGATTGCGTAATTGCCGGGAGGTCGCTTTTTCCGGATACGCGGCCTTCAGTTCGTAGAACTGCCTGGCCGGCCCCACCACGATAGGCCTGGGCGGATCTGGCAGCAGATGCGTGCCGTGAAGAAAGGCGCCACCGCCTCCGCAGGTGATGCGGTGCGGCCCCGCCGTGCCCTCCTTTGGCACATAGTGCGCGAAATGGTGCGAGTTGCCGGCCAGCACAAGTGCGAGCCGGTCACCCAGCATCCCCTCGATCTCGCTCAAACTCCGAAAGCGCGGCGTCTTGATCTCGATCGACGGCACGGCCCGCCGTTCCCCGCGGCGCACGCGCTCCATCTCATCCACCCAGCTTGCCTCGGGCGCGCACAATACCACGCGATCACCGGGCTGCAACTCCGCAAGCATCTTCTGGAAGTACTCGCGCTGCGGCCGGTCGATTTCCGACTCCAGTTGCAGGTCCAGGCCCCAGATCCACCAGCCGCCGGGCAACTGCAAGGCGTAGTAACCCGTGCGCTGGCGCGTCTCCCAGCCGCCCACGGACTTGCCACTGCAGAACAGCCGGGCGAAGCCTCGCAAACCATCGTACCAGTCGTGATTGCCAGGCGTGGCGACCATCCACGGTGCGTCCGGCAACTGGATCTGCTGGTCGCTGTACGCGGGTTGCGCGGCCTCGACTGGCGCGGGGAAGGCCGCCCGGAAAGGATCGACGAAGCGGGACCGGTAGCCATCATGGGCAGGGGTCGGATACACCTGGTCGCCGCCCAGCAACAGTACTTTCGACCGCGGCAACGTCACACCCTGATCGCGCACTGTCACCCCGTGACTGACGCACAACGCCATGGAGTATGTCGAGTCCCAACCGTCTCCCGTGTCGGACAGATAGTCTACCCAGACACCGCCCTGCTCGTCAGCAGGTACGGGAATCGGCGGATTCGGATTCAGCGTGGACAGTGCGGCCTGCACCATGCGCTGGTCCGCAAACGTGCCGACTGCCATTGCCACGGCAACGCGCATGGCGGTGAACGGAAGCTGCAGCGGGCTCAGCCAGTTCACCATGGCTCTTTGCGTATAGAGTTCCACGCGCCCGATCGCAGCAGACACGGCTGGTTTCGCCGCGGCACCGGCAGCAGCGGCCGCAGGTTTCGACCCGCCCGGATAGCGCGGCGCGGGTGCTGCCCCGGAATCCTTCATCGCCTTTCCCCTGAGATTTCTGGCTCGCCTGCAAGACTGGGGGCACGCACGCGTGCGGCGCCATGGCGGCCACTCTCGGATGGCGCCCTCATGCCATCAAGCGCTGATGCCCTGATGTCCCCTTATCCCCTCAGCATCCCAACCGCTTCCGCAATCGCCCGCCTGATCCGCGTATACGTGCCGCAGCGGCAGATCACGCAGCTCATCTGGTCGACGATCTCCGTCTCCTTCGGATTTCGTGTGCGCTTGAGCAGCGCGCTCGCCGCCATCAGTTGCGCGCTCTGGCAGTAGCCACACTGAACGACCTCGTGCTTCAGCCAGGCGGCACGCAGCGCGTTCACTTCGGGGCCCTCCAGTCCTTCGATGGTGACGATCTTCTTGCCTTCCATCTCGCCCGCCTGGTGCTGGCACGACAGCAGCATCTTGCCGTCGACATGCACCGCGCAGGCGCCGCATACTCCCACGCCGCACCCGAACTTGGTGCCCGTCAGCTTCAGTTCGCAGCGCAGCACCCACAACAAGGGCGTGCAGTGGTCCGATCGGATGTCGACGCGCTTACCGTTGACACTGAGCTGGTTGTCTGGCATCGCAGGCTCCGGAAGGCGGCAGGGTCTTCAACAGCGGCAGGTCGCGCAAGCGCTCGCCAGTCGCATTGAACAAGGCGTTCGCCACCGCCGGCGCGACCGGCGGCGTGGTGGACTCGCCCACGCCCTGGGGCGGTCCCATCGAAGGCATCACGTGTACCTGGATGTCCGGACAGTCGCGCAGGCGCATGACCGGAAAGGCGGTGTAGTAGTCCTCCTTCACCTTGCCTGCATCCAGCGTGATCTTCTGCCACAGCGCCGCCGACAGACCGAACACGATGCCGCCTTCCACCTGCTGCTCGATCAGGGTCGGGTTCACCGGCATGCCGCAATCGATAGCGCAGTAGACGCGATCCACGCGCACCTGCCCCGCGTTGTCCACCGACACTTCGGCCACTTGCGCCACCACACTGCCGAACGACTCATGCAGGGCCACGCCACGCCCCACCTTGGCCACGCCAGGCTTCCTGCGCATAGGCTGGCCCCAGCCCGACATGTTTCTCAGCTGATCGAGCACCGCGCGCTGACGATCATCCCTGAGCAGGGTCATGCGGTAATCGAGCGGATCCGCGCCGACAGCCACCGCCAGTTCGTCAACGAAGCTTTCCATGAAGAAGGCATGGTGCGAGTGCCCCACCGAGCGCCAGTAGCCCACCGGGATGGCCAGATCCACGGTGTGGTGGCCAACCCATATGTCTGGCCAGGCATAGGCCTGGTCAAAGGCGCCTTCCACCGTGGACTTGTCCAGCCGCGACACGAAGATGTCGGGCAGGCCGAAGTTGCGTTTCGCGGTGCTCTCCAGCACTGACTGGCTGGCCGAAATATTGCGCACGGCGATGACCTTGCGGTTCCCGTCGAGCCAGGCCTCGAAGCGCGACACGCTGGCCGGACGGTAGAAGTCGTGCTGCATGTCCTCGGGGCGCGACCAGATCGTCTGCACCGGCACGCCCTTGCGCCTGGCGGCTATGGCGGCCGCCTGGCAGATGAAATCCACTTCGAGCCGGCGCCCGAAGGCACCGCCGATGGATTGCTGGCGCAGTTCCACCCGGTCCGTGTCCAGGCCGAGCGTCTTCGCCACGCAGCGCCGAGCCAGCCCGGGCATCTGCGTGGCGGCCCACACGATGGCGCGATCCTCCTGGACCAGCACCGTGCAGTTGACGGGCTCCAGCGCGGCGTGCGCGAGATATGGTGCCGAGTACAAGCTCTGGATGGCGGGCTTGCCCTGCGCCATGGCGCGCCCGTTGCCATGCTCGTACCAGATGCGCGGGTTGGAGGCGTCGAGCGCCTTCACCAGCAGGTCGCGGATACCGGGGCTCGAAAGGCTTTGCGCCTCGCCCGCGTCCCACTTGCACTGAACCTTTTCCACCGCCTGCATGGCGATCCACGCATCGCTGGCGATCACCGCCACGCCGCCGCTGCCGCCCGGGATCGGCTCCAGCGCGACAAGGTCGAGCACGCCGGGCAATTTTTTCACATCGTCCGGCGGCGATCCCTGCAGCTTGCCGCCCAGCGTCGGACACATCTGCACGCTGGCGTAGACCATCGCGTCCGCCACCACGTCGATACCGAAGCGGGCGGTGCCGTGAAGCTTGGCCGGTGTATCAAGCCGCGCCGTGCGGGTGCCGATGAGCCTGAAGTTGGCCGGTTCCTTCAGTTCGACCGTGCGCGGCAAGCCCTCGCGCGCGGCTGCCGCGGCCAGCTCGCCGAAGGTGGCACTGCGTCCCGACGGGTGCACTACCTTGCCGGCCTGCGCGCGGCACTCCTCGGCCTTGACGTCCCACTGCCTGGCCGCGGCCGCGCACAGCATCATGCGGGCGGCGGCGCCGGCTTCGCGCATCGGATTCCACAGGTCCCTGATGCTGGTTGAGCCGCCGGTGAACATCATGCCCACCTCGCGCACACCCTTGCGCACGAACCATTCCGCGGCCCGCCTGGGCCATCCTTTGTCGTCCGGTCGGAACGGCAGGTTGGCGACCACGCCCTCGATGTTGTTGTACAGGTTGTCGACCGGAGACGGCTCGACGCGGATCTGCGACCAGTCGGCCTCCATCTCCTCGGCCAGCAGCATCGCCGCGCCGGTATGCACGCCCTGCCCCATCTCGGCCTTGTTCATCACCACCGTGACGGTGTTGTCAGACGCCACTTTCACCCAGCCGTTCAGCGCGAATTGCCCATTGCGCACTGCTAGCGGCTCGCCGCCCACCAGGCGCTGACGCGGCGGCAGCCAGGCCCATCCAATCACCAGCACACCAGCGGCGCCCGCACCGCCGAGCAGGAAGGCTCTGCGCGTCAACATGGCAAGACTGGCGGATCGATCATCATAGGAAGCCCCCGTGCCGCCGATGGCATGGCCTATATTAGGTCGGGAAGTGCTGCAGCGCGAATGTGAAACGAGGTTGGCGCTATCTAGCAACACCCAGCGTGGCCACGCTGCCTTGATTCCGCCCTGCCGGCGCAGGTCGAAATGCTCCTTGGCGAGTGCCCGCGTTCCGGCAAATCCTTTAGCGCGGGAAGCCTCGCGGGCCGGGCAAACAGTGGATGCCATCCACTCGACCCACCAGCAACATTCCTAGGAAAATCATAGCCTTAGCAAACATGCTCTGTATCTGGGCACAAACGCAGGCCAGCCCGCTGGCCTATTCCTGGACCAGAACGCGAACGTGGCGGCAGACAGGTGCAGGGAGTCTGAGCAGGGGGCGAAGCCACGCGGGTTAGCGTCGGGACGCCGGGCGTCCGCGGTCGCGCCGACCCGAAGATTTCGCATGCAGACGGCTGAGTATCCCGTCGAATGTTTCGAGCTGGCGCGTGATCTCCGCCTGGCCATGTTCGATCAGGAACGCTCGAAACGCCATGGCAACACGGGGAATGCGCACGCCGGGAAGGTTCAGGACATACCAGTCGCGCTCAATCGGATTGTCCTTGAGTGGCAGCAGCCCGATCAGCCCTGCCTGGAATTCGAGCGTGCAGGCATGCAGCGAGAGGAAGGCGACACCCAGCCCCGCCGCCACCATGCGCTTGATGGCGGCATTGCTTGATAGCTCGGAACCCAGGGGCAAGCGGTGCCCCGCCTCTTTGAAAAGGCGCTCCACCGTATTGCGCGTGCCAGACCCCCTCTCCCGCACCAGCAAGTTGGCGTTCAGCAAGTCTTTCAGGGAAAGATTCCTGCGTGACATCAGCGGATGATCCGGCGCGGCGATGAACGCCATGGGGTGCTTGGCAAATGGCGTCGCGTGGGTGCGCACGTCGCTGGGTGGCCGGCCGATGATGGCAAGGTCGATTTCGTGCATGGCCAGCATGCGGATGATCTCCTCGCGATTGCCTACACTGAGCTTGATCTTGACCTCGGGGCGTTGCCCGGTGAATGCCACCAGCATCGGCGGCAACAGGTACTCTGCCGTCGTAATCGCCCCCACCCGCAGCGTACCGGCCTGGTCCCCTTTGAGCGCGGCGACTTCTTCGACCGCATCGCGCCACAAGCGCAGCATCTGGCCGGCATAGCCGGCGATGACCTCACCGGCAGGCGTCAGTTGCATGCCTCGGCCGACCCTTTGCACGAGCGGCGTACCGGTCGCTTGCTCCAAAAGGCGCAACTGCAATGACACCGTCGGCTGCGTCAGGTGCAATTCTTCAGCCGCCCGCGAGACACCGCCCAGGCGTGCAACAGCATCGATGGCATTCAGTTGCCGGAACGTGGTGGATCGATTCATATCAAAAAACCAATGGGTCGGTTTTGATTATCAATTTTTTCGTATGAGCCCGCTACCTTATAGTGGGCAGCACGGAAACGCAATCCACGCGACCCCTTAGGTTAAGGCTCTTAAGAGAGAGAACGGCAATGTCACCTGAACTGCTTGTATTCGCACTGGACGACGTCATGCCCCGGCTTGACGATCCGCACCAAGGCCAACCCAAAGAAGAGCGCGGCGAAGCGTGGCGAGCCTCATGCGCTCGGCAAGCTGCCACCTCAGTGCAAGATGTCGCACACACTTTCAGCGAACTTCGCCTGACGGCAGGTTCGGCAAACAGCGAAACGGTGCGGGAGCACGCGGAGGCCGATCTACTGGCGTATGAGAAGCGCTTCATCGCCGCGTGCGCTCAGGGCAGGTTTGGGATCGAAGCACAGGCGCTTGCCCGGATGGAAGACGCCGCGCTCGACGGGGTGCGCCTTGCACTGGGCTCCAGGCTTTCGTCCAGGATGGTCTGCGCATTGATGGAATCAACGCTGGGGCCAGACTGGGTCGACCGGTTTTCAGTTGTGGCCACCGCGGACGCCCTGTCCGGGCACCAGTCGGAAGACGAGTTGTATCGCCTGATCCTGCGCACGACGGGCGTACCGCCACAACATGCGTCGCTGGTGTCGGCGTCGAGGCGCTGTAACGAGATCGCGCGTCGCCTCGGCATGCAGGGGGAAAGACTCAACGCGCATGACGGTGCATTCGCAAGGCGGAACGACAACGGTAGCGAGGCATGGCCGTCGCGCGATACACGTTCTCGAGGTGCGCCGCGCACGGCTCCCTCTGCCGCTCCTTAGCTGACTTCGGAAAACCAATATGAATACGATCGTCGTTGTTGGCGGTGGCGCCGCCGGTTTGCAACTCGCCATTGGACTGGGGCGCACGTTAGGGAAACGCCGGCGCGCCAGGGTGATCCTGGTAGACCGCAGCCCGACGCATCTCTGGAAGCCGCTGTTGCACGAGGTGGCCGCTGGCACGGTTGAGCCGACCGTTCACTACACCTCCTTCGCGCTACAGGCCGAACGCAATCATTTCGAGTTCATTCAGGGGGACCTCGTTTCCGTGGACCGGTCGCACCGCGTGATCTCCCTGACCGCCGGCGGCGAAGCAGATACGTCCGGCGCGCGCCTCCGGCAGCTGGCATACGACAAGCTTGTGCTCGCGATCGGCGGTGTCACGCAGTACTTTGGCGTGACCGGAGCCCGCGAACATGCGCTGGCGTTGGACAGCGTCAGCGGTGCTGAGCGCGTGCGCGAGCGCCTGCACGCCGCCCTGCGCCGCAAATCAGCCGCCGCGTTGTCGCCCGACAGAGAGGCAAGCAAGGTGCGGGTGGCTATCGTGGGTGGTGGAGCGACCGGCGTCCAGCTAGCCGCGCAATTGCGCCGCACCTCCTACCTGCTGAACCGCTATGGCGTGCATCAGCTCGACCCGAACCGTGACGTGGATATCTCCGTGCTCGAAGCGGCGCCGAGTCTCCTGCCAGGGATGGATGGCGAGCTTGCGGCCCGGGTGGCACGGCAACTCGCCAAGCAGAACATCGGCATCGCCACCGGGCAGCGCGTGACTGCGGTCACGCCGCAAGGACTCACGCTCAATGGCACCGAGCCGGTCGATGCGGACGTCGTCGTCTGGGCCGCAGGCGTCGCTGCGCCGGCGCTGGTCGCGTCATTTGGCCTGGCTGTCAATGAGAAGGGACAGGCCCGCGTGGGCCCCACGCTTCAGTGCCTGGATGACGAAAACGTCTTCGCGATCGGCGATTGCGCCAGCTGCCGGCCCGCCAATGCGGCAAAGGAGCTCCCCACGCGGGCACAGGTTGCCTTCCAGCAAGCCCTGTATCTGGCGGACGCGGTGCCGCGGCATCTGGCGGGCAAGCCGGTGAGGCCCTTTGTCTTCCGGGACTATGGATCGCTGATTTCGCTGGCGGGTGGCCTGGCCGTCGGTTCGCTGGCCTCGGTCAAGGGTATTTCAGGCTGGTATGTGGAGGGACGTCTGGCTGGCCTGCTACACAATGCCATTTATCGTCGCCACATCGTCTCGATTAACGGCTGGCGCCGGGCCCTGGCGATCTCGATATCGCATGGGCTCGAGCGCTGGCTGGGTGCGGGGACGCGGCTGCATTGAAGCTTGCCGGGCAGGCATGGGACAAGGCCAGGTTCCGGCATGCCGATGCCAGCGTCGCACAAGCAGCGCGGGCCGACTGGCCTTTGTCAGCTCGCCGGATGCCGCACCCTGGCATCAGGCCGCCGCCGTCATGACGGCATTGATGAACCGGCCATACTCCCCCCGCGCATACAGTAGCGAAGCTGAATCCCCGGCGTCCAGGCGAACATCGGTCACGTCGCCAATCAAGACGAGGTGAGTGCCTGATTCGATGATCTCGGACACGCTGCACTCGAAGACAGCTGTGGCGGAGGACAGCCATGGCGCGGCGCCCGGCCTCACATTCCACTCGCCGACGGCGAACTTCTCCGCCGGGGCCGCACTGGTGGCAAATTTTCCGGCCACCTCGATGTCGTTCGGCGAAAGTATGTTGACCGCGAACTGGCGCGAATTCACGATCGCCTGGGCTGTCCTGCTGCTCCGGTTGAGGCAGCACAGCAGCGAGGGTGGTTCCGCGCAAAGCGAGCATACCGCCGTCGCCGTCAGCCCAACGACTTCGCCCCCGTCGCGGGCGGTGATGACCGTCACGGAAGCGGCGAGTCGTCGCATGCCCTGCTTGAATAGTGCCGAACACATGGTTGGACTCCTCCTTATCCTTGCTGACTACATCGGTGCTAGGCAAGCCGTGGCATGGAACGCCCGTCCCGTACAAAAGGCGGCCGCACCACCTTCGCAGCAACGCGATTGCGATACACCTCGACATCCACATACGCGCCGAACGGGATGTCCGGGTCGATCAGTGCCAGGGCGATGGCGATCTGAAGTGTCGGACTATACGTTCCGCTGGTGACCGTTCCGATGACCTCGCCCTGGAGGTTCACCACCGGGCTGGCCGTGCGGGCGACCGCAGCGCTTTGTTCAAATACCAGCCCGACGAACTGCCGGGTCTGACGACGTGTGCGCAGCGCTGCCTTGCCAACAAAGTCCCGCTCCGAGTCAAGATCGACACTCCATCCCAGGCCGACATCGAAGGGGGAGCACCTTGGGTCCATGTCCCGCCCGGCCAGCTGCATGCCAGCCTCAAGCCGAAGCGTCTCCCAGGCATCCAGACCCGCCGGGACGATGCCCGCCGAGCGCAGCATGTCCCACACTTGCACAGCATGCCTTGCCAGCACGATCAGCTCGAAACCATCCTCGCTGGTCTTCCCCGTCCTTGCCAGCATCAGCTCGCCTACGACAGGGTCATGCACGATGATCGAATTGAACGGCTTTACCTGTGCGGCAACCTGGGTGGATGGTATCGCCCGGAATACCGACTCCCGTGCATTGGGACCATGGACGGCAATCGTTGCCAAAGGCTCTACACCCTCCGTGACAAGATCCGGGCGCCGCGCCACTACGGTAACCACGCTGTCCGTCCCCGCAATTTGCGAGCGGATCCATTCAAGGTCGCCGCGTGCCGTGTGCGCGTTCAGGACGATGCGGAAGTGATCGTCGGCCAGATAGTAGACGACGAGGTCGTCGATCACCCCTCCGTCTCCGTTAAGCATGCACGAATACATTGCTTTGCCTGCCGACTTCAGCCTGGCGACGTCATTGGCGAGAAGCTTGCCAAGAAACGCGCGAACCTCCGCGCCGTGCAAGTCGACCACGCACGCGTGCGAAAAGTCGAACATTGCGGCGTCCTGCCGCACGGTGTGGTGCTCCTGGATCTGGGAGCCAAAGGCAACCGGCATTTCCCAGCCGCCAACATTAGCCATGCGCGCGTGGCTGGAACGGTGGCATTCGTACAGCGGCGTGCGCAAAAGGTGCGAGGTGTTCTGGCTCATGGGGATCTTGGGAATGTCGTAGTCGGTAACAGGCTTGTTCGCTTGTGCACGGAATTCCGGGCGGCGACCGTCCCACGATGGATTCATGGCGTCTGCCTCTGGTAGCTTGCACTGTGCGCTGCGCAGGATCATCCCGGTGGACGGCGTTCGTGGCTGGGTGCATGGCCGAATTGCGCGCGATACGCCTTGCTGAAATGGCAGGGCGAATGGAAGCCGCAGACTGCCGTGACACGCGCGATCGGCGCGTTGGTCGTGCGCAGCATCTCTCTCGCGCGCTTCAGGCGCAGCGTCAGGTAGTAGTGGGTCGGCGACACGTTCAGGTAGAACTTGAACATCCGTTGCAGATGCCGCTGCGACAGCCGCACGAGCCGCGCCAGTTCATCGAGCGACAGCGGTTCCTCGATGTTCGCCTCCATCAGCCGGACGACCTCGATCAGCTCTGCCCGCGAGAGGCCAACCCGGGCATAGACAGGGATCGGCTGCGCATCGCTGGCGCTACGAATCCGCTCGAGTATGAACTGTTCGGAAACCTGCGCCGCAAGCTGCTGGCCGAAACGCAAGCCAACCAGGTTCAGCATCATGTCGATCGGTGCGGTGCCGCCCGTGCAAGTGAGCCGGTCACGGTCGATGACGAACAGTTCGTCAGCGAACTTCACCAGCGGAAATTCTTCGTGCAGGGCGGACCGGTTCTCCCAATGCACCGCGCAGCGGTATCCGTCCAGCAGCTTGCTCGACATCAGCGCATAGGCGCCCGTACAGACACCGCCAAGCGGCATGTCCTGCCCGGCGAGCTGCGCCAGCATGGTCCGCGTGCCGTCGTCGACGGCATCGCGGATCCGGATGCCTCCACAGACAATCAACACATCCGGCAGCGCAGAGCGATCCAGCGGGCGCGTCGGGCGGACCACGATGCCGTTGCTCGCCTGCACCGGCGCGCCGTCGGGCGTATAGATCGACCATGTGTAATGGTCGGCACGCCCGACGTAATTCGCCATGCGCAGCACTTCGATCGCGCTCGAGAACGCGATCATCGAGAACTCGGGCAATGTCAGGAAGCCGAAATGCGCGAGAGCCGACATCGACGTTGGAAGGCTCTCAGTTGGCACGGCGTCGGCGGAGCTCACGTCGCTCTCCTGGCGAGCAGATGTCCTGATCTCAGGCTTGCGCCGTGCTGGCCTTGGCGCAGAACAGTTGCCGGATCCCCGAGAAAAGCGGCGCCTTCGCGGTACCCGGCACCCGGCCGAAGCTCTCCGTGATGCGGTCGAGGATGATCGCCAGCAGCACCACCGACAGGCCACTTTCAAAGCCCAGGCCGATGTCGAGCCGCTGGATGCTCGCCAGCACCTCGTTGCCCAGGCCACCCGCGCCCACCATCGAGGCGATGATCACCATCGACAGCGCCATCATGATGGTCTGGTTCACGCCCTGCATGATCGACGGCAGCGCGTTCGGGAACTGCACCTTGTACAGCAGTTGCCACGGCGTGCAGCCGAAAGCATGACCGGCTTCGACGATTTCCATGTTCACCTGGCGGATGCCCAGGCTCGTCAGGCGCACCGCCGGCGGCATGGCGAAGATGACCGTGGCCAGGATGCCCGGCACGCGGCCGAGGCCAAACAGCATCGCGGCGGGAATCAGGTAGACGAACGCAGGCATGGTCTGCATCAGGTCAAGGACCGGACGCACGGTGGCCGCGACCACCCTGCTCTTTGCCGCCCAGATCCCGAGCGGAACGCCGAGCAGCAGGCTGATGATGGTCGACGACAACGTGAGGCCCAGCGTGATGATGGTCTGGTCCCAGAAGCCGGTCGCGAAGATCACGAACAGAGACGCGCCCGTGAACAGCGCAAAGCGCCAGCCGACGCGCCACAGCCCGATGCCGATGAAGATCGCCACCATCAGCCACATCGGCACGGCCTGCAGGCTGCGCTCGATCAGTTCAGCGAGCCCCCCGATGGCGCGGCCGATGGCATCGAACGTGGCGGCGTCGTGATCGAGGAGGTAATGGACGGACTGGTCGACCCAGCGGCCGAGCGGAAGGAGTTCAGACATGGTTGCCTCGCGAGCGCGTGATTGCTTTCAGGATGACGGCGCGGCTGACCGAGCCGCAATAGCAGCCGTCGTCGTCGACGACCGGCAGCGCATTTGGGTTCGCGACCACGCGCTCGACGACATGGTCGAGCGACGCGTTGCGCCGGATGCTTTCCACGGGACGCACGCTCTGGGTAGCGTCGCGTGTGACGAAACCACGAAGCTTGCGCTGCGCATCGAGCACGAAGGCATAGTCTTCACTGCCGGTCAGGGTCGCGGCGATGTTCGCCGCGTCGAGTCTGGACAGCGTCGGCACGGCGTTGGTCTGCATCAGGTCGCCAGCCGTCAGGTAGCGGCTGGTGTCGATGCCGTCGAAGAAGGTGCGAACGTAGTTGTCAGCCGGATTGGCAATGATCTCCTGCGGCGTACCGACCTGGACCAGCCGGCCGCCCTCCATGATCGCGATCCGGCTACCGATGCGCAGCGCCTCTTCCAGGTCGTGCGACACGAACATGATCGTGCGCCGGTGCTCCTTCTGCAGTTGCAGCAGCACGTTCTGCATCTCCTTGCGCTTGAGCGGGTCGAGCGCGGAGAACGCCTCGTCCATGATCATCAGCGACGGATTGACCGCCAGCGCGCGCGCCAGGCCCACACGCTGCTGCATGCCGCCCGACAGCTCGCGCGGCAGCTTCTGCGCGAACGTCGCCAGTCCGACCTGCTCGAGCACGTCCATGGCACGGCGCTCGCGCTCCTTCCTGCCAACGCCGGCCACCTCCAGCCCGAACGCGGCATTCGACAGCACCGTGCGCTGCGGCATCAGCGCGAAGGACTGGAACACCATGCTCATGTCCTTGCGGCGCAGCGCGATCAGCTCGCTGCGGCTGACGGCTGCCACGTCGCGGCCGCCGATCAGCACCTTGCCGGCGGTCGGTTCGACCAGCCGGTTGACGAGACGGATCAACGTTGACTTGCCGGATCCCGACAGGCCCATCAGCACGAAGATTTCGCCTTCCTTCACGTCGAACGACACGTTGTGCACGCCGACCACATGGCCGGTGCGGCGGAACACTTCGTCCTTCGTCGAACCGGCGGCGAGCATGTCGAGCGCCTGTTTGGGGTTGCTGCCAAATACCTTGCACAGACCTTCGACCACGACCTTGGGACTATCCATCGAAACTTCTCCTGGTCCTGTGGGGACTCTTACGTCATGTGGCATGCCAACGCCGTTTCCACTCGTCCGGGAAGCGCTGGCGGCGCATTACTACCTCTCTCCCTGGAATGCCTGAGCAAACCTTTCCGTCGCTTCGCAACCTGCGTTGTGCGATTCCCTACATGGTTGCCAAGAAACGCCCTCGCCTGCCGACGAATTCCGACAAGTGCTTGCAGAAATGCGACAACGGCAAGCGCGGACGCCGATTTTGACGGCGACTGTCCACAAGCGACGCCGACGATCCGGAATGGGCGCGTACGGCGCGCCGTGCGGCGTGGCGGGTCGATACCAGCCCCGCGGCGCATCGGTTCTATCCGCTGGCCGCGCGGCCTGATCTACTTGGCGCATGGCATGTGCGCGCACGATGCGTCCGCGGCCAGTCAACCACAAGAGGAATCGCATGAACGCGCTGTCTCCTTCACAGCAGCACATCCTGACGCTGTCGTGCCCGAGCGCCCCCGGGCAGGTGGCCGCCACCGTCGGCCTGCTCGAGCGCCATCGCTGCTATATCGATGAACTGACCGTCTTCGACGACGACCTGAGCAACCGCTTCTTCCTGCGCTGCGGGTTCCACCCGACGGACGCACAGGGGCTGGATGTCGGCCGGCTGCGGGAAGAATTCAAGCCGATCGCGCAGCGCTACGGCATGCAGTGGTCGGTTCACGACGCGCACGCCCGCCCCAAGGTCCTGATCATGGTGTCCAGGCTCGAGCATTGCCTGGCGGACCTGCTGTTCCGCTGGCGCATGGGCGAGCTGAAGATGGACATTGTCGGGATCGCCTCGAACCATGCCGACCTCGAGCCGCTGGCGCGGCAGCATGACCTGCCGTTCCGGCACTTCCCGATTACGCCGGAGACCAAGGCCGAGCAGGAAGCGCGCTGGCTGGATCTGTTCGAGTCGAGCGGCGCGGAGCTGGTGATCCTGGCGCGCTACATGCAGGTGCTCTCGGCTGCGACCAGCGCCAGGCTCGCCAACCGCGCGATCAACATCCACCACTCGTTCCTGCCCGGCTTCAAGGGTGCGAAGCCCTATCACCAGGCACACACGCGCGGCGTCAAGCTTATCGGCGCGACCGCGCATTTCGTCACCGACGATCTCGACGAAGGTCCGATCATCGAGCAGGCCGTCGAGCGCGTCGATCATTCGTACCGGCCTGACCAGCTGCTTGCAGTCGGCCGCGACGTCGAATGCATCACGCTGGCGCGCGCGGTGAAGGCGTTCATCGAGCGGCGGGTGTTCCTGAACGGAGACCGCACAGTCGTGTTCCAGTAAGCGCAACGACGCCGGCCACGATCGCGATGCGATCGTGGCCGGTGTTTTCTTGCATGCAGCGCAGGCGAACGGAACTACTGCGTGGATCTACTGCGCGGCACTCTGCGTGTTCTCCAGCCACGCACTGACGCGATCCCCATGCGCGGCGATCCACGCGTCGGCGGCGGCATCCGGCTTCGTGCCATTCTGGATCGCCAGCATCACGCTATCGATCTCGCCCGTCTTCCACTGGAACTTCTTCAGGAAGGCCACGACCGGCTTCGCCTTGGCTTCGAGGCCCGGATTCACGATGTTATCGACGTGCTCGGCATCGCCGAACACCTTCTTCGGGTCGTCGAGGAAGCGCAACTTCCACTTGGCGAACATCCAATGGGGCGCCCAGCCGGTGACGACCACCGGCTTGTTCGCGTTCATCGAGCGTGCCAGCTCGACCGTCATCGCGCTGCCGGAGCTGGGCATCAGCGAATAGCCGAGGCCATAGCTCTTGATCGCCTCGGACGCCTTGCGCATGACGCCGGCGCCGGCATCGATGCCGACGATGCGGCCTTCGAACGAGGCCTTCTGCGCGTTCAGTTCGTCGATGCTCTTCACGTTGACGGACGCCGGTACGATCAGTCCGATCCTCGCCTCGGTAAAGTTGGGCCCCAGGTTGACCACCTTGGCCTTGAACTGCTCCCAATAGGCGCCCTGCGTAACCGGCAGCCAGGCGGACAGCGTCGCGTCGAGGTCGCCGCGCGCGACGCCCTGCCACATCACGCCCGCCGCCACCGGCACGAGCTGCACCGGATACCCCAGCTTCTTCTCGATGATGCGCGCGGCTACGTTGGTGGTAGCGACGCTGTCATCCCAACCCTCGACGTAGCCGATCTTCAACGTTGGCTTGGCGTCCCCGAGCGCGAGCGCGCTCCATGTCAGCATGACCGATGCAGCGCCAGTGCAGAATAGTTTTCCGAGAAGTTTCATGTCTACCCTCCTTTAATCGGCGCCGAGGCGCCCACCTTCTGAATACGAACCGTCGGCCGCTGTGCGTGGCCTCACTTGTCGATCACGAGGTCCGACAGCGGCTTGCTGCAGCACAGCAGCACCATGCCCTGGTCGATCTCGCGCTGGCGGATGCCGCCGTTGTGCTTCATGTCGACCTGTCCGCTGACCAGCTTGACCTTGCACGTCCCGCACATGCCCTGTGTGCATGACGCAGGCAGCCGCACGCCAGACTGGCGCGCCGCGTCCAGCACGTTCTGCCCCGCACCGCAGGCAATGTCCCGTGCGCTTCTGGCGAAGCTGATGTTGAACCGCGCCGTGTCCGCATGGCCGTTGGCTGCTGGTGCGCCGCCCTCACCCTCCCCGACAGTCTCGGCCGCTTCGCCGGGGGCGGGCTCAGCGCTCAAGGTCTCGAAGGAGAAGCTCTCCTCGTGGTAGCGCCCGCGATCGAAGCCGGCTTCGTCCAGCAGCTCGCGCACCGCCTTCATGTAGGGGGCCGGGCCGCACGTGAAGATCTCGCGCTCCATGAAATCCGGCGCGACCAGCTTCAGCAGCGGCAGCGACAGGAATCCGGTGACGCCCGGCCAGTTGGTCCGCGCGCCGACACGCTCGCAAACGAACGCGGTGCGGAAGTTCGCCTGGTTTGCCGCGATCAGGTCCAGTTCGCGGGCAAAGATGATGTCGTCCGGCGTGCGCGCGCTGTGCAGGAACACGATGTCGCGGTCTTCCGCGAGATCGTGGTGCGCACGGCTCATCGACATCAGCGGCGTGATGCCCGAGCCCGCGGACAGGAACAGGTACTTGTGCGCCGGGTGCCGCGCGCAGGTGAACTCGCCGCCAGGCCCGAGCATGCGGATCGGCATGCCCGGCGTCACCGTGTCGTGCAGCCAGTTCGACACCTTGCCTCCCGGCACCCGCTTGACCGTGATCGAGACCGTGTGCGGCCGCGCGGGCGACGACGATATGGTGTAGCAGCGATTGATCGTCTCGCCATCGATGTCGAGTTCCAGCGTGATGAACTGACCCGGCTCGAACACAAAGGCGCGCCCCTGAGGTGAACGAAAGAAGAAGCTCTTTACATCGTGCGTTTCCTGCCGCACGTGGCAGCACACGAGCGTCTCCTCCACGTCGCTGGTCCAGCGCTCGGGAAGCGCGTTCCAGAACGCCGGGCGCGTCACCCGGCTGTCCGCTGATTCGAAATGCACCGCATCGCGCATCATGTCGACCTCCGCTCCTTGCGTCTACGCGCCGATCTGCTCGGCGAGCCGGCGGACATACCAGGCCGAGAACTTCTCGACCAGGCCTTCGGTGAATGGCGAGTACGGGCCGGGCTCATACGCGCTGCTCGCCGCGCCCCGCTGCGAGTACTCGACCAGCGCGCGATCCTGGTCATTGGTCGCATTCCAGACTGCGGTCAGGTTCTTCACGTCGTAGTCGACGCCCTCGCGCGCATCCTTGTGGACCAGCCATTTCGTGCGCACGAGCGTTTCGCCGGCGGACAACGGAATCACCGAGAACGTGACGATGTGGTCGCTCATGAAGTGATGCCACGAGTTGGGCTGGGTCCAGAAGGAAAGGCCGCCGAGGTCTGCCTGCTCGAAGTTCCCGAGCAGCTTCTTCGATGCCACCTTCGCGTCCAGGGTCTGCGATTCGCCGCTGCGATCGAGCGGCAGGCGCTGCGTGCGGAAGCCGGTGGTCTCCAGCAGCCGCTCGATTTCCGCCGATGGCAGCTTCATTGCTTCCCATTGCGCGGCGCGTGTCTCGCAGGTGCGCTCGAACGTTTCCATGCCCTCCGCGTTGGCGGGCGAGCGCTGGTAGCCGAAGCCGTACTCGTACAGCGAGATGGTCAGCTCCGGGTGGTTCGCCACGCAGTGGTAGCACTCGCGGTTGTTCTCCATCGTGAGCTTCCAGTTGCCTTGCTCGATGATGTCGACCTGCGCCGCGATCTTCGTGTTCGGCAGGTCGTGCGGCAACAGGTACGGCTCCATAGCGGCGCGCATCGCCGCGAAATCCGGCGGCTCCGCGGCCAGGCATACAAAGATCAGCCCCGCAAGGTTCTCCACGTGGACGGACTTCAGGCTGTGCTTGCAGCGGTCGAACTTCTCGCCCATGTGCTCGGCGAACATCAGCTCGCCGCTCAGGTTGTAGGTCCAGCTGTGGTACGGGCAGACGATGTTGCCGACCGTACCCTTGTCTTCGTTGCACAGCCGCGCGCCGCGATGGCGGCACACGTTGTGATACGCGCGGACCTGCATGTCGTCGTCGCGCACGATCAGGATCGAGTCCTGGCCCAGCTGGACGGTCACGTAGTCACCCGGCTCCGGCACGTCGGGCTCGACCGCCACGTGTATCCAGTGCTGGCGGAAGATTGCCTCCATGTCGAGCGCGAAAACCTCATCGCTCAGGTAAAAAGGCGCCTCGAGGCTGTGGCCCGCCTTGCGCCGTTCCACCAGCGCGCGAATGTCTGCCGATACTTTCATCGTTTGCTCCGGATTCCCTGCATTCCTGGTTGTTTGCCGACAGACCGGCAACGTCAGTAGTCGATGAGTTGATGCTCGCGCAAATACGCGAGGATGATTTGTGCTTTTTCGACCGAAGTCCCACCGTTTACGACGTTTCCGCCGCGGCTTTCGGTCGTGGTTGCCGACAGCATCCGGGCATGGCCGGAGCGCTTTTCGGCAGCCGCCAGCCTGACCGGCTTGCGCTCGGCCGCGCCGAGCACCCATGCCGGGGCATCGTTGTCGTCGCATCGCGTTGCCGGCACCGTGCGGATCGCGCCGCCGCGCAGGCGCGCGTAGGCGTAGCGCGGCTGGGCGTTCGCGAGCGGGTGTACCGCCACCACCGCAGGCAGCGCCGAATCGACGCGCCGGCGCAGCCCCTTGGGCAGGAACTGCCGCACGGCGACACGGCTGCCCTCGATGGCGACGTCGACGGCAGCGCCCACCAGCGGGCGGCCTAGTACCGCGGCAAGCCGGTACGGCAGCATCCCGGTGTCGTAGGCGCCCTCCGCGCGGGTGCCGGTCAGCACGAGATCACAGTGCTTCGCGTGCGCGGCGAGCACGCGCGCCGCATCCTCACCGGCCCCGCACGCCAGCACCTGGACCTCGCTCGCGCCGAGTGCCAGATAGTCGGCAAGTGCCGGATCCGCGGCATCGCCCGCGTGCAGCACGGTCAGCTCGGCGCCATGCCTGTCGGCCAGGCCGCGGCCAAGTTCCAGCGCGGCGGCGTCGTTGCGGCTGTAGCGCGGCGCGCCGCTGACCGGATGGCGGCCAATGGAGACCAGCACCGCGATGCGTTTTACTTGTCGGGGGGCGCTCATGCTGCGACTCCTGCGAGTTCCCTGGAACGTGCTTCCTCGGGCTGGCCACGCGCGGGGCGGGCGGCCTGCACCAACTCCATCAGCGCGGCGATCGTCGCCTGCGCGTCGCCGACAATGGTCAGGTTCGCGCGCTTGGCGATGGGCGCACTGCCGTCCACGTTGACGGCGATCACGTGACGGCAGTCCTTGATGCCTTGCAGGTGCTGAACCGCGCCCGAGATGCCGAACGCGATGTAGACGCTCGCCTCCACCGTCTTGCCGGTGGCACCGACCTGCTTGTCGCGCGTGAAATGCCCGTTGTCCACCGCCACCCGGCTGGCGGCGACCGCCGCGCCGAAAGCGCCCGCAAGCCGTTCGAACGCGCCGATGTCGGTCACGCCGTTGCCGGCTGCCACGATAAAGTCCGCTTCTTCGAGCGCGACCCGCGCGGCATCGATCTCCTCGATGCCGAGATCGCGGTACGGGTGCGTGCTGCTCCCCTTCGCGCAAAGAAAATCGGGAGAAAGACGCTCGCCCGCGCCGGTGAACGGCAGCCTGGCATCGACCGCGCCCGGCGCCAGCAGGATCACATCGGGCAGCGCACGGGTCGCGAACGCGCGCCTGGCGTGCGCATAGGTGCCGACGTGGCGTGCATCGATTTCGACCACGTGCGTCGCGACGCTTGCACCGGCCTCGGCCGCCACAGCCGCATACCGGCGGCCGAGATCGCCGTCGCCGGACGCGTTGTCGGGAATGAAGACATGGCGGGCCGACAGCGCCGTGGCGCACGCCTGCAACGCGCGCAGCTCCGCCTCGGGCGCGAACGTGCGGCGGTCGAACTCTGGCAGAGCGATCAGCTTGTCGGCACCGAGTTCCGCCGCATCGTCCTTCATCTCGCCGAACACCAGCAGCGCGACTTCGGTCTGCGCATCCGCCAGCAGAGCCGCGGCAGCGACCGCCTGGCGCGCATGCTCGTCGAGCGCGCCGCGCTCGCTGTGCGCTGCAACCAGCAGCACATGGCGCGCATCGCTTACCATCCGGCGCGGCTTTGCCGCCGCCGCATGTCCGTGCGCGGGCCAGTGCGCCGTGCCTGCGTCGGCGCTGCCGGCTGCGCCGAGCGTAATCCGCCTGAGGCCCGCCGCCGTGATGATGAACGGCCGGCGCGGATCGATTCGTTTGATCGTGTCCATCAATTCACTCCAGCGAAGCCGCAACCAGTTCAGCCACGTCGAGCACCTCCGGGCGCGGGCCGACGACGCCCTCGAGCATCGCGGTGCAGTTCGGGCATCCGACCGCGACCACTTCCGCACCCACCGCGCGCGCATCGGCGATGCGGATGTCGGGAATGCGCTGCTTGCCCGGGATGTCGGTCAGGGGCGCGCCACCGCCACCGCCGCAGCAGCGGCCCTGCATGCCGTGGCGTTCCATCTCGACCACCTGGATGCCAATGGTCTTCAGCAGCTTGCGCGGCGCCTCGGTTTCGCCGTTGTAGCGGCCGAGGTAGCACGGGTCGTGGTAGGTGGTCCGCCTCTCGCGCAGCGCTTCCACGGCCTTGGGCGCAATCAGCCCGCTCGACGCCAGTTCGGCGAGATACGTGGTGTGGTGCTTCACCGTCACACGCAGTCCCATCGCGCGGTATTCGTTGCGCAGGCTGTGCATCACGTGCGGATCGGCAGTCACGATCTGCTTGAACGACAGCGCGCCGAGGGTGCCGATCAGGTGTTTGGCCAGTTGCTGGAAAGTGGCCTCGTCGCCAAGGCGGCGCGCGACATCGCCGGTGTCGGTCTCGGCCTCGCCGAGCACCGCATAATCGACGCCGGCCTTGTTCAGCACCTTGACCAGGGCGCGCAGCGTGCGCTGGTAGCGCATGTCGAAGCCGCCTTCGCCGGCCACGATCAGCACGTCGACCGCCTTGCCCGCCCGCGCGACCGGGGCGTTCAGGTCGACCGACCAGTCGTAGCGCGCGGCGTTGTCATAGCCGCCCATGGTGCCGGTCTCGCGCAGGTTTGCGAGCACTTCGGCCCCTTTGCCCGGCACGGTGCCATGCACGAGGGTCTGGTTACGGCGCATGTCGACGATGGCATCGACGTGCTCGATCAGCATCGGGCATTCCTGCACGCAGGCGCGGCAGGTGGTGCACGACCACAGCGTCTGCGCCTCGATCAGGCCCGACACGATCGGCCCGCTGGGCTCGCCGCGATGCCTGCCGACCGGAATCCCCGGGGTCGGACTTCCCGCATAGGCGGCATCGGTGCCCCCCGCCATGCCGACCACCAGGTCCTGGATCAGCTTCTTCGGGTTGAGCGGCTGGCCGGAGGCGAACGCCGGACACGCCGCCTCGCACTTGCCGCATTGCACGCAGGCGTCGAAGCTCAGCAACTGGTTCCAGCGGAACTCGACCGGTTTCGCGACGCCATATTCCTTGTGCTCGATGTCGGGCATCTTCAGGGCAGTCGGCGGCGTGGCCGTGCCGCTCCCGGTATACGACTCCGGCGTCGCGGCGAACCGCTCCTGGCGCGGGTGGAAGGCAAGGTGCAGCAGGCCCGCCATCGCATGCTTCATCGGTCCGCCCGTGGCCGCGCCGACCGTCATCGCGAACGCGCCGACGCCGATCAGCACCGCGCACAGCACGGCGAATGCGCCCGACATGACCTCGGCCGGCACCAGCGTGTACAGCGCGAGGCCGAGCGCGAACGAGCCGAGCAGCCAGGGCAGCGTATTCCACGGCCCCTTCGACAGGCGCGCCGGCACGTCCTTCGCCTTGCGGCGGCGCCAGACGAACACCGCGCCGACCAGCATCGCGAGCGCCGCGACGAGGATGAGCTTGTCGAGCCAGGGCGAGTAGATCGCCAGCCCGTAGTTGACGAACACGAGCGCCAGCGCGGCGATCGCGCCGCCCGCGGTGGCCACGTGCGTCTTCGCGATATACGGATCGCGCGCGACCACGTGGTGCAGGTCGACGAAATAGCGCTTCGGGATCGCGAACAGGTTGGCAATGCCGAACGAGCCGGGCGTGGCCGCCCGTCCGAGCCGCCAGTACGACGCGCGCCGCAGCAGCGCGAAGGCAAGGCCGGCCACCGACAGCCAGAGCAGGACGGTAATCAGCAAGGACGGATTCATGGTCAGAAGTCCTTCACGAGCCGCAGCGCGTCATAGATCGCGCCGTGGATGTTATGCATCGAGATGCAGTCGCCAACGCGGAACAGCAGGAAGCGGCCGTTGCCGAGGGTCTCCGACAGGCACGGCTGCGGCTCCGACGCAAACAGCTTGTGCACGTCGACCTGGCCGCGGTTGACCGATTCCGGCTTGAGCTTCCAGTACAGCGCATCGTTCGGCGTCGAGCCGTTCTCGATCACGACCTGGTCCACGGCGCGTTCCTCGAGTTCTTCCGTGTACTCGTTGCGCAGCACCGCGATCTTCTTGCCGTCTTCCTCGTAGACGCGGTCGAGCCAGTAGTTCGGGGTATGGATCACGCCCTGCGCGTACAGGCGGCGATAGAAGATCGGGAACGTCGTGCCGCCGCAGTCGTCGGCGACCTTCACGTCCGGCGTGACAATCTCTACCTTGGCGCCGCGGCTTGCCAGGTAGTCGGCGACGCCCGCGCCGGCGTGCGTGCTGACGCCGTCGTAGACCAGCACGTTCTGCTTCGCCTCCACCCGGCCGGACAATACATCCCACGAGCTGACCGCGAGGCCTTCGGCAACGCCCCACGCCGGCACCTGGTCGGAGAAGGCACGGCCGCCCGTCGCCAGGACGATGATGTCCGGCTGCTCGGCCATGATGGTCCGGGCGTCGGCTTCGACGCCCAGGCGCCGGTCGACGCCCAGGCGCTTGGTCTCCATATCGAACCAGCGCACGATACCGGCCATCTGCTCGCGCTGCGGTGCCTTCGAGGCGAGCATGATCTGGCCGCCTACCTCGGTATTCTTCTCGAACAGCACCACGTCATGGCCGCGCGAGCGTGCGACGCGCGCCGCCTCCAGTCCGGCCGGACCTGCGCCGACCACGACCACCTTGCGTTTGGGCCCGCGCGATTTCTCGATCACGTGGGGCATCGTCGCCTCGCGCGAGGTGGCCGCATTCTGCACGCACAGCACGTCCAGGCCGTTGTACTGGCGGTCGATGCAGTAGTTCGCGCCGACGCATTGCTTGATCTCGTCCTCGCGGCCGTCGCGGATCTTGATGACCATGTGAGGATCCGCCATCTGCGCGCGCGTCATGCCGACCAGGTCGACCATGCCGCTCGCCAGCAGGCGCTCGGCCTGGCCAGCGTCGCGGATGCTCTGCGCATGCATCACCGGGATCTTGACCACTGACTTGATCCCCGCCGCCAGGTGCACGAACGGCTCGGGCGGCAGCGCCATCGGCGGCATGCAGTTGGCCAGCGTATTGTGCGTATCCGCACCCGATCCGATCACGCCGAGGTAGTCGATCAGCCCCGACTCGGACATGGCCTGCGCAATCTCCTTGAGCTGCTGGTGGTCAAGGCCGTCCTCGTGGAACTCGTCGCCGCACATGCGCAGGCCGACGCAGAAATCCTTGCCGACCGCCTCGCGCACCGCCTGCAGTACCTCGACGCCGAAGCGCAGCCGGTTCTGCAGGCTGCCACCCCACTCGTCGGTGCGGAAGTTGGTGCGCGGGCTCCAGAACTGATCGATCAGGTGCTGGTGCGCGGCCGAGATCTCGATGCCGTCCATGCCCGCGTCCTTCACGCGCTTTGCCGCGGCGGCGAAGTCGGCGATGATCCGGCGGATCTCCTCGACCTCGATGATCTTCGCGTTGCCGCGGTGCACCGGCTCGCGCACGCCGGACGGCGACATCAGGTGCGGCCAGTGCTCGCCGTGGAACGCCGAGCGGCGGCCCATATGGGTGGCCTGGATCATGATCTTCGCGCCGTGGCGGTGCATCGTCTCTGCCAGCCGCGACAGCGGCTCGACGATCCTGTCCGTGGCAAGGTTCACCGACTTCCACCAGCCCTGGGGGCTGTCGATCGAAACCGGGCTGGAGCCGCCGCAGATCGCCAGGCCGACACCGCCCTTCGCCTTTTCTTCGTAGTAGCGGATGTAGCGGTCGCCCGGCAGGCCGTCCGGCTCGGCATACACCTCGGCGTGCGCGGTGCTGACGATCCGGTTGCGCAGCGTCAGCTGGTTGAGCTGCAAGGGTTTAAACAGGTGGGGATAGCGCATCGCAGACGACCTCTGGCGTTCGTATGTCTTTCGTGTTGCGGATGAAATCTGGCTCGGCGGGGGCTCGGCGAGGTTCAGTGGGCGATCGGCGACACCTCGAACACGCAATGATCGTGGCCCTCGGCCGCGCACTGCGCTTCCTTCGATTGCGCGCGCGGCCCGCCCGTGCCGGCGGGCGCCGTGTCGTTGACCCAGTCCATCGCACCGGCGAACCAGCCGGCGAACATGTAGCAAAGCTTGCCTTCCTTGCCCGGCTGCGCGAGCACGAACGACGAGTGGTGCAACGCGATGCGCGCATGTGCCGTCGCCGGATCGGCTTCGAGCAGGGAGAAAAGCCCCCAGCCGCGCTGCGACAGCCGCTTCAGGTAGTGCTCGTACACGGCCATGCCGCTGAGGCCGTGCAGCTGCGCCTCCTTGTCGCACCAGTGGTAGGCGGACTTGTAGCCCGCCTTGTAGAGGATCTCGGCGTACGCATCGACTCCGAGCGTCTCCTCGACGGCGACGTGGTTGTTGGTGAAGAAATGGCGCGGGACGTACAGCATCGGCAGCGCGTCGGTGGTCCAGACGCCGGTGTCGGGATTGACGTCGATCGGCAGTTGCGGTTGCATCGTGGTGGCTCCGTGAGGAAAATTTCGCCGCTTGCGTCTTCGCGCAGGCGCGGCATTGCCCGCGTGCCCGCGCAGCGCGCGGGCACGTCCCGTTGGTAGTGAATCGCTTGAAAGAGACGAAAGAGAACCGGCTTGAATGGCGGCGGCTCAGCCGCCCCAGACTTCCTTGAAGACCCGCACCCAGTTCTCGCCCATGATCTTGCGGATGCGCGAGGTCTTCCAGCCCGCGCGTTCCATCGCCGCGGTCAGGTTCGGGAATTCGCCGATAGTCCGGATGCCCTCCGGATTGATCACCTTGCCGAAGCTGGTCAGCCGGCGATAGCGGCCCTTGTCGTGCGTCAGCATGTCGAAAAACTCGGTGCTGTAGCCCTGCGTGAAGTCCGTGCCGATGCCGACCCCATCCTCTCCGACCAGGTTCACGACGTAATCGATCGCTTCGATGTAGTCGTCGACGGTCGCGTCAATGCCGCGCTTCAGGAACGGTGCGAACATGGTTACGCCGACGAAGCCGCCGGCATCGGCGATCTCCTTGAGCTGCGCGTCGCTCTTGTTGCGCGGATGCTCCTTCAGGCCAGAGGGCAGGCAGTGCGAGTAGCAGACGGGCTTGTTCGAGAAAGCAATCGCTTCAGAGGAGGTCTTGCCGCCGACGTGCGACAGGTCGACCATGATCCCGACGCGGTTCATCTCGGTGATCACTTCGCGGCCGAAGTCGGACAGCCCGCCATCGCGTTCGTAGCAGCCGGTGCCCACCAGGTTCTGCGTGTTGTAGCAGAGCTGCACGACACGCACACCCATGTCGGCGAATGCTTCGATGTAGCCAAGGTTGTCCTCGAACGCATGCGCATTCTGGAAGCCGAGGATGACGCCGGTCTTGCCTTCGCGCTTCGCGCTGAGAATGTCCTCGGTGGTGCGCACCAGTGTCAGCAATTCGCCGTTGTCGCGGATCTGCTTCTTCATCAGTGCGATGTTGTCGACGGTCCTGGTGAAGTTCTCCCAGACCGAGACGGTACAGTTCGCGGCGGTAACACCGCCCTTGCGCATGTCTTCGAACACCGACCGCTCGAACTTCGAGATGTTCAGGCCGTCGATGATGATGCTGTCCTCGTGCAGCGGGCTCATAGGTATTGCTCCAGTCTGGCTTTTGTAATCCGGCGCTCAGTAGATCGGGAAGCGTTCGCACAGCGCGAAGATCTCGCGCCGCACCCGCTGCTCGGTGGACTGTTCCCCTTGCGGGTTCGCGCGCAGCGCCTCGAACACCTCCAGGATCAGCCGGCCGATCTCGCGGAACTCCGCCACGCCGAAGCCGCGCGTGGTGGCGGCGGGCGCGCCCAGGCGGATGCCCGACGTGATCGTGGGCTTCTCGGTATCGAAGGGAATGCCGTTCTTGTTGCAGGTGATGCCGGCGCGCTCGAGCGCCTGCTCGACCTGCGTCCCCTTGAGCCCCTTGGGGCGCAGGTCGACCAGCAGCAGGTGGTTGTCGGTGCCGCCCGTCACCAGGTCGACGCCTCCCGCCTTCAGCACTTCGCCGAGTGCTTGCGCATTCGCCAGAACGTTGTCGATGTAGCGCTTGAATTCCGGCTGCAGCGCCTCGCCGAACGCGACCGCCTTGCCCGCGATCACGTGCATCAGCGGGCCGCCCTGCAGGCCCGGGAACACGGCGGAGTTGATCTTCCTGGCGATCTCCTCGTCGTTGGTCAGCACGAAGCCGCCGCGCGGGCCGCGCAGGGTCTTGTGCGTGGTCGACGTCACGACGTGCGCATGCTCGACCGGATTCGGATGGCGGCCCGCGGCGATCACGCCAGCGATGTGCGCCATGTCGACCATCAGCCTGGCGCCCACGCTGTCGGCAATCGCGCGGAAGCGGGCGAAATCCAGCTTGCGCGGGTAGGCGGAGAAGCCGGCAATGATCAGGCTCGGCTTGTGCTCATGCGCGAGCGCTTCGACCTCGTCGTAGTCGATCAGCATGGTGTCGCGATTCACGCCGTACTGCACGGCGTTGAACCACTTGCCCGACAGCGCGGGCCTGGCGCCATGGGTCAGGTGGCCACCGGCATCGAGCGACATGCCCAGCACGGTGTCGCCCGGCTTGGCCAGCGCGAGCATCACCGAGCCATTGGCCTGCGCGCCGGAGTGCGGCTGCACGTTGGCGAAGCCGGCGTTGAACAGCTGCTTCACGCGGTCGATGGCGAGCGCCTCGACCTCATCCGCAAACTCGCAGCCGCCGTAGTAGCGCTTGCCCGGATAGCCTTCCGCGTACTTGTTGGTCAGCACCGAGCCTTGCGCCTCGAGCACCGCGCGCGACACGATGTTTTCCGATGCGATCAGCTCGACTTGCGACTGCTGCCGCTCAAGCTCCTTCAGGAGTGCACCGCGCACCCGCGAGTCGCGCTCGGCCAGGGACTGCGAGAAGAATGACTGGGTGTTCGACATAGAGGATCCGTGACTGATTGAGATGGCTGCCTGACGGGGCGGGAGGCCCGCTGCACCGGGGCTCTCCGGCCTGGTCGGCGCAGCGTTGCCGACGGATCTATTCTTGTCGTTCGGGTTTTTTGTCGATTGGTGAATTCAGACGCGTTCTTTTCCATTTCCGCCATTCGCGTCCGTTTTGAACAAGTCGGGCACAAGTCGGGCGTGGCACGCATGCGGGCGCGTGGTGGATGCGGCGGATCACGTGGCCTCTGCCGTGTTGCGTGACGCGGTGATATAAGGCTTCCGCACTGCACCTGTGGTTGCGTGGCGAACCGCACCGGCGCGGTGCATCCGCGCAGCGACGCGAGCCGCCATGCCACGCATCCGGTGCATTTCGGCGCTTGCGGGGGTCACGCCCCTCATTAGTAGGGGTTTCGCCGTATGGCACGTTTGTTGCGCCCGCATTATGAATATCCATAGACGGCGCCGCGGCCTCCCCAAAAGGCCAGAATGCCCATCAAAATTCCAAAGGATCGCCCCCCATGTCCCCCGACCGAACCGCGTCGCTGTCTCACTTCGCGTTCATGCCGCTGCCCAACTTCACGATGATCGCGTTCACCAACGCCATCGAGGTGCTGCGCATGGCGAACTACCTCAGCGGGCAGGAGCTGTACCGCTGGTCCGTCATCAGCCCGGAAGGCGGCCCGGTGACGGCGAGTAACGGACTGACGATCGATACCCGTCCGGCCGACAGCATCGGGCGGCCGGACATCGTGTTCGTCTGCGGCGGGATCGACGTCCAGCGCTCGACCGGGGCCGACCATCTGTCGACGCTGCGCCGCGCGGCGCGCGAGGGCCTGATGCTCGGCAGCCTGTGTACCGGTACCTATGCCCTGGCCAAGTCAGGCTTGCTCGCCGGCTATGCCTGCGCCATTCACTGGGAAAACATGTCGGCGCTGAAGGAGGAGTTTCCCGACACGCGCTTCCTGAAGGAACTGTTCGTGATCGACCGGGACCGCGTCACCTGCACCGGCGGCGTCGCGCCGCTCGACATGATGCTGTACCTGATCGCCAGGCGCGTCGGCACGGCCCGCGTCACGCAGATCGCCGAGCAGTTCATCGTCGAGCATGTGCGCGACACGAGCGCACAGCAGAAGATGCCGCTGGTCGCGCGGCTGGGGTCGGCGAACAAGTCGCTGTTCGAGGTGATCTCGCTGATGGAGAACAACATCGAGGAGCCGCTGTCGCGCGAGGAACTCGCACGGCTTGCCAGCATGTCGCAGCGGCAGCTGCAGCGGCTGTTCCGGGACCATCTCGGGATGACGCCGACGCACTATTACCTGACGCTGCGGCTGCGGCGCGCGCGCGAGTTGCTGCTGCAGACCGACATGTCGATCATGCATATCACCATGGCATGCGGCTTCCAGTCCGCATGCCATTTCAGCAAGAGCTACCGCGAGGCGTTCGGGGTCGCGCCGACACGTGAACGCCGGGCGCAGTCGGCGCCGCTGGCGAAGGCACCGGCACATGGCAAGGCGCCCCGGTATGCGCCGGTGTTGCACGCGTGAGGCGGCAGGCGGGACAGGATTTCCGCCCCCGCGACGCGCCGATGAAAAAGGGCGGCCCGACTGCGGCCGCCCTTTTTGCGCCTGAGGAACCGCTCAGGCCGCAGCCAGCATGCCGTGCGGATCGATGACGAATTTGCGCGGCGCCCCGCCATCGAACTGCTGGTAGCCCTCCGGCGCCTGGTCCAGTGAAATCACCGAGACATTGACGATTTCCGCGATCGGCAGGCGATTGTGCAGGATGGCCTGCATCAGGTTTCGGTTGTACTTCAGCACCGGCGTCTGGCCGGTATGGAAGGAATGCGACTTGGCCCAGCCAAGGCCGAAGCGCAGGCTCAGGCTTCCGCGCCGCGCCGCGGCATCCGTGGCACCCGGATCATCGGTCACGTAAAGGCCCGGGATGCCGATCGCGCCCGCAGGCCGCGTGATCTCCATCAGCGAATTGAGCACCGTCGCCGGCGCCTCCTCGACGTGGCCCGAAGCGCCGTGGCCGTGCGCCTCGAAGCCGACGCAGTCGACCGCGCAATCGATCTCGGGTGTGCCGAGGATGGCGGCGATCTGCTCGCCGAGAGTGGCGTCCTGCGACAGGTCGACGACCTCGAACCCCATCGCCCTGGCGTGGGCCAGGCGCGCGGGGTTCATGTCGCCGACGATGGTGCACGCCGCGCCCAGCAGGCGCGCCGATGCCGCGGCCGCCATGCCGACCGGCCCCGCGCCGGCGATGTAGACGGTCGAGCCCGGCTTCACGCCGGCAGTCACGGCGCCGTGGTAGCCGGTCGGCAGGATGTCCGACAGGCAGGTAAGGTCGCGGATCTTCGCGAGCGCCTGGTCGCGGTCGGGGAATTTCAGCAGGTTGAAGTCGGCGTACGGCACCATCACGTACTCAGCCTGTCCGCCGATCCACCCGCCCATGTCGACATAGCCGTACGCACCGCCCGCACGCGACGGATTGACGCTCAGGCATACGCCGGTGTGTTGCTCCTTGCACATCGCGCAGCGCCCGCAGGCGACGTTGAACGGCACCGATACCAGGTCGCCGATCTTCAGCGTTTCGACGTCGCGGCCGATCTCGATCACCTCGCCGGTGATCTCGTGGCCGAGCACGAGGCCCACCTCTGCGGTCGTGCGGCCACGCACCATGTGCTGGTCCGACCCGCAGATATTCGTGGTCACGACCTTGAGGATCACCCCGTGGCCGATGGCGCGCCCGGTCGGATCGACCATTTTCGGATAGTCGATGCTCTGCACCTCGACCCTGCCCGGCCCAAGATAAACGACACCCCGGTTGTTGCTCATCGCATTGTCTCCATGTCTTGTTGAAGCATGCCGCGGCCACGCAGTCCGGCGCCGCATTCGCGGCATGCGTCTTCGAGAGTAGTGCCGGAGGCCTTGCAGCTGTTTGCAAAATCCGACGCGTGCTTGAACCTGGCCGACATCGTCACCGGCCGCACCCATCCCACAGGCGCGCTGCTGCCCACAGGCTGCCGGATCTCCGCGGCACCATGCCGATACCGGCTCAGAACTTGTGGCGAATCGCGGCCCGGACCAGGACCTGGCTGGCCGTCGACGACGAGTCGGCCGCGCCGGGTATGTAGGCCTGGTCCAGTGCCGTGCCTGTCCTGTCGCCGCTCACGCGCTGGTAGACACCTTGCAGGTAGACGTCGGTCCGCTTCGAGAAGTTGTAGTCGGCCATCAGGCCAATGCTGTGGACCTTGGGCCTGGCCTCGCCCGACGACGCCTGGAACTTCTCCGTGGTCAGCGTGTAGACCGCGCCGGCATAGAACGCCGGCGTGAACTGGTACTTGAAATTGAATTCGAAGTTCTGGAACTTGAGCGCGTCGAGCGTGCCGCTGGCCGGCAGGATGGAGCCTGAGATGTATGAGGTCGACAGCGGCTGGGTCAGGTTCGTGTTGGAGTACGCGAAGCCGGCCGTGGCTGCGCCGAACGTGTAGTTGACGCCGGCGCCGAAGATGCGCAGGCGCCTGGCAAGGAAGTTCTGGTCGCCCCCGCTGCTGATCGCGCCATTGGCCGTGGCCGACGGGTTGTCAGCCTCCAGGTAGGCGGCAGCCAGCAGCAATCCGCCGCTCGCGTACTGCATCCCCGCGCCATACTGGCGGTTGTTGGCGAAGTTGGTATCGTTGCTGAAGCTGTAGGTGCCGCCGAACTGGAACCCGCCAAGCGACGGACTGGTGTACTTGACCGTGTTGTTGACCCGGAACGAGTAGACCATGTTGTCGTTGTCGTAGGGGTGGCCAAACATGTACCCGCCCCAGTTTCCGACTACGGTGGTCTGCGCCAGGTAGTCGATCACCGAGTCATACTGGCGTCCGAGCGTGATCGTGCCCAACCGGTCGTCGGCAAGGCCGACATAGGCTTGCCGGCCGAAGAGCACGCCACCCTGCGCGGCCCTGCCGGTGCTGGCGTTGAAGCCGTTCTCCAGCTGGAACAGCGCCTTGACCCCGCCTCCCAGGTCTTCCGAGCCCTTCAGGCCCCAGCGGCTGCCTTGCGCAAAGCCGCTCTGCATCTCGGTCAGGCGATCTCCGCGGACGTTGTTGGTGTAGTTGATGCCTTCGTCGATGATGCCGTACAGCGTGACGCTGCCTTGAGCAAAAGCGGACGTGGAAAACAACAGGGCGATGGCCAGGCCTGGCTTGGCTTTTTTCATTGGATTTCCTCCTCGTATCGGTATCGCGCGCCGCCGCCACGCCGATCGGCACGGCAGCGGTGCGCCTACGAGAGTAGTCCCCAGGGGCACACCGGCTGCATGCAAAACCCGACGCGCGCTTGGCCGGCGCCGCCATCGCGCCGGCAGGCCCTGGCAGCGCTCAGCCTGCGTTGCCGCCGCGGCGCAGGTAGTCGGCGCGCGTCCATTCCAGCTCGACGCCGACGCGCTGCGTCCCCGGCCGGATCCTGGGCTTGTGCACGGCAAGCTTCAGGGTGTCGAGCGCCGGCCATTCGCGGAACGAAAGCTCCGCAATGTCAGCCACCAGCGTCTCGAGCAGGCGCGTGTGCGGCTTGCGTGCGAGATACGCGGCGACGCGCGTGCAATAGCCGTCGTAGTCGATCCACTCGGTCTCTTCGCTCGGCTCGCGCCGGTAGCCAAGGCGCGCGTCGATCACGATCGGCTGCGGCGCGTCGTGCTCGTGCGGGTGGATGCCGATGCGCACGGGCACTGTCAGCGCATCGACAAACACGCTCCAGCCCCGCCCCGGCAGCAGCGCGGCATCGCGCCAACCTGGTCCATCGAGTCCCGCCAGCGGCTCGCTGAACACCTTGTCGACCGGCTTCATGACAGCAGCGGCGTCGCCGCGTCGAGCAGGATGCGGCAGAAGTAGTCCGCGAAGCTGCGTCGCACCACGATCTCGAAGCGGTCGTCGCCGGTCGGCACGAGCACGATCGATGCCTTGAAGTAATGGCTCTGGGCGCATTGCCCCGCTTTCAGCACGCGTGGATGCAGGTCAAGCGGGCAGCCCCGCGCCAGCACGTCGCGCACGCGCGCGCCGCTGAGTTCGACGACGGTGTAGCCGCTGCCGACGTCGACCGCGGCCGAATAGGTGCCGGCGATGGCCGGGGCCAGCTTGTCCTCCAGCACGCCGGCCGGCACCGGGCCGTTCGAGCGCACCAGCCACTCGTCCGGGCCCAGCCACAGCACGTCATACCCCGCGCTGCGCGCGACCGTGTTCGGAGCGGCCGGCGGGCAGCAGCCGACGACACCTTCGAATGCATCGACGAAGGCCGGATCGGCCAGCTCTCCCCGCACCATGACCAGATCGAGGAACGGCCGTTCGCGCAACGTGAAGTGCTTCGACGCGCGCACATGCGGTGCCTCCAGCAGGCCGGCCGCGCCGATGAGTGGCGACTCCAGGCGCACGTCACGCGTGCGCGCGTTGGGCACTGGCACGTTGGCCAGCGCCGTAGCAACACCTTGATCATTCCACATTCTGGCGCACCCCTTCGGTATCGTAGAAAACAGGGCTCGAGATCTTCGCGCTCACCCGGCGGCCATCAGCCAGCGGGATCGCGACACTCTCGCCCATCTTGCCCAGCCCGCCCTTCACCACGGCCAGCGCGATCGAGCGCTTCAGGATCGGGCTGTAATAGCTCGACGTCACGTGGCCGATCATCGGCGTCGGTTCGGTCGTCGACACGCGCGTGCCCGGCGCGATGATCTGCGCGCCCTCGGGCAGCACGAACTGCGCGTCGTCGGTCAGCAGGCCGACAAATTGCTTGCGGCCCTCTTTCACGGTGTCAGAGCGCGTCAGCGAGCGCTTGCCGAGGAAGTCCTTCGACTTCGCCACCAGCCCGCCCATGCCGAGGTCGTACGGCGTGACCGAGCCGTCGGTGTCCTGGCCGACGATGATGTAGCCCTTCTCCGCGCGCAACACGTGCATGGTCTCGGTGCCGTACGGCGTAATGTCGAACTCGGCGCCGGCGGCCATCAGCGCTTCCCACACCGCGCGGCCGGCGTTCGCGGGCACGTTGACCTCGTAGGCCAGCTCGCCCGAGAAGCTGATGCGCATCACGCGCGCTTTGGCACCGGCGACGGTGCCGTTGCGGTAGCTCATGAACGGAAAGGCAGCGTTGGCAAAGTCAATGTCGGCGCAGACCTTCTGCAATACCTTGCGGCTCTTCGGCCCGACCACCGCGAACGTCGCCCAGTGGTCGGTCACCGAGGACAGCCGCACCTTCATGTCGGGCCACTCGGTCTGCAGCCAGCGCTCGAGCCATGTCAGCACGCGCGCGGCGCCGCCGGTGGTGGTGGTCATCATGAAATGCTGCTCGCCAAGGCGCACCGTCACGCCGTCGTCGAACACCATGCCGTTCTCGTCCAGCATCAGCCCGTAGCGGCACTTGCCAACTTCGAGCTTGCCCCACGGGTTGGTGTACATCCAGTTCAGCAGCGTGACTGCGTCCGGGCCCTGGATGTCGATCTTGCCCAGCGTCGACGCGTCCAGGATGCCGACGCTGTTGCGCACCGCCAGGCATTCGCGCTTCACCGCCGCATGCAGGTCCTCGCCCCGCTTCGGGAAGTACCAGGGGCGCTTCCAGTTGCCGACGTCCTCGAACAGCGCGCCATTCGCGACGTGCCATTCATGCACGCAGGTCTTGCGCACCGGATCGAGGAAGTCGCCGACCTCGCGCCCCGCAAAAGTGCCGAAGGTGACCGGCGTGTAGTTGGGCCGGAACGTGGTGGTGCCGGTTTCCGGGATCGACTTGCCCAGCGCCTGCGCCAGGATTGCCATGCCGTTGATGTTGCCGAGCTTGCCCTGGTCGGTGCCGAAGCCCATCGCGGTGTAGCGCTTCACGTGCTCGACCGACTCGAAGCCTTCGCGCGCCGCCAGCAGGATATCCGAGGCCGCGACGTCGTTCTGGAAGTCGACGAACTGCTTGGGCCCGCGCGCGGCGGCCTCGCGGCTGCCGACGAGCCACAGCGGCAGCAGCGCGCCCTCGGCGACAGCGCTGACCTTTGGTGCCGCCGGCTGCTTCGTGGTGCGGAAGCCTGCGCTCCTGGCCGCAGCAGCGCCCGCTTCGAGCGCCAGCGGCAACGCCAGCGCGAGGTTGAACTCGCCCGCGGCCGCGCCGATGCTGGTTTCGGCCTGCAGTGACTTGCCCGGCACGAAGCACGTCTTCTCGTCGCTCCACTGCGCCTTGCCGCCCGATTGCGCGAACAGGTGCAGCACCGGGCTCAGGCCGCCCGACATCGCAACGAGATCGCAGGCGATCCTCGACACCTTGCCGCCGACCTTGCCGTTGGCATAGGACGCGACGCTGACGGACGTGACGTGCTTATTGCCGGCGGCAGCCACCACGACCGCGCCGTTCATCACGTTCACACCCTGCCGCTTCGCCGCCGCGGGCAGCGCGCCGCTGGTCGTGGCACGCGGGTCGACAATAGTCACCTTCGCGCCGCATCCCTTCAGGTCGAGCGCCGCCTGGTAGCCGCGGTCGTTGTTGGTGAACACCACCGCCTCGCGTCCCGGCAGCACGCCGTAGCGGTGGATGTAGGTCGACACCGCCGACGCCATCATCACGCCCGGCAGGTCGTTGTTGCCGAAGACGATGGGACGCTCGTGCGCGCCGGTCGCGAGGATCACGCGCTTGGCACGGATCTTCCACAGCAGCTCGCGCGAGCCGTGGCGCATCGACACCGACAGGTGGTCGGTCAGGCGCTGCGTGACGGTGACGAGATTGTGGTCCTGGTAGCCGAAGGCATTGCTGCGCGACAGGATGGTTACGTCCGGCAGCTTGCGCAGCTTGCCCTCGATCTCGGCAACCCATTGCAGCGCGGGCTTGCCGTTGATGTCGGCGCGCCCGGACAGCAGGCTGCCGCCAAGTTCGCACTGGTCGTCGACCAGGATCACGCGCGCCCCGCTCACCGCCGCCGCATGCGCGGCGGCGAGGCCGGTGGGCCCGCCGCCGACCACGAGCACGTCACAGTGGGCGTAGCACTTGTCGTAGCGGTCGGCGTCGAGCGTTGTGGGAGCCTTGCCGAGGCCGGCCGCCTCGCGGATCTTCTCCTCGTACCTGGGCCACATCTTGCGCGGCCACATGAAGGTCTTGTAGTAGAAGCCGGCGGGCATGAAGCGCGCGAACTTCTGGTTGACCGCCATGCGGTCGCGCTCCAGGTCCGGCTCCGCGTTCACGCTCTCCGCGACGAGGCCCTGGTACAGCTCGATTTCGGTTGCGCGCGCATTCGGCACCGTGTAGGCCCCGCGCTCCAGCTGCACCACGGCATTCGGCTCCGCCACGTCGGCGGTCATGATGCCGCGCGGGCGGTGGTACTTGAAGCTGCGCGCGACGAAGCGCACGCCGTTGGCGAGCAGCGCCGAAGCCAGCGTGTCGCCCTGGAAGCCCTGGTACACGCGCCCGTTGAAGGTGAAGGTCAGCGGCTTGCCGCGATTGATACGGCCGCCCGTGCCGAGACGGTCTTTCTGGCTCATTGCTTGCCCCTTCCTTGCTGTGCGTTGGCGGCGGGCTGGCCGAAGGTTTCGTAGCCCTTGATGTCATAGCTGACGGTGTCGCGCTCGACCTTGAACCAGCGGCGGCAGCCCTGCGCGTGGATCCACTGCTCGCGATGCACGCCGCGGGTGTTGGTGCGCATGAACAGGTAGTCGCCCCATTCGCGGTCGGACAGCTTGTCGGTCTCGAGCGGGCGTGCGATGTCGGCTTCGCCGCCGCACGAGAATTCGGATTCGGCGCGCGGGCCGCACCATGGGCATTGGATCAGCAACATGTCTTTCTCCTGCTTGCGTTCAGTGCGGTTCAGTGCGCAACGGCGGCGGCGCCGTGCTCGTCGATCAGGTGGCCGGTATAGAAGCGGTCGAGCGAAAAGGGTGCGTTCAGCGCATGCGGCTGGTCGCGCGCGATGGTGTGCGCGTACGCCCACCCCGAGCCGGGCGTCGCCTTGAACCCACCCGTGCCCCAGCCACAGTTGAAATAGAGGCCCTTGACGTCGGTCTTGCTGATGATCGGGCACGCGTCCGGCGACGTGTCGACGATGCCGCCCCACTGGCGGTTCATGCGCACGCGCGAGAACACCGGGAACATCTCGACGATGGCCTGCAGCGTGCCTTCGATGACCTGGAAGCTGCCGCGCTGGCCAAAGCCGGTGTACTGGTCGATGCCCGCGCCGATCACGAGGTCGCCCTTGTCGGACTGGCTGATGTAGGCGTGCACCGCGTTGGACATGATCACCGAGTTGACCACCGGCTTGATCGGCTCGGACACCAGCGCCTGCAGCGGGTGGCTTTCCAGCGGCAGGCGGATGCCGGCCATGTCGGCAAGCGTGGTGGTATTGCCGGCGGCGACCACCGCGACCTTCTTCGCCTTGATGAAGCCCTTCACCGTCTCGACGCCGACCACCGCGCCGCCGTCGCGGCGGATGCCGGTGACCTGGCAGTTCTGGATGATGTCGACACCGGCGCGGTCGGCGCCGCGTGCGAAGCCCCAGGCCACGGCATCGTGCCGGGCCACGCCCGCGCGCCGCTGGATCGACGCGCCCAGCACCGGGTAGCGGCTGTTCAGGTTGATGGTGGGCTCGATCTCCTTGACCTGCGCGGGTGTCAGGAACTCGGCGTCGACACCGTTCAGCCGGTTCGCGTTCACGCGCCGCTCGGTGTCGCGCACATCCTGCAGCGTGTGCGCCAGGTTCATCACGCCGCGCTGGCTGAACATGACGTTGTAGTTCAGGTCCTGCGACAGCCCTTCCCACAGCTTCATCGCCTTTTCGTAGAGCGCCGCGGATTCGTCCCACAGGTAGTTCGAGCGGACGATCGTGGTGTTCCGTGCGGTGTTGCCGCCGCCGATCCACCCCTTCTCGAGCACGGCGACATTGGTGATGCCGTGCTCCTTCGCCAGGTAGTACGCGGTCGCCAGGCCGTGCCCGCCGCCGCCGACGATGACCACGTCATACTCGCGCCTGGGCTCGGGACTCTTCCACTGCTTCTCCCAGTTCTCGTGGTAGGACAGCCCATTGCGGAACAGACTGAATATCGAATAGCGGCTCATTTCATGCCCCCTTTAGCATTCAATGACGTTCACGGCCAGACCGCCGCGCGACGTCTCCTTGTACTTCGTCTTCATGTCGGCACCGGTCTCGCGCATGGTCTTGATCACCGAGTCGAGCGACACGTAATGCTGGCCGTCGCCCTTGAGCGCCATGCGCGAGGCGTTGAGCGCCTTGATCGCGCCCATTGCGTTGCGCTCGATGCAGGGAATCTGCACCAGCCCGCCAACCGGGTCGCAGGTCATGCCGAGGTTGTGCTCCATGCCGATTTCCGCGGCGTTCTCGACCTGGTCTGGCGTACCGCCCATCACCGCCGCGAGCGCGGCCGCGGCCATCGAGCACGCCACGCCGACCTCGCCCTGGCAGCCGACCTCGGCGCCGGAGATCGATGCCGTTTCCTTGTAGATCATCCCGATCGCGGCCGCGGTCAGCAGGAAGTCGACGATGCCATCGTCGTTCGAGCCCGGCACGAACTTCACGTAGTAGTGGAGCACCGCCGGGATCACGCCGGCCGCGCCGTTGGTCGGCGCGGTGACGACGCGGCCTCCCGCCGCGTTCTCCTCGTTGACGGCCATCGCGTACAGGTTGACCCAGTCGAGCATCGACAGCGGATCGCGCAGCGATTCCTCGGAACGCGTGCGCAAGCGCAGATTGAGTTCGGCCGCGCGGCGCTTCACGCGCATCGGGCCGGGCAGTTCGCCCTCGACCTTGCAGCCGCGTTCGACGCAGGCGGCCATGGTGCGCCAGATCGCCAGCAGCCCTTCCCGCACGTCGTCGGCGGGGCGCAGCGCGCATTCATTGCGGAAGATCAGTTCGGCAATCGACAGCCCGCTGTCGCGGCACGCCTGCATCAGCTCGGCGCCGGTGCGGAACGGATGCGGCACCTCCGCGGCCGCGCGCACGCCGTTGACACGGTCGCCGTCGCGGTTGACGACGAAGCCGCCGCCAATCGAGTAGTACTCCTTCTCGACCAGCAGCTGCCCCTGCTCGTCGAACGCCTGGAAACGCATGCCGTTCGGGTGCACGACGCTGCCGGTGCCGCTCATCATCCGGCGGAAAAAGCCGAGGTGCTCCTTCTCGTCGAAGCCGATCTCGTGCTTGCCGAGCAGCAGCATGCGCTTGTCCTTGCGGATCTGCGCCAGCCGCGGCTCGATCAGGTCCGGATCGATCCGGTCGGGCAGGCTCCCTTCCAGGCCAAGCAGCACCGCCTTGTCGGTGCCGTGGCCCTTGCCGGTCGCGCCGAGCGAGCCATACAATTCCGCTCGCACGCGGCGAACGAAGCCGAGCAGGTTCGCATCCTCGAGGTGGGATACGAAGCGGCACGCGGCGATCATCGGGCCGACCGTATGCGAACTCGAGGGTCCGATACCGATCTTGAACAGGTCGAATACGCTGACATTCATCTGACTGCCTCTCTGCGGGTGCTGGGTTGCTGTCGTTGGAAGCCAGTACATCAGAGCGCAGGATTTGCAGATAGAACAAAACCGGCATCGGCGTGGGATGCCACCGCCAGTCGGCGGTCCGCAGGAGCCCGGATTTCGCTTTGGCGATGATTCGCGTCGCAATTGTGCAAGTCCGCTGCGGGCGGATCGGCGACGCTGGCTGTGACGGAGCGCCTCGTCCGATCGCGGGCAAGATAGGGGCAAGACCGGGACAAGGCGGCGCGGCGGGAGGCTACAGGGATGCAGTACGCATCACCGGCGTCCGCGTGCCCGACGCGCCCTCGCCCCTGTCGGGTTCCGGGGCGGGTTCGGGGGTAGCCCGGATGTGCCTGCCCATGCGAGCCTGTCAAGATGGATGCCGCCATGACACCAGACGTTCCCATTTCTCCCGTCGCCGAGCCCGCGCCCCGGCGCATCCGCTTTGGCATCGTGCTGCTGCCGAACTTCACGCTGACCGCGTTTTCCGGCTTCGTCGACATGCTGCGGCTGTCGGCGGACGATGGCGACTACAGCAAGCCGGTGCGCTGCGTCTGGAGCGTGATCGGCAACACACTCGCGCCGGTGCGCGCAAGCTGCGGAATCCAGGTCGCGCCGTGGGAGACCTTTGACGAAGCGGAGCCATTCGACTACGTGGTCGTCGTCGGCGGGCTGCTCCACTCGGGGCCGCAGGCCGGACCCGAGACACTGGACTTCATCCGCCGCGCGGCGGGCGGCGGCGCGACCATCGTCGGCATCTGCACCGGCGTTTTCGCCCTGATGCGCGCCGGCGTGCTCGACGGCTACCGGGCTTGCGTCAGCTGGTTCCACTACTGGGATTTCATCGAACGCTTCCCGACGGTGGATCCCGACTTGCTGGTCGCCGACCGGCTGTTCGTGATCGACCGCCGGCGCATCACGTGCTCAGGCGGGCGCGCGTCGATCGACGTGGCCGCCGCCATCCTGCTGCGCCACTTCGATCATGCGACCGTGCAGAAGGCGCTGCGGATACTGCTGGTCGGGGAGATGCAGAAAGGCAACGCGCCGCAGCCGCACCCGCCCGGCCTCGAACCGGCGACGCACCCGAAGGTCAAGCGCGCGATCCTGCTGATGGAGCAGCACGTCGGGCGCGCGCTGCCGCTCGAGGCGCTTGCATGCAAGCTTGACCTGTCGGCGCGCCAGCTCGAGCGCCTGTTCAAGGCACAGACCGGCAAGAGCCCGCAGGTATTCGCCAGGCATGTGCGGCTGCGCACCGCCGCGTGGCTGTTGACCAGCTCGGATCGTACCGTTGCCGACATTGCATTGAGCTGTGGCTTTGCCGACGCCTCGCATCTCGGGCGCGAGTTTCGCAAGCAATTCGGCGTACCGCCCGCGGCCTACCGCGAAAAGGGAGCTCCTCCCGCCGAGTCGGCGCTGTCCGATGACGACGCCGGGGCGCTGTGCGTGCGCGATGATGGCGAAGGCGAAGCTGAAAGCGAAGGTGAAAGCCAGCTTTGATCGCGGCCGTCGGCCAACTTGGGCCAGTTTTCGGACAAGTGCATGCCGGCCTGGCCAATACCCATGCCAGCCCACTTATAGTCTGGCCCCACCAGCTTATCGATAGAACAGACCGATGAAAACACGCGCAGCAGTTGCCTGGGGTGCGGGAAAACCGCTAACGATCGAAGACGTGGACCTGGACGGCCCGCGCGCCGGGGAAGTGCTGGTGGAAGTGAAGGCCACCGGCATCTGCCATACCGATTACTACACCCTTTCCGG
>NZ_JAGIQA010000199.1 GCF_017814975.1 Cupriavidus consociatus
TAGGAGTCAATATTTCATAATACTGCAATATATATCCTTGCCATCGCTACGACAGGAAGCTGGTAGTAATAGCTACACCGACTCCCACCTCGAGGGCATTTTCCAGCTTGCCGTTGACATGCAGCTGCTACATCCGAGCTATGCTGATTGTGGCGAGAGAACTTTCAGCGGATAGAGAAAAGAGGCGCGGCCGCTTCCTAATGCGATATTGGCCGAGAGTGCTCAAGAGGGATCGAGCGGCGATAACAGCGGCCGCATTCTACGGCTTGGTGGCTAGCAAAACTG
>NZ_JAGIQA010000200.1 GCF_017814975.1 Cupriavidus consociatus
GAATTTACAATAGGGATGAGAGCAGACGCCATCCCTGATGCTCGGGCACTATTTTATCAAGCATGTTAGCAACTTTGCGGGTTTGTGGGTTGATGAGCTACCATGACTTACGTGATGTCCATATATGCATTCCCAGTTCTCGCATTCTTGGCCGTGCGTGCAGGGGTTCTGTCGCGCAAGAACAGCAATGGCGTGAATCTCCTCGCCGTTGGGCTTGTAGTCGTGGACAAAGTTGCAAGCCTCGCCCTTGGCGCAAGGTCCCCGCAGGAAGTGGTTATTGCAGAG
>NZ_JAGIQA010000201.1 GCF_017814975.1 Cupriavidus consociatus
TGGTAGAAGTCCACCAGGGGCTTGGTCTGGGAATGGTAGACCGACAGGCGATGACGCACGGTTTCTTCGGTGTCGTCTTTACGCTGCACCAGGTCTTCGCCGGTGACATCGTCCTTGCCTTCCACTTTCGACGGGTTGTAGTCGATGTGGTACACGCGGCCAGAGCCTTCGTGAACACGACGGCCAGCGATACGCTGGACGATCTCTTCGTCTTCAACCGCGATTTCGACCACGGCGTCCAACTCCACGCCCGCCTTCACCAAGGCTTCAGCCTGGGGAATGGTG
>NZ_JAGIQA010000202.1 GCF_017814975.1 Cupriavidus consociatus
GGCTTTTATGCGCTTAGGCGCTGTAGGCGACCACGAGTACTCGAACTAAGGTAGCACGTGTATGTTCGCCCATTACTAAGTCTATTTCTATGTTACTTGGCCTCGACTCCCCTTGCTACTTCTATAATTAGTAGCTCTATCTATGAGATTGAAAACATGGAGTCCTTAACTATGCTCTCTAGGAGCAGTGTCTATTCCTATTGCGAAATATAAATACCCGTAACCCACTACAGTATACGGGTAAAACCTGCTGGTTTTTGTCCATAGGCTCATGCGATGCCT
>NZ_JAGIQA010000203.1 GCF_017814975.1 Cupriavidus consociatus
CGTCCATCGTGGGAGTAGCTGGAGCAGCTGTAGGGCTGGTTTTTGACACGAATTGAAGAAACTGGGCAGTTCGTAGGCTCTTGACGGAGCTTGTGGTGGAAAGCTTGAGCTTTGTACCAAAAGTTGAAATGAGGGGTGGCGACGGGTCAAGCAAGCTCTAGGAGCTCAGTTGTCGTGGTGGGGTAAGAATGATGAGAGAGTGAGGGGCATACAGTGTATTCAGTAACAAGTTCAAACTGTATAAACCACTACAAAAACCACAGTTTTATACAGTGTCGATT
>NZ_JAGIQA010000204.1 GCF_017814975.1 Cupriavidus consociatus
GAGAGCCCACCAGAGGCTTGATCCCGCGAGACCAAGCCAGGCAAGATGGATAAAGGCGCTGCCGAGCAGCGAAAGGAAAAGCCGGTCACCGCGCGTCGTCTCGAAGCGCAGGATTCCAATCCGCGGGTTACCGCCCGGCGCGGCATACTCCCAGACCCCCATACCGATCAGCAGCAATACGATGACGATGAAGAAAGCGGCCGTCGGCCAGGTCCATGCCATCCATGAAAAATCGGGAAGCGAAAAGCTCATCAAACCCTCCCCAGGGCGAAGCCCTTG
>NZ_JAGIQA010000205.1 GCF_017814975.1 Cupriavidus consociatus
TGCATACACTCTGATACTCTCCACGTCAGAGCGCTTCAATGTCGTCGTACTGGCAGCACGCTTTATATCTTTGCCCAAGGCAGCCTCTTCTTCGATAATTGGCTGCTCTAGAATTGTGATGGGCACTTGGGCCACGACTCTCTGCGGCGACGGGGAGTTGCTGCAAGCTCGAGGCGAGGTGAACGTTTGTTTCGTTGGGCTCCGTGGAGGCGTAGACACATCATTCACTCCAGAGCCTGGCGCGCAAGTTCCGTAGTAAGAGGGGAGATAAATGCCATC
>NZ_JAGIQA010000020.1 GCF_017814975.1 Cupriavidus consociatus
TATTCCAGCTTCCTGCGCCACAGCGAAGCGGCCGCGGCGCGCTATGGCCTCAAGACCGTCGACGTGCTGGTCGAACTGGGACGCCGCCGGATGGTGGGCGGGCAGGAGGATATGATTGTCGACGTGGCGCTGGACCTCGTGCGCACGGGCGGCGCAGCGGGTGCGCAGCAAGACAGCGAGGCCGCCCATGCGCAGGCCTAACTTCGTCTTCATTTTCGCCGACGGCTAAGCGGACCTGGGCTGCACTGGCGCACGCGCGCCTTTGCCCACCCCAATCTGGACCGCATGGCGGCCGAGGGCAAACAATTCCGGTATGGCTACACATGATTGCCAGCCTGTAGTCGACAAGCTGGCCGCTGCCATCCAGAAGGTGCTGCGGGACCCTGCATTTGCATTGCGCATGTCTTTGGCTGACCAGGGTCGCAGTGCCATTGCCTGCCGCGCCGTAGCTGATGGCGCCTATCTTCTTCTGCACGTGGTCGATGAACTCCGGCAGAGTCTTGGCCGGAACGCTGTTATTCACTACGAGCACGTTCGGAATCAAGACCACTTGGGAAATGGGGGTGAGGTCCTTGCGCAGATCGAACCCCGTGTTCCTATACAGCGTAACATTGGTAACCCCCCAATCAGTTGTTTCCCCGAGATTGCTTTTGACATTCATTTCGCTACCTCAGCCACCATCACGCACGATGCAGAAAGGTCTCGTTGCCAGGCAAATGGGTGGAGTTCACATGTTTTGCTTCGAGTACGGAAAAATAGATAATGGGTATGCGCAGCTTGCCTTCGCAGACGCCCGCAAAAAGCGAACATCTGAAAAGCATCACCGACGGCATCCAACGCAGCGGGCTACGGTTGTCGGAGGCCGCCACCCCTGCTGGACACCTCGCAGTCGGCTCTGCTCATGGCGCTGTGCGGGAAGTCCCAGTCCTTCCGTGGAGCCGAACCGCGCAACTGGCGGGACAGGCTAAGCTTTCGTTTGCGCTGATCTCGGTCGCAGACTCTTCCATACATCAACCGTCACATTCGCAAACGGCTGACCTTTACCGTGGACTCCATGAGGCTGTGCCTAATGCGGGGCTCCTCTTTTGCGATATGAAAGGATAGTTTGCGATCGCGTAGCTCTGCATCACTGTTGGTGATGCGATCCAATCGTCGCAGGTGGTCGTTCCAAGATGGATCGACAATGATCTCCACAAAACGCCCGGGTTCGTGCAGGTCATGCAGCAATTCCCACGAGATTGCACCATGACGAAAGCGGCTCGAGCGACCTTCGTTCAGCATTAGCGCGCGAAATTCGGAAGCGCGTGAGGCATCAATGCTGTATTCGATTGTCACCATCACATGACCCGCTACTGGCGGATTTTCGACCTCCGGCATCGGCGATATACGCTTTGGCGTGAAGTCCTCAACGGTGCCGGCATCGGGCCGTACCCGGCTAACCAATGCAATGGCAATCAAGGCGAGGGCGGCGGCGCTCGCCAAGCTCAGCCGCACGCTGGTCCACGCAGCAATCTGTCCCCATACCGCTGCGCCCATGGCACTTGCACCCATGACGGTCATCTGGCTGATTGAAATGCCCCGTGCTCGGACCCAGTTAGGTAAGCTTTGGTGCGAAGCCAGCGTTAAGGTGTTGCCGACGGTAATCCAGGCCGCTCCAGCGATGAACATTGCTGGCATGGCCAGCCACAACCGGTCCGCCACGGTCATCGCGATCATCGCTGCAGCCTGGACGGCAGTGCCTCGCAATACCAGCGAGTCGCGCGAATAGCGTTCTCGCAGTCGCGGGAGCCAGTGGGCTGAGCCAATGGCTCCCGCGCCCATGGAGGCAATCAACAGAGTGTAGGCACCCGCGCCTCCACCTTTGAGTTGGCGCACGAGCAGCGGCAACATACACATCAATGCGGTCGAGCAATGGAAGAAAATTCCAAGCCGCCACAGTACTCCCTTGAGTTGCGAGGACTGTGCAACGTACTGCAGCCCAGCTCGCATGGCGTTGAACATTCGCTCGCGCCCGTGACGATTCCTTGCGCTCTCGCTCTTCCAGCGACTCACCATCCATGCCGCGATGATGGAAAGAATCGCATTGAGCAGGAACACAGCCGCGGTTCCAGCGCTGCTGATCAGAAGTCCCGCCAGGATAGGACCGAGGATTCTCGAGGCATTTACCGATACCGCGCTAAGCGCGGTGGCCGCCGGTAGCTGAGCGCGGGGTACCACTTCTGGCAACGCAGCTCCCAACACAGGCATGCGCATTGCGAGCCCGATGCCGTTGGCGAACACCAAGGCCAACAGCACCGGTGGCGTCATCCAACCCAGGTAAGAAGCAGCGCTCAGAAGGGACGCCGTTCCTGCAACCCAGATTTGTGTAACCAGAAGATAAGTCTTGCGATCCAAGCTATCCGCCAAGGCTCCGCTGGGGAGCCCGATTAGCAAGACCGGGAAGGTCGATGCCGTCTGGACCAGCGAAACCCACAGGGCGCGGTGGTGAGCGAACTCATCATCCACGCAGCGGAAACATCACTCATCCACGTGCAGACATTGGCAACAAGGCTAGCCGTCCACAACAAGCGGAATGCTACGCTGCGAAAAGGCTGCAGCGCGTGGGGCTGATCGTCACGATGAGTCATGGCGAGGATGCATTAGCTGTAGCGATAATAACTGTGCAGTGGAAAGCAACCAGGCTTACCGGATCGACGCGTTCTCGCGCCTCTCCTCCAACTGTCAGCGATCATGTCAGGATCGTAGGCGCGCGCAGCCATCTGGTCGCGTTCGCCCATACAGAAACGGGGCTCTGCCTTTCGATGGGTGGCGTTGCGACAATCAGGCATGCGCGTCTCATTTCTCGCTAGAATTTATGCCGCATGCCGATGCCGGCACCGAACTGGTTCTTCTCATTCGGCGCCAGCTGATAGGCAGCTGCTGCGCCATTGAGGTTCTCGAAATTCAGTGCAGCATTCTTGGTGAATGCAGTCGCCAGGTAGACGTCAGTACGTTTGGACAGCGCATAGTCGGCAATGAATGTCACCTGCCACGGGTTAGTGGGGTTGAATTTGCCAGCCGCCGCGTATTGCGACTTGACGTTGTCGTAGTAGAACGCAGCTGTCAGCGTCACCGGCTGAATTGGCGAGTAGTTGACGCCGATGATCCAGAGGTCATCACGGGCCGCAGTGTTGACGGTGGGCGTGTCGTTCTTGTTGTAGCGATACACTGCCTGAGCCAGTAACTGGGGAGTAATCTGGTAGCGCAGACCAACAGCCGCCTTCTGCGTACGCGTGTAGCTGCCTGATGCATTGCGCGCGGAATTGATGTTGTCATAAGACGTAGAAATGCCGAACTTGCCGCTCTGATAGTCCAGGCCTGCGCCATATCCCGCTGCAACGGTCATCGTACCGGGCTGCTCGCCGAAACTCCAATGCACTTCTGTTGTGAGCCCCCCGAATACACCGCGATACTTGATCATGTTATCGCCGCGTGACGACAGACCCGTAATGGCCAGCACAGGCTCGTATAGCGTTGCGTAGGCGGCGGGAACGTAGTTGGCGAGTGCGAGGAACAGGGAGGTATACTGCCTGCCCAATGTAATTTGCTGATTCTCAGCGGCGAGACCGACCCAAGCCTGCCGCCCGAACAGTCTCCCACCCTGCAGCGATACGCCGTTGTCCAAGCCGAAGCCACTCTCGAGTGCGAAGATGGCTCGTTTCCCGCTGCCGAGATCTTCGGCACCCCGAAGGCCCCAACGGCTCGGCGACATCCCGCCGGAGTTCAATGCCACCTTGGAATGGCCGTCTGGGCCTGTTCCGAGATTGTGGTTTGTGTATTCAATATAGGCATCAGCGACTCCATACAGCGTGACAGACGACTGGGCCAATGCGCTACCGCTTGCCATGGCGCATGCCAAGGCGATCAGGCTTCTTCTCAACACATTCTCCTCCTGGGTCTTTTTAGGAAATTGCTACGCTTTCACCTTGCCGTTTGCGAGGTGAATTGCGATCCAGCTTTTGGGACTGGTTTTTGGCCTTTCTAACGCTATATTCGACGGTAGAAGGCGAAACTGTTGGCGGCGTTATGGGTAATGAGTACCGTCGCTATCTCGATGGAGGCTGGCGGTGGCCTTTAGAAGCACGCCCGCAGATGGTAAGACTTCATTTGATGTTTATCGGGTTGGCGCAGTACTCTCGCATCGGCCGGCGCGCTCTTGGCTCGCTCCAGCAACTGGTGATTGCATTTCCACCAGTAACGGGCCGCGAGGACATCGCGGGCCACGCCGTCAGACGAGCACTGGGGATTGCCAAGCGACTGCCCATCGTAGAGCTTGTGCAGAAACTCGACTCGCACATGCAGACCCAAGGAATCTCCATGGTCAGCGATCAGGCCGTCCCAAACATGCACCCGCAACATAGGCTGCGGGCGTCCGTCAGCAGCCTGCTGCATCCCAATGCATCCGATGCCTGCGTGCATCGTGCTGCTCGCCCCTTTGACCCGCACGACGAATGTGCCGCGTGCCGCTGGCGCGCTTGGACCGATACGCAGGTTGATAGACGGAAAGCCAAGATTGCTTCCATGTCCGCTTCCACGCACGATCCGGCCACAGATCCCATAGGGTCGTCCAAGCAGCGTGCATGTGTTCGCCAGATTTCCGCGCTCCAGTTCGTGACGGATGCAAGTGCTGGACACTCGCAGCCCCGACACTTCGTGGCTCGCCATACTGGCAACGTCAAATCCCCGCAATTTTCCCGCCAGCTGCAGCATTGTGGCGTCGCCTTCGCGGCCTGCACCGAAGCGGAAATCATCGCCCAGCAGCATGTAGCGCGCCTTCATGGCGTTGCACAGCACGTCGTCGATAAAGGACTGCGCGGGAAGCCGGGCAAACGATTCGTCGAAACGCATAACCACGAGACGGTCCACACCCCAACGCCGTAACTCTGTTGCCTTGTCGCGAAGCGTGCCGATCCGGGTAGGTGCCTGTTCAGGATGTCCCCGGCGCAGCGCGAGCCAGGTGCGGGGGTGGGGATCGAACGTCATCACGGTCGACGGCAGGCCACGGCGGTGCGCCTCGCACACCAACCGTGCGAGCAACGCCTGGTGCCCTCGGTGTACGCCGTCGAAGTTGCCGATGCTCAGCGCGCAGTCGAAGCGCTTTGAGCTGGACGGTAGCCCGCAGATAATTTCCATGTCAACTCCCCCACGGCACACTTAACGGTCTTGCAAGGCCAACAGCACGCGCTTGGCTGCTGCAACGTCGGATTCGGGCAGACCTTGAAGCTTCTCCGCAGCGAATGCCACCGAGCGAGCAGCAATGGCCGCATTCGTGTCACGCCCCGAGTGAGTCAGCTCAAATCGGCCCGTCGCATCCTTGGCGATATAACCGTGTGCATCGAGATCGGCGAGCGTATCCTCAACCGCTTCGTGCCCGAGATACGTTAACCGTTCCAACTCCTCCGCCGGACACGGGCCGGCGCCCAGCTTATTCAGGATGCGTGTCGACGATGTGTTAAGGCCGAGGGCCTCACGATGCTGCTGGAACTGTGCCGACATGCGCTGATTGGCGATACTGAGCAGGCGCAGCAAGGGAGCATCGGCCACATCGCAGGCGGGAGCGGTAGCCGCAGCTTCCCGGCTGGCCAATACATAGGGATGACTCTGCGTAACCGCGTACTGTCCTTGCGCGAACAAGAGCGGCTCACCTTGGTAGCTGGCATGGCGCTCCACACGCATCAACAGAATGAAATGGTCGCCTCCATCAAGCACAGCGTGCCGGCGGCACTCCAGATGGGCAATAGCCCCGTCCAGTAGTGGCGCGCCATGTGCGTCCGGCTCCCACGCTGCCATCTGGAAGCGATCGGGATGGGCAGAGCCAAACCACTGTGAGACCTGAACCTGATTGGCTGACAGTACGTTGATAGCGAGGTGCTTCGCTTCGCAGAAATCCGCCGCACTAGCGGACTCTCGACGAATAGACCACAACACCAGTGGCGGGTCGAGGGACACGGCGGCAAAGGAGTTCACCGCCATACCCAATAGCCTGCCGTTGTGGCGTGCCGTGATCACCGCCACGCCCGTCGGGTACTGGCCCAGGCAGCGCCTGAATGCGCGACTGTCGGTGTCCGGGCACCCCTGCTCGATGAGGCGTGTGTCGTTGGAGGTAAGGGCTGTAACGCTCATGGGAGTATCTCTGCGACGAACGGTGACGCTTACTTGTAGTAGGAAACCATCGCCATGTCGATCTTGGACTGCGACGGCCCAGGTTGATCAAACATGGATCCGATGTATTGGCAGGCCGCAGCCTCACGCCCGGCCGAGCCGTGGTTCCGCATCGCCATCAGGTCGCGGAACGCGTTCTGCATGGGATTCCCTTCCTTGATCGCTGCCGCTCCTGCGTGGGGCCAGATGTCTGCGAATGCTTCAAAGCAAGTTCCTGCGGCATCGGAAGCCTCGTAGCGGACCCTGAGCTTCTCCATCTGCGTTGGCTCCTCGCCACGGCATGCCAGGTCGAACAGCATCCGCCAGTTCTCCAGGTGCCGCGTGCGCACGCCTTTGACCTTCGTGAGTGCCTGCGCCAGACGCACCTGCATGAACGGGTTAGCCGACGAGGCCGTGCCGGTACCTTGACGTCCCAGTCGCACACGCGTCTGCTCAATGAACTCCTGCAGGCCGCCCATGGTCATGCCGATAGCCGCATTGGACATCGTCGAGTTGAACATGGCCGAGAAGGACAAGCGGAACAATGGTCGGTTATTGATCATCAACCCTGCATCCACCTCGTTGAGGGTGTCAGCCAGCTTGTGCACTCGGTACTCAGGAACGAAGACCTCGCGTAACGTGATGGCTTTGCTGCCCGTACCTCGCAAGCCCGATACATCCCAGCTTTCGTGATCAATAGTGACATTGCTCAAAGGGACCACGTAGTTGCGATCACCGCCTCCAAGCACGACCCACTCAGCGTGGTCCACGCCACTGGAAAAGGTCCAGGTACCGTCGAGGATATAGCCGCCCTCCACTACACGGGCCTTGCCGATAGGCGCGTAAGAACTCGACGCCACCGTGTCTGGGCCATTTGCCCAGAATTCCTTCTGCATGCGCTCGTCCATCAGCGCGACCTCGAACGAGTGCACGGTGAGTTGGCCGCCGATCCATGCCGCCGAGGGGTCCGCAGCGCCAATTCTCATAATGCCGTCAAAGAAGGCCGCCGGCGGCAGTTCAAGCCCGCCGAACTGCCGCGGCGTGAGGGCTCGGAAAACACCGACCTCCTTCATAGCGGCAACGGAGGCATCAGCAACCCGGCCGATGCGCTCGGACTCTGCGCGGTGCGCGGCAATGAGCGGAACGACTTTCTCGACGTTGGCGACGAACTCTGCGCCGGCCGCGAGCGCGCTCTCACGGTACGCGGCCCCATCCACGGCAAGAGGATGAGGGTTCGTGGACTTACGGCTGGCGATGGTTGCGGTCGCGAAGATGTCAAACGTTCCCATGGAAAGGTCCTGCGTGGTCGAGTGAAAGAATGAGGAAAGTCTATGAGTTGGCCTTGCTCAACCAAAACGATCTCTTCTCCGCTACAATGAGTTGTACTCATGCAAAAAACACCGCCAGGCCATGCACCTGCCGCGGCGCCCCCGAGACAATGAACCGGCTTCCCTCCCTCACTGCCGTGCGCTACTTTGCCGTGGCCGCGCACTGGCTTAGTTTTACCGTGGCTGCTCGTGAACTTCATGTCACTCAGGGCGCCGTCAGCAGGATGGTCCAGTCACTGGAGAGCGATCTTGGCGTGCAGCTCTTTAGCCGCAACGGCAGGTGGATCTCACTGACGCCTGCCGGCAAGGTCTATTACGAAAAAGTCAGCCAGGGACTGCGGCAGATCGAGGCCGCGGGAACGTTGGTGCGCAAATCCACTGAAGAAGATGCTCTGTCCATCGTCGTGAATGAGGGCTTTGCGACGCTGTGGCTGGTGCCCAAGCTGCCTGAATTCCGCAGCCAGCATCCCGACATCCTTGTCAATCTGTTGGGCAGTGATCCGAATTCGGCTGGCGAAGCCGCCGCGCTGGCCATCCGTTACGGCACGCCGCCCTGGCCGGGTTGCGTCGCGACGCGACTGCCGGTCAGCACGACGCTAGGCGTGGTTTGCTCGCCGCAGCTCCAGCAACTCACCCGCCTGCGCCGGCCCGACGATCTCGTCGGACGTCCCTTGCTTGCCTACACCGGCGGCAAGCGCGACTACTGGAAGGAATACTTTGAGAAGCTCGATCTGCCCGTGCCCGACATGTCGCAATCACCACGCTTCCCGCAATTGCTGACGCTCAGGGAAGCGGCCCTTTCTGGCATAGGTTTCGCGTTGGTGCCACTGTTCCTTGTGGAGTCAGAACTGGAGGCGGGGCGCCTCGTCCGCGCCCTACCTCAGACAGTGGAGCCCGACCACGCCTACTACGTAACGCATCCGAAGGGCGCAGACCTTGACGAACGCGTCCACGCATTCAAGAAATGGCTGATTGCCAGGACCAAGGCGGCCCCGAAGCACAGGGAGAATGGATAGGCGCCACCCCAGCCGTTGCATCGCAAGGTGGGCGCGAAGGCGCGCCCTACACTTACTCGTAGGGCGGCAAAGCCGGTGGGGAGATGCAATCAGCGGTCAATCCCGCCCATGCACAAGTACTTGATTTCCAGGTAGTCGTCCATGCCGTGGTGCGATCCTTCGCGCCCATGCCCTGACTGCTTAACGCCGCCAAAAGGAGCCACCGCAGTTGAGATCAGGCCGGTATTGATGCCCACCATGCCGGCTTCCAGCGCTGAGGATACGCGCCACACGCGGCCCACGTCCCGGGAATAGAAGTACGCGGCAAGACCGAAGTGGGTGTTGTTGGCCATCGCCACCGCCTCGGCCTCGGTGTGAAAGCGCAACAATGGGGCCACGGGGCCAAACACCTCTTCAACGGCCACCCGCATGTCCGGCGTGACGTCAGCGAGAACAGTGGGCTCGTAGAAGGTGCCACCCAGTGCATGCCGCCGCCCCCCGGCGAGGAGCTTGGCGCCCCGCTGCACAGCATCCCCGACCAGATCCTCTACCTTGCAGAGAGCGCGTTCATCGATCAACGGCCCTTGAGCCACACCGGCATCCATGCCGTTGCCAACCTTGAGCTGTAAGACCGCCTCGGACAGGCGCCGCGCGAACTCATCGTACGCGCCGTCCTGAACCAGCAGTCTGTTAGCGCACACACAGGTCTGGCCGGTGTTGCGGTATTTGGCAGTGACGGCCCCCTCGACTGCGGCGTCCAGGTCTGCATCATCGAAAACAATAAAGGGAGCATTGCCACCCAGTTCTAGCGACATCTTCTTGATCGTCGGAGCACACTGGGCAGCGAGTAAACGGCCGACTTCCGTGGACCCAGTGAAGCTAAGCTTGCGTACCACGGGACTGTCTGTCAGTGCTTTGCCGATCTCATGCGCCCTGCCTGTCATGACGTTGAACACACCCGGCGGCACGCCGGCGCGGAGCGCAAGCTCCGCTATCGCCAGTGCACTCAACGGCGTTTGAGCCGCCGGCTTTACAATAATGGTGCACCCGGCAGCCAATGCTGGCGCTACCTTGCGGGCGATCATTGCGACTGGGAAGTTCCAGGGGGTGATCGCGGCGCACACGCCCACCGGCTCACGCGTTACGACTATCCTCTTGTCGGCCCAGGGAGAGGGAATGGTCTCGCCGTAGGCGCGGCGCGCTTCCTCTGCAAACCATTCGGCATACGAGGCAGCAGATGCGATTTCGGCACGGGCTTCGGCAAGTGGCTTGCCCTGTTCCGCCGTCATGAGTTGCGCGAGATCTTCCTGGTGGGCGATCATCATCTCGTACCAGCGTCGCAAGATGCGGGTGCGGTCATCGGCGGTACGCAAGCGCCAGCGCGCGAACGCAAGTTCCGCCGCAGCAATGGCTCGCTCGGTTTCCAATGTTCCGGCTACCGGGACATGGCCCACGACGTCGCCGTTGGCCGGATTATGTACGGCCTCCGTCTCACCGCTGTCGGCGGCCTGCCACTCTCCGTTGATAAGGCATTGGTATTTGAGCAGGCCAGGATCCTGCAGTGTCAGTGTGGGCATGGTTGAGTGTCGTGCTTTGTGGGAAACGAGAGATTTGGGGGCGCACGCCGGCAGCCGCGAAGCTGCGCCTGGACGCGACCTGCGCGAAGGGATAGCAACAGAAAATGGGGGGCCGGCGCTGAAGGTCAGGAGCCGCGCTTGAAGGTGCGTGCGAGTTCGACCGCTGCGCGCACCAGGAGCACCGTGTCCACACCTACTGCCACAAACAGCGCTCCTGCGTCGAGATAGGAATGTGCCAGTGTGGGGTCTGTCGCAAGAATGCCGGCCGCCTTGCCGGCGGCGCGCACTGTCGCAATGCCTTCTTTGATGGCACGTTGTACTTCCGGATGGCCGGGCTGGCCACGCAAGCCCATCGCAGCAGACAGGTCCGCCGGGCCGAAGAACACGCCATCGACGCCGTCGGTTTCCGCGATGGCCGCGAGATTCAGCAGCGCCTTCGGGGTCTCTGCCTGGACGAGCAGGCACATCTGGTCGTTGGCTTGGTCAAGGTAGCCCTCCACGTTGCCCCAGCGCGCCGCGCGCGCCAATGAGGCCCCCACCCCCCGGATGCCTTGCGGCGGATAACGCATTGCGCGCGCCATCAGAGACGCCTGTTCCGGCGTGTCAATCATGGGCACGAGCAGCGTCTGTGCGCCCACGTCAAGGTACTGCTTGACCAAAGCTGTATCGCCCTCGACGGGCCGCACCACCGGATGGACCGGATAGGGGGCAACCGCCCTGAGTTGCTGAAGCACGCTACGCGGGTCGTTAGGCGCATGCTCGGCATCGAACAGGAGCCAGTCGTAGCCTGTGGCGGCGACGGCCTCGGCCGCATTGGCGTCGGCCAGACCTACCCAGAGACCAATCTGAGGACGCCCCTCGTGAAGCGCTTGTTTGAAGTGGTTAATTGGCAACTTCATTGCACACCTCAGGCGAATCGGAAAGACACTGTGCCCAACTGGCCATAGTCAACGTGAAAGCTGTCGCCGGCAGCCGCTGGCGTGGGCCGCGTAAATGACCCTGCGAGAATGACCTGGCCGGCTTCCAATCCTTCACCGTGCGCCGCGATCTTGTTGGCGAGCCAGGCCACGCCTGTAGCTGGATGGTTGAGGACGCCAGCGCCCAGCCCCGTCTCTTCGACAACGCCGTTCTTGAACAGCATCGCGCCAACCCAGCGCAGATCCACGGCATCTGGTCGCACCGGCCGGCCGCCCAGCACAATACCGGCGTTGGCTGCAAAGTCGCTGATCGTGTCAAACACCTTTCGCGGCGCCTTAGTTTCGCGGTCGAACTGCTCGATGCGGGAATCGATGATCTCGACCGCCGGCGTAACGTAATCGGTGGCCGACAGCACGTCAAACAGCGTGACGCCCGGACCTTTCAAGGGCCGACCCAAGATGAAGGCCAGCTCCACCTCTACGCGTGGTGCAATAAACCGCTCGGTTGGCAGTTCGCTTCCCTGCTCGAAGAACATATCGTCCATCAGCGGGGCAGAATCCGGCTCGCTGATCTGGCTGGACAGCTGCATGGCACGCGAGGTCAGTCCGATCTTGCGACCTTTGACGCAACGGCCATCAGCGACTTCAAGGCTCACCCATTCCCTTTGAATGGCATACCCGTCGTCGATAGTCATCTGCGGGTACTGAGAGGAAAACTGCCGCAATTGAGCGCGCATCTTGCGCGCGTCGTAGAGCTGGCGCGCCAGCGCCACAATGACGTCTTGAGAAAGCATGGTTTGGCTTAGGAATAGTGAAATCTGGTAATGTGCCGGTCACTGGGCGACGATGCCCACCTCTCGGGCCAGTGCGGACCATTCCGAAATCTCTGTGTCGACGCGCTTGCGAAGCTCTTTCGCGCTTGATCCGACAGGTTCGAAGTAGATCGCTTGTATGCGCCTGGACCCCTCTGGAGATTTGATAATCGACGTCAGGTCCGCATTGATCTTGCTGATCACCAATGTGGGCGTGCCCGGGGGCGCGAAGATCCCCATCCAGTTGTTGCGGATGCCAGGTAGGCCCAACTCCTTGAAGGTCGGCACGTCAGGATAGACAGCCGATCGCTTGTCACCGGTGACAGCCAATACCTTGAGCTTGCCCTCCTTGACCAGCGGCAACATGCTGTACTCCGGCGTGAAGGCCAGTTGCGCATCGTTGTTCATTAGCGCAGACGCGTATTCTGCCGAGCCCTTGTACTGTATGGGCTCGATACGGATGCCCTTCTGCTTGAGCATCAGGTGAAAGTAAAGCAGCGAGTCGCCACCTCCTGTGGTGGCAAAGTTCAGCCGCCCCGGGTTCGCCTTCGCGTAATTCACCATCTCGTTGAAGTTCTTTGCGGGCAACGCGCCCGAAGCAGTCAGTGCAAAGCGCCCCTCGGCCACGAGCGTCACTGGCTCCAGCCCCTCTGGCACCGGCACAATGGGCTTCTTCATAAAGATCTTGGCCGCTGGCCACGCTGGCGTGTGCATCAGCAGCGTCGATCCGTCCGGCGCGGCATTGGCCACCGTCTTGGCACCAATCATGCCGCTGGCGCCGGGCTTGTTCTCCACGATGACGGTCTGCTTGACCGCGTCGTGCAAATCTTTGGCGAGGAGTCGGGCGAGCGCGTCCGGCGGCGATCCCGCCGGATAAGGCACGACGATCGTGATCGGCTTGTTTGGATAGCTCTGCGCCATTGACTGAGTCGGGAACGGCAAGCTCAGCATGGCAAAGGATAAGAGTAGGCCGCTGCGGCGGCGCATGGTGTCGATCACGGCGTAGTCCTGCTAAATCAGGTCAAGATCAACTGGAGGTTTGGCAAGGAGCAATTGGCGGCGCTGGTAACCAGTGTGCCACCAGCGCCAGGACCGTAATCCGCTTATTGCACCAAGCTGGCGGCCAGCGCCGAAACGTCTTCGACGTTCTCCAGGTTATCCAGCATCACGAGCGCCTTCGCGGCACGCTCCGGGCAGACCGTTTTCGAGAACTCCATGTTTCTCCAGTACTTCTGGCGTACAAGATCGGCCTCAACGGGATTGTCAGCCCAGCCCAGAGGCATCTTCAGACGGCTTGCCGAAAGCCGTCTGCCGTCGCGGAGCGTGACCACGAGGCGGCTGTGCTGGTTGCCCGACAGTTCATCACAAGGCACGAGTCGCACCCGTTGGGTGAGTTCTAGGAGTTCCGGCACATGCAGGTTCTCTTCGGTGTAGTGCTCGATGCGTACTTCGCGTCGCAACAGCACGTTCGCAATGGCATATGGAATGCTGAAGAGCAGCCGCGGCTGCGCGTCCCCCTGTTGAACTGGCTGATTGAGGAATAGGTTAACGCGGTGCGGTGGCACTTCGAGGATGACTTCCTCTATATCCTGCACATCAAAGGCATTCGCTTGAACGATCTCAAGAGCGCTCTCGATGGGATTGTGGTTGCCGTAGCAGGATGGATGCAGCTTGTGCATGCCCTTGACGTAATAGAGGCGTCCCAGGTCTGCAACGGCGTTCTCGGGACACGGCTTGTTGCCGTAGAGCGCGAAATACCCTTGGGGGCTCATCAGGGGATCCTTGACGCCCTTGAACCCGCGCATCGCCATCTGCACCGCGAGCACCGAATTGCTGGCCGCCATGGCGCCGGGCAACTTGAAGCTGTCGACACCATCCCACAGGGACTGGAACGATCCCGCCATCAGGTGCAGCAGGATGCCGAAGGCGTTGACGAGCTGGTCATGATCAGCGCCCATCAGCCTGCCGGCGAGCGCCGTGGCGCCGAAGGCGTTGGCCGTGCCGCAAACTTCAAAACACTTGTTGAAGTCGAACTGATCCGCGACTGCCATACGCGCGCCAATGTCGCCGCCCAGGATCACCGCCGCGAGCAGTTCTTTGCCGGAAGCCCGGGTAAATTCCGCGACGGACAGCGCCGTTGGCTCAGTGGTGCTACACACGTGGCCCACCATCTTGCCGGCGTTGATCCCTTCGGCCTCTGGCCCGGTCACCTCGAAGTCGAACGAGCGGCACATGACCGAGTTCATCATGGCCGCGTGCTGCAGCGGCACACGGTCGCCGTGCGAAATAATGGTCGCCTGGGACGCGCCGCCCCAACTCCGCACCAGATCCAGCAGCGCCTGGTTGCCCGGGGCCTCTACCCCGCCAACGGTGCATCCGATCGCATCGATAAGCCGCAACCGGGCGGCCTCGACAGTCTCCGCATCAAACGATTCGAACTTCGTGTTGAGGGCGTGGTCAACGATCTGATCAATAAGTCGCATCATCTTCTCTGTGTGTAGCTGCAAGGTGTCACTGGGGCTCATACCTGGACTCGCGGATTTGCTTGGACCAGAACGTCGTTGCCTCACCAGCCAGCCCGCGCAGCTCCTTAGCTGGAATGTAGCGAGGCACGAAGCCGGCTGCAGTGATAAGGTCTCGCACGGCCGGTTCGGCCAGGGCGTCACGGATGGCGTTCTGCATCGTTTCGATCTGAGCGGCCGGCACCTTGGCAGAGGCGAATACGGCTTGCCAGTTCGAGGGACCAACGTCGATGCCGCTGTCTGCCATCGTCGGTACTTCGGGGGCCCAACCGACCTTTTGCACGGCCGCGAGTAAACGGACCTTGCCGGCCCTGTATTGCTCCATCATTTCGCGGCACGGACCCACAGCAGCCGGTACAAAGCCCCCGGCAAGATCGATCACCATGGGTGCGCCGCCCTTGTATGGTACGGCGCGCAAATCCAGTCCGCCGTGCTTGCCGATCACGTAGCCGTAGAAGTGAGGCAGCGAACCCATCGCCGGCACGCCGTAAGTTGTAAGGCTCGCGTCTTTTGCGGCCGCCGCCAGATAGTCCTTGAGCGTTCGGGCGGCAACCAGTTTGGTATTGACCGCAAAGCACATGTCAAAAGAGCTGAGGCCGGCGACGGGCTGGAAATCGCGCATTGCGTCATAACCAGCCGCCTTCAAAGTCATCGGCGTGATCAGGAACTGGTCAGAGGTCAGCATAAAGGTGGTGCCGTCGGCCGGCGCCAACTTCAACGCCTGCGCTGCCAACGCACCGGCCGCGCCCGGTTTGTTTAGCACGATTACGGTCTTTTTGAGCTTCGCCTGCAAGCTAAAAGCCAGAGCGCGAGCGACCGTATCGGCGCCGCCTCCAGCCTGGTAGCCGACCAGCAGCTTGATCGTCTCGGGCTGTTGCGCCATGGATGTCGACAAAGCCGATGCGGCCAGTGTAGCCACTGCGACAAGGGCGCCCAGCTTTGCCCAGGCAGAGCGGACCAAATGCAGGAATATCAGGGGGCGGCTAGCTTTCATAATTGGTCACGAATGATGTTGTGGCTTATTGCAGTTCCAGGAAGCTGACAACGTTGCGGTTGAACTCTTCGGCTTTCTCGAACGGCACCCAAAGACCACATTTCCCATGGATGTGGACACGCGAGTTGGGAATGCGGTTGAGCATGAACAGGGCGTGATCGTAGTTGAGGGTCTGGTTTTCGCGCCCCCAGATCACTAACGTTTCGGCCTGAATTTTATGCAGGTCCTGCCAAAGTGGTTCAATGGTGCTGCCGGAGGCGCCGCCCCTGCCCTCAGGCGCGTGAACCATGAAGGCAGGATCAATGCTGGCCTCGTAGCGCTCGCGTACGACATCCTCAGTGATCAAAGCCTTGTCGTAGACGGTGCGCTCAAGATTGGCGCGGATGCGCTCCATGCTAGGCCCTTCACCAGTGTAGTAGTCATGAGAAGCGGGCCGCGGCGTGCCGATCTGGAACAGGGACAGGCCACCTGGCGAATTCACGACGACAAGCTTCCCCAGGCGCTCCGGATAGTCGAGTGCCATCTTTAGCGCTACCGAGCCGCCAGTGGCCATACCGAGCAGATGCGCACGCCGGATGTTCAGGGCATCGAGCATGTCACGAAAGGTGCGCGCATAGAACGAGGTTCGCGGACCTTCCACCTGAGGCTTATCGGACATGCCATAGCCAGGCAGATCGACAATGAGCGTCCGGAAGTGCCGGGATAGGGTCGGCAGGTTCCTGCCGAAGTTCCCCCAGCCGAAAGCGCCCGGAGCGCCGCCATGAATGCACAGCAGCACCGGCCCATCACCTGCTTCATGGTAGTGGATCCTGATGTCCCCGGCTTCCACGAACCGGCTGGTTGTTTCTCGTGTCAAATTCATCGGTTTTCCCCTTCACGGGCGCCGCAGAAAGCTGATACTGGATTCGTTGAACGCTTCAGGCTGCTCGTACTGTGCCCAGTGATCACAGCCATGCAGCTCAACGAGTTCCGTGCGCGGCGCGGTGCGGGCAATCGCGTAGGCATTAGAGAGAAACATGTTTGGAGCATCGATCGCCGCGAAGACCTGGATCGGAAGAGACAGCGAGCGCCACTGCAGCTCGCTCAGCGCCTGGCCTCCCAGTGAGAAAGCCAGCAAGTGGGGCATCGCAGCCTTCATGCGGGGATCGCGATAGATTGCCAGTCGAATCGCAACCAAATCGTCTGAAAGCGCAGCAGGGTTAATGACGAGGCCCTTCATGGCAGCGTGAACCGTCTCCCAGGTCGGATCGGCGGAGGCCGCCAGCCTGCGATTGCGCACTCCCTCGGCGACACGTGCCTCTTCTTCGGCATCAGTGATGATGCCTGCCGGCGCGACCATGACGAGCTTGTCCACGAGCGCTGGATGCGCCAGAGCCAGCGCTGCGCCGACCCACGATCCCAATGACACGCCGACTACCGCCGCGTGATCGATTTCCAATGCATCCATCGTCGCGCGGACGTGCTCGGCATAGTCGCTGATCATGTAGGCATGATCAGGCTTGTCCGTCAGGCCGCAGCCGAGCATGTCGATGGCCACGACCCGAAAGTACCTTGCGTAGGCGGCGATATTGGCGCAGAAGTTCTCCAGGCTGCCGGCCGTGCCATGTAGCATGACGACCACGGGCGCGTCAGCCGGCCCTGCTTCAAGATAGCGTGTCTGTATGCCAGCCGCGTTCACCCAGCCCAATCGGTGCGTGGTACTGAACAGCCGCTGCCAGATGCCCGGAATCCTATTCGTTGTAACATCCATGGGTTTTTCCATTGGCCACACAGGCATGACGGTGCGTCGGCAAGCCGTAGGGTCGTAACAAGGATCTCCGCTGCCTTCAGGATCCTGGCAGCAGCTGTCGCGCGAGGCGTGATGCTTCCTCTCCTGTCTCCGTGGGCGCGAGATCCAGGTGGATCTCAGGCGGAGCGCTGCGCCTCGATGCGTGCCTGGATGTGTGCCATCCACTCCTCACGCGTCATGTAGCCCGGCTGGGCCTGTACAGAAGCTTGCGTGCGTGCACGGATTGCTTCCTCAGATTCGGTAACAAGGTCGAGTTCCCACCAGGTAGGCTGGCTCACGTACCATTCTGTCGGCGTGTAGACCTCAATGCGATTGCCTTCCGGATCGGCGACGTAGAGGCTCCACGTGTTACCGTGGTCTTTTTGTTGGAGGATGGAGACGCCTGCCTCGTGGAACGCAATGGCAAGCCGCTTCAGGTCCGACAGACTCTCGACCGTGAAGGACAGTTGGTTGGCTCCCGGCCACTCCGGCTTACGGCCGCTTGCAAAGACGATCTGGTGATGCTCCTCGGGGTCACCGGTCATGAAGATCACATGGTGTCCGGCCTTGGCGGTGCCGAGATCCGACACAACCAAGCCGAACCAGCGCGAGTAGAAGCGTGCGAGCAAGTCGGGATCGAAAGCGAAGATCCCCGTGTGACGAAAATGCGTCTTTGGCAAGGCAGCCATCATTATTCCTCTGGTGTTGAAGCTGGATAGGAGAAGCGGCACGAGTGCGTCACAAACCGCCCATGGAGTTGAAGCCTGCAGCAGCGATTCGCTATATGAACCGCCGCCAGAGATGGGACTACTCTATTGGACAAGGCTTCTTATCGAAAACCATCTTTTCTCCGCCAGCATGACGTCACGTCATGGAAGATCCGGATTTTCGCTGGAGTCTGCAGGGGGTCTCCGGGGCAAGATGGACGGCTGTCGTCTCCCTGAACGTCCACTTTGCCTGACCTGAGCCACGAGTTGCAGGACGCCGTCGCTGCGATACCAGAGACGACTGACACCGCCACCGCGCGCGAGTGCCTGCATGCGGCAGGCTGCCGCTGGCTATTGAGCGTGCTCTATCTGGGGGGCTTGCGCGCGGCCGAGGTCACCGGCACGGCCATGGGGGCGTTCTTCTGCCGGCGCGATGCCCAGGGCGTCGAGCGCTGGTGGCTCGAGGTCACCGGCAAGGGCAACAAGACCCGGCTGGTGCCCGCCACCACAAACAGGCAAGTCGCGAGGATGCGCTCAGAAAGGAGCGGCTGGGGCAACGGCGCTCCGAAGCAAGGTGACAGCGAACCGGAAACGCGGTTTGCGGGCCATTGCTTCGGGGCGCTTTTTTTGATTGCCGGTCAATGCGGATCCGCACTGTTTCGACACCACCTGCAAGGTAATGGATGAATACCTCCTCCACTCAGTCACCCCAGGCCGAAGTGTCCGCTGAGACCATCGGTGCGTTGATCAATCTTTCCGGACGGCAGCGCATGTTGTCGCAACGGATCGTGCTACAGCTGCTGCTCGCCTCGCGAGGGGATCGAACTGCCCGCGAAAGCGCTCGCAAGTGCCTGTCGACGTTCGAATCCGCGCATGCGGATCTTGTGATCGGCAATGAGCGTTTGCCGGGCGCATTCTCAGTGGCCTTGCAACAACTGTACTTCGGCAATGCGCGTGCCGATGCACGGATTCGTGAATTCATCGCCCAGGCCCGGACCGCAATCGACGCGCCACCGGCTGACATCGCCGGGCGAACGTCCTCCCTCAATGCGCTCGTGATGCAGGCCACGCCATTACTGGACCTGCTGCAGGCCATCACGCAGGCCTATCAGGAGGAAATGCATGGTTGCGAGCTTGCCGTGCGCAAACGCCAAGCCGACCTCGTCGAGCGCCTCAGCAGTATTTCGATGCAGGCCAACATCGTCGCAATGAACGCGCGCGTCTCCGCGGCACGGGCGGGAGAGTATGGCAGGGAGTTCTCCGTCATCACGCAGGTGCTGGCGGACATCATTAAGGAGATGGATCGACTGGTCCGCGATCTCGTCGGCTCAAGCAACGCGTCCAAGGGCTCACCTCGACATTGATCTGGAGACGACTTTGAAACGTTACCTCTGTTCCTGCCTGATTCTCTGCTGCCTTGCGGGACTTGCTTTAACCGGGACCGCCTTCGCCGAAGCGCTGACCATCCACTCGGCGATCAACAAGGCGGGCCGCCAGCGCATGCTGTCTCAGCGCATGGCCAAGGCATATTGCCAGGCCGGGCTTGGCGTCGAAGTGGAGCGTTCGAGGAGGATCCTTGACGAGTCGGTGGCGCTCTTCGACAGGCAACTCGCGGATCTGAAGGCGTTTGGGCCCACGCCTGAAATCAAGGACACCTATGACAGGCTCGGGCAGACGTGGATCGTCTATAAGCAGTTGCTAACCGGCAGCGAGCCGAATTTCGAAATCGCGAAGAAAATCGCAATCTCCAGCGAGGAGGTATTGAAGCTTGCGCAGCAAGGAACCGTACAACTCGAAAGGCATTCTGGTACCGCAGCAGGCAAACTGATCAACGTCGCCGGCCGACAGCGCATGCTTTCGCAGAGAATCGCCAAGGCCAGCATGTTCCGCGCCTGGGGTATCACCTCCCCGCAGATGGCCAAGGAACTGGACAGTTCCGCCCGAGAGTTCGCGGCCGCGCAGGTGTTTCTCACCGAAGCACCGCAGAACACGCCGGCAATTCGCAGTGAACTGCACCTTGCCGGTTCTCAGTGGCTCTTCTTTGAAGAAGCGCTCAAACAGACCGGAGGCAGTCGCGCCGAGCAGTTGAGAAACATCGCCACGACCAGCGAGCGGATTCTTCAGGTCATGGATGCCGTCACGGACATGTACGAGGGAATGGCCAGATAACGGAATCCGTCGGCCTCGCAGAACGCAATCTGGAGCAGACGCCGGACCTTCACCACATTTCATTGCCGCGATGTTTGCTTGTTCCAGGTTTTGTGGGGTTGGCTTCTCGGCGATTAATTGCGTTTTAATGGAGTTCTCAAGACATTCGTTTACCACTCAAGCACCATTGCCGATCACCAAAAGGTCGTGGCCCCGTGCGGGCAACGAGCTTGCACACATAGTTGCCGGGAAGCCGGTTACTGTAACGACGGTAAGCCGAGGCAAGGGGCCGCAGGGAGCGTACTGCAGGCTTCGATAGTGTCGGTCCCCCTCGCGCGTCGCAGGAGAAAAGCGCTTACCCACACGGCAAGAATACGCTCAGTCATTCGAACCCACCATCGTCAGCACCCGGCCAGCGAGGCGGAGGCCGGCCATTTGCGTTCATTGGGCGAAATATTGCGGCCGATCGAGGTCCACGATGAGGCCCGGCTGTTTGGGCTCCCAGTTCAGCACCTGCCGCGTATGCTGGCTCGACGCCCGATTGTCGACCGCTGCGAAGCCAGCAAACCATCCGAAGTGCTCAGTTGCCTGCTCCGGCGTGATGCTGACTGTGGGCAGCCCCAAACGACGACCAATCACGGTGGCAATATCGCGGAGCGGTACGCCCTCTTCGGCGGTCGCGTGATAGCGAGCTGGGATGCCTCTCTCGGCAGCCAGCCGGAAGACTTGGGCGGCATCCCGCCGGTGTACCGCCGGCCAATGGTTCAAGCCCTCGCCAACATAGGCCGACACGCCTTTCTCACGTGCTATGGCGATCAGCATCGGCACAAAGCCGTGGTCCCCATCTCCGTGCACCGAGGGCGGCAGGCGGACCACTGACACGTTCGTTCCGCCCCCCATCAGACCCGTCGCCGCCACTTCCGTCGCTACGCGCGGGAACGGCACCGTACTCATGTCCGGCAGCTGATCCTCCGTCGCCACACCCCCAGGCGCCAATAGGCCCGTGCCGGAGGTGATAATCAGCGGCTTGCCGGATGCTCCCACGGCCTCGCCCATCGCCTCGATCACGTGGCGGTCGTTTGCACTATGCTCGGCAAACTTTGAAAAGTCGTGGTTAAACGCCGTGTGGATGATCGCGTCGGCCTGCTTCACGCCGCGCAAGATGCTGTCGATATCGTCCAGATTGGCAAAGTGCGCCGTCGCCCCAACATCACGCAGATGCCACGCACCAGCCTCCGACCTTGTCATCCCGATCACCGAATGACCCGCGGCCAGCAGTTCATCGACCACGGCTGCCCCTATGAAACCCGTTGCGCCGGTTACGAAAATACGCATGGAAATCACCTCCTCGCTGAAAGATGAGGTGCATTCTTGCTCTATGATTTATAGGGGTAAAGTAGTGTCTTTATACTGGTAAACGGGCTAACAGGATAATCACGATGGCCATCGGCGAGAACCTGCTCGGCGCCTACCTGCGCGACCGCCGCGCCAAGCTGGACCCGGGCGCCTTTGGCATCTCACCGACCCGTCGTCGCACACCAGGGCTGCGCCGCGAAGAGGTTGCCCAGCGCGCGAACGTCAGCGTTACTTGGTACACCTGGCTCGAGCAAGGCCGAGGCGGTGCGCCGTCCGCCGAGGTGCTCAACCGCATTGCCCGCGCCCTGCTGCTCACCGACGTCGAACGCGAACACCTGTTTCTGCTCGCTCAGGGGCGACCTCCCGAAGCCCGCTACCAAGCGAGCGAGGGTATCACCCCAACCCTGCAACGCGTATTGGATTCGCTCGCCTTCAGTCCCGCTCTGGTCGTACGCGCCTTCACGCGCGACATCCTCGCCTGGAACCATGCCGCCACCGCCGTCTTGGTGGACTACGCCGCCCTGCCTGCCAAACAGCGCAACGTCTTGCGCTTACTCTTCTGCAACGCGACCGTTCGTGCCCGCCAACCGGATTGGGAAAGCGTCGCCCGCTTCGCCGTCGCCACTTTTCGCGCCGATGCAGCCCGCGCCGGCGCAGCCCTTGCCATCGAGATCAGAACTTTAGTCGAAGAACTCTGCGCGGAAAGTCACGAATTCGCTGCTCTATGGAGCGAACACGATGTCTGCAGCCATGGGGAAGGAATCAAGACCATCAATCACCCCACGGTCGGCTTACTATCGCTCGAATATTCGGCATTCTCCGTAGATGGGCGACCGGACTTGAATTTGGTGATCTATACGCCGGAGACTGAAGCAGACGCAGCAAGTGTAAGAGAGTTGGTTACCGCGTATTCTTGATGCATTGGCTCGAACGATTACTGATGCCGAGCGGCAAACCGACGGGCCGCCTCACGGACAGGCGCCACGAGCGGCTCCAAGCGCGTGACAGCGGCCGCGAGAACCTCCGGGGCAGCCTTTTCCGGAACCCCTACGTCGAAGGGCGGCTTCGGGTCATATTCGAAGATGAGCTGAATCATCTTGGCCACGTCACACCCTCGCAGGATCGCCGCGAGGTGCAGCCCGAAATCGACGCCAGCGGTCACGCCCCCACCTGTCACGCGATTTCGGTCAACCACGAACCGCGCCTGGCTCGGAATGGCGCCGTAGTCGGCCAGGATTTCGCGATAGGCCCAATGCGAAGTGGCGCGATAGCCCTTGAGCAACTCCGCGGCCGCGAGGATCACAGATCCCGTACAGACGCTCGTGACATAGGCTGCCTTATCGCCAATCCTCGCCAAGAATTTCAGCGTCTCGGTGTCTTCGACCATCAAGTGCGTGCTGACCCCGCCCGGAACCAGGAGGATGTCGTAATCGGCTTCGCACGCGGAGAAGGACTTCGCCGGAATGATCGAGATCTGCCGGTCGCTCACGACGGGCTCGGTGGTCTTGGCTACGACGTCGACATGCACGCCGGGGAGACTGGCAAGAACCTGATGCGGCCCGATCAGATCCAATGCCGTGAACTTCGGGTAAGCGAGCATCGCAATGCGCGTTGAATCAGCAACTGTCGTGGACATGTATTCACCGTTGATTTGGAATCGATCGACAGCTTAGCAAGCTGTCGACCGCAGGAACTCGATGCATCAGGCGCTATGGCGATTCGGCGGAGCGATTGCATTGCTGCGTGCGCTACAGTTCAATCCGGCATCGCCTGGCACGAGGCGCGTCCGGTGCTGTACCGGTTAGATAGCCAATCTCGACCCGGGAGTTGGCAAGACCAAACCTGCCCACACCCAAGCGTGCAATGACAAGACGCCTACATTGGAAACGTGCCAACTGAGGATTAGTGGCGCGGACAGTCGCGGGCGATTACGCTCGCAATCATCGAGGCGGTCGCGCCCGACAATGTCCAACCGAGATGCCCGTGGCCGGTGTTGTAAAACACGCGTGCATGCCGGCCACGGCCGACGCGCGGCATCATGTCAGGCATCATCGGGCGCAAGCCTGCCCAAGGCACCACACGCGAGGTTCCGATAGCGAAGTTACGGCGTGTCCAGGCGATCAAGGGTTCGATGCGGTCGGCGCGAATGTCGCGGTTGAAGCCGTTGAATTCCGCCGTGCCGGCCACACGGAATCGTCCCGCTCCCAGGCGGCTTGTCACGATCTTCGCGCTCTCGTCCAGCAGACTGACCCACGGCGCGCCTTGCACGCTGGCTTCGTCGTCGAGATGCACGGTGATCGAATAACCCTTGACCGGGTACACGTTGATGCGATCCCCCACCATCCGCGCGATATGGCGGCTCCCGACACCGGCGCAGACCACCAGCGCATCAGCGACGAGTTCTTGCCCGGCGTCAGCGTGCGTGGTCGAAAGCTTATCGTCCAGCGTAGCCTGCAACAGGAGGCGAACGCCTTGTTCGGTCATCTCCACGGCCTGCACATCCATGCCGTGCAGGAAGCGCACATCGTATTTATGACAGGCCTGCGCGAGGCCGCGCGTGAACTTGTGAATATCGCCGGTGGCGTCTGACGCGGTGAAGTAGCCGCCGTAGTACTGGCCTTGCAGCGTTGGTTCGATCGTCTTGATTTCCTCCGGACTCACCGCATGACGCTCGAGTCCTCCAGCGACGAGGAGCGAATTGGTCCTGCCTGCGGCCGCAAAGCTTGCTTTGTCGTGGTAGATGTGCAGTATCCCGCGGCGCTGCAGGTCGAAGTCGATCTGCTCACGCTCTGCCATCTCGAACAGGTATTTGCGTGCCTCGATGGCCAACCGGGTGGTCTCGATCGTGTTGCGGCGGTAGCGCGGGATGCTTGCGACGAATTCTCCGAGCCATGAGTATTTGTGCCACGACGGCTTGGGATTGAGCAACAGCGGGGCATCCTTCTGTAGCATCCATTTGATCCCCTTGAGCAACGTGCCAGAGCTGTTCCAGACTTCGGCATTGCTCGCGGAAAGCTGGCCGCCATTGGCGAACGATGTTTCCATCGCCGGATATAAATGGCGGTCGACGACCGTGACCTGGTACCCAAGTCTCGAGAGCGTATAAGCGGTAGTGACGCCAGAAATACCGGCGCCGACGATGACAATATGCGTCATGGCAGTCCCTGTGAAGTAAATTCTTGACCGGACCATCCGGCCATTCACCCCATCTGTCTCGGGACCTGAGAGCTTAGGCACCGACGTGCTGGTGCCATCCCCTTCGGTGGGCATGCCTGGGCATGCCACTCTCCAGATTTGCAGTAGACGTCACAGTCCTTTTGCCTGAGAGTTTCCGGGGTGGTTGCTCCGTCGGCGCTGGGCACGTGTGCTGCCCAGTCTCTCCTGCGACGTATCGAGGCCATCAAACTAATGGCCGCTTTTGCGTGCTGCTTGTTCAGCATAACCGATTTGTGTCGATCATGGCCTCCTGGTTTTTGGCAAGGTTTCACACTTCGCGTATCGGTCGACGCCACGTTGAAAGCTGTATCTGTCCATACTTCAGACCAACAAGCCGACCGATCAGTCTAACGCCGTGAATCATCGATCGGCCTTAGCCAGCTGTCGATCAAGCGCTTCAATCCTTCAATACTGACTGCACGGCTAGTGCGATATGGCTGCAGCAGCGTTGGCGCCGGTTTCTCGCTGGGCCACCATTCTTGTCCAGATCGATTGAGCACGCGGATCCGGGAAAAGTAGCGAAAAGAGGAACACCAACATGAAACCAAATGGAACGGTTACAAGCGCCGGATTACGCAGGGGGAATAGTGGTGCCTCGAGCCCAACCAGGCTTGTCCGACGGTCTCGGAGCGCATCAATGCTCGCTTGTGCGCTCGCAATGGCGGCGCGCGCCTTTGAGAGTTCAGCAGCAAGCTCATCACGGCCGGTTCCGGTCGATACTGCCATCTTCAACTTCAGGTTCTCGATCGTCCTGGCGGCGGTGAGCTGCGTTCGTTCCGCCTGCGCTCTCTCGAGCAAGGGATACTGCATATTGGGTGACACCAGCACAAGCAGGACTGCCGCAAGTGTCCCCCCGACGACGCCGACACAAACGCCAACGGTGCTGCACCGACGCCAGTATAGAGTCAGCAACAATGCCGGGAGATTGGCTGAAGCTGCAACGGCATACGCCAGACTCGAAAGATGCGCAACGTTCTGGCCCTTTGCCTGAATGCTCAAAACAATTGCCACGACACCAACGATTGCGGCGGCGGCCTTGGCTGCGATCACCTGCTCTCGCTCGGATACCTCACCACGACGGATTGCCCCGACGTAGATGTCATGGGCAAGGGCGGAGGCTGCGGCAAGCGTAAGCCCTGCCACCACAGCGACAATGGTTGCAAAGGCGACAGCGGCCACCCAACCAAGGAGAAGATTGCCTGCGAACGAGTTAGCTCCGCCGCCAAGATACTGAGCTAGCAGAGGTGCTGCGAGCGTGCCCCCCTTATCTGCGGCAAGGATTGTACTGGGTCCGACATAGTAGGCAGCAGAAAAGCCAATCACGATAATCATGAGGTGGCAGACGCCAATCCACAACATCGCCCACAATACCGAAGAGCGCGCGGTCCTGGCATCCTTCACGGTGAAGAATCGCATCAGGATGTGGGGCAAAGCGGCCGTCCCAAGCGTAAGCGCCAAACCAAGCGATACCTGCTCAACAGGGTTCTTCAAGTAGAGACCCGGCTCAAAGAACTTCCGCGCCAGCGAGGTTCCGTCTACTGCCTCATTCTGACTCTGGAAAGCCGTAGTGAAATAGTGGGTAACTTTCGGACTCAAAAGCACTTCATTGAAAAGAGAATTGACGTCGAACCCGAATGGGGAGAGCGAGAGAACCACGATCAACGCGCAAGAAAACAGAAGCAGAATCGCCTTGATGATCTGTACATACGTCGTCGCCCTCATCCCGCCAAACAAGACGTAGATCAGCATCAGCAGCCCAACCATCACGACGGAGGCCTCATACTGGAAGCCGACCAGCGCCTTGATCAGGGTTGCGCCGCCTACTATCTGCGGAATCAGGTAGAAGATCGCAACCACGATACTTGATAGTGCCGCGACAATCTTGGAAGCGCGGTAATTGTTGCGATAGGCAAGGACATCACCCAGTGTATAGCGGCCGAGATTCCGACATGGCTCCGCAATCAACAGCAGTACGGGAATGAACGCAACGAAGAAACCGATCAAATACAGGATGCCATCGTAGCCATACAGGGAAATCAACCCGGAGACACCCAGGAAGGCGGCGGCCGAGAGATAGTCTCCCGCAATGGCCAGGCCATTGGCCCGGCCGGAGATTCCCCCACCTGTATAGAAATCGCGGGCGCTGGCATTCCGACGTGCCGCATACCAGGTTGCGATAAGCGTTAAGCTGATGACCAACGCAAATGTGGCGAAGGTTAGGCCGCGAAATCTTGGCTCAATCAGTTCCGACGCAGCGCGGACTGAATTTGGCAAGATCGTAAACATCGCCATCACGATCCCCAATTTGAAAGCGGGCGATTTCAGAAAATTTCTCATTTCTTGCTCCCTGCGCCGGTATCCTGACCGGATCCTTCGATCATCTTGTCGAATTTACGCATTCTCCAAACGTAGGTGGCAGCAATGAGGCCAGCCACCGGATACTGGGAAATGGCCAATATCATGCCGACGTTAACCGCCCCTACGATTGGTATCGAAAGCACGTCGCTCCAATAGGCCGCTCCTAGCAAAAGTGCAAAATAGTAAATCGCGAAGGCAAGCAGCAATACAATAATCGTAAAACTGCGTCCACGCGATACCACAGCGAACTCTTTAGATTCCGTCAACCATTTGCAATCGACCGATCCATCTGCTACATGTTGGTATGACATTTCATTGTTCCCTTTTGCTTTCCCAAGCTTCGATGATCCGCGCATAGATATTTACCGCAGTGATAATCGAACTCACATTGCAATACTCGTCGGTCTTGTGCGCCATGGATGGTTCGCCGGGACCGAGAATCACCGTCGGGACGGCCCCAAAAATTTCCCTGAGTACGGGACCATCCGTAAAGAAAGAGACCGCACGCCCGCCGTTTTGAGACCCGGTGATCTGGCTGACCATTCTGCTGACGTGCGCAATCCAGGGACTGCTCATCTCCTGTCGCAACGCGGGCACGTCGAGCTTCGCTCTAAGCGCTACCCGGTCGCCAAGATATGCGCCAAGTTCGTCGAGCAGCTTGTCATGGGCCATCCCGCAAACCGTCCGTACATCGACCTCAAACAAGGCGTGGTCAGGCACAGAATTGACATTGAGTCCGCCGGCGATCGTCCCTACGTTGAGCGTCGGGTGGCCAAGGAGCTCATCTTCCGGAGCATGGAAGTTGAAGAGTCGAAGCCTGTGTATGGCATCTACAACGTGGTAAATCGCGTTGTCCCCGCGTTCCGGCATAGCGCCGTGGGCCGTCACCCCATGCGCCTGGGCCCGAATCCACAAAGCCCCCTTGTGGCCGATCACGACCTCGTTGGCAGTTGGCTCGCCTACCACCATGGCACCGACATTGAAAGCCGGCTGCGTAAGGGTCCGTAGAGCCTTGGCACCTTCACACCCCGTTTCCTCGCCGGCGGTCAAGACCAGGATAACCGCGGCGTGCTGTCCGTTCGTTGCGCGATGCCAGAGTAAGGCGGCAATAAACGCCGCGATACCTGCCTTCATGTCTGAGGACCCGCGACCATACAGCCTGTCGCCCTGAATCTCACCGGAAAGTGGCGACAGGCTCCATGGTGCGGATCCAAACGGCACCGTGTCGAGATGCCCCGTAAAGCACAGCTTTGGCCCCTCATTGGGCGAGCCAGTCCACGCCACCAGACTTTCTCTTCCGTCAGCTAGGGTATGGAACGTTGTCTGCAACCCTGCTTCCACCAATAGCGCGCCGATCAGTCGAGCAAGCGCACTTTCATTGCCAGGCGGATTCACAGTGTCGACCTTGACGAACTGTTGCGTAAGCGAAGTGGCAAGCGATTCGGCTGACGCTATATCAATAAGTGGTGTGGACGGCATCATGCTCTAAGAATGGTTAGGCTCGATCCAAGGCGCGCTCAGCATATTGGCGTGCGCTCGCCAGGCGTTGCTCGGTGATTTGAGCGGCTCGCGCACGGACGGTGCTCAGAATGTCGCTGGGCGCGGTCGCCGGAGATCCCGCGTCAAAGGGGGGTTGCGGGTCGTAGGCCATATAAAGTTGGAGTTCTTTGGCTAGCCGCTCTCCACGCAGAAGTGAAGCCAAGACAAGGGAACCATCGATGCCCGATGTAACGCCACCGGCGCTGACATAGTTGCCGTCGATGACGACTCGTTCATCGCTTGGCATGGCGCCATAGAGTGGCAGCACGTCCATCGCTGTCCAGTGTGTGGTCGCCCTGCGCCCATGCAACAAGCCAGCCGCGCCACAGAGCAGCGCGCCAGTACACACCGAGTAAACATATAGGGCGTGTTCAGCTTGCTGGCGGATAAAGGCGAGAACAGCCTCATCCGCCGCCGCTTCCTCCTGGCCATAGCCTCCCGGCACGAGCAGGACGTCAAGTTGCGGAGCCTCATCGAAGGAGGTATCCGCAACGAGCTGCATGCCTCGCATATCGCGAACGATTTCCTTGTTCTTCCACAGCGTATGGAACGTGGAATTCGGAATGCGCGACAAGGCCTCGAATGGGCCGGTGAAGTCACATTGATCCATGTTGGGGAATATCAAACCGCCGATCTTCAGGTGCCGATCCGCTGGAATCATCTGCATCTCAATTTTCCTCTCGTTTGTTTGTACCAGTACAACAGTATATTTGTACCGAGACAACTATAGGCGCTTTTCGGGGTCCAACGCATCAGGGTTAACGCTTCCTCGCTCGGCCCTTGCTGTGGCTTGGCCGGATGCCAAGGCGGCGTATAATGAATTCCTGAACTTTGGACCAGTACAAAACCATGTTTGACCCAAGCCGGTTTGCAGTCGGAGGAAGGAAGGCCGAAGACCTGTTTCGGACCATTGAGCGGGCCGTCTACGACAACAAACTTGCCGCCGGCGAGCAGTTGCCGACGGTGCGTGCCTTAGCCGAGTCGCTCGGTATCAACAAGAACACGGTGGCCACGGCCTACCGGATGCTGATTGAAAGCGGTGTCATCGTGACTGCTGGCAGACGCGGCACCGTGGTCGCGAAGCGGCATCTCAATGCATCAGTGCCAATTGCGCCGCCCTCCATCACGGTCAGCGGCGTTGTTGCGGCGCATGATGGCAATCCCGATCCCACCTTCTTGCCCACGCGCGACGAGATTCTCGATGCCTTTGCAACCACCCCTTCTTCGCCACGGCTTTACGGAGAGCGGCGTAACGTTGCGGAACTGGTCGATTGGGCGACCTCGTTTTTTGAGTCGGACTTTTCGACTGTCCATGGAATCTTTGTCTCGAGCGGCGCCTTGGACGCCATGGAGCGAGCGCTTCGCACCCACGTCAAACCCGGTGACAAGATTGCCGTGGAGACGCCGACTTATATGACGACCCTCGCCTTGGTGCGATCGCTCGGTTTAAGGGCGGTGCAGATGGAGATGGATGACGAGGGGATCCGACCAGAAGCGTTGAGGAATGCGCTTTCCTCTGATTGTCGCGCGGTGATATTTTCCTCGCGGGCGCAGAATCCGACCGGCGCGGCAACGGGTTCCCGACGTGCGCGCGAGTTGCGGACCATTGCGCGTGGGCGCGACGAGGTGCTTTTCATTGACGACGACCATTCCAGTCTGCTGGACCTGGCGCCGTACGAACCGTGGCACGTGGAGAGCGCTCGATGGCTCACGGTGCGGTCTCTCTCCAAATTTCTGGGACCGGATTTGCGCGTTTCAGTCACTTGCGGAGACCCTGTAACGCTCGCCAAGCTGGAGTATTCCCAAGCTACCAGCATGGGCTGGGTCAGTTCGCTGCTCCAACAGACTGCACTCGCGCTGCTAAACGATCGGCGTGTGCAAGACCGAATCAGGCTCGCCGGGCAGACCTATCGCGAGCGCTTCATCACACTGAAGGAAGGCCTTCTGTCGATCGGAGTCGACGTACCAGGCAAGGTCGGTCTCAACGTGTGGATACCTGTGAAAGACGAGCCCATGGTGGTTCAATGGCTGCTGGCGAAAGGCTGGATGGTACGCTCGGGCAGTGATTTCGTCGTCGAAGGACAATCGGGTATCCGTGTCACCAGCGCTCGCCTGACCACAAAGGAGATCGAGGCGTTCCTTTCGGATTTTCGCGAGCTGGCAATCGCGTCAAGCACAACCTTCTCGGCCTAGCCAGCCGGCTGTCGCCTGCAGTTTTCCGCGGGTCAGACGTGGCCCGAAATGGCGAGCATAAGAACGCCAAGCTTGGTCGCAGGGCATCATGGCACTGGGCTTGCGACGAAAGATATCGGGGTATCTAATTGGCTGCAGCAAGTTCGGGAGGAGGCTCCCATGGTGCGCTGCGCAAATTGCCGGTTTGAGAATGCCGATGGAGCGAAATTCTGCGAGCAATGCGGCGTAAGGCTGGCGCGAATTTGCGCGCGTTGCGGCAAAGAACTAACTGCGACCGCACGCTTTTGCAATGCATGCGGCACGCCCGTTGGTGAGTTGCCCCAGGAATCATCCGCCGGCCCCATTCGTTACACGCCATCGCACCTAGCCGAGCGTATCCGGGCCGAGCAAGCAGCCCTCGAAGCCCGCGGCGATGCCAGCGGCGAACGCAAGACCATCACCGTCCTGTTTGCCGATATGGCCGGCTCGACTGCCCTGATCCACGACCGCGACCCGGAAGACGCTCACCGCCTGATCACACCGGTCATCGAACTGATGATGGAAGCCGTCCACTACTACGAGGGCTACGTGGCAAAGTCGTTGGGCGACGGCATTCTGGCACTGTTCGGCGCGCCCATCGCCCATGAGGATCACCCCAAGCGCGCCTTGTACGCCGCGCTGCGGATGCAGGAGACGATGCAGCGGCACAGTGACAAGCTTCGGCTGGAGCAAGGCGTTTCGCTGCAGATTCGGGTAGGCATTCACACGGGCGAGGTGGTCGTGCGCTCGATCCGCAAGGACGATTTGCACACCGACTATGACCCGGTGGGGCACACGATCCACATTGCCTCGCGGATGGAGACCATGGCGGCGCTCTCTTCCATCCTCGTGAGCGAATCCACCCACAAGCTCGCGCAGGGGTACTTCGAGTTCAAGGCGCTCGGCACTGCCCAAGTCAAAGGCATCCCCAAGCCGCTCGCGGTCTATCAGTTGCTCGGCCTCGGTGCGCTGCGCACGCGCTTGCAAGTGGCAGCGCATCGCGGGCTGGCTCGCTTCGTGGGCCGCGAAGCCGAGCTGGAGGCGCTGCACCGAGCGCTTGAGGTTTCCTCGTCCGGACACGGCCAGATCGTCGCGGTGAGGGGAGAAGCTGGAGTCGGCAAGTCGCGGCTGTTCCACGAGTTCAAGGCGCGCTCGCCGGGCCGTTGCCTGGTGCTGGAAACCTTCTCGATATCGCATGGCAAGGCCTTTGCCTATTTGCCGCTCATCGAACTCCTGCGGAACTATTTTCAGCTCACCGCCCAGGACGATGAGCGACGTTGCCGCGAAAAGATCGCGGGCAAGGTGATCACGCTGGATCGCAGTCTGGAAGACCGACTGCCCTACCTGCTCCATCTGCTGGGCATCGGCGACACCGACGCGACACTGCTGGACATGGGAGCCAACGTTCGGCGCGAACGCACTTTCGATGCTGTCACGTGTCTGCTGGTGCACGAGAGCGGTAATCAGCCCGTGCAGGTCCTATTCGAGGACTTGCAATGGCTGGATAGCGAGACGGAAGCGTTTCTCGCCTTCCTCATCGAGCGCGTAGCGGCCGCACGGATCCTCGTCCTCCTGAACTACCGGCCGGAGTATCGGCCCGCATGGAGAGGCAACAGCATCGAATTACGCCTCAATCCCCTCGGCCCAAGCGAGGCGCAAGGTCTGCTCAGCGCATTGTTGGGCGATGCCACCGGACTCCAGCCGCTTAAGCATCTCATCCTGCAGAAGACCGAGGGCAATCCCTTCTTTATGGAAGAGGTTGTCCAGACGCTCGTCGGGGAAAATGCACTGCTCGGTGAGCCTGGTCATTACCGGATCGAGACGACCCCAGCCGCGCTACATATGCCGACCACGGTACAAGGCGTGCTGGCAGCACGCATAGACCGGCTGCCATTGGCGCAAAAGGATTTGCTGCAGACCCTCGCCATCATTGGCAAGGAGTTCTCTTTGAGCCTGGTCCGGCAAGTCTCCGGGCAGTCTGATGAGCACCTCTACCCCTTGCTGGATGGCCTGCAGACTGGAGATTTCATATACAGCCAGCCTGCCTTTCCAGAAGTGGAGTACGCATTCAAGCACGCCCTGACACAGGAAGTGGCCGGAAGCTCCTTGCTCTCGGAACAGCGCGGCGCGCTGCATGAGCGCACAGGCCGGGCCATCGAGGCCCTCTTCCATCACCAGTTGAAAGACCACTACAGCGAGCTGGCACACCACTACAGTCACAGCGGCAACATCCCCAAGGCGGTAGAGTATCTGTATTGTGCCGGGCGCCAGGCCGTCGACCGTTCGGCCAATCTTGATGCCATCAGTCACCTCAGCAAGGCTTTGGCACTGATTACCGCCCTGCCTGACACATCGGAGCGCGCCCACCTGGAACTGACACTTCGCATCACCCTTGGGCAGGCTCTGATTGCCGCGCGAGGCTACGCCGCTGCCGAAGTGGAGGCCAACTATACGCGGGCGCTGGCTTTGTGTGAAAAAGGTGGAGATAAGTCGCAGCTCTTCCAGGTGAAGCTGGGATTGCGGATGTTTTTTTTCATCCGCGCGCAGCACGAGACAGCCTATCAACTGGGCGAGGCGCTGCTCGGCCTCGCCGAGAACACGCAGGATCCGGTGTGGCTCGGACAGGCACATATTGCACTGGGCGGATCCTCACTTTTCATGGGAGATTTCCGTGCCGCTCAGCAGCATCTGGAGCGCGGTATCGCCTACTACAAGCCTGAACAGCACCCGATCCATGCCGCGCTCTATGGGCAGGACCCTAGGGTCCGCGGCCTCAGCTTCCTGGCATGGGCCGAGTGGTATTTGGGCTTCCCGGCTCAGGCTAGCAAACATTGCCAGGAGGCCCTGGCATTGGCCCGAGAGGTCTCTCACCCTTTCAGCATGGCGCTCGCCCTGGTCTACGCAGCGCAGTTGTATCAATTCCGACATGAGGCGGCACTGACCCGCGAGTACGCCGAAGCGGCCATTGCGCTTTCGGTCGAACAAGGTTTTCCGTTCTGGCTGGCATGGGGGACCGTCCTGCGGGGTTGGGCACTCGCCGAGCAGGGAAGCCGCGAGGAAGGCATAGCTCAGGTACTGCAGGGCGTCGCTGCTTATCAGTCCACCGGCGCCGAGATGGGCCGGCCCACTCAACTGGCCCTGCTAGCCCAAACCTATGCGAACGCGGGCCAAGGCCAGGCGGGTCTGGACGTCTTGGCCGACACTTTTATCCTCGGAAGCATCACGAGGGAGCACCACTATGAAGCGGAGTTGCATCGGCTTAAGGGGGAACTGCTGCTCGAGCGTACCACCGTGCAGCCAGACCTATCCCCCGACCGCGAATTAGCGGAAGCGTGTTTTCATCGGGCCATCATGCTTGCCCGCAAGCAAAGTGCAAAGTCGCTTGAATTGCGCGCCGCGGTGAGCTTGGCGCGCCTATGGCAGCTTCAGGGAAAGACGCAAGACGCGCGGCAGACGTTGGCGGGGGTCCAGGAGGACGTTGTCGAAGGGTTCGACACCGTTGACTGGAAGCAGGCAAAAAATCTACTGGATACCCTAGGCGGAAGTCTGACTCGTTGACCGTGAAGGGGAGCGGGTAATAGCGTCCGGTGCTGGTGTTGAAGAACGTCATTCACACGAGCCAAGCTCATCAGACATGCACCGCATTGGCTGGACCCCAAAGACCTCGGGCCGATCCACTTCCCACAGCCTCTCGACAAATCCGCTGGAAACCTGCATTTATACGTTCCGGCGGCTCCGCTGATTGGTGAAGTCCTTGGCGTACGGCGCCTTCGATGCGATCAGCTCTGCTGACTGGCGTACGCGCTGTCACTGTTGCAGATCGGGTTAGCGATTTTCTGTAGCCTCCGTATCAAGATTACTTCCCAATTTTCGAGAAGTAATCTTGCTACTCTCCGGACGTGTGAAGTGATCGTGCTCGACACCAATGTCTTGTCAGCGATGATGCGGGCCGAGGCGGAGCCGGCCGTCATCGACTGGCTCGATCGACAAGCACCCGATACCCTGACCATTACTGCCGTGACCGTGGCGGAACTGCTGGACGGGCTCGACGAGGAATTCGCTGACCGGGTGCTGCCATTCGCCGAGAACGCCGCCGTGCACTACGCCGCCCTCGTGTCCGAGCGCGAACGCGCGGGTCGTCCGATCAGCATGGCCGATGCGCAAATTGCCGCCATCGGTCGGCACCACGCCGCCACCTTAGCCACGCGCAACCGCAAGGACTTCGAAGGGATCGGCGTGATGCTGGCCGATCCTTGGGGGGATTAATACGGGCGGCTGAAGTCATCGGCACGAGCGACCAGCCCCGCCGCTTGATCGCTACCGGCGAACGGATCGCCAACCTGGCCCACTGCCGCGCGCGCCCGGGCTGCGGCCGCCGCAGCGAGGGAGACCGACCGGTGGTCCTGCGCCGATCATCGGCTAAGAAAAGGCCTTGTCCCGCGGGCACGGCATGGGTTCATCCAGGAAACATGGCGGTGCCGCTGCTGTTCGCGCTGTTCACCAAGCATCTCATCTGCGACTACCTGTGGCAGCCGAGCTGGATGCTAACCGGCAAGGGCGATTTCCGGAGCCCTAGTGGTTATGCCCACGCGGGCTTGCATGGCCTGTGTACCGCGGTGCTGCTCCTCGGCTTCGGTATGGCCTACTGGCTCTGGCTAGGGATCTTCGACGCGGTCGTTCACTACCTGATCGATCGCTGGAAGGTGCGCCTCGGCCGACGCGCGAAGTTAACACCGAATCTGCCGCAGTTCTCGTGGGTATTTGGCTGGCTGCGGCATACAGAGGGTTCGCACCTGAGCGATCGCGAGGTAGACCTGCGCCATGTGCGCGACAACTTTGGCCACGCGCCGATCGACACCACCAGCATCTACCTCCATACCGAGGGCCGATCCACTTCCCACCGCCTGTCGAAAAGTCCGCCGAAAGCCTGCATTGATAGTTTCGCGATCGTGAAACTTCATCCACGTCCCCGCTCACATCAACTCAGCAAGGCAATCACCGATCGCGCCTCTCGCCTGCCGCTACATAGGTTGTAGATTTTTAGTCCAGGCGGTTAGTTGCATTTATATCTCCATGACGTTCGCGGCATCGCCTGTTGAAGTAGTCGTTGAAGAAGCCTCGCGCCGATCAGGATTTCGAGCCGCTGCACGGACGCACTTGCCTGCCCTGGCGGATCGGTAAAGTCGTAGTCGCTAATCCCTGAACCATTCTGAAGGACCCTACCCATGACATCTCCTGTCGTCACCACCGCAACAATCAGCCTGGAAGCCGCGCAAACCTTGCTGGGGGAGACGCGTCGCGCCTGTGCAGCGCGCGGGTTCGCCGCGACCATCGCCATTACCGATGCAGGAGGTCACCTGCGCGCCTTCGAGCGCGCGGACACCGCCCCGTTTCTGAATGCAAGCGTGGCGATCGACAAGGCCTGGACCGCCGCCTCGTTCGGCATGGCCACACATCAATGGAACCAGTACATGGCCGAGCCCGCCGTGGCCCCGCTGGCGCACCATCCGCGCATGATGCCGGTGGGCGGTGGTGTACCCATCATTCATCAAGGGCGTTTGGTGGGTGGCATCGGTATCTCCAGGGGGCACCTCTGCCCAGGACCATGAGGCCGCCGAGGAGGCATTGCGTAACGCAGGCTTTTTGTAGTGAGGTGAAGCCCGCCAACTTTGCACGGATCAAACGTGAGCGCCAGACACTACCCGTGCCGCTTTGTGGCGCGTTCGCGCAATCTGAGTTCCGGGAGCGGGCCGCCCGTTGAATGCTCAAACCGGCCGCTCAGTTTTCTGCTAACGACAGACTGCTCAGGCTCGTTTTGAATTCCCACCCCCCTCGTAGGACGGGGATCTCTGCACGGATGGGGGCTAATCGGGCGCGCTCTGACCCTATATTGCTTTGACCTTAACAGTCGATGCCCACACGTTTCGGGACACGTGGAACCGCCCGGGGACACTGATCCTCCCCACGACGAGGACCGTACAGCGGGGAGTCGGTGAGTAACTAATGTATTTATTGCCACCGTCACAGATCGCGTTGTCAACAAGACTATCGAAGTCTCAGCGCAGGTAACGGCGAAAGACAAACGGATTTAGAGAGTGGTCCGGAGGCGCTAGCCGTTAAGATGAACAAGCTGCGTGAAGTGTTCGCCAGGAAGGCATAAACGCCGAAAGTGTCATGGACCTGACATTCAGGTATCGGCTTCGTTCAGTTTCCGGCCGTTCGCAGGCCGACGATGCCCGTCGCATCGGCCAAAGCGAAAGACCCGACCAATTGTTGGAATGTCAGCTACCAGCCATAGCGGATAATCCAGGCTGCGGCGGCGGCTATCTACCCCTGCGCCGTGGGGCGGACGATAATCTCGCCCACGTCAACATCGGCCGGTTGCTCGATTGCAAACGCAATGGCCCGGGCAATGGCATCCGGCGGCATGGCGAATTTATCCATCGAGGCGGAGATTTCCGCCTTGGCTTCCGGGTTGGTCACCGATTCTGCAAAGTTCGTCCGCGTGAAGCCGGGTGAAATGACCGTTACACGCAGCTTGTCTCCCGCCTCCTGCCTTAACCCCTCCGAGATTGCGCGCACGGCACTCTTGGTTGCGGCGTAGACCGCCATGTTCGGCACGATGCGAAGAGCGGCGGTGGACGCGGTATTGATGAAGTGACCGAAGCCCTGCGTACGAAAGAGCGGTAACGCCGCTGCAATACCGTTCAGCACGCCTTTGATGTTCACGTCGATCATGTCTTCCCAATCGTCCACGCGCAGCTCGTCGAGAGGAGAAATCGGCCCGACGCCAGCGTTGTTGATCAGCACGTCGAGTTGACCGAATCGCTCGCATGCCAGTTTTACGAGTTGCGACATGTCCTCTCGGCGCCTAACGTCCGTGCATGCCCATGCACATTGTCCCCGCGCCTTGGCAATTCGATCAGCGAGGTCGCGAAGCCGCTGCTCCCCACGTGCGCCCAGCACCACCTTCGCCCCGCGCTCCGCCAGTAGCAGCGCCGCTGCCTCGCCGATTCCGCTGCTCGCACCGGTGATGACAACGACCTTGTCCTTGATTGTCGACATGATATTTTCCTCATCGCTTGTCCAAGAGGGCGAGAATCATGAAATGGCCCCCGAACGCTCCGCACGTCCCATGTTCGTCTAGCAGCGTCGCCTAATCTATAATCGATTCAACGTATTTATTTATCGATCGTACGGATTCGGATGGACCCGCTCTCGGATGTCTTTCACCTGCTCAAAGTCGAGAGCGTGCTGTCGGCACGGCTGGAAGTGCATGGCGCCTGGTCGCTGCGCTTTTCTGCTTATGAACACATCAAGTTCGGTAGTGTCCTGGAAGGTGCATTCTGGCTCTGGTTCGAAGATGGCGCCCCGCCCGTCGAGCTGAGGGCGGGCGATTTCTATCTGTTGACTCAAGGGCAGGCGTATTGCACCGGAAGCGACCCTTCCCTTCCTCCTGTCGACGGCCGTGAAGTGCTTGCCGAGAGCCGCTGCGCAGACGGGATCGTGCGTTATGGCCGCAGCGGGGAGAAGGTCAGTGCAGCCGGAGGCCGCTTCGTCTTCGACGCCGATACCGGCGAACTGTTGCTGAAGTCGTTGCCGCGGCTTATCCATATTCCGGCTGCTTCTGAAACGGCTCCGGCGCTGCGGGCCGTGCTGGATCTGCTGCGACTTGAAACGGGGACGCCTCGCCCGGGCGCGTCGGTTGCCGCAGCGAGCCTCGCGAACATGGTACTTGTGCAAGTCCTGCGCGAATATTTGGCGTCGGGAGTGCATACGCCGGGTTGGCTGGGCGCGCTGGCCGATCCAAAGATCGGGACCGCCCTTGCCCTCATCCATGAGGACGTAGCACGGCGTTGGAAAGTCGATGAACTCGCGGCGGCGGTGGCCATGTCGCGCACGACGTTTGCCGAGCGCTTCAGGACGCTAGTCGGCATGACGCCCATCGATTATCTGACCGATTGGCGTATCGCAAAAGCTGGCGCCGCACTGCGAGAAGGGAAAAGCATAGCTTCGGTCGCCGAAAGCATCGGCTATGGTTCAGAGGCGGCCTTCAATTCCGCGTTCAAACGGATCGTTGGACAAACTCCTGGGCGCTACCGGCAATCGCAATCCGCAGCATGAAATAATAAGCGGCATTCTGATTGCCGGCTCAACACTCCCAAAGAGGGCCGGCCGGGGTTCGTAAGAGTCGGGGCCGCACGAGTATCGAGGTTCTGCGGCTGCGGGTATTGAAACCAACCTGAAGATCTGCCTGTCCTACTGGACCCGCTCTAGGATCAATTGCTATCGCAGGCACGTGAACGCGATCAGCTTCAAGAGTTCCATTTCCGGGCTTTGAGCCAAGATGGGGCTCGACTCGATGACATCAAGATCGCTGCAGTGAATGCACTCGGCGATCCGAAGCGGCCTTAAAATGAACGTGCTCTCATGACGTGCCTGCGATGAAACAAGACAATCCAATCTTCGACCTTCCTTCCATTGCGAAAGCGGGAATGCGTCAGTTGCATCCGGACGATGGTGCACTACTGCTCATGCATTTCGCGTTCCGTGGACTTGTCGTGAAAGCGGATGAGCTTCTCGCGACTTATGGACTGACTCGGGTTCATCACCGAATTCTCTACGCGATCGCCCGCTCGGAGAGGCTTTCAGTTGGCGGACTCGTCGAACTTCTCGGTGTTTCAAAGCAGGCCCTACACCGCCCCTTGAAGTACCTTCAGGAAGCGGGGTATGTCATAGCAAGACGGGACGAGATCGAGCATCGTGTGAAGATCCTGTCCCTGACGTCACAAGGTGCGGAGATTGAGCTGCTTGCCTCAAGACAAGAAGCTGCTGCCATGCAAGCCGCGCTAGCAAACGTTTCGGCCGCTGAACAGAAAGCGTGGCGCAAGATTATGATCACTCTCGCCCGAATGGTTTGATTTAGCTCGGCACTGCGCGTGATTCACCTAACGGTGGATGGGCCGCCAATGGGCGAGAAGTTCTGCTCAATTCGCCTTAATCATCAACGTAGCCGATCCCAACGCATACAACTTGTCGTTGACATCGCGGATTTCCGCGCTGCAAAGCCCCAAGCTCTTAGTGCGTTCCTTCAAACGGCCAGTGACAACGTATTGGATGTTTTGCGCAAGCGGTCTTACATACGTGATGTTGAGGTCGACGGTAGAGTATGGAGTCGTCGCGTCGAGCGATGAGAACAGGGCCAGTGCTGCAGCACTGTCAATACAAGTCGCTGCGAAACCGCCGTGCACCATACCGGATGGGTTCATATGCCGTGTGTCGGGCATGGCCATTATCGCTACTTCGCCGCTGCCGACGTGTGTCAGCTGCATTGGCATCGTCTGCGAGATGCTCGATCCTGGCATGCGGCCATCCCGGATGGCCTCCAACACTTGCAATCCGGTTGTGAGCGACGGTGAAGGAAACGCCTCGGGCGGCATTGCGCCTTCTGTGACGTCGCGCGAGGAGGAATTGATGATGTCTACGTTTCTCATGTCAACAGTATTGATCTTAAAGCCGAGCGGCTCGATCGGTAGAAACCCGTACGCAGAAATTAGCATGCAGGCTACTGGGCATCCCAAGTCCACGCGTACGGGTCGCATGCGTTGAAGAAGCGGTTCTGACCGAGTATCCGCGCCGCAATGGTATTGCGGCCCATAGCCACAGGCGGCTTGTTCGGCAAGCTTCTGGCAACCCACCGCCAATACGCACGTGCAATACCGCCATCACTCAGCGAGGCCAAGCAGCCTGACCGCATTACCCTTCAAAATTCCTGGCATGACTTCGCGCCGGAAGCCCGCCTGCTCGAAATCCTGCATCCACCGTTCAGGGGTAATCAGCGGATAGTCGCTTCCGAACAGGACCCGATCCCTCAGCAGCGTGTTGGCGTATTGCACGAGCTGCTTCGGGAAGTACTTCGGACTCCAGCCACTGAGGTCGATCCAAACGTTTGGCTTGTGCGTGGCCACGCTCAGGGATCAGGCGCTCCGCCTTCCTGGCGCCCATCTTTCCCTTTTGTGGATCGACGCTGGAAAAGGCGACCATCATGTCGCTGTTCTCGCGAGCCGCCTGTGCGATTTCCTCGTTCGGAATGCGGCGACGCCCCAGTTGCGCCTCGCAATCCACCGTGAACATCACCAATCCGATGTTACGTTCGCGATAGTAGGCGACCGTCTCGGCGATGGTCGGCCGCCGGTCGCTGCCGAAGTACTTATCAGCGGCGCGGTCATACTCCTCGCCATAGTTGTCGAACGGATTCCGGCAACTGACCTCGGCGTGGGTGTGGAAGTCGATCGCCACCAGGCTGTCGTGGTTCATTGGTTTTCCTCTTCAGGGATGGCCTGCAGCATGCGTTGTCGGCCTCAGTTCAGGCGGGATTCACATGAGGCAGGACGTTGGCGCGGCCGCGTTCGACCAGGCTGCGCCGGAAGTCGAAATCGCCCAGCCGATACGCCAAGAAATACCGGGCGGTCTCGCACTTGCGCGCATAATAGGGGGAGTCCGCAAGAGGCTGCGCGATACGGAGTGCTCTGGCCCAGGCGAAAGCGTGGAGCAGGACGCCGACCATTGCGAGAAAATCGCTCGCCACGCGATAGGGCAATTCCGGATCAGGCTGGCTTTCCGCAATCAGGGACTCGGCTTGCGCACGACATCAAGCAGGCTGTTCAGTCCTTTGCCGCTGTCCGCGATCGTCTTGCGCACGACAAAATCCACCGCCTGGATCTCGTTAGTCCCTTCGTAGATCATCGAGACCCGGCTGTCGCGCAAGGTCTGCTCGACGCCGAACTCGTGCATATAGCCATAACCGCCGAGGACCTGCATCGCCTTCGAAGCGGATTGGAAACCCGCCTCGGTGAAGCTGGCCTTGGCGACGGGCGTCAGCAGAGAGGCGAGCAATGCGGCCTCTTCGCGCCTTCCCGATTCCGGCGCAGCCGCAGCCAGGTCCAGGCAATGCGCAAGCCAGTACCCGACCATCCGGGACCCTTCTGCTACGCAACGCAAATCCAGCAGCGCGCGACGTATGGCCGGCAACCGGATGATCGTGTCCGCGCTGCCAGGCTGGCCGGCATGCGCCGCAGAACCGGCGGCTCGCGACTGTCGGCGTTCGGCCGCGTAAGCGATCGCGCATTGCATGGCAGACTCGGCATGCCCAAGCCCTTGCATGGCCACTTGCAGGCGAGCGGCGTTCATCATGACGAACATGGCTTGCAGACCGAGGTGGGGTTGTCCCACCATCCAGCCGAGGGCGCCGTCAAACTGCATGGTGCAGGTCGGGCTCGCCTTCAGTCCCATCTTCTTCTCGATGCCCTGGCAGGTCACGGCGTTCGTCTCGGGCTGCCCTGCGGATTCCAGGCGTTTGGGTACCAGGAACAGGGACAGGCCCCGCGATCCGGCGGGCGCGTCGGGCAGGCGTGCGAGCACGAGATGAACGATATTGGGCGTGAGATCGTGGTCACCGCCGGTAATGAAGATCTTGGTACCGGTGATTCGGTACGCGGGCTCGGCCTCTTGCCTGGTGTCCGCCGGCACCGCCTTGGCCGCGATCAGGCTCAGGTCGCTGCCGGCCTGCGCTTCCGTCAGGCACATGGAACTCAGGCACTCGCCGCTGACGAGCTTGTCCAGGAACTGCGCTTTGAGCCAGGGCGATCCGTGTGCGCGCAGGCATTCGGCAGCGCCATGCGAAAGGCCTGGCGACATCAGCCACGCATGATTGGCTGCCGCCAGCATCTCGATCCATGCCACATTGAGGAGTTGCGGCAGCCCCTGCCCGCCCTCCTCCGGCTCAGCCGTCAACCCGGGCCAGCCGCCCGCGGCATAGTCCCGATACGCCGCGGCGAAGCCTTCGGGCATACGTACCGCGCCGTCGCTGAAACGCGCCCCCTCCAGATCGCCGCTCGCGTTCAGCGGTGCGAGCCGTCCCGTGGCAAAGCGCGCGGCTTCCTCCAGCACTTGCGCCGCGGTCCCGGCATCCAGTTCGGAGAATTTCGGCGTGGATGCCCAGTCGGATGGCGCGCCCAGCCATTCGTCGATGACAAACGACATATCGCGCAGTGGGACAGTGTAAGTACGCATGAGCTGAGGACGGTCTTCAGGAAAGGCGGACGGCGCAAGCCGCATCGCCGCGCAGGATTGGGCGGTCCGCGACGGGGTCACTGCAATATCGGGGAAAGACGCGCCGCCCGCCGTGGTGACTGTCCCGGGCGGCGCAAACGGCGCCGTGGCTAAGGCCGGATGACGCCGGCGGGCGCCTCGCGTTGGTATAAGGCCTCCACGAGCGCTTCTCGGTTGGAGAGCACGGCCCGCTGGTTCAGCGTGCCCTTGTCGGTGATCTCGCCGCGATCGATCGAGGGTGGCTCCGCGACAGGCAGCAGGCTTGCTACCCGGGTCGCGCTGCCGGTGGCCGACTGGTTCAGCGTGTGCAGCAGCGCCGCAAACGCGGCACGCACTGGCGGCGAGGCCAGGATCTCGCGTGGCGTCGCACCGGCTGGCAGGCCGGCCAGCCGGCGGCAGTCATCCATGCGCGGAAATACCAGCAGGCCAATGGCATCGCGATTGGATCCTGCCACGACCACGTCCTGCACGTAGGGCGCTCCGGCAGCGATCACGCGCGCCCGCAATGGCCCGACACTGACGAAGGTGCCCGAGCTGAGTTTGAAGTCCTCCGCGATCCGTCCATCAAACATAAGGCCGAGTTCCGGCCGCTCGGAATCGTAGAAGCGCAGCGCGTCGCCGCTGCAGTAATAGCCTTCCTCGTCGAACGCGGCCTGCACGCCGGCGTCCTGGTGATGCCAGTAGCCCGCCATGACGTGCGGCCCGCGAAAACGCGCCTCCAGCTTGCCGTCCACCGGCACCAGCTTGAGTTCGCAGCCCGGCGCCGGCGTACCCACGTAGCCGGCCTGCGTGATGGGCGCCGTGGTGAACAGGCAGCATGGCGAGGTCTCGGTCATGCCCAGGCCCGCCATGATGCGGATGCGCTCGCCGCAATGCGTTTCGGTGACGCGCTCCAGCCGGTCCCAGGCTTCCTGCGACAAGCCGGCGCCGCCGAAGAAGTAGATATTGACGCGCGAGAAGAATTTCTCGCGCAAGGCCGCATCGCGCTCCAGCGCGAGACCCAGTTCTTCCCAGCCTTTGGGAACGGTCAGGTAGGCGGTCGGCGCGATCTCCCGCAAGTTGCGCAGCGTTTCCTCGAACCGCCCGGCCACGGGCTTGCCGTGGTCGATATACATCGTGCCGCCGTTGTACAGCACGATGCCGAAATTGTGGCTGCTGCCGAACGTATGGTTCCAGGGCAGCCAGTCAACCAGCACCGGCGGTGTGCTGCCGAATTCCGGGATGGTCTGGCGCAGCATCTGCTGGTTGCTGCACAGCATCCGCTGCGTCGTCGGCACCGCCTTCGGCTGGCGGGTGGAACCGGACGTGAACATGAATTTCGCGATCGTGTCCGGCCCGGTCGCGGCGTGGGCTACATCAACGCTGGCCGGCGTCGTGCGCAGCAACGCATCGAACGCGGTGGCCGGGCGGCCCGGAAGCCGACCATCGCGGGTGACGACCTCGACATCTGCCGGCACAACCGCCGCAATGGCGCGCGCAAACGCGTCCCCGTCCGCGGCATACACGAGCCCAGGCGTCAGCACCGAAAACACATGGCGCAGCTTGCCGAAATCCGTTGAGACCAGCGAGTAAGGAGCGGACACCGACGAAAAGGGAACGCCCGCCCACATGGCGCCGAGCGAGAGCTGCAGATGCTCGAGGTCATTGTCCGAAAGAATGGCAAGTGGCCGCTCTGTGGAAAGCCCGCGGTCCAGCAGCGCCTGACCAATCGCCCGTGCGCGCTCCAGCATCTGCCCATAGGTGATCGTCATCCAGCCACCATCCAGCCCCCGCTCGGCCACCAGCACGTGGTCGGGGTGACGCTCCGCGCCCCGCACGAGGCAGTCCGTCATGCGCGCCGGATACGCTTGCAGCGACTCGCTGGACCGGATACGCCAGACATCGCCGTCCCGGCTGACCAGCGCAGCGGAGTCGGCCACATGGACCGCACGATATCGCGGAACGGGCGAGGCGGCGGCATCGATTGTGATGCCGGCGGAAGGGGCTGCTTTTGTCTTGACGTCGCTCACGTCATGTCTCCTGCCATGCTTGTGTCCCCGGCCGTGTGCGGCCGGGTGTAACCGCCGGTCGCTCTGCCGGCTATTCAGATCGGATAATGCCGCGGTCCACTTTGGATCGTAATCCAGCGCAGTTCCGTGAATGCATCGACCGACGCCTTGCTGCCGAAGCGGCCGTAACCGCTGCCTTTCACCCCGCCGAACGGCATCTGCGCTTCGTCGTGGACCGTCGCGCCGTTGATGTGGCAGATACCGGATTCGATCCGCTTCGCCACGGCAAGAGCGCGCGACACGTCGCGGCTGAAAACGGCGGCCGATAATCCGAACTCGCTGTCGTTGGCCATCCGGATCGCCTCCTCATCGCTGTCAATGCGGGCTACGGTCACTACCGGCCCGAACGATTCCTCGCGATAGAGCACCATCTCCGGCGTGACGCCGTCGACAATCGCCGGTTGCAGAATGGCGCCGTCGCCGTGTAGGCCGACCGGCAGCTTGGCGCCCTTTGCGCGCGCATCATCCACCAGGGCACGGATGCGTTGCGCGGCTTGCGGGCTGACCAGTGCTCCCAGCACAGAAGACGGGTCGGACGGATCACCGGCCCGAAGGGTGCGCGCCTTGGCCGAGAGCTTCTCGACGAAGAGGTCTGCCACGGCACGGTGGATGATCACGCGCTCGGTGGACATGCAAATCTGCCCCTGGTTGAAGAACGCCCCGAATGCAACGGCCTCGACTGCGGCGTCGAGGTCGGCATCGTCCAGGACGATGACGGGCGCCTTGCCGCCGAGTTCCAGCAACGCCGGCTTCAGGTGCCTTGCCGCATGCTGTGCAATGATGCGTCCGACATGGGTCGAGCCGGTGAAATTCACTCGCCGTACGGCCGGATGCGCGATCAGCGTCTCGACAATGGCCGCCGCGTCCTCCGGCGCGTTGGTCACCACGTTCACCACGCCGCTGCCGAGTCCGGCTTCCTCCAGCACGGTACCGATCATCCGGTGCAGTGCCGGGCAGGCCTCCGATGCCTTGAGCACGACCGTGTTGCCGCAGGCAAGCGGCATCGCGAGGGCACGTGTGGCGAGAATCACTGGCGCGTTCCACGGCGCGATGCCGAGCACAACGCCGCACGGCTGGCGCACCGCGAGCGCCAGGCTGCCCGGGACGTCCGACGGAATGATGCTGCCGTCGATCTGCGTGGTCATGGCGGCGGCCTCGCGCAGCATATTGGCCGCCAGCATCACGTTGAAGCCGATCCAGTTTGGCATCGCACCGGTTTCCGCTGCTCCGGTGGCAATGAATTCGTCGGTGCGGCTGTCCATCATGTCGGCCGCCCTGAGCAGGCGTTTGCGGCGCTCACCCGGTCCAAGGGCCGCCCATGCCGGAAAGGCGGCTGCCGCCGCTTCGACCGCGGCGATGGCGTCCTCCGGTGTCGCGGCGGGTGCGCGGGACGCCACCACGTCCGTGACGGGGTTGCGGCGCTCGAAAGTGGCACCATTGGCGGCGGACCGGTCCTGGCCGCCAATCAGCATGGTCAACGCGTTCATGAAGTGATGTCTCCAGGCGGGCCCGCACGCGGCGAAGCCCGCTCCCTGTCGGGATGCTTGTCGGGGGGCGCTCTACGGCGCTCGCGGCCTCAGGCGCGCTTGTAGGCTTGCAGGCCCGGTTTGATCGACTTGTCGTCGAGGAACTGCTTGAGGCCCTGCTCGCGCCCGTGCTCGGGGTCGCGCAGTTGCGCTTGGTCGAGCTTGGCGTACAGGTAGTCCTCGTTCTGCTCCCAGGTCAGTTCGCGGCTGCGCTTGAAGCCGTGCTTCGCGGCGCGCAGCACGACGGGGTTCTTCTCGAGCAGCTTGCCGGCCAGTTCCAGCACGTGCTCGCGCAGTTGCGCACGCGGCACGCTCTTGTTGACCAGACCCATCGCGACAGCCTGCTGGCCCGTGAAGGTGTCGCCGGTCATGATGTAGTGCAGCGCCTGGCGATGTCCGACCGTATCGGCCATCGCCTTGCTGACCAGGTTGCCCGGCGGGATGCCCCAGTTGATTTCCGACAAGCCGAACACAGCCTCGTCAGCAGCAATCGCGAGGTCGCACGCCACCAGCGGCGAGAAGCCACCACCAAAGCACCAGCCGTTGACCATCGCGATGGTCGGCTTCGCGTACATGCGCAGCAGCTTCCACTGCCACTGGCAGGCGTCGCGACGGATCTTCTCCTGCAGGATCTCGGGGCCGGCGTCGACTTCGCGGAAATACTCCTTGAGATCCATGCCGGCGGTCCACGCGTCGCCGGCGCCGGTCAGCACCAGCACTCTGGCGTCGGCGTCGAGCTCGAGCGCTTCGAGTACCTGGATCATCTCGCTGTTCAGGGTCGGGCTCATCGCGTTGCGCTTTTCGGGGCGGTTGAACGTCACCCATGCGATGCCCTCTTCCACGCTGACCTTCACGGTCTTCCAGCGTCCTTCGTAATTGGCCATGTTCGTCTCCTTGATGACTGGTCGGCAGTTCGTCGTGGAATCAATTTAATATCAGGCTACCTGACACTGCAAGCGAAATCCGGCCGACCGCGTGAAAACCCTTAGTGTTGATACTCGATCAACATGCCGGCGCGACTAGAAGACGTGCTTCACGCCCACCATGACGCCAAATTGCGACCCGCCCGGCGTCGGATTGCCGCCCGATGCGCCGCTGCTCACGGACAGCGCGAGTTGGCCGTCGTTGTTGATGTAGCCGGCCGTGCCGTAGACCGAGGTCCGCTTCGAGAGTGCGTACGTCCCGCGCAAGGCATAGAGCAGCGCCTTGTTGTCGCTGTGATGGTACTTCAGGTAGTTGACCTGGCCCGCGATCGTGAAGGCAGGCGTCACGTCATACGCTGCGCCGGCGTAATACAGTTCGCTGCGCGCGGTCGGACTTCCTTCATTGTTACGACTGAGCACGCCGACACCGATCTTCGTGCGATCGAACAAGGCGTAGCCGCTGACGGAGAGGCGGTCATCCTTCAGTCCGCTGCTGGTCAGTCCCGCGAACGCGCCCGGCCCGCCGCGCAGCGAGTCGTATGCCGCCGACACGCCCCACGATGCGGTCGCGTACTGGATCAGCGCAGACCATTCGCGGCAGGCGGACTTGTCGGCCGGATTCTCGCCCGCGCAGTTCGTGCCGACCGGGCTCGGGCCCGCGTTCACGGTGTCGCGTCCGAAGCTGTAGGTCGCGCCAAGTGTTAGGCCGCCGAAGGTGCCCTTGTACGAGATTGCGTTGTCGGCCCGCGCGTTGGGGATGTAGCTGTCCAGTGAGCCGGTGCCGTACACCTGGGGCCCGAGGATGTCCGCGTCAAGCATCGCCCAGAACAGCATCGTGTACTGGCGTCCCAGCGCGACCTGCCCCCAGCCGCCGGATAAGCCAACGAGTGCCTGGCGGCCGAACAGCCGGCCGCCCTGGCCCGACGTGCCGGAGTCCGGAGCAAACCCCGATTCCAGCACGAACAGACTTTTCAGGCCACCACCGAGGTCCTCCGTACCACGCAGCCCCCAGCGCGACGGCACGGTACCCGTGACGTTCGGCACGCGTACTACGCTGTCCTTGTTGGCGCCGATCGAACTCACGTACTCGACGCCGGTGTCCACGACGCCATACAGCGTCACGGATTGTGCGGTCGCGACCGCAGGCAACGCCGCCAGCGACGCCAGCGCCAGCAACCCCCGCCCGGCACGGTGAATGTTCTTGCGTTTCATTGTCTCGTTTTCCCTTTCCTTCTCTTGTGATCTCTTGTTGCCTTGGTCAGTCTTTTGCCGCGGGTCGCTGCAACAACAGCAATGCGGCAATGGCGGAGATGATGGTGATCGGAATACTCGCACCGATGATCGTGCTCGCGTTCTTGCCCATGGCCAGCAGTTGCCCCGCCAGCATCGGTCCGGCAATGGAGCCGAGCCGCCCCACCGCGACGGCGGTGCCCACACCGGTGCCGCGCACCGACATCGGGTAATACGCGGCTGCCAGCGCATAGAGCACCGACTGCGCACCGATGACGAACAGGCCCGCCAGGAAGGCGCCGAATGCCATCCACGTCATGCCCGAAGCGGCCGCCAGCGTGGCGAGCGCAACGATGATCCCGGCATACATGCCCGACACCACCGCGCGCGGGCGGCCCCTGTCCATCAGCATGCCGATGCCCAGCGCGCCAGCACCGCCACCGATGTTGAACACGATCTGCACCACGCCCGCCTGCGCCCGGCTCAGTCCGTTCGCCACCATCAGCGAGGGCAGCCAGTTCAGCAGGAAATACAGCACGATCAGCGTGAAGAAGTAGCTGATCCAGATGCATGCGGTGGCCACCGCGCGACGCTCCCCAAAGAGTGCCCAGGCCACCGGTGGCGGCTTCACCGACTCACCGTGCGGCTGGTCGAAACGACGCGAGTCCTGGAGCATCAGCAGCAACGGCACGACGAGCAGCGGCCCAAACCCGCCCACATAGAAGATGTGGCGCCAGCCGGTGTCTCCTGCGGAGAGAATGCCAATCACCGCCGCCACAGCACCGCCGAACGGGATGCCGCAGTACATGATGCTGACGGCGGTATTGCGCAGCCTGGCCGGCACCGATTCCGAGCAGATCGCAATCAGGTTCGGCATGGCGCCGCCCAAACCCATGCCGGTAGCGACACGAATGGCCAGCAGGCTCCAGAAGTCGACGGTGTGCGCCGTCGCGATGGAAAAGATGCCGAACAGCGCGGTGGCCACGATCAGCACACGCTTGCGGCCGATGCGGTCGGCCAGCCGTCCGCCCAGCATGGCGCCTGGCAGCAGGCCGAACGTTCCGGCGCTGAACGCCAGTCCCATCTCGCTGACCGACAGACCGAACTCTCGCGCCATGCGGGGCGCGGCGACACCGATCGACTGCAAGTCGAGCCCTTCCAGCAGCGCGACGACAAAGCAGAGGCCGAGCGTGAGCGCCGCGCCCGAGGTCTCCTCGGCGCGTACTACGGTAGAAGTTTGCATGGTGGTTCCTTGCTGGATGCAGAGATCAGAGGCAGCGGAAGTTCGCCGCATCGTTGATGTCGCCGGAGCCGGCATAGCGGGCCGTCTTCGGATACGCGCACAGCGGCCGCGTGCGGTTGGTGCTTCCCGTGTACCAAGCGGCCGGCACTTCGGAATTTGGCACTGCGTTGCCCGCGCCGCGCGCCGTGGCAACGACACTGTCGGGCGCCTTGCCCTGCTCCACCCATGCCACGAGCGGGGTGATCATGTCGAACTGGTCTGCAGTCGGCCCGCCCGAGCAGTGGTTCATTCCGGCGATCGGGAAGAACCGCGCGAAGTTGCTGGCATCGCCCCCGTTTGCTGCCGCGAGGCGCTCGTACCAGTCAGTGGTGTCGTTGGAGGAAAACACCGGATCGCTGGTGCCGTGATACACGATCAGCTTCGCGCCACGGTTTTTCAGCACCGACAGGTTGGTCTCGTCGGGCGGCGTCATGAACGACCAGGGTGATTCGGCATAGATGCCATGGGTCGCAAAGATCTTTGGCGCATCGACGTCCATGCTGAAGTTGAACGCATAGGCCTTCAAGGCACTATTGGTGGATGTCGGTGCGGGGGGCGCGGTGAAGACGAAGGCCAGCGCCGCCGGATCGCGCGTGACCGACATCGAGTGCTTCCATTGCGCCCAGTTGGCCCCGCTGATCCCCGCGTCGAACGGGAAGCTGGCATAGAGCGATTGCCCGGCACTGTTGCGTGCCCCGGCGAAAATATTGCCCAAGGCGGTCTTCTGCGCCTCGGTGAGGCAAGTGCCATCCCGCGCGCCGGAGCAGCTGCGCACATCGTTGGCCAGGCTGAACTGCGCCTGGCACGCCTTCAGGTCGTGGACCATGCCGTCCGTGGCGCCATCGAGCGCGTCGCACTTTGCGACCACGCGAGTTGCGATCAATGATGCCTCCGCCGGCGTCAGCGCCGTCGAAATATCCGGCAGGCCATCGGTGCCCAGGCTGGAAACCGTGGCGAGCTGCTGTGCGCCATACACTTGCGCGACGGCCGCCTTGGGCAAGTGGAAACCCGGATCGCCCGCGAGGATGCCGTCGTACTGCGACGCCAGCCGCGCAGCCGCCACCATGGCGTGGCGTCCGCCGTTGGAGCAGCCGCCGAAGTAGCTGCGATCGGGACCCTTGCCGTAGGCCTGCCCGATCAGCGCCTTGGCCATCGGCGTCAGCGTCGCAGCGGCGTTGTAGCCGTAGTCGATGCGCGCCTGCGGATCCAGACCGAACAGCGGATTCTGGCTGCCGCTGTGGCCGGCGTCCGAGCTGATGACAGCAAAGCCCATGGCAAGCGCCCCGGTCACCGGACCGCCGCCAAACGTGCCAAGCGCAGTGGCGACGCTTCCGTCCAGTCCTCCGTTGGCCTGGTAGAAGAGTCGACCATTCCAGGATTTCGGCATGCGGATCTCGAAGCCGATGGCATAGGTGTTGCCGTCCACTGAACTCACGCGCGTGTTCATGTTGCCCGTGATGAGGCAATGATCGGCGACATCCCTGCCGCCGATCTTGACCGTGCCGGCCGCTACCGTGCTGACCGCCGCGACCGATGTGTTCTGAAACGCGAGGTGGCCAGCGAGGCTTTCGCAGGTGGCGGTCATCGTACTGCCGGTCGCTGGCGAGAGTGAAGGCAACGCGGCTGAAGACACGGAAGAAGACGCCCCGGCTGTGCTGTTGCCGGAATCGTCCCCACTACCGCATCCCGTCAACGAGACGAGTGCCATCGCGGCGGCCGCCAAGGCGCCGCCGGCAAGAATTTGCTGCATGGTTGTCTCCCTTATTGTCAGATCGTGGCCGGTGCGGCGGCAGGGATCACTGCCCCCCGGGTGTTGCGGAGGTCAGGTGCTGTTTCGCGTGATCCCGCGGGCGCTTCGTTGGCATGCCAACGCGGCATCAATATAATGTCAGGCTCCCTGATACATCAAGTAGATTATCATCGTTGCGAGTAAACCCCTAACGACTCTCAAGACGCGACACAGGAAGCGCCGCATATCACCATGGCAACGTCAAGAACGAAAAGGACAACGAAGGACGTGGATCAGGTCACGAAGCAGGAAGCGATCAATCCGGCGCCGATCCGCATCCCCTACCTCATTGGCCGCACCGATCGCATCGTCAAGCGCCGGCTGACCGAGGCACTCGCGCCGCATGGCATTACGCTGCCGTTCTTCACGGCCATGTCCGTATTGCAGGCGAGAGGCAGCCTGTCGAACGCGCAGCTGGCCGAACGGTCGTTCATGTCACCGCAATCGGCCAATGAAATTGTCAAGATGATGGAGACCAAAGGCTGGATCGTGCGTGAGGCAGATCCGACGCACGGACGCATTGTCAAGCTGAGCCTGACGGAGAATGCACGGGCGCTGCTGGCGCGGTGCGACGAGACCGTGAAGAAACTCGAAGCGGAGATGCTTGAGGGCATCGATCAGCAACACGTGGATTTGCTTCGTCAATGGCTGACGCAGTGCGCACGGAATCTGCGCTGAGGATTTTGAGAGGTTGCTGCCGGCCATCGATTGGGAAAGGGCCTTGTCGCGCGGCATGGCGGCCGGACGCATGCGGGCGCGCGGGCCGGAATGGGTCCCGCTGGCCGAGGTGCTGGCCAGCCGTCGGCAAACTGGCTGCGGCATACGGCGGGCTCGCACATGAGCGACCGCCAGGTGGACCTGCGCCATATGCGCGACAACTTTGACCATGCGTCGATCGCCACGACCAGCATTTACCTCCGCACCGAAGACGATGGGCGGCGTGAGGGATTTCGGGTGTACCCACAAGGCATGGGCCGCCACCCACGACTCCTTGATGACAGAAAGCAGCCGGAAGTCGAATGTATACTTTCACGAAAGTGAAATTCTTACCAAGTGTTCGTGCTCGGCGAGTCGCACCTGTTCTTCCAGGTCTGGTTCAGGGGTTCCGTCCTCACGGCTTGTTAAGAATTGATCGACTCCTGCCCACGGGCGCCACCGCATCTCACCGTCCGGCAGACCAGGGCGGGCATCAAACAATCCTTAATAGAGGCGGACATCTTCCCAGTTGAGTGAGGTTGTCCGCTTTGGCCGATTATCTGTCATGGCTCGCACCTGGGGGCTGCAGGTCGGCCTTCTGTGGAGCTCCACAGAAGGCTGAACTTCTGCCGGTTGAAATCATTTCGTCAAGGCGTTGTTGCAGAAGTCAGCTGGCCCTGCATGGTTCAGCGAATTTCGTTGGGCTTGCCGCATGAGTAAGCTACTCCAATGAGCACGCTCACGCAAAACGCGGGATCGTACTATTCAATCTTAAAACCAAACCGCTTGACGAATTTTTCCCAGACCGAGTATTGCTTGGTTACCTCGTCCCAGTAGATCTGGGGTGAGGCCGGCGGTGCAGCTTCAAATCCCAATCCAGAAAGACGGTTAACGAAATTGCGGTCCTTCAACACCAAGCTCAGCGATGCATTCAACCGATCAATAGCGGCTTGCGGTGTTCCCGTTCTAGCCACTAATCCAATTGTTGAGGATAGGTCAAAGTCCGGAAATCCGCTCTCGGCCAGCGTGGGAATCGCAGGAGCAAGCGATGAGCGACGTGCCGATGCCACGGCAAGTGCCTTCAAACGCCCGTTCTTAATATATTCCATGTCAGACCCTAATACGCCGAAACTGTACTGAATATCGCCCTTCATTTTCGCCAACTGGATCGCACTTCCACCAGCATATGGAACATGCACCACGTCAATACCAGCTTCCGCCTTCAACATTTCTGCAGCGAGATGCGAAATACTCCCCTTCCCCAAGGAAGCATAATTCAACTTCCCTGGATTCTTTTTGGCATAGCTTACGAGCCCAGAAACATCGTCCACAGGTAAGCTTGGCGATATCGATAGCACAATCGCAACATTTCCGATCTTACCGATCGGAACCATGTCCTTAAACGTATCATAGGAAATCTTTTTATAGACGAGTCCATTCAAACTGGTCAGCGCCTCGCTTACCATCAAGATGGTATATCCATCCGCCGAAGATGATTTCAACGAATTCACGGCAATAATTCCGTCTGCGCCCGGCTTATTCTCTATGATGATCGTCTGCTTGAGAGACGCACCCATCTCCTGCGCCAAACGTCGCGCAACATTGTCTGCGATGCCACCGGCCGGATAGGGGACGATCATCCGAATAGGACGCTCTGGGTATGCCGCAGCGGCGAAGCTGAAACACGTAGCCAGAAGAATTCCGATAAATACCTGAATACGATAGACCTTATTCATCTTAATTCCAATAAATGCTTTCGATATCTACACATCATTCTTGATTTACACGTAGCCACGGAAGTTTGTCGACAGGCACATATAAGTTTCCGTCCGCAATACGCCGCGCGGTACGTATCAAGCTTGCCTCTTCTACAGTTGGTTGCCCCGCGACTTTTGGTCCGATTTTGGCTCTGACCGTGAGAACACCACATGGATGGCCTATCCTAAGCGGGTCACCCGCCGACCGATTCCGGGATGCGATCTCATGTGGAATGGATCCTGCAATTTCCGCAGCAACGGCCAGGCACGCGCTACCTGTCCCCGGATATGCTTTGTGCATATTCCTGCGACTGAATAGTCGCGCAGAGATGTCGCACTCGCTGGCAAGGTGCGTTTCGCCGCTTGCAAAATCAGGCCAATTCGCAGGCGCTCCAACGACGGATACCCAGGGTGTAGCAAGTCCCTGTCTAGCAGCCGAGTCCATGTCTGGCGCCATGCCAAGCGCAACAATGGAAGCCAGCCGTATGCCCTCGATTCGGTCCATCAACTCGGTGTCGCCAATCAAATCGGCAACATTCTCACTAGCGGCAAGACCGACATCTTCGGCTTTCACGTAGCAAACCAGATTAGCCAAGTCGACGATACTCACATCCATCTGGCCGATTCCGGGAACATCAATTCGGTCAAGTGCAGACCCGGTTGGCAACAATTTTCCGGTCTTCCCGCCAACGGTTTCCCTAAAATCCAGAGAAATTGGAGCGCCATACCCTGGTACACCGTCGATATGTTGTGTGCCAATAACTTGAGCACGTCCGTCCCGAACCGGGACGGACGCGTGAATAATATTTCCGAAATTTGTGGCGTGTATCCGTACATGCGTTACGGGCTCTACTGCTGGCACTAGCCCAGCATCAACCGAAAAGGGCCCGATGGAAGCGGAAATGTTCCCGCAGTTCAGGTCGGTGAGAACTTTTGAACTGTCGATGCCAACCTGAAAGAATGTGTAATCCACATCTGCATCTGGACGGCTAGAAGGTCCAACTACCGCAAATTTGCTTGTAAGGATGTCGGCGCCGCCAATGCCGTCAATTTGACGTCGATCTGGCGAACCGTATGCGGCCAGTATCCATGCTTTTAACTCAGCATCGTTGGTCGTCGGAAGATCCTTCCGAAGCACGATCGCAGCTTTGCTTGTCCCGCCCCGATAGTACGAGTATGGAGTAGATATCTGGTCCACCTTGTCTCCTATAGTAGTCGGCTACCGAGTGCAGAAATCGGCGCCATGCCAGACACTATGCGAACTTCATTGATCGCTAGGACGGCTAGCCAATACAACACCGATGGTACGCTCCCCTCTTCCTCACCTCGACCATTTGGCTTTAGCACCCGCGGATGAGCCTGGATTGGGAAGTTGCGCATTGGCCACATGACGATTCACCCAGGCCAGAGGTATCTGGCACCATGCTCATACTCGGCTCGCGAACAGAGCAATCCAACCACTTTCCCTTTTGCGTAGCGCGACGTGCAACGACGCTCCATTGTTTAGTTTCCCTAAAAATTTTGCCTGGGAAGACGGAGAACAACCAGTGCCTTCCCATTTCTAGGAAGCTACAGCCATGTGCCACGTCGGACAATGCAGAATTTGTACGCTATTGATTTAGCTATACTAAACTGTTCGTGGGCCTGAGAAGCTATCGGGATTGGTGATCGCTGCGATGGGACGCCGACAGCCGCCTAGGGAGATAGTCATCACAAGATACTCATTGGTCACTTTTAAGGCAAGCAACAAGCCATTGGGTAGGCCTTCGAGTTACCGGGTTGGGAGGCGAACTTCCCGAAGGCGGGCGCCAATTCCACCGCTGCTGATCAACTATGCGAGTTCTACAACTCAATGAATCGTTCTCAACTACCGTTACTTGGCTTGCGCGCATTCGAGGCGACTGCAAGACACCTTAGCGTTTCGAAGGCCGCCGACGAACTGTGCGTGACCCCCGGCGCAATTAGCCAGCAGGTAAAGAACCTTGAAGACCAAATCGGGGTTGAGTTGATTCGACGCGTTGGTCGCTCGATTGGATTGACTGATGCGGGGGAAGTTTTGATACCCCACCTAACCCAGGCCTTTGATCGTATTAGCGTGACACTAGATGCCCTTGCGCGCAAGCCACGCACTGCGTCGTTAAAGATTCGCCTCCTACCGTCGTTAGCCGAGCGATGGCTAATGCCTCGTCTAGCCCGATTTAACGGCGCACATCCAGAAATAGACATCCTCATCCTCACAAGCTTTCGCGAGCTCGACTTCGGGCAAGAGGACTATGATATGGGCTCGTATGTTGGCAATGAACTACCACAGGGGACTTCCGGTATCCGCCTTTTTGACGACGAGCCTCTGCCAGTCTGCAGCCCAAAGCTCCTTGACGCGGCGGGAGGCCATATTACTCCTCATGACCTCTGGAGATTTACCCTGCTGCATTCTGTTCGGCGCGTTGACGATTGGCATACATGGCTAATGCAAGCCGGCTTACGAGATTTCAACGCACCGCACAATCTAAAGTTCGGTAACGTGTCGTTGGCCATCCAAGCGGCAATCGACCACGCCGGAATTGCAATCGCACAGCACGCGTATGTGCGTCAAAACCTTGCAGATGGATCCTTGGTCGCGCCATTTGATTTGGTCGCACGTAGCGAAATCGGATACTACCTTATATGGCCGACATCCAGACCCGAAAGCAAAGCTTTTCAACTTTTTAGAGATTGGGTGACTGAAGAGGCAAGGTCTTCGAATCAGCGCCTTGACCCGTGCATGCGACGAACGGCTGTCCAGTAGAGTATCCTGACGGCGTCAGATCCGGTATGCATTGCCGCCTCTATGCACCGTTCCGCCTGGTGGCGTAAGGACAGCCCGAACGCCGCTCCCGCTGCAAAACAAATAACGCGCCCTTGTGCATCAGAACGTTCAAATAGCTCGTCGAGCAGAGCGGTAACATGCGCTACGTAAGTCGCCTCGTCACCGCTAGCCCTCTCAAAGGCGTGATGATGCACTAACTTGGTAATCTCCTGGAGTTCCTTTCGGAGGCTCGCCAAGGTGAGAGACGTCTCCCGGAATGTCTTACTTTGACTTTGCATGATAGCCATTCAGCATTCTGCAAAAATGGCGCCGACAACGTGATTACAAAAAGGAGATTCGATATTCTTGTTGCTGAACCTCAATGCGGCGTCAATGCGCCCTCGCGCTCTACATTCACCTGATAATCCTTCGCCTTGGCCACTTGCATCTCCAGTGGCACTATCACACCATTTTTTACGGCAAGAATCTCGGCCATCACGCTCGTGGCAATCTCCGATGGAGTCTTACTGCCAATGTACAGGCCAATGGGGCCTCGGAGGTGGGCAAGTGATTCTTCGGTTTCGTCAAAGTACTCAATCATGCGTTGGCGCCGCGCGGCGCAATTGCGTCTCGAACCAATTCCTCCGACATAGAACGCATCGCTGTGAAGCGCCTCGAGCAACGCCAGATCATCAAGCTTCGGATCATGTGTCAGGGCAACGACGCAGCAGCGTCGATCGAGCCGAAACTGCGCAACGACATCGTCTGGCATACCGGCAAGTACTGCTACCGCTCGCATAGACCACGTCGCCCGATGCTCCGCGCGTGGGTCACAAACTGTAACCGTGAAGCCATTGGCAATGGCCATGTTGGCCAGGTACTCGGTCAGTTGACCTGCACCAATTAGGAGCATCCGGTACTCCGGACCAAAGGTGTTTGTCAGACTGTCAGCGGAAAGAGCCAGTTCCTCCGGTTCATCAGCTGTCTCCAGCGTGACCTTGCCGTCGCGTAGATCTACCCGCCGCCGTATCAATTGACCGGCTTCTAAGCCTGTGACCAAATCCGCGAGCGACAAGCCATCGGGATTCGGCTCCAGCAACAGTTCCATCGTACCCCCGCAGGGGAGGCCAAAGCGGTGGGCCTCATCAGCGCTTACTCCGTAGCGCACCATGGTAGGCGCGGTGACGGAGATCGGCTGCCCTTTGTGGTTACAACTTGTATAGCGGTCTATAAGATCATCCTCGATGCATCCACCCGAAACGGAGCCGATTACTACTCCGTCATCTCTGACTGCCAGGGTTGACCCAATTGGTCGCGGCGAGGAACCCCAGGTGCGTACCACGGTAACTAGTATCGCCCGCTGGCCTGTAAGCCGCCAGTCGCGAAGGGTACGGAGAACAGTTAAGTCGAGGTTTTCCATATTAAAGAGAGCGTTGATTTGGCTAGCCGCGGTTCATGCAAATGCAGCGGGCGTTCTTCGGGGCCCTATGCTCGGCAAACACGGGGCGAAGCCGGGCTGCGGTAGATTGGCGGCTCTCCGACTCTCTTTTTGTATCCGGATCCTCGGTCCACCTGAAAAAGGCACTACTGCGCCAAGGTATGTGCTCTTCCGGCCCAAGACGACCGGAATGCCACCGCTGCCGCTGTCGTGAAAGCAGCACGAACGAGCATTGCAATGGTACCCGGCACCCATTCCGCCCCCCCAAGGCCCGCTCCGGCACATCAATTCCGACGCCTATCAAGCCTGCCCGCGCTTCGGGTGCGTTTCCACACACCAGTGAATCGCGAGCAAGTCCTATCAGCGTAACCAGCAACCTCCCGCAAGCGACGCCAGCGAACCGAACGCAGCAGCTACCAGGAGCCACCAGCCGGGAACCAATACTGACCTGGCGCTGGAGTTCGTGTGTTCAGACTGGCTCGCCGGTGCTGTCGCCCCGGCCAACTTCAACATTGCCGCCGCGGATGCTTCCGCCTCAATGGCCGCCTCGGGCGGAACAGCAGTTCCCGCCAGACGATCAACGGAGAATCCAGCACCCTCTGTGTCCCGCGGCGCGGTGGACGGGACCGATTCGTGAGCGGGCACCGAAGCCAACGGTGCTGGCGACAGTTGTTGCCGGAATGCCTTGAAGAAGTCGTCCGACAGCTTACGAGCCACGGTCTCGACCAATCGCGATCCGACCTGCGCCAGCTTGCCGCCGATTTCAGCCTTTGCCGTGTATTCAAGCTCTGTTCCGCCTGCCACAGCGGCAAGGCTTACCGTCGACGATCCCTTGCCAAATCCGACCGCCCCCCCCTCACCTTGGAAAACCATGACGCAGGACTCCGGCGGCTTCGCCTCGGTCATGCGCAGGGTTCCTTTGAAACGAGCCCGCAGCGGACCGACTACCGCGGCCATCACAATAAGGAACTCGCCCGCCGCCGAGCTCTCGACTGACTCGCAACCAGGTAGGCACCGCTTGAGGATCTCGGGGTTATTAAGCGCATCCCAAACCAGTTGGGGTGTTGCGGCAATGGTTTGTTGGCCAGTAATGTTCATATCTCTTCAGTGCTTAGCCTATTCGGCTCACACGTCCTTCAATGTGCCTTCTTCATCGCCGTTGCGGTGTTGACCATGGAATGCAGGGTACGCGCGTAGTCGATAGCCCCTTGGTCGTCCATCCTCGGCGCGACGCGCAGGTACTCCTTCAGACCCAGAATTGCCGGCCGCGGGCGGCTGAGCAAGAGATCCATGAAGCGATCGACCTCCGCTTGCAGGCTTTGCTCTGGTACGACCGTGCTGACGAGCCCGTAGCTCATTGCACGTTGCGCATCGATGAAGTCAGTCGAATAGGTCATCCAGAGGATCGCATTTCGGTTCATACGATCATAGACAGCCGACATCACCATGGTGGGCATCACGTTGTGGCCCATCTCGGGAATATTGAAAGTGGCGGTGTCCGCGGCGAAGCTGACGTCACAGAGCGATACGATTGCGGTGCCATAACCCATCGACCGCCCCTCCACCACACCGACAATCGGCACCTGGGCTTGGCGGATGGCCTTGTAGCTATTAAAGATCGAGTCGTACTCGGGGCGTCGCTCGTAGGCCTCGGTAGCGGGCGGCGTTGTCCCTGCGTCGCGGATGCGGCCGGTACAGAAGTCAGGACCTGCACTACGCAGAAGCACTACGTCGGAAGTTTCATGGGCACTCAGCACGGCCTTGGACAGGGCTGCGGCCATGCTGTCCGAGACGCCATTGTCCGAGGTCCGGTTCAGCGTGATACGCAGGATCCTTCCGTCCTGTTCGATCTTCAGATGTTCATGCATGCTACGTTCTCTTTAAAGTTAGGGTGGAGCCTATTGCGCGACACGGGAAAAATGCCGCAGTAGAGCCACATCGAAAGCGGCTTGCTGGTCGATGTTTGGCAGATGCCCAGCGCCGTCAATCGTCTCGAGGACCGAGCCAGGAATTAGACCTTGCAATTCGAGCATTGCTTGTGGAAGCTGCGCATCGTTGCGACCGACAATCATGGTGAGCGGCAAGGCGATGCCGCCTACCTCCCCCAGATAGTTCAGTTGTTGAATCGCCCGTGCACACGCCACGAAACCGGCCACCTGCACCTTGGATGCCGTATCGAGAAAGCGATTCGCGATGGCGGGGTAGGATTCAACAAATGCCTTGCCGAACCAACGCTCAATGGTCGGCGAGGCCAAGGGTGCGCAACTACCCTCCTTCTGCGCAACGGCAATCCGTTCGTCCCAGGGGGCCGCGAACGCCGGAGGTGCATCGGCTCTCGCATCGCAGATGCACAGACTTAATAGTCGATCCGCATGGCGGATGCCAAGCCCGAAGCCGCTCATGCCGCCCAGCGACAGCCCGACATAGTGGGCCTGCGCAATCTCCAGCGCATCCATGGCGATAACGATGTCGTCCACCAGGTCATCCATCGTGCAAGTGCTGGTGTCGCTGCGGGAGCCGCCATGCCCACGGGTATCGAGCCGCACCACGCGAAAGCCCTTCTGGGCAAGCAACTTTGCCTGATGCTCCCACATCATGCTGCTCGACAGGATGGAGTGGCTCATCACCACAACTTGTCCTCGCATGGGTCCCTGCAAATGGGCTGCGATATCGCCGGCAGGGCCACGGAGGACCCGAGTTTCAATTTCCGATGTCAATTCATACCCCTGTTATTGCTCGCCGACTGGATGGCCCGCCACACCGCCTGTGGCGTCATCGGCAAAGCGTCGATCGATGCCCCAATGGTCGACAGTGCATCATTGAGCGCTCCAGCGATAGCCGCTGCGCTTCCCAAATAGCCCGCCTCGCCCGAACCCTTCTGACCAAACTCTGTGAGCGGTGATGGCGTGCAGTGATCGACGATCGTGATGTCTGGCACCTCCTGAGCGCTGGGCAGCAAGTAGTCCATGAAAGTGCCAGAGAGCAGTTGGCCGTTCTCGCTGAAGGCGAACTTCTCCATCAAAGCGGCGCCGATGCCGTGCGCGATGCCGCCGTACGTCATGCCATGCACCACATCAGGGCTGATCATCACGCCACAGTCATGGCCGCATACGTAGCGGCGTAGCGTCGTTGCCCCGGTCTGCGGATCAACCGACGCCAGCACTACATGCGACTCGAACGAGTGGCACGGATACATCTGCACCCGACCGTCCTCCGTTGGTAGCTTGCCTCCGGTTGGCACTTCCCAGACGAACTTCTCCTGCAATCCCGGCTCCATGCCGGGAGGAAGCTGGTGGTAGTACCGATGGGCAATCTCCGCCAGCGCCTCCCATCGCAGGCTGCGACTCTCGTCCCCACCCACCGACACATGCCCGTCCGCATAGACAAGGTCGCTCTCTGGGCAACCAAGGTTGTGCCCGGCAATGCGCATCAGCTTGGCCTTCAGGATCTTCGCTGCACCGGCTGCCGCACCACCAAGCATGATGGCCATGCGGCTACCCACCGGGCTGTTTGACGGCAGTGCATTGAGCGAGTCTGCATGCAGCACCCGAATCGAGTCCGGCTCGCGTTGCAGCACCTCCCCCACTACGGTAGACACGAGCGTTTCGTGCGCCTGTCCCGAAGTGGACGTACCCATCAACGCTGTCACTGCACCATTGAGATCGATACGGACCAAGCATGAGTCCATCCAGGTGGTCGTCTTGTTCTTCGGGTTGAACAGAGGCTCGAACGCCGAGTTGCCACCTGACGGTTCCAGACAGGTACTGACCCCAATACCGGCCAAGAGGCCGCGGGCACGAAGGGCATCCCGCTGGCCAACCAGATCGTCCCAGGATGCTGCCTCCAGCGCACGGTCCAGCACTGTCTCGTAGTCGCCCGAATCGTAGTAGGTGCCACTCGGAATCAGATACGGGAACTCGTCCTTGCCAATCAGGTTGCGGCGCCGCAGTTCAATGCGGTCGATGCCAAGATGACGCGCTACCTTGTCCATGCCAGTCTCTAGGGCGTAGTTAGTGGGGGCTTGCCCGAAGCCGCGGACAGCCTCCTGGGGCGTCTTGTTCGTCATCACCGAGATCGCGTGATACTCCGCACTGGCGATACGGTAGGGCCCGACGATGGCCCCAACGGGCTTGCCCAATTGCAACGGCGCTCGACCCGAGTAGGCACCAATATCGTCCACCGCCCGCATGCGCATCGACCGGATGGTGCCGTCGCCATCGAACGCTAACGTCACGTCGAACTGGCGATCGGGCCCTTGCATATCACCGCCGCGCATGTTCTCAAGCCGATCCTCAATGAACCGCACCGGCCGACCCAGCATGCGCGAAAGGTAGCCCACCAGAATGGTGTGTTTGAGGCCGCGCTTAACCCCGTAGCTACCGCCGACATCGACGTCGTAGTGCACTCGAACGCCATTGCCGGGCAAGCGCAGGCACTTGGCCAGCAGGTCGGGGTATTTGGGCATCTGGATAGAAGCCCAGACATCCAGGATCTGCGTCGCATCGTTCCACGAGCAAGTCGCGACAAAAGTCTCAATGGGCACCGTCGAATTACGTGCCCAGCGCACCCGATAGCTCAATTGGTGCTGTGCTGCGGCAAAGTGCTGATCGACATCGCCCCAGACGAACTTTCGTTGCCAGATTGTGTTCGACCCGTGAGACGGATGGACCAGCGGTGACTCAGGATCCAGCGCCCCTTCGAGGTCAATAACGTGGGGCGTTTCCTCGTACACAACGTTGACAAGTTCGCTCGCATCTTCGGCGAGTGCACGGCTCTCAGCGACGACCGCAACCACCCATTCACCGGCATAGCGGACGACTCCACTGGCCAGAGGAAACCGCGTTACGCTAGGCGCATCCACCCCGGGCAACATTGGATCGATGTTCGCATTGAGGTCTTCACCGGTCAGCACCGCATGGACGCCTGGAACTTCCAAGGCTTGCGACACGTCAATCGACAGGATTTTGGCACTGGCGTGAGGACTGGCGACGATGGCTACATGCAAAAGACGGGACAATTGGATGTCGGCCGCATAGCGACCTTGCCCGGTGACGAACCGGCGGTGCTCCACCGCGCGGCGGTGCTTTCCGATGTAGCGGAACCCCTGGTAGGCGGCATGCTTCGGCTCAGCCATGGTTCCCCCCCACAGTATCCGTCTTTTTTTGCGCCGGCACAGCGCTTCCCACCGGAAAACAATCGCCCTCCTGCGAAGTCGCAAGCTTGACTGCGTCAACAATCTGCTTATAACCGCTGCAACGGCAGAGATTGCCCCCGATCGCATCACGTATCTGTGCTTCGTCAGGCTTAGGATGCTGCTCGATCAACGCGTGGCAGGCAATCAGCATGCCTGGAGTGCAATAGCCACACTGCAATGCGTGGGTTTCGCAGAATGCATCTTGTAGTTTGCTGAGGCACCCGCGTTCGGGCGCCAGCCCTTCGACAGTGGTGACCGAAAGCCCGTCTGCCTGCACAGCAAACATGCAGCAAGACCTCACTGGCTCGCCTTCGAGCAAAACACTGCAAGCGCCACAGACGCCGTGCTCGCAACCCACATGGGTCCCGGTCAAGTTCAAGTGCTCGCGTATAAAGTCAACAAGCGTCGTGCGAGGTTCGATATCCCGGGACTGGATCACCCCGTTGACCTTGATCTCGACGTTGACGAGTTTGGGTAGTGTCATTGCTCTATCGTCTTCTTCAATGTTCGGCGTGCAGCAGCCCAGCGGACTGGAGAATCACCCGCGTGAGCAGAACACCAGCGAGATGTCGCCGATAGTCCGCATCGGCGTGCACGTCCGACGCCGGCTGAATTCGCGCCACGCAGGCCTGCGCAACCTCGCGGGCGATGTCCTGATTGACCTTGTGGCCTTCCAGGCCAGCGCTAATGTCCGGAAAGGACAGCGGTGTCCCATCGACGCCCCCCAGGCCAAAAGCAGCTCGGCGGCAGACCCCATCGCCATCAAGCTGCAACTGACATGCGGCTGACGCCATGGCGAAGTCACCATGTCGCATTGCGACTTCCTCGAAGGCTGTTCTCACACCAGGCCCGTTCCAAACCGGCCATTCGATGTCTATGAGGCATTCCTGCTCACCCAAGGTGTTGAACATTGGCCCCAGGAAGAACTCGGATGCTGGAATCCGGCGTTCGCCCTCTTCTAGGCTACGCACTCGGAAAGTCGCGCCCAGCACGACTGCCGCCAGCGGCAATTCGGCGGAAGGATCGGCATGTACCAGACTGCCTCCCACAGTACCGCGGGTTCTCGTCTGGATATGTCCCACCCAACGCAGCGCCTCGCGCACCAATGGCAGGGATTCGCGCAACGTCGCGTCAAGTTCCACGTGCCGTTGCCGAACACCAGCGCCAAGCGTCACGAAACGGCCATCGACAAGACTCTCCTTCAGCTCGTCCAGCCTTGCAATATCGACTAACACTGCAGGCCTAGCGAGCCGCATAGCCATCATGGGAACAAGACTCTGTCCACCGGCGATGAGCTTTGCGTCACCACCGTGAAGGGACAGAAGATTCAGTGCTTCGTCGACGCTTTCGACGCGGACGTATTCGAAGGGAGCGGCTTTCATGAGTGAAAGTGTCGTGCGTCCACCTCTTCCGCACAACCCAAGAAAGCTCACCGGTCGTGAGACAAACTCACGCTGGCGTAATCCACTTAGATGCTGCGTAAGAGGCACTCGCGAAACGGCGATCCCGCGCGTAACGAAGACATAGCTTCTTACCAGAGCCGGGCTACGGACCAGCCGGCTAGCCGGGGCGACCGACGTTACGCGCGCCTCCGAATCCCTGCGCCTGGCCTCAGGCTTGTGAGACGAGCTGATGCTGAAGGACACTTTCTACCTCGCTTCCCATCCTGAGTGCGGGAGTCGATGAGGCCTCTTCGGACGTTGCGACCGAGCGAGCGGAGACCCCTCCCTTACCGGCATGCCGGCGCCACAAGCAAGGGAGGGGGGAACGTCAAGTGCCCTGCTCGGTCAAGCGGGGGCCGACTCCCCGATGTGGAAAGAGGAGACACTACGCTCCATGCGGCTTGACTGACTCTGCAGCGCTTCCGCGGCCGCTGCGGCTTGTTCGACTAGGGCCGCATTCTGTTGAGTAACCATGTCCATCTGGGATACCGCCTGGGTGACTTGAGCAATACCAGCGCTTTGTTCGGACGACGCGGTGCTGATGCTTTCGGTAATAAGGCGTACCTGGCCTACAGCGCTCTCTAGGGCGGTCATGGCCTCTCCAGCGTCGATAGCCAAGGTATATCCGGCTTCGATACGGTCACCCGACCGCGAGATTAGCGCCTTAACGTCCTTTGCGCAGCTATCGGTTCGATGGGCCAAGCTGCGAACCTCAGCTGCTACTACAGCGAAGCCTTTCCCGTGCTCTCCCGCTCGAGCAGCCGCTACGGCAGCGTTAAGTGCGAGGATGTTTGTCTGGAAGGAGATGCCTTCGATGAGTCCAACGATGTCCACGATTTGCTTGGAGTCACCTCGAATCTCCGTCATCGTGTCGCAAACGCGCGATACCGTGTTGCGGCTTTTGCTTGCGAGCGCCACTGCTTCCTCGGCGAGCCTGCGGGCCTCATGAGAGCTGGCTGAGTTTTGCTGTACGGTCGCAAGTATTTCCTCCATACTTGCCGCGGTTTGCTCAAGTGCGCCAGCTTTCACCTCCGTGCGTCGGGACAAGTCCAAGTTCCCCTCAGCAATTTGAGTAGCAGCGGCCAGGACGTTCGCGGCCCCCGTCATAGTTATGCGAACCATTGCGCCCCACGTATCAAGCAATGTCATGACGAGACGTTTGATCTCTGCGAGCTCGTCCTTCCCTGCGACTGTGATACGCCCAGTGAGGTCTCCGCTATTAGCTCGCTTAACCAGATCAGCGATCGCATTTACATCCTGACGTCTTCCACGGCCAAATCCAGCAGTCAGGTACAACGCCGGAACAAGTGTCAGCACTGTGACAAGTGCCAAGCACCATACCCGAATCGTAGCTTGCGTCACGCGCTGCTCAATATTCTCGCGCATTAGCTTTTCGAATGCCTCGCTGGCCACTGACAAGCCATCAATGGCCTCGCTAGCAGCGGCGAAGTATGCCGTTGGATTAATTGAAATCGACTCCGACTCGATGAGCTCCGACTTCTCACGCGCGAGAAAGTTATCTAAAGGAGCGAGGTGGCGCAATGCTTCTTCGATCTCCCTTCGCCTTTCAGGAGCTACCAGAATTGCCCGACTCGCATCACGTCGCACAGCAGCGAGTCCGTCTCTTATCTGTTCGGCCAACCCAGCCATCTCATTGCGTTGAGCCGGATCCTTGAAGTTTCCCGCGCTCACGACCTTGACCCCAATGCCTCGACTAAGCGCTGCCGCTTCAATAACTTTGGTACCGAGGAGAATGATAGATCGGCCAGGCAATTCGAATGCTTTCCTGGATCAATGCCAAGTGAGAATCGCCTCGAAACGTCAGATGTGAAACTGCGTACGGTGTTCACAAGGCCCGTATGCGAGGTGAATAGTCGTTCTGCATCTCCGGAAAGTCCCGGCTTTCGAACGCGACCCCATGAGTCAGCCAACGCTGAAGCTTCACTCGCGGTTGCGGCGTCGCCAGCGCGCTGCGCGGCGTCCAGTAGTCGCGCAAAATGCTTCGCAGCTTGCACGTCGGCATTGTCAAAGCGCGCGCGAAATGCGTCATTGCCGGCCAAGATTGCTGCCATGGTTCCCCTGCGAAGCTGGACCTCTCGCATAGCATCCATAGCAGTTTCGGGATCGTAAAGCCGACGAAGATCCGAACGCGCGGAGCTAATTTGGTCGATGCTTGAATCAAAAGCGAAATAAAGTCCAGTGCCTAAAGGAGTGAGAAAGAGCAGAACGACAATGATGGCTTTTCCGCTGGTCGGCAGCTTCTCCATCAGCCGAATAGCTGGAGCGAAGAACTTTTCCACGGTGTCTCCCTTTTTATGGATAACAAAATGAGAATTCGAATGAAAACTGATAAACGGTTTCGGAAAAGACGACCGAGCGAGCCTGATAGTTCCTGCAGCTGAGTTTTAGGATCCATGAATGTCTGTCCGAGGTTCGAAGCGACGCGAAGACGACGGATGTTGGGATGCGCGCATGAATGCGTTCGACAACCCAGCGGACTTTGCCCAGACCACTATCGTTGTTCGGTCCGGCGCCTGGCAATGAGCCGTAGCGTCAAGGTTTTGGCTGTGTCAGCGGAGGTTCCCGTCAGTGCCCACAACTCTTCATCAACGATTGGCGCGATCATCTCGGTTCCAGTTGTACAGATGGCCAACGTGAATAGCTTGCCGAAAGGGTTAACGGCCCCGCCTGGCTCTTTCTGAAACGGTCTCTTAGTGTTGACTAAGACGGTAGCGCCACCTTTGAACACGCCGCGCGAATTTGATGCGGGTATCTTCACGCATGCAGCAGAACCGTGCTTAACGAACGGCTCCATCGGTCTGTTACGACATCGTGATCGGTGCGCACCAGAGCCCCCTGCCCAACTGCATCTCAGTGCTCTTCATGGCGGGGTTGTTGGTGTCGAACGACGTCTTAGTGGGCCGTTTGCACGCCCCTCCATGAACCCCAAACAGCTTCATTGGCAGCGAGCGCGTGCGAGGGGGCTGGTCCGCTAAGGCAGAAAGACGCTCGCGACCATGGAGCCATGGCCGATGAAGCAGGCCATAAGGACGTGAGACGCCTCTGATCGGCTCGCTCAGTCCAACTTGACCCCACTGCGCCGCACCACTTCGCCCCAATTCTTGTATTCGGCCGCAATATAAGCCTGAGCCTCTGCCGGACTGGTGCTTTGGCGCGGCAAAACCCCCATTGCTAGCAGCCTTTTCTGCATCTGGGGTGTTCCCATGGCTCTCTGGATGGCGCCATAGGTCGAGTTTACCAATCCCTTCGACGTGCCAGCTGGATACAGCATCATCAGCCACGTCGATGCATGAAATCCAGTGAAACCTTGTTCGTCTAGTGTCGGGACTGAAAGTGCTCCTCCTAAACGCGAAGGCGAAGCGGAGCCGAGAGCCCTCAATCGGCCGTCCTGCACGAGGCTCTGGACACTTGCCGCCGTTTCCAAAGCTATCGGCACCGCGCCCGCCACGACGTCCGTGAGGCCTGGGCCACTTCCCTTGTATGGCACATGAAGGATGTCGAGTCCTAACCGACGCTTGAACTCCTCCATCGCCAGATGGGAGACTGTGCCATTCCCGGAAGACGCGTTCATGAGCTTGCCGGGATGCCTTTTGGCATAATCGACCAAGCCTTTCACATCGGTGAAGGGCAACGAGGGGTGACTAACCAGCACGAAAGGTAAGTCACCCACCAGACCGACAGCCTCGAAGTCTCTCAACGAATCATAGGGAACGCTGTTGTAGAGATGGGGATTCGTGGCGACCGCTGACATGTGCGAGAGCATCATCACCGAGCCGTCGTTAGGGGCTTTGGCCAGGTTCCCCATGGCGATACTACCGCCTTGACCCGGCCTGTTCTCCACGATGTAGTTGGCGCTGACAGTATTCAGCTGTGCCGCCAACAGCCGGGCCACGATGTCCGTAGCCTGTCCAGGAGGGAATCCGACGATGATCTTGGTCACTGCAGCTCTGGAAGGAGCTATCTGCGACAAAGCGGACTCCATCGCGGACCAGGCACCAAGCGCGAGCAGCATGCGGCGGCTCAACTGTCTTTTCGCGTTCATGCGTTCTCCATGAACCGCCGGCCGCGCCGGACGTGGCTTAGCTTACGGGGTTCGGTGCGCCGTACAGAGCATCCCCTTCCAATGAAGCGCCCTCCACGAATTCACCCGCGCTGGACGCTGGGGGCGATTCCGTCGAGGAAGGCGATACCACCAAAGCGCGGTCACGCCACTGATATCAATTAATGGCTCGCGGGATGCTCTGCGAATCACGGCTCTTGGCGTTCAGATCGGATCCCAGCTGAACACGTCACCCGAGCGGTCCAGGCTGTGATACTGCGCCCGGAGGGCGGGCAGCGCGTGACTCGCCACAGCTTGCGGAGTCCACCCCTCTCCGCGATGAACCGAGCGCACGGGCCGCGGTTGGCTCATGAGGAAGATCTCGTTGTTGCGCACGGCGAAGATCTGTCCCGTCGTATCGGCTGCAGCATCACTCGCCAGACAAACTGCCAGTGGCGCGATCTTTGCGGGCGTCATCTCCTTCAGGCGGTCGACTCGGGCGCGCTGCTCCGGCGTGTCCGTGGGCATCGATGCAATCATCCGGCTGAACGCGAAGGGAGCAATGCAGTTGGAGCGCACGTTGAACTTGCGCATATCAAGTGCGATTGACTTGGACAGTGCCGCAATGCCCATCTTCGCAGCCGAATAGTTGGCCTGGCCGATCTCGCCAATCAGACCCGAGGTCGAAGTCATGTGAACGAAGCAGCCGGACTCTTGCTCCTTAAAATGGATGGCAGCCGCGCGGCTCACGTGGTAGCTGCCATAGAGGTGGACCTTGATCACAGCGTCCCACTGGTCATCACCCATCTTGTGAAAGAAGCCGTCCCGCAGGATTCCGGCGTTATTCACGACCACGTCTACGCGACCAAAGGAGTCGAGTGCGCACTCCACCATGCGCTGGCCCGCAGCTGCATCGGCCACACTATCGGTGTTAGCCACCGCTTCCCCACCCAGTGCCCGGATTTCATTCACGACTGCCTGCGCCGGCCCATCGTCCGTTCCTTCGCCACTGAGCGATGCGCCGACGTCATTCACGACCACCCGCGCTCCTTCACGCGCCATGGCTAATGCAATATCACGCCCGATTCCGCCGCCCGAACCGGTGACTATCGCGACCTTGCCTTCCAGCATGCGTTGTCCGGAGCGCTCAGCGCCCTGTGTCTTTTCCATTTCCATCATTCCTGTTCTTGCCGGCCGCAGTCATTGCGCGGCGGGCCAGTTAAAGGGGGGGGCCTGCTTCTCTAGTAGGCGGTTGACTGCGGTACGATGGCCTGCGCTGCCCATCGCCAGTGCTTGGGCTTGCGCTTCTACATCCAATAGCGCCCCAAGTTCGCCCCCTTGCGGGGAGAGATTGCGCTTGATCAAGCTGACCGCCAGGGGCGACGCGTTGATGAAGCTGCTCGCAATCACGCGAGCGCGTGAATTCAACTCGTCGGGACTCACAATCTCCATGACAATCCCGAGGTCAAGCGCCTCCTGCACACCGATCTCTCGTGCAGACAGCATAAGCTCCTTGGCACGTTGCACTCCGACCACCCTCGGCAACGTATAAAAGCATCCGCAGTCTGGCACGAGGCCTACGCGAAGAAACGATGCGCTGAAACGCGCGCGCGGAGTTGCCAATACCAGGTCCGCAGTCAGCGCCAGGCTCAGTCCGGCACCAGTCGCCATCCCATCCACAGCTGCGATCACTGGTCGGTCGAGCGAGATCAGATCGCGCACCCAGTCATTCATGTCCTGGAAACGACGCAGCCAGCCCTCGTTGTCAAGACCAGCCGTTGCGAGCGCACGAAGATCCCCGCCGGCGCAAAAATGGCCACCGGCTCCAGTAAGAATGACTGCCCTAACCTGCTGATCACGCCGGATCGCTTGAACGGCATCAACGAGCTGAGCGCGCATCGACGGGTCGAGTGCATTTCGGCGCTCTGGCTGGTTCAGGACTATCTCTGCGATGCCCTCACGGACATCGAACAGTACGCTTCGGCTCGTGCTCATAATGCCTCCCGGAAGCTGAGCGCGACCAGCGCCTCCCCTTCGAGCTTCACTTCACCTTCCGGGTTCGTTGTCGTTAAGGCGACACGGGCAAAACGCGTGCCTTCCTCTTCCACCACCTCAAGGACGCGGCCACTGCACCGAATACGCTCGCCTACTCGAGTCAGAGAGGCAAAGCGAACGCGGAAGCTGCGAATCGCCTCCTGCGGTGCCCAGCGAGTGAGCACTTGCCCCAGCCAGGCCATAGAGAGCATGCCGTGCGCGATGACATCACCCATTCCGGCTGCGCGGGCAAAGTCCTGATCGACGTGAATAGGATTGTGATCTCCCGAGGCCCCGCAATAGAGAGCTAGCGCGAGACGCGAAACGGGTTCCGGCTCGAAATCCGGAAGTTGCCAACTGCCTTGAGCTGAATCGCTCGCCGTCATGCCTGGCCTCCTGATGGGTGACGTACAACCGTGACGCATCGCAGGTCTGCGACATGCTGGCCCGTCTGCTTCGTGACGCGCGTCGCACGTGCGACAAATTCAAGTGCTCCCTGCTTCTTGTCCCAGATATCTTCGATGCGAGGCTCGAACGTGAGCACATCATCCGCATACGCCATGGCGTGGTACCTGAAGCCTTGCTCACCATGCAGCAAGTAGCGGTAATCTAGGCCGAGCAGGTCGCGGACAGCACTAGGGTTCGGTCCCTCCATTTCTAGGCAGAACAGGAAAGTTGCCGGTATCAGCAGGCCTGGGTAACCGGCCTCACGCGCGGCCGAGTCGTTGAAGTAGACGGGATCAGTCTGTGCCGTGGCCTTTGCAAAGAATCGGAGGCGACCTGCCTCCACGGGAACTGAGAATGGCGCAAAGGGGTGCCCGATGAAACGCTTGTCAATCATTCAGGCCCCTCACTGCCGCTGATAAAGCGTCACGACACAGGCACCACCCAACCCCAGGTTGTGCTGAAGTGCGATCCGCGCATTCTGCACCTGGCGGGCCTCGGCTCGACCACGAAGTTGCCACACGAGTTCAGCACATTGCGCGAGGCCGGTGGCCCCAAGTGGGTGTCCTTTGGACAGCAAGCCCCCCGACGGATTGACGACATACCGTCCGCCATAGGTGTTGTCGCCGTCCAGCACGAACTTTTCGGCGGTACCGGGCGGAGTCAACCCGAGCGCCTCATAGGAGATGAGTTCATTGGCCGTGAAGCAGTCGTGTAGTTCCACGACATCCACGTCCTCGGGGCCGACACCAGCAGTCTCGTAGACCTCCTTGACCGCCTTGGCGGTCATGTCGTAGCCCACTAGCTTCCGCATGTCGTCGCTCTCGAAGCTCGCGGGGGAGTCTGTGGTCATGGCCTGGCTCGCTATCACGACGCTCGCGTCCAGACCATGCTTGCGCGCAAAGTCCGAAGAACACACGATGGCTGCGGCTGCTCCGCACGTCGGGGGGCAGCACTGATATCGCGTGAGGGGATCGAACACCATGGGCGAGGCCATTACCTCTTCCAGCGTCAGGATTTGGCGGAAGACGGCCAGCGGGTTTCGTGCCGCATGCTGGCGAGCCTTGACGGCGATACGCCCGAATGTGTCGGGTCGCGTACCATACTGCGCCATGTAATCGCGACCCGCCCCACCAAAGAATTGGGCTGCGCGCGGGGTCTCTGGCTGGTAGCCCTGGTGTGCCGTCATCGTGTCCGCGAATCTCTGCATCGGCGAAGGGCGATCATCGAAGGCCCCCTTCAGGGCGCCGGGCACCATCTGGTCCATGCCGAGTGCTAGTGCGCACTCGACTGCACCGCTCTCCACCGCCTGGCGCGCCAGGAACAAGGCACTGGAGCCCGTCGCACAGTTATTGTTGAGATTGAAGATGGGGATCTCGCTCAGCCCAACCTGATATAAAGCGGCCTGGCCTGCCGTAGAGTCGCCATAGACGTACCCCACGTAAGCCTGCTGGATCAAGTCATAACTAAGCCGAGCATCGGCCAAGGCGAGCTGCGTTGCCCTGGCGCCCATGACGTTATACGGCTCACTTGTGCCAGGCTTGGTAAACGGAATCATGCCTACGCCCACGACGTGGACGGCTCGTTGCTGAAGGGTCATTCTCTCTTCCTTTGATAGAAACTCAGGCCGTCGCACGCGAGAGGTACTCGTCCCGAAGACGGTTCTTCAAGATCTTGCCGGCGGCAGAAAGCGGGAGGCTCGGCACGAAGTCCACGCTCTTGGGGCATTTATATCCGGCCAGACGTGTTCGGCAGTGCGCTCGCAACTCATCCGCATCCGCCACTGCGCCCGGGCGCAACACGATCACTGCATGGACCGACTCGCCCCACTGAATGCTTGGTACGCCTATGACTGCGCAAGCGGCGACAGCGTTGTGCGCCATCAGGGCCGCTTCCACCTCTGCCGAATAGACGTTTTCTCCGCCCGTGATGACCATGTCTTTCAGTCGGTCCACAACGTGGATGTGCCCTGCTTCGTCCAGCCAGGCGGCATCACCGGTATGCAGCCAGCCGTCCTTCAGCGCTGCGGCTGTTTCCGTCGGCTTATTCCAGTAGCCTTGCATCACCGCGGGTCCCCGCAGTACTACCTCGCCCACGGAGCCTGGCGGCAGGTCCTTATCGTAAATATCGACAATTCGCAGTTCGGCGCCCAACCCTGCTTGCCCTACTGAACGCAAAGCAGTGCCTAAGCGCTGCCGGTCGGCTGCTTTGACCGGGCCGAGAACACTGACAACCCCTGATGTCTCAGTCATGCCATAGGAGCTACAGAAGCCGACATCAGGCAATAGCTCCATTGCCCGATCGAGCAGCGCTGGCGGCATCGGAGCCCCACCATGGGATATGCGTTGAAGGCTGCGCAGTCGCCCGGCATCAAAGGACGGGTGATCCAACAGCATTTGCACCATGCTCGGGACCAGCACCACATCGGTCACCTCGTATCGCTCGAAGGCGTCGAGCACCGATTCCGGCCGAAATTGGGGTTCGATGACGTTAGTGGCGCCCAGAACGATCTGCATCACCAAGCGGAACAGCCCTGAGACGTGAAAAAATGGCGATACAAAGAGTGCCACACCATTGAGAGGACTGAATGTCTCGGCCAGCCGCGATACCGCCCCGCACCAGAAATTGCTATGGGAGAGCATTACCCCCTTGGGAAAGCCTGTCGTGCCACCGGTGTAGAGAATAGCGGCCAGCTCGTCGCCTCCCGTCCGCGTATCGGTGAGTGGCTCGGAAGCTTGCAGAAGCGACTCGTAGGCTGGCAGGCCCGCCGCGCCATCGCCATTACCAATTTGGACAATCCGTTGCAGCGCGTCCGATCCAGCTCGAATGGAATCAACTTGATCCACGAATGCATCATCTACGAAGAGCACTTCACACCCGCAGTCGGACAGCGAGTAGACAATCTCCGAGACGCTCCACCGAGTGTTCACAGGAACAGCGACAGCGCCTGCCCACCATATCCCAAGCAACAATTCGACGTAGACGTCGGAGTTATGGGCAAGGATGGCAACCCGGTCTCCCGGTTGCACCCCCAAGTTGTGCAGCACTGCCGCTGCGCGAGCAATCCGCCCGGTTAGCTCGCGGAAAGTGCGTTGACGCCCAGCGAATATCGTTGCTGGTTTCTCGGGCGCTCGTTGCGCGGCCCTATGCAGTCCTTGGGTGAGATACATTCTGCTCATTCCAGTGTGATTCCCAATTCGTGCACGACGGCCTTCTCCCGGGCGAATTCACGCGCAGCAGACTTCGTATAGGCATCGCTGCTGAGGTACTCCTGCACCTGATCGTTCTGCTCCATAGTGCGTACGTAGGCCGGGTCAACCATGGCCCTGCGGAAGGCGTCGTGCAGTCGCGCCACCACGGAAGGGTCCATACCGCGCGGGCCAATCAATCCAATGGGAGAGGTCACTACGATGTCGTAGCCCAGCTCTTTTAGGGTGGGAACCTGCGGCCACCGTTTCAGGCGCACCTCTCCCATCGTTGCAAGTACCCGGACCTTCCCTGACTCCAGCATCGAGCCCCAGCCGGGATCGGCGTAAGCCGCCAAATGTCCACCCAACAGGTCCTTGACCTCTTCAGCCGTGCCTTTGTAGGGAATAAAATTGAGACGCACACCGGCTGCCCGGGCCAGACGCTCCATGGCAACATGACCGCTGCTACCCCGACCGCTGGCGCCATAAGTAATGGCCCCTGGCCTGGCACGTGCGTCATCTATCAGCTCCTTGAGCGACTTCCACGGCGCGTCGTTTGCGACCACGACACCGAATGAGAAGCCACTGAGGCCAATGATGTATGTGAAGTCCTTCAGGGGGTCGAAATTTACCTTGCTAAGATGCGGCAGCCGCAGCAGCGTACGTACCGCCATCGCGATGGTGTACCCATCGGGGGCGGCAGAGTGTGCCATCGCAGCCGGGGCGATAGTACCTCCGTTGCCAGGACGGTTAACAACAACGATGGGCTGTCCCAACTCCTTTGCTGCGGCGGTGGCAAGCGCGCGCAACTGCGTATCAGAAGCACCGCCGGGGGGAAACGGCAGGACCAAAGTAATCGGTCGGACAGGGAACGCTTCGCCGGCAAATGCAGGCATTGCGGCATACAACGCAGCGCCCGAAGCAATCGCCAGAAACAACCTCCGAGCACGCTGTGTTCGCATCGCGCGTGTGGTCTTTTTGGACATTTCCGGCATCATCGCTCCTATGAATTTTGCGTTTTAGTGTCGGGCAATTTAGATGAACTTGCTCGATCGCGCGATTGATGAAAAATCAGTGACCATGAGATTTTCTGACGTATCCATGCCGCAGTTACCGCGCGCGCCTCGACCGCAGATGCCTCCATCATCGAGATTGGAAGCAACAGCCTCCGCGCCGTCCTTCGCAGGCTCCGGGAAAAAGGCCGATAAGAGCCTCCCTCGAACCGATCAATGGCTTGATTTCAGCATCTGACAGGACGCCCAGCCATTAGTCGTCACGGTCCTTGTCGGGATGTTTTCCTTTTCGCACCTTGCTATGCGTCCGCATCCGTCGACAGCGCCACCGATCGTTGGGCTTCTAGTGCGTGCAAACGGCTTTTAAGCGCGGAGTGCATGGCTTCATAGGCATCGCTTCCCAACGTGAGGCGGCGAGGCGCCTTACGCTCATTGGCGCAATCAATCATTGCCTGGGCGATCCTATGTGGATCTCCTGCAAAGGCCTGCGAGCCAGCGGTGGACATACGCCGCCGCATCGCGCCGACCAAGGATTTTTCATAGTGTGACAGTGGGTGGGCCCAATCGGCATTCTCACCCGCCCATGCCGTGCGTGCTGCGCCAGGTTCGATCAACGTCGCTTGGATGCCGAACGGTGCAACTTCTGGTATAAGCGCCTCTATGAAGCCTTCAATACCCCACTTGGTGGCGTGGTACACCCCCAGGCCGGGATAGGCGACCTGCCCGCCAACGCTTGATACCTGCAGAATCCGGCCGCCCCCTTGCACGCGCAAATGCGGCAGGACCGCCCGCACAAGACGCATCGATCCCAGCAGATTCACCTCCACCTGGCGCACTAGCTGTTCGTGGCTCACTTCCTCAACGGCACCAAAGAGGCCATACCCCGCGTTACTGACAACGACATCGACTCGGCCAAGTTCCCAAAAGGCCTCGGCCACGACCTGCTCAACATCGGCGTTAGCCGTCAGATCCATCTCCCGCCGCCAAAGTCGCTCCCCAAACCGCGCCGCCAAGTCGTCAAGGGAGCGAAACTTCCGTGTGGTCGCAGCGACGCGATCGCCTCGAGCAAGCAGCGTCTCTGCCATTGCGCGTCCAAAGCCCCCACTGGTCCCAGTGATCAGCCAAGTCTTGTTCATAACCCACTCCTCCCCAGTGTCGATGGCCTAGTGAAAAGAGGGGCAGCTCCGCATTGCCTGGTTCGGAGAGCGATCACTTCACGCGGCATTTGGATCGGTCTCCTGCAAAGCTCCAGGAACCCTTGCCCAGCGATGTCACAGCACGAGGACACCTCCGAAACGGGCGCACGCGTACTGTACGGGGCGCCCAACATTCTCGCTTTTTGTCGAGTCGCAATGCATCCATTCCGCCCACCCCCACGTGCAATTGCGTCAACTGTTAACTGCGCATCTTGCACGTCACCGATTAGCAGATGGGGCTTGCGCGGCTATCTCCTTGGGTCAAAGTCTTCATGGCTCAGACCAAGGCAAGGGGGAGCGAAAGGAGTTGATTGATTTGGGTCTGGCGACCACGCTGCGGCTCACCCGCGAGCCGCAATCGGATTCCTCGCTTGTGCATTTCCTCGAACAGGATGCGCAGTTCAAGCTTTGCGAGTGGCCCTCCGAGGCAGGTGTGGCAGCCACCCCCGAAGGCCATGTGGTTCCGCTCGGGGCGCGACGGATTGAAGCGATGCGGCTCTCCAAAGAGTTCCGGGTCGCGGTTGGCTGCGATGAAGTACAGCTGCATCAGGTCGCCCTTTCGAATCTTCGTGTTGCCAAACTCCAGATCTCGCGTGGCAACACGGCCCATGTTCATGGCCGGTGTGATGTAGCGCAGGAACTCGTCGACAAGAGCATCCGTCTTTCCGTCGGCGACAGCTTCGTCAGCCATTCGCGCAACGTCTGCATCTTCGACGATCATGCGCATCGCCTGTGCCATGACGGTGTGCGTGGTCTCGAAGCCAGCTAGCAGCAGCACGCTGGTAAATGACCGGTACTCGGCTTCAGTCAGCTCGCCCCGTTCATTCGCTTGGGCCAGGGCCGTGGCCATGTCATCGGCGGGCTCGCGCAGCTTCGCCGCGCGCAGTTCCCACATGTAGTCTCGGATCGGATTGTTCACAGCCCAGAATGTCTTCCCGTCATCTGGAACCTGCATGGCAGCGAAGACATCGAATGTCCACTTCACGACGCGGAGCTCATCTTGGCGAGGCACTCCAATGACCCGAGCCATCACGCGTGAGGGAATCATGGCCGCCACGTCCGGCACGAAGTCCCCACCACCCTTCTCGACGTACGCCTGCAGCGTCTCTACCACAATCGGCCGCACCCAATCGTCGAAGTTCGCTACCACGCGTGGACCGAACGCCTTTGCCACTGCGCGGCGCAACTCGCCGTGCTTCGGCGGGTCGTTCCAGAGAATATTCTCCGGATTTTTGCCGGTCAGCGGGTACCACGGTCCCAGCGTCGAAGTGAACGTCTCCGGGTCCTTTTCGATGGCGACGATATCCTTGGCTCGCGTGACAGCCCAAAACCCTCCGTTGAGCGTGCCACGTTCCGCAGGTTGCCAGTAAAGCCCTGGCATAGCTCGGACGGCATCGAATGCATCATGCGGTACCCCAGCAACGAAGGTCTCTTGACTTGCGAGGTTAGGAATTCGCGCGGCGGCATCAATGATGGCGCTCATAGTTATCTCCTTGATTTGTTGAACCGCCTCAGCGACGGCCAAAGGTCTGCCGATTGCCCAGATCGACCCAGATCGACTTGGTTTCGGTGTATTCGTCGAGAGCATGGGGGCCCAACTCACGCCCCAAGCCACTTTGTTTGAAGCCTCCGAAAGGCATCGTGTGATGGACCATGCGGTAGGTGTTGACCCATACGGTTCCGGCGCGTAGCTGGTGCGCCATCCGCTGCGCACGGGCCATGTCACGGGTCCAGACGGCGGCTGCGAGTCCGAAATCAACGTCGTTCGCGAGTGCCAATGCCTCGTCTTCGCTCTTGAATCTGATCGCCGCGACGACGGGACCAAAGACCTCTTCCTGTGCGAGTCGCGATCGATTCTCTACGTCGACAAACACCGTCGGCCGGACGAAAAACCCTTGGCTTGTCGCCAGTCCTTCGTCACGCACTCCGCCCGCCAGCAAGCGCGCTCCCTCGGACTTGCCGATGTCGACGTATTCAAGCACTTTATTCAGTTGCGTTCGGCAGGCAACGGGACCAACTTCGGTCTTTGGGTCAAGCGGGTCACCTAGGCGCAAGGAGTCAGCGGCTACCGCGAGCCTGCTCGTGAACTCGTCGTAAATGGAGTCCTCCACCAGGAGCCGTGACCCTCCCATGCACGTCTGGCCGGTGGCCGCGAAGATGCCCGCCATCGCACCGTGCACGGCGTTGTCAAGGTCAGCATCCGCGAAGACAATGTTTGGGGACTTTCCTCCAAGCTCGAGCGTCACGCGCCCGACCCGGTCCGCGGCCGCTCGCAGCATGGCTCGCCCGCCCTGCGTCGAGCCTGTGAACGCGATCTTGTCCACACCCGGATGTGCAACGAGTGCGGCACCAGCTGTTTGGCCGAAGCCCGTCACGACATTGACGACACCCTTGGGATAGCCCGCCTCCATACAGAGCTCAGCAAGGCGTAACGTAGAAGTGGGCGTCACCTCCGATGGCTTGATAACCAATGTGCAGCCGGCACCGAGCGCAGGAAAGAGCTTCCAGGCGAGCAGTCCCAACGGCGTGTTCCATGGCGTCACGGCCGCCACGACGCCAACAGGCTCTCGCACGGTGCTCGTGCTCATGTTCGGAAAGCCGGTGTCGATGGTCTGGCCATGCAGGTTCTCGACCAATCCTGCGACGTAACGCGCGTGAGCTCCGAGCATGAAAGTGCCGCGGCTCATCTCACCGATCAGCTTTCCGTTCTCGTGAATCTGGATGCGTGCTAGCTCATCGGCATTCTGCTCGATCAGATCTGCAAGTCGGCGAAGCAACGCGGCTCGTTGCGCCGGCGGCGTTTTCGGCCAACCGTCGGAATCGAACGCTCGCCGCGCGGCCCGTACAGCGCTGTCGACATCCGCCGCACCCGCAGCAGGTACGTGACCCCACTCACGATTTTCATAGGGGTCAACACAACGAAAAGTTTCACCACTTGCCGAAGGCACCCATTCGCCGTCGATTAGCATGCGGTACTCGCGGTCGGTAGCGGCGTCAAAGCGCGCCGGAACAAGAGAAAGGTTGTCGGTCATGGGGACACTTGTAGGGAAGTTTGACGATGGGACTCTGGCGCGGAGCCGCAAGCGGTATTACTGCAACTGCGGAGCTCTATCGGCTCCCAGCAATGGCGTAGCCACCACCGACGGTGGCGATGGCTCTATACGGGACAAGGCTAGCGACGTTCATTTCTGCGAGCGCAGGATGTGAAGAATGAGGCCCTCCAGTTCGGGGGTAATTCGAACTTGGCAAGCCAGCCGACTACAAGAGGTTGGAACCTCGGCTGTGCATTCGAGCATTTCATCTTCACTGGCGCTCCGCGGCGGGAGTGCTGAGAGCCACCGTTCATCCACAACGACATGACAGGTGGCGCATGACAGCTCGCCGCCACAATCTGCGATGATGCCGGGAACGAGGTTGCGGCGAGCAGCATGCATGGCCGATTCGCCAACAAGCGCTTCGACGATCTTGCGCTCCCCGGACGCTTGCACGAAGGTCAACGCTGGCATGCGAATCCTCCTGCCAGGCTGGCGGCTTTCCGGAAGTTCATGGACGTGTCTCCTGCCGATTTACTTTTGATGTACGAGGAATCGTGCCGCCGTCAAGCAGTCGCGTCCAATAGAAAGATGCGAGGTCTCCTATACAAATTCGGCATGGCGCTCGGGGCTTCAGCGCTCTGTGTCGCGGTTACCTTGGAGATGTGAAACCCTGAGCACCCAGAATGGCGCAAGGCGACCGGTGGTCCTTGCTGGTGGACCTGGCCGGATGGCCGGCGCTGACAGGGCTGACGCCTGACCGCGCAACGGCGTGACGTACTGCGAGCCTCGCGCGGTTTGCTTCTCCGCTGCGATGGTCGACGTGCGAACCGGACTGACTCGACATAGCTGTATCTCCCGGAATGGCAGCTCCAGGCGCCTGATGATCACGCCTTAGTCGTGCCACCGCGGTAATAGGCGTAAGGTGTTGAAGGCTGTTCCATTTCCGATGTCCCTCATCATTCCATTCGTATCTTGTTCTTGGTGATCAACCCTTGCCAGCGCTGCGCCTCCGCAGCCAATCTTTCGGCGTACTCCGTCGGCGTGTGGGGTGCTGGTGTCTCGATTCCGTAAGTCGCCATCCGGGTGCGATATGTCTCATCCGCCCAGCCTTTGGCTAACGCCGTGTGAAGTCGATGGATGATGTCGGGTGCGGCACCGCTCGGCGATGCAAGCCCCAAGTGCATGCTTGCGTCGAAAGCAGCGAAACCAGCCTCCGCAAACGTAGGCACATCCGGGAGTTGAGGAATCCGCCTTTCGTTGGCAATGGCAAGCACCCGCAGTTCCCCGGAGCGTATAAAGGGCAGATACGTATTGAGCGCGGCAAACGCCACCTCGGTGTCACGCCGGATTAACGATGTCGCCATCGGTGCGCCACCGGCATACGGTACGTGTACCATCTGCACGTCGTTCTGAGCCTTGAACATCTCGGCCGCTAAATGGTAGGCAGTGCCTGCGCCCGCGGAAGCATAATTCACCGCGCCTGGTCGCGCGCGCAGGTAGTTCACCAACCCTCGCACCGAACGCACCGGAAGTTTCGCATTGACAATAAGCCCCAGCGGAAACTTAGCGAGTACTCCAATTGGGAGCAAATCCTTCCGGGGGTCGTACGCGATGTCCTTGCGCAACAAGGCGGCCGTTGCCATGTTGAACTCAGTACCCATCAGCAGGGTATAGCCGTCAGGGTTGGCATGCGCGACGATATTGGCTGCCAGGGTCGAGGCACCACCCGGACGGTTATCCAGTACAAAAGGTTGCCCAAGGCTACGGGCCATGACCTCGCCCGCGCTCCGTGCAATGAAATCCGCAATCCCGCCAGCGGAAGTTGGAACAACAAGTTTAATCGGTCGGCTAGGATACAATTGTGTATTGGCGCGCGTAGCAAAAGCTGGGACGCATGCGGCAGCGATGAAAGTGCGGCGTTTAATTAAAGGGGTGCCTCCAATTTAGTATTCAAATGTTCTGCTTCAGGTCGCAAGTTGCGGCGGCGATACCGCACCGGAGCTGGTAAAATCGGCGCCATGCGCCCGGCAGAGCTTCGAGGCAAGGAGACCTGAGTTGGACATCAAACAGCTGCGTGCCTTCCTGGCAATCGCCGACACCGGTAGCATTACGCGTGCGTCTGAAACGCTGCACCTGGCACAGCCCGCACTCTCCCGTCAGCTGCGGATGCTGGAAGAGGATTTGGGAACTCCGCTGTTCGAACGCACGCCGCGCGGCATGGAACTGACGGACGCCGGGAGCCGACTCATCGAACGCGCCCGGCGTGCCTTGCGCGAAATTGACGGTGCCCGCACAGAAATCGTGGTCGCAAGCCCAGGCGCTGTCCGTGGCACGGTGGATCTCGGTCTTCTCACCAGCCAGAGCGAATTGATCGCAGCCCCTCTGGTGGCAGCGCTGCGAGCCAGCCATCCGGAACTGATGTTGCGCATCTACACTGGCTATTCTGACCGATTGCGGGAGTGGCTGGAAAATGGCGAGGTGGGACTTGCCATGCTCACGGATTACAAGACGTCCAGCCAGCTCGACATGCAACCGTTGTTTGTCGAACAGCTCTGTTTGGTCGGAGGCCCTCGCTCGGAAGACCTCGGCAAGGCTCCGATTGGTTTGCAGTGCCTCGTAACCCTGCCACTGATCCTGCCGGTCTTCTACCGTGGCTTGCGCTTGATACTTGACCACGCTAGCGAAGCCCGGGGCATCAAGCTTAATGTCGTCGCGGAGACGAATGACACCCGCGTTCAGAAAGCCATGGCGGAGCAGGGGCTCGGATTTGCGGTGTTGCCGATGAGTAGCGTCGCATCTGCAGTTGACAGCGGAAGCCTGAAAGCTACACCGATCGCGGGCGAAGAATTGCAGCGCCGCACTGGACTTGCCGTGTCGATGATGCGGCGCAACTCCTTGGCTGTACGCGCGGTAGCAAACGAACTGACCGCGCTCACCCAAGCCATGATTCAAGATGGCCGCTGGCCTGGCGCAACCTGGCTGGGCAGGAGTTGAGCGCCATCTCTGCGCCCCGCTTTCTTGAATACGCATTCGATCACAATAGGCCGCAGGCTCTACGACCTCACTCGATGCGCATCCAACAACACTTTGCAGCACTTCTGGCTGTACGAACTGGAACGAAAGGTCTTTAGTGAGCGATCCGTCGGGAGAGTTGCCAAGAGCATCCTGCCAAGCAGTGCCCTGCCATTGAGACGGGGTGAGCCCGTCGCGTACGGGCGCGCTCGTGACACCAGAAGCAGCTAACCTCTTAGTAAGTGCCTTGCTAGTCCGTCCTCCGGTCCAGCGCATCAGTTGCTCCCGAATTCGATGAGAACCCGCCAACAATCAAGGTTCGCGTTGCCAGTTGTGTATGACCTACGCTCGCGGCGGTTTAGCCGCCCTTACTAAAGCAATCCTGCGGCGGAAGCCGGTTCCGCGTTGCATTGAGCACCCAAGTCTACCAAATGAAGCGCTATCCATACCGGAGGCCCATCGATTAACGCAGTCAAAGGTTCCACGCATCAACGCTCGACGCTCACCGGCAGGCGGCGCCGAAATTGCGCTATGCAACAACCCCTTCCGCGCGGAGAGTCTGGATTCGCTCTGCGTCCAATCCGAGGCTAGCAAGAACCTCATCCGACTGCGCACCCTGCGGGGTGGGCTTCCCTGGAATAGCAGCGGGGGTGCGCAAGAAACGCGGGGCAGCGGCAGGCTGGATCAAGCCATCAGAGTTGATGAAACTCTGTCGCTCAATATGGTGCGGGTGGGCAGGGGCCTCGCGCATGTCCAGCACAGGGCTAACGCATGCGTCCTCGTGGGCGAAGGCTTGGACCCATTCGTCCCGCGTACGCTGAAGGAATACTTCGCCCAGTTTTCCTTTAAGGTGAGGCCAGCGCGCAGTGTCCCACTGCGCCTCGAACTCTTGATCGGTCGAGAGCCCACACACGGCGAGCAGCTTTGCGTAGAACTGCGGCTCAATTGAGCCAACAGCGATGAAACGCCCGTCCGCGCAACGATAGACGCCGTAAAAGGGAGCACTCCCATCAAGAAAGTTGACTCCGCGATGCTGGGGATCCCAGCGGTCCATGGCCACGTATCCGTAGAGCATGGCCATCAGCAGAGCGCTCCCGTCGCTCATGGCCGCATCGACTACCTGACCACGGCCGCTGCGAATTGCCTCCCAAACGGCGCAGATCAGCCCAAACGCCAGCATCATCCCACCTCCACCGAAGTCCGAGACCAGGTTCAGTGGCGGTGTGGGGGGACGGTCTGCATCGCCAAGCGCATGCAAAGCTCCCGAGAGCGCGAGGTAGTTGATGTCATGACCCGCTGCTTGAGCCAGGGGGCCGCTCTGACCCCAGCCGCTCATCCGCCCATACACAAGCTTTGGCTGTCGTGCAAGGCAGATGTCGGGACCGAGCCCCAAACGCTCCATCACCCCGGGACGGAATCCTTCGATCAGCACATCACTGCGCTCGACCAATTGCAGCACGATATCCACAGCGCCGGGACGCTTCAAGTCCAGCGCGATGGACTTCCTGCCTCGCTGCAGCACATCGGCATCGCCCGAACTGGCGCGGTGCTTTTCGCCTTTGCGATCGACGCGCACGACCTCAGCACCCATGTCAGCCAAGAGCATCCCGCAGAACGGCGCGGGCCCGATGGCGGCGATCTCGACAACTTTCAATCCGTGAAGCGGACCTGGCATTCGTCCCTCCCCTAACTCATTCAGGTTTGATGCCGGCCTGCCGGATTACTGCGGCCCACTTCTTGGTCTCGGCCGCCTGAAATGCGGCCAACTCCGTCGGCGAATTCAGCGCAACTTCCGCACCGATGGCGCTTAGACGAGTTCGGATTTCAGGACCATCAAATTCCTTGGTCAGTGCTTCATGCACCTTGGACACGATAGCCTGTGGCGTACCTGCGGGTGCATAGAGCGCGAACCAGGTGTAGGCTTCGAATCCAGGAACACCGCTCTCTGCCAGGGTCGGAACTTTCGGCAGCAGCTCGGTACGGGTCGCGCTCGTGGTCGCCAAAACCTTCAATTTTCCGGCGCGGATGTGCGGGATTACTTGCGGGCCCAGCTCGATCATCATGTCGACCTGATGCCCAAGCAAATCGCTGATTGCTGGCGCACTGCCACGGTACGTCACTGGCAAAATGGACAGGTTGGCTATGCTCTTCAGCAACTCCATGTTGGTATGCTGTGACAAGCCATTGCCGGTTGATGCGTACGTGAAGCGTCCGGGCTTCGAACGGACCAAGGCGAGAAACTCGGTGACTGTCGACACGGGCACATTGGCATTGACCACGAGGTAACTTGGCATCTGCGCCAGCCTTGCGATCGGAACGAAGTCCTTTACAGGGTCGAATGGAACCCTTTGCAGCAGGCTCGCGCTGACCGAGAATGGGCCGGTCGATCCGATCACCAGCGTGTAGCCGTCCGCTGGTGACTTGGCAGCTGCGCTCACACCTATAAGGCCGCCTGCACCGGATTTGTTCTCGACCACCACGGCTTGGCCGAAAGTCTTTTGAAGTGCCTCTGCCACGGTGCGAGCCATCATGTCGACGGCTCCGCCTGGCGGCTGCGGCGCAATGATTTTGATCGGCCGGACCGGATACGGGTCAGCAGCTAAAGCAAACGGGCCGCACGCCAAAAGGGCCGCGGCAACCATCAAGTGCCTGCGTTTCATGGTATGTCTCCTGTCTTTGTTTTATTTTTGTTGTTAGGTCATCATGAGACGCCACCGAAGCACATGTACTTTGTCTCAAGATAGTCATCGATGCCGTACTTCGATCCTTCGCGACCGATCCCCGATTCCTTGACACCACCGAAGGGGGCTAGTTCAGTCGAGATGGAGCTTTCGTTGACGCCGACGATCCCCACCTCTAGCGCCTCCGCCACACGCCAGCAGCGCGCGACATCCCGGCTGTAGAAGTAGCCGGCGAGGCCATAGGGGGAATCGTTCGCACGAGCCACGACGTCTGCCTCCGAACCGAAGCGCTCCAGTACAGCCACGGGGCCGAAGATCTCTTCCGAGCAGATCGTCGCGTCGCTCGGCACGTTGGCCAGTACCGTCGGCTGGTAGAACCATCCGCCACGGTCGTGCACCGAGGCGCCCTCGAGTGCATCGGCACCTCGTGCCAGGGCGTCGTTGACCAAGCGATTGACCTTGAGGAATGCGGCCTCGTTGATGAGAGGACCCTGTTGGCTCCCGTCCGCCAATGGATCGCCGACTGCGAGTGAGCGTACTGCCTCGACAAGCCGCTTACTGAACGCATCGAAGATGCCGTCCTGGATCAGGATTCGGTTCGCACTAATGCAGGTCTGGCCGGTGTTGCGGAACTTGCAGGCCATCAGGCCGGCAATTGCTGCGTCGAGATCGGCATCGTCAAACACAATGAACGCCGCGTTCCCACCCAATTCGAGCGATACGCGCTTCACGGTACCTGCGCATTGCGCCATCAGCATCTTGCCTACGCGGGTCGAGCCGGTGAACGAAAGCTTACGTACAAGCGGATCGGACGTGAAAACGCCGCCTACGGATGCCGGCTGAGCAGTAGTCACGATATTGAACACCCCTGGCGGCACCCCTGCACGCATCGCCAACTCGCCCAGTGCCAATGCCGACAGCGGCGTGTCTTCCGCAGGCTTGAGCACCACGGTGCAGCCTGCCGCCAGAGCCGGGCCCACCTTGCGCGTGATCATTGCGCTGGGGAAGTTCCAAGGCGTGATCAACGCCGCCACCCCCACGGGTTGCTTGACAACCACAATGCGCTTGTCCTTAGCGTGCGGCGGGATTACGTCTCCGTAGACACGCTTTCCTTCCTCGGCGAACCACTCGACGAATCCGGCACCGTAGACCACTTCGCCCACACTTTCCGCGAGCGGCTTTCCTTGCTCAGCGGCCAGGATAAGCCCCAGGTCATCGCGGTGCTGCAAGATCAGGTCGTGCCAACGGCGAAGCACGCTTGCGCGCGCCTTGGATGTCAGCTCAGCCCATTCCTTGCCCGCGTCGTGCGCTGCCTGCACGGCGCGACGCGCATCCTCCTCCGACGAGGCCGGCACTTTCGCCAGAACTTGCTGACTGGAAGGATTCAGGACCGCATGTTCGCCGCCGTCAGATGCCAGACACCACTCGCCCCCGATAAGATTGCGGGTACGCAGCAAGGTCGTGTCGCGCAAGCGATCCCACGGTGCTGAAATAATTTTGCTCGCTTCCATCTCCAAACGGGGCTCCTTACACCGGGTACCTTTGACTAATCGTGAACCGATTCTATATTGCACCATCGTGCGAACAAGTGATGATTCTTCACGCTGTATCACATCAGGTCACACCCACTACCGAAGTCGGTGGCCGTCTTATATCGGCCCCCGTCACAATGTAGGCATTGCCACTGCCCGACTCCTGACGGGACCATGCCGCCCAGACCTTTTCTTAGTCGAACCACTCCTGTTTCGGCAGGCGCCCCCGAAAGAGCTGCAAATCTCAAGCCGCCAAAAGCTTTTCCCCGGGGAACGGGAATCCAACCACAGCGCGACGGCGTACGCATGGGCCAGCAGCGCACCCGCAAGTACGTACTTGGCATCGTCTATGAACTCATCTCGGTCGACGGCATTGAGAACCTCAGCATGCGAAAGGTCGCACAGGCTGCGGGCATGAGCACCGGGACGATCAACTACCACTTTGGCAATAAGCAACGCCTACTGATCGCAGCTCTGGAGTCGGCATATGAGTTGCCCGAGGACTGGGAGGTCTATTCCGGTTCTCCCATCAAGCAGCTGCACAGGCTGCTCAGCGGCTACATTTGTCGCTCACCAAGGGATCGCTTCTGGCGCTTCTGGATCAACTATCTGGCCACTAGCACGCGAGACCTTGAGTTGCTGTCTCATCAATCCGACCGATACAGACGACAGCAGCGCTTCTGGGCTCGACTGATCGCAGATGGCATGGCGGTTGGTGAGTTTCGCAAAGACGTCGATCCGCAGCGCAAAGCGGAAGAGTTGCTCATACTGGCTCACGGCCTCCTGGTTCGCCAGTTGGCCGGACCGGAGGAGGGAAGCCGCGACATCGCGCAAGACCTATTGATGTCGCACCTTGCCTCAATGAGGGCTTGATGCGCTCCGGCCGAGAGGGACGCTTCCCCACTACACTGGGTCGCATATCGGCAGACATGTGCTTTCAATGAACTTCGCGCAGCCAGATGTGGGCCAGCGAGAGCGAGACGAAGGATCAGTTGGCGGTGATGTGCGACGTAAGTCGCAGATCGGACGCGTGAGCGCCGCCGAAGGTCGGCAGCAGCTCAGCGTGGTTTCGACGCGTCAGCGCAGCAGCCTGCGGGCGATGATCTCTTTCATGATTTCATTGGAGCCGCCGTAGATTGGACCCACGCGCGCGTTCGCATACAACCTGGCGATCGGGTACTCCATAATGAATCCGTTGCCTCCATGCAATTGCAGGCACTCATAGACGACCCGGTTGCATCGTTCCGTGGCCCACCACTTGGCCATGGCGGCATCCTCGTTGGATAGCTGCCCTTGCATGCAGCGCACTATGCAGTTGTCGACGTACACGCGTGCCAACTGCGCTTGGGTCTGACACTCTGCTAGCTTGAAGCGTGTGTTCTGCATCTCCGAAAGCTGCTGACCGAACACTTTGCGCTGCTTGACGTAATCGACGGTCATCGCAACGGCCCTCTCCATTTGGGCGACTGCGTTCATCGCAATGTACAGGCGTTCGGCTGGCAATTGAGCCATCAGTTGCGGAAAGCCCTGCCCTTCCTCTGATCCAAGTAAGTTCTCCACCGGCACCCGTACGTCATCAAAAAACAGCTCTGCCGTATCGGAGCCCTTGTTTCCCAGCTTTTCCAGCACCTTGCCGCGGCGGAACCCCGGCAAATCGCGTGTCTCTACCACAATGATGGAGGTTCCTCGCGAGCCCTTAGCCGACAGGTCAGTCTTCGCAACCACAAACACCAGGTCGGCGTGATAGCCGTTGGTGATGAAGGTCTTGGCGCCGTTGATCACGTACTCATCACCCTCACGCACTGCACGCGTCCTGATTGCCTGAAGATCAGACCCGGCATCCGGCTCCGACATCGCGATCGCCGCAACCATTTCCCCCGTCGCCATCTTCGGCAACCAGCGCTTCTTCTGCGCTTCGCTGCCGTAGTGAAGCAGGTAGTGCGCTACGATGCCACTGTGCACGGTATTGGAGAAGCTCCCGATGAGGGCCCGCGCTTGCTCGCTGAAGATCACGATGTCGTGCGCGAGCGTGCCGCCTCCACCTCCGTATTCCTCTGGAATACTCGCGCATAGAAGGCCAACAGCACCGGCCTCCTTCCAGGCTTCTCGCTCCATCAGCAGGTCCGCCGCCCACTGCGGTTCACGGGGCACAAAGCGTTCTTCGAAGAAGCGCCGTGCTGCTTCCTGCAGCATCTCCAACTCAGAATCCATCCACGGCGAAACGTATTGCATAGGGTTATCCTCTTTCAAGTGCCAAGGTGCTCTACCCGGTACTGTTCGCGCAGCGCGGTCTTCAATACCTTGCCCGTGCTGTTGCGCGGAAGTGTCTTCACGAAGAACACGTATTTGGGCTTCTTATAGCTCGCAATGAGCTCGCGGCAATGGTCAATGACCGCCTGCGCTGACATCTCAACTCCCTCTTCCGCTTCGACGTAAGCCGCGACCGCCTCACCGAACATGGAATCAGGCACACCGATGACGGCCACATCGCGAATACCCGGGTACTCCTGGATCGCTGACTCCACCTCTTTGGAGTAGATGTTGTATCCGCCGGACAAGATCATGTCTTTCTTTCGATCCATCAGGTACAGATAACCCTCTGCATCGAAGCGCCCCATGTCTCCAGTCGCCACCCAGCCGTCGCTCAGGGTTTTTGCTGTGTCCTCTGGCCGACGGAAGTACTCTCGCATGGTGGAGTAAAGTCCCGGTGGACCACTGCGTACCCAAATCTCGCCGCCTTCTCCTGTGGCGACTTCGAAGCCATTGTTGTCCACCAACTTGACTTCAACGCCGGGCCAGATTCGCCCGACGGACGATGGATAGGTGAGTTGCTCTGAACTGTCCAGTCCAGCGATGGCACCCGCCTCCGTCATTGCATAGAACGAGTAGAAGCGGACGTTCGGCAGCGCTGCGTACAAGCGCTTCTTGACGTCAAGCGGGAACGCTTCACCCGTGACCAAAGCAACGCGCACGCTAGAAAAGCTCTCAGGACTGGACTCGACTTCGTCGAGTAGCATGCGCCCCACAGTCGGGACCATGCCGAGAACGGTGATGCGCTCCTGGCGCACCAACCGTGTGGCTTCCGCTGCATCGAAGCGCGGCATAATCACCAGCGTGCTTCCATGAAAAATCAAATTCATCAGCCGAGCCATGCCGGTGCGGTGCGCCAGTGGCGTCGTGCACAGGTGCCTGTCGTCCCCGGTCAGCCCCCAGTTCCACCCGTTCAAGTAGCCATTGACATAGAGATAGTTCGACTGCGTCAGGACCACCCCTTTTGCTCGCCCGGTCGTACCGGAGGTGTAGCCTACCATGCAGTCCATTGCGTCATGAGGCACATCCAACGGCGAGTCATCGCCTTCCGCGGCGAGCTCGTCCATTCGCAGATCCGCGTCGCAATGCTGATCAGTTCCGATGCGGACCACGGCCGGGAGCCCGGACGCCGCACGCGCAAAGGTGGTCTGTGTGGTGCCGCAGATAAAGGCAGCCTTTGGCGTTGCATCCCCAAGGATGTGCGCAATCTCGGGCGCCGATAGCGGCAGATTCACCGGCACCGCTAGTGCGCCTGCCTTAATGGCCGCGATGAAGGCCTGAACGAACTCGACGCCGTTCGGCAGGTACACCACGACGCGGTCACCTACTTGAACCCCCGCAGACCGTAGTCCTCGGGCGATGCGGTTGGTGGATGCCTCCAATTCGCGGAAGCTCAACCGCCTCCCCTCGCAGATGATGGCCTCCTTGTGGCCATGCACCTTTGCATGCGCCGCCAAAAATGATGCGAACTTCATCGGTGTCTATCCCCCGTGGCCTGCCGTGCAAATCCCTACAAACCCAACGCTCCATAAGACGAAGCCGCCCCGGGCTGGTTCGACCGAGGCAGCTTCGTTAAGGAGCAAGCATCCCGTCGGGGCCGACCTACACCGGCTCGAATGCGGGATAGTTGAACTTCTCTGACAGACGCTCCCACATCAGCTTGACCGGCATGCCGATCTTGACTTCCTCGGACTTGACGTTGAAGAGGTTGGCCAGAATGCGAACACCCTCCTCGAGTTCAACGTAGGCACACAAGTAAGGGACGCGGTCTTCGTGGCCTGGCCACGGTGCCACGGACACCGTGTATGAGTACACCGTGCCGCGTCCGGCCGACTCCCGCCACTCGATGTTTCGCTTACCGGTATAGACCGAGCCCGAGCGCGGAAACCATTGGGCTTTGTTGGTGTCCTTGCAGTACTGCAGAATCAACTTGCCTTCATTAGCAGCTTCCCAAAACGGCGTCGTCTTGGTATAGATGTCTGGGCGCGGCAAGGGACGCACGGGTTTCTTGGTATCTGTCATTTTCATTGCTCCAGGACCATGACGTTGGATACGCTCCAGTTCTTGGCGTAGGGGATCGAACCGATACCGGTAACCAGCGCATTGCGCGGATCCTTCACCTGGCGCTCACCAGCCTCGCCGAACATTTGTCGCACCGCTTCCACAAGGTTCAGGCCGCCACCTGCAAGGCCCGGCTGTCCCGCCGAGATCTGCCCGCCGCCGGTATTGAGCGGCAGCTGACCATCGAAGCCGAAGTCCGTGCGAAGAATGAAGTCCGATCCGCCGCCGCGCTCGCAGAAACCCAGCTGCTCAAGCTGCAGAAGGATCGCGATAACGAAATCGTCGTAGGGGTGGAACATGCGGATGTCACTCGGGGTTACCCCCGCCTGAGCCATAGCGCGCGGCCCAGCCACTGTGAATCCGCTCTCAGTGATGTCGGCTGTAGGATCATCGACCTTGAAGTTGGTCACCTCGCCATACCCGACAGGGTAGACGGCCTTGGTCAATCCGAGCCGCTTCGCGTTCTCGGCCGACGTAACCAGTACCCCGTTGGCACCATCACATACCATCACGCTGTCCAGCACACGCAGCGGCGTCGAGACGAACTTGGAGCTCAGATACTCCTGCTCTGTCAGCGGCACCTTTAGCTTGGCAGTGGCATTCGGATTAAGGAGCGCGTGGCGGCGCTGCGTGACGGCAAGCTTGGCGAGCGCCTCGTATTTCAGACCATACTGGTGCTCGTAGCGCTGCATCAGCATGCCGAACACGCCAGTCGGCCCGCGCAGACCCACGGGGTATTGGAACTCCCAGCGCGGGCCACCCTGTTCTGTCGGCGGGTAGCTCGATTGCGCATCGGACGCGACCACGAACACCGTGCGCGCCTGTCCATCGCGGATGGCGGCGGCGGCTCGTGCAACACCGGCGATCGTCGAGGCACCACCCAAGCCGTTGATTTGAGTCCAGTTCGTCTGTAGCCCCAGATGCTCCGCCAGGAACGGCGCCCAGAAGGGATTACTGGTCTCGCTCATCGTTTCCGACACCGCGATACCGTCGATCTCGTTCTTTTCGATGCCAGTCTGGTTCAGTACCTGGTCGAGAACTTCGGAAGCCAAGTCGTACGAACTGCGACCGCCTCGCATGACTACCGGCGTCTCCCCGTAGCCTACGATGGCGATATCCTTTTTCTTCACAGTCATGCTAACTCCTCAGCGACCGATGAAATTTGCGGGACGCTTTTCCTTAAGCGCAGCCAGGCCTTCCTCCTTGTCGGTGGAGAAAGCCAACGCGAAGAAGGCGTCTGCCTCGATGTTCATGCCTTCCGAGAGCGTGGCGTCAAAGCCTCGCTCCACCGCCTGCTTGCTGAACATCACGGACAGCGGAGCCTGCGCCGCGATTTGAGTCGCAACTTCGCGCGCCTTGGCCATCGCCTCGCCCTTCGCGGCCACATGGTTCACGATGCGATGAGCCAAAGCTTCCTGCGCGTTGAGGCGCCGGCCGGTCCACATGAGTTCCTTAGCCAATGGCTTACCCACAAGGCGGGGCAATGTCTGGGTGCCGGCGCCGCCGGGCATGAGGCCGAGCTTGGCCTCGGGCAGGCCGAATTGCGCGCCATCACCGGCGACGACGAGGTCGCACAGGAGCGCCAGCTCGAAACCTCCGCCCAGCGCGTAACCTTCGACGGCGGCAATTACCGGCTTCGTCATCTCCGGCAAAGCACGGAACATTTGATTGACCTTGCGGCTGCGCTTGCGGCGCCGCCACAGTTCAAAGATCTCGTCCGGTTCAAGCTTTTGCTCGCTGGTGTCCACACCAGTGCAGAAGGCCTTCGGCAGGCCAGTGATCAGGACAGCGCGGCAGCTACGGTCCGCCTCTGCCTCGCTCAACTGCTCGAGAATCTCGACGGCAGTCTGTTCCCGAATTGCATTGAGCTTGTCGGGGCGATTGATGGTGATTTCCAGCCATTGCGGCTGGCGTTCAACAAGAATGTCTTCCACGATAATCCTTTTATTTACACCTGCGCCTTGCCACGGCACAGTACTACGCCGGAAGTCGACTAGGCCCATTCTGGTTCTTGTCGCACGATCGTGCAAATAGGATTCTCTTCAGCGTGAGCTGTGCTCACTCAGCACGATCTGGGCTCACGATGGAGGATATGATCATGGTGGTGAGCAGCCCGCCGCCGCTGCCTAAAACTTCAGGATGCTCAAGGCTAGGAAGTGCACCAAACACGTCACGCAAGCCTAAATGCCCATCGCGGTAAACAATGCTGAATAGCAGTGATGTCGCCTGCACGGCGACCCCGTGGCGGTGACCGACGAGCCATTCGCATTCGAGGCCGGGCGGTCCGATCCCTTTGCGCCCGCAGCCAATGTCTGCATGAGTCGGCATCTAGGCCCACGGGACGGATGTGCCGGGAAGCATGCCTTGAACCCAATCAGAGTGCCGGGCCTCAGTTCGCTAGCTATTGTTGTGCGAGAAAAACTGAGGCTAATATTCACGAGCGATCCACACTCCCGAAAATGGCCTTACGATGTCAAGAAAACTTCCCCCGCTTAACGCACTACGTGCTTTTGAGGCGGCCGGCCGCTATGTCAGCTTTACCAAGGCTGCGACCGAGCTTAACGTAACCCACGGCGCCGTAAGCCGACAAGTAGCACTCCTTGAGGAGTATCTAGGTACTGCGCTTTTCCACAGGAGCGCATCGCAAGTCTCTCTTACCGAGACAGGCAGAAGCTATCTTTCCGAGGTGACGGCGGCTCTGGACCGCTTGGCACTCGCATCCATGCAGGTATCCGATCACGCGGCGCCTGTTGTTCTGCATGTGAACGCGCCACCAACATTCACCATGCGCTGGTTGATCGCGCGCATGTCGAGCTTTCAGCGCAAACGGCCGGATGTCGAGATCAAGCTTAGAACATCAGTTGCTCCTATCAACTTTCAGGAGCACGGCTATGACGTTGTGATTCGCGGGGCCAATGCGGGGACACCGGGGTGTATTTCCGAGCCATTTATGACGGAGTTGATTGTGCCGGTCTGCCACGTCGACCTTCTCGAGGGAGGGAAGCTCCGTGAACCCGCTGATCTTCGTGCGCACACCTTGATCGGATATGCGACTGAGCCCTACTCCTGGTCGGCTTGGCTTACTGCAGTCGGACATCCGGATCTGAAACCATCTGGAACGTTACACTTCGAGCAGATGTACTTTTCTCTACAGGCAGCCACCGAGGGATTAGGGGTTGTCCTCGTACCCCTTTTTTTGGCAATCGACGACATCATAGCCGGCCGCCTGTGCACGCCATTCGGCCCACTTGGGGCAAAGACTCGCCGCTACTACGCTAGTGCTCTGCAACGCGTACCAGCCGTGGAAGAATTCTTCGAGTGGCTAGTGCGCGAAGGGCTTGATACCGAGCGAATGATGGAGGAGTGGGCTCACTCCGCGGGCTGGCCACCGGCGTCGTTGCATATACAGGGGCATGATAGTTGAGCTGCTGGTGGGAGCAAACTCGGAAACCGTTGCGCCAAAAAAGCGCCTTGTGTGAGCGCTGTCTTGTCCCCAAAGGCCTGCAACTTCCAGGCAGCGCTCCCCTAACGTCTATCAACGACCGTGCAAGCCTGAGAAAACTTGATAAGGCCTTGATGAAAGCGTGTAATGTGGTGCGGGATGGCCAGAGAAGTCAAGGCGTCATATGCGCTGCACATTTTGCGAATGCACTAACCCCGCAAGCGCCAAGTATTGCGCGGGCTGCGGAGCCAGGCTTGCGCAACGCTGCCCATGTTGTGGTCACGAGTCTAGCCCGGCTGCGCAATTTTGTGTCGAATGCGGCTCACGACTGACCCACCCGACCGGGATACCAGAGCCTCCGTCCGACTTCGCCACACTCTCCCCTATTTATTACACCCCGCGACACCTGGCTGAGCGCATTCTCGCCGAGCAGGAAGCAATGGAAACAAGGGGAAATAAAGCAGGCGAACGCAAGACAATCACTGCAGTCTTTGCGGACATGGCCGGCTCGACCGCTCTGATCCACAATTTGGACCCTGAAGACGCGCGCCGCCTCATCGACCCCGTCATCGAATTGATGATTGATGCGGTGTACTATTACGAAGGCTATGTCGCCAAGTCGTTAGGCGACGGCATACTGGCCCTGTTCGGAGCACCCCTTGCGCATGAGGATCACGCCCAACGAGCATTGTATGCGGCACTCCGAATGCAAGAGGCAATCCGCCGCCACAGTAACCAAATCCCGCTAAATGTAGACACACCACTTCAAATCCGGATCGGAATTCACACTGGCGAGGTGGTGGTGCGTTCCATCCGTAGAGACGACTTGCGCACGGATTATGACCCAGTAGGTCAGACAATCCATATAGCCTCTCGCATGGAGAATATCGCTGCGCCGTCATCGATTCTCGTGAGCGAATCGACCTATCGGCTAACTGAGGGTTACTTTGATTTCAAGGCTTTGGGCGCCACGCAGGTAAAGGGCATCCCGCAGCCACTCATGGTTTACGAAGTACTTGGCCTTGGGTCATCGCGCACACGCCTCCAAGTATCAGAGCGGCGGGGGCTGGCTCGGTTTGTCGGCCGCCAGGACGAACTCAACAAATTGCGCCAGGCCTTGGATCGAGCCAAGGCCGGGCAGGGGCAACTTGTCGGCGTTGTCGGCGACGCGGGGATAGGGAAGTCTCGCCTATTCCATGAATTCAAGGGACATGCGCAGGGAAGCTGCTTAATATTGGAGACCTTCTCAGTCTCCCATGGAAAGTCTTTCGCGTACTTGCCGCTGCTTGAGCTAGTGAAGAACTATTTCCAGATTAGTGATCGTGACGACGAACGAATGTGCCGAGAAAAGATCTCTGGCCGCCTTCACATACTTGGGCGAGGACTCGAGGATCAATTATTTTACCTGCTATATCTACTTGGGATCATTGAACCAGGCTCGGCACTTCCGAACATGGACCCAGAAATCAGGCGTCAACGCATTTTCGATGCCATCACGGAAGTACTCTCGTGCGAAAGTATTAATCAACCCGTTGGGATCTTGTTCGAGGACCTACAATGGCTGGACAGCGAGACTGAGGCCTTCCTTAATGCGATCGTCGAGCGGCTGCCGAGTACAAGAATCTTGCTCCTGCTGAACTATCGGCCAGAGTATCAGCATGGCTGGAGTCACAAGCCCTACTACACCTCTCTTCCCTTGGATCCGCTAGGCTCCGTTGAAGCGCAAGGTTTGCTTACCGCCCTGCTCGGAAATACCGTCCAAATCGTACCACTAAAGAAACTCATTCTGGAGAAGACAGAAGGCAATCCCTTCTTCATGGAAGAGGTCGTCCAGACCCTGATTGAAGAAAAGGTGCTGCTTGGCCAGCCCGGGAGCTTCACCACAGAGAAAACACCAAATGTATTGCATATCCCCGCCACGGTCCAAGGGGTGCTTACTGCCCGTATCGACCGTCTGCCATATGCTGAGAAGAAACTGCTGCAAACCCTTGCCGTAGTTGGAAAGGAGTTTCCCCTGAGTCTGATCAGACGAATCGTCGAAGAATCTGACGATCAGCTACGGTATCTCCTAGCTCGCTTGCAGACTCGAGAGTTTGTTTACGAGCGGCCATCTTTCCCCGACATTGAATTTGCATTCAAGCATGCCCTCACCCAAGAAGTGGCCAGCAGTTCTCTACTCATTGAGCAACGCAGCGTACTGCACGAGCGGACGGCGCACGCAATTGAGACCCTATTCCATAGCCGGCTCAATGAGTACTTCGCAGCGCTGGCACGCCACTATAGTCTTAGCGGCAACCATCCAAAGGCTGTGGAATATCTTCATTGCACGGCACAGCAGGCCCTCCAGCGCTCCGCCTACCTCGAAGCGATTCGTCACGTGAATGCCGCATTGGATTTCTTGAAGAACTTTCCGGAAACGACCGAGCGCGCGCGACAGGAACTCGCCCTGTTGCTAGTCATTGGACCGGCCTTGATTGCCGCGAAGGGTTTCGCCTCATCTGAGGTAGAGGCTACATATCGCCGTGCCCTAGACCTGTGCGAACAGTTTGGAGAAACACCTCAGCTTTCCTCTACGTTGGTGGGATTGCGGACCTATTTCTCATTGCACGCTGACCACGCTAAGGCACTCGAAGTTGGCAACCGACTGCTTAGTATTGCCGAGAATACGCGCGATCAGGAGTTGCTGGGAGAAGCTAATGTTTCGTTGGGGTCAACTTTATTTTTCCAAGGGGACTTCAGCGCGGCTCATTCCTATTTGAATCAGGCGTGTGTTCTCTATGCATCTGAGCCGCGCCACACTCACTCTATTTGCCCGGGTGCCGAACCAGAGGTCCGTGCATACTTGATGTTGGCTCAGGTCTTGTGGTGCCTGGGCTATCCCGACCAAGCCCGCAGGAGAGCACAGGAGGCCTTGGACCTGGCCCAAAAGTTGGAGCACCCTTTTACCCTAGCTCATGCGCTGGTATCCCTGGCTCAGTTGCATCAGTTTCACCGCGACGCCAAATCAACGCAGACGTTCGCTGATTCTGCCATCGCTCTCTCACGCGAGATAGGGTTTCCTCTTTGGTTAGCGTGGGCAACCATCCTTCACGGCTGGGCGCTTGCAACTAAAGGATGCCGAGAGCAAGGAGTCAGCCAAGTGCGAGCGGGCCTAACCGCCTATCACGCCACGGGTGCTAACCTTGGTCAAGCGCACTTTCTTGCGATACTGGCGGACACGTACGCAAACACGGGTCGGCCTGGAGCAGCGCTACGTGTTATTCAAAACGCGATCACATGGACAGAGAAGACTGGAGAACGCTACTACGAGGCCGAATTGCAGCGCCTGAAGGGAGAACTAGTACTCCGCGAGTCGGTGGCACACTCCGGAGATATGCTGGATCTTGACGTAGCACTTTCATGTTTCAACCACGCGATTGCCATAGCACGCCGGCAGAATGCCAAATGGCTGGAACTACGTGCAACGCTTGGGCTCGCACAAATCTGGCAGCAGCAAGGCAAAGTGGCAGCCGCCATGCAGAGACTGACAGAAGTCAAAGAGACTCTTACCGAAGGCTTCGATACCGTCGACTGGGCACGGGCCGCTACATTGACAGAAGGGTCCCACGGTCGCGATTGAAGTTCAACGGCGACAAGCCGTACGCCGCGGCTACTGTAGCGAGTCGGCGAAACGGACTGTGTCCGGAGTTGGTATCGTTGAAACCGTGGTAGTGAAATGTCTCGTGGATAAAAAAAGGCACCGAAGGTGCCTGAAGACCGTGCTAGAGACGTGCGCGGATCAGAAGATGTGGCGGATGCCCAGTGCGGCGCCGAACTGGCTGTCCTTGCCGGCACCCAACAGATAAGTGTTCGTCCCCCCGGTAGCTGCCAGGCCTCCAAACGCCAGTGCGGCGTGCTTAGACCAAGCCGTGCTCAGATACACGTTGGTGCGCTTTGACAGGTTGTAGGCCGCCATGAAGCTGATTTGGTACGGGTTGGCTGGGTTGGTCGACACGGCGGTGGCACCCGTCGCGGTCGGCTGAACTCCCTTTAGGTCGTCGTAGTAGTAGGCTAGCGTCAGGTCAACGTTAGCAATAGGCGTGTAGTTGACACCGATCCAGTAGAGATTGTCGCGCAGCGCCACGGCACCATTCGAAAACGCATTGCGGCCCCAGCGGTAGCCGCCCTGCAAGCGCAGAGTCGGCATGATGCTGTACCCGGCTGCGACGGTCGCCTTGCGGAAGCGCCCGATGCCGCTGTCGCCAAGGACCGAGGCAGTCGGGTCATACTCGTCGTAACCGATGCCCACGCCCAGCTTGCCGTCGTTGTATTCGATCGCGCCGCCGTAGCCCATGTTGGCGCGGAAGCTACCTGGAGTTTCGCCAGAGCCTGCGCAGGGGCTCACGCCCCCGGTGCAGAACACGCCGGTGCCGAACGAGAGGTGCGCACGGCCAGTCACCGCGCCGAGCTTGGCCGTGTACTGCACCATGTTGTCCTCGCGGAAGTTCAATCCGGTCATGAACGTGATCGGTTCGTACTGCGGCGCGTAGACGGTCGGCGAGTAATTACCGAGCATCAGGAACATCGAGGTGTACTGGCGACCGAAGGTAAGCTGACCCCAGGTGTTGCTGCGCAGGCCGACGTAGCTCTGGCGGTCGTAGGTGCGGGTGGCGTTGGCCGAGGCGCCATTGTCGGTGTTGAAGCCGGCTTCGATGACGAAGACGCCGGCAAGTCCGCCACCGAGGTCTTCCACTCCGCGCAGGCCCCAACGGTTACTAGCAAAGCCACCGCTGCTCAGGCGCAACACGCTTCCGCTTGCGGGTCTCGGATTGGCCGCCGTCGGCAGAGCGGAGCGCATGCTATTCACGTATTCGACGTTGGCGTCGAGAAGCCCATACAACGTGACGCTGGTCTGAGCGTTTGCAGCGCCCGCGATCATCCCTGACGCGGCCAGCGCCGTGAGCAGCTTGTTCATGCTAAGTTATCTCCAGAGTATATTTCTCATCTCACCGGCAGAACTTCTCGCACCATCAATCGGCCGGTTCGTACCGTCTTGACGCTGCCGAGCGATAGGTTCGAGGATTCTGCAATCGAAATACCCTTGTAACAATCGTCGATATATCACGCTTCGTGAGAAAAACTTTCGCCGGCGTTGATCAGAGTTGCGAGAAAATTCCCTTGTCCTGCTCCGGGGCAGTTCCGTCATGTCCTCCCTAGGACGGGGCAATTGGAAGCGAATTAATAACCACGCTGGCCAGCGAGCTGGGAGCGTGGTTTTTTTTGCCGATGATCTGGAAGCTCAAGTGGGTTATTTAGATCTGCAGCTCGTCCAACATTCTCCATCCAGATATTGGCGCACGGTCGCCATGCCGGCACGCCTTGTACGTCCGGCGTCCCAAACGAGGAGACACAATGCACAACATTCACCTAAAGAAGTTGACCGACGAAGCCCCTTTAAGCATATTCCACTGGACAGTGCTGACACTCTGCTTCGTGATACTGGTTTTCGACGGATACGACCTGGCGGTTGCGGGAACTGCGCTGCCAGCTATCATGAAGGAGATGGGAGTCGAAGCCACGACTGCCGGTTTCATGGCCAGTTCCGCGCTGTTCGGAATGATGTTCGGCGGGATCATCCTAGGCACGCTTGCCGACAAGATTGGCCGCAGGTTGGTTCTCGCGATCTGTGTTTCGTTCTTCAGTATTTTCACTGCTGCGGCCGGATTGACCAACGACCCCTACCTATTCAGCGTGATGCGTTTTCTGGCTGGAGTTGGCATTGGCGGCGCTATCCCGAATGTGACTGCGCATATGAGCGAATATGCGCCGACGAAGGTGCGAGGCCTGATGGTGACCGTGATGTGCTGTGGGTACGCGATCGGTAGCATTATTGCGGCGCTTCTAGCGAAGCAGTTCATCGAAACGCACGGATGGCAATCGGTGTTCTTCGCCGCCGGCTTGCCAGTTCTGCTGATTCCTTTAATTATGAAATACCTGCCTGAGTCCTTGCAGTTTCTGATCAGGCAGCGCGATGACGCGCGTCTACGCCAGATCGTCCGTAAGATGCGGCCCGACATCCGGCTAGAGTCGCTCGACGAGTTCGGGTTGCCAAGCCAGGACAAGACCGAAGCGTCCAGCGTTCGGGGGCTGTTTCAAGAGGATCGCGCTTTCAGCACGGTAATGATCTGGGCTGCCTGCATTACGTGCTTATTTATGATTTACGCGCTCAGTTCGTGGTTGGTCAAGTTGATGACCATGGCCGGCTACAATCTGGGCTCCTCGCTGAATTTCTTTCTCGCCTACAACGCCGGCGCCCTCGTCGGGACGGTCGGTGGCGGATGGCTTGCCGATAGGCTGAACATCAAGTGGGTGACCTGCGCTTTCTTCGCAGTCGCCGCGATCTCGCTCACACTACTGGGCTATGGTATGCAGCCTCTGCTTCTAGTCGCGGCTGTTGTCGGGGCTGCGACGTTGGGTACGCAGGGACTCCTTTACGCTTTTGGTGGACAGTTCTACCCGACGTCGATCCGTTCTACTGGTCTTGGCTTTGCTTCCGGGATCGGTCGGATCGGGGCAATCGCAGCACCCATTTTGATCGGCTTTCTAGTGTCCATGAAGCTGCCGCTAGTGCAGAATTTCTTGTCTATTGCGTTCGTCGCCGTAATCGGCGCCATAGCAGTGGCGTGCATTTCCTACAGGACTTCTGTGGGGACGCATGACTACGGTGCGATCAAGGACGTCGATTTCAGTGAGAGAGAGGCAGTGAACAGCGCGCGGATCCGTTCTTGATACCAAGAGCGACTGCGATCGCGAAGTAGCCCGTCGCCGCCGTTCCGATGCGGCGGGCCGCCGGACACCTTGATATCAAATGTGCCGGCATCCCGTATGGGGATGTCCTTTGCCAACGTCAAGGAACGCGCATCAGGCCTCCACACGAGAGCGCAGAACATTTAACCAACAGTCCGTCATCCTTGCTGGCTTTCCGTGACGGCCTAATCAAGAGTTCACAAGAGGATTCGCATGCAAATTTTGGCCGCAATTGCCACTTCGCCTGAAACGCCGTTCACCATTGAGGAATGTGAACTTTCCGAGCCCGGTCCAGGAGAAGTTCTGGTGGCGGTGCACGCTTGCGGTATCTGCCATACTGACATCGCGGCCAAGCTTCGGCATATACCTGTCCCACTCCCGAAGGTCCTTGGCCATGAGGGCGCCGGCGTGGTGGAGCGTGTTGGCCCTGGTGTAACGACTCTGGCTCCAGGCGACCACGTCGTCATGACTTTTGGATCCTGCGGAGTATGCGAGCATTGCCACGACGGTCACCCGAGCTACTGCGAGGAATTCACTTCGATCAATTTTGCGGGCAAACGCAATGCCGGCGAGGCGATCCAACGCGGGGGCGCGGCCATAGGAGGGGGCTTCTTCGCCCAATCGGCATTTGCGACCTATGCCCTCGCCAGGGAACGTAACGCCATCCGGATCGACAGAGATCTGCCGCTGCATCTGATGGCCCCTCTGGGCTGCGGCATTCTCACGGGCATTGGCACCGTCCTGCGCGTCCTAAAGCCATGCGCGGGCACGTCGTTGGTCGTCTTTGGCGCCGGCGCCGTGGGGCTGGGTGCCGTGATGGCAGCCAAGCTCGCTGGCTGCACCACCATCATCGCCGTGGATATTAAAGAGGGTCGGCTGCAGAAAGCTCTGGAACTGGGCGCTACCCATATGATCCAAGGCGATCAGCTCGACGCTGTGGCGCAGATTATATCGATCACAGGGACAGGCGCACATTTCTCAGTTGACACCACGGGCGTCCCTGACGTTGTTGCGCAATCGATCGCTTGCTTGCGCAAGCGTGGCACCACGGCGCACGTCGCCTTGTCCTCCAGCAAGGATGGTTACAAGCTCGCCCCCAACATCTTCGTCGGCCGAGGACTCCAGGTCCGTGGGGTGGTCGAAGGCGATGCCGTGCCGTCGTCTCTCATTCCTCAGATGGTGGCGTTTTACCGCGCTGGCGTGTTGCCTCTGGAAAAAATTGTCCAGACTTTCCGGTTCGACCAGATCAATGAGGCGATGCATGCTATCGCAAGCGGCGAGGTCGTTAAACCAGTGCTTGTGATGAAGAGCTAGACAACGGCAGCCACCATACGGGAGATTCGCTCGAAGGCAATGCGACTAAAGGCTTGCATGGCGCGCGGGGTTTCCTGAAGGCCGGGATGTACCTAACGACTTTCTCGGCCGAAGATTGCATGACGTACGCCGGGCATTGAGATCGAGGCGTTTAACTGCTGCCTAACTTGTTTCGCGTAACGATCTTAGCGCCTGCAGCGCGGCTTCCTGGGCAGCATTCACGTGGCGCCGCGCGGCCTCTGCCGCCTCCTCCGGGGATCGGCGCTCGATAGCAGATACGATCTCGTCGAATTCCTGCTTTGAAACCGCGCTGCGACCTGGAGTAGAAAACGAGAGCCGGCGTAGAACGTGGATTCGGGTGTACAAGCCACTCAGAATCTCCGTCAGGACGGGATTCAGCGTTCCAGCCAGTAGCAACTCATCAAATCGTTGCAGGCCGTCCCAAACGTCAGTCTTCTGCCGGCGTACTTCGATAAGCGCATCAATCTCTTTCTGTGACGCCCTCTGGGTGAAGAGCCTCACGACCAGAGGTTCAAGTTCGGCTCGGACCTCGTAAATATTTTTTACTTCTTCCTCCGTCGGTATCGCCACACGGAGTCCGCGACTGGGCGAAGCTTCGACCAGCCGTTCAGCCTGGAGGTGACGCAAGGCCTCGCGCACCGAGGTGCGACTTACGCCGGTCAATTCCGTCAACTCTCGTTCAGTGAGCCGGCGACCGGGCTCTAGCACTCCATCCAGGATGGCTTGACGCAGGATCCCCACCACTTTGTCGCGCAATAGCACACTAGGTGCAACGCGCATACTAAGAGCTGCATCAGTCACTTACAACCTCCTTTTTTCGCCGCGAGCAGGCGAGCTTAAGACGGTATGCAGAATGCAGTCTTACAAATTCGATGTCAATAGCCCCGCAGACCAAACGCTAAAGGAGCATTTGTTGCAGTGCCTTTGAACTTCTGTATCCGTAAAATCAATAGTGAGCACTTACAAATATGCGGACTCAAGACATCAGAACCATGATTCCACCGATGCAACCAAAACGCCGAAGAAATCATGGTGCACTGACCGTTCAACCTACTTATCAAGCAGCCTCATAGCCGAACATCGACTTCGTCTCGAGGAACTCCTCGAATCCGAATCGGCCCCATTCGCGCCCGTTGCCCGATTGCTTGTACCCGCCGAACGGCGCGTCGAAGCTTCCCGGCGCCCCGTTGATGTGAACCATCCCTGCCCTGATTTGACGAGCGATGCTACGGGCCTTCTCGACATCCGCTGCTGTCACATACGATGACAGTCCGTATACGGTGTCATTGGCGATGGCGACTGCCTGGTCCTCCGTGGCGTATGGAACGATCGAGAGAACCGGACCGAAGATTTCCTCCCTTCCGATCGTCATGTCATTGGTAACGCCGGCAAATACTGTCGGCCGAACATAATAGCCCTTGTCCAGACCGCTCGGCCTCCCAGCGCCGCCTGCCACGAGACGCGCCCCCTCCTCGATACCCTTTTCGATCATTGCCTGAACTCTCTCGAACTGGGCAGCGTTCGCAACGGGTCCGATTACCGTCGTCTCTGCTCGCGGATCACCCACAATCGTCTCTTCCGCGACCGAGCGCGCAAGCTCCGCCGCCTCATCAAGCCTATGGGCCGGAACGAGAAGCCTGGTCGGCGCGTTGCACGATTGCCCTGAATTGTTAAAGCATACGCGCGCACCGTGTATGACCGCACTCTTGAATGAGTCGTCATCAATCAGAATATTTGGCGATTTCCCGCCCAGTTCTTGGCTAACGCGCTTGACCGTGTCTGCAGCTGTCTTCGCCACAAGAACACCTGCACGGGTCGACCCCGTGAACGAAACCATGTCGATGCCCGGATGTGCCGAAATGGCATGACCAACAGACGGGCCATCGCCATTAATCAGGTTGAAGACCCCCGCGGGCACGCCAGCCTCATCCAGGATTTCCGCGAAAAGAAGCGCTGAAATCGGCGACATTTCGCTAGGCTTGAGAACCATAGTGCAGCCCGCGGCCAGGGCGAGTGCGACCTTGCACGCGACTTGATTCATTGGCCAATTCCAGGGTGTAATGAAGCCGCAAACACCGATGGGCTCCCTTACAACAAGTGTTTGGCCGATGCGCTCCTCAAACTCGTAATCTTGCAGTGTCTTGATCGCCTGTGCGAAGTGCCGGGATCCGATCGGCGACTGGAAGTGGCGTGCCAGGGTGAGTGGAGCACCCATCTCATTCGAAACGGCGTCTGCGATCTCGTCCTTCCGCCGCTCATAGACAGCCGCTACGGCTCCAAGCAGTTCGAGACGTTCGGTACGAGTCGTGGCTGCATAGGATGGGAATGCACGACGCGCCGCGGCCACCGCGAGATCCACATCGGCGGCCGAGCCGAGTGCAATCTGGGCGAACGCCGCCTCCGTTGCCGGATTGACCACATCAAATAGACGCGGCTGTTCCGGCACGACCCATTTGCCATCAATATAGAACTTCAGATTGTTTGTCATGATGTTACTCCTAAACTAAAAGCTCACTCCCATCAATATTCAGGTTGCAAACGACAGGGCATGAGCGGGCCACCACCGTCCTTGTGTCCGACGGTGGCGTGTAACAAGGTTCTATCGGCGGCATCGCTATCGAAACGGAAAATGGCAACCGAGACTAGAACAGAAAGCCAGCGCGCAGAGTCATGCCTACGTTCTGCCGATACCCGCCGCGCACCGCAAAGTCATGCGTCAATTCCACTGTCATTAGCGATTTCGGATTGAGGAATTGGCTTAGTGCAACGCGGAGTTGTTGTTTCTGAGTCCGCCCGCCTGTCTCCACTCCATCAATGCTGACCGCCCCGCCAGAGTAGGCGGAGTAGCCTATTGCCGCTGAAGTTCCTGTAGCAAAATCCCGGTTAAGATAGAACTGCGCCTGGTAAGAATCCCGTTGCTTCAGCCTTTGACTGCCATTAAAGCCTGCCTTGTTGTTGTCACCATAGGTATGCCAGTCAATATATGCTTCGGCGCGCCAAACCGACGCGAAACGCTGGCCACCCGCAAGCATTAGAACGCCGTTCCAACGATTCTCACCAAGATTTAAGGCGTTTCCGGGGCGGTAGGTACCAGTTGGAGCAGTAAGCACAGCCGCGATGCCCACGTATGAGCCACGCTCGGCGTCGCTCAGGGGCCATATTTGGGTGACGAGACTGAGATCACCATACCCCGACGTCGTCCCTAGCGGTGCCCCGCCAATTTCACCATTCCTGAGCGATCCGTATGGCAACACAATATTCTGTTGCACTGGTATTCCGGCAATCGTAAAGCTATGTATCGCCCGAACCACACCGACGTGCGTATCAAGCCCCGTGTTCTCCTTGAACGTCCTGCCGTTCAAATTGAATTCATCATTGTGTCCGTACAGATAATACAAGCCCAATGCGGTTACGCCGCTCGGCAACGGGACTATGTCACCGGGCAATACGTCATAGGCTCGACTTGCGCCGCAATGCGAAAGCATCGTTAGACAAACTGATGCGGTGGCAAGCATCTTATGCTTACGTTGTCTCAACCTTAGTTCCTTCTCTTTTAATAGTGTTGGCACTTGACGCAAAAGATGCCGCGCGAACCAACAGCGCGTTGTCGCTTCACCTTTGCGTGATATCTGATAAAACTGGATATTTATGTTTTGATATGAATCGGAAATTCATCTTTCCGGAAAGCTTCCCCAAATGACGCTTATTGCACAGTTGCGAGGACAGGTGCAAAGGTTCTGGGCTATAACGACCGAGTGAGCTGGAGAAAGCTCGTCACAAAGTATTGCAAAGCTGATCTGCTCTGCATTTACTGTCCCGGGCATATCCGCCGAAATGGTTCCCAGAAACGCTATCGGATGCAAAAAATTAGACCTTGACGATAGTCGTATCCCAAGACTGTCCCGGAGAACGCTTCGACAGTTCTCCGGGCAATGTCTCATCTGACTTGCCGCCGTTTGACGCTACCGTGCCGACGTCCGCTACCCCAGGGGTCGACTGCAACGCGGCGGCCGATCTTATTAGCGTCGACCAAACTGCTGTCGATTGCTTTCGTTGATCCAGACGGATTTGGTTTCCATGTAATCATCCAACGCTTCGGCCCCCAGTTCCCGGCCAATGCCACTCTGCTTGAAGCCTCCGAACGGGACGGCGTAGTGGACGACCCGGTAGGAGTTGACCCAGACTGTGCCAGCCCGCACGCGTTTGACCATCCGATGTGCCAGGCCCACGTCGCGCGTCCACACAGCCGCAGCCAGACCGAAATCTGCGTCGTTGGCGATCTGTACCGCGTGGTCTTCATTGCTGAACCTGATGAGGCTGGCCACCGGGCCAAAGATTTCCTCCTGGGCCAGCCGCGAGGAGTTGGACACCTCGGTGAAAATGGTGGGCTGGACGAACAGACCACCTGCCGTCAGCGGTGTCGAGGTGTCGCGCACCCCGCCTGCGAATAGGTGAGCCCCCTCCTCTTTGCCGATTTCGATGTAACTCAAGACCTTGTCGAACTGACTACGACAAGCAACCGGGCCTACATCGACACAGGGGTCCAGCGGGTCACCGAGGGCGAGCTTTGCTGCCGCCGCCGCGAGTCGCCTGGCAAACTCATCGTAGATGCTGTCCTCAACCAGGACGCGGGAGCCTGCCATGCAGGACTGTCCCGTCGCTGCAAAGATGCCACCCATTACGCCATGCACAGCGTCATCGAGATCCGCATCGGCGAACACGATATTGGGCGACTTGCCACCCAGTTCCAGCGTCGCGCGACCAACCCTCGGCGCGGCTGCGGCAAGCATTGCCTTCCCTCCGTTGGTGGACCCGGTGAAAGCGATCTTGTCCACGCCGACGTGGTTTGCCAGAGCCGCTCCGGTTGGCTGACCGAAGCCCGTGACAACGTTCACCACTCCCTTGGGGAATCCAGCTTGCTGGCAAAGTTCGGCCAGACGCAGCGTCGACGTGGGAGTCACCTCGGAGGGCTTGATTACGATCGTGCAGCCGGCCGCAAGGGCAGGGAACAGCTTCCATGACAGCAATGTCAGCGGTGAGTTCCACGGCGTGATCGCTGCGATCACGCCGACGGCCTCACGGACGGTATATGAGGTGAAACCAGGGTGGGAGTGGATGGTGGAGCCGTGAATGTTCTCCGCCAACCCCGCCACGTATCGAGCATGGCCCGCAAGTGCCCGAGCCCCTGCCAGCATCTCGGAGAGAAGCTTTCCATTCTCGTGAATCTGGATGAGCGCCAGCTCTTCCGCATTTTGCTCGATCAGATCCCCTAGCTTGCGCAGCATTGCCGCACGTACCGTGGGGGAAGTTTGCGGCCAGCCATCCTGGTCGAATGCCCGCCGGGCGGCCTGAACAGCGCGGTCCACATCCTCCGAGGTAGCAGCCGGCACCTTCCCCCATGCGCGATCATCGTAAGGGTCGTGACAGGAGAACGTCTCGTTACTGCTGGCCGCCACCCACTCCCCGTCGATCAGCATCTTGTACTCGCGGTCAGTTTCCGGGGCGAATCGATGCATCTCTTGATTGACGTGCGTATCCTGGCTCTGTTGTTTCATAAAATAAGTTCCTTTCTGCTCAGAGTGACTGCTTGAGCGGGATTGACAGGTCTTCCAACGTTGCGCGGGACACCTTGGCCCGTTGCGCAACCAACTTCTTAGCGAACATGAAATCCCGTGGGCTTGACACTACGTCGGCGGCCCGGATCTCGCCGTTCTTCAGATAGAAGGCAACAAAGGAGCGGCCCTTTTCGGTTTCACCCCGAATCACGACTTCGTCGTAGCCTGCGCATAGTCCGACGGTCTGAAGCTTGGTGTCGTATTGATCCGACCAGAACCAGGGGATGGCGTTATAAGGCTGAAGCGTTCCAGTCAGCGCACCCGCTGCCACACGCGCCTGCTCGGATGCATTCGGTGCGGATTCAAGGCGCCGGCGGCCACCGTTCTCGCTGCAAGGATGGCTGGTGCAGTCGCCGATTGCGAGGATGTCCGGATCTGCGGTACGGCAATACTCATCGACGACGATGCCATTGTCGACAACAAGCCCCGCTGCCTGCGCCAGCTCGACGTTTGGCACCTGTCCGATGCCAATCAGCACCACGTCGGCGCTGATCGACTCCCCGCTTCCCAGCTCCGCACTCGCCACAGCACCATCAGCGGTGAATCCGAATCCGGCCACGGTAGTGTCCACGCGTACATCCACGCCCTCTTCCGCGTGGATGCGCTGGTAGAAGGACGATACTTCGGGAGCCGTTACGCGGGCCAGCACTCGAGGCTGTGCCTCCAGCACCGTGACGGACAAGCCGAGCTGACGCGCGACCGACGCCACTTCCAGGCCGACATATCCGCCGCCAATAATCACCAGCCTTGCGCCAGGCAGGAACCGATGGCGCATGGCATTGATATCATCGATGGTCCTGAGGTAGTGGACGTTTGGCGCCACATCCAGCCCCGGATATTGCAGTTTGCGCACGCGGCCACCGGTAGCAAGTACCAGACGCCCGTAGCTCAGACTGCTTCCATCCTCCAGCAAGACTCGATGAGCGTCCCTGTCGATGGCGACGGCACGAGAGGATACGCGCATCGCAATCCCCTGCTCCTCATATGTGGCAACTGGCCGAATATAGAGACCTTCCAGGTCGACCTTCCCAGAAAGGTAGGCCTTGGACAGCGGCGGCCGATAGTAAGGGGGAAAAGCCTCGTCACCGATCATCGTGACAGGGCCACGATAGGCCGCCATGCGCAGTGCGGCGACCAGTTCCGCCCCTGCCTGGCCGGCGCCCACCACGACAACTCCATGCGTATCAGTACCCACGGTGCTCACCTGATGTTGTCACCAACGAAGGATCGAAGTCGCGCCACAGCCTTGTCGGCTCGGCAAATACCGTACCTTCGAAGAGCCGCCGGGCAGTTCTCACCAACGACGCATGCTCCACCTCGACGCCCGCGCCTGAATCATTCAGTTCGACATCGACAGCGAGCGTCCCGCTCGGGTGTCCAATCCGGTAGGCGCCCTCGGCGTGGGCCTCTGCGCGCGCAACGTCGTGGACCACCGTTCCCTCGATTGCCGCCGCGACGGCGGCAGGAATGGCGCCAGTACCGGGGAATGCTTTGTGCATCCCTCCGTCGAAGACGCAACGGGCAGCGACGTCGCAGTTGTGAGCCAAGCGCTTCTCTTGAGTGCCATAGAGCTGCCAGTCCTGGGGCGGGCCGACGATAATGCTGAATGGCGTCATAGGGCTTTCCGCTCTCGCCGTCTCTATCGATGACGCAAAGCCAAGATCCACCGCAACCTTGCGTCGCAAGAATTCGATCTGGCGACCTACCTCAGTCATCTTCTCGTATGCGAGCGGATCTTCTGTGCCGGTGAGACCAAAGGCGCTGGCTTTGACGAAGACCTGCATGCCCGCGATGTCGACCACCGAATACTCGACGGGTCCAACACCGGGCACCTCGGCAACGTCGCGACGGTTCCCAGTCGGAAGCAGCTTGCCTGATTTGGCGCCAGCCGCATACTTGAAGTCCAGCAGGATGGGCGAGCCGGTCCCGGGAACACCGTCGATGCTGGTGTCACCTGTCGTCTTAGGCTTGCCGTTGGATACTTCGACACGGGCTACAACGACCTTCCCCGTATTGGTGTTGTGGATGCGCACCGTCGTGATCGGCTCGACCGCCTGCACCAGACCCTCATCAATCGCGTAGGGACCAATTGCGGAAAGAATGTTCCCACACATGATCGACCAGTCGACCATGGAGTTGTGAATCCCAACCTGTGCGAAGGTGTAGTCCACATCAGCATCCGGGCGGGATGCCGGGCCCACGAATCCAAATTTGCTGGTCAGGGGATCAGCGCCACCAATCCCGTCGATCTGACGGGGGTCAGGACTTCCATAGACTACAAGCAGCCACTGGCCCAGCTCCTCGCGAACCTGAGTAGGGAGATCGCTCGTCCGCACCAGCAGAGCCTTACTTGTTCCGCCTCGGTAGATAACACCGCGTGTACCAAATTGAGCCATTGATTCTCACCATTTACAAATTTACTACCAACTCGGCACCAAATTTAAATATTCGAGTGAACCGAACAAGCTCTCAGGAATATCTATTTAGAACTTCTGAGTCTTTGGGATATGCAAAATGAGGCCCTCCATTGAGGAATCCACTTGAATCTGGCAACACAGGCGACTTGCGTCTGTGGGCTCTTCAGACGTGAGCTCCAGCATGTCGGTTTCATCTCCCGACCTTTCAGGAATTTTTCCGACCCACTGCTCATCCACGTACACGTGGCAGGTCGCACAACTGAGTTCGCCACCGCATTCGGCAAAAACTCCAGGAACGAGGTTGCTGATGGCCGCCTGCATCACCGTCTGTCCGTTGGTGGCATTGACCTCTTTTTTGGTGCCGTCAGGCTGTATGAAAGTAATGTGAGTCATGTCGATCTCCTGATTTTTGGCATTGGCGAACTGAGTTCATGAGCGGTGTTGCCAGTGCATTTAGATGGACAAAAGCGCCGATTCGGCATCTTCGCGCTGTGATTGCCCCGTCAATACGAGTCGATCAAGGAATTCCTCGATCGCATCATCGTCCCAGTTCTGAATATCCTCGCCCAACGCGGGAGCCGGAGGCGGCGTTGCGGGCTCGAATCCGTGCATGATCATCGGAAAGCCTTTGATCCAATCAGGGCTTCGCAATGCGAGCCGGCGCTCACGGTAGCGGGGCTGCTCAGCCCGGTCCGCGGCCGTTGACACCGGCACTGCTGGCACACCCGCGCGCTGCAGCACCGCTACCGCCTCATCCCGGAAACGAAGTCTGGTCCAGTTGGCAATGTGTGCATCGACCGTGTCCTGGTTGTCCCGCCACCACGCCTCCGGAGCATCCAATGGAAGTCCGTGTATCAGGCCCGCAAGACCCCGTCGGTGGGCTTCTGTCGTACAAGCGATCGCCAGCCATGCGTCGGCTCCGGCAGCGGGATAGGTATCGTGCGGCATACTCCCAGGCCGGCGGTTCCCGTCGGGCCGAGCCATACGGCCGGTCCAGGTATACTCCGCCAACTGGTCGGCCAGCGTCCATGCCACCACTTCGCGTTGCGACACGTCCAGGTGGACACCGCGTTGCCCCGTCACCACGGAATGCGTGATCAAGGCCGCGCCTAGCAGGGACACGACTTGATCGGGATAGTTGACGTCTCCGGAGGACCAAAGAGGCGGCCCGCCTGGATAACCGGTCGCAGCGGCAAGTCCCGAGAGCAAGTCGAGGGTCGAACCGTAGGAGCTGTACGACGACTCCGGGCCATAGAGACCCTGACTCGAAAGCGACAGGTAGACCAGTTCCGGGTTCAACTGATGCACGGTTTCATAGTCGATTCCCATCCGTGCGGTCACGCCTACCCGGAAATTTTCCACGAGGACATCGGCACGGCGAATGAGGCGGTGCACGATCTGCCGACCGCGCTCGGTTTTCAGGTCCAGACACAGACCGCGCTTGCCAACGTTGTTCGACGAAAACACCGGCGATTCCACTCCATCGCGAGAGCCCTTTCCGCTCGGACTGACCCATCGCCGAAATGGGTCTGGACGCTCATGCGATTCGATCTTGATGACAGTCGCGCCGTAATCCGCCAGAAGACGCCCCGTCGCAGCGCCAGCGGTGATAGCGCCGAAATCCAGGACGAGCAGTCCATTCAGCGGAGCGATCAAAGGCTTCTCTGAATGGCCGGTCAACGATCGTGTGGGTTCATCGCCGCTCTTAGAAGCGGTCGCCCAGGAGGGAGGTAGCTCCCCATGTTCTCCCAAGCTCGGGGCCGGAGCATATGGGTCGCGCATACCGGGCAACGCTACCGGCAGACGTACCACTGGCGCATCCCTGCGGCGTCGCTCGGTTGGCAGCACGAACCCTCGGCGAATAAGTTGCTCTGAGCTCAGCAGGTCCGCGGCATCGGCAGCGTACCCAAAGGGCAAACCGAATCGCTGTGCCGAGGTATAGACCTCCGATGCCTCCCGATCGCCAATCACCTCCGCGACGATCGACCACCACTCCTCGGTCCGTTCTTCCCGCTGACGGGCGTCGGCAAAACATGGCTCCATCAGACGCGGATCGCCGATAACCTCAACGAACGAGGACCACTGATGGGCCAAGAAGATCACTCCGACCCAACCGTCCTTGGCCCGGATGACGCGCCATCCACCGCGCGAGGAGCCCGTGCGTACGGGCACCCTGTCACCATGGTGGTACGTGACATCGCTCTTCCAGTCGATGTAGGCAGCGACATCGCTCTGGGCAACTTCGACGAAATCTCCGCAGCCCGTAGCCTCGCGGCGGCGTAAGCCGAGCATGGCGCCATAGAAGCCGACGAACGCTGCAGCGTGAGCGGATTGGTCCCCGCCAAGGCTGAGCGGTCGCTGATCAGGTTCTCCGATCATGGTCGCCAATCCGCCATAGGCCTCGGCAAGCAGGCTATCGCCAGCGCCCGCTTCGTACTCGCTATCCAGACCGAACGCCGTGAGCGACACCATCACCAAATGCGGAAAGCGCTCCCTTAGTCTATCGGGAGAGAGGTCGGCAGAGGCAGCGTGCCCCTGATCCAGGATCAGGATGTCCGCAGTCGAAAGCCATGCTGCAAGCTGCTCGCAGTCTGTTTGTGGCTGCAGCACCACGCTGCTCTTGCCCGCGTTTAACGCCGTGAATGTGAACTCCCTGGCCCGAAGCGGATCCCCAGATGAAGGCTCGCATTTCACCACGTCGTGGCCAAGCGCGGCGAACCACCGTCCGCACGCAGCTCCAGCGACGGAGGATGCGATCTCAACGACCCGAAACCGAACAGGTGGCTTTTCTTGCAGAGTAGACATCACCCTTGTCCCGGATTGCGTTGACCATCCCGGAACTTGCCTAGTCCTTCAGCGAGAGCCGTGCTGCGGGCCTGGATCTGGGCATAAACGTCGGTACCGTAGGCGATCGCCGACGTCCATTCAGAAATCTCGCCCGGAATTTTCCAAAGAGCTTTCTTCGACAGCTCCAGCGCGGTGGCATCAAAGTGGGCAATGCGCTCGGCGAGCGCCGTGACCGCTTGATCGAGGTTCTCCAGCGGCACGGACTTATTAACCAACCCCCACTCGGCCGCAGTTGCGCCGTCAACTCGGTCGGCCGTCAGTACCATCCAGGCCGCCCGCTTCGGGCTGAGACGTAGTTGGGCTGCAGGTCCGGCAAGCGTGGGGTAAAGCCCGAAACCAATCTCGGGCATTCCAATGCTGGCCTCGTTCGCCGCGATCGCCAGATCCGAAACGTTGATCAAAGTCGACCCGCCGCCCAGCGCAAAGCCATTGACCGCCGCGATAACGATTGCGGGGTGGTTGCGAATTTCCTCCTGGACCGCGGCCCAGTCGCTGCGCTTATCCAGCTCCAGATCTCCCGTGCTGACCTGTCCTTCCTTCAGGTCGACGCCCGCGCAGAAGGCCGGGCCATTGCCGGTGATGATGACAACCTTGGACTTGTCACGGCACTCATCAAGCGCCTTCACGATACCGACTCGCGCCGCGCGGTTCATCGCATTGCGCTGATTCGGTCGATTAAAAGTAATGCGTGAAATGCCTGTATCAGCGTGCTCAACGAGAATCGCCGGCTCCACTTGCTGCTGCATAGTCATTGGTTCACCACCTTGAATTTCGGGATAGCGCGGTCCTCGCTCAGCTTCTCGAAAACCACCTCCAGTGGAAGACCACACTCGAGCTGCTCCGGCGGATTCACGATAGTCGACATCATGAACGGGCCCTCTTCGAGTTGGACAAATGCCACCAGGTAGGGGCCTTCGTCGGCAAAGGCCGCAAAGTAGCGCTGGTGCATCACAACCCAAGACCACAGGGTTGCCCGACCACTTGCTGCGCGCCATTCGAGCTTGTCGCTGAGCGTCACCCGGTCGACCGGGTACTCGGGAAATTGAGCAATCCCTGAGTCTCCATACTGAAGACGAAGTTGACCAGCTAGCGTGCCCTCCCAGAAGCCCCGATTGGCATCGGTGATCGCTGGAAGCATTTGGATAAGTTTTGCGTTGTCCATATCAACTCATTCCCCAACCAATACGTGTGACGTGACGATGGGCGAAGCGCAGATGTACTGCGCGATGTTGCAGTCGGCCACTTGTCGAGGGCCGGCTTCTCCCCGAATTTGCCGCACCGCCTCCACATGATGCCCCCAACCCTGCATGTAGCTTTCGGCTGTGTGGCCACCTGCGGTATTGATCGGTGTCTCGCCCGTGAGACCGATCCGATCGAGAGTCGCCCACTGCCACGCTTCGCCGCGCGGCACGTAGTTGAAACCTTCGAGGCTGAAGAGGACCGTCGGTGTGAAATTGTCGTAAATCTGAACGCAGTCCATGTCGCTCGGGCCGTAGCCAGATGCTTCATACACGCGCCGCGCGACATCCTGGCTGGCGGAGTAGAAGAAGTCGGGACTGGTGTAGTGATTGCGCAGGCTTCCCATAGCGGCCGTGGCGGCAACCCGCACTGGACGCTTGCGCAAGTCTTTCGCTCGCTCCAGAGTCGTCAAGATGACCGCGACGCCGCCATCGTTAATGATGCAGTAATCGTATAGACGCAGCGGGTCGGCGATAAAGCGGGAGTTGATATACTGCTCCTCCGTAATCTGCTCCCGCATGACAGCGACCGGGTTCAATACTGCGTTACGACGGTTGTTGATGGCAATTGGAGCCAGGGCGCCATCAGGCACGCCATACAGATGCTGGTACCGGCGATACATCATTCCCACGTAGGCACCGGGCGAGGTCATCCCATACATCGCGTCATACTTGCTGGTGGGGTTGACCGTGTAACCGCCATAGGTCATCTGGACCGAGCGCCCGTTGTTGCCGTAGACACAAGCAACCACATCCGCCTGACCAGTCTCGATCAGAGAAACCGCGTTCTGAAATGACACGCCGCTCATGCGGCCGGACCCTTCCAAGCCGTTCACCACCCGGAGATTGGGCATACCCAGCATGTCGGCGCCATGCTCGTATCCAATACGTGAAGTGAGCAGGCCATCAAGTTCGTCCTTGCGCAACCCAGCGTCTTCCAACGCTAGCTTCAGCGCCTCGGCACCGAGTGCGTACTGATCCCGCTGAGCGTCCTTTTGCGCATACAGAGCGCCGAAGTCGGTCTGTCCTACACCGACTACCGCTACTTGCCTTCGTTCTGCCATTTTTAGTTCCTTAGTTCTCGTCGCATATCAGAAATGCGCCACTGGGCATTTCGATCGATCCCCGGTTCCGTCGTGTGCATGACTTTCAGGATCATCGAGGATGGGTAATACCTGTACGCCTGCCATGAGGCTGCGCGCATGTTCCATCGCAAATGCACGGCTGGCAGGGTTGGTTGGGATAATCAGGGCTCCCTCGAGAAGACCATCGAACGCCTTTCTGGCTACTTCACCTGGCTCTTGAGCGAATGGCTCGACTGCCGCAGCAATCTGTGGGTTCGAGGCGATGAGACCCCGGACCCTTTCGGTGAGAACCCAGCCAGGCGCGAACAACGAGACGCCGATTCCAGCACCTTCCAAATCCCGCCGTGCGGTCTCGGTCAGACCAAGCGCGGCAAACTTGCTCGCGGTGTAGATGCTCATCGGCGCCACATGCGGAGGCACCCCAAGCGAATGTTCCGACCCGGTGTTCAGGATATAGGCGGGGCCGCCGTCTTCCGCAGCCTTCTTTAGCAACGGCGCAAAGACATGAATGCCGTTGAAAAGACCCAGCACATTGACGTCCAAGACTTTCTTCGCTGCCGCAGGATCCACCTCCTGAAGGCCGCCAAGAGCTGCGATACCCGCGTTGTTGCACAGGACGTTGACCATGCCAAACCGCTCGATGGTCGCGGCCGCCAAGCGCTGCACGTCGGCGTAGTCCGACGTGTCCGTCCGCACCCACTCGGCCGTAGCGCCTTTGCCGCGGAGCAACTCCAGGGTCTGGCTTGCGTCATCGAGATCGGCGATCATCAGACGCCCGCCGCGCTCTGCAGCCTCGCAAGCGAGTGCCTGCCCGATTCCGGTTGCGCCACCAGTCACGACGACGACCGCATCTTTCAGGTTTCGTGACATTCTCTGCCTCCCGATTCTTATCGCACTACCGCCAGGGGAAGTTCGAAAAGCTGATTGATAAAGGTGCTCCAGCCGCGCTTGGGATTTCCATTCGACTTGAACGAAATCTTTCTCTTATGTAGTTCCTCGAAGAGGATGCGCATTTCCAGGCGAGCAAGTGCATTGCCGATGCAGTGATGCGCGCCACTGCCAAACGTGATGTGTTCGTTCCTGACGCGTGCCGGATTGAATTGATGCGGCTCGGAGAAAATCGCCGGATCGCGGTTGGCCGCGGTGAAGTAGAGCTGCATCATGTCGCCCTTGCGAATTTGTTGCCCCCGGAACTCGAGGTCCCGCGTCGCCGTGCGCGCCATGTTCATCGCCGGAGTGATGTAACGCAGGAACTCTTCGATAAGCGCGTTCACGCCACCCGCGGCCACAGTCTGGTTTACGATTTCGGCGATCTCCGGGCTTTCCACGATCATGCGCATGGATTGCGCGATTGCCGTATGCGTGGTCTCGAAGCCAGCGACGCAAAGGAGGGACAGGTAAATGCAACACTCATCCTCCGAAATCTCACCTCGTTCAACGCACTGGGCAAGAATGGTTCCCATGTCCTCCTTGGGATCGCGCAGCTTCCTGGGACGGAGTTCCTCCATGTAGACATGAACCGGTGCACTGGCCTCCAGCACCGACTTGAAATTGTCGGGCACCGTCGACGCGTGGAAGATTCGGTTGGTCCATTCCACGATTTTCTGGCGCTCTTCGAACGGCACCCCGATGACTCTCGCCACGACGCGCGACGGGATAATCGCAGCGACATCGGCCACCCAGTCGAATTCGCCCTTGGCAACGATATCCTCGATCACCTCAACGACGATCTCGCGAACCCACTCGTCGAATTGCGCCACCACTCGCGGAGCGAATGAGCGGGCTGCCGCCTTGCGCAGTCGAGTTTGCGTCGGCGGATCGTTGAGCATGATGTTCGATCTAAGCTCTGGAACTTCCGAGATGTTTTCAACGGCGCCCGGAAAGAAGAATCCTTTCGTGGAAGTGAATGCCTCCGGGTCCCGCTCTATCTCAATGATGTCCGCATGACGGGTGACGGCCCAAAAACCACCAGTCAGCGTACCCTGCGCAGCAGGCTGCCAATAGAGGCCCGGCATTGCCCTGACTCTGTCAAACGCTTCGTGCGGCACACCCGGCACAAACGTTTCCGGGTTCGACAAATCGGGAATTGGCAAGTCAATCGTGGTCGTATCCATACACTCTCCTTGGGTGCTTTGCTCGTAGCTATAAAGAGCCTCAGTAGCGATAAGAGGTCCCTATTTGATGCGACTGCGCTTCTCGAAATCAGACCGAGTCGTGCAGCATTTTTAGCGCGATGAACGCGGCCGCCTGGGCAGCCTTTACATGACGCCGTGCGGCTTTCGCGGCATCCTCCGGGCAGCGTCGTTCAATAGCTGCCACGACCTCGTCGAACTCCTGCTTAGAGACCGCGCAGCGACCCGGTATTGAGATCGAGATCTGCCGTAAAGCGTGAATTCGGGTGTACAAGCCGTTAAGAATTTCTCTCAGGACCGGATTCGAGGATCCAGTCAGCAATAGCTCATCGAATCGCTGGAGGCCATCCCAAGAGTCAGTTGGCTGCCTTCTAATATCCAGCAGTGCGTCGATCTCCTTCTGTGACGCCCGCTGAGCGAATAGCGCCACTACGAGAGGCTCGAGTTCCGCTCGAACCTCGTAGATATGCCGCACCTCATCCTCTGTTGGCACCACCACGCGCAGTCCACGGCTCGATGAAGCCTCGACTAGCCGTTCCGCCTGTAGATGACGCAAGGCTTCCCGTACCGAGGTGCGGCTGACGCCGGTCAACTCTGTCAACTCGCGTTCAGTAAGCCGGCGACCCGGCTGCAGCACCCCATTCCGGATGGCCTGCCGGAGGACCTCAACCACCTTCTCGCGCACGAGCACCGTTGGCTTGATTCGCATTTCATGTGCGTCAAAGACCACTTATCTCTCCATGCACAAAAGTTTGTATGACGGTGTGCAGAATACTGTCTGATGAGCTGGCCGCGTATAAGGGTTTTCACTAAGAGCGGCAGGCACGCAAGCCGCTAGATGGCGCTTCATCCCCCTCCCCACCCCGCGGGGCCGCCTCAAACGCCGGGCTTGCACACTCCTTTCTCCTTCTCTTGTCTCCTTGGCCGCTGTAACGACAAAGTGAGGCGGCCCAGCGTGCCCTGCGCTGGGCTACGACTGAGAGTCCCGGCAAGTGTCTAAGTGAAAACCCTTATACGCCATGCGTTCGTATGACAGTATTCTGTACTCCGTCATACACTGTCATTCAGCATATTTCGACGTTTCCGGAGAGCATTTCATGGCCCCAAAGGTCTGGTTCATTACAGGCGCCTCGCGCGGCTTCGGCCGCGTGTGGGCTGAAGCCGCGCTTAGTCGTGGCGACAAGGTCGTAGCAACAGCACGCAGCGCTGATAGCCTTACGGGTCTTGCCAAGGCCTATGGCAGCGCAGTGCTGCCACTGAAACTCGATGTCACTGATAGAGCTGGAGTGTTTGCGGCCGTCGAGCGCGCTCACACTCACTTTGGGCGGTTGGACGTTGTTGTCAACAATGCCGGCTACGGCCTGTTTGGTGCCATCGAAGAGACTAGTGAAGCTGAAGCACGCGCTCAAATTGAAACGAATGTCTTCGGTGCGCTTTGGGTAATCCAAGCCGCGCTGCCGCGGCTGCGCCAACAAGGGGGCGGTCACATCCTGTCGGTGTCAAGTATTGGCGGCATCGTCGCCTTCCCCACCCTCGGGCTTTACCATGCGTCCAAGTGGGCGCTGGAAGCCCTGAACGAAAGCCTGTCACAGGAAGTCGCTGGGCAAGGCATCAAGGTTACGCTGATCGAACCTGGCTCCTACGCAACCGACTGGGCAGGCGCTTCCTCGATTCATACGACGCATCTGCCGGAATATGGCGGCATCCGCTCGCAACTTGCGGCTGCGTTTGCCGGAGCGTCGCTTGGGGACCCGAAGGCTACGGGGGATGCCATTCTCAAGTTGGTTGATGCGGATAAGCCGCCACTGCGGCTCTTCCTTGGCAGCATGCCATTGCCTATCGTTCGTCAACGCTATGCCGAGCGCCTGGCCACGTGGTCCGAATGGGAGACCGTCTCCAGCGCAGCGCAGGGCAGTGTGAAAGCCTGAACAAGAGACTCTCGCAAGCGGGCAGCTGCGACATTGTCTGTCGTAGCTGCCCAAAATAGCTTGCGTTTTATCCCGCCGGCTCCTCGCAATGCATGCTGTATTTGCGCAACCCCAGTCCAGGCGAAGGGAAGCAATAAGTACAACGCATACAACTTCCCATCTGCAAAGCAGGGGGGTGTGTACCGCAGGTAGCGCGCGATGGACTGCTTCATAGTCATTGGCAGGTTGTCAGAGGATAGATTTCGCATCTCATCGTATTTCTTGCAAGCAACGAATTCGCGTATATCGGTAGATCCAAGTTAGTGATTGACGGAGGATTGAACTCGCATATTCGTGGGCCATTGAATGACTACAGCAAGCTAGGCCATGAATCCTCCGAATTGGCGCGAGTGGTTATACTCAGCCAAAACACTCTTCGCCGCGATGCTCGCGCTCTATGTCGCGCTCGAGCTCTCGCTCCCCAATCCCTATTGGGCAGTTGCATCCGTCTATCTGGTGTCCAACCCTCTTTCTGGCGCCACCAGTTCCAGATCGGCTTATAGAATCTGCGGGACACTCCTTGGCGCCGTAGCAGCGGTGGCGTTGATTCAGGCGTGCCCGGATGTCCCTATGTTGCTGACGGTGGTTATCGCCTGCTGGACAGGTAGCCTGCTATACCTGTCTTTGCTAGATCGAACGCCGCGAAGTTATGTATTTATGTTGGCGGCATATACGACTCCGATCATCGGCATCCCCGCTTTCATGCATCCGGAGATAGTCTTCGACATCGCATTGGCTCGTTCAGAGGAAATCCTACTAGGCATCGTTTGCGCCACAGTCGTCAATACATCCCTGTTTCCAACCCGCATCTCTCCTATTCTCGGCTCACAGATGCGAACCATGTTGAAGGATGCGGCAGACTGGGCGCGAGAATTCCTCGATATTCGTCGAGCGCACCCGACGTTGACCCCTGTGCGTCATCGATTGATGGCAGATGTAGCAGCTATTGATGTGCTAATCACCCACCTATCTTTCGACCCTGGCACCAACGTACAAGCCGAACACGCCCGTCAAATGCGCCTAAGAATGGCCATGTTGATTCCTCAGCTAACAGCCTTGTTCGATCCCCTGTTTATTCTCGTACAAAAAAATTGCGATGGATCTGAAGACATAGCCTCGCTGGTCGCAAGCGTAGTGCAATGGATTCACGATATCGACCGTGGGAACGCCCATTCCCACAAAGATTTGCACGAAAAAATTGAGCAGTTCAGATCCGCACTCCCCCTTCCGCACTCGGTCGAAGAACTGTTGATATACAACGCGCTATACAGACTTGATGAGCTGGTTGATCTTTGGAAAGACTGCTGGGAGCTGCAGAACGCATATGCCGGCAACGACCCGGTTCACCACGATACTTTGCGCTACAAGACGCACAAGCTGCTCAGCGAAGCACGTCATAGTGACTATGGATTGATGGCGTTCTCCGCCATCTCCGCAGCCGTGGCAACTGCGATAGCCATTCTGTGCTGGCTGAATCTCGGCTGGGAGTCGGGCGCTGGCGGCGTCGTATCCGTCGCAATTGTCTGCTGCTTCTTTGCAGCTTCAGATGAGCCTATACCGCTGTTGAACAGCGTACTCTTTTTGGCGATCGCATCCAGCATCTTTTCGCTGGTCTACCTGTTTGCCATCCTCCCGGACATTCATACATTTGTCGGTCTGGCCTTGGTACTGGCTCCCCCGCTTCTCTTTGCCGCTGCCTTTACCGGCCGACCCCAGCACACAATGACGGTCGTATTGTTCTCCGCCCAAGCCATTACTAACCTGACTCTGCGAAGTTCCTATACAGCCGACTTCGAGAGTTTTGCCAACGCAAGTTTGGGAAATTTGCTTGGGGTGGTCTTTGCGCTGGTCTGGACTTTGGTCACTAAGCCATTCGGAGTTGAATTCGCGGCGCGCCGCCTTACTCGGGCGAATTGGCGCGACCTGGAAGCGCTGGCTTACGCGTCAAGTACCAAGGCCGTGTCTGACATCGCCGCCTTGACGCTAGATCGCGCCAGTCAGTTGCTACCTCGACTGGGGTTGATAGTGAATCAGAAATTCTCACCGGTCGATCCCGTGCGAGATATACGAATCTGTTTGTCCCTGATCGAACTACAGCAAATCCAGTTGCGGACAGAAGATCCTGCTGCTACTCAACTCGTCAATATCGTTCAGGGCGTTGGCGACTACTTTCGCCAATGCCGTGAGGAAGGACTGCCCTTAACGCCCCCTGTCTCGTTACGGCAGCGGATGGACGCGGTGATACCTACGCTTCTATCACGTGGTGAGAAGACCGGTCGCGACTGCGCTCTCGCTCTGAGCAACCTGTACTTGGCATTGTTTCCCGGACCGCAGGCGGACGAGGACGCCGCGAAAACTGTCCCTGTTTCTGACGTCCTCCAATCCAGCGTGGTCTGAGCAGATGTACGGCGAATTTAATCTCTACGGCGTCTTCATTCCCACCCTACTCGGCCTCATGCTTCTGGCTTATGCCCTGAAAGGCGCGCTGCGCTCGTGGCTGACCAGGACCGGCCTTTATCGCTGGATTTGGCACCCAGCGCTGTTCAACCTAGCCATGTACATTGCCGTGCTCGGCATGCTCATTTCTCTTATGCATTGGATGCAATCGTGAAGAATGTCTTGAGGTCGCAAGGACCGATCGTGTTCACCCTGCTTGCCGTAGCGGTCTCCCTTGTCGTGCTCAAGCATGTGTGGAGCTACTATTACGACGACCCATGGACCCGCGATGCGCGCATCCGTGCGGATGTGGTGCAAGTAGCGCCGGATGTGACGGGTCCAATCACTGAGGTCAAAGTCGACGACAACCAACTGGTGCGACGCGGCCAGCCGCTGTTCGTGATCGACCAGGCTCGCTTTATGATAGCCCTGAAGCAGGCGGAGGCGACGTTGCTCGAACGTCGTACCAGCCTAGTGCAGCTGCGCCGCGCGGCTGCACGTAACCACCAGTTGCGGGAGCTGGTAGCGCAGGAAGTGGTGGAGGAAGGCCAGTCAAAGGTGGAACAAGCGCAGGCCGCCCTGACCATCGCCGAGTCGGCGGTCGGCATTGCCCGGCTCAACCTGGAACGCACCACCGTGTACAGTCCAGTCGACGGCTTCCTCAACGACCGATCTGTGCGCGTGGGCGATTACGTCACGGCGGGTAGGCCGGTGCTCTCAGTGGTCGACTCAGGTTCGTTCTATGTTGACAGCTATTTCGAGGAGACCAAGCTACGTAGCGTGCAAGTGGGGCGGCCGGTACGCATCCACGTGATGGGCGAAGAGCAGGTGCTACACGGTCATGTGCGCAGCATTGCAGCCGCTATTGAAGACCGAGACCGTTCCTCCGGTCCTAACCTGCTACCGAGTATCAATCCGACGTTCAACTGGATACGGCTGGCTCAGCGCATCCCGGTGCGTATCGCGATCGATCAGCCTCCACCCGAGATGCGACTGACCGCAGGTCGCACCGCTAGCGTGACTATCCTCGCCACGGCGGCAGCCGTGGCGACTGACACCCATGTCGAGCCGATTCGGAGCAAACCTTGAAGAGGCTGTGCAAAATCTCGTTGGGTGCGGCAATGTGCTCGCTGTCCGCCTGCATGACCGTCGGTCCAGACTACCGCGTACCTGACAAGGCCTTGGTCAACCTGCCAAAAGCCCAGGCAGCGTTCGTCGACATAGATGGCGCCAAGGGCGTCGATGCAGGTCATACAGTGGCAGACGACTGGTGGAAGCTCTATGACGACCCACTGCTCAGCCAGTTGATTAGCCAGGCGCTGGCCACGAACGCTGGCCTGCGCACAGCCAATGCTAATTTGAGCCGAGCCAATGCCATATATGACCAAGCCAAACATGCCGGCGGCTTCGGCTATCACGCCGTGGCTGCCGTGCAGCGTGCGCAGCTCTCGGCCGAGACTTTTCTATTATCTGAGAAGCTACCGGTCGTCAATCTCGCCGACGCAGCGCTTAGCGCCTCTTATGAAGTCGATCTGTTTGGCAAGTTTAGACGTTCCGCCGAAGCAGCTCTCGCCGACACCCAGGCAAGCGAGGCCGCGCTGGATCTGGCGCGTATGCATGTAGTTGCCGAAGTCGCTCGCACCTATATGGACAGTTGCCACGCAACCCATGAGCTGAGTATTGCTCAGCGCTCGCTGGATCTGCAACTGCGCGTCGCGAATCTAACGCAACGCCTACACAGCACGGGCCGTGGCGCCCCTACAGACCTGAGCCGCGCTAAGGCCCAGGCAGACTTGCTGAGGGCCCGTCTGCCACTGCTGCGCGCCCGCAAAAAGAACGCGCAGTATGCGCTGTCGGCACTGCTCGGACATACGCCGGGCGATCTTCCCAGTGGCGTCGATCATTGCGGGGAAGCGCCAGTGCTTGGGCGACCGATCCCACTGGGCGATGGCATGGCCCTCTTGCAACGGCGACCCGACGTCCGCGCAGCCGAGCGAAGGCTGGCTGGTGCCACCGCCCGTATTGGCGTAGCTACCGCCGAGCTATATCCGGATGTGAAGTTGGGTGCCTCGGTTGGAGCCGCCGGCCTGCTTGACGGCTTCGGCAAGGCACCAACGCGAGAGTGGTCGTTCGGCCCGCTGATCTCGTGGACTTTTCCCACCCGCGGTGCCCAGGCCCGTTTGCGTGCCACCGAAGCAGGCGCCGATGCTGCTCTAGCGCAGTTTGACCAAACTGTCTTGAATGCGCTGCGCGACACCCAAACCGCACTAAACAACTATGCGCAGAGACTCGACCATCAGGCCGCGTTGCGGGCTGCACTTGCAGAAGCCCGCAATGCCGCTGAGCAAAACCGTGCGCTATTCCGTGGCGGTCGCGTGCCTTACCTGACCAGCCTGGATGCTGATCGCACTCTAGCCTCTGCCGAGGCAGCGGTAGCCGACACCGACGCGCAGATCTCGCTGGACCAGATTAACCTATTTCTCGCCCTTGGAGGCAGCTGGAAATAGTAGGCACGCTCCGCTGAAGGAAATGCTCAATCCGGATTGGCAATTCGTCTGATCCCCTGCCCCCTTAAATACATCCGTGCAATCCGGCATCCCCAGATGCCAACAACCAGCAGAGAACAACCATGATTCTTTATGACGCAAACGCCCCCGGCCCCAATCCCGTAACCGTTAGGCTTTTCGTCCTTGAGCGCGGTGGCCTTAATTTGGATGTAGAAACCATCGACCTTGCCAATCTCGAAAACAGGGGCAAGACTTACAAGGATGAGATCAACGCGCGCGGCGAGGTACCTGCATTGCGCCTCGATGACGGCCGCGTCCTAACAGAAATCACTGCCATCTGTGAGTACCTTGACGAGGTAGCCAAGGGGGGCCGGTCACTACTCGGGGAGACAGCCGAAGAGCGAGCCCTAACACGGATGTGGACCCGGCGCGTCGACCTCGAGATTGCAGAGCCGATAACCACCTGGTGGCGAGGCACTGACGATGCAGCCGCCTTCTATCGTGGTCACCGGGTGCTGATGCCCGAGGCTCAAACCTCGATGCGCAAGCTCGCTGAGCAGGGACTAGACCAACTCGATAGAGATCTCGCGGGGCGAGACTTTATCTGCGGCAACAATGTGATGTTGGCCGACATCCTGCTCTACGGCTTCATGGCGACCGTCGGCAGCGTGACGCCTTGGTCCAATCCACCAGAACGACTCAACATTCAAGCCTGGTTCAGGCGAATGAGCGAACGCGCCGCCATACAGCAAGCATTCCAGCCGTTCGACGGCCTGGTCAGCAGCTGATAAGCGGCGGCGCAGCACTCTGAGCTTCAAGTCTCGCCATTCAGTGCGGCGACGTTGGGTACGTCATAGAGATACGCTTGGGTACCTCGTGCGCTTCAGTGACGAACCTTCGTCTGCCGCTCCTGAATCATCAACGCCGATTATTCCTCTATAGATTCCTTTGGAACAGATCGAACAGTTGCTCCCAATGGCGCTCACAGGAAGCCTTTCGATAGGCGCGTCTAGCTGGAAAAGCAAATCCATGCTCCGCTTCCGAGTAAACTTCAACACCTCCTCGTACTTTCTTCTCCGCCAGCAAGTCCTTCACCGCATTGATTTCGGTGGCACTGATGTACTTATCGTGCTCGGCACACGCGAAGTACATCTCCCCTTTGATATCTCCCGCGAGTAGATGAGGCGAATCTGGCTTGTCGGTAATAAGGTGCACCCCATACATAGAAGCAGCAGCCGCAACGCGGTTGGGATAGGCGCCAGCCAAGCGAAAGACGAAGGGCCCGCTCATGCAGTATCCGATGATCGCAAGTGGACCTGGTCGGGCAATCGGATCACGGTCGAGGAAAGCAAATAGCGACTCAGTGTCCCGGGTCACCATCGAGTTCGTCAGCCCGTCAATCAATGACCATAGCATCCGAAATTTCTCGTCATACGCTGGATCTGTGATACGGGTGGGATCGATATCCACTGACCGATAGCGTCGATAGTACAGATTCGGCATTACGACGTAGTAGCCGACAGTGGCAATCCTACGGCACATGTCCGCCAATTCTTCCCGCACACCGATCGAGTCCATGTACATGACGACCACGGGGAACGGCCCCGGTCGGTCTGGATGATAGATGTAGGTGTTCATGACGCCGTCTGAAGTTTCGATGTCTACAACTCGCTCCTGCATGTTTGTCTCCTGTTCAAACTCTTTGCATTGAAGTTACCCATAATGCACTTGTTGCTGGACAATTTTTATGAGCCATCTGTCTCATTTTTCGACCAGTACAAACCATTATCTGGCGATTTGATCCTATCACATGGGTAAGATCTGTATTAGGATAAAACGGTAGATTCGAAATAGATCGCGTTTAGTTCACAAACGGTTCTTAAACACACTAAAAATGAGACGGTAGGTCCAACACATTGCGACCACCAAGGAGACAGCCATGAAGAAGGATCGGCCCAATCACAAAGTGTTCAATGGACCACAGCAAAGCGTCTTGCCAAATATCGTTCGCCCACTACGCAACCTACTTGGCACAGCCCTGACGGTCCTCGGCTTCTCGGCGTTTGCCCAAGGCACAGTCAGTGCGTCCGCCCCAGTTGCAATTTCGGATGACGTTGTCCGCATCGGATTGCTGCTTGACATGAGCGGTGTGTATGCCGACATCTCAGGCCGCGGCTCGGCGACGGCAGCCCAGATGGCTATCGAAGACTTCGGCGGGAAAGTGCTCGGAAAAAAAGTCGAACTCCTTGTCTATGATCACCAAAACAAGGCCGACAACGCTTCGGCCAAGGCGAGGCAATGGTTCGACAATGAAAAAGTTGACGCAATCCATGACGTCACCGGTTCCTCTTCATCGCTTGCGGTTCTCCAGATCGCGAAGGAAAAGCAGCGAATCTTAGTTCTCAACGGCCCCGCAACCGAGCGGTTTACAACCGATTTGTGTTCTACCGTCTCGGTTCACTATGCCTACGATTCCTACGTCCTAGCCAACACAGTCGCGCGCACCCTTGTCGCATCCGGAAAGAAAGACTGGTACTTCCTCACAGTTGACTACTCAGGTGGTTATGACCTGGAGAAGAATGCCGCTAGTGCCGTTCAACGTGGAGGCGGCAAGGTCCTAGGGTCGGTAAGGCACCCGTTGAATGCACCGGATTTTTCGTCCTTTATTCTTCAAGCGCAGACGAGCAAAGCCAGCGTGATTGGACTAGCGAACGCCGGCGGGGACACAATCAATGCCATCAAGGCTGCACGGAGTTTCGGGGTTGGCACCGGCAAGAACAGTCAGACACTGGCAGCGACGCTTTTATATATCAACGACGTCAATGCGCTCGGCTTGGCTGCAAGCCAGGGGATGATTCTTTCGGAGGGATTCTATTGGGACCTTACACCGGAGACGCGTGCATGGTCTCGCCGCTACTTCGAGCGGATGAAGCAGATGCCTAACATGAGCCAAGCCGGCGTCTACTCATCTGTCACGCACTATCTCAAGTCTATTGAAGCCGCACGTACCGATGAGACCACGGCGGTAATGAGGCAGATGCGAGCGCTGCCTATCAATGACTTCTTTGCTAAAAATGGGCGAATTCGTGAGGATGGTCGCATGGTTCATGACATGTACGTTTTCAAGGTCAAGTCACCGGCAGAATCGAAGTATCCGTGGGACTACTATTCGCTGGTCAGCACGGTGCCCGGCGACGCTGCGTTCAGGCCGATGGGCGAAGGAAGCTGCCCACTGCTCAAGAAGTCCTGAGCGACCATGAAAAATCGCCTCAGCATCCAGGCTTGGTTCGCCACGCAGATGGTTCGCATGGGCGATGATCTGGATCCCGACATGTCTCTGGACGTCAAAACAGTGATTCGGAGTTATCTCGCCGCAGAAAATGCGGCAGCCCGTTGTCGGAGACTTGATTCTGAGGCTCCAGCAATTCAGTCATTAATTTGATCCGACGATAGAAGTCCATTCAGTATTTATCGAGTAATAATCCGAGATGATTGAAGATACCTTATTCCACACCTTGGACACTGCACCCGTCGACTCCACCTGCGTCATTGTTGGAGCGACCAGTGTCACTTATGGAGAACTAAGAACCCAGGCGCTAGCGATTGCTGATGGACTGCGTAACGCGGGAATCCGACGGGGCGATACCGCGGCTCTGTGGATTCCGAATGTACCCGAGTGGCTCTCGATCGCTTATGCGTGTGCCAAGATTGGAGTTCGTATCCTTCCTCTCAACATGCGTTACGGGCCACGAGAGCTTGAGGACTTTCTGTCCCGCAGCCATGCGGAGGCGCTGTTCTATGTGCCAACGTATCGCGGCATCAATCACGAGGACTGCCTTCTGAAGCTCGACCCGCTCGCATTGCAGTCGATGAAAGTCGCGATATCGCTCGGGAGTGAATGTCAAGAACTAGCTCCTGGCGCGCAATCGCTTACCCTGACCTCATTGATGAGCCGTGTATCGGTGAATCCTGAGACCACGGAGGTGAGGCAAGCACAGGATCCCTTTGTTGTTTTCGCGTCCTCGGGAACGACCAGTAAGCCTAAACTCATTTGCCACCTGCAACAAAGCGTTAGTCGTCATGCCCGGGATGTCGACGCAGCGTTCGACATCGGGCCCGACTCGCGGCTCCTGCTTTCTGTGCCCTTTGGTGGCGCATTCGGTTTCACTATCGCCCAGGCTGCGCTGTCGGCCCATGCGACTCTTATCGTCCAAGAACAGTTCGACCCACGAGAGGCGGCACAATTGCTACAGCAGCATCGGGTAACCCATATGTTTGGTACCGACGATATGTTGGACAAGCTCTTGGATGCCGCGGGGAATGAAACAAGATTCCCTGACCTCAAGCTGTATGGACACGCAAACTTTACTCCCGCCCTTTCGGCGAGCCTCCCGGCGAAGGCGGCGGACAGAGAGATCTTTCTACGTGGCTGCTATGGGCTGAGCGAATCGATGGCGCTGTTTGCGTCCCAGCCTGCAGCCGAGCCGTTGGATAGACGCGCGATGTCGGGTGGACTGCCCACCTCTCCTCTTGGCAAAGTTCGCATTCGATCGCTGGAGAGCGGCGAGCTTGTAGCCGCAGGTGAGGCAGGCGAAATCGAGATTTACTCGCCGAATCTCACTGTTGGGTACCTCAATGATCCTGAGGCAACCTCCAAGGCCTTCCACCCGGACGGGTTTCTTCGCACCGGTGACCTGGGCTACCTGATGCCGGATGGGGGAGTAACCCTTCTCTCCCGCATTGGCGACATCCTCCGAATCGGCGGCTATCTCGTAAACCCCCTAGAAATTGAGGAGACTGTACTAGGGCTGGGTCATATAGCCGCCTGTCAAGTCGTTGCCGTTGATACCGCGGGAAGTGTCCGCCCTGTCGCATTTGTCATAGGTAAGTCAGGGTATGCGCACGATGAGGCTTCGATGATCGCCCTGTGCCGCGGAAGGCTAGCAACATACAAGACGCCTATCCGGATATTTGAGGTCGATTCCTTCCCTATCACGGAAAGCGCAAACGGTGGAAAAGTGAAAAAGAATATGTTGAAGGACCTAGCGCTGAGGCTGATGTCGGAGGAAAAGAGCCAATCATGAAGAATGCCCTGCAATGGAAACTGTGGAATCTCCCTTTCTTTGATGCCCGGCATGAGGAGATTGAATCAAGGATGACGGTGTGGCGCCAGAACTTTCCAGCTCTGGAAGCAGATATCGCGTCCCTAACGCTCGATGAACAATGTCGCGCCATCGCTCGCGCTCTGGGTGCCTCTGGGCTTCTGGCTTACGCCGTTCCCGACACAGGCCAAGGCCAGGTCGTAGACGTCCGGTCGGTCAGTGCCATTCGTGAAGCACTGGCCTACGACAGCGCCTTGGTAGATTTTGTCTTTGCCATGCAAGGCATCGGCTCCGCCGCCATCTGGCGCCATGGCAGCAGCGCAATGCAGGCGACCTATCTGGATGGCGCCCGACGAGGAACCCGTATTGCAGCCTTCGCGATGTCAGAGCCCGATGGTAGCTCTGACGTCGCCTCTTTGAGCACGACTGCTCGGCGAGAGGGGGAGCACTACGTCATTGATGGCGTGAAGACCTGGATATCGAATGGGGGGATAGCGGACCAGTACATCGTTATCGCGCGAACCGAAGACGTGCCGGGAAGTAAAGGCCTTTCAGCCTTGCTCGTCGACGCCGACACACCAGGGCTTTCCATCGAATCTCGTATCGACATCATCTCCCCGCATCCGCTTGCGACGCTGCGCTTCAATGGATGCAGAGTATCTGCCGAACGATTGCTAGGCGAGCCGGGTTCCGGCTTCAAGCTGGCGATGGGGACGCTTGACATCTTTCGGACCTCCGTTGGGGCAGCCGCGGTGGGCATCGCCCGTCGAGCATTGGACGAAACCCTGGATCGCGTGCGCTCAAGAAAGATTTTTGGCGTCCAGATGTCCGACATGGACACGGTGCGCATGAAGATTGCCGATATGACGCTCGACTTGGAGGCTGCCGCCATGTTGGTCTATCGCGCGGCTTGGCTAAAGGACACGACAGACAAGCCGGTGACGCGGGAGGTAGCGCTAGCCAAGCTCGGTGCCACGGAAGCCGCCCAAAGGGTTGTGGACTCCGCGGTCCAGCTCTTCGGTGGCACAGGGGTCACTGTGGGCTCGGTTATTGAACGCCTCTATCGTGACGTCAGGCCAATGCGGATCTACGAGGGTGCCTCCGAGATTCAGAAGCTCATCATCGGAAAGCGCATGCTGTCATGAACTTGAACTGAACCGAACCACGCTTACACAAAAGAGGAGAGATGATGACGAATGTAACGATCGCCGGGGAACGTGTGCTGGTAACAGGCGCGAGTAGGGGCATCGGACGCGCGGTAATGCGTAGGCTGGCCGCTGACGGCTATAGCGTTGTTGGGCTGGCACGTAACCGTCCTGACGATTTGCAATCCCATGAGGAATTTCACTGCGTCGATCTTTCGGACCCTGAGGGTACCCGCAAACTCGTGTCGGAGCTTGCGGCTGAGAGGCCGTTCTACGGTCTGATCAACAACGCCGCGATGGCCCCTACGACCTCTCTGGACGATTGCACCATCGAAGATATGATCGTGGCAGCAAAGCTAAATCTCCACGCCACTTTAATTTGCACTCAGGCCGTCGTGCCAGGCATGCGCGCCACGCAACGCGGACGCATTGTAAATCTCTCATCTCGCGCGGCGCTCGGAAAAGTAAATCGCACGGCGTACAGTGCCTCAAAAGCGGGTGTCGTCGGTATGAGCCGGACTGCCGCTCTGGAACTCGCGGAGCACAACATTACTGTCAATGTGATTGCTCCCGGCCCGATTGCTACTGAGCTCTTCCGGACTGCAAGTCGCCCCGACGACCCGCGTACAAAGGCTTTGGTCGCGGCAGTACCTCTGCAACGAGTAGGGGAGCCCGAAGAGATTGCTCATGCAGTGGCGTTTTTGCTCGACCCGCGCGGCGGCTTCATGACTGGGCAAACTTTGTACATCGATGGCGGCCTTACCGTCAGCATGGTCCACCTGTAATCCCAAATTATGGCCGCCATCTCTCTACAGCCCGATTCGTCCTCGAAGGCGGCCATTTCCGCCTCAAAGGAAGAAGTCCCAAGCAACGCTCTTGCTCGGGGAATAAGAATTCTTCAGTGCTTCACAGCCGAGGAACATGACTTAAGCGGCAAGGATATAGTACAGAGATCCATGCTTCCAAAGCCCACAGCGTTCCGCCTAATGGCAACGTTGCGTGATCTTGGCCTATTGCACTACTCGGAGCGCCGCAACCGATACACTCTGGCACCAGGCGTACTGCAACTATCTGCACCTTTATTGTCCGGGATGACGATTAGATCGATCGCGCGGCCGCTGATGCAGGAGCTTGCCGACGCTGTGGACGGTCAGATTTCCCTCGCTGCAAGCACTCACGACATGGATCTCATATATGTAGAGACCGTGCAAGGACGTGAAAACTCAGTTTTTAGGCCGGAAATCGGCACTACCGTGTCTCTTACCAGAGCGGCTACGGGACGAGCATTCTTGAGCCTCCTCCCTGAGGATCAGTACAACGCAATCCTTAGCCGCTTGCGTGTTGAACACCCAGAACGTCGCTCCTGGTTCGACGACAAGATGCATCAGACACGGACCGATCTGGCGGAGCTAGGGTATTGCCGCAATCAGGGAGAGCTTCATCACAACACTGTGGGAGTCGCAGTACCTGTACGTGCGATTATCAATGACCGCCGTTTTATTTTTGGTTGCACGATTCCCGCGTACAGATTGAGCAGCGAGCCAACGTTGCTTAGCGACTTGGGCATGCGGCTTTCGACGCTCGTCCACAACGTGGAAGTCGCACTAGGTGCGCCCCGTGGATAGCGGGATTTGCCGTTGAAGCGTACTTAGAAAATCTGAGCCACAGTAAAAATAAGGACTCAAGGAGAGACAATGTTTTCGCCGATTCGCATCCTGCAATTTTCCGCTCTGCTCAACCGTCACCGCCGGAAATTACTCCAGACAGCTTTGACCACCACGCTCGTTAGTATGACCGCTGGAATCAGCTCTCCGGCTTTTGCGGCGTACCCCGACAGGCCGATTGTAATAGTAGTACCCTTCTCAGCAGGTGGCTCCACGGACGTACTGGCAAGGCTATTGGCACGGCCAATGCAAGAAATGCTGAAACAGCCAGTTGTAGTGGAAAATCGCGTCGGCGCTGCCGGGGCTATTGGTGCCGCATTTGTCGCGAAGTCGAACCCAGACGGCTATACCGTGCTTTTCGGAGGTGTAGGGACGAACATTCTGAATTCGCTCACGATTCCGGAGACTCCTTACAATCCACAAAGGGATTTTGCGGCTGTGGGAAAAGTATGTACGGTCGACTATGTGCTGGTCGTAAAGGCGGACAGCCCATTCAAATCACTCTCTGATGTCATCGCAAAGGCTAAGGCGGAAAAGGATTCTGTCTCGTACATGTCAACGGGGAACAAAGGGCCGCTTCATCTGGGAATGGCGTACCTAAGCAAGATGGCGGGTGTGAGCTTGGTACATGCGCCATACAAAGGAGAGTCTGCGGCATTGCCCGATGTTCTCGCCGGTCGCGTCGATATTGGAATCATGACGGTACCTTTTACGACCCCATTGATTCGAGAAGGCAAGCTTCGCGCTATCGCAAGCGTCGGCAATAAGCGGTCTGCGCTGTTACCGCAAGTTCCTACCGTTGCAGAGTCTGGATTTCCGACCTATGCCCTACCAATTTGGATTGGGCTTTCCGTTCCCGCAGCAACGGCGAAAGAACGAATTGACCTTCTCAATCGCGCACTGCATCACGCTCTTTCTGACAGCGACGTCAAGTCGCGGATGTCGGCATTGGGCGTATCGCCTGTGGGTAGTTCACCCTCAGAGTTTTCAGCATTCCAGGACCGCGAGCGTGAACGCTGGTTGCTCATGATCAAGGAATCTGGGACAGCGCTTGACAAGTGAAGCCGGGGCCCAGCGCAGTCCCCCGTCTCAACTTACCCCACCGATCGACGCCTCCACGTTGCGCACCAATGAAACCAATCGGGGGCCGACGTCCTCAACTAGTGCCTTACTCTGAGGGCTAAAGACTGGAACCGATGCTGAGAAAATCCAAGACTCTTCGTCTCGACGCCATCGCATGGGAACGGCAATCACTTCGATCTCCCGGTGAAGGTCGCGGTGTCCTCGGCAGAAACCATGTTCAGCGATATCTTGACGTGCGTCTTCCAACCTTTCCAGCAACCATTCTTCTCTTCCAGGATGTCGCTCACGGAACTTCTCTAGATAGTCGGCCAGGTCGTTCTCCGCAAAGGAACATAGGTAAGCGCGGCCTGAAGCCGTTCTCGATATGGAAACTGACATACCGACCTCAGGACGAAATACCTTACTGCCGGAGCCTTGAACGATGTCTGCGTAACTCAAAGTGTCCCGATAGCCGACGACAAGCTGCACCTGACCGCAGATGTGATTGGCCAGCTCCTCCATCATCGGTCTTGCCAGTTGCCTCACAGTCATACGAGCAAGCACCGGGGCAGCAAAGTTCAATAATCCGACGCCGCCGACATACTTTGACAAGCGCTCGGAATAATGAAGAAGGCCCAAGTCGCACAATGTCTCGAGGAGCCGAAACAGTGTTGGCTTCGGCAATCCGGTCAGTTCTATCAGTTCACGCACGCTCAGCTCCTGGCGCGTCGGCGTGAAGCATCGAACTATCGCGATGCCGCGTGCAAGAGCACTGACCAGTCTCCCATCGGTGTCCTGCTCGCCCTTTGCCTGCATATGAGTCACTTCCTTTATTTTGATACATCCGTCTCAGAAATTACATTAGATAGCCTTTACTTCTCCTCGTCAAGCACCGGGGGCATCATCCGTCATTTGAATGGTCTTCCGGTAGATTTTGTGAAGCTAACATCGATCACTCAATTCAATTTAACCATTATTCCTGATACGACCATCTCGTTTTAATCCAATAAACCATTAATCGATATCCATAGTCTGTCCTTTCATTTACTTCCAATAAAAAACACGCTATCGTTTAATGAGATGTGATGTCGCCATTTCGAGACATACGTATCATTCCTGCATAAATTCCAGCCGGAGACTCTAATGCAACAGGCGTTCATCGTCGATGCCATCCGCAGTCCTATGGGTAAAGCCAAACCAGGCGGTGCATATAGCGAAATGCACCCCGCTGAACTCTTGGCTCAACTGCTTACAGCACTCGTCCAACGTAACCGCTTGGATCCAGGCATGGTGGACGACGTCATTACGGGTTGCGTCAGTCAAGTTGGCGAGCAGTCAGCAACGCCTGGTCGAATTGCTTGGCTGGCGGCGGGATTCCCGGAACATGTTCCCTCGACCACGATTGACCGGAAATGCGGTTCGAGCCAACAGGCTGTGCATTTCGCTGCACAGGGCATTATGGCAGGAGCCTATGACATCGTGATCGCTTGCGGTGTTGAGTCGATGAGCCGGATCCCGATGGGAAGTGCCCGCATGGGACAAGATCCATACGGACCGTTAGTAACGCAACGATACTCTCCCGGTCTCGTGTCGCAGGGGGTTGCAGCAGAGCTGGTCGCCGCGAAGTGGGGGCTAACCCAAAGCACGCTCGACGAATATTCCGCTCAGTCACACGCTCGAGCTCACTCCGCCCAGGCATCTGGAGCGTTTCGTCGCGAGATCGTACCGATCACAACACCACATGGCGCCATCGACTCAGACGAAACGATTCGTCCAGAGACTACAGCCCCAGCTCTGGGGCAGCTAAAGAGAGTTTTTCGCACCGACGAACTAGCCGAGCGCTTTCCCGAGCTGGATTGGCGCATCACTGCAGGCAACTCCTCACAAATGACCGACGGTGCAGCGGCCTTGCTGATCGTCAGTGAGCGCGCCGCGGAACGCCTTCAGCTTCGGCCTCGAGCACGTTTTGCTGCATTTGACGTTAGAGGCGATGACCCTCTTTTGATGCTTACGGCACCAATCCCAGCATCCAAGCGCGCCCTTGAAAAGGCCGGCTTGCGCATTTCTGATCTGTCGCACTACGAGGTCAATGAAGCGTTCGCGCCCGTGCCGCTAGCCTGGCAACACGACCTGGATGCTGATCCCTCCCTGCTCAACCCACGCGGCGGCGCAATTGCGCTAGGACATCCGCTGGGAGCGTCTGGCGCACGAATCATGACCACAATGCTCCACGCATTGGAGGACTGCGGTGGACGGTATGGCCTGCAGGCCATCTGTGAAGCCGGTGGTATGGCCAACGCAACCATCATTGAGAGACTTTGAACCACACTTAACGGTCCAACAAAAAGTCTGGACCGATCGACGACCTAACTCTCCTTCGAGGACATCAGAATGAAACTCGCAAACATGAGCGCTGTAGTGACCGGCGGTGGCTCCGGGCTTGGACTCGCAACCGCACGTCAACTCATAGACCGCGGTGTGCACGTCGTAATCTGCGACCTTTCGGAGGAACGCGGAGCCGCGGCTTTAGATGCGCTCGGGCCTCGAGCCAAGTTCGTAAAGGCCGATGTTTGCGACCCGGATGATATGAGCAAGGTGTTTGATGAGGCCGTAGCCTGCGGCGAATTCCGAGCCCTCGTACATTGCGCAGGTTTGGGAGGACCGGTTCGCCTAGTGGAGAAAGATGGTACGCCTGGATCGCTGGAGAAGTTCGAGTCGATCGTGCGGATCAACCTTATCGGAACGTTCAATTCGTTGCGGCTGGCGGCAGCACGGATGGCCAAGAATGAGCCAATTGACGGCGAACGCGGAGCATGCGTTCTTACGGCTTCAGTGGCGGCCTTTGAAGGGCAGATCGGTCAGATTCCTTATGCATCTGCCAAAGCCGGGGTTGTTGGGATGACCTTGGTCGCTGCTCGAGACCTCGCCCAGAGAATGATTCGTGTCTGCACCATTGCACCGGGTCTCTTCGACACCCCTCTGCTTGCGCGGCTGCCGGAAAACGTGAAGGCCTCCCTGGGCGCCTCAGTGCCACATCCCGCGCGACTCGGGACACCCGACGAATTCGCATTGATGGCACTTCATATTCTCGAGAATCCCATGCTTAACGGTGAAACGATTCGTCTCGACGGTGCCATTCGCATGACCCCTCGCTAACCCGTTGAACGCTGACCTTCCTTACATTATCCATCACTATGACGTCAGAACTATTGAAAGAGCAGCGGGGCAACGTTTTTGTGCTCACGCTGAACCGGCCTCACGCACGCAATGCAATGAACTACGAACTTGCACTTGCGCTGTCGGAGACCATTGACGAGTTTGAAAGAAACGATGACCTTCGTGTGTGTGTCATCACTGGAGCGGCAGGAACCTTCTGCACCGGGATGGATTTGAAGGGATTTTCCCAAGGTGCCCCCCGACCCAACATCCCTGGTCGCGGCTTCGGCGGTATCACTGAAACGCCCCCCAAGAAGGTCATGATTGCCGCAATCGAAGGCTATGCACTCGCAGGGGGATTCGAACTTGCCTTGGCATGCGACCTTCTCGTGGCGGCTGACGACGCAAAATTCGGTCTTCCTGAAGTCAAACGCGGACTCGCGGCATCGGCCGGTGGCCTCCTTAGGCTCGCCAACCGTATTCCCCACCACGTGGCCATGGAATATGCACTTACCGGCGATATGCTAACGGCAGCTCGCGCGTATGAACTGGGGCTTCTGAACCGCGTAACAGGTCGCGGTGCCGCGCTCGAAGTTGCGCTGACACTTGCGGCAACTATCACCCAAAACGGTCCCCTCTCGGTAGCTGCGAGCAAGCGAGTGATGATCGAATCCCGTGATTGGAAGCGGCAGGAGATGTTCGAGAATCAAAAGCACATTCTGTCGCCTATCTTCGACTCCAAGGATGCAAGAGAAGGCGCGTTGGCATTCACCGAAAAACGATTGCCGGTCTGGACTGGAACGTAATTCGCAGCATCAAGGACGGCTACAGACACACCCCCGGCAGCCCGACGATAGCGGGCCTGCCGTATAGCCGAGTAGCTGGCATGTCCGCGCTTCAATCCACGCGTGCGTTTCACCGTGATGGACTCGGTTTTTTTCCTGGGTCCGAACGCCGTGCTCCCCCCTTTACTCAGGCGCATAATAATGAGCGGCCCGCTGACAGGACTGAAGATTGTCGAGTTCGCTGGACTTGGTCCGGCGCCTTTTTGCGCCATGATGTTCGCTGACATGGGCGCTGAAGTTGTTCGCATCGAAAAGCCACCTCTAGACACGCCCTCCGCTACGGGTGGCAACGAGGAGTGCATTGAACGTGGACGAAAGTCCATCGCGCTAGATCTTAAGTCGCCAGAAGCGACCGACATTGTGCTGAGAATCCTGGACGATGCGGACGGGCTAATTGAAGGCTTTCGACCGGGGGTGATGGAGCGGCTCGGATTAGGTCCCGAAGTCTGCCTTGCGAGAAATCCGCGCCTCGTTTTCGGTAGAATGACTGGTTGGGGGCAGACGGGTCCGCTTGCCAAAGCGGCAGGCCACGACCTCAATTACATTGCCTTGTCTGGGGCCCTACACGCGATGGGCCAGGCGAGCCAACCGCCGAGTCCGCCTCTGCATCTCGTCGGAGACCTCGGTGGAGGCGCCATGATGCTAGCGTTCGGCATGATGTGCGCTCTATTTCATGCGAGGCAATCTGGCCGCGGTCAGGTAATTGACGCAGCAATTTGCGATGGAACAGCACTGCTTAGTACGCTGTATTACGGCATGCGGCAGATGGGGCGTTGGTCAAACACGCGGGAATCAAATCTCCTTGACGGTGGAGCACATTTCTACCGCTGTTACCGATGTGCAGACGATAAGTTCATCTCGATCGGTGCAATCGAGCCCCAGTTCTATCGCCAGTTGTTGGAGTTATGCGGAATCAAGGACCCAGAATTCGATTCGCAATTGGACCTCACTGCTTGGCCCTCTTTAAACGAGAAACTTTCCGCGCTCTTTGCCTCACTAACGAGAGCCGAATGGACTCAGCTGCTTGAAGGAACAGATGTTTGCTTCGCCCCAGTGCTCGATTTCGATGAGGCGCCGCTGCACCCTCACTATGCTGCGCGCGGTACCTTCATGAAATCGGGAGAGTCCGTCGTGCCTGCTCCGGCTCCAAGGCTAAGTCTGACACCGGCTGTTGCAGGCTCCATCACACGGCCAGGAGAGCACGCGGAAGTCATCCTCCGGTCGCTCGGTCTCTCTGAAAAGGACATTGCAGGACTCCGCAGTTCCGGCGCGCTCAGATGATTCAGTGTTCATTCTTCGCTCCTGCTCCTCCGCGGCGTACTCGTACGAAATGCATAGGGCGCGGGACGGAGGATGCAGACCGACATGCAGGACTCAAAGGTATCCCGCAGAATGTGGAAAGTTTGCACAACCTGAATTGAGGTCTCACGCTGAGAAGCAGGCCTAGCAGCCTAGTGGGGCGCGACGCCCGTTCTCATCAGGTGTTCGCCCTGGGCGCCCAGGGCGAGATAGCGGGCGCATGTGCGCCCGTCTTTCAATCGCCGCTGTGACCGTTACGCCAGCGCAAACACCGGCACCGGCGCGCCATCCATACTGGGCGCGAACTTGACCATAACGTTCTGGCCAATACGAATCTCGTCTAGGTCGCAATCGACGATATGAGTCATCATGGTCACGCCCTCCTCCAGCTTCACATACGCAATGCAGTATGGCTGTGGGCCGGCCTTGCGCGTAACGCTGTACGAGTAGATGGTGCCGCGGCCGCTGGCGTCCCTCCAAACGGTGTCGCCCAAGCAGAACGGGCAAAGCGAGCGCGGGTACCAGTGCAATTTGCCACAGGACTGGCATTGCTTAACCAGAAGCCGGCCTTCGCGGGCGGCTTGCCAAAACTCAACGTTGTCCGGCTGTTGGTTCGGAGCCATGTAGGCCATAGGAGTGTATGGGGTGGTCATGTGTTGGTCCCGCTCATTACTCGCGTTCCAGAATTAGGGTGGCACTACCGAGACGGGAACCCAGGTACCCGCCGGTGCCTTGCGCCAGCGCCAGGTCGCAGTTCTGCACCTGTACCGCTGGATGGGCTTCACCGCGCAGCTGGCGCACCGCCTCGATCACCTTGGTGATGCCGCCGCGGTTGGCCGGATGGTTGTTGCACAGGCCGCCGCCGTCGGTGTTGAAGGGCAATTTGCCGACCCCCGCGATCAGATTTCCATCGGCGACAAACTTGCCTCCTTCCCCCTTCTTGCAGAATCCCAAGTCCTCCAATTGCATCAGCACGGTAATGGTGAAACTGTCGTAGATCGAGGCGTACTTGATGTCGGCCGGGGTAACGCCCGCTTCGGAGAATGCGGCCGCGCCGGAGAACTTTGCGCCGGACCAGCTCAAGTCGATCTCGCCGCCCAGTTGCCCCTTGATGTATTCGCCAGCGCCAAGGATCTTCACCTTTGGGCGCTTGAGCGTGGCAGCGATCTCCGGCCGCGCGACGATCAGCGCGCCGCCGCCGTCCGATACCACACAGCAGTCGAGCTTGTGCAGCGGGTCGGCGATCATGGGCGAGTTCAGTACATCTTCCACCGTGACCACGTTGCGTAGCATAGCGTGTGGATTGTGCTGCGCGTGGTGCGACGCGGCCACCTTGACCCAGGCCATCTGCTCGGGAGTGGTACCGTACTCGTACATATGGCGCATCGCCACCATCGCGTAAAGATTCACGGTGACCGGGTTGAACGGTGCCTCGAATGGTGCGTCGGGCAAGTTGGCGCCCCAACTGCGCGCCTGCGTCCCGCTAGAGCCCTCTGAGCGCGGGCGTCCAGCCAGCGTGATCAGTGCCACATTGCACTTGCCGGCGGCGATTGCCTGCGCCGCGTGCGAGACATGAACGAGGTAGGCAGCGCCACCGGTATCGGTCGAATCTACGTGGCGCACCTTCAGGCCGAGATAGTCGATCATGTTGATCGCGCCCATCCCGGGTGCGTCGCCGGCGCAGAAATAGCCATCCACGTCCGCGAGCGATAGGCCGGCATCGGCCAACGCGCCGCGCGCGCATTCCGCATGCAGTTGAGCCACGGACTTGTCCGGCGCCTTGCGGGTCGGATGCTCGTACGCCCCGACGATATATGCCTTGCCTTTGATACTCATGGAAGTTTCGACTCTTGCTAGGGGATTTACAAGGGGACGATCAGAACCGCATCTGCACAAGCCAAACGGCTACCATGGCCGGGCGCTCGCTGCCTTCGACCTGCATTTCCACCTTCCAGTGGCAACGCACTTCGCCGGGGCGAATATCGTCGATCTGTTGCAGGGTAAAGGCGCTGCGCACGCGCGCGCCGGCTGGCACAGGGCCGGTAAAGCGCAGCCGATCGAAGCCATAGTTCAGCCCGAACTTGCGGCTGGGGAACGAGAAGCACTGCGCGAACGCCCCAGACACCATCGACAAGATCAGGAAGCCGTGCGCGATGGTACAGCCGTAGGGCGATTCGGCAGCTGCGCGCGTCGGATCGACGTGAATCCACTGCCGATCATTGGTCAGCTCGGCAAAGGTGTCGATCGCATCCTGATCGACCGGGAAATAGTTACTCACGGTCGTCGACGCTGCACACAGCGTCCGCAAGTCATCAAGCGATGCAATGCTGTGCATGGGCATCCTGTCAGTTAGTTTCGGTGCATACGGGGCAGACTTGGACACCCCGGACCGCGGCACGCGCCCAGTGTCAAGCCTTGCGTATCTTCGTCGCGGGTATGTGCCGGTATCCGGGCGAGTGTAGCGATGGGGTGGAAGCAACGTCCAATATCTAATCCCACACGATTGATAAGCATTGAATATCGACGTCCAATCCGGTTGCCCCGCGAGACACCCCGCACTAAGATGTGGCTCTCCCCCTCCACTGCTCCCCATGGAACTGCGCCGCATTCGGCATTTCGTCGTCTTGGCCGAGACCCTCAATTTCCACCGCGCGGCCGAGCGCCTGCATGTCGCACAGCCGGCTCTGACGGTTTCGATCCAGAAGCTCGAGTCGGAACTGGACGCCAACCTATTCGTACGCGAAACACGTGGCGTCACACTGACCGCTTGCGGACGCGCCGTGTTGGCCCAAGCGCGGCGCGTCCTGTTCCACGCCGGCCAGTTTAGCGATCTGGTTCACGCAGCCAACAGCGGCATGGCTGGCACCTTGCGCGTGGGCTTTGTTGGCACCACTACCTCACACTTGTTGCCACGGCTTGTGACGCGCTTTCGTCAGGAATATCCCGGCGTCGAGTTGGTGCTGCGCGAAGCTACCTCAACACGCATCATGCAATGGCTGGGAGAAAAGGAGTTGGACGTCGGCCTAGTGCGTACGCCGGTGCTGGCGCCTGGCACCGCCGCGCTTGCACTGCTCGAGCGCGACCGCTTCGTGGCCGCACTGCCGCGCAGTCACCTCCTAGCCGACAAACCTGCGCTCACGCTCGCCGACCTAATGCAGGAACACTTTGTCATGTATGAGCAGGGCGAAGCCTCCGGCCTACGCAGCGCCGCGCTGTCGGCCTGCCAGATGGCAGGATTCCAGCCTCACATCACACAGGAGGCTACACAAGTTCAGACAGTACTGGCACTAGTCGAAAGCGGCCTAGGGGTGGCGCTCGTCCCATCGATCATGCAGCGCTTTGCCAATGACCGCATGGTATTCCGCCACCTAGCAGGCTATCCGGATAGCGCCGGCATCGGCTTAGCCCTTACGTGGCTACCGACTTACGACAGCCAAGTAACACGGCATTTCCGAGAGGTGGCGTCGTCCGAGTTCGCGCCGGAGGGGCTGGAAGCCGGAAAATAATGGCCTTCGCCTTCATCGCCAGCGATTGGCGTCGGCAGCTAACTTATCAATCCACTTGAGACAGCGAGCAGACGCTGGCGGCAAACGGCGCTGCGGCGTGACCAGGTCGTCTCCCGTGCAGCACCCGTCGGTTCCTGCACGATGTGCACCAAAGGCTGTCTTCCACAAGTGCTGCGGATAAAGACTTGATATCGAATCCCATATCGATCGGAGATAAATCAATATTGGATATTCTCATGCATTACCGGCTAAGCTCTGTCGTGAGAAAGCGCGGCTATCGATGATGACTCTAGCTGGCCGGAGAGCTGGCAAAAGAAAAATACCAAGTCTTACACGGTGGGAGCTGCAAACGACATGCCACCGATCCCGAGCTAGCTGCATCACTCAATCTAGGTAAAGCACACACGCGGCTCCCATGTATCAACCTCCCTCCGCCAAGCATTCCCTCAAAGCCGACCGGGCAGCTCTCCTGCAGGAAGTGCGCTCTCTCTCGAAAAAGATTCAGGGACGCTTGCCCAACTTCCGCAGCAGTGTCTTCGAGGAGGACGTCGAACAAACGATTGGGCAACTCGTGATGCAACGCCAGCGGCGCGATGCCATTTTGTTGCTGGCCAGCGCGACAGAGCTGGGACTACCTGTTTCCGACAAGACTGTACTGTGCTGCGCAGCAGCGCTCCGTGAGCTCGATAACCCGTCGCTCTCAACGCTGTTCTGGTCTGTCGTCCGGCGCAGGACAACAGTTTGACAGCTGTCCGGCTAGCGCCATAGTCGGACGCCGCGATGGCTGAGTGCTTGGAGCCCGCAGAGACGCCAGCGCCACCTGTAACTTCTGGACTCGCGTTACGCCGCATATCTAGCCAGGCAGCACCCCAATCCACCCAAGTTACTGTAAGCATCAACAAGCCTTATAAGCAGCATGTCGATGAGGCTTTGGGCGAGGCGGACG
>NZ_JAGIQA010000206.1 GCF_017814975.1 Cupriavidus consociatus
GGGCTCTCCTAGCAAGCTCATCCTCGAGCTGTTTCTGCAGCTTGACGGCATTCCAGTACATCAGCTCTTGTCGTTGACTCTTGCGCGTAGCTTCGTCCGCATCAACGCCAGGCTCAGCTCCTTGCCCTCTCTTGGTCTGCATAAACCCTTCTGCATCTTCTGGTCTATTAAACCGCGGTTCTCGGATGGGCGGGTTGATGCCATCGCTCAACGACTGCAGCGCCAAGGCGATTCGGCGGCGCGCATCGTCGGTATATCTCCTCACTTCGGGATTTTC
>NZ_JAGIQA010000021.1 GCF_017814975.1 Cupriavidus consociatus
CCGCGGCCCTTGGGTTTCAGGTCAATCCAGTAGAAGCCGCATGAACACAACCACCTTCACTTCTGTTTCTTGAGAGGGAGTAGCGGGCCCTGAGGCGGCCAACAACGCAACGGCCACCGGCTCGCTTGTTCCGCTCTTGACACTTGGCATTCCAACGTCGGCAACCGCGGCAATCCTGCTTGCCGCCTTTCAAAACTACAACCTGCAGCCGGGCCCACTGCTATTCCAGAACTCACCAGAACTGGTATGGGGGCTGATTGCGTCTCTGTACGTCGGCAACGTCATCTTGCTCGTGCTGAATTTGCCACTGGTGAGTCTCTGGGTAAAGCTGCTCTCCATTCCGAGGCCCTTCCTATATGCAGGAATCCTGCTGTTTGCCTCGATCGGCGTCTATGGCATGCGGCAGTCCTGGTTCGACTTGCTGCTCATGCTGGCCATTGGGTGGGGGGGCGTACTGATGCGGCGCTTGGACTTCCCGGTCGCGCCCGTCATCGTCGGCATGATCCTCGGCCCGATGGCCGAGAAACAGCTTCGCAATGCGCTGTCCATCAGCCAGGGAGACTGGCTGATTTTCCTGAGTCAACCCATCGCAGCAAGCCTGCTTGCGGCGACGGTGCTGATCCTATTGGTACCGACCGTCCTCCGCCGCAAGGGTATTCGATTGTCCGAGGACGACTGATCCAATGAATAACTACATCCTGACTGGAGTGAGAATGAAGCAAATGCTGGCCACCGGCCATCGCGTGATGTCGATGTCGATGCTGTGCCTACTTTCCACGCTTGCCGTCCCGGCCTCAGCGCAATCAAGCGTCACTTTGTACGGCCTGGTTGATACCAATATCGAGTTCAGCAACCATAACGCAGTCGACGGAAAGAGCGCAGCTTCGGGTCTTGCCAATGCGTACCGTATGAATTCGGGCGGCATGAACTCCTCGCGCTGGGGGATCCGGGGCAAAGAAGATCTTGGAGGGGGTCTGAAGTCTATCTTTACCCTTGAGAGCGGCATCGACACGGACACCGGCAACTCCTCCGATGGCAGACTGTTTGGGCGCCTCGCGTTCGTGGGTATCGAAAGCAGATATGGTCAACTTGCGCTGGGTCGACAAACGTCTTCGATGTACGACCTGGTCCTTCCCCACGACCCCATGGGGTATGCCCCTCAGTATTCCTGGGTAAGCAGCACCGGCTCGGCGCCCAGCACTGGATACAAGACCCGGCTGGACAACACAGTCAAGTACACAGGCGTCTTCGGGCCGGTAACGACTGTCGCTCACTATAGTCTCGGCGAGCAGGTTGGCAACGGCAATGCCAGCGCGGCATTCGGCGGAGGGCTTCGCTATGACGGAGGGCCAGCCAGTTTTGGTGTGGTCTTCGATCAGGGCAACGGCGCGCCCACGGCCAGCGGCACGTATTCAAAGGCCCGTGATATCACCGCATCCGGCTCCTATTCTTTTGGCGCATTCAGCGTGTTAGGTGGATACCGTTGGTATGAACTTATACCTGTCACTGGCGGCAGTGCAAGAAGTGATTTGTGGTGGGCGGGCGTCCGCTACGCAGTGACACCTGCTCTGCGCCTCACGGGGGCGGTCTACTACGAGGATAAGAAAGACACGGCGTCAGATCCCATGCTGTTCGTACTACAGGCCGTCTACTCGCTTTCGAAGCGGACAAGCCTATATTCGACCGTCGGCTATGCATACGCGAAGACGAATAACGATGGCACCTTCACACCAGTCGGCGTCATGAGGGCTGGCGATCGGACGCCTGTAGCGAGCAATCAGACGGGCGTTACGCTCGGAATACAACACCGCTTTTAACTGACTGCGCTGCTGCGCCCTTGTCGGGCGTAGCAGTCGGATCCGCTTCTGCCTCTTGGTACCACGCGCTGCAACCGTGGTGGCCGCCTAGCAATGGGCCTAAGCCGTGAAGCGGGCCGTGACTTGCGGGCGCTGCGAATTGACTGGCCGCAGGCCCGCACTGCATCGAAGAGGCAACACCTATCACAATCACAGTGCTTATCTAGATTGTCAATTCATATGCACATAACGCGATTCTTGCGGCAATTTCCTACGGAGTGAAGATGGCTTTTGTTCAACTTTATTTGGCGAATATGGCTTTCTAAAGGCACTTCTCGCAACAGTCTCGCGGTTGTACTTGTGCGCGCCGCTAATGCCTTCTATGATCATAAAACGCTAAAACTAGATGCGTAGCAAAGGAGACATCGATCATGCCGATCATCTGCAATCTGCGTCGCCGTTCGATCCTCAAGGGATTCGCCCTGGCACCGTTCGCCGGGGGGGCCGGGGCGTTAACATCGCCGCTCGCCTGGGCGCAAGACAAGTTTCCCAGCAAGCCGGTCACTTTCATCGTTCCCCAAGCTGCTGGGGGCGGCGCCGATCTGCTTTGCCGAACGGTTCAGGCGAAAGCTCAGGAGTCGCTCGGGCAGTCCATCATCATTGATAACCGGCCTGGGGCTGCGGGCAACATCGGGACGGTCGCAGGGGCGCGAGCTGCTCCGGACGGGTACACGATGACGTTCGTCAACCTCTCGACCATGGCTTTGAACCCGCACTTGTATTCGAAGCCGGGATATTCCGTTGCCGACTTCGACCCACTGGTCTGGATGGCGTCCGTAGCCAACATTCTGGTTGTCAATCCAAAAGTTCCAGCGAAGACGCTTCAGGAATTTATCGCCCTAGCGAAGTCCAAGCCCGGCAAGTTGACTTACAGCTCCGCCGGAAACGGCAGCGGCAATCATCTCGGCGGTGAAATGCTGAAAACAATGGCACAGATTGATCTGGTTCACGTGCCGTATAAAGGCGGTGCACCGGCCGTTGTCGCGGTACTCGGCGGTGAAGTCGATGCGAGCATTGCCGATCCGCTCGCCGCGCTTCCGCACATAAAGTCCGGGAAATTGCGCGCGCTCGCAGTGACCAGTGCAAAGCGCGCTGCGGGCTTGCCGGAGGTGCCAGCAATCGCCGAAGTGGTAAAAGGGTATGAGGCCACCTCGTGGGCTGGTGCAGTCGTGCCCAAAGGCACGCCGAGTGCAATATCGCAGAAGTTGAGCCAAGCGCTAGTGGCTGGGTTGAAGGATGCGGCAAATGCCGAGAAGCTGCGCAGCCAACTGTACGAGCCAACCGACGGATCTAGCGCTGAGTTCGCCACCCTCATCCGCAAGGAAAACGAAAAGTGGTCCAAGCTCATCAAGCAACTCGGTATGCGCATCGACTGAGCCGGGTCGGACCTGGGCGGCCTGCGCGACGTCGTGGCAAAATGCAGTCTGACCATGCCGCACCACGTTCGGCGGCAGCCGCCGCCGGCTCATCGGCAACTGCTTCGCACCCGATCATGAATCTGTCTCAGCTCCAAGCCCGTGTCGCCCGGGAGATCGTTGCACTCGTCCGACTCGACAGTCTGCGCGCCGGAGATCACCTAGCGGAAAGCGCGCTGGCGGACCGTATCGGCGTGTCGCGCTCGCCAGTCAACGTCGCCCTGCGCTATTTGGTGGAAATGGGAGCCGTAGTCCATGATCACAATCGCGGGTATTTCCTGGAGAAGGATGCGTCAGATCTGTCGGCTATCGCTGAAGAGCTTTCTGCAGAGCCTGACGACCCTCTATACCTCAGGATCGCTGAGGACCGGCTGAACAAGAGCTTGCCGGATTTAGTCAACGAAGCCGACATGATGCGGCAGTACAACGTGTCCCGCAGCGCGCTGCGAAAGGCGCTGTCCCGCATTCAACAGGAAGGCTGGGTGGAGCGTTCCATCGGGCATGGTTGGATTTTCCTACCCATGATCGACTCGGCGCAGGCCTACGAAGAAAGCTATCTGTACCGTACCGCGCTGGAACCAACGGGGTTGCTAAGCCCTTGGTTTAAGTCTGATCCCGTGGAGCTTGCTTCATTGCGCCGCCAGCAGCGCGCGATCGTGGACGGCGGCTACCAGACCATGACGCCGATCGAACTGTTCGAGTCGAACAGCCGCTTCCATGAAATGCTGGCAAAGTGGTCGGGAAACAGGTTCATCGTCCAGTCGGTCAAGCGCATGGATTCGCTGCGACGGCTGGTCGAGTACGGACAAGCCAAAAACCGCAAACCGCGGCAAGAACAGGCTATTGAACATCTAGCCATCCTGGACGCCATAGCCGCGCAAGATATGCTGAAAGCCGCCGCACTGCTCCGCGAGCATTTGGAAGGCGCGCGACGGCGAAAGGTGCACAGCGCGGACGTTTTCAGGAGCGCAGCCTGAATCGGCAGGCCGTCATCACCTATGGCGGCCTTATTTTTGCGCCGCTGTGCATTTTGTGATCACAAACAGCATTAATTGGGCTTCTGAAGCATGCCAGCAATAACTGAACGACACCGAATTGTGGTCGTCGGCGGAGGCGCCGGTGGACTCGAGTTAGTCACCCGGCTGGGAGACCGCTTCGGCAAACGACGGTCGGCCGAAGTCATATTGGTGGACCGTAATCCCACTCATATCTGGAAGCCGTTACTGCATGAGGTTGCCGCCGGCAGTATGGATCCCAACACGCATCAGCTTGAATACGCTGCGCAGGCCCGATGGCATCACTTCGAGTTCCAACAAGGCGAACTGACCGGCATCGACAGGAGCCGCAAATGCATCGAGATCGCGCCTTGCTTTGACCCCGAAGGAAGCGAACTGCTGCCGGGACGGGAGCTCTTCTATGACACGCTTGTGCTTGCGGTTGGCTGTGTAACGCATTTCTTCGGCGTACCTGGCGCGGAAACGCACGCAATCGCCTTGGATACCGTCGAGCAGGCCGATCGCTTCCGGCGCAAGCTGATTTCGGCGTGCATCCGCGCCCAAAGCGGCCGCGGGCGGACCGCTGCGGCCGAGCAGCCGCGCGTGGACATTGCGGTGGTCGGAGCTGGTGCAACAGGGGTCGAATTGGCTGCGGAACTGCGCAATACAGCCCATGTGCTTGCCGCCTACGGGATCCACAGCCTAGATCCGCGCCGCGACGTCCATATCCATGTCATCGAAGCCGGTCAACGCATCCTGCCCGCCCTTTCCCCTCGTGTTTCGGAGGAAACGCGCAAGCTTCTGCAGAAGCTCCACATCAACGTTCTGACAGCTGAGCGCGTCACTGAAGTCTCGCCGCTCGGGATCCAAACTGCAGACGGCAAATGGATCGATGCCGACCTCACGGTCTGGGCAGCCGGTATCACAGCGCCGTCGGTCCTTTGTAATCTCGGACTACCCGTCAATCGCGCCGGCCAAGTGATAGTCGGTCCGACCTTGCAGGCCGACGGCGACCCGGACATCTTTGCTCTGGGCGATTGTGCGAGTTGCACCTGTGCGCATACGCAGACCGTCGTTCCTCCACGGGCGCAAGCTGCGCACCAGCAAGCGACTTTCCTGTTTGCAGCGATGAAGGCAAGGCTCGCTGGCAAGCCGTTGGCTTCGTTTCGGTACAAAGACTTTGGTTCGCTAGTGTCGCTCGGACATTTCAGTGCAGTGGGCAGCTTGATGGGCGGCTTGATTGGCGGCTCGATGTTCATCGAAGGCGTTTTCGCTCGACTCATGTACACGTCGCTCTACCGCATGCACGTGATGGCGCTGCACGGCGCGCTGCGCATGGGACTCGACACCACGGCGCATTGGTTGCGAAGCAAGACTCATCCGCGCATCAAACTGCACTAACCGGCCGGCAAGTTCCTCCCACCCGAGGGGAACGCCCCTATCTCGCTGCGTCGCCGGTCTTCCTCGATGAACCCAAAAAAAGCTCGAACTCGCCAGGGACGCGCTCGAGCATCAAGATCGTCAGTCATCTGACCGGCCTACCCTTTCTTCTGCCATACGAATCGCAAACTTCGGATAACTTCGAGGGAATTCACCGTAGACCTGAGCCGGAGAAGCCACCGCTAGTTATGCCGGCCGCGGCTGCGCGGTACCTATTGCTCTCGACTAAGAAAATGCGGCGGTGAAACGCTTTTTCGTGAAAGATTAGTGCTCCCATACAGTAAGCGTCGGGGCCCGCGTGAAATTCGGCACATGCAAACGACACTTTTCTGGCGTGCGATCAAACACGCCGAAATGCAACGCAAACCGGGCTTCCTGTGTCAATTCTCCACGGCAGCGGTGTGAGCTTTCCGCTCTCCCGCGCGATGTCGAAGGGGACGATTGTGTCCGAGAGTTCGTTTGCCGCGTAAAGGCGGCGACCATCAGGATCGATAGCGAAGAAGCGCGGCCCCTTACCGCGGCTTTCCACCCAGGACAGCGGGGTAAGAAGTCCGCTTGTCGGGTCAATGCCCATCGTCACGATGCTGTCGTGGCCCCGGTTTGAAGCATAAAGAAACTTGCCCGAGTTCGCGATCTGGATTTCCGCCCCGGTGTTGTCACCGCCATAATCTTTCGGCACGGTGGACACCGTCTGCAGGGGCGACAACGCTCCAGACGCTTCATCATACTGGTAGGTTGTGACTGTCGAGTTCAGTTCGTTGATGACATATGCAAGCGGGCGCGCCGGATGGAACGTGACGTGCCGAGGACCGGCTCCCGCCGGCGCCTCGACATAGGGCGAACTCGCGGGAGTCAACTTTCCCGTTCTGGAATCGACACTGAACGCAAAGACGCGATCGACTCCCTTATCGGGCACGATAAAGTGACGCCCTGCAATGTCAAATGGGACATCATGCGGATGAGATCCGCCCTGTTGCTCCCGATTTGAGCCGGGATTGCCTGGAAGCTTCGCCAGATCGGCAACGCGCCCCAGACTGCCGTCCGCTTGGATGGGCAGCGTGACCAATGATCCGGTCGCATAGTTGGCGACAACGATGAAGCGGTTGCCAGGCTCTACCGCCAGATGCACTGGATTCTTGCCCTCGGTGCCCTGGCGATTGAGGAGCGTGAGCCGGCCTGTCGTCGCATCGATGGCGAACGCACTGATGTCGCCCAGGTCGCCGTGGACGGCATAGAGATATCGCTGGGCACGGTCCATTGCAAGGAATGAAGGATTGTCGAGTCCTTCCATCAATTGCACGTGCTCCCACCCATCTTCTCGCACGCGATAGACGTTAATCCCCTTGCCGCGCGCATTCCGGGCCTTGGTGGTCCTGCATCCAACGTATGCGTACATAGGTTTTTGCTCCGCACCATGCGCGTGAACACCAGGCATGCCGTAAAGGGCGGCTATCGCACTAAGGCTGCGCAATACCCTGCGTCTTCCTGCGTCCAACGATGTCTCCTGGCGTAGTTACGTGGATAGACTCAGGCCGCGGAAACGGCCCAATACGTCCGAGCGTTAGTGAATTCGCGGATGCCAGCCGCCGCCAACTCCCGGCCGTAACCGGACTTGCGGGTTCCGCCGAACGGCACCCGTGCATCCGAGGCAGTGATCGCGTTGATGAAGGCGGCACCGCTTGTGACGCCCTTGGCAACCTTCAACGCTCGCTCGGTGGAGGCCGACCATACGCTCAGGGACAGACCGAAAGGCGTCGCATTCGCGAGCCGCACAGCGTCCGCATCATCCTCGGCAACGGCGATGGCCGCCAGCGGGCCGAACGTCTCTTCGTCGAACGCCGCCATGCCCGGACGCAAATTCGCCATCACGGTGGGTTCGTAGAAATTGCCTGGACCTTCAACAGCCTTGCCGCCGGTCAGCAGCACTGCTCCGGCTTCCACGGACCGGCGCACCTGGCCGTCCAGCGCATCACGCAGGTCCGGCCGAGCCAACGGACCCATCTGCGTCGCGGCATCGGCGGGATTTCCCACGATCAGTGCCTTCGTTCCCGCGACGAACCGTGTCGTGAACTCATTGGCGATTGGCTTCGACACAATGAAGCGCTTGGCACATACGCAGCTTTGGCCAGCGTTGTGGAAGCGTGCCTTCACGGCCGCCGCGACCGCCTTATCGAGATCGGCATCGTCGAGCACCACGAAGGCGTCGGAGCCGCCGAGCTCCAGAACCGATTTCTTCGATGCCCGCCCGGCTGCTGAGCCAACGGCCGCGCCAGCCCGGTTCGAACCGGTCAGCGTCACGGCGGCGATACGATCATCTTCGATCAGGCCATTAATCACTGCCGGCACCTCGGGCTCCGCTACCACCAGGGTGGTGATGAGATGCTTGGGCAATCCGGCATCGAGGAAGAGCTGCTCCAGCGCTAGCGCGCAGCCAGTCACATTGGGAGAGTGCTTCAGGAGCACGCCGTTGCCCGCAGTGATGGCAGGAATGGCAAACCGCATGACCTGCCACACCGGAAAGTTCCACGGCATCACCGCCAGCACGAGTCCGATAGGCTCGTAGCTCACCCAAGCGTCGACGCCGTCGATGCGGACGGCTTCGTCCGCGAGGATGCGATCAGCATTGTCGGCATAGTACAACGCAGTCACCGCCGACTTTTCCATTTCGCCAGCGGCTTCGGCTTCGATCTTGCCCATCTCGGCCATAATTAGCTTAGCAAACGACGCACTCTGGCGGCGCAGTTCATCTGCCAGGCTGCGAACCGCTGCGACCCGCTCCGACAAAGGTTGCTTACCCCAATCCAGCGCAGCTTCGTGGCCAGCCTGGACAGCCTCGTCGATCTGTGCTGTCGTCCAGCTTTCGTAGGTCTGCAGCGGCTCACCGGTGCAGGGGTTATAGGTGGTAATGGAGGTGGTCATGGTTTAATCCTGTGTGCCGTGCCGTCAGGCATGGTGGAAGAGCTGAGTGCAGAGCGTATTGGCCTGGCTACCCTTGACGACACAGCGGTCCGCGGCCTGGCGCCAGATCGCAAAATGCGGCGCAGCACGGTGCGCTTCGATAGCGGCCTCATCTTCGTACAGTTCGTAGAACATGAAGTGATGCGGGTTCTTCAGATCCTGCGTCACGTCGAAATACTTGCATCCGCTCTCGTCGTTAAACGTACGGTCCGCGTTTTCCTTGATGGCCGCAAGGAATTCCTCCAGGCGCTCCGGATACACATCCAGGGAAACAATCAGTGCGATCATTGCGAAGTCCTTCTTATGCGGTGAACGTCGGCGGGAGCGAAGTCCCGGTCTCCTGGCTGAGTTTCGCCAGGCTTTGCCAAGTCGTATCGGCCAGTGAAATGCCGGTTTCCAGCAGGCGGACTGTGTTCTTGTCCTCCAACTCGCCGGGGAAGAAGATTTCCTCCACGCCGTGGGCGGTGGGGGCCGACTTGACCTCGTCGATCAGGGCTTCCATGCGCTGCTCGAATTCATCCAACGGCATGGTGGATTTGATGTCGATGGTGATCAGCAGGTGACCGGCGCCGCTGGTGCGGTTTGCTTCGTAGGGGCCGGCGACCTTGGAGCCAAAGTTGCTGCCGGTCAACACACCTGCCAGCACGTCCATCATGAAGGAGATGACGTAGCCCTTGTGGCCAGCCATCGGCAGGATCAGGCCATGGACGGCCTTCTTCGGGTCGGTTGTCGGCACACCGTTCTCATCAGCGGCCCAGGTGTCCGGGATTTCCACGCCGCGTTCGGCGGCCAGATAAATCTTGCCGCGCGCGACTGCCGTATTCGCGATGTCCATCACGGCGACGCCGCGTCGTCCGCCGGGCGCGGCGATCGACCACGGATTCGTGCCGATGCCCTTCACACGACCACCCCAAGGCGCCATCGCCGGGCTGGCGTTGGTCGCAAGCAGCGCCACGCAACCTTCCTTCGCCGCCATCCGTGTGAAGTACGCGGCGGTGCCGAAGTGGTTCGAGTTACGCACACCGACTGCGCTGATACCATGCTGGCGAGCCCGCTCGATGCCGAGTTCAACGGCCTTCGCAGTCAGTACCTGACCGATCCCATGGTGGCCGTCCATGACGGTAACCGCCCCGCTGTCCATGACGATCTCGGGCCGGGTTGTTGCCGTCATCACGCCGCTACGCAGGCGTTCCACGTACCAGGGCAGACGCAGCATGCCGTGCGACGAATGGCCCCACAGTTCGGCCACAACAAGGCTGTCGGCCAGCAGATGCGCATCGGCTTTGGGAACACCCAGCGACTCCAGCACGGCGGTACCAAATTGGGTCAGCGCCTGTGCCTTAACGGTTGTCGTCATTTCAATCTCTCCAAATATGGCTTTGATTCATTTGTCGGCTGCTGCCGGAGCCGTTCACAGCGGGTACGCCCCGGTCAATCCACCGACCAGCAGCATCACCAGACCCACAGCGACGGCGCGCCAGATCGTGCGCCGGGCGTGCTCGCCCAGTTCGACCTTTGCCAGGCCGGCAAGCAACAGGAACGACGGAACCAGCGGACTGGACTGGTGCAGCGGCTGGCCGACAACCGCAGCTCGGGCCATCTCCACCGCGGATATTCCGTAATGAGACGCCGTCTCGGCCAGAATCGGCAGTACGCCGAAATAGAAGGCGTCGTTGCTGGTGAAGAAGGTCATCGGGATACTGACCAGACCGGTCACCATGGCCAGGTGCGGGCCCCACGCGGCGGGAATCACGGCAACCAGCCACTTCGCCATGGCTTCTACCATACCGCTGCCGCTGAGCACGCCCGTCAGTACCGTGGCCGCGAAGACCATCCCGACGACGCCGACAATACTCGATGCATGCGACTTGATCTGCTCCGACTGCTCGGCAACGCGCGGGAAGTTGATGACCAGCGCGACCGCGACACCCAGCAGGAACACCACCGGCGACGGGATGATCTCGACGACCAGCAGCGTCATGACGCCCAGCGTCAGCAGCGCGTTAAGCCATGTGAGGTGAGGCTTGGCGTTCGGGCGATGGAGCACCAGTCCTTCGCTGGAGACAGGGACGGAGAAATCGTCTGACGTACCGCCTGTCACATCGGCCTTGGTCGGGACATTCATTTGCATGGCGCCCAAAGCCGATGCGGGCATGGCGGCGGCGCTGCCCATCGCAACTGGGGCAGCGCTCACGCCTGCCATCGCATTGGAGAAGGCGGGCTTGCGCGAGCCAGAGAAGGTTGTTGACGACTTAAATTCCAGTCGACCGATGCGGGCCCGCTCGCTGCGGCCAAGCAAGTAGGCAAGGCCAATCAACGCAGCCATGGAGGCGGCGATGGCAGGCATCATGGGCACGAAAATGTCGACGGGGTTGAGCTTAAGGGCCGCAGCAGCACGCGCGGTCGACCCGCCCCAGGGCACCGTATTCAGGATGCCGTTGGCCGTCGCCGCAATGCAGGTCAGCACCCACGGGCTCATGCCAAGCCGCAGATAGACCGGCAGGAAAGCAGACGTCACGATGATGAAGGTCGTGGAGCCGTCACCATCCAGCGAGACAATGCCCGTCAGCAGCGCCGTGCCGACCGCCAGGCGCACCGGGTCGTTATGTACGAACCGAAGAATCAGCCGGATCAAGGGGTCGAACATGCCCACGTCGATCATCATGCCGAAATAGATAATGGCGAAGAAAAGCAGGCACGCCGTTGGCGCCACTGTCTTGATAGACGTGATGATCGACTTGCCAAGGTCCAGGCCACCGCCCGCCGCAAGGCCAAAGAGGATCGGGATCAGAATCAGCGCTGCCACCGGCGTCAGCCGCTTGGTCATGATCAGGTACATGAACGCGGCAATCATGCCGAATCCGAGAATCACTAACATCTTTTGTCTCGCTCGCTATTCTTGACCGACGGTGGACGTGGGGAGTACTGCGTGTCCGGGACGTTGGCGATGCGGTTGTTCGCCGGCGCGGTCGATCTTGGTGGGAACGCTGCTGTCGGGGCACATGCAATGTGCACCCGGCTCAGCGATGAGGCTGCGTCCATCACGGCGCAGCAGACGCCTCGTCCTTACGACTTGCCGTGCTCGGCTGCGACCGGATTGGTAGCGCCGGATGCGGTCAGCGTGCGGGTCGCGTCGACGGTGGCATAAATCCAAAGAATCTTCATCGGTTCGGTCTTCGAGATGTTGCGAAACCGATGGTTGACGTTCGGAGGAATGAACGTCACGTCGTGCTCCTTGAGCCGGTATTCCAGTCCGTCGATGTCGAGAATTGCCTCTCCCTCCATCAGCACGACGCTCTCCTGACAGTTGTGGCTATGAAAGGGAATCTCCACACCAGGATCGAACGATGTGTAGCCGGTGATGAAGCTGCTAGTGCCGAGTTCTCGTGAGACGAGCGGCGTGGTGCGGGCACCACCGCCGCGTTCGTGGGTAGTAAGAGCTTCGGGCTTCAGGAGCACAGCTCCTGATGGCGTTTTGATGGTCATGCTGATGTCTCCGATTCCGATATGCCTGCACTGACGCTACAAGGGTTGGCGAAAAAACTGAAAGAAAAAGGCGTCGACGTGGATGCATCGCCGCAGGTGCGGCACCCATCACTGTCTTCTGGTGCAAGAATGGCTTTTCCGTAAACCCAGTATAGCTTTTCGTGATCACGTAATTCAATTGAAGTTGCACAAGGGTTTACCCTGTAAATGGGATAAAACCCCGTAGTCAATGAGTGATAGGCTTGAGAACGACGCGACTCTCATATTGCCTTACAACTGCCTTACAGAGTGAGATACAGCAACTCTATGTGGGGCACGCGTGCGCGCTGGAGTGTTCATGGCATGACCACTTCGGATTTAGGGATGGCAATCAACGAACCGCCGAAGCCGCAGACCTCGTTCCAGGCTGGCTATCTGGCCGGCAACCTGCTTGCCCTCGCCCGCCGGCGGCGCGCGCCCGCCAAGTGCGGCGCGCTGCCGCTGGGTGCTGACCGTGCTCTACTTGGAGGCTGCGCGCGTCCGAGCTGACGGTCACTACCATGGTCGCCTTCTTCTGCAGGCGCGATGCCTAGGGCATCGAGCGCTGGAGGCTGGAGGTCCGCGTCAATGACCTGCACCCAACGCCGCAACCCGGCGAGGCCATGGCGCTGGTGCTGCCGGTGATCGGGTGCGAGCAACGCGAAAGAGCCGGGGATCGTGACCCAGGCCTAGCGCGCTACACCTGATTACCAAGAAGTGGCACCCTTTAACCCGAGCAGGAGCAGAAGCCTGCGTTGTCTTCGTTAGAACAGTTTGATGAGGCGAACTTGCGTGAAGTCGCCGGCCTTGGCGTTGCGAGAGCCGACCCTCCTCATATACTGGATGGTCAGCGCCGCATCGAGAACCGGCACTTTTGTAGTGAAGAAAGCCCCGCCGTTGAATGTCCGGTAACGGCTCGTCCCCCAAGCGTTGTTCGAATCGCTCTGGTATTGATGCACGAGCACTGTATGCAGCCCGAACGCGCCGATGGCCGTCTTGTAGGCCAGCGCGTTATCGAGGCCGATCCAGTTGCCACTGCGCAGGTCGTTGTCCCGGTTCCTGGTGTTGGGGCCCCAGGTCAGCTTGGCCGACAAGGCAAGGTCGTGCTTCGGCAAGTAGTCAACCTGGATTGCCGGGCGGAACGTATAGAAATTGCCATAGCCGATGTCAGGGCCAGGATTCGCGTCATAGCGCCCGGTCGGGAGCACAAGCGACGCGCCGGCGAGAATGCGGAACCGTTCGATGGCATTCGCGCCCCCTGTATAGGGCGCGAATCAGCTTGAAAGTTACGGAAAGAACCCAGCCAGTTAGGGGCGCGGCCGGAGAAAGCGTCAGCGGTCGCGCAAATGCTCTGCGATAGCACTTACCGGTTTGCCAGCAGCCTTCTGGCCTTGGCACCTAATGACTCGCCTTCGTAGACAGGCGCCGCAATGACAGGCTCCTCATGTCCGGCGTACTTTGGAAACAGTCGCAGCGCGTGCGTCCGGTCGATGCCGTGGCGCACGGTCTCATCCCAGATGGTGCTCCCCTCAAGCGTCCGCACCTGCAGCGATGTCGCCGCGGCTGGCGCATACGGGAAGTCACTGCCAAAGAGAATGTGGTCCGGCTCGACCAGTTCGCGCAACGCCGCCATCGAGATCGGCGAAGGCGACAAGGCGGTGTCGAAATAAAAACGGCGTAGGTAGGTCAGGAAGCCTTGGGGAATGGCGTGCTGGAACTCTGACATCGCATTGACCAGCGAAGCCCGCCAGCCAATGTAAGGCAGGAAGCCCCCCGCATGCGACAGGATCCAGCGGATGCGCGGATGCCGCTCGGTTACGCCGCGCAAGATCAGGTTTAGCGCCGCCCGGCTGGTGTCGCATGGAAATTCGAGGACGAATCCGGGCGCCACCAGATCCAGTGCCAGGCTCGACGGATGCAGGTTGGGATGCACAAAGACGATTGCCTGGCGCCGATCCAGTTCGGACATTAGTTCGTCATATCGCGGGTCGCCAAGGAAGTGCCCTTCCACACTTCCCAGCAGCACGATGCCGTCGGCGCCAAGGACATCCAGCGCATACGCTGCCTCGTCGCAAGCCTCATGCGTGAATGGCATTGGCAGTACGGCGAATGAGCCGAACCGCCCCGGATGCTTGCGGGAAAGTTCCACTGCGTAATCGTTGCACGACCGGGCTAGTGCCACAGCCTCTCCCTTGTCGCCAAAATACACCCCCGGCGCCGACAGCGACAGTATGGCGGTCTGGATGCCGTTGGAATCCATGACGTCCAGTGACTGCTCCGGCGTCCAGTCCGGAATGCGGACACCAGCCTCCTCGGTGATGCCTCGCCGCGCGTTCTCGGCCTTGTACGCCGGAGGAAAGAGATGATGGTGGACATCGATCCGCCCATGGCGGACCTGCAAGGCTTCTGCTAGTGATTCCATGATGACTCTCCGAGGGAATCAGCGCGACCGCGACTGAAACAGGTCCAGCGCCACGTCGACAATCATGTCCTCCTGTCCACCGACCATCCGCCGCCGGCCCAGTTCGACCAGGATGTCCACCGTGCTGAGCCCGTACTTGGCCGCGGCGGCCTCGCTGTGGCGCAGGAAGCTGCTGTACACACCAGCATAGCCCAGCGCCAGCGTCTCGCGGTCGACGCGCACCGGCCGGTCCTGCAGCGGGCGCACGATGTCGTCGGCCGCGTCCATCAGCCGGTACAGGTCGCAGCTGTGCTGCCAACCCATGCGTTCCGCCGCGGCAATGAAGACTTCAAGAGGCGCATTGCCCGCCCCTGCCCCCATGCCGGCGAGGCTGGCATCGATGCGGTCGCAGCCCTCCTCCACCGCCGCGATACTGTTGGCGACGCCCAGACTGAGGTTGTGATGCGCGTGCATGCCGGTCTGGGTATCAGGATTCAGTGTGTCCTTGAAGGCCCGGACGCGGTCACGCACATCGCCCATCGTCAGGGCACCGCCGGAATCGACCACATAGCAGCAGGTGGCGCCGTAGCTTTCCATCACCTTCGCCTGCCTTGCGAGCTCCTGGGGTGAGATCATGTGGCTCATCATCAGGAAGCCAACGGCCTCCATGCCCAGGTGGCGTGCATACTCAATGTGCTGGCGGGAGATGTCGGCCTCGGTGCAATGGGTCGCCACACGCAAGATGCGCGCGCCGGCGTCGTAAGCAGCCCTGAGATCGTGGACGGTGCCGATGCCCGGCAGCAGCAGCGTCGCAATCTTCGCGCGATTGATGACGCCGGCCACAGCCTCGATCCATTCGATATCCGTGTGGGCGCCAAAGCCGTAGTTGAAGCTGCTGCCTTGCAGGCCATCGCCGTGTGCCACCTCGATCGAGTCGACGCCGGCCCCATCCAGCGCTTGCGCGATGGCCTTGGCCTGTTCGATGGTGTACTGGTGGCGGATGGCGTGCGCGCCGTCGCGCAGCGTGACATCGGAGATATAGAGCTTCTTCATCGTCTTTCCTCTCAAGCAGTGGCAGTGCGCGCCAGCATGCCGTGGGCCATTGTCTGCGCCGTGCGCAGCGCCGCGCTGGTCATGATGTCCAGATTGCCGGCATAGGCAGGCAGGTAATGCGCCGCGCCTGCAACCTCGAGGAAGATGGTGGTCTTCAAACCGGTCATGCGGTCGCCCAAGCCGGGAATTCGCATCGGCTGCTGCGCCGTGATCCGGTCGAACTGCACCCGTTGCTTCAAGCGATAACCAGGCACATACTGCCGGACCGCATTCACCATGTCGGTAACGGAAGCTTCGATCGCGCCCTCGTCGGCGGGATCGCTCAGGGTGTACACCGTGTCCCGCATGATCAGCGGCGGCTCGGCCGGATTCAGCACGATGATCGCCTTGCCCTTTGCCGCACCGCCCACCTGCTCGATGGCGCGCGCAGTGGTTTCGGTGAACTCGTCGATATTGGCACGCGTGCCAGGTCCGGCGCTCTTGCTGGCGATGCTCGCGACGATTTCGGCATAGTGCACGCGGGCAACCCGCGATACCGCCGCCACCATCGGGATGGTGGCCTGTCCTCCACAGGTGACCATGTTGACGTTGGGCGCATCCAGGTGTGAGTCGCCGTTAACCACTGGGACGCAGTACGGACCGATCGCCGCGGGAGTCAGATCGATCATGCGCAAGCCGGGGCGTAGTGAGCGCAGCAGCGCATCGTTATGGGCGTGTGCTGTGGCGGACGTCGCATCGAACACGATGTCGACCTCCTCGAACTGCGGCATCCTGGCCAGTCCTGCAACACCCTCATGCGTGGTCGGCACGCCGAGCCTTGCCGCACGCGCGAGTCCGTCGGAGGCGGCATCGATGCCCACCATCGCCGCCATTTCCACCTGGTGTCCGTGGCGCAGGATCTTGATCATCAGGTCCGTGCCGATATTGCCGCTGCCAATAATGGCGGCTTTCAGTGTGCGTTGTGTCATAAACGTTGCTCCGGGGCGGTCAGGCCATGCGACAATTCACGGTGCCCAGTGCCGCGATACGGGCCTGGATCAGATCGCCTGCCTTTACAGGCACCATGGGCCCGAGTGCGCCGGACAGGATCAACTCCCCTGCCTTGAGTCCCTGGCTGCGTTCGGCCATCGTGCGGGCCAGCCAGTAGGCTGCCCGCAGCGGATGGCCCAGGCATGCGGAGCCAGTTCCGACAGAAACAGTATCGCCCTGCCGGGTCATGGCCATGCCCAGATCAGCAAGCGCCAATGCGCCGACGGGAACCGGCTGATCGCCGACCACGTAGAGCGCGGAGGAGGCGTTGTCCGCCACCGTATCGAACAGGCTGATCTTCCAATCGGCGATCGCGCTGTCGACGATCTCCAGCGCTGGCAGCGCGTACGCTAGGCAGTTAAGGAACTCACCGTACGTGGGTGACCGCGCCGGCAAGTCGCGACCCACCACAAACGCGACCTCGGCCTCGATCTTCGGCTGAATCAGGCGCTCGGTCGGAATCTCGGCGCCGTCAAGGAATTCCATGTCGTCGAAAAGCACGCCAAAATCCGGCTGATCGACGCCGAGTTGCTGCTGCACGGCCTTAGAAGTCAGGCCGATCTTCTTGCCGACGATGCGGCACCCCGACTCCAGCCGCGCAAGAGTATTCAGCTCCGCTACCTGGTAGGCGACTTCGAGCCCCTCAAGCTGGTGAGACACGGAGACTGGGGATACAGGGACACGGTTGGCCCTGGCTTCGCGCAGCTTCAGCGCCGCGCGTTGGATAGCTTCGGTCGCCTTCAAGCGGCCTCCTTGGTCGGGAACGATGGTCTGATATGGGCAGCAGTGCGATCGGCCAGCGAAGCATGGCCGGAGATCTCGGGAGTACCCAGCATTTCGCGCAGCTTCGCCGTGGCATCGCCAAGCCGGCGCTCCGGCACGATGCCGAAGACAAAGCGGTCCGGACGCAGGATCGCCACGCTGCCATGGCGAGCGCCGGCGCGCTTCAGCCACCGATACCAGTCGCCGGAAACATCTTCCAGTTCGATCAGGTCCGTCGGCCAGCATTGCGGGATGGCGCCGTATGGCCGCTCGCCCCAGGGATAGATCACCGCATAGCGCATACGAATACGGTCGCACCACGCGCGCGCGTCTGCGTCCAGCAGCGACCTCGGGTCGACGCCGGCACCGAAAAGCACGAACCCTGCGCCGAGCGCGTCGTCCAGCCGGTGGCGGCAGCCATCGGAGGCGCGCACGATCGGCTGTGGCATCAACGTGCCCTCGCGGCCTGACCAGCGCCGGCGTGGCAGGCCAAGGTATGCGCCACGGCGATAGACCGGCTTGGGAATGAAATCGCCACGATTGATGAAAGGCCCGATCGCCGGTAGCCGCGTCAGCACTCGCGACACCCCGTTGCGCAGCGCCGCGAGCGCCGGATTCGAGACCGAGACAAAGTCTTTCACGCGCACGGCCTCGCGGATCATCGCCGTGGCGTGGGGACGGCGTTCGTGCTCATAAGTATCGAGCAAGCTGTCCGATGCTGCGCCGCTCAGCACGGCGTGCAGCTTCCAGCCCAAGTTATGGGCATCGCGCACACCGGCGTTCATTCCCTGCCCGATGAACTGAGGCATCATGTGGGCGGCATCGCCCGCCAGGAACACGCGCCGATCGCGCCAGCGCTCCGCCATCAGGGCATTGAAGGTGTAGACCAACTTGCGCAGGATCTCGAAGCGGTCGACATCGACGTACCGGGACAGGTAGTGGCGCACGGTCGCCGGGTCTTCCATCTGCTCCTTGGTCTGGCCAGGCGCCAACATGAATTCGAAACGGTGATGGCCCTTCGGCTGCACGCAGTTCACTGTCGGGCATGCCGGATCGCAGACGAAGGCGAAATACGGCACGTGCCGCAGCCCGTCGATCCCATCCCTGGCCTTGATATCCACAACTAGCCACGGATTGGGAAAGGACCGTCCCGTCATCTTGATGCCAAGCTGCGTGCGTACCAGGCTGCGTCCGCCATCGGCACCGACGAAATAGCGTGCGCGCACGCTGGCTTCGACGGCATGCAGGCCCTGGCTGCCGGGCTCCGGCGCCTGGCCGTAGCCACTGCCTGCCGTGGCGATGTGGCGAATATCCACGCCCGCATCGTCCTGCTCAAACCTGACGACTTCGCGCCCGCGCAGGATCGTGACAGTCGGGTATTTCGACAAGTTATCGGCCAGCGCAGTCTCCAGGAACGGCTGGTAGAAAAAGTGGCTCATCGCCCAGCCATATTGGCGGTCGTCGCTCATCAGCGTGCCGAGGCATGAGCCGTCCGGCAGCATCATCTGCACCGGAACGTCTTCCAGCATGTCACGCAGCAGCCGGTCGGCCATGCCGAAGGACTGGAAGATGCGCATGCATTCGCCGTCTGTGTAGACGGCCCGCGCGTTGCCGTAGAACTGCGGCTCACGCTCCAGCACCAGCACTGACACGCCGCGCATGCCGAGTGTATGCGCAAGCACCAGGCCCGTGGGACCGAGGCCGGCGATGACGACGTCGAATTCCGCCTCCCGCGCGCTCATGGTTTCGCCCCAACGGTAAACTCACGGCGTGCGAGCGATAGCAGGCCACGCCCGAATCGGCGTGCCGACAGGCCAAGCGTAAGGTTTTCAGGGTAGTGTCCCCATAGGCTGATACCGCGATAACTCTGCTGGAACCACTGCCGCTCCGCCTCTTCGGTCACGACGATGGGGTTCCAGCCGAGTTCGATTTCGAAGCCACTGGGTGTCTCCACATAGAACGACAGTTCGCGATCGTTGGGATGTTGGCCGATCGCATTGGCAATCGGGTAGCCCAGTTTGCGGCAACGGCGATAGCCCTCCGTCACGTCCTCCAGGTTCGCTGCCTGCAGGTTCAGGTGATGGATGCTGGTACGCAGCGGGTTGAGCCGCACACCGCGGGTGGAGGCGATCGCTACCGAATGGTGCCGCTCGTTCAGCCGCAAGAAGGTGAAATCGAGATCGATGCCGCTCAGGCGATCCTCGATGTAGTCGGAGACCCGTGCATCGAAGATACGCTGCCAGAAGCGCTGCATCGCCTCCGGCTCGCGCGTGGTGATGGCGACGTGGCCCAGGCCGCCGGCACCGGTGAGAAAACCGCTCGCCTTCATCAGTAGCGGGCGCCCGGTCTTGAGCGGCGTGGTGAAGAGTTCGACCGAAGTGCGCTTGGGTCCGGTGAACGACCAGTACTCCGAAACACCGCGCGCCGCGGCCTCGCCGCCGCGGTGAAGCTGGGGCGAGATGCCGATCTCGCGCAGGCGCTCCAGCGCAAGGCGCAGCGCCGCGTCGTCGTCCAGCTCCCAACCGAGAGCCACGACGTCCTCCGCCGAGCCACGCTGCACCACCAGACGCCGGGTGCGATCGTCCACACGCAAAGCCAGCGTGTCAGTCGAAACCTCATCGACGTGCAGCCCCAATCCGTCGGCGGCAAAGCGCTTCCACTCCGCCAGCCGGCTGGATTCAACCATCACATAGCCAAGCCGCACGCTGCCAAACAGGGTCGTCTTCATGCGGCCAGGCCCTCTTGCTTGCGATGCCGTGCTTGCGCGGCCCGCGCACCAGCCCTGCCGCAAAGCAGCTCGACCAGCGCACCGGGGTCTGCCGGCGCCGTGTCGCCGCGCCAGGCGACGTGCTGGTCTTCGCGCACGATCAGAAGCCGATGGCGGAAGACCGGGTCGCCGCTGACGGTCGTCACGTCCACCACCTTGATCGGCATGCGCGCGGCTGTCGCGGCTTGGAGCAGTCCGTTGACATCCACCGAGGCATCGAAGCGCAGCAGCGTGTAGACTGGACCCAGCAAGTCGTAGACCGACTCGCCGCTCTCCGTCCAGAAATGTGGCATGCGGCAACCGGGCACGGTGGATGGCGTAACGCCGCCCATGGTGTACTGCGGCGCCGGTTCCCCGTCATACGCGATGATGGGCGAGCCCTCGTAGTAATAGCCAAAGTTGAGCCCTTCCGGCGCGAATTGCGGGACGTTGAGCTTGTACAGCTTCGCCCCCATCACCTTGCGCATGGCGATGCCGGCCGGGTTGTAGCGCGACGACAAAGCCTTGGGAGCGGTTCCCTGCCCCAGCGCATCGATGGTGTCGAGCATGCTCTGCATCGCATGCCGGGAGACCTGCTCGGTAATGGGCTGGCGTTCGGCCTCATACGCGTCGAGCATCGCCGGATCGGCCCAGCCCTGCAGCACGTTGGCGAGCAGCCAGGCTATATTGACGCCGTCGGCGATACCGGCGTTCATGCCATAGCCTGCGAACGGCACCCAAAGGTGAGCCGCATCGCCGGCGAGGAATACGCGGCGGTCACGGAATGTCGACGACACCAGCCGCCGGCCCACCCAGTCCTCGTGGTGCAGCACCTCATACGAAAAACTTGCTTCCACGCCGAGCAGGTCGCGGATCGACTCGTGCAGGTCCAACGCATTAAAGTCCCGCTCGCCGGCAGGCAACTGGCGGTGCAGCAGCCACGTATCCTCGCCATCGATGGCGACGACGACGCCGCGCACCTTGTGGTTCACGATCCAGCTCATCCATGCCGGCCGGCGATCGCCGAACAACTTGCGCACGCCCGGCGCGCGGATCAGCGTGGAACGCATATGCGCCAGCTCGGCATCGCCTTGAAGCCGCACGCCCATGCCCTGGCGCACCACGCTGCGGCCCCCGTCGGCGGCAATGACATACCGGCCGCGCACGCTGCCCTCGCTGCCGTCGCGGTGCCGCAGCCGCACGGCGACACCGCCATCGTCCTGCGTGTAGCCAACGACTTCCGTGTCATAGTGCACTGTGATGCCCGGCGTCGCATGCATGCAGCGCGCGATGATCGGATTCGAGTACAACTGGCTGACCCGCACGAAGGGCTCGGGCGTGCGCCAGTGCGCATCAGGAAAGCCCTTAGGGAAACGCTGCGCAGCGCGCTCATTGCGCGACGGCAGTTCGATGCGCGTGAGTTCCGGACCGGCCAGGCTGGTCGCATAGATGACGTCCGTGGTGTAGTCGTCCGGCAGCCCCGCCGCGCGAACCTGGTCGGCAATACCGAACCGGCGCAGGGTCTCGAGCGTGCGCGACGCCACGGTATTGCACTTGGCATCGGCCGGCTTGTCGGCAGACTTGGCGTCGACGACCAGCACATCGATGCCGCGGCGCGCCGCTTCGATCGCGGCGCACATACCCACCGGGCCAGCGCCCACGACAATAATGGATGCAGCGGCACTCATTGCACGGTCTCCATCTGCTTGCGAGTGAACGCCGTTACCGCAGCATTGAATTCCTCCGCGCGCTCCCATTGCACCCAATGACCGGTGCGGCTGAACAAGTAGGCGTCGCAGTTCGGCATGCGCTTCTGCAGGGACTGCGCGCCGCTGGGCCGGTTGACGAGGTCTTCGGTGCCCCACAGCACCAGTGTCGGGGTCTGCAACTTGGACAGGCGCGGGTCCCGCGTGAAGTCGATTAGCCGGAACTTCGGCAAGCCCTTGGGCCGCACCAGGGGCGGGTAGGCTACGACCTCCGGGTCCAAGCTGGCCTGGAAGCGCCCGTCGATCACTGACTGCGGCACCCGCGCGCCGTCGTACACCAGATACTGGCGGATAAAGGTGGTGAGCTTATCCTTGCTCGGGCCTGCGCCGCCATAGTAGTCGAGCAGGCACTTCAGCCCCGCCGTCGGCAGGCTGCGCGTGGTATCGATCCCGCCCGGCCCCATCAGCACCAGGCCGGCGACGCGACGTGGGCGGTCTAGCGCCATGCGCAAGGCGCATGCCCCGCCCAGCGAGTTGCCGACCACGCATGCGCGGTCGATCTCTAGGTAATCGAGTAGGCCGAGCATGGCCTCGGCACAGTCGCCGAATGGATCGGAGCGGCTCAGGCCCTTGGTTGAGCGACCGTAGCCCGGCATGTCGGGAATGATCACGCGGAAATAGCGTGCCAGCTCCGCAATATTGCGCTCGTAGTTCGGTACCCCGGAAGCCCCGGGACCACCACCATGCAGCATCATCAACGGCGCGCCGGCACCCGCCTCAGCATAGAAGATGTTTCTGCCGCTTATACGGACGGTACTGCTGGCTAATGAAATCTGCAGGTCGGCAAGATTCATCGCGGGCTCCTCTGTTGGTCTGCGCCCATCATACTGAGTACATTGTCATTATGACAAGACTCTCGTTTTCCCTAGGGGTGGGGTTAGAATTGCCGTGAATGAAAACTGCGCAAAAAGTTATGAGCGAGGCAAGCAAGACTGATCATCGGACCCGCGTCGCTGCAGAGCGGCGCGAGCGCATGCGGGCGCGCTTGGCGGAAACCGCGTTGGCGATATTTGCTGAGAAAGGCGTCGGTGCAAGCGTGATCCAAGATGTGATCGCAACAGCAGGTGTCTCACAGGGCACCTTCTACAACTACTTCCGGACCAATGAAGAACTGCTGCTGGCCGTGGCAGAGGAACTCAGTAATGAACTAATTGATGCAATTGAACGCACCGTCAGCCAGTACGAAGACCCAGCAGAGCGCATCGCGACGGGCGTGCGGCTCTACCTATACAAGGCGCGCGCGTTTCCATTGTTCGCGAGCTTTGTCGTGCAGACAGGCTTGCACTTGGCAAGCCCGAATAACTTGATCTACGAATACGTGCCGCAACACTTGGAAGCGGGCTTTGCCTCTGGGCGCTTTCAGCGGATGCCAATGGAAGTGGCAGTCGACCTGATCGGCGGGCAGGCGCTGATGGCGATCGCCCGGCTGGAGGCCGGCGGTGCGGCCGAGGACTATCCGGAGTGGGTCGTCGCGACGCTGCTGCGGGCGCTTGGGGTGGCGCAAATGGACGCGCAGCGCATTGCCTTCGAGCCGCTGCAACCTGTTGCCATACCGGAGGATTCGCTCGTAGCAAGAGCAACGATCCGTGCAAACACCCTTGTAGGGTAGTAGGCAGCATCACGTGCTAAGGGAAGGGTTCAAGATTGAGATGACTGGCTCAGACCATTGGGAGGCATTGAGCTCTAGTCTGCAATGACGGAATCTGAAACGACATTGGCCATCGCGAAGCCAACGAGTGCAACAAAATGCCGCCCCAGGGCGCGTGACACAGCGCCATAGGACAACTGGCGTCCTAACGGCCGCGCTCATTACCACTGGCAGATCCGCACGTCCTGGACGTTCTTCTGCAAGCCAGTGTCGACGTACAAGTGTTCAAGGGCCAGGGCGAACGCCGTTGCCGGCGGTAACAGCCGGGACGGTGAAGCGCGTCAGCTCAACCGGGCAGTTCCATGGCATGACCGCCCTCCGGACAGCGTAGCTATTGACCGAGGTTTCCAATGCACGACGCGTCGGTGGGAACTGCTCGGCGTCGAGAAACGTGCCCCTGGCACAATGCAGACTGCCTCCGTCCTCCACACCAGTCTCTCTCTTCTCGCAAATGAAAGACTTGAAGACCCTCGACCTAAATCTGCTCAAGGCGCTCGATGCACTGCTCGATGAACAGAACGTCACCCGCGCAGCTGCGCGCCTAGGCGTCACGCAGCCGGCTATGAGCGCGATGCTGGTCCGCCTGCGCGGCACCTTCGAGGATCCGCTTTTCGCCCGCGCCCGGCGCGGCATTGTGCCCACTCGGCGGGCGCTGGCGCTGGCGGAGCCGCTGCGGCAGGTGATGGGACAAATCAGCGCGCTGCTGCAGCCGGCGGTGTTCGAACCATCCAGCGCGACACTCACCTTTACCATTGCCGCCACAGACTACGCCGCGCGCGCTATCGCAGCGCCCTTCGTGACGGCGCTGCGCCAGCGTGCGCCGCACATGCGGGTGTCGCTGGTCGCAGTCGAAGAGGCGCGGGTCCAGAGCCAGCTTGAACACAGCGAAGTCGACCTCGCACTGCTCACGCCCGAGACCTCGCCGCCGGACCTGTATGCCCGCCGACTGTTCGACGAGCGCTACGTTTGCGTCATGCGCGCCGACCATCCCGCCGCGCAAGGTCGTCGCCTCACGCTCAGGAAGTTTTGTGAACTCGATCATGCGCTGGTGTCCTACAGTGGCAACCGCTTCCGCGGTGTGACAGACGCCGCGCTGGAGACGATCGGGAAGGCGCGCCGGGTCATGCTATCGGTGCAGAACTTCCTCATACTGCCGGAACTGCTGCGCGCCAGCGACATGGTCGCCGTACTGCCTGCACGATTGGTGCGAGGACTGGACGGGCTCGCTGTCTTCAACCCTCCCGTGGCGATTCCCGGCTTCACTAAGACCGCGGTCTGGCATGAACGGACGCATCGCGAGCCCGCGCACCGCTGGCTGCGGGAACTGTTGGTGGAGACCTGCGGTGACACCCGCCTTAGGTCGGACTATGCGTCTGATATCACCGGTTTTGATGTATGACATAAAAACTGAGGATTGGCTTTATGTCTTGCGCCTCGCCATCATGGAACATCAATTCACGGCGCGCAGAACAGTTTACTGCGGTTGCGCCGGCTTCTCTCACGCCATGGAGTCCCATATGCACGCAATCCTCTGGCCGGACGACTATCTGCCCGGTACCACCGAAAATTTCGTTTCCAATGAAGTCATCGTCGACGGCCTGAGTGCGGTCGAAGTATGGCCGTGGCTCATCGAAGCCCAGCGCTGGCCCGACTACTACGAGAACTCGGCGGACATCGTCTTTCACGACGGTGAAGGCACGGCGCTATTCGCCGGCCGTCGCTTCGCCTTCAGCACGTTCGGCTTTCCGGTGGAAGCGCAGGTCACCGAGTACGTCGAGCCAGCGCTGGGCATGCCCGGGCGCGTGGCGTGGCACGGCTGGGCCGGCGATGGCGAGGAGCACCTTGATGTACACCACGCTTGGCTCGTGGAGGACCTGTCCGGCGGACGGGTGCGCATCCTGACTCAGGAAGTGCAGAAGGGCAAGCCGGCAGCAGTCCTTGCCAAGACCCGGCCGAACCCGATGCTCAACGGCCATCAGGATTGGCTCGACGGTCTGGTCGGCGCCGCGCGCCGATCGCTTCCGGTATGAGTCGTGCACGGTTCCGCTGCCGCTCATCATCAGCACAGCCCCATTCGCGTGGCACCCCCGCCCCGAGCCATTCACTATCGCCGGGCAATTTGCGTCCTCCGCTGCAGCCGGTTCGGAGACCCCTCGGCAACCAGGTGCGGCCACAGGTCGCGGCACACTACCGCTTGTAAGCGCGCATTATTGCGCATGCGCGCTTGGAAGGAGGGATGTCGCAGGCAACACATTCTGTTGGATGTGGCAGCTGCTGACAGTTTGTCGGTTCGTCTCGTCATGGCGAGGCGAACCTGCGTGCCCGCGGGCACTGACCTGTCTCGCAGGGCAAGTGCCGAGCTAAACGACTGAAAAGCGTGCGCGACAGCGCTCCAGGGCGAGATCAGCGCACCTTACCAATGGAGTGTGGTTCGACGGTTCGGCGATGGGTTGCATAGCACAATGCGGGAGTGCACTGGCGCAAGTGGATCTCCCTGCGGCGGCGTTTTTTGTTCATGTACTATCCGTGTGGCCCCTTTCTTCGATTCCCGGTTGTCTTTCTATCATTTTATCTGAGGAAATTAGACCGCCATTCCTCAATATGACACCCGATGAAACGGGTTTATGGGCATACCGGCCACGCTTTCGAACGCGACAAAACCGTGGCAGTACTCGTCACTCCCGAAATCCGCGACACACGCATTTTCTATGATTTCGATCAGAAAGCCGTCAAACACGATGGGTTTTCCGCGCTTAAGGATTTTTACGATGGTCGCATAGAGGCAGAGCGTCACGGCCCGCACAGATAATCGACTAAGGCTGCTACCGAGCAAACGTTGCACAGCCTTCTTCGCCCAGACATGACGAACATCGTCCGTCAATGAGTAGTTCCCCAAAGACGGTCCTTCATCAAAAAAATAGCGGAGAACATGAAGGGCTGCAACGTGATGATCTTGCGATTCAATTCGTAGCAGGCTACCGTCCCGCCACACCCTTGAGCAATGTCGCTCGGTACAAGGCGCCATTTGTACTAGCAGCCATTTCGCCAGCATTCGTAGCGTAGCCCGATACACGAGATCGACGTACCGCCGCTCATCCCTCCGACGCCTTGATTGAAACAATAGGGTCGCGTCTCGGCGCAAACACCAACTGAGTATTGTTACATAACGCTTAGAGCTCTCAAGGCTTGACGGGAGGGAAGCCGAAAGACGAGCGCATAGCGCGTAGGCAAGCGCTTCGCGCCTCTCCCAATAGCTGCAAATCTCTGCATACGCAGACCCAACGTCAGCATGAGCCAGATGTAGGCTGTTTGCCCAGGCCAATAGGCTCTCGAACCTTCGGTGAAGTTCTGCTTCGTGGCCCCGGAATTCAAAATGCATGCGAGGGAAAAACTCCCCGCCGGAGATTGACGATCGGCAATGCTTGCAGAAATATGGATTCGACGTGTTACAGGCATCAATCACGCTTGGTAGTGCGCAACCACAATTGTGACAACGAGACGTCAACGGTACCGCATGGATCGGACACAAGGGGAGCGCAATGCATTGATACCAAAAGCTGTGGTAGCCGGACTCCAAACACAACGGACATATCCTGAGCCTCGATGAAAACAATGCACCCAAGAGGCAAGCCGCGCGCCCGGTCATAACGCTCGCTTCCTCGACCGGGCGCTGCAGAATTACACCAGCATTCGCCAGTGCCGCGGCTAGTACATTAGATGCATCAAAGTAGCATTGCATCCTCCTGCCCCAGTAACGTTTGACATGCAGCACTGTCAAGTCGCCCTCGCTTAGGTCATTTAGCTGAACCCATCGCATCAGTAAAGATAACGTCGACTCGTAAGGAAGCGGCCCCCACTGTACGCCTGTCCAAGCCAGCACTTGCCTGTCCGCTTCGTTCGTTACCATAATGAGCACCAGATGCTAGTCATCCATCATACCGGCGGCATGCGCTACTGCAGCGTCCCAGTACTCTTTGTCCAGGCTACCTTTTTTGAAATCGTCGTCCGCAACGCGAACTACAAAGTACGAAAGCGCATCGAAAATTCGCCGACTCAGCAAGTACCTCTCCTTTTTCTTATTTACCCCACTTCCAACTTGTATCTCTCTGACTAGACCAAGACTTTCAAAGGCTTTCCAAAAGACTTCCAAGTCGTTTTCGAATCGATATCCCTCTGCGACCGCCTGCGGGAAGAAGTACTGGGCCCAGGTGCATCCGGACTCTTTCGGCCAAGTTTTGACGTCAACCGCGTGGAGTAAGGCTTTCAGTGATTCCTTGTTGTAACCACGCAATCTCACTCTATGAAGACCAAACCGATCAGCACATGCGCCAGCGGGCCCGTGTGATTGCATGGATTCCAGCTTCATCTTCAAATCCGGGTCCTCTCCACATGTCACTACGATCAATGAACTACCTCTCTTCACAAGTTTATTATGTATGTCCTTGAGAAATCCGAAATCTTCGGGTAAAAATGCCTGGGCCTCGTCCAACAGCAGCACCATCATGTTCCACAACGTCGTGCTGGCCAATACTTCGAGGCTATTGCATACGCGCACTTTGAGCCTAGGGGTTTCTCCGCTAAGCTTGGGATGATCTATCGACCAAAGAACTTCTATGAAGAAGGCACGTATGGAAGGCACCTCGCGGTTTGCTGCCGAGTAATCCAGTGTTGCAAGACTGCCACCAAAATCGGCCGGTAACTGCGCACTCAGCGCGCGTAACAGCGACGTCTTTCCCTCTCCCGTTACCTCTGAGATGTAAAAGCTTCGACGCTGCAAGATACAGAGCTTGCATGCCGCATAAGCCTGTCTTATTGGTGGCGTCCACAACGGAGTATTACTCTCGTGTGCGAGAAGGGGATGGGTACCGGTTTGCAAACGACTACGAATATCATCGAGAATAGCTTCAGACATCATCATATCTCCTGGTATTGCGAAATTCGCCGAATACACCCCGTGGCTCTCTGCTACCGTGCTCGGCAGATGATCGAGTTGATTTCTCCGCTGGGTCGTATGCGATCTGTCGCTGTAGCTTGGCAATTTCCAATGCTTCGCGTTTGTTTCGCTTTTTGGGATTCTGGTCGATGAGTGCTTGACGCTGCGCCTTTATAGCCTCATGCACAACCCGAGGATCTCGTTCGGGTGGACACGCTAAGGCTTTCCGATTCATGACTTGCCGAGCCAGAATCGAATACTTCCAGTCTGCCCAGCGGGCGTCCGGATTTAGTTGTCCAAGATCCTGTCCAGTACTGAGGATGACGCCCCATGCTTTGCGAATGTCCATCCGCTGGATTTGAAGCTCCACTTTCTGCCCAATCAGCGTGAAGTCGGAGGAGAGTCGCTGATTTGTATAGCGGCATCGATCAAATTGAACGTAGGGCCGCACGCCCTTCTTCACTGAACCTCGGACAGTGGCCACCAGCTTATGCATCAGGAGCCGTAACTCCGGCACGCTTGCGATTGGCAAAGGCTGTGGTACCCAATCGAGCTCCGGCCGTGTCGCATAGCCTTCCAATATGTCGCGAATGGTGCTGCGGAAGAGTTTTTCCGGCGTAAATACTGTGTGATGTTCTGCGATGACGGCATCGAGTATCGCCGTAAGATCCCTGTCACGCAGCGTGTACCGTGCTGCCTCCTCCTCTGGCTCGCGGCGCCGCGGGTCATGCGGCCCACTACCATAGGTACACCGAAGTCGATGGAGACCCCGTTCAGCCAGCTTTCCATTAAGTCGTTCAATAAAGGGGCGAAGCCACCAGGCACGCGGAACGCCGAACTCGACAGCGCAACCGAGTACATCTATGACATTGTTCACAAAATCATTGGCAACGTTCGCCCACCCATTGTCGACTTTAAGTAGGCAACACCCCTGCCGGGCGCATAGAGGAATCAGATTCGGCAGGAGTGAAGCCTGTGCAGGTACAGCATCGCGCATCAATGGTGGGTTGTCGTCCTGTGCCGCCGGCATCAACGAACTAAGGACAGTTTGGAGGGCCGTATCGGACGACGGCTCGGCCTCATATGCGACGTGATAGCCGCATACGCCCCCCATATACTCGTCGGCCAACAACCCGACATACCAACGAGCGACAAGCAATCTATGTAGGTGACCATAGCGGTCCTCGAACTCGATGTACCCAGGCGCATCCTGCCGGACATAATCTAATTCCAGGATCGAAAAGGGCATCCACGCTTGGATCAAGCGTGGATGCCCTTTCCCGATCCTCAAGTGCCACGCGGCCTCCTCCCCACTGCGCTCCCGGATGTATGCGGTAGTTCTGGCTTTCAACAGCGCACGCAAATACTTCTGCAGCGCAGAGTATCCGAGATTGCGCGTATTGAATGGCCATTCGCCCGGTTTGAGCTTTCCTTTTAATTCCTCAATAAACTCCCTGTGAATGTTGGCAATTGACTTCCTGGCCTCGACATACTCACCATCATCATTCTGACCCAGGAACTGCTTTATGACTCGCTTACGTAGCCAGGGAAACCGGACAAACAGCTGCCCGAGTGCACCAGCGAATCCGCTCGAGCAACTTGCGCCCAAAACGAAATTACGCACGACCGGTTTAGTGCGCGTGTATGCCACCACGTGAAGCCCTGGATGAAGTGCACGAAAACCGAAGATCCGCTTATCCGGGGCGACGGCGAGGCAACGCTTGATGATGCGACGCAAATTATCATCCGAAATCAGCGTTTGGGTCGCAATGTCCCGGAAAGGGTATCCGGCCATGTAGAGGGCGATCGCTTCTTTTTTGCGCGCTACTCCACGACGTGCATTTTCATCTAGTTGAGATACGTCGATCTCGGGCCAGGCATCAATATCCTGCAATGCGGCAGGAATCAAGGAACGTCTCGCACCTGTTTTCATTTTTCGATCCTCGATAGCAAGGAACGACGCGAGAACAATTGCTTTGTGAGTTCGGTTCGCAAAGTCCCTACTGCGAGCTGCTGTGCAATGGCAGCGAGCATAATGGCAAAATCTATACCCGGTTGGGCAATAACCTCGCTCACCGCAACGGTATGGCGGCCCTCAAAGAGTCCTCTGAGAACTAACAGTTCTTTGCCAGCGTACTTACCATGAGCACGGGTACGTGCTGCACAGAGGAATCTCCAATTTTGGGGGAGCAGGCCGGCAGCGCGAATTTGTGCTTCGGTCTTAATAACAACGGGATAAGGACATTGATCTTCTTCTGGCAAGCCCCGCCGGCAGAAATACCAGCGCTCAATGGTTTCATCCATAAAATGGACGTCCACAGCTTCGGAAACTGAGGCGGTACTCGCAAAATCAGAACACAAGATGTACCGGCGAATCTGGGGATCTCCCTCCGCCAACATGAGGTGCCAGAAACAAACTTGCCCAAATACCGCCAACCGCTTGTCGTTCTTGGGGGACTCAAAGACATATAGATTGCGCAGGCCTCGTCCGGGCAAGTCAACATAATGACGCGCAGCAATCGTTCGCGGCATAACTACCGTATGTGCCTCGTGTTTCATCGCGATCCTCATATTCTCGAGGGATGAGACCAGGCCTTGCGCGGCAGCAAAACATTCCCCTTGACTTCTGGGAAGAAATGAAGCAAAGTCAATCCAAGCTTGCGGAGATGTTTCGGTAAGTGCGAGCGCTGCACTGGCCGGAATTCTTTCAGGCGATAATATTCTCCTCGTCGTGTCGGACGATTTAGGTTTTGGCGCGAGATCAGCCGTTACTGATCTCGCGCCGTGCTGTTTTCAAGCACGAGCAACTGACTCGTAATTGTATTTGTCATAGTCGCCCCCCAAAAAATTGCAAGCTTTATCGGCGAGTCAGAAATCTCGCTAAGATGATTTTAAGGCGCAGGACGGGAGGATGTCTCCGGGAATTTTGGCCGGCATATAAATAAAATATTTTTTTATTATCCATGGCTGTCGGTTTTTCGCTTTTTGTTGGAAAACTTGACACATTTCCAGAAAATCTCATAAGCCCGGGCGTCGGAAGCCACGAATGCGCCGCATTTTTGCGTGATCGGCGCGCCTTATGGCCTTTTGACCACCACGGCGGTAATCGCAAACAAAGTGACCTGCGGAACACGCGTCATTGTTATTTGTGTGGAAAACCAGACTCGATTAGGAAATTCGAACGTCATACTGACCACCTCTCCCGTAGGCGTTCTGATGCCGGCTCTGCTATTGCAGCTTAGAAGTCACACGTCGTGAGATGGTCCCTTGACGATTTAGCTGTCACCGCCGCAGGTCTGCTAGGCACAAACGCTTGGCAAGTTCAGATGCTTCGCCCCTCGTCGCGCTCTGCAGTCGTGGACTATCGTTCTGCAGGGCTTGGCTAATATCCCCTGCCATTCGTAAGCGCTACCGATGGCGTCATCTCAGCTAATCCCATAGCCGAAAATTAGCAACGCAGCGCACGCAGTGTTGGACCCATCGGAGTTGATTGCCCTGTTCGCCGCGGCGCGCGTCAAGGTAGATGTCGCCTCATTCATGCAGCCAAACGCTGGTTTTCGGCCCCCAGGTTGACGCTGCTGGACACCACAACATCGCGCTCGGGGTTGAGCGTGACGGTCCCAATTGGCGACCAATCTCGTGTGTGGCGTGACCAACGTCGCGGGTTGCGCTCACGGGCCTGGGCGTACAGCTCATGGCGCGCGGCGAGAATCGTGTCATCTTGTCCGGCGTGGCGCTGTGCCGGGCTCACGTAGCGGATGCCACTGTGCCGGTGCTCATGGTTGTACCAGTTGACGAAGTGCGCCGCCCAGGTACGCGCCGCAGTCAGATCGGCAAAGCCCTTGGATGGGAACTCCGGCCGGTACTTGGCCGTGCGGAAGAGGCTCTCCACAAAGGCGTTATCGTCGCTCACCCGCGGACGCGAATACGATGGCTTGACGCCCAGCCAGTGCAACATCGCCAATACCGTGGTGGCCTTGAGCGTGGCACCATTGTCGCCGTGCAGTAGCGGCTTGGCCTCCATGGCATGAATGCCCTCGGCCAGCTCCGTGCGTTTGACCAGATGCGCCGCGTGGTCGGCGTCGTCGCGATCGTGGACCTCGAAGCCCACGATCTTGCGGCTGTACACGTCCAGGATCAGGTACAGGTAAAACCAGCGCCCAGCGACCTCGGCCGGTAGATAGGTCATGTCCCAGCACCACAGTTGGCGCGGCCCCGTGGCCACGTGCGTGGTGGGCGGACGGCTTTGGCGCGGCGCCTTAGCACGCCCCCGATGCCGGGTCTGCCCATGGGCGCGCAGCACGCGGCCAAAGCTCGATTCGCTTGCCAGGTAGACACCCTCATCGGCCAGCATGGGCACGATGCGTGCCGGCGGCATGTCGGCGAAGCGCGGCTCGTTGGCAACGGCCAGAATGCGTTCGCGCTCCTCGATGCTCAGCGCATGCGCCGGCGTGGGCCGTTCGGCCCCGGGGCGGCGGTCGCCGACCACCAAGCCATCGTGGGCCTTCCAGCGTTGCAGCGTGCGCACGGTTATGCCAGTTACCTCGCAGGCCAGGCGCAGGCGGGCACCGCCTGTATGAGCGGTTTCGATATGGCGGACCATTATTTGGCGATCTTCCAGGCCGATCATGCGTCCTCGTCCTTGTCCTTCGGGAAGATCCCTTCGAGCTTTTTTGAGAGTATCAGCAGGGCGGCGGCTTCGGCCAGCGCCTTCTCCTTGCGGTGCAGCTCGCGCTCGAGTTCCTTGATGCGGCGCCGATCGGCCTTTGTCTCACGATGGGTGGCGCGCGCATCCTCGGGCTCAGCCAGCGCCTGCGTGGCGGCAGTGCGCCACTGCTCCAACTCCTGCGGATACACACCGTTCTCACGGCACCAGGCGTTCTTGCTGGCCTCGTCCATCGCAGCCGTCGCCAGCACCGCCTCAAACCTGGCCGCCGCTGTCCATGCCCGCTCGCGAGCGGGCATGGACATAGCGTCCGCACGCCAGCGTTCCAGCGTGGCCACTGCCACACCCAATTCCCTTGAAACCACCTCCACCGCCGCACTCTCCGGCGGCAACAACCGTGCTACCGCCCGGTTTTGAATTCCTTTCCGTAACGAGCCACTTCTATCTCTTATCGCCCCCAGGGTTCAAATTCTATCGGGGCGACATCTATTTTGCCGCGGGGGGGCCGCAAAAGGCCGGTCGACTTTCGCCGACCTGGGCGAACCAGTCTTGAGTGCCGTTGAAAGGAACGCTCCCTAGCGCTGGCTCACGAAACCGTCTGCCTACTTGAACAGTCGCCTTAGTCGACCCTTTCAGGCGCGCACACTCCGGCCGCTTGCTCGTCCATGACGCAGAACTCTCGCGCCTTCTTGCAGCGATGTCGCGGAGGCCAGCTTACACGTTATGTTCGGCATGCCGGTCAGATCCGATGGCGCACACACCATAGGTGCGCAATGCCGCGACGCCTTGCGCAGCGCAAGTTGCTATCGCTCAATTGTGCTACCCGCTTATCAAAAACAGACGAGGCGACTGAACCGTTTGCAATGTTGACGGCCGCCGAATGAGCCATGGGTCAGGACCCCGACTCCTCTGAGAATCATCGAACAGCTCTCAGAGTACATGCGCGCATAAGAGTTTTGGCGCGTCAGAACCCGGGACCTTCGCTGCACGAGTTGGCCAGCGCCGGGGGATATGAAGTTGGAATCCACGGCGCCATGGCCTCATTGGTGCCGGAATGTGCGACGGAGCCGGTCGCGCAAGCGAGGCAAGTTGGCCACCCAACCTTTGGTCACCACGTCTTGCGCCGGCAGTCGTTCGCTGGGATGCGCGGCGAAGTAGTGCTCGCTCGCCTGCATCAGACGCGCGGCTTCGCGCGGGAAGCTCGATTGCACCACCATAGCGGCCAGCCGGAATACGTTGGCCTCACGCTGGTTCAGTGCGGACCCCGTGCGCTCGCGTGCAACGGTCGCGCAGCGACGTAGGAGTCCAGCTTCGACGTCACGGGAACTCATGCTGGATCTTCCGATGGGTGGTATCAACAGATACCTGGCAACAGCAAAAAGTAGACCAATGCTCACTCCGCATGGCTGTTTCATCTTAGTCCGTGAAGTTTATAACACGGCTTACGTTGCTAGTTACTACGGCCTAGCGGGAGAAAGCAGACCTTATCGCGCTAACGGTGGAGCCGGCCATCGCTATCACGGATTAATATTTCCCGAGCATTTGTACCTTATGCGCCTCCCTACTTTTGCCTCCAGTTTTATGTTGCTCTTACTTTTCCACGTCATGTTTCCACACATAGATCGTGGGAGAAAAAGCGCCGCGTATTCCAAGGACAGGCCGCTAGGGTAACAGTCAAGCCAAATCTCAGCCGACAACTTTACGTTAGAGGACTGCTTTCCGTCTGTCCGAGACCGGAGGCCGCGATGCGCAAGCCCGAGACCATCACGATGACTATGCGCGAACTCGATCGGCTCAAGGTGATTCAGGCCGTGGTCGATCATGGCCTGTCGGTGTGGCGCGCGGCCGAGAAGCTCGGCTTGTCGCGGCGTCAGGTGGAACGTCTGGTACTGCGTTACCGCGAGGACGGTCCCGTCGGCCTGGGCTCGCGCAAGCGTGGTCGTGACAGCAACCGCCAGCTCCCGCCCGGGCTGGAATCCCGTGTCCGGGGCCTGATCCGCGACAGCTACGCCGACTTCGGCCCCACGCTGGCGGCCGAGAAGCTGCGCGAGCGCCATGGCATCAACCTGGCCACGGAAACGGTGCGCCGGATCATGATCGACGCCGGTTTTTGGATCCCCAGGAAGCTGCGCCCGCCCAAGGTGCACCAGCCGCGCAACCGCCGCGCCTGCCTGGGCGAGCTGGTGCAGATCGACGGCAGCGACCACGCCTGGTTCGAGGACCGGGCCCCGGCCTGCACGCTACTGGTGTTTGTCGACGATGCCACCAGTCGGCTGATGCAGTTGCTGTTCGTCCCATCGGAATCCACACCAGCGTACTTCACCGCCACACGCGCCTACATTGAGCGCCACGGCAAGCCGATGGCGTTCTACTCGGACAAGTTCAGTGTCTTCCGGGTCAATGCCCGGGACAGCGCCGAGGGGCGCGGCTACACCCAGTTCGGGCGCGCGCTGTTCGAGTTGAATATCGACATCCTGTGCGCCAATTCGAGCCCGGCCAAGGGCCGCGTCGAGCGGATGAACGGCACACTGCAGGACCGGCTGGTCAAGGAGCTGCGGCTGCGCGGCATCAGCACGATGGATGCGGCCAATGCCTTTGCCGCGCATTTCATCGCCGACTTCAACGCGCGCTTTGCCAAGGTGCCGCGCAGCGACTTTGATGCGCACCGGCGGCTGCGCGGCGATGAGGATCTGGAGCGGATCTTCAGCTGGCGCGAGTGGCGCAAGGTGTCGCAGAGCCTGACCTTGCAGTACAAGAAGGTGATGTACCTGCTCGAGGACCGGCCCGAGCACCGGCGCCTGGTCCACCGCTACCTCGAGGTCGCCGAGTATCCGGACGGGCGGATCGAGCTGTGGGCCGACGGCGCGTCCCTGCCCTACACCACCTTTGACAAGCTCGCCGAGGTCGACCAGGGCGCGATCGTCGAGAACAAGCGGCTCGGGCACGTGCTAGCCATTGCCGCGGAGGTGCAGGCGCGGCGCGACAGCCGGCAAACCATCGGGCCGTCGCGCACGCTGGCCGGCGAGCCGCCGCGCCCACACCGGCCGGCGCCCAACACCAAGCGGCAGCGGCTGATCAACCGGCTCGATCTGGAGCGCGCGATGGCGCCGCCGCGCAATGAGAAGGCGGACATTTTAACTTTGCCCACCGCGCATCCACCGCCCCACCCTGGGCCAGACTCAGCCGCTTCAGGCCAGCACCACCGCCCCACAGCCACCCCACAAAAGACGCCAACCCCGCACAAAAAGCACGCTCGCTCCGACATTTGAATTCAGCGGAAGGGACGACTTTTCAAAATCGGCTGGACAGGAATCGAGTTTTCGAATCGAGTTTTCGACCCACCGAAAAGTCCGGCGTTATGTAAGATCAAGCGGGTGCGGCTGTTGACGCAACCCAGTGTTCGGGAATCCGCAATAAGATGCGTTATCGGGCCTTATTGGCAGCGCCCCCAGCTAGGTCGGGCCTTACCGCCCCCGGGCGGTCATCTCTCAAAACGCCTTCGATATCTCCAGCCCGCCATAAAATGATCGTGGCTCGCCTGCCGTTTTCTTCGCCCCCGCGAAAACGCCGAGGTTCAAGTCTTTCCCAAGGGAGATGCCAGTCAATACCAAGCCTCCCTGCGTGGAGTGGTAATACGGGTCGCCATGCTTAATGATTTCCACACCGGCCCAAGCTTCGCCGAACGCCTTATAGAGCAACCGTCCTCGGGCCCAGTAAGCCTTGGGTCCGAAGTTGTAGCTGGCAATGCCGTTGACTGCCCACCGCGTCGCAAACTCCTGCTGGCCCAGCACGGTGACGCCGAGCCCCCATTCGCCACCGTCCGTGCGATTGTCGGCGCCTTCTGGCGACACGCGGTTGTAGCGGTAACGCGCTCCTACCGATGCTTCAGCCCAGCCTCCCTCCCAGCCCTTTTGCAATCCGATTGCCGCTTCGGCGGCCTGGCCATTGACTGACACGGTGGTACCGTTAGTACCGTATTTGTAATGGTAGTCACTGACTACGAATTTCTGCGTCAAGAACGGCACCGGCAAGAGGTTGCTACTAACGCCCGCATACTCGCTGCGCTCGCCGCCCCCAGCGAAGCTGGCGCCGCCAAAAACGAACGGCCCTGCCTGCGCCGGTGTGGCCAGCCAGCATGAACCACTGAGAATCGCCACCGCTAAAATTGGTCGAGCTGCAGCATAGCGCATGTAGCGCGTCATATTTGTTTCCCGGGTTAAGCCGCACCATGCAGCGCAAAGTTGTACAGATGGAAATCGCCGGTCGGCGTGATGAGCCGGCCTGTGGGCATAAGACGGATCGCCTGGTCGGCAGCTTTGCCGGTGGCGTCCATGGCTGGGCGGCGCAACGTGGCGCCAGCGTCCAAGTCCAGTTCGATGCTGCTGAACAGCAGCGGTGCGGCTCCTTCGATGGTCGCGATAGCGACAGGCAGCATGCCGACCCGCAACGGTTGCATCAATAATGCGGCGGCCCAGCTCTGTGCGATCGACGGCTTCCCCTCTTCCCGCCGCAAAATTTCCGCCAGGCGGGTGAGCGGCGGCGTCTCGGTTTCGCGCACGCCTCCCATCTCAAGCTGGAGCCGGCTTCCAAACAGAAACGTTTCCAGAGCCCCCGTATTGCCCTGGGAAGACCAGTTGAAATGCAGGCCGACGGACATCCCGCTAGCGCTGGCCGGGTGGGATGCCTTGACGAAGGTCGCGACCGCGGTATCGCGAACGATCAGGTTGGGCAGGTGGACAGCCACGTCCACCACATCGCCCAACGCCAGGTTCGGTATCGCTTCGCCGATATACAGCGCGCCATTGGGCGACAGGTCCGACGTCAGGCCAAGGTACGTTTTTTCACCCGCCATCAGCGTCACGGGAACGCGCAATGGAAAGCGATATTCGGTGCGGCGGTTGCGCGAGTGCTTGTACGCATATGCTGCGACGACGACGGCCGAACCGAGCGTCATCAGAGTCCAGAACAGCGTCACCAGGCCAGCGCCAAGCGGGATGGTGCCAATGTGGATCCGGTACAGGCCCACAGGTACGCTGGCTGCCGCCACGCCGCAGACCATCAGCAGCGGTGACAGCCAGAGCCACATTCTTCCGGTCTGCGACATCTGCTTGTCCGTCACGGCAAACGGGATGTTCCTGCGGAACAGCCCGACGCTGGTCGACATGAAGGCGAAGAACCGCGCCATTGCGTACTGCTCGCTCAGGAAGAGAGAGTTGTAGCCGCGTCCGAGTTCCAGGTGGACCAGTATGGAAAGCAGGTAATACAGGCAGAACCACAACAGGAACGTGTTAAGCGGCGACACGATCGGCAGCACACCAAACAGGAATACAGCAGGCGGCGTCAAGAAGAAAACGAGCTTTTGCCAGCCCTCGAAGAAGAACAGCGCCGACGCCAGGTAGTTTAAGCGCTGGCCGAGGGTAAGGCCGCGGCCGAATAGGATGCGCTCACGCCGGAACACCTGCATGGAGCCCATGCCCCACCGCATGCGCTGCTTCAGGTAGGTATCGATGCTGTGCGGCGCCAGTCCGAATGCCAGCGACTCGGCATGGTACACGGACTGGTAGCCAAGCTTATGCATCCGGATTGCGGTGTGAACGTCCTCGGTCACGGTTTCCGTGGCAAAGCCTCCGATCCGCGCGACCGCCGAGCGGCGTATCACCGCGCAGCTGCCGCAGAAAAAAGCGGCGTTGAGCGCGTCCTTGCCGCGCTGGATGATCTTGAAGAACAGTGCCTGCTCGTCCCAGACACGCTTCTTGCCGAGACGATGATTGAACGAATCGATATTGAAAAAATCCTGCGGTGTCTGCACGAAGGCGACCCGCTCGTCCTGAAAATAACCCAGTGTCCTCACCAGGAAATCCTTGCGGGGGGCGTGGTCAGCATCGAAGATTGCAATAAACTCGCCAGTGCTGTGTTTTAGCGCGTTATTCAGGTTTCCGGCCTTGGCATGCGCATTATTGTCGCGGGTCAGGTAGCGGCAACCTAGTTCCTCGGCCAGCGCGCGCATCGATTCCCGACGCCCGTCGTCAAGCAGCCAGGTGACATGCGGATAATCGAGGCGCATGGCTGCCAGCAGCGTCCGGCGAATCAGCTCGATCGACTCGTTATAGGTGGGCACGTAAACGTCGACGGTGATGCCTGGCTGGGGTGGAGGCGCTTCGCGCACCGAGAGCCTGTATGTCATCAACACGAAGAGCAAGCCGCTGACATAGCCATACAGTTCGGCAGCGTAGAGCGGGATGGAAAAAAGCGGCGCCGACATGTTAATGGTGCCAAGCCGCCATCCCATATACAACAAGCCCGATACCAAGTAAGCAGCAACAAGACACTTGATATAGCGCTTAGGCTCTTCAGTATTCATATTGCCATTCCGGTGCAGACACTGCGTTCATCAAGCCGCGATGCGCCACGTACGACAACGCCCCGTGCTGTGTGGCGGTTGACCACGCATCTGAAATCGTCGCGGGTCAGGAAAGGCAGACGCTCCCGCTGATTGGCTCGGATCATGGCATTCAATCAGATCAACAAAGTGCTGTTCGACATCATATGCGATTTCGTCAGATTGGCGCCTTACGTGAAGCCTTGCTGTGACACCAATTAGATTATTCTTAGTACTGAATTTACAATTCTTAATTGGACGGATAACGACGTCAGCGCGTCGCCATGGTATAAATGGTAGCCCGATCCGACGCTTCTCCGACTGTGGCCGCGATTCGGCGGGGACGTCAGAGTTCCGTCAACGGACCCGAGCGGTGGCAATGCTCGCAATCTGCCCTCGCCCGTGCTTGGCTGCTCAGACTAGCGGGAAAAGTGGCGCTGCCGTCGGTTGTATGCGCTTCCCTCGATCGTAAGCGCCAGATTCTGGACGCTTGGGCGCATCCTTGAACCTCAACAGCGGAAAGACCCTAGCCCTCGCGCAGTGAGGGTCAGCGGTGACGTGGATCATCGACCGGCACAAGATTCCGCCAGGCGTTGAAGTCTTCGAGGACGAAGGCCGTCGAGCGTTCAGCACAGTCGACTAGCCAGCGCGTCGGCATATGGCGCAGGTGCTCCAGCACCTCAGGCGTCCGATTGTGTGCTGCGTGGATCGATCCAACGTCGTGTCCCATGGCCTTGAGGAGATGAGGTCCCCTCCCCGCCTTTGTCACGTCTTCGAGGTCGAGCTTGCGGCTTTCTGGGGCAACCCGGCGAAGAATGAACCCCCCGGTAACGTGCAGGAAAGGGTCCGGAGACCGATAGGCACCCGTGGCCACGCTGATGAACCGTGAAGTCGCGGACTTACGCTCTCGAGCCCAATCCCAGCTGGACGGTACCAACGCTTTTGCTTCGCGGACTTCCGGCGCGGGCGCCTCGCGCTTCTGCGCCAGTGTTGCGCTAGTCGCCAAACGTACGAGGTCAAGCGTATACGGCATAACCGCAGCATCATCGAAGTCATTGACGCCCCAGACTTGCCGCGCTTCCCCATCGCGCCAAGTACCAAAATTCTCGACATGGCAGTCGCCGACGGCCAAGACAGACGGTGCCTCAAGGCAGTTGGCCGCAAAATACTTCACACGCTTTGCCCAGCGAAAATAGGTGGCACGCAAGAAAGTGTGCGGGCCCTTTAGCATTCGCTGGTGCTTGTAATTCAGGTCAGCCTCTACGACATCGCATTGACGCCGCAGCCAATCTTCGTAACGGGACACGTCCTGCATCAGTGGTGTCATACGGCCCTCCCCCTTGATGTTCAACGTATGCTGGCGTCTGACTGTGTGGGGGTCCGCCCCGCCACGCAACGTACAGAATAGACCACCGGTGCGGTAGCAGCCGGGAGACGCGTGCGGTCTTCGTTGTGGTTGACCGTGAAACGAGTGCCCAGCGCCTGCATGCGGCCGAAGCGTTGTGAACGAAGTGCGCGGCCCGTCAACTCAACTTGGCATCGAACGCCTGTTGGTAACGCACTTCGCCAACCGGTATTTCCGCGCCGAAGGCTACAGCCTGGAAGTATTCCTGGGGCACGCCCGGTAGTACCAGCCTGGCATGCGCCTTGAATCCAAAGCGGCCGTAGTACGCCGGGTTGCCGAGCACTACGCAGCCGGCGCTGCCGAGGCGCTGCAGTTCACCCAGGGCCGCCTTCATCAGTTTGGTGCCGATACCCTGCCCTTGCCGCTCAGGCAACACGGAGATCGGCCCCAGGCCATACCATGCACTTGCTCCGGACGAAATCGTTACCGGCGAGATGGCGACATGGCCGACGATGTCGTCGTCTTCCGCTGCCACGAGCGACACAGTCAGCTGCCCATCGCGGCGCAGTGCATTGACGATGAATTGCTCGGTATGGCTTGAGTGCGGCTCGCTGCGGAACGCAGCTTCGGTCAGCCGTGCGATGGCGTCGACGTCGGCGGCCTGCTCGTTGCGGATGTGGATGCCCATGTCTCTTTTCCGGGTGCCTTTGTCGACCAAGAATACCTGTGACACCTGATGTCAAAGCCAGGTCGAAATGCCCGGCCTCCGCGTGCCTCGCTTTGAAACTGCCAATCCAGGGCAGTATGCTGTGAAAGTCGCCAGCTTGCCGGCGCAATTCTTGGACCAGACATCATGGTGCTTGCGTGATCCGCCGCCACGCCTTTCCAGGGGCGCGTAGAAAGGGCCGAATGCTCGCATTGCTTGCCGTCATTCTAGTGGCCGCCCTCGGCGGCATTGTCGCGTACAACCTGATGGGTGGCGAAAAGCGCATCGAGCGCCGCCTCGACCGGCTCTACAGCCTGGCCGATCCGCAATTTGTCCGCGAACTGGGCGTACTGCTCGGGCCTCCGGTTGTCGATGGCAACCGCTTTCGTGTGCTCAGGAATGGCGACGAGATCTTTCCCGCCATGCTGGGTGCGATCCGCAGCGCGAAGCAAACGATCAATTTCGAGTCGTACATCTATTGGTCCGGCGATATCGGCAATGAATTCGCGCAGGCCCTTTCCGAACGCGCCAGGGCGGGCGTCAGGGTACAGGTCCTGCTGGACGCCGTCGGCAGTTCGAAGATCGACAAGTCCGTGCTGGACATCATGACCGGCGCCGGCGTGGATGTGCGCCGCTATCACCCGGTACGGTGGTACACCGTCGGCAAGCTCAACAACCGTACGCACCGCAAGGTGCTGGTGGTCGACGGCACGATCGGCTTTACCGGCGGCGTCGGCATCGCGCCGGAATGGACCGGCAATGCGCAGGATCCCGACCACTGGCGCGATACGCATTTCCAGGTGGAAGGCCCCGTGGTTGGCCAGATGCAGTCCGTATTCGTGGACAACTGGATCAAGGTCAGCGGCGCGGTGCCGCATGGGCCGGAGTACTTTCCTGAATTGCCCCCGGTCGGCAACGGCCGCGCCCAGATGTTCAGCAGTTCGCCCACCGGCGGCAGCGAGAGCATGGCGCTGATGTACCACCTTGCCATCACGGCGGCCGCGCGAACGATCGACCTGTCGGCGGCCTACTTCGTGCCCGACGAACTGACGGAAAAAGCGTTGCTGGCGGCCCTGGCAAGAGGCGTCAGGCTGCGCGTGATCGTGCCGGGCGAGCATATCGATTCGGAGACGGTGCGCGCCGCGTCGCGCCGGCGCTGGGGCAATCTGCTGAAGGCAGGCGCCGTGATCGCCGAATACGCGCCGACGATGTACCACTGCAAGGTGCTGATCGTTGATAACCTGCTGGTGTCGGTCGGTTCGACCAATTTCGATAACCGGTCATTCCGTCTCAATGACGAAGCCACGCTGAATATCCTGGATGCCGGGTTTGCCGCCGAGCAGACCAGGATCTTCGAGGAAGACCTGAAATTGTCGCACCCCAAGACCTATGAACAGTGGGCCAATCGTCCCTGGACCGAAAAACTGCGCGACCGGATGGCATCGCTGATCGGCCCCCAACTCTGACCCCTGACGCGGCCCGTGGGGTGCAGGTCCCCGGCTTGCGGCCCTGCCCCAGCTCGCCCCGCGGGGTATGATGCTGGCGATTCAGGCCCCATGGTCATGGCAGACCGCGCCATCCATCAGCGCCCGCTCAGCCCTCCGCCCGCGATGAACGCCCCACTGCAACTCGTCGGAAACCATCCATCGATTGTCGCCTTGCGCGACCTCGTTGCCCGCGTGGCCGGCAGCCAGGCGCGCACGGTCTTGCTGTACGGCGAGACCGGCACCGGCAAGAGCCTGGTGGCTCGCATGCTGCACCAGCAATCGAGCCGCGCCAGCGCGGAATTCATCGACATCAACTGCGCCGCGATCCCGGCGCAATTGCTCGAATCCGAGCTGTTCGGCCACGAGCGCGGCGCGTTCACCGGCGCGGTCGGCAAGAAGGAAGGGTTGATCGAGGCCGGCAATGGCGGCACCGTGTTCCTGGACGAGGTACGCGAGCTGGACCTGGTCATGCAGTCCAAGCTGCTGACGCTGCTCGATACCCGCCGGTTCCGCCGGGTCGGCGCGGTCAAGCCGATCAGCGTGGATGTGCGCTTTATCGCCGCTACCAACAAGATCCTGCTCAGCGAGGTCAACGCCGGCAAGTTCCGCGAGGACCTGTACTACCGCCTGCAGGTCATCGCGATCAATATCCCGCCGCTGCGCGAGCGCGGCGACGACATCCTGCTGCTCGCGCATGGCGCGCTGCAGCGCTACAACCGGCAATACGGCAGCCGGATGGATCGGCTCGCCCCGGAAGTCGAGCGGATTTTCCGCGCGTATCGCTGGCCGGGCAATGTGCGTGAACTGGAAAACCTGCTGGAACGCATCTGCCTGCTCGAGCAGGGCGACTGCGTGCTGCCGGCCCACCTGCCGGCGCGGATCCTGCGCGCGACCGGGGGCACTGACTCCCCCGGCACGCGCCTCGCGCCTTCCGCCGATGCCGCTGTTGTCGCCAGCGCGGCTGCGCCCGCGGCAAGCGCCGCGCTGGCGGATGGCCTGGATTACCACGCCGCCACGGCGCAATTCCAGGCGGCGCTGCTCGGCCAGACGCTGGCGACATGCCATGGCAATCTTGCCGAGGCGGCGCGCCGGCTTGGCCTGAGCCGCCACGCGCTCCGGCACCAGATGAGCAAGCTCGGCCTGGCCGCGGCCTGACCCGGCGCGCGATTCACGCATCCGCGTGAAAAACGCGCGGCGCGCTTGGCCGCGCACGCGTGCGTTCCACGCAGCCCACTCTGCCCTATTCCACATGCCCTTGATTTAAAAGCAAAAAATCTGGCGTCTTCAGCTGGCACGGCTTCTGCTCAATAAGTGTCGTGTGACTCGCTTAATCGGATAAAGCGACACCTAACCGGAGAACCTTGCATGCAGTCGCTGCAGATCATTTGCCCCAACGGCCATCTCGGCTTTGCGCCGCTGCGCACCGGCAGCTTCGAGCTTGGCGTGGCCGCCCGGCCGGACTACATCGCGGCCGATTCGGGCAGCGATGACGTAGGCCCGGTGCCGCTCGGCTCGGATACTTCGACCAGCCCCGAAGCGTGGCAGCGCCACGACCTGGAGCACATGCTGCTGGCCTCGCGGCGCCTGGGCGTGCCGATGATCATCGGCTCGGCTGGCGACACGGGCACCAACAGCCGGGTCGACCTTTACGTCAGCATCATCCGCGAACTGGCGCAACGGCACGGGCTCAAGCGCTTTCGCATCGGCTACTTCTACTCGGAGGTTCCGACGTCGCTGGTCCGCGAGAAGCTCGGCGCCGGCGAGACCATCCGTGGCCTCGACGGCTTTGCCGACCTGACGCTGTCCGAACTGGACAGCACCGAGCGTATCGTCGCCATGGCGGGCGTGCATCCGTATCTCGAACTGCTGCGCCAGGGCGCAGACGTGATCATCGGTGGCCGCAGCTCCGACGCCGCCGTGTTTGCCGCGCCGGCGCTGCACCACGGCTTCGCGGCGGACCACGCCTACTACCTGGGCAAGGTGCTGGAGTGCGCCTCCTTCTGCGCGGAGCCGTATGGCGGCAAGGAAACGGTACTGGGCGAGATCACCCGCGACGACGTCCGCGTCACCGCGATGCATCCGGACCAGCGCTGCACCGTTGCCTCGGTGGCCGGCCATGCCATGTATGAACGCTCCAACCCCTTCGAGGAATTTGTCGCAGGCGGCAGGCTCGACATGCGCCATTGCCGCTACGAGCAGCTCGATCCGCGCACGACCCGCATCACCGGTTCGCGCTTCGAGCCCGACCAGCTCGTGCGCGTCAAGCTGGAAGGCGCCGGCAAGGTCGGCGAGCGGTATGTGGGGCTTTGCGGCATCCGCGACCCGTACACGATTGCCAATGTGGACCGCGTGATCGCCTGGGCCCGCGACCAGGTGCGCGCGCGCTTCGGCGATAACGGCTACGAGCTGCACTACAACGTCTACGGACGCGACGGCGTGATGGGCGAGCTGGAACCGCTGCGCGACCGTCCCGGCCATGAGTTGTGCGTCATGGTCCAGGGCGTGGCGCCAACGCGCGAGATGGCGGAGGAAGTCGCGATGATCGGCCTGCGCCAGATGTTCTATGCGCGCCTGCCCGACGTCAAAGGCACCGCCGGCTCGGTGTCGTTCCCGCTGGACGAGGTGCTGCGCGCCAGCCCCGCCTATCGCTGGACGCTGAACCACACGATGGCGGTGCACGATCCGCTGGCACTGTTCCCCACCCATGTTGTCGAGGCCGGCGTCTGAGGCGCCAGATTTCCCAGGATATTCATCATGACCACCGCCAATCCGACCGCGTTCGCCGCGCCAACCCCCCATGCGCCGGCGCAGAAGCTGCACGAACTTGCCAAGACCATCCGCAGCAAGAACGCCGGGGTCAACAAGATCACGTTCGACATCATCTTTCGCGAGGCGGCGCAGTATGAGCGCGTCAAGCGGTCCGGGGTGCTGAGCCGCGAAAGCATGGCCGCGCTGTTCGGCGTCCCGGCCACGCGCATCAGCGATTTCGTCGAATACGATCCGGCCTTCGCGATCAAGTTCACCATGTACCGCCAGCGCCCGAGCGGCAGCGCCGGCGACGGCGACATCTTCGGCGCCCAGCAGTATGCACCGCTGCTGGAACTGGAGATTCCGGCCTGACCTGCGCACAGCCAGCGCGGCCGGCACCGGCTGGCCGCGCGCGGGCCTGTGGCATCGCCGGCGCCGCCCGGTTGCGCCGGCGGTGCCGTCCTGCAGCCTTGCTGCACTACGATGAGTTCGGACAGACGTATGAACAAGACCTCTTTCAAGCGCATTTGGATCCGCCTGGCGCGCACCCTGCCGGCGGCAATTGCCACGGCAGCGCTGGCGCTCGCCCCCACGGCCGGCGCCGCGGCCGCGGACAATGCAGTTGCCGTGCCGCCGCTGATGCGGATCGTGGTGCCGTTCTCGGCAGGCGCCAGCAACGACGTGATCGCGCGCGCGATTGCGCCGGCATTGGCCCGTCGGCTCGGCAACACGGTGATCGTGGAGAACCGGCCCGGCGTGGCCGGCGTGCTGGGCGCGGATTACGTCGCCAAGTCGCCACGCGACGGATCGGTGCTGTTACTGACGTCGTCGACCTTCCTGACCGCCGCGGCGACGCAGGCGCGCTCGCCATATGACCCGCTGACCGCGTTCGCGCCGGTTGCCCTGGTTGCCGACGGGCCGCTGCTGCTGGCGGTGTCGTCCACGCTCGCGGCGTCGAAGTCGATCCGCACCGCCGCGGAACTGATCGCCGCCGCGCGCGCCAAGCCGGGGGCCATCACCTACGGCTCGGCCGGCGTCGGATCGCTGGGCCACCTTGCGACAGAGATGCTGTGCGACACCTCCCGGGTGCAGATGATGCACGTGCCGTACAAGGGCGCGGCCAATGCGCTGATCGACCTGGCCGCGGGGCAGATCGATGTGATGATGTCGAACTACAGTTCGATCGCCACGCAGATCAAATCCGGCAAGGTCAAGCCGCTGGCCGTGACGTCGGCCACACCGAATCCCGCTTTCCCGGAGTTGCCAACGCTGGCGGCGTCGGTGCCGGGCTATGGCATCGAGATCTGGGTCGGGGTGCTGGCCCCGGCCGGGACGCCGGCTGCGCTGGTGCAGCGGCTCAATCGGGAAATCGCCGAGATCGCTGCCTCGCAGGAGGTGCGCGTGGTGCTGGAGCCGGATGGCTCGCGTCCGCTGGCTGTCAGCCCGGCCGAGTTTGGCGCGCGGATAAAGCACGATCTCGCACAATGGAAGCGGATTGCCGCGGAACGCAAGATCATTGCGGAATAGCCCCTTGCGTCACACTACCGTATGCGAATTGGTAATCGAGAGCGTCTCCGGTAGGTGTTTAGATAAGCCGCATAGGTGGTCTGGCAATTTGGGCGCTCGGCTTGCATATGCAATGTGGTAAGCCGATGCGCCATAAATAGACGAAGTAGTAATCGACGTATAAACTCTGGTAATTCCCCATGCCTCCATTACCTCACTCCGCAGTCCGCTTATGGCTTACGCTCCACTCGGCTACAGCGCCCTGATTGCCAGGTTCAAGCTGCGCGTTCCGCCCCTGCATTCGATATCGGAACTGGCGGACAAGACAGGCGTGCTGAGCACGCATACCGGCGCCGACGGCAGCGTAAGGACTGTCTATCCCAGAAATCGCTACCGCGGCGACGATACGACCCTCGACCATCTCACCTTTGCGCTGCGCAAGGAACCGCTGAATCTGACCGTGCTGGCCGCGCTGTTCGAGCATCAGGAGGCGGTTGAAGAGGTACGGCAGTGGCTGGCGGCTTCGCCCGGATCGCGGTACGCGCGGCTCAGCGGGTTCTATGCCAAGTGGCTTGCCGGCGCGCAGTTCGACTACAAGCTGCCGGCCGGAACTGCCCGCGTTGCGGCGCTCGACGAAGCGGACTACGTTACGGGCGACAGCCAGCTCGACGCCCAGTTCGGCATCGTGAACAACCACCTCGGTCCGGCAGCATTCTGCCCCTTGGTACGTCGCACCGAGCGCCTCCAGGCATTCATCGGCGCCGATCTCCCGGGCAAGATCGCCGCCGCGATCAACCGGCTCGAACCGGAAGTCCTGGCGCGCGCGGTGGACTATCTCTACCTCGCCGAAACGCGTTCGACGTATTCGATCGAGAAAGAGCTGCCCGACAACCAGCGTGTCGCCAGGTTCAGGCGCCTGCTGGAGTTTGCCGGTGCGGCCGTGCCGCTCGACGAGGCGCAGTTCTGCGAATGGCAGAACGAGATCATTTCATCGATCCGGGCGGAGTACGCCTATCGCGATCGCCAGAACTGGCTCTCGCGCGGCGGACGGCTGCGCAACATTGCCGACTACATCCCCCCGCCCCCGCAGCAGGTCGAGCCGATGATGGAAGGCCTGGCACAGGTTGCCGGCCTGATCAAGACGAAAGCGGCGCACCCCCTGGTCATCGCGGCGTGCGTTGCATTCGGCTTTGTCTATATCCACCCGTTCTACGACGGCAACGGACGCCTCCACCGCTTCCTGATCCACCATCTGTTGCGCCAGGCCGGCGTGACGCCGGAGGGCGTCGTGTTGCCGGTATCGGCCAGCATGCTGAAAAACCTGCCGGTCTACGCCGGCTTGCTGAAGGACTACTCGGCGCCTCGCACGGGACTGCTGAACTATGTGCTTGACGCGGACAGCGATACGATTCTCATCAAGTCGCCACAACCGTATTGGCTCTATGCCTCGTTCGATGCGACGGCGCTTTGCGAGTTTGTCTTCGAATGCGTCCAGCAGTGCGTCGAGGAAGACCTGGCGCTGGAGATCCGCTACCTGAAGGCCTTCGATGCCAGCGTGGCCCGCATCGAAGGATGGCTGGACCTGCGCCAGGCGCGCCTCACCAACCTGATCGACCTGGTCGTGCAGAACCACGGCGAGCTCTCCAACCGCAAGCGCACGAAATTCACCGAATTGTCCGATGCGGAGATTGCGCGGATCGAGGAAGTGGTGCGCGACGAATTCGCCGATTACTTCGAAGCCACGGCAAAGGCAGCCTGATTTCGCGAGCGTGTTTGAGGCACCTCGGGCGCCTCGGGCGCCGCACGATTGCCAAAATCGGATATCCGTAGCGGCCGCTGGATGGCCCGATCAGGCCGTGCGGGCGCCAGGAATGCCGGCCCTCGCGCCCGGCGCCCCCTCGCCGCGCCGCCACATGCACGGCGCAACTCAGTAGATCTCCCGGTACGCCGGTTGCCGATTCCGGCTAACGCCCAGGCCCCGCCACTTCATAGACTGCCTCCATCCCGCTTCCCACAGGAGACAGTCGTGACGCACCCAAGCAGGAACGCACGCCCCGCCATCAGAGCGCGGCAGTTCGCACGTTCCGCACCCCCGGCGCTGCGCGCATGGTGCCTTGCCATATCGCTTGCATCGCTCGCCATCGGCGCGGGCAGCGCCGTCGCCGAGCTGCCGCCCGAAACGCTGAGGATGGCCACGCTGGCGCCGGCCGATGAGAACCGCCTCTACATCTCCGACGTTGCGTTCCGCCACATGGTCGACGGCCGCCTGCACGTGGTCGACGGCAAGCAGATGAAGTACCTCGGCCTGGTGCCGACCGGCTTCGGCGGACAGTCGCTGCTGTCGCCGGACAAGCGCACCATCTATGTGGTTTCGACCTTCTACCCGCGCCTGTCGCGCGGCGAGCGGACCGACGTGGTCAGCCTGTACGATGCCGGCACGCTGGCCTACCGCAGCGAGATCGTGATCCCGCCGCGCCACGCGCAGTCGCTCAACTACCGGGGCATCATCGCCACGTCCGCGGACGGCCGCTTCCTGTATGTGCAGAATGCCACGCCGGCGACCTCGGTCAGCATCGTCGACCTGAAAGAGAACAAGCTTGCGTCCGAGGTCCAGACGCCGGGTTGCTGGGGCATCTTCGCCAGCGCCGCGTCGAGCCAGCGCTTTCACTCGCTGTGCAGCGACGGCGCCATGCTGACCGTCACGCACGATGCCAATGGCCAGCCTGCCGGCCAGAAGCGCAGCGCGCGCATGTTCGATCCGCAGGAAGACCCCGTTTTCCTGCATGCGGAGCGCATCGGCAACACGCTGTACTTCGTTTCCTTCAACGGCAACGTCTTTACCGCCGACCTCTCCGGCGAAGCACCGTCCTTTGGCAAGCCGTGGCCCATCGTCGATACGGCCGACACCAGGGGCGGCTGGAAGCCTGGCGGCTATCAGTTGTTCGCGCTGCACGCCGCCACGCAGCGGCTCTATGTCGGCATGCATCCGAAGAGCCGCGAGGGCTCGCACAAGACGCCCGCGGCGGAGATCTGGACCATCGACCTGGCCAGCCGCAAGCGCGTGGCGCGCGCGCCCGGGCAAAACGCGCTGGCACTGACCATCACGCAAGGCGCCAGGCCGACGCTGTACGCGCTCGACGCGATCAAGGCGGGGGTGGTCGCGCTGGATCCCGCGGCACGGCTGAAGCCGGTCGCGCGGCTGGATAACGTGACCGAGAACGCCGTGCAGGTGGAGGCCCATCAATGACCGCTGCCCTGCTGTGCGCCGATCCCCTTGTCACCGCTGCCTGCAGTGCGGCCGCGGCGCTGGTGCTGCTGATGTCGGTGCTGCCCAAGCTGCGCGACTTTGAGCGCTTCCACGCGGCCCTCGACGCCTACCAGCTGGTTCCCGCCGCATGGACCCGTGCCGCAGCAATGGCCTTCGTTGCCGCTGAAACGGGGGCCGCGCTGCTGCTGGTGGCACGGCCGCTGCAGGCGGCTTCGGCGGTCGCCGGGCTTGCCGTCGTCGGCCTCGCCACCGCTGCCGTCGGCATCAACCTGGCGCGCGGCCGTCGCGATATCCGCTGTGGCTGCGATGCCGAGGGCGTGCCATTGTCGGGGGGCCTGGTATGGCGCAATGCCGCCTTGCTGGCGGTACTGGGCGCGGCGGCCGCATCCGCCGCGGCAGCGCCCACGCGCGTCATGGCGCCGCTCGATTTTGCCGCCGCTGGCTTCTGCGCCCTTGCGCTGCTGCTGATGTGGCTGGCCAGCACGCAATTGCTGGCCAACGCGGTCCGCGCCCGCGCCTGACCCTCCCTTGATTTCCTTCTGACCGAGACCGTGATGACTGCTCTTGTGATTGCCAATGTCGTGCTGTGGATCGCCGTGCTGGCGCTGCTGCTTGGCCTGTATGCGCTGGCCCGCCAGGTCGGCATCCTCTATGAACGCGTGGCCCCGATGGGCGCGCTGGTGATCGACGCCGGCCCGCGCGTCGGCCAGCCGTTGCAGCCGTTCGCGCTGCAGGACGTGCGCGGCGGCGCTGTCGCCGTGGGCGGCCAGCAAGCCGCCGCCACGCTGCTGTTCTTCCTGTCGCCGACGTGCCCGATCTGCAAGAAGCTGATCCCGGTGCTGAAGTCAATCCGCGCCAGCGATCGCGGCTGGCTGCGCATCGTGCTGGCGTCCGACGGCGAGCAGCCGGAGCATCTCGCCTTCCTGAAGCAGGCCGGCCTGGGCGAATTCGAATACGTGCTGTCGAAAGAACTCGGCATGCACCTGCAGATCGGCAAGCTGCCTTACGGCGTGCTGCTGGACCAGCAAGGCACCCTGCGCGCCAAGGGCCTGGTCAATTCGCGCGAGCAGCTGGAGAGCCTGTTCACCGCCATGGACCTGAACGTGGCGTCGGTGCAGCAATTTCTTGAAACCCACGCCTGAGCGCAAGGAGAACGTGTGATGTGGTTCGACAACCTCTTCGAGCGCCAGGCGCGCCGGGCCGCGCAACGCGTCGGCCGCCGCAGCGTGCTGGCCACGCTGGGCAAGGCGATGGTAGGCGGCATGGCGCTGCCGGTACTGCCTTTCGACCGCAGCGCGCATGCCGCCAGCGCGCACGGCGCGCGCACCGGCAAGCCGGCCGACGAAACCGCATGCGATTACTGGAAATACTGCGCGGTCGACGGCTTCCTGTGCTCGTGCTGTGGCGGCACTTCGACAACCTGCCCGCCCGGCACCGAACCGTCGAAAGTGTCGTGGGTCGGCACTTGCCGCAACCCTGCGGACGGCAAGGACTACATGGTCAGCTACAACGACTGCTGCGGCAAAACCACCTGCGGCCGCTGCGAATGCAATACCAACGAGCGCGAGCGCCCGGGCTACAAGCTCGGCGTCCACAACGACGTGAACTGGTGCATGAGCAACACCAGCACGATGTTCCACTGCACCACCTCGATCATTCTGGGAGTCCAGGAATGAAGCCGTCCGTCCTGATCGCCGCCGCCGGGGCGGCATTGCTGGCCGCCCTGCCCGCCGCCGCGGCCGACCTTGCCGCGCAGGGCAAGGACCTGTTCGCCGCCAACTGCGCGGCTTGCCACAACGCCGACGCATCCGGGATTGCCGGGGTCGCGCCGCCGCTGGCCAATGCGCTGCGCGAGCGGCTGGGCGCGCCGGCAGGCCAGGCCTACCTCGCCAACGTGCTGGTGCACGGGCTGGCAGGCCCCATCGAATCGCAGGGGCAGTCCTTCAACGGCATCATGCCGCCCTTTGCCGCGCTGCCGGACGCCTCGCTGCTGGCGATGATGGCGTGGCTCAACACGCAGAACGGACAGGCAGCGACTGCCGGCGGCGCCGAGGCGCTGGTCAAAGCGCGCGCCGAGCGCAAGACGCCGGGCGCCGTGCGCAAGCTGCGCGAGGCCCGCTGACATGGGCCGCGCCGCGCCACGCCGCGTCGTGCGAGTCGTGCGGATCGCGGCCACCCTGGCCTGCTGCCTGGTTGCCGCGGCGGCGCATGCCGAGGGCAGGCTGCAGCGCGGCCAGGCCAGCTACATGCTGCACTGCTCGGGCTGCCACCTGCCGGATGGCTCGGGCAAGCCGGCCGCCGGCATTCCGGACATGCGCCTCACCGTGCCACAGCTGCTGCGTTCCGCCGCGGGCCGCGCGTTCCTGGTGCAGGTGCCTGGTACGTCAGGCTCGGACCTCACCGATGCGCAGATCGCCGAGCTGATGAACTGGATGCTGCCGGCGCTGACCGCGCAGCACGACGCGGCCCCGTACACGCCGCAGGAAGTGACCCGCTACCGCAATGACCGGCTCGACGATGTCGCCGCGCACCGCGCCGCGATCCTGCCGGGCCGCTGAACCCGAAACACCTACACCGACAACGATCCGACGAGGAGACCCATGGACACCCGCACCGACCTGCTTCTGCCCGCTACCCGCGCCTTCCTGCAACGCCCCAAACGCATGCTGATCGGCGGCCAGTGGGTCGCCGCTGCTGACGGCGCCGTCTTCGTCAGCGAGGACCCCGCCACCGAATCGACGCTGGCCGAGGTGCCCGCCGGCAAGCCCGCCGACGTCGATGCCGCCGTGCAAGCCGCGCGCCAGGCCTTCCGGCAAGGCGCGTGGGCCGCGATGCGCCCGTCCGACCGCGAACGCCTGCTGCTGCGCCTGGCCGACCTGGTCGAGGCCAATGCCGACGAACTGGCGCAGATCGAGGCGCTCGACAACGGCAAGCCGGCCAGCATGGCGCGCGCCGTCGACGTGGCCACCGCCGCCAGCTTCCTGCGCTACATGGGCGGATGGGCGACCAAGCTGCACGGCGAGAGCCTGGACGTGTCGGTGCCGCTGGTGCGCGAGCGCGAGTTCGTCGCCTTCACCCGGCAGGAGGCGGTAGGCGTGGTCGGCGCCATCATCCCGTGGAACTTCCCGCTGCTGATGGCGGCGTGGAAGCTCGGTCCGGCGCTGGCGTGCGGCTGCACCGTGGTGCTCAAGCCGGCCGAGGAAACGCCGCTGTCCGCGCTGCGCCTGGGCGAGCTGATCGTGGAAGCCGGCTATCCCGCCGGCGTGGTCAATATCGTGACGGGCGGCGGCGCGGACTGCGGCGCGGCGCTGGCGGCGCATCCGGGCGTCGACAAGGTCGCCTTCACCGGCTCGACCGAGGTCGGCAAGCTGGTCGGCACTGCCGCCATGCAGAGGCTGGCCCGCGTCACGCTGGAGCTCGGCGGCAAGTCGCCGGTGATCATGCTCGACGACATGCCGCCCGAGGCCGCGGCGGCCGGCGCCGCGCAGGCAATCTTCTTCAACCAGGGGCAAGTCTGCACCGCGGGTTCGCGGCTCTACCTGCCGCGCAAGCATTTCGACGCCACCATGGAGGCGCTCGCCGGCATCGCCAACGGCTTCCGGCTGGGCGCGGGCATCGAGCCCGATACCACCATGGGGCCGCTGGTCTCGGCACGCCAGTGCCAGCGCGTTGCCGGCTATGTGCAGGCAGGCGTGCGGGACGGCGCGACGCTCGTCTGCGGCGGCCCGGCGGACACGTCGCGCGGCCATTTCTTCCGTCCGACGGTGCTCGCCGGCGCGCCGGACACCGCCAGCGTGGTGCAGGAAGAAATCTTCGGGCCGGTGGTGGTGGCCCTGCCCTACGACGAGATCGACGAGGTGGTCGGCCGGGCCAACGGCACGCCGTTCGGGCTTGCTGCATCGGTGTGGTCGAACGACCTGTCTCGGGTACACCGGCTGGTGCCGCGCATCAAGGCGGGCACCGTATGGGTCAACTGCCATAACCTGCTCGACAACGCCATGCCGTTCGGCGGCTTCAAGCAATCGGGGATCGGCCGCGAGATGGGCCGCGCCGTATTCGAACACTACACCGAGACCAAGTCGGTGATGATCGCTGTCTGAGCCGCGGACCGCCTGCAATGAGTACGACCATGAAGACCACTTCTCCCTCCCCCGCCGCCGCCGACGCCGCCGCTGTGGCGCAGCCGGCCCGCCGCCAGTGGCTGGGCCGGCTGGCCGGTACCGCCCTGACCACGGCCGCGGCCGGCGCCGCGCTGTCGCGCCCGGCCACTGCCGCAAGCCCTGGCGCCAATGCCGCGGGCCAGGCGGCAAGCGGCACGCCCGACCCGATCGTGATGATGCCGGCCTGGAAACTGTCGCGCGAGATCCATGCGCGGCGCGTATCGTGCCGCGAGGTCATGGCGGCCTATCTGTCGCATATCGATCGGGTCAACCCTGCCGCCAACGCCATCGTCGCCCTGCGCGAGCGCGACGTGCTGCTGCAGGAAGCCACGGCCGCCGACCAGGCGCTGGCCGCCGGCAAGCCGGGCGGCTGGATGCACGGCATGCCGCAGGCACCGAAGGATCTCGCGCTGACGCGCGGCATCCGCACCACCTTTGGTTCGCCGATCTTCAAGGACAACGTACCGGCGACCGACGCGATCATCGTCGAGCGCGTGCGCAAGGCCGGCGCCATCCTGGTCGGCAAGACCAATACGCCGGAGTTCGGGCTGGGCTCGCAAACCTTCAACACCGTCTATGGCGCCACCCGCAACCCCTATGACGCCACCCGTTGCGCGGGCGGCAGCAGCGGCGGCGCGGCCGCGGCGCTGGCGATGCGGATGCTGCCGGTCGCCGACGGCAGCGACTTCGGCGGCTCGTTGCGCAATCCGGCCGGCTATTGCAACGTGTATGGCTTCCGCCCGTCGATGGGCCGGGTGCCCTACGGCCCGACCGCCGAGGTCTTCCTGCAGCAACTTGGCTACGAAGGGCCGATGGGCCGCACCGTCGCCGACGTCGCGTTGCTGCTGGCCACGCAGTCAGGGCCCGACCCGCGCACCCCGCTCGCGCTCGAGCGCGACGCAACGCTGGCCCGGCTGACGCCCGACAACGTGATGGTGACGCTGGACGCCGACCTGAAAGGCAGGCGCGTGGCGTGGCTCGGCAACTGGGACGGCTACCTGCCGATGGAAGACGGCATCCTGCCGTTGTGCGAGCAGGCGTTGCAGGCGTTCCAGGCCTTCGGCGTTTCGGTCGACGCTATCAAGCCGCCCTTTGCGCCGGAACGCCTGTGGAAGACCTGGCTGGTCCACCGGCATTTCCTGGTTGGCAACGGCATGCTGCCGTTCTACCGCGACCCGGCCAGGCGGGCGCTGCTCAAGCCCGAAGCGGTCTGGGAAATCGAAGGCGCGCTCAAGCTCGATGCCGGCGACATCTATGCCGCCAGCGCCGAGCGCAGCGCCTGGGCGCAGGCGTTGCAGCAGGTCTTCGCCAGGCATGACTTCATCGCGGTGCCGACCGCGCAGGTGTTTCCGTTCGACGTGCGCGAGCCGTGGCCGAAACAGATCGCCGGCAGGCAGATGGACACCTATCACCGCTGGATGGAAGTGGTGTTCCCCTGGACGCTGTCCGGTTGCCCGGTAATCAGCGTGCCAGCGGGCTTCAGCCGCGACGGCCTGCCGATGGGCATGCAGCTGATCGGCAGGCCGCACGATGACCTGGGCGTGCTGCGGCTGGCGCGCGCCTATGAGCAGGAGCGCGACTGGGTGGGCCGCCACCTGCCGCGCGCGATGATGGCCTAGGCCTGGACGGACCCGCGGCGCCGTGCCAGCGTTTGCGACGGCAGTTCGCCGAAGAAGGCGCGGTACTGCGCCGCGAAACGCGGCAGATGGTGGAAGCCGAACTGCGCCGCTACGGCGCCGACGGGCTCCACCGGGCCGGCGCGCAGCGCCAGGCGCACACCGTTCATCCGCACCGCACGCACGAAGTCCAGCGGCGCCAGGCCGGTGACCTCGTTGAAGCTGTACTGCAGCGTGCGGCGCGATACACCCAGGCGCTCGCACAGCGCCAGGATGCTCCAGCCGTGGTCGGGGGCGGCACGCACCAGCGCGTAGGCGTCGGCCACCAGCTGGCGGCGCGCGCTTGCAGTTGGCAGCGGCTCGCGCGAGCGGTCGTCGTCCGCGATCAGCGCGGTCGCCGCCGCCAGCAGCAAGGCGTCGCGTATCGCGCTCTCCACGAAGCGGTTGCTGAACACCTCCGCTTCGATCGCCGCGGTCGCCAGCACCGACAGCAACGCGGCGCGCAAATCATTGCCGACCGCCGGCCGCAACTGGCGCACGCCGGCCAGCTTGTCGAGGCGGCGTGGCTCGCCGCTCGCCAGCGCTACCGCACGATCCAGCGCGGGCAGCGGCATGGTCAGCCCGGTCAGGTCCAGTTCGCGCGGGGTGCGCATCGCCAGCGCCTGGCCGTTGCCGGCGCACAGCAGCGAATATCCGTGCATGCGGTAGCCGTGGAACCAGCCATCCTCGCAGTGCACATGCGGCAAGGCGAGCGACAGATAGCCGCGCGCCGCTTCCCCCTCTTCCAGCAGCGCCTGCGTAGTCTGTTCGCGGAACACATGGACATCGCCGTAAGTGACCTGCGAGACCTCGGCCCGGAACATACCGGGCGTCAGTTGCTGGTAGCGCTGCTGCCAGCCGTCGAGTTCAGCCGCGGCAGCCTGCGGCTCGTCGGCAACGACATGGCGCAGCGCGCGCGGCGCGGTGGCTGCAGCGGACGGTTCGGTCGGGGGCGGCTGATTCGGGGGCATGGGAGGACTTGCCTTTTGCGCCGCGCCGGGCCTTGGGCAAGACGTAGCTGTGTTGCGGGCTGGCACCCGATGTGTCGTCTCGCCTGCCGCTGGCGGCAGGTCAGTGTAGCGAACGGTGGCAGCCTCATGGGAGCGGGAGAACCCTAAGGGCCGCCGCTGCGCAGCCATGATTGCAACGCCTGGCGGCTGGCAAGCGCCGTGCCCGTACGGTTGGTGTCCCGAGGATGTGTTGCGAAAAAAAGTTGGCCTGTGCGGAATAAAGCCGGTCCCAGGCGTGTTTACTCTGAAGCAGTCCGCGATCCACAACCGGAGAACGCCACACATGAAGTCCACCCTGCCCGCTTTCATGCTCGCTGCCATTGCGGCGGCGGCCGGTTCGATCTGCCTGGCAGGCGGTGTCCCGACGGTGTCGCATGATCATGGCCAGACGCCAGTGGCGCGGCAGCCGGAACCCTTTGTCGCCAGCACCGCCAAGCCGTTCGCACAACGCATGGACGACGCCATGGCCGTCATGGATGCAGGCATGCGCGCCGCCCCCATGAACGGCGACCCTGACCACGACTTCGTCGCGATGATGATCCCGCATCACCAGGGCGCCATCGACATGGCCAAGGCATTGCTGCTCGACACCCGGGATCCGGAATTGCGCAACCTGGCACAGGGCATCATCACCGACCAGCAGAACGAGATCCGCCTGATGCAAGCCTGGCTGGCCCGCCATCCGAAAACCGCGCCGAGCCGCAGCCCGGCACCTGCGCATTCTCACTGAAGGAATCCCACATGAAGCAGACCTTGCAGCTTGCGCTGGTCCTGGCCACGGTGTCGTCGCTCGCCGCCGCGGCACCGGCCGCCAGCGACCGCGTCTATACGGCGGACCAGAACAGCAACACCGTGTCGGTCATCCAGCCCGCCACCAATACGCTGCTCGGCCAGATCCGCCTTGGCAACGCTCGGCCCGATATCCTTTCGCCGCTCTACAAGGGCGAGATCAACGTGCATGGCCTGGGCTTCTCGCCGGATCACAAGACGCTGCTCGTCGTCTCCAATGGCTCGAACTCGGCGACGTTCATCGACACCGCCACGAACAAGGTCAAGGGGGTTGCCTATATCGGCCGTTCGCCGCACGAGGGTTTCTTTACCGCCGACGGCAAGGAAGCATGGGTGGTCGTGCGCGGCGAGGACTACATCTCGGTGATCGACCCGGCCAGCTACAAGGAGATCCGCCGCATCCCCACCGCGCCAGGCCCGGGCATGGTGCTGTTCCATCCCGACGGCAAGCTCGCCTTTGTCGTGTCCAGCTTTACGCCCGAGGTCGACGTGATCGATGTCGCCACGCACCAGGTCGTCAAGCGCATTCCGGTCGCCAGCCCGTTCTCGCCCTTCCTGCAGTTCACCCCGGACTTCAGCGAAGTGTGGATGACGCACAAGGACGTGGGCAAGGTCACCCGCATCGACACGCAAGGCCTCAGCATCAGGGGCGTGTTCGACACCGGCTTTATCACCAACCATATCGGCTTCGCCAGGACCGCGCGCGGCACGCTCGCCTACGTGACGGTAGGCGGCGAGAATGCGGTCAAGGTCTACACCACCGACGCCGAGCCGCGCCTGCTCGCGACCATTCCCGTCGGCGCGCTGCCGCATGGCATCTGGCCGTCCGATGACGGCAGCCGCATGTATGTCGGCCTGGAGAACGGCGACGGCGTCGACGTGATCGACACCGCCACCCAGCGCGTCATCGCCCGCACCCCGGTGGGACAGGCGCCGCAGGCCCTCGTCTATGTCTCCAACGCCGTGCCGGCCGGCGATGGCAAGGCAAATCTCGCGCCGCGTGCAAACAGCGATCCCGTCAACATTCCGCTCAAGGCCACCGGCGGCGCCGGACGCGGCTTCGTCGTGGCACGCAACCTGGGCCTGGTCGATGCGCTGGAAGTGTTCCTCTACCAGCTCAAGCCGCAGACGGTCTACAACGTCTACGTCTCTGGCCAGCGCACGCCCGTTGCAAGCTTCAGGACGAATGCCGCCGGCGCTGCCAATGGCACGGCCATCGGGCCGTTGCGCGAGGCGGTGCCCGCCTTGTCCACGAAGCAGCCTGCCGCCGCCACGCTGCTGGTGGTCGAGGGCAACACGCCGCCGGCCACCAGCAGCGCGGTGCTGACCGGCACGCAGTAAGTTGCGCTTCAGCTGCCCCGGTACGTGCCAAAACTCCACGGCGAGCACAGCAGCGGCACGTGGTAGTGCTGCGCGGCGTCCGCGATGGTAAAGCGCACGGGCACGATGTCGGCGAACGTGTCCGGCGCCTTGAAGTAGTCCGCCACCCAGAAGCGCAGCTCGAAGTCGCCGGTGCGGGCCTGGGCGGCGGGCAGCATGGGCGAATCGGTGCGCCCGTCGTTGTTGGTGCGCGCCTTTGCGATCAGTTTCGGGGGTTGCGTGCCGACGTCGAACAGTTCGATCTGCATGCCGGCAATCGGCTTGCCGAGCGATACGTCGAGCACGTGGGTGCTGATGCCTGCCATGATCTGTCTCCTTTCAATGCAATGCGGGCATCAGCTGCCGCGGTAGTAGTTGTAGCTCCACGGCCCGAACGTCACGGGCAGGTGGATGCGCTGGCTGGCGTCCGTCACGCGCAGGCGCAGCGGGATCTTCGACAGGAACAGCGGCTGCGGCAGGCTGGCCGTGCGGGCGGCGAAATATTCGTCCACGTGCATGACCAGCTCGTAGGTGCCGGTGCGGTAGGCGTCGCCGAGCAGCAGCGGCGGTTCGCTGCGGCCATTGGCGGCGAGCGTCACCGTCTGCAGCAGGCGTGGCTGTCCGTTTTCGATGCGGTACATGTCTACGCGCATGCCGGCTGCCGGCGTGCCGTGCCAGGTGTCGAGCGCGTGCATGGTCAGCCGGGGGCTGAGGCCGCCCTGCTGCACCGGGCCCGCGGTCTGGTTGGGCGCCGGAGTCGGTGCCGGGCTGGCGGCCAGCGCGTTGCCAGCCAGCAGCGCACTGCCCCCCAGCGTGATCGATTGCAGGCCGAAGCGGCGGCGGGCGGCGTTGAAGCCGGGATCGTGGTCGTCGTGCATGTCAGGCCTCGCGCTTGTGATGGAGACGGCGGATGCCGAACACAACCAGCACCGCAGCCAGGATTTCGATGGCGGCCACCAGGTACAGGCCGCTGCTGACCGTGCCGGTCGCGGTCTTGATCAGGCCCATCACATAGGGCGCGCCAAAGCCTGCCAGGTTGGAGACGGAATTGATCAGGGCCACGCCCACCGCGGCGGCGCTGCCCGCCAGATAGCGGTTGGGCAGTTGCCAGAACACGGGGATGGCGCTCATGGTGCCGACCAGCGCGGCGGTCATGGCCACCAGGGTGATCACCGGCGACAGCGCCTGAGTGCCCAGCAGCACGGCCAGCACGGCCATTGCCGCACCACCGACCAGCGCGGCGCCGCTGAAGTGCCAGCGCACCTCGTTGCGGCGGTCAGAGTGGGCACCGTTGGCGATCATGCCGACCGCGCCACAGAGGTAGGCCACCGCCGCGATCCAGCCCACCGCCATCGGCGTGGTGAAGCCGACTTCCTTGATGATGGTCGGGATCCAGAATGTCAGCGTGGAGTTGGCGCACAGCAGGCAGAAGAAGATGGCGATCAGCAGCCACACCTTGCGGTTGGTGAACAGCGTACGCCAGTCGTGCCCGCGCTCGCCCATGGCGGCGTTGTCGCGCTTCAGGGAATCGAGCACCACGCGCTTCTCATGGTCAGTCAGCCACTTGGCCTGCTCCGGCTTGTCGGTCATGTAGAACCACGCGAAGATGCCGGCCAGCACGGACGGAATGCCTTCGAGGATAAACAGCCATTGCCAGCCATGCATGCCGTGCACGCCGCCCATCGAGGTCATGATCCAGCCGGCCAGCGGGCCGCCGAGCACACCCGCGATGGCGGACGCCGACATGAAGGTGCCGAAGGCGCGGGCGCGCCGCTCGGACGGATACCAGTAGGTCAGGTAGAGGATCACGCCGGGATAGAAGCCCGCCTCGAACGCCCCCAGCAGGAAGCGCAGGATATAGAACTGCGTTGGCGTGGTGACATAGGTCTGCAGCATGCAGATCACGCCCCAGCAGATGGTGATGCGCATGATGGTCTTCTTGGCGCCGATCTTCTGCAGCAGCATGTTCGACGGCACTTCGAAGAAGAAGTAGCCGAGGAAGAAGATGCCGGCGCCCAGGCCATACACCGCCTCGCTGAAGCGCAGCGAATCCAGCATCTGCAGCTTGGCGAAGCCGATGTTGACGCGGTCCAGCCACGCCAGCACCCACAGCACGCCAAGGAATGGCAGCAGGCGCCACGACACCTTGCGAAAGACGCTGGCTTCCGCATCGTCCGCCGCGCCGGCGAACAGCGGAACGCCCTGTTTTGTAATGGACATGGAGTCTCCTGTCTTGTCGGTTTGTGTGGTGCCGCCATTGCCGCGGGGATGGTGCGGCGACGGCCTTCCGTCTGGATTGGGTGCAAGTATAGGAACGGGCCCGGAATGCGGAACGGGGGGGCTGGTATAGGCCCTATATCAGCTTGGATATGGGTCGGAAACCCTTGCCTGGCGCGGGTTTCCGGCCGATTTCCAGGCCCTTTTGCGGACCTATGGATTACCCTAGGGAGCCCGCTTTTCCCCCTTCGCGGGGCACGCGCGGGCTGGCGCTCCCTGCCGCGTGCGGGTTCGACCGCGTTGCCGTGCGGTGCGCAAAAGGCTACAAAGCCGCCATGGGGAGCAAGCCTTGCGCACCGGTTGCGCCGCTTGCAGCCCAGCCTACTTACCCACCAGAATGCCCGAGACTCCGCATGATCCGCGCCGACGATCCCTTTGATACCTACCTGCTGCGCGTGCTGTGCATCCTGATTGCCGAGCAGAGCGTCTCGCGCACCGCCATCCGCCTGAACCAGTCGCAGCCCGCGATCAGTTCGGCACTCAAGCGGCTGCGCGCGATCTTCAACGACCCGCTGCTCACGCGGGAGAAGAACGTGATGGTGCCGACCGAACGCGCTCTGCAGATCGCCCGCAATGCGCAGGCGGCGCTGAGCGCGCTGGACAACCTGCTGGTGTCGGACGACCGCTTCGATCCCACCACCACCGAGCAAAGCTTTACCGTAGCCATGCCGGACTACCTTGCGCCGCCGTTCTTTGCCCACGTGGTGCGTGAATTCCGCCGCGTGGCGCCGCACGCACGGCTCGCGGCGATTCCGCTGACCGCCACCTTCGACTATGAGCAGGCACTGTCCGAGGGCACCATCGATATCGTGATCGGCAACTGGCCCAATCCGCCGGAGCACCTGCACCTGTCCGTCCTGCTGGAAGACGAAGTGGTCTGCATGGTGGCGCCCGACAGCGTGCATAACCAGCCTGGAAAGTTCACCGCGCAGGCCTACCTGGGCGCGGCGCATATCGTGCCCACGCCTTACTCGCGCGACCAGCGCGGGCTGGTGGACACGGGCCTGAGCACGATGCGCGTGCACCGCGACAACCGCGTGAGCTGCCCCTACTTCAACCTCGCGCCGAGCCTGATCCCGGGTACGGACCTGATCCTGACCACGGGCCGCCACTTTGCCAACTATCACGCGCAGCATGTGCCGGTGGCAGTGCTCAGGCCACCGATCGAATTCCCGTTCATGCGCTTCTACCAGCTGTGGCATCCCGCGCGCCACCGCTCGGCCTCGCATGCGTGGCTGCGCGGCATGCTGACGGCGGCGTCGCAGTCGCTGCGGGACCTGCGCGACCTGGACCCTGCCCGGCGTGCCTAGCGGTATCGGATTCTGTTATGCGTCCTATAGTGCCGCGCCCCTCGCCGCGGCCATGCCTGCTTTCTATACTCGGCCCGTATTCGGTTTCCATGCCTGGCCTGCGCGGCGGGCCTTACGGGAGAGCAGTCCATGTCACAGTCACTCGATCTGGCGCCGGTCAATGCGCTGGACCAGTCCGGCTTCACGCAAGCGTTCGGCAGCGTGTTCGAACATTTTCCGCTGGCGGCCGAGCGCGCCTGGGCGCAGCGGCCCTTTGCATCGGCCAGCGCGCTCCACGATGCGATGATGGATGTCGTCCGCAAGCTGGATGCGAAAGCCCAGTGCGATTTTCTCAACCTGCACCCGATGCTGTCGGCCGCCAATATCCGCGCCGGCACCATGACGGCGGACTCCAATGCCGAGCAAAAGAGCGCCGGGCTGGATGCGATGTCGGCGCAGCAGGAGGCCGCGCTCGATCGCATGAATGCCGCATACCTCGCGCGGCACGGCTTTCCCTTCATCATCTGCGTGCGGCACTACACGCGCGATGGGATCTTCGCCGCACTGGAACGCCGTATCGACCGCAGCACACAGCTGGAGCTCGATGAGGCGCTGGCGCAGATCAGCGCGATCACCCGCGGGCGGCTGCAGGCGCGGCTCGGTACGCTGGCCTGAATGCCTTGACCGGTGCGGGATGCAGGCCGCCGGCCGCTCCAGGCCAGCCGCGCATTCCCTGCATTCAGCGCTGTGCGCCGCGGCTTTGCGCCATCCATGCCTCGAAGGTGGTCTTTCCCAGCCAGGCGGCACCCTCCGGCACCAGCGTACCGTCGTCGAGCTCGGCGCCGAAATACCGGGCGTCCGGATCCGTCACGACCTTGCGCGGATCGGCCGTGGCCTCGAGGTAACGCTGCACCAACTCGTCCATGCGGAATCGTTCGGGGCCGGCAATATCGACCATGCCATTCACCGGGGCGACAAGCGCATGGTCCGCGACCGCCTCGGCCACGTCATCCGACGCAATGGGCTGGATCTGCGCGGCGGACAGCCGCACCGTATCGCCTTCCGCCCCGGAATAAGCGATCCCGCCGAGGAACTCGAGGAACTGGGTGGACCGGACGATGGTATAGGGGATGCCGGCGTCCCGGATCAGGGCTTCCTGGGCGATCTTCGCGCGGAAGTAACCGCTTTGCGACAGCTTGTCCGTGCCGACCACGGACAGCGCAACATGGTGGCTGACGCCCGCGGCCTTCTCGGCGGCCGCCAGGTTGCGCCCCGATAACTGGAAAAAGTCGAGTACCGCCTTGTCCTCGAACGAGGGTGAGTTGGCGACATCCACGACCACCTGCGCGTCCGCCAGCGCCTCGGCCAGGCCTTCGCCGGTCAGTGCGTTGACGCCGGTCTTTGGCGACGCGGCGATCACCTCATGCCCCTGCGCCGCCAGCCGCGCCACGACCTTGCTGCCGATCAGGCCGGTACCACCGATCACGACAATTTTCATCTTGCACCTCGGTTTGTGGGAAGTTTGTGGGAACAGTAAGGAACCACCCCGCTGGAATGCTAGGCGACGGAGAGAGTCGGCGATAGGGCAAGCCGCGGCCCGCGGCGTCGTGGCCCGGGACCACGATGGAAGGGAGTTACAAGGCCGCAGCACACCCGCCATGGCACCCCATTGCAAACCTTGATAAATCAACTTATTGACCGAATAACGCCTGATTCCGCACATCTTCACCGGAAATACCCTAAGTTTCCCCCACGATTTGAGTAATGATCTTGACGCATAAGCACGCATCAACCATAGTCCGTCCAGCCCGGGCCAGGGGCCGTTTCGGAGGGCCTTGGCGCCTGTTGAGCGTTCAAAAGAAGATTGGTGAAGGAGACAGACGATGCAGCACATTGATGTACAGAAGCTGGCCGACGATGCCAGCTTTAACCGATTCCATGCGCGTGTCCTGGCCTGGTGCCTGCTGGTGATCATCATCGACGGCTATGACATCGCCGTTGCGGGTGCCGCGTTGCCTTCGATCATGAAGGAGATGGGCGTTACCGCGTCGACAGCCGGCTTCATGGCGAGTTCGGCGCTGTTCGGCATGATGTTCGGCGCCATCTTCCTCGGCGCCCTGTCTGACAGGATCGGCCGGCGCTGGACGATCTCGCTGTGTGTGTTCCTGTTCAGCGTGTTCACCGCTGCCGCGGGACTGACCAGCGATCCGGTCACCTTCAGCGTGATGCGGTTTATCGCCGGTCTCGGCATCGGCGGCGTCATGCCCAACATCGTCGCGCAGATGACGGAATACTCGCCGCGCAAGATCCGCAGCTTCATGACCACGGTGATGTTCTCCGGCTATGCCATCGGCGGCATCCTGGCCGCCGTGATCGGCAAGCAGTTCATCGCCGGCTTTGGCTGGCAGATCGTGTTCTTCGCGGCCGGCGTGCCGGTGCTCCTGATCCCGTTCATCCTGAAGACGATGCCGGAGTCGCTGTCGTTCCTGGTGTCGCGCCAGAACGAAACGGACCTGCGCACCCTCGCGCAGCGCATAAACCCGCAACTGCGCCTGGATGCCGGCGCGACCTTCCGCGTTCCGCAGCAGGACCGCGCAACCGGCGTGCCGCTGGCCCGCCTGTTCCAGGACGGCCGCGGCTTCAGCACGGTCATGTTCTGGATCGCCTTCTTCACCGGCCTGTTCATGGTCTATGCGCTCAGCACCTGGCTGACCAAGCTGATGGCAATGTCTGGCTATAGCCTGGGCTCGGCGCTCAGCTTCGTGATCGCGCTGAACGTGGGCGCGGTGGTCGGTGCGATTGGCGGCGGCTGGCTCGCCGACCGGTTCCATATCAAGTGGGTGCTGGTGGGGATGTACTTGCTCGGCGGCGGGTTCCTGTACCTGATGACGTTCAAGACCTCGACCGAGATGCTCTACCTGCTGATCGGCGCGGTGGGTGCCTGCACTACCGGCGCGCAGATCGTCGCGTACGCCTACAGCGGCCAGTTCTATCCGGTGTCGATCCGCTCGACCGGCGTTGGCATGGCCTCGGGCATCGGACGGCTCGGTGCCATCGCGGCCCCGGTGCTGATCGGGCTGATCGTTTCGCTGCAACTGCCGCTGGCGCAGAACTTCCTGGTCATCGGCGCGGCCGGGATCGTGGGTGCGCTGGCACTGGCGTGCATCAACCATCGGCTCTCGGCATCGGCGCAGCACACCGATGCAGCGGCAAGTGTGCCTTCGGCGCCGGCGGTGGCGGGCGTGGCTCAAGCGCGAAGCTGAGCGTCCTGAAGGCGCGGCGCGAATCCGCGCCGCGCTAAGGAAATGGCGGGCCGGCACGATGCCAGGGCCCGCCATTGTCATTTGGAGGTCAGTCGGCCGAGTCGACGATAAAACGCCGGGTAATGGTTGCGCCGGCCCGCACGCGGCGATGCCGGACCGCCCAGACGACTGCGCGCATGGCCTTGCCGCCGTGGGACTCGACCATGCGCGTACACCGCTCCAGCGCCGCATCGTCCGGGAAATAGCGAAGCTCGGCGGCACTGCCCAGGATCACAGCAATGTCCAGCGCGGATTGCTGGCGCATGGCCAGCGACAGCAGGCGGCTGAGGCGGCGTGTCACCGCATTGGCGTCGCCGGGCCATTGGCGCCGGGCCTCGGCCTGGATGGTCCGCGCCGCGGCGCGGATGTGATGGAGCATGTCGGCGATACCCGGTTCCGCTTGTGTGGACCGGTGAGGCCGCGCTGCTTGTGCCATTTCCATGTTCTGTGTCCCAGCGAGCCGGTAAAGCAACCGCTCAGCGGTCAGTCAGGACGGCGACATCGCCGGCATGGTGGAGCGTGATGGCCATGGCAGAACCTTTGTGGCAAGAGTCCGAAGAATACTAGGCACGCTTTACGTATACGTCAATATCATTACTCACATTTATCGGACTTTCGTTGTAACGCCCAGGTTTCCTTACGTGGACGCGGAAATAATGGAACAGGATCATTGCGCAAATGCAGCTGCAGAGGGCTGCAGCACACATCCAGAGCCCCCCGATCCGGGCGCCGACCGACACCCCCACCCGTCGCCTCGCGCACGTGTGTGCTCCGCGTCGCCTTAGAATAGGCACACCAATGGCAAGTCCACGGCGGCCAGCGACAAACCCACACATGACCAGACCAGATTCCACGTACGACCCGTCCGACGCATCCGTCCATAACCGGCTGTTCTTCCGGCTGTTCCAGGCCGGCAATACGCTGGACCGGCAGACCAGCAAGTCGCTCGGCATCACTACCGTGCAGTGGTCAGTGCTGGGGGCGCTGTCGCGGCCGCAGGTGCGGGAAGGCATGTCATTCTCGGAACTGACCGAATACCTGGTGGTGAGCCGGCAAAGCCTTGATGGCGTGCTCAAGCGGCTGGAGCGGGAAAAGCATGTCCAGCGGGTTGCCGATACGGTGGACCGCCGCGCCAAGAAGGTCGTGCTGACGCCAAAGGGGCGCGAGTTCTGGAACAGCCTGCAACCCAGGATCTATGAGTTCTACCGCCAGGCACTGGCGAGTTTCGGCTTTGATGACAAGGTTGCCCTGGTCCATTTCCTGAACCAGCTCAACGCTGGCCTGGCCAGCGTCCACATGGACGCGGCCCCGGGCGCGCACGCGCCGGAGGAACCGGCGCGGTCCGCATAGGACTGCCTGCGGTCGCGACGCTCGGCACGGCCCTCACCGCACCCCGCAACGTCGCCGACAAATGCCAGGCTATGACAAAATACGCCACGCACCGGCCCGCCCCGCTTCCGCACCGTCTTGCCCGCCCCGCGACATTGACCCAGTTCATCGCAACCGTCCCCATTTCACTGGTCAACGGCTTCCTGTCCGGTGCCGATCCGGCCGCCATGGCGCGGCTGGCGGAGCGCGCCGGGATCCCCCGCGGCCTGTTGCAAGCGCCGGCTGCGCGCGTGACGGAGGAACAGTTCTCCACGCTCTACCGCGAACTCGCCATGGAGCTGGACGACGAGATGCCCGGCATCTTCAGCCGGCCGCTGCGCAACGGCACGCTCAAATACCTGTGCCTGAGCCTGCTGGATGCGCCGCGGCTGGAGGTGGCCCTGCACCGCTTCGGCCAGTTCTTCCACCTGATCCTGGACGATTTCCGGCTCGAGTCCGTGCGCGAGGACGGCTTCGGCGAGGTCGTGCTGCGTGCCGACCCGGCCGGCCCCGGCGTCAGCGCGCTGGGCAGCGAGCTGATGCTCAAGCTGGTCCACGGGGTCGCCTCATGGCTGATCGGCAAGCGCATTCCGCTGGCCAGGGTGGAGTTCGATTTCCCGCGGCCGCCGCGCGCCAGCGACTCCCTTTACCTGTTTCCCGGCCCCGTGCAGTTCGGCGGCCACCAGACGCTGCTCAGGTTCGACGAAGCGTACCTGGACATGCCGGTCCGCCGGCGCAAGGCCGACCTGCAGAAATTCCTCGCGCGCGCACCCGAGGACTGGATCTTCGTCGCGTTCGCAGAACAGATGGTGTGCCACCATGTGCGCCAGTACCTGGCCGACTGCCTGCCGTCGACGCCGACCATCGAAGCGGTGGCGCAGGACCTGCATTTCTCCGTGCGCACGCTGTGCCGCCGGCTCACCGCCGAGGGCACCAACTTCCAGGCGATCAAGGACGAGGTCCGCCGGGACATCGCCATCCAGCGGCTGACGCGCACCACGGACGCGATCGCGGAGATCGCCTTCGATATCGGCTTTGACAATCCCACCGCCTTCCATCGCGCCTTCCGCAACTGGACCGGCAGCACGCCCAAGGCCTACCGGACCATGCCCGCCAGTGCCTGACAAATCCTGCCACCGGCCCGGCCCGCGCCAGCTGGCGCGCATTCCCGCGCGCCGGTTTGCACAGGGCGGCAGGTTTCGTCAATGAATGGGCAGCTTTGGATAACCGCGGCCGGCGCTTCCCGCGTTACGATCACCGTATCAGGCCCGCGTTGCGGCCAGGCGCCATGGCTTGCGCGCCACCCAGGAACAAAGACGTACTGACGTACAGACAGGAGACCTCCATGACCTACCGTGCCCCGCTCAAAGACATGTTGTTCGTGATGAACGAGCTCGCGGGTCTAGACGCTGTCAGCCGCCTGCCCGGCTTCGAGGAAGCCACGCCGGAAACGGCGGGGGCCGTGCTCGACGAAGCCGCCAAGTTCAACGAACAGGTGCTGGCGCCGCTCAACCGTACCGGCGACCTGGATCCGAGCAGCTGGAAGGACGGGGTGGTCACCACGACGCCCGGCTTCAAGGACGCTTTCCGCCAGTTCGGCGAAGGCGGCTGGCAGGGCGTGCTGCATCCGCAGGACTTCGGCGGCCAGGGCCTGCCCAAGCTGATTTCCACCGCCTGCATCGAAATGCTGAACAGCGCCAACCTCTCGTTCGCGCTGTGCCCGCTGCTGACCGACGGCGCCATCGAGGCGCTGCTGACCGCCGGCTCCGACGAGCAGAAGGCCACCTTCCTGCCAAAGCTGATCAGCGGCGAGTGGACCGGCACCATGAACCTGACCGAGCCGCAGGCTGGCTCGGACCTGGCCGCGGTGCGCACCCGCGCCGAGCCGCAAGGCGACGGCACCTACAAGGTCTTCGGCACCAAGATCTTCATCACTTACGGCGAGCACGACATGGCGAAGAACATCGTCCATCTGGTGCTGGCCCGCACGCCCGACGCACCCGAAGGCGTCAAGGGTATCTCGCTGTTCATCGTGCCCAAGTACCTTGTCAACGCTGACGGCAGCCTGGGCGAGCGTAACGACGTGCATTGCGTGTCGATCGAGCACAAGCTCGGCATCAAGGCCAGCCCTACCGCCGTGCTGCAGTTCGGCGACCACGGCGGTGCCATCGGCACGCTGGTGGGCGAAGAGAACCGTGGCCTGGAGTACATGTTCATCATGATGAACTCGGCCCGCTTTGCAGTCGGCATGCAGGGCGTCGCGGTGTCAGAGCGTGCCTACCAGCAGGCCGTAGCCTATGCGCGCGAGCGCGTGCAAAGCCGCCCGGTCGACGGCTCGGCGCGCGAAGCGGTCACCATCATCCACCACCCTGACGTCAAGCGCATGCTGATGACGATGCGCGCGCTGACCGAAGGCGCACGCGCCGTCGCCTACGTGGCGGCCGCCGCCAGCGACACCGCGCACCAGCATCCGGACGAAGCCGTGCGCCAGCAGAACCAGGCCTTCTATGAGTTCCTGGTGCCGGTGGTCAAGGGCTGGAGCACCGAACTGTCGATCGACGTCACCAGCCTCGGCGTGCAGGTGCATGGCGGCATGGGCTTCATCGAGGAAACCGGCGCGGCGCAGCACTACCGCGATGCCCGCATCCTGCCGATCTACGAAGGCACCACGGCCATCCAGGCCAACGACCTGGTCGGCCGCAAGACCGTGCGCGACGGCGGCGCGGTGGCGCGAGCGATCTGCGCGCAGATCGCCGAGACCGAGGCCGCGCTGGGCAAGCATGGCGGCGCGGCCTTCACCGCAGTCCAGGCGCAGCTGGCCAATGGCCGCGCGGCGCTGGAAGCAGTGGTCGAGTTTGTGGTGGCCAATGCCAAGTCGGACCCGAATGCCGTGTTCGCCGGCAGCGTGCCGTACCTGAAACTGTGCGGCATCGTGTTCTCGGGCTGGCAGCTGGGCCGGGCGATGCTGGCCGCGGATGCGAAACGGGCCGAGGATCCGAACTTCCACGACGCCAAGATCGCCACCGCGCATTTCTTCGCCCAGCACATCCTGTCGCAGGCAACGGCGCTGCGCGATGCTGTGGTCGGCGGTGCCGCGCCGGTCAATGCGCTGACGGCGGAGCAGTTCTGACGGCGCTTCAGCGCGCGGCAGACATGGGCGGCCTTCGGGCCGCTTTCTTTTTTCGGGCAGCGACTGGCGGGTCGGCCCTAGCGCTTTGCCGCCAGTTCGGCGTCCAGCACCGTCAGGATGTGATACGCCGCTTCCACCCGTGCCGGCACCGGCATGTTCTTGTTGCCCAGCATCACCAGTCCGATGCGCCTGGCCGGCACGAAGACGACGTAGGCGCCAAAGCCGTTGGTCGAGCCGGTCTTGTTGACCAGCACATTGGCGCCTGGCGCCTGCGGCGGCTCCAGCCTGTCGACCTTGTTGGCCTCGAACACCACCTGCGGCGAACTGCCGGCCAGGATGGCACTGACCGGCGTCGGATAGGTGTACATTTCCCATCCCAGCCCCTGCACCATGCCGCCAACCTTGAAGTAGCCGGTGCGCGTGGTGGCGATGGCGCGCTGCATCTTGTCGTCGAGCCCCGCCGGCGACATGTTGGCCTCGACGAAGCGAATCATGTCGGCAGAGGTCGTCTTTACGCCGTAGGCCTCGGAATCCAGCACCCCCGGCGATACGCGGGTCGGCTTGTCGTCCTTTGTGTAACCCCACGCGTAGTCCGCCATCGCCGGCTTCGGCACCCGGATATAGGTACGCTTCAGGCCGAACGCCGGAAAAAGCGTCTTCTCCATCAGGTCGTCGAACGGCTCGCCCAGGCTGCGCGCGACGAGGTAGCCGAACAGGCCGATGCTGGGGTTCGAGTAGCGCCGGTGGGTACCGGCCGCGTAGGCCGGTCGCCAGGCCTTGAAGTAATCGGTCATCGCCTGCGGACTGTTGACCGTCTCCGGAAACTGAAGCGGCAGGCCGCCGGCTGCATAGGTGCCAAGGTCGAGCAGGCTGGTCGCGCCCAAGGCGCTGCCGGCAAGGGCCGGCAGGAATTTACCGGCGGGATCCGACAGCGACATGGCACCGCGCGCCTGCGCATAGCCCGCCAGCGTTGCGGTGAAGGTCTTGCTGACCGAGCCGATCTCGAACAGGGTCGACTCCGTGACAGGCTTGCCGCCCCGCTTCGCGGTCACGCCATAGTTGAAGAAGTACTGCTTGCCGCCGGCCGTCACCGCGACGGACATGCCCGGCACGTTGTGCGCCTTCATCATCGGCGCGATCGCCTCGTTGACGGCGCGTTCCAGCTGGCGCTGGTCGACCTTGTCGGCGGCGTACGTGGCTGGCGTGCACAGCAGGCCGGCGGCGGCAAACGCTGCGAGGCGCGTGGGGGCAAGGATCTTCATGTCAGCAGTGGAAGGAATGTCGGCAAACCGCGAGGGACTATACGCGTCTCCGCGCGGCTTGCACAATGGCGCCGCCCTTCCTGGCGGCGCGCCGTTCAGGCGGTAAAGCCGCCGTCGGCCACGATTACCTGCAGTGGCGCGGCACGCTGGCGTGCGGACTGATGGCGCTGCCGGGCGACCCGGCGCGCGTCGAAGCAGTCGCCTTGCAGGCTTGTCCGGCGCTTAAGCCGGACCTTAGCGTCCCGCCTCCTGGTTGAACCCGAGTGCGGCGCTGATCACCCGGGCCTCGTGCCGCACGGCGGTGCCGATCGGCCCGTCGATCGCCGGATCGAAGCCGCCGGTGGCGCCCAGCGCCGTCAGCACCGCGCACACGCGGCCGGTGTAGTCGCGTACCGGCGCGGCCACGGCGCTGATGCCGGTCAGGTTGGTGTCGCGCACCCAGGCGCAGTCGTCGGCCTGCACGGCGCGGCGCAGCGCGCCGATCGGATCGTCCCGATCGAGCGAAGCCAGCCGCGCCGCCCCGGCCTGCGCCAGTTCTTCCTTCGCCTGCTCCTGCACCCGGGTTTCGTCCAGCAGGCCCAGGAATACGCGTCCGGTGGCAGACCATAGCAGCGGCATCACCGAACCCGCGCGCACGTTCACCGTAACCGGCAAGCCCGGCTCTTCAAAACGCATGATGGTCGGCCCCTTGTTGCCCATCACCGCGACAAAGCACGTCACTTCCAGCGTCTCGCGCAGCCGCACCAGCGAGGCTTCGGCAAGCCGGATCGGGTCGGCCTGCCGCATCGCCGCCATGCCGATCTGCAGCGCCTCGTAGCCCAGGTGGTACTGCTGCGTACCGGATTCCTGCGCGACCAGGCCTTCTTCCAGCAGGCTGACCAGATAGCGGTGCACCTTGGCCGGGCTTTCGTCGATATGCGCGGCCAGCGCGGTCAGGCTGGCGCGCCCGCCCAGCCGGGCCAGCCCTTTGAGCACCGCCATGCCCGTGACAGCGGATTGCACGCGCTGGCGGCGCTCCCGTGCGCGGGGCGCGGCGGCGTCGGCAGGCGTTTCAGAGGCGGCGGACCGGGATCGGGATGCGGGCATGGCAGTGGTGTTGGCAAGGGCTGGCAGATTAGGCCACAGCTGGAAGATCGACGGTAGAGCGGCTGTGGGGCAACCGGCGTCGAGGTTAACCCTCATTCAATGATTACGCAATGCGTATATGATTTACGCAAAATAGAAATTCATCGGAGACAACCACATGCCCCGCCCCCTGCTGCCGCGCCTGGCTATCGGCGCGCTCGTCCTGCCCTTGCTGTATGCCCTGCCGGCCCATGCCGCCGACACCTACCCGGCCAAGCCGATCCGCTGGATCGTGCCGTACGCCGCCGGCGGCGGCTCGGATTTCCTTGCGCGCACCATTGGGCAGGGGCTGTCGGCCAAGGTCGGGCAGCCGGTCGTGGTGGACAACAAACCCGGCGGCAACACGGCGATCGGCGCGGCCGAGACGGCACGCTCGGCTGCGGACGGGTATACGGTGCTGTCCGCCGACAACGGCACGCTGGTATTCAACCCGGTCCTGTACAAGACGCTTTCCTACCACCCGGGCAAGGACCTTGCGCCGGTCACGCTGCTGGGCCGTTTCCCGATGATCCTGGTGGTGGGCGCGAACAGCCCCGTCAAAAGCGCCAAAGAATTCATCGCGCAGGCCAAGTCCACCCAGGGCGGCGTCAACTATGGCTCCGCCGGCGCGGGCAGCCCGCACCACCTGGCGATGGAACTGCTGAAGGTGGAAGCCGGTGGCCTGCCGATGACGCACGCGCCGTACCGCGGCGCCGCACCCGCGCTGTCCGACGTTGCCGCCGGCCAGGTCGCCGCGATGATGGTGGACTACGCCGCCGGCGCCGGCTTTATCAAGGGCGGCAAGGTGCGGCCGCTGGCGGTGGCCAATGCCACCCGCCTGCCGCAGCTGCCCGACGTGCCGACTTTTGCCGAGCTGGGCTACCCGCGCATTGAAGCTGCGGCGCTGGTCGGCATGGTGGTGCCCGCCGCCACGCCGCCGGAAGTGATCAACACGCTGAACAAGGACGTGGTCGCGGCGATCCGCGAGCCGGCGGTGAACAAACGGCTGGTGGACTTCGGCGTGGAGCCGGTTGGCAATACGCCGGCACAGTTCAGCGAGCTGCTGCGCACCGAGTCGGCACGCTGGACCAAGCTGATCCGCGACCTGAAGATCACGCTGGACAACTGAGCGACCTCTCCCACGATTCCGGTATCGCTATGAGGCCGTCCGGCCCCGCCCGGACGGCAATGTTTTTGCAGGAGTACGCAGCATGGCCATCCCCTCCCCCGACACCGCGCGCGGCGGCTGTCCCGTCGACCATTCCGCCATCACCGCCCCCAATGGCTGCCCGGTCAGCCACAAGGCGGCTGAGTTCGATCCGTTCGGCGACGGCTACCAGCAGGATCCGCCCGAGTACGTGCGCTGGTCGCGCGAGCAGGAGCCGGTGTTCTACAGCCCGAAACTGGGCTACTGGGTGGTCACGCGCTACGACGACATCAAGGCGATCTTCCGCGACAACATCACCTTCAGCCCGTCGATCGCGCTCGAGAAGATCACGCCCACCGGCGACGAAGCCAACGCGGTGCTGGCCTCGTACGGCTATGCCATGAACCGCACGCTGGTCAACGAGGACGAGCCCGCCCACATGCCGCGCCGGCGCGCGCTGATGGCCCCGTTCACGCCCGCCGAACTGGCGCATCACGAGCCGATGGTGCGGCGGCTGGCGCGCGAATACGTCGACCGCTTTGTCGATGACGGCCGCGCCGACCTGGTCGACCAGATGCTGTGGGAAGTGCCGCTGACCGTGGCGCTGCATTTCCTGGGCGTTCCCGAAGAGGACATGGACCTGCTGCGCCAGTACTCCATTGCCCATACGGTCAACACCTGGGGACGGCCCAGGCCGGAAGAACAGGTCGCGGTCGCGCACGCGGTCGGCAACTTCTGGCAGCTGGCGGGGCGCATCCTCGACAAGATGCGCGAGGATCCGTCGGGCCCGGGCTGGATGCAGTATGGCCTGCGCAAGCAGAAGGCACTGCCCGAGGTCGTCACCGACTCCTACCTGCATTCGATGATGATGGCCGGCATCGTCGCCGCACACGAGACCACCGCCAATGCCTCGGCCAACGCGATCAAGCTGCTGCTGCAGCATCCCGACGCATGGCGCGAGATCTGCGAGGATCCTTCGCTGATCCCCAACGCGGTGGAAGAATGCCTGCGCCACAACGGCTCGGTGGCGGCGTGGCGGCGGCTGGTCACGCGCGATACGGAAGTCGGCGGCATCCGCCTGGCCGCCGGCAGCAAGCTGCTGATCGTGACCTCGTCGGCCAACCATGACGAGCGCCACTTCGCCGATGCCGACCTGTTCGACATCCGCCGCGACAACGCCAGCGGGCAGCTGACCTTCGGCTACGGCTCGCACCAGTGCATGGGCAAGAACCTGGCACGCATGGAGATGCAGATCTTCCTGGAAGAGCTGACGCGCCGGCTACCGCATATGCGGCTGGCGGAACAGTCCTTCACCTACGTGCCCAACACTTCGTTCCGCGGCCCCGAGCACCTGCTGGTCGAGTGGGACCCGGCGCAGAACCCGGAGCGCCGCGACCCCGCGCTGCTGGCGCAGCGCCAGCCCGTGCGCATCGGCGAGCCGTCGGCGCACACCAGCGCGCGCACCGTGGTGGTGGAAAGCGTCACCTCCGCCGCCGACGGCGTGGTGCGGCTGCGGCTGGCAGCGCCGGACGGCAAGCCGCTGCCGCGCTGGGCGCCAGGTTCGCATATCGACGTGGAGTGCGGCGATACCGGGCTGTCGCGCCAGTATTCGCTGTGCGGCGATCCCGACGATGCCGGCGCACTGGAAATCGCCGTGCTGCGCGAGCCCGACAGCCGCGGCGGCTCGGCCTGGGTGCACGACAGCGTCAAGGCGGGCCACCGCTTGCGCATCCGCGGCCCGCGCAACCATTTCCGCTTCGACGAGGGCTGTGGCCGCGCCATCTTCATCGCCGGCGGCATCGGCATCACGCCGGTCAGCGCGATGGCGCGCCGCGCGCGCCAGCTCGGCATCGACTACGAGATCCATTACTGCGGCCGCTCGCGCAGCTCGATGGCAATGCTGGACATGCTGCAGGCCCTGCATGGCGAGCGCCTGCATGTCTACGCCGGCGACGAAGGCCGCCGCGCCGACTTCGCCGCATTGCTGGCCACGCCGCAGCCGCGCACCCATGTTTACGCCTGCGGCCCGCAGCGGCTGCTCGACGCCCTTGCCGACCTCTGCGCCGCGTGGCCGGAGGGCGCGCTGCGGGTGGAGCATTTCGTGTCGCGGCTGGGCACGCTGGACGCATCGAAGGAGCAACCCTTCACCGTCGAGCTGAAGGATTCCGGGCTGGTCATGGAGGTGCCTGCCGGCCAGACCCTGCTCGCGGCGCTGCGCGGCGCCAATATCGATGTGCAGAGCGATTGCGAGGAAGGCCTGTGCGGCTCGTGCGAAGTGCGCGTGCTCGCCGGCCAGGTCGATCACCGCGACGTGGTGCTGACCCGCACCGAACGCGACGCCAACGACCGGATGATGGCGTGCTGCTCGCGTGCGGCCGGCGGGTGCCGGCTGGTGCTGGAACTGTGACGACAGCCACCGCATCGGCACAAAGTGCCTCGGACAGCCCCTCGCCCTACACATCCCGGCGGCGCGTAGGACAATGCCTGACAACGGCAACAAGGGGCAGCGGCTAAAGTAGCAGCGCTACAGCTACCCACCCCGCTCCCTTTATGCGCTTTACGCCAGCCGCCTCGACGGCAATGCCCCACCGCCTCCTGCCGGCCCTCGTTTCCGTGGTCACCTCGTTGGCCACATCCCTCGCAGCCACCGCCGCGCTGGCCGCGCCGCCCGCGCAAAGCCCGCAGCTCTCCGGCCTCGCCACGCTGCTGCTCGGCACCGTGCGCGGCAAGCCGACCGGCATGACCGGCGTCACGCGGCTGACGGCTGGCAACGCCGACCGGGAATTGCGGATGGCCTGCCAGGAGCTGATGCGCGCCGGCCCGCTGGACCTGGACGACACCACGCGCCTGGACGGCTGCGTGACCCGGCCCGGCAAGATCGTCGAGTTCCAGCTCAAGGTGTCGGGCGTAGATGCCACGCGCGACGGCACGCGCGAGTACATGGCATCGGCCAAGCCGATCCTGGAGCGCGGGATCTGCCGCAATCCGGACGTGCCGGTGCTGGGCAAGCTTGGCGTGACCCTGCTGTACCACTACACCGCGGGGCGGCAGTCGCTGGTGCGGCTGAATATCGCGCCGGACCAGTGCCTGCGCAAATAGGCGCGCACTGGCGAAGCTATCGCTTTTCTCCTTCCCCGAGTACTTCGTCGCAGACCGCCAGCCACGCGCGCGCCGCGTGCGACAGGTAGCGTCCCGGCGACCAGATATGCGCCATGGCCCAGTCCATCGCCGGTTCGGTCAGGCGCGCCATGGCGAGCGTGCCCTGGCCCTGCAGGCGCTCGGCGAGCGGCTGCGGCAGGAAGGTGGTGCCCAGTCCCGCCGCCGCCATCGACGCCAGGAAATCCCAGTGGCCGCTGCGCGCCACGATGCGCGGCTCGATGCGCGCTTCCAGGAAGGCCTGGTTGAGCTTGCGCGTCAGCGAGAAATCGTCGGTCAGCATCACCAGCGGCTCGTCACGCAGCGCACCCAGCGTGACGGTACGCCCGCGCGCCCACTTCGCCTTGCGCGGCCCGACCGCCCAGATCGGGTGCCGGCCGAACTGCCGGGTTTCGAGCGCGAGCCCGCTGTCGCCGGGCAGCACCGTGGCACCCACCTCCAGCTCGCCGCTGGCGACCAGTTGCTCGACCACCTGCCCGCCGTGCTCGTCCAGCGTCAGCTGCAGGTTGGGATAGCGCTGCCGGAACGCGCTGACTGCCGGCGAAAAAAACAGGTTGACCATCGGCGGGATGCCGACCGTCAGCTGTCCGCGGCCGAGCGATGACAGGTCGGCCACCTCCAGCGTCAGCCGGTGGACCACGCCAAGCGCCTCCTGCCCGCGTTCGTAGACCACGCGCCCCACGTCGGTCAGGCGCACGCTCTTGCCTTCGCGGATCAGCAGCGGCTGGCCGACCTCATCCTCGAGCTGCTTCACCATCTTGCTGATGGTCGACTGGGTGACGAACAGCGAACTCGCCGCTTGCGTGAAGCTGTGCAGGCGGGCGGTCTCGACGAAATAGCGCAGCGCGCGGATATCGATAGGCATGTGGAGCGCGGGCTGGACCGTGGGTGGGCACGAATCCATGAACAAAGCGAATGGTGAAGCCAATATTAAATCATGAATGGAATGCAAAGGTTTGGCTACACTTCGCTTCCACACATCGCCCCTGCCCGACTGCGCCGCCATGAAGCGTGGAGCGGCAGGCGGCGCTGCGCGCCCCCAAACTCCTTGTCTTCAGGACCTCGTTCCATGCCTAGCTGGCCGGATGCCCGACAGTGGCTGTTCTCGCTGAAGGCATTCGCCGCCGCGATGCTGGCGCTCTATATCGCGCTGGCGCTGAGCCTGGCGCGCCCTTACTGGGCGATGGCCACGGTGTATTTCGTCTCGCATCCGCTGACCGGCGCCACCCGTTCCAAGGCGGCGTACCGCGTCGCCGGCACGGTGCTCGGCGCCACCGCCGCGGTCGCGACCGTGCCGCAGCTGGTGAACATGCCGATCGTGCTGATGGGCGCGATCGCACTGTGGATCACGGTGCTGGTGTACCTGTCGCTGCTGCAGCGCTCGCCGCGCAGCTATGTGTTCCTGCTGGCCGCGTACACGCTGCCGATCGTGGCGCTGCCGGCGGTCAGCCAGCCGGCGGAAATCTTCGATATTGCCGTGGCGCGCATCGAGGAAATCGTGATCGGCATCGTCTGCGCCGGGCTGGTCGGCTCGATCGTGTTCCCGGCCAAGGTGGCGCCCGCATTGCGCCAGCGAGCGCAGAGCTGGCTTGCCGACGCCAGCGGCTGGGCCGTGGCGATCCTGCGCGGCAGCCCAGGCGCCGACGACGGCCGCCATCGGCTCGCCAGCGACATCCTGGCGCTGGACCAGCTGATCACCCAGCTCGCCTATGACACCGAAGGCAGCCGCACGCTGCGCCATGCGCGCGCGTTGCGCCAGCGCATGACCATGCTGATGCCGCTGCTGTCGTCGCTGGAAAGCGTGCTGCAGGCGCTGCGCGGCCTGCCGGGCGGCATGCCGGCGCCGCTGCGGCAGGCACTGGATGCGACCGCCGCCTGGCTGGGCAGCGGTGCCGCGCAGCCGGCTCCGCCGCTGCACCGCGACTGGTGCCGGTACGGTGCGGACGGAGACTGGCCGGCGCGGCTCGCCACCACCGCCACCGACCAGCTGCAACGCCTGTGCACGCTGTACGCGGAATGCCTGGCGCTGCAACGTGGCATCGCCGAACACGGCCCCGGGGCGCCGTCCGCCGCCAGCCGGCCGGCAGCCGACAGGACCGGGCATCACCATGACCACGGCATGCTGCTGTTCGGTGCCGTGTCCAGCGGGCTGGCGGTCTTCTGCGCCGGGTTGCTGTGGATTTTCTCGGGCTGGGAAGACGGCGCCGGCGCGGTGGCGGTGGCATCGATCGCCTGCTGCTTCTTTGCCGCCATCGACGAACCGCGCCGCATGGCTGGCCCCTTCCTGCGCTGGAGCCTTGCGTGCCTGCTGGTGGCCTCGGGCTACCTGTTCGTGGTGGTCCCGCACGCGCATACCTTCGAGACGCTGGCGGCGATGCTGGCGCTGCCCTATCTCGGCATCGGCCTGCTGGTGGCGCGGCCGGGCTTCCAGCTGATCGCCATGCTGCTGTCGGTCAACACCGCATCGTTCGCCAATGTGCAGACAGTCTTCGACGCGGATTTCCTCGGCACCTTCAATGCCTGCCTGGCCAGCGCCGCCGCGATGCTGTTCGCGCCGCTGTGGTCGATGGCGGTGCGCCCGTTCGGCGCGCGCGCGGCGGCGCACCGGCTAGTGCGCGCGAGCTGGCAGGACCTGGCGCAGGCGGCCACGCTGCGCGCTGCGGATGGCGACGCACGGCTCGGCGCGCGCATGCTCGACCGGCTCGGCCAGCTGGTGCCGCGCCTTGGTGCCGCCGGCGACCCGCTCTCGTCCGACGGCTTCCATGCGCTGCAGGTCGGCTATTGCGCGCTGGCACTGCACAGGGCACTGCCGAACCTCCCGCGTGCGGCACGCAAGCCGGTGCGCCGGGTGCTGGCGGCAGTCGCGCGGCACTACCGGTCACGGCTGCGCAGCGGCCATGCCGTGGCGGCACCGGCGGCGCTGTCGCGCCGGGTCGCCGATGCCATCGCCGCGCTGCCACGCCAGGACAGTGGTGCGCTGGGCGCGCTGGTGGTGCTGCAGGTAACGCTGCACCCCGCCGGCGCGCGCGGACTGACCCCACTCACCGCTCTTGCTGCCCCCGATGCTCAGTGAAATCGATCTCTATGGCGTGTTCGTGCCAGGCGTGCTGGTGCTGATGGTGCTGGCCTTCGCCGTCACCACCGCAATCCGCATGACGCTGGCCGCGCTGGGCTGCTACCGGCATATCTGGCACCGCTCGCTGTTCAACCTTTCCCTCTATGTGATCGTCCTGGGCGCCGTGGCGGCAGTCTTCGCCGCCGTGCCGGGACTGCCGTCATGACACTCCGACTCCGCCCCCTGCTTCCCTTGCTGCCGACGCTGCTGGCCGTGCTCGCCGCCGTGCTGGTGCTGCGCCACCTGTGGGACTACTACACCGCCGCGCCCTGGACCCGCGACGGCCATGTGCGCGCCGATATCGTCCAGGTCGCGCCCGACGTCTCAGGCCTGGTCACACACGTGCTGGTGCGCGACAACCAGCACGTGCAGCGCGGCGAGGTGCTGTTCGAGATCGACCGCGACCGCTACGCGCTGGCGCTGCAGCAGGCGCTGGCCACCGCCGCCACGCTGCGCGCGACGCTGGCCCAGGCGCGGCGCGAAGCCGCGCGCAACCGGACGCTCGACGGGCTGGTGGCCGGCGAAGTCGCCGAACAGGGCCGCGCCCGCGTGGAGCAAGGCGAAGCGGCGCTGGCGCAGGCCGAGGCCACGGTGCGGCTGGCGCGGCTGAACCTGGAGCGCACCAGCGTGCGCAGCCCGGTGGCCGGCTACCTCAACGACCGCCTGCCGCGGCTGGGCGACTACGTGTCCACCGGCCGCCCGGTGCTGTCGATGGTCGACGCGGCGTCGTTCCATGTGGAAGGGTATTTCGAGGAAACCAAGCTGCACCGCATCCATATCGGCAGCCCGGTGGACATCCACCTCATGGGCGAGCCCCGGCACCTGCGCGGACATGTGCAGAGCATCGCCGCCGGCATCGAGGATCGCGACCGCAGCGCCGGCTCGAACCTGCTGCCCAACGTCAATCCGACCTTCAACTGGGTGCGCCTGGCGCAGCGCGTGCCGGTGCGCATCGTGCTGGAAGACGTGCCCGTCGACGTCAGGCTGGTGTCGGGCCGCACCGCGACGGTGTCGGTGCGCGAACCGCGGCGTCCTGCCGCGGCGCGGTCATGAGCGGCCGCCGTCGCTGGCTGGCGTGCGCGGCCGCGTGCCTGTGCGCCTGCACCACGGTGGGCCCGGACTACCGCGTGCCCGGGCACGCCGCGATCAAGGCGCCGCAGGCCAACGGCGCGCTGCAGGGCGGCAACGCACATGGCGTCGACATCGGCCCGGTCCCCGACGACTGGTGGCACCTCTATGACGACGCGCGGCTCGACCGGCTGGTACAGCAAGCGCTGGCGGCCAACACCGACATCCGCGCCGCCTCGGCCAACCTGCGGCGCGCGGTGGCGCTGCTGCATGAGGTCGAGTCCGAGAGCCTGCCGCAGGGCGGCGTCGACGCCAGCGTGGCGCGCGCGCAGCTGTCGGCCCAGAGCTTCCTGCAGGCCATCAAGCCGCCGGTGTTCAACCTGGGCGATTTCGGCTTCGGCGTGTCTTACCTGGTCGATTTCTTCGGCAAGCTGGCACGTGCCGACGAGGCCGCGCTGGCAGGCGCCGAAGCCAGCGAAGCCACCCTCGACCTGGTGCGCGTCAGCGTGGCCGCGCAGACCGTGCGCGCCTACGTGCAGGGATGCGCAGCCACTCATGAACTGGCAGTGGCCACGCGGCAGCTTGCGGTGCAAGAGCGAACGGTGGACGCAACCCGCCGGCTGGTCGCCGCCGGCCGCGCGCAGCCACCGGACGTGGCGCGCGAACGCGCCCGCACGGAAGCATTGCGCGCCGCCTTGCCGGCCTTCGCGGCGGAGCGCGCCGCGGCGCATCACCGCCTGGCACTGCTGCTGGGCAAGCCGCCGATAGCGCTGGCACCGGACGAGGTCGATTGCCATGCCGAGCCCGAATTGCACGCGCCGCTGCCGGTGGGCGACGGTGCCGCACTGCTGCGGCGCCGTCCCGATATCCGCCAGGCCGAACGGGAACTGGCCGCGGCGACCGCGCGCATCGGCGTTGCCACCGCGGACTTGTACCCGTCGATCCGCATCGGCGCCAGCGCCGGCCTGACCGGCGTGCTCAGCGACCTGGGCAGCAGCCCGACCGCGCGCTGGAGCCTGGGCCCCTTGCTAAGCTGGTCGCTGCCCACCAACGGCGTGCGCCACCGCATCCACGGCCATGAGGCGGCAGCCGACGCCGCGCTGGCGCGCTTCGACGGCGCGGTGCTGCGCGCGCTGCAGGAAACGGAGACGGCGCTGTCCGCCTATACCCGCGCGCTGGAGCGGCGCGAGTCGCTGCATGCGGCGCGCGAGCAGGCCGGCGAAGCCGCACGCCAGCAGGCCCGGCTGCAGCAGGCCGGGCGCATCCCCTACCTCGAGCGCCTCGATGCCGAGCGGCGGCTGGCCGGTGCCGAGGCCGCGCTGGCCGCGGCCGAAGCGCAGGTGTCATACCGACAGGTGGACCTGTTTCTCGCCCTGGGCGGCGGCTGGCAAGCCGGCCGCAAGGTTTCGGCGGATCGCTCGGAATGGCCTCCGTTTTACGATGAAAAAATCGACTGAGTTTTGTCCTTTTAAATCATCACACGAATGGATCGGCGTGACTACACTTCGTCCCGTGCCCCGCCCTTGTACGCCCGGCACCGCCCACAAGGCGAACCGGACGGCGTGCTGGCAGGCGGATCCGCCCACCACGCACAGCCCGCAGGAAGACTGCAGGACCGTGCCGTCCCCTTACCCAAGACATAGCAGCCATGCATAACGACGATCTCAAAGCCCTCCTCGCCACGACACTCTCCATCGCCGCCCTCGGAGCCAGCGTGCTCGCCTGCGGCCCGGCCGCAGCCCAAGGCCTGAGCGACCACGGCACCGACGCCGACCGCTACGGCTACAACCTGCAGCACAACGGCAAGCGCGATCCCTTCACCGAGGGTGCGCACGTCAACGGCAAGCGCGACCCGTTCACCGACGGCGCGCACGTCAACGGCAAGCGCGACCCGTTCACCGACGGCGCCAACCAGCCGGCCACCGGCATGGACCTGGCGGGCATGGACCGCACCGGCGTCTCGGCGCCGCCGGCACACGCCGCCTGATACGCTTCCGCCCGCCGCGGCGCTCGCCGTGCCGGCACCGCTGGCCGGAAGGACCTTTCCGGCCAGCCCCCAGCCCCACCATCCCGCTTCGACCGTCATCCCCATGAAGACCATCCTGCTCGCCATGCTCGCGCTTGGCGCCCTTGCCGCATCCGTGCCCGCCAGTGCGGGCCCGGACTGGTCCGTGATCGAGCGCGCCCGCGCCGAAGCACGCGCCCGCCATGCGCTTCCCTGCGCACAAAGCGCTCATGCGGTGCCCGCATCGGGGCCTCCGGCTTCGCCTGCTACGGCACGCTGAACGCTACTGAGGTGCGCGCTCCGGTGCTAGATTGGAAAGGCGTGCTGGCGGCAAAAGCCAGCAGCGCCTGACAACGCACAAACCACACGACCACACGACCCCACCTTAGCGAGGAGCCGCGCATGTCCCTCCCTCACCTAGCTTCCGGACAGATCGCCAGCGTGCTGCCCCTGGGCACGCGCCTGGACCAGACTGTCACCCAAGCCCTGTTCAAGGAAGGCCCGCTGGAAGTGATGCGGCTGGTGCTGAAGGCGGGCAAGCATGTGCCGCCCCATTCGGTCGACGGCCCGATGACGGTGCAGTGCCTGGAAGGCGAAGTCCGCCTGCGCGTGGACGGGGCCGAGCGCGGACTGCGCCAGGGCGACCTGCTCTACGTCGGCCCGTGCGTGCGCTATGACCTGACCGCCGACACAGATGCCTCGGTGCTGGTGACGATGGTGCTGCCGGCCGGCCGCTGACACCGGCGCTGGTCATGTCCATCAGCACCAGGTCATACGCCTGGTGGCCAGCCGCTCGAGCGCGACCCGCCCGTTGCCGGCGGTGCCCGGCGTGATGCGGGCCTGCTGCAGCAGGTGTACCGCGACCTCGCGATTGATTTCGTTGTCCTCGACCAGCAGCACGCGCCGCTGCGGCAGCGACCAGCCCGGGCCGGGCGCCGCGCGCGGCGGCTCGGCCGGTGGCGGCGTGCCGGGTTCGGCGGCCTCAATCAGTCCGCTCGCCAGCGCCGGCACCCACAGCCCGGCGCCAGCCACGCGCCGGCCGCGGTAGTCGCGGTAGCCGAAGCCAAGCTGTAGCGTCTGATGCGACAGCACCTGCTGCGCCAGCCGGGTCAGGGGCGCGCCCGGCGGCAGGCGGTAGGTGCCGCTGCCGTCGGCCACGGGAACGCGCGCCACGGTATGGAAGCGAACGCAGCGGGATCGCTTCGCCGGCCAGGCCGTCGGGATAGCCGCTGCCATCCCATTTCTCGTGGTGGTGATGCGCGATCTCGCGCGCGTAGCGCAGGAACGAGCTGGTGGTGCCGCACTGGGCTTCGGCATCGGCAATGGCATCGCGGCCCAGCGTGGTATGGGTCTTCATGACCGCGAATTCTTCGACGGTGAGCTTGCCGGGCTTGAGCAGGATCCGGTCGGGGATGCCGACCTTGCCGATATCGTGCAGCGGCGCGGACTTGAACATCAGTTCGATGGCCTTGTCGTCGAGCCTGCCGGCAAAATCCGGCTCGTGCCGCAGCTTGCGCGCCAGTGCGCGCACATAGTGCTGGGTGCGGCGGATATGGTTGCCGGTCTCGTTGTCGCGGGTCTCGGCCAGCGCCGCCAGCGCGATGATGGTGGCGTCCTCGATCAGCTCGATCTCGCGCGTGCGGCGCTGTACCTCAGCCTCGAGCCAGGCCGAGCGGTCGCGCAGGAAGTCGTGCGCCTGCTTGAGCGCCAGCTGGCTGGCAATGCGCGCGCGCGCCACCGGCGCGCTGACCGGCTTCATGATGTAGTCGACCGCGCCGACCGCGAAGCCGAGCGCCTCGTCGTGGGCCTCTGCCCGTGCGGTCAGGAAGATCACCGGCACGCAGGCGGTGCGCGCGTCGGCCTTGAGCCGGCGGCACGCCTCGTAGCCGTCCATGCCAGGCATCGACACATCCATCAGGATCAGGTCGGGTGGCGCTTCATGCGCCAGTTGCAGCGCGGTGGCCGCCCGGCTCGCCAGCTTGACGCGATACAGGTCCTGCAGCAGGGCGACCATGGCCGCAATGTTTTCGGGAACGTCGTCGACGACCAGGACGGTCGGCCGCTGGTCGGGGCTAAGGGCGCTCATTTGTCGCAATTGGCGGTTGAGACCGTCTTGTTTCGTGCGCGCCGGGCGCGCGGACCGTTGCCGGGCTGGTCGCCCGCACAGCCATCAGGGGCCAGTGTGCGGAGGCGACTTCTGCACAAACGGCAGAAATGGCTCCGGCTTGTGCCCTCCCAAAGCAGGGTTGAGCGCCCTGGTGCGGCAGAAAATTGCCGCTTTGCGACGTATTAGTTACCCAAAAAGATCAGCTGATGCGTCGCATGGCTTCCCGGATCGGATCCGCATCGGTCGGCCGCACCAGTCTGGCAACTTCCTGTCCGTCGCGCAGGAATACCAGCGTCGGCCACAGCTTGATGCGGAACGAGCGGCCGAGCGGGCGTCCGCTGCCGTCCTCGACCTTGATATGGCGCAGTGCGGGATGCACGGCGAACGCTTCGGCGAGCGCGGGCTGCGCTCGCTGGCAGAAGCCGCACCATGGGGCGCCGAATTCGAGCACGGTGCCACCGTTCAGCGTATCCACTTCGGTACGGGGCGGCTCGGTGGCCGCGTAATGCTGGGTCATGGGCATGGTCGGGTCCTTGGTTCGATGACGACGAGGTGCGGTCGGCACGCATGGTCGCATTGCTGCCGGATTCGTGCCAGATCCGTTCCCTCCCGGCGGGGCCGGCAAGCTGCCGCCGCAACGCCAGCGCGCCGTGTAATTTCTACGCCGCCGGGCCGATTTGCCACCATTCCGGCAGCAGCCGGCGCACCTCCGGCGCGGCAAAGCGGTCGTCGATCAGGTAGACCACGCCTTCGTCCTGCTGTGTGCGGATCACCCTGCCCGCGGCCTGCACCACCTTGCGCAAGCCCGGATAGAGATAGGCATAGTCGTAGCCCTGGCCGAAGGCCGACTGCATGCGCGCACGGAACTGCTCGTTGACCGCGTTGAACTGCGGCAGCCCCAGCGTGGCGACGAAGGCGCCGATCAGGCGCTCGCCGGGCAGGTCGACGCCTTCGGCAAAGGCGCCGCCCAGCACCGCAAAGCCGATGCCTGCCCCGCCCGGGACAAAGGCTGACAGGAAAGCGGCCTGCGCCGCCTCGTCCATGCGGCGCTGCTGGACCCAGTGCGGAATGTCGGGATGGGCCTGCGAGAAGTTCGACACGGCCTGCTGCAGGTATTCGTGGCTGCTGAAGAACGCGAGGTAGTTGCCGCGGCGGGCGCGGAACTGGTTCGCCATCAGCGCGGCAATAGCCGGCAGCGACTGGCCGCGCCGTGCATAGCGGGTGGAAATCCGGCTGGCGATGCGTACCGACAGTTGTTCCGCCCGGAACGGCGACGGCACCGCCACGCGCGCGCAGTCGGCAGGCAAACCCAGCGTATCGAGGTAGTAGGCAGCCGGGTCAAGCGTGGCCGAGAACAACGTGACGGAATGCGCCGCGGCAAAGCGCGGCCGGAGGAACGGCGCAGGTATGACGTTGCGCAGGCACAGGCGCGCATGGTTGCCGCGTCCGGCCTTGCCGGCGACGGCTGGCCGCTGGATATCGAACAGCGAACTGGCATCGAGCTGCTCTGCCAGCCGGCTGAAATGCAGGGCATCGAAATAGAACCGCTGCAGTGCCGGGTCGATCAACGCGGGCTGCTCGGTCATGTGTGCCAGCACTGCTGCGCAGCAATCATCGAGCGCGCGCAGCAGGGGCACGGGCACTTCCGGCAGGACTTCATAGGCAACGTCAGCCTGTCGCGCCAGTGCGTTCCAGTGGCGCGACAGCCGGGCCAGCGGCCTGGCCACCGCCACGGGAGCGCCGCGCCGCGCCTCGCGCAGCGCCTGCGGATCCAGCTCGGCGGTGTACATGGCGCGGCCACGCTCGACCAGGTTGTGCGCCTCGTCAACCAGCACGCCCGCGCGCCAGCCGTTGGCGACGGTCAGCGCATACAGCAGCGCGCTGCGGTCGAAGTAATAGTTGTAGTCCGCCACCACCACATCGCTCCAGCGCACCAGTTCCTGCGCCAGGTAGTAGGGGCAGATGCCATGCGCCAGCGCCAGCGAGCGCACCGCGGCACGGTCGCGCACCGGCACGTCGCCGGCGGCTTCGCGCGCGGCGGGCAGGCGATCGTAGAAGCCGCGCGCGAGCGGGCAGGATTCGCCGTGGCAGGCGAGTTCCGGATGCTCGCAGGCCTTGTCGCGCGCCACCAGTTCGATCACCCGCAGCGGCTGAGCGCCGTGGCTGCGCAGCACCTGCGCCGCGTGCAATGCAACGCCGCGGCCGGTGGAGCGCGCCGACAGGAAGAACGCCTTGTCGATGCCCTGCCCCGGCATTGCCTTGAGCAGAGGGAAAAGCGTACCGATCGACTTGCCGATGCCTGTCGGCGCCTGGGCCAGCAGGGTGCGCCCGGCGCGGTTGGCGTTGTACACCGCCTGCGCCAGCTCGCGCTGGCCGGTGCGGAATGCCGGGTGCGGGAAGGCCAGTTGCGCCAGCGCGGCATCGCGGGCCTGCCGGTGTGCCAGTTCGGCTTGTGCCCATTGCAGGAAGCGTTCGCAGGTCTGGACGAAGAACGCATCGAGATCGTCCGCGGTGAAGTGCTGCACTACCGGGTGCTCGCGCTGCCCCACGATGTCGAAATAGATCACTGCCACGTCGATCCCGGGCAATCCGAGTTTGCGGCACATCAGGCAGCCATAGATCTTTGCCTGCGCCCAGTGCAGGTGGCGGTGGTTATCCGGCACGGCGGCCTCGCCGCGCACGGTCTTGATTTCTTCCAGGCGGTTGGCGTCCGGATCGTAGCCATCGGCCCGGCCGCGGACGTACAAGGGACCGAAATCCGCGGACAGCGGCACTTCCGCCTGGTAGCCCGGTCCGCGCCGGCCTGTCACCAGGGCGTGGCCGGCGACGCCTTCCTGCGCCGTTGGCGTCGGCACGAAGCGCAGGTCGAGATCGCCTGCCTTGGCGGTGAAGTCGCACAACGCGCGCACGGCGACGACATAGGCAGGGGCCTGCGCAGGGGCTGGGACCGGAACGGGGGCGTCAGGTGGGTCGACGGACACGAAGGCTGGAACGGCTGGAAGCTGTATGAATATACAGTATTTGAGCCGGTCACCCGCCCTGCGCGGCGACGGCGGCATAAGGAAAGAGCAAATCGTTATTTCCATGTGCCGCGTACTGCGCCCTATAGTCTCCCGCTCACACAAGAATATCGGCCGCCCGTGCTTTACCAGGCGGCCGGCACACGACTGGAGCATGACCTTGAGCCGCGGCCTTACCCTTGGCGATACCCTTTCCTGGCCGGCTCGCTACCTGCCCCGCAAGACGGCGCTGGTCAGCGGCATCGGCGCCGCGCGGCAGGCCTGGTCGTATGCGGAGCTCGATGCAGAGGTCAACCGCCATGCCCACGGGCTGCAGGCACTGGGCATCGGCAAGGGCGACGTGGTGGCCGCGTTCCTCTACAACACGCCGGCCTTCGTCTTTACGCTGCTGGCCACGGCGCGGCTGGGTGCGGTGTTCAACCCGGTCAACTACCGGCTGGCCGCACAGGAGCTGGCGTATATCCTGAACGACGGGGCGGCCAAGGCGGTGCTGTTCGAGCAAGAAGGCGCCGCCGTCGTGGAGAAGGCCGCGGAGCTGGCCCCTGGCACCGCGCTGCGCATATATGCCGACACGGACGCTGCCCCTGCGTTTGCCACGCACCGCCTTGACGCGCTCGCCGCCGGCCAGCCCACCATGCTGCCGGCGATCGGCGTCCACGAGGACGACCCTTGCATCCTGATGTACACCAGCGGCACCACGGGCCGCCCCAAGGGCGTGGTGCACACCCATCGCAGCAAGTTGCAGCACAACGCGATCATGCACCAGGCCATGACGCTGTCGCGCGAGGACGTGGGCTTGTCGGTGGCGCCGCTGAACCATACCGCCGAGTTGCACACCAGCTTCCTGCCGCGGCTGCAGGTAGGCGCCACGCAGGTGCTGCAGCGCCGCTTCGATGCGGGCGAAGCCTGGCAACTGGTGGAAAGCGAGCGCGTGACCCACTTCTTCGCCGCGCCGACCATGATCGGCATGCTGCTGAACCACCCCGAGGCGGAAACCCGCGACCTCTCGTCGCTGCGGCTCGTCGAGTACGGCGGTGCCTCGATGGCGCCGCACCTGATCCGCGAATGGGATCGCAAGATCGGCGCCGGCCTGGTCCAGGTGTACGGCACCACCGAGATGGGCCCGTGCATGTCGGTGCTCTACCCACATGAACAGCTCTGCCGTGCCGGCTCGGCGGGCCTGCCCGCGCTCGGCCATGACCTGGTGGTGGCAAGACTGCGCGACGATGGCGCGCCGACCGACCCGGCGCAACCGTGCGCGCCAGGCGAAGTGGGCGAGGTGCTGGTGCGCGGCGCCTGCATGATGCAGGGCTACCTGAACCGGCCCGACGCCAATGCGCGGGCGCTGGCGCATGGCTGGTACCACACCGGCGACCTCGGCAGCCTGGACGCCGACGGCTACCTCTGGATCCGCGACCGGATCGACTACATGATCAACTCCGGCGCGGAGAACGTGTATCCGCGCGAAGTCGAGGACGCGCTGATCGAGCACCCGGCGGTGCTGGAAGTCGCGGTACTCGGCGAGCCCGACCCGACCTGGGGCCAGGTGGTGGGCGCGTACGTGGTGGTGCGTGGCGATGCGCCGGTCAGTGCCGAACAGCTCGACGCCTTCCTGCTGCAGGGCGACCGTCTGGCGGCCTACAAGCGGCCCCGCCGCTATCACTTCCTGGACGCGCTGCCCAAGACCACCAGCGGCAAGATCCAGAAGCACATGCTGCGCGCTGGCGCGCTGGCGGCGTAGCGCGCCAGGGCTCAGCCGCCCGGTGCCGCGCGCGTCCGCAGCAGGCCGCTCGCGCCGCCGGCCAGTGCCCCACGCGCCGGACGCCCGCGCCGGCCAACCGCGGCAACGCTCCGGCTGCCGGCATCCTTCTGTTCGCGATATTCGACAAGCATCGCCTCGCGTTGGCGGATCCGTTCTTCCAGTACGGCAATCGACTGGCTCAATCGCGTCATTTCGCTGCCCTGGCGCGAAGCCGCCTCGGCAGCGTGCGCCAGCCGCTCCAGCGCGGCCTTGCGCTCCGCTTCCAGCAATTTCTGCGCTTCCTTGCCCGCCACGCGGGCCGCGTCCAGATCCAGGGCCAGCCGGCGTTCGTTGGCCGTGGCGCGGGCGGTCATGGTTTCGCGCTCCTGGTCCCACGTCGCGCGCTCGGCGGCAAATTCCCGCTGCAGGGCGACGCGGGCCTCCAGCGCGTCGCCAGCCTCGGCGCGTAACGTCTCGACCTGCTGCTGCAGGACGGTAGCGCGGGATTCAACCTGCGCGCCGCGCTCCAGCGCCTCGTCCCGCGCGCGTGTCATCTCCGCCATCGCCGCTTCGGCCCCCTCCAGCCGCGCCTGCATGACCAGGCGCTCCTGCTCCAGCGCTTCCCGTTCCCTGGCCAGGGTAGCCTGCGCCTCTGCCAGCGCCGTTTCGCGCTGGCCCAGCGCGGCTTCCGCCTGTGCCCGCGCCACCTGCAACGCGGCCTCCCACAGGTAGCGCGCCGCTTCGGTGACCGGTTCCGGGCAACCCGGTTTGGGCGCGAAGCCTTCCGGATCGTGCAATCGCCCGCCGAGCGCAGCAAACCATGCGTCGAGGTGCGGGCTGACGGTGTTGGGTGAACCTCGCCCCAGATGCAGGCGGATGCGTTCGATGGTCGGACGCTGGCCTGCCTTGAGCAGGCTGTCGGCGGCAGTCCAGACGTCGTCGCGGGTGATGCCTCGGGAGCGGAGTGTTTCCATGTTCGGATCCGGGAAAGCCTAAATAACGTTCGATAATGGAGACTTATCGAGCGCTATTCGATATCTATGTATGATATAATACAGCATACATCATATTTATTATGATACCAATCCACCCACCCCAGCCTGTCCCCGATGTCGAATTTCCGGCGCCGCTTTGCCCGTCTGAACTGGATCCCCTCGCCGAGCAGGCCGCGAACGCGCTTCGCCGCGAAGGCGAGTCGCCCAACACCGTGGCGAGCTACCGGTCTGCCCTGCGCTACTGGGCTGCCTGGCACGGGCTGCGCTACCGCCAGCCGATCCGGCTTCCGCTTGATCCTGCCGTCGTGGTTCAGTTCATCGTCGACCACGCTACGCGGCAGACGGCGCACGGGCCTGTTTGCGAGCTGCCCCCGGCGATCGACCAGGCGCTGGTCGCTGATGGATACAAGGCACGACCCGGCGCGCCCGCGCTGTCCACGCTGACACACCGCCTTGCGGTACTGGCCAAGGTCCACCGCTTGCAGCAGTTGCCCAATCCCTGTGCCGACGCGTCGGTACGGGAGCTGATGTCCGGCATCCGCCGCGCCTATGCCCGCCGCGGACATCGCCAGGCGCGCAAGGCCGCGCTCACGCGCGACCCGCTGCTGCGGCTGCTAGCTACTTGTGATGACTCATTGCGCGGCATGCGCGACCGCGCGCTGTTGCTGTTCGCATGGGCCAGCGGCGGCCGCCGCCGTTCCGAGGTCGCGCGGGCGACGGTGGAGAACCTGACGCGCGTCGCACCGGGTGACTTTGTCTACGTGCTGGGCTGGTCGAAGACCAATCAGTCAGGCCGCAATCATGCCGATGCCGCCAAGCCCGTGACCGGTGCAGCAGGGCAGGCGCTGGAGGCATGGCTGGCCGCCTCGGGCATTGCCGGCGGACCGCTGTTCCGCCGCATCCGGCGCGGAGGCCATGTGGGTGAGGGATTGTCGGACGCTACCGTGAGCCGCATCGTCAAGGCACGCTGTGCGCAGGCGGGACTGGAGGGCGACTTCTCCGCGCATTCGCTGCGCGCGGGGTTCGTCACCGAAGCGGCATCGCAACAGGTGCCGCTGGCCGAGACCATGGCAATGACTGGCCACGCCAGCGTAGCCACGGTGGTGCGCTATTTCCGCGCAGCAGACATGCAGCGCTCCCGCGCGGCAGACCTGCTCGGGTCGCCACAAGCGGAAGAGAAAAACGGCTAGCGGGCGCAGAACGCGCCGCAACTGCGGGTATTTCGCTATCCCCGTGCGCTGGCCCGGGATGCCTCAGGTGCCTATACTGGCAGGCGCGCCGGACATTGCCAGATGCGCTGGCCGGCAGCACCCGGAGGTCCGGCGCAGGTGATGGCGACCCGCCTGGACGAACCCACGATGTGCGCCGGAACGTGCCGGAGCGGCTGCCGGGCCAGACCAGTGGAAACGCGGAGACGGGCATGCCCAACGAACAATTCCTCGCCACACAGGAAACTCGCCGCTCGGGGCTGCAAGCCTTGCGGGCGGCCTTGCTGCAAGTTCACAAGGAAGTCATCGGCTACGACCGCAGCCAGTACGAACGGCTGAACGGCCCGATTCCGGCCGGACTGTTTGTCCAGCTGGTCACGGAGGACAACTTCTTTCGCTGGCTCGATCCGCTGTCGCGGCTGATCATCGAGGTCGATGAGGAACTTGAATCGAAGGAGCATCACGACGACACCTGCCGCGCCGTGGCGCGCGCCGCCGAAAAGCTCTTCAGCGATGGCGCCGATCCGGGCTTTCGCAAGCGCTACCAGGAAGCATTGCAGGACGAATCGGGTGTCATCGTGGCGCACGGGCGCCTGATGTCCGTGATCGGCCAGTTGCGGCAGCTGCCTTAGTGCCGTGCCGTGGGGTCAGCAGGTAGCGCCAGGCACCTGGCGGTAGCGCGTCGCGCCGCCAAACCAGAGGGCCTGGAATTCGTGCGCCCTGGTCATCCCTGCCAGCCATCCCTGCTGGACAATCTGTCAGCGGCCCCTTCCTCCGCCATGCCCGCCATGCCCGCCGGCGGCCCAGCCGCCTCTGCCACGGCCGCCGCCATGCCAGCCGCCGTGTCCGTGGTGATGTCCGTGGTTCCAGCTGCGGCCGCCACCGCCATAGATAAAGGCAAAGCTGCCGTAGTAGCTGCCGTATCCGGGGCCGTAATACGGATAGCCGGGCGCGACCGGGTAGCCGCTGTAGTACGGCGAACTGACCGGGTATGCGGGATAAGCCAGGTAGTCGTCGCTGGCATAGGGATAGGCCACGCATCCGCTGACCAGCGCCGCCGCGAGCAACACTCCATATCTGTAGCGCATGGATCCCTCCTTGCCAGGCCCGCGTGGCGGGTACAGGGTTAGACCGCCGCGGCTGGCACGCAATTCCACTGGCGCCCCTGCCTGCACTTTGCGGTGCCTTCCCTGGCACTGCGCCCAGCGCAATGCGAGTAACGACAATTCACGGCCATATTTAGGAATTGTCCGATATTCGCATGAGAAAGCCCGTATTACATTGCCCTTGCACCCGGCCCGCGGGTGCCCCGACAGAGCCAGGTTGACCCCCTTCCTGGTTCCTTTCACTGCCACGATGGTCCCCGCCATCGTGGCAATTTTTTTGATCGCGATGCGCGGTTACAGGCCCTTCTCGACCATTTCCAGCAGCCGTTGCCCCAGTGGCTCCGCCATTTCGGGCGCGCGGCTGCGCAACGGACCGTCAATCAGCAGGATCGCCAGGCCGTGCACGGCGGACCAGGCCAGGTACTCGGCCCCGGGCCGCCGCTCGGGTGGCAATGCGCCGGCCTCCACCAGCTGGTCGAGCGCCGCGCCAAGCAGCTGGAACGGGTTGAGTCCGCTGTTGCCCGCCTTGGCAGGATCGGCGTCATCCTCGACTTCATCCGGCACGGAGAATGCCGTGCGGAACAGGCCGGTTTCCGCCAGCGCGAAGCGCAGGTAGCCCGTGCCGACCGCGCGCAGGCATGCGCGCGCATGGGCGGCGGCGCCACGGCCAGGGCGCAGTCCGCCGATCTCGGCCTCCATCGCAATCGCCAGCGACGACAAGGCCGACGCTCGCACCGCCTGCAGCAGGTCTTGCCGGCTGGCAAAGTGCCGGTACGCCGCATTGGGAACGACGCCGGCGCGGCGCGTGGCTTCGCGCAGCACGATCGCGTCGGGGCCGCCTTCGCGGGCCAGGTCGACGCCCGCGTCAAGCAAGGCGCGGCGCAGGTCGCCATGACGGTAAGTGGCGCGCGCCGGTGGCGCGGGGATGCCCGGCTTCATGCGGCTCCCCTCTGATGCTGGATTCGGTTCATTATCTGTAGGCGCTTATAGTGAACAGTGTACACAAACAAAGCGCCACCGGCTTGCCGCAGGCCGGCTGCCGGTATCAGAGGATGGGGGCGAACAGCTTGGCCACGTGCATGGCCACGCGCAGCGGCGCGGGCGCGCCCACGAACTCATCCAGCCCGATGCGTTTGGCGTTGGCGAAATCGGTTTCCAGCATGGCAGTCACGTCGGCCGCAAAGCCCTTGTCTGCCGTCATCACCATCAGCTCGAAGTTGAGCCGGAACGAGCGGTTGTCGAGGTTCGCCGTGCCCACCGCGGCGGCTTCATCGTCGATCAGTATCACCTTCTGGTGCAGGAAGCCCGGCTGGTAGCGATACAGCTTGATTCCCGCGGCGACAGCCTGATACGCATAGATGGTCGACGCGGCGTAGACGACCAGGTGATCGGGACGCGCCGGTATCAGGATGCGTACGTCGACGCCGCGCAGCACCGCCAGCCGCAGCACGGCGAACACGGCCTCGTCCGGCACGAAATACGGCGACGTGATCCAGAGCCGGTGCCGCGCCGACTGGATGGCCTCGACAAAGAACAGCGAACACGTTTCCTGCGAGTCCGCGGGACCGGTCGGAACCACCTGGCAGGTCATGCGGCCGCCAACCTCGGGTGGCGGCATCAGCAGGTGCGGGACTTCGCGTGCGGCCCAGTACCAGTCTTCGGCAAAGGACATCTGCAGGTCCAGCACGGCACTGCCGCGCAATGCGATATGGGTGTCGCGCCACGGCGCCAGCGGCGGACGCTCGCCCAGGTACTCCACGCCGACATTGTGGCCACCGAGAAACGCCTCGCGTCCGTCCACGATGACCAGCTTGCGGTGGTTGCGGAAGTTGAGCTGGAAGCGGTTGACGAATCCCCGATGCGTGGAAAACGGCCGGGCATCGACGCCCGCCTCTAGCAGCGTGCGCACGTAGCGACGCGGTAGCGCATGGCAGCCGATGCTGTCGAACAGGAAGTAGACCTTGACGCCGGCCTGCGCGCGCTCGCACAGCAGCGCCTGCAGGCGCCTGCCCAGCGCATCGTCGTGCACGATGAAGAACTGCACGATCAACACCTGCCTGGCCTGGCCGATCGCGGCAAAGATGGCATCGAAGGTCTGCGTGCCGTTGACCAGCAGGCGCACGTCGTTGTTGGCCAGGCAAGGCATGCCGGTCAGCCGCGGCAGCGCGCGCATGCAGACCTGCGTTGGCGAGTGCACCACGCAGGCGCTGCGGGCCTCGCGTTCGCGCGGGGTCATGCCGTGGCGGATCTCGCGCAGCCGGTCGTCATTGAAGCGGCGTGCATCGACATAGCCGGCAAAGGTGCTGCGCCCGAAGATCAGGTAGGGGACCAGCGTGAAGTACGGCATCATCACCAGCGACCCCGCCCACGCGATGGCGCCAGGCGCGGTGCGCACCGTCATGACGGCGTGCAGCGCCGCCATCACGCCGACGACGTGAAAGGCCAGGAGGATGAAGGCGATGACACTCGGGCTCTGCAGCATCGGTGGCTTGAGTCCCCGGACCGGAACACGATGCGCGCTATTTTGGCACACCGCGGGCCGGATGTTGATGCCGCGCCGCACGCCTGCCTTCTTTTTTGGCACGCCGATAGGATGACGGTGCCATGCGGCCGCCAGGCCTGGGCCCGGCCCGTTGTCCACAGGATCTGTGGACAACTTCGGCGGCACCTCGCAAGCCCCTCCCGCCATCAATGACTGCCGTTACCGCGCAGGAACAAGAAGAGCAAAAACGGCGGACTTTTCGGAAATGTCTGATTGCACCACGGCACGCGGCTTTTTACCCTTTGAGGCCGCAAGGTGCTCCTCATGCGCACATGCGCAGCGCTTCGGCTCCGGTCCCTTCAACGCCCCGATAGCCGCCCGAAAGTCGTCCGATAGCCGTCCAGTAGTTCGTCACCTTCCTGCCGTTCTCACACGCCGTCACGCTCGCTTCGTATGCCGTCGCCGATCACTATTGCGCTGCTGCTGGGCAGGTCGCCCCAGTTGCAGGACATTCCAGACCTGCTGGTGCGCTCGGGTTTTCGCTGCAGCGTCTTCGACGCCGGCCGCGACCTGATCCACAGCGCCCTGCAGCAAACCTACGACATGCTGCTGCTTCCCGACGAAGTTGCCGACATCCCGGTCATCGACGTGATCCGCGCGGTGCGCAGCGCACGCTCGCGCGATGTGCCGATCATGATGCTGGGCGGCGACAGCTGCGAAGACCGCCTGGTCGATGCGCTGGATGCCGGTGCTGATGACTACATGTGCCGTCCGCTCAGCCACCGCGTGCTGCTGGCGCGCATCGCGGCGCTGCGCCGTCGCGTGACCGGCGAGCGTCTGCGCCAGGGGTTGGTGGTGCGTGCCGGCCCGTACCAGCTCAACAGTGTCGGCCGCTTCGCCACGCTGCGCGACGAGCGCATCGAACTGACGCCGAAGGAATTCGACCTGGCCATGCTTCTGTTTTCGAATGTCGGCCGGATGCTGCCCAACCGCCGCATCGAGCAGACGGTATGGCGCCATGAATTGCCGCCGCTGTCGCGGGCGCTGGCGGGCCTGATGTCGCGCCTGCGCAAGACGCTGCGGCTTGGCATCGAGAACGGCATCATCGTCACCGTCGTCTACGCGCATGGCTATCGGCTCGATGTGCTGGAGGAAAGCAGCCTGCCGCGGCTGCCGGCAGCCGGCCGCGAGCCGGCCGAGCGCAAGCCTTCCGGTTGCTAAGCCTGCAGCGCTGCCTCCAGCGACAGGAACTCGAGCACCGCCATGCCCGTGGCTGAACGCTTGGCCTCGCGCTTGGCGACTGCCGCGGCGCCGCCGATATGCTGGCTGCCCAGAATCGCGGCGGCGCCCTTGAGCATTTCGTCGCCCTTCCAGTAGCCGTACTTGTCGTTGAACGGCTTGAAGTGGTTCAGGTCGACATAGCACGCACGGAACTCGCTGGCGGCGTCGATCAGGCGCTCGATATGCTGGTTGAGCGGGATATTGCCCGGCAGGAACGTCAGCGGATTGGCATAGCGTGCCGCCTCCATACGCACTTCGGTGATCGCGCGGATCAGGTCGGCGCCCGTGCCCAGCCCGATATAGCGGCCTTGCTCGGTGATCAGGAAGCCATGGGCCAGCGAGCGCGTGTTCTCTCCAGACAGAATCTGCGCCATTTCCTCGAGTGTCGCGTGGCGCTCGAAGCAGGCCGGCTCGCGGTTGGCCATGGCAATACAGGCCTTCTTGCCATACAGCTCACGGTGGAACGGTGCGGCGTAGCGGTCGATGAAACCCTGGCGGCCGATGATGGCAAGCGGCCGTCCATCGTCATGGACCACCGCCACGGCATGCAGCTCGGGCTGGTCCTGGAACATGCGCAGCACCGCGTCGTTGCTGGCGGCCGGCGATACCGTGGGTGCGGGGCGCAACAGCCTCCCGGCGGTCATGCCGGACCAGCCCGAGCGCACCACCTGTGGAAACACGGCGATATGCCGGGACGCCAGCGTGCGCCGCACCTGCGGGGCCACCTGCGTATCCGGGCGTGCCGACGGCCGGCCGATGTAGTAGCCCTGCGCACCGGTCATACTGCATGCCCAGCTCGCGCAGCAGCGACATGGCCGTGCCGAAGCTCGCGGCATCGCCGATCGGGGTCTGCTCGGTGACCTCGACCACCAGCCGCGACGGTGCGATACCGGCTCGCAGCAATGCCGCCGACAAGCGCTCTCGATCGGCCAGCAGATATCGCAGCGTCATCGGACTGAAATTCAGGAACAGCTTGCCCGGCAGTTCCAGACCGCGCCAGGCGGCCAGCGCGGTGCGCGCCGCTTCGATTTCCAGCGCGATCGTGTTCTCGACGCCCTGTGCAAGGCGGAACAAGGCTTCAGGCAATGCATAAGGCGAGCCCGCCGGGCCGCGGACCTGTGCTTCGTAGCCGAGCAGCTCGGCATTGCCAGCCTGCACGATCGGCTGGAACACCGAATACAGTGGCGGGATCTGCGCGCGTGGAACCGCCGGCCCGGCAGGGATGCCTGGGATTAGGTGGAACGGTGGCAGTGCGGCGTCGTGACCAGGCATGATGGATCCGGGAGGGAAGGCAGATAGCAGGGCACAAGACCCCGAGGCGCGCCACATTGCATGACATGGATATGACAACACGATGACAGTCCCATGCCTGTCATGTCACGCCGGCGTCACGTTTATCGGTCACCATGCGTGCGCCGCCCGCGACCCTCCCGCACGAGGAAGGCGCGACGGCAAACCGGGTCAAGCCCGGGCTGCGCTGCCGCCCGCTGCGGTTGGCTGGACGCGCGCCCGTCTGGAGTCATCTCCGTGTTGCACGTCATCAAGTCAAGCCTGCCGGGCCGCCGCCCGGCTTTTGCCGCGCTGGGCCGAGCCGCCTCGCGCCTGAACCGCCTGCCGCTGGTCGCACGCCTGTGCGCCGCCTTTGCCCTGGTCTACCTGTTCGGGGCCGCGGTCGGGTTGACCGGTATCGCCAACCTCGTGTCGATCAAGGCGCGCACCGATACCCTCTACCAGCAGGATATGCATGGCGCCATGTCGGCCGAGCGCGCGCACTCGGCGCTGGCCGCACTCGGCCGCGCCCAACTGGCGCTGACGATGGCCACCAGCGGTGCCGAGCGCGACACCGCCGGCGCCGAGATCGAACAGGCGCTGGCGCGGCTCGACGCGGCGCTGGCCGGCGTGCGCCAGGCCAATGCCACGCTGGCCGGGCCGCTGCTCGACGCGCGCCAACGCGCCGCCGAGCTGGTGCAAGGCTATGTCGAGCTGCTGCGCAAGCAGCCGCTCGATCCGCTGCAGTTCGACAGCGCGGTCTCGGTCGAGGGCCACTTTGTCACCGAGCAACTGCAGGCCCTGAGCCAGCGTATCGAGGCGGTGCGCGTGCAGCAGGAGCGGCAGGCCGCCGCGACCGTGGCCAGCGTTGCCAGCAGCCAGCTGCGCGCGCAGGCGTGGATGGTGGCCCTGCTCGGCGCCAGCCTGCTGGCCGCGGCAGGGTTGGCGTGGATCGCCGCGCGCAGCCTGCGGGCGGAGTTGGGGGGCGAGCCGCGTGACGCCGCCGAAATTGCGCGGCGCATCGCCGCCGGCGACCTGACCGCCACGATCGCGCTGCATCCCTCGGATCGCAGCAGCATGCTGCACCACGTGGCGGGCATGCGCGACCAGCTCGCCGGCGTGCTGGCACGCATTCATGGCTCCGCGCAGGAGATCGCCGCGGCCAGCCAGCAGATCTCCGCCGACAATCACGCCTTGTCGGCCCGGACACAGCTGCAGGCCAGCGCCCTCGATGCCGCGGGCGCCAGCATGGAGGCGCTGGCGGGGCGGGTTGCCGACGCACACGCGCAGGCAACCGAATCGCGCCTGCTGGCCGACCAGGCACGCACCGCCACCGATGCCGGCGCGGACGTCGTGCGGCAGATGCGCGGCGCCATGGACGCGCTGCACGGCCACTCGCGCCACATCGCGGAAATCGTCAGCGTGATCGAGAGCATCGCGTTCCAGACCAATATCCTGGCGCTCAACGCCGCCGTCGAGGCCGCCCGGGCGGGCGCGGCCGGGCGCGGCTTCGCCGTGGTCGCGCAGGAAGTGCGCGCGCTGGCCCAGCGCAGCGCCGATGCCGCGCGCGAGATCGGCGGCATCATCGGCACGGCCACGCATGAAATCGGCCTGGGCGCGCGCCTGAGCGGTGACGTGGTGGCAGCCATGGAGCGTATCGCCACCGCCGTGCAGCACAGCCATGCGCTGGCCGGTACCCTGTGCACGCTGGCCGATCAGCAGGCCGCCAGTGTGCAGGCGGCTGCCGGATCCGTCACGCAGTTGCGCCAGACCGCCCAGCAGAATGCCGCGCTGGTGGATGAACTGGGTGGACAGGCCGGGCGCCTCGACCACCAGGCCGTGGTTCTGGCCGAGGATGTGGCGCGTTTCCGCTTCTGAGGGGGCAAGCCTTATCGCTCCCGGTCTCGCCAGTGCGTCGGTCAGATGTGTCTGCGCGAAACATTTGACATGGCGACGTAACCGGCATTTACGTCTTCCTCGACAAAGTTACAGATCTGTTTCAACTGAAGCAGTGCCGGTTACGTGCAGGCTGCTGGCTGCCTAGTAATCTTGCCTCACACCAACTGCACTGGCATCCGCCCAGGAAATCATGGCTGAACGACTGATCATGCTGGACGTACCGGGCGTCCTGTACTCCGACCGCTCCCGCGCCCGCCTCGGCGGCATTCCGGATTCAGGCACGCTGCGCGATGTCAGGTTCTTCGACCCGATCGCGCTCGGCTTCGTCCGCCGGCTGTTTGGTGTTGCCGGTGCGCGCGTGGTGGTGTCCGATGCCTGGCGTCGCGGCACGCCGGCCGCGATCCTGCAGCAGCTGGACCTGCAGATCGAAGCCATGACCCCGGCCGCCACGGGCGGCCACGGCGCAGAGATCGCCGCTTATTTTGCGCAGGCCGCGGCGCCCGTCCATTACGTGATCCTGTCATGCGCCAAGCCGGAATCCATGCCGGAAGCCATGCGCGATCACCTGGTCAGCGTCGATCCGGCGCTCGGGCTGACGCTGGAAAACTTCCAGCAGGCGCTCGGCATCCTTGGCGTGGCCTGCCCCTCCACGGTGATGCCCGCGCCCAAGCTCGATGCCGGGCTGAAGGCCAAGCTGGAACAACTGCAGCAGCTGGCGCGCGAGAACCCGGCGCGCTTCGCCACGGAGCAGGCTGCGCAAGTCATGCGCGAGTACGTCCACGCCTGATCCGCAGCCACTGTGCGGCAAGCCAAGCGGGGCGCCTTCGGGCGCCCTGTTGCATTTCCCGTAACGCGCGATCCCGTATCATGCTCGCTGCCGCCGGCTTTCTGCCGGCACCACCGCCAGGACATCCAGGATACAGCCATGCCCCACCTCGTCATCGAACTCACGGAAAACACCCGCCTGAACTGCTCGCAGGAAGAGTTGCTCGATGAAGCCAATGCCGCGCTGCTGGCGTCGGGGCAGTTCCAGGAGGCCGATATCAAGTCGCGCTGCATCACGCTGTCGACCTACCGCCAGGGCGTCGATGCCGCGGATCGCGCCTTCGTCCATGCGCGCCTGTCGATCCTCGATGGCCGCGACACCGCCGTCCGCCAGGCGCTGGGCCAGGCCGTCTGCGACGTGATCGCCGATGCCGTGCGCACGGGTGCGGACGGTGGCCAGTCGGTGCAGGTCTCGGTGGAAGTGTGCGAGATGCAGCGCGCCACCTTCGCCAAGCAGGTCATTGGTTGAGCCACGGGTACGCGCCAATAATTGCCGGCAAATAAAAAACCCGCGACCCTCTCAGGCCGCGGGCACCAGCTTCGGGGAAGACGCCGAAGCCTGTCACGGGGAGCGCCCCCGCACCCATGACGTCTGCGATTCTAGAGGGACGCCTGCGCCGGCGGATTGACCTGGATTAAATGCTCCGCATCGTCCCAGCCATGAAAAAAAGGAGCCGCGAGCAGCTCCTTTTTCATCGGGACAGGCTGTGGCGCAAATCAGGCCGCGGCGTCCTTCAGCTTCTTCAGCGGGCGCACCTTCACCTTGACGCTGGCCGGCTTGGCCGGGAACCAACGCTCTTCACCGGTGAACGGGTCCTTGCCGAAGCGCTTCTTCTTGGCCGGGACTTGCTGTGCCGTCACCTTCAGCAGGCCCGGCAGCGTGAATTCACCAGCGCCCTTCTTGTTCAGCGCGCTGACGATGGTGTTTTCCAGATGGGCCAGAACCGTCTTCACGGTCTTGGCTTCCAGTTCCGTCTGGGCTACCAGGTGAGCGACCAGGCTCGACTTGTTGAAGGTGTCCTTCAGCGGGCGCGCAACGGGCGCAGCGGCGGTAGCCGCCTTCTTGGCCGGCGCGGCCTTCTTGGCGGCAGCCTTCACGGGTGCCTTGGTTGCCGCAGCCTTCTTGGCAGCGGGCTTGGTTGCAGTCTTCGCGGTCGGTTTCGCTTTGGTCGCCATATCGATATACGTAAGTTGAACGATGGATGCCGGTTCATCGTTTTGCACGCTCAGCAGCGCTGCGCAAAACGCCTTGTCGGCGCCCACTGAATCATAGCGGAAACAGCCGTAAGTCAAGGGGTTTTCGTGCATGCGAAGCGCAAAACCCCGTGAAAACCCCGGGTTTTGTCGCACCTTTGCCTCAGCGAAAACGCGAAGAGGGCCTACGTCCCCCCGTTTTGGCACTTGCGTACGCTGCGCGACGCGAACATGGAGACCGCATTCCATGTTTCAGCCACGCACCGAAATCGGAAGCAGCGGGCCTGCAAACAGCGCGCCGAGTGCAAGCAGCGGCAGCGATGCATCAGCCTGCGCCCATGCGCGCGACAGTGCCGGCAGGCTGGCCTGCATGCCGAACACGCTCGCCACGCATAGCAGCGAAACCGGGGCAACGGCGAAAAACGCCAGCGTGCGCAGAGGCCTGCCGCCAACGGTCGGCGAATTGCTGGCGAAGGTCTTGGATCGGGACATGTCCGCTTCCGGGGATGAGATGCGGGCATTGTCGGCGGCGCTGGCTGAACCCCGCCTGAGTGTTTCGTTCAGCCCGCGTTCAGGCTTTTTGATGCAAACTTCGGGCCATGAAGCGTTCTCCCGCGCCGCCAGGGCGCCCTGCCCGCCTGCTGTCCGTGGCCGCACTGGCAGCGCTGCTGGGGCTCGCGGCCGTGCCTGCCGCGCATGCCGACAAGGATGCCGACCGCGCCCGCGCCGCAGTGCAGTCGGGCGAAATCCTGCCGTTGTCGCGCATCCTCGAGACCGTCTCGCGCCAGTATGCCGGGGACGTGATCGGCGTCGAACTCGACCGCGACGACGGCATCTGGCAATACGAAGTCAAGCTGCTGCTACCCGGCGGCTCGGTGGCCAAGCTGGAATACGATGCCCGCACCGCCGCGCTGATCAAGGCCAAAGGCCGCGGCCTGGAAGAGGCGCGCAAGAAGCCGTGAGCGCGCGCCGCCCGCCAATCTGCCCACCGGAAGACACTGATGCGCATCCTGCTGGTTGAAGACGAAGCTGCCCTGGCCGCGCAGGTCCGGGCCAGCCTGTCCGATGCGGGCTACGCGGTCGACGTCGCCGCCGACGGCATCGATGCCTGCCACCTGGGCGAGCACGAACCGTACGACGCCGTGATCCTCGACCTTGGCTTGCCCCGGCTCGACGGCCTGTCCGTGCTAAGACGCTGGCGCGCGGGGCAGGTCAATGTGCCGGTACTGATCCTGACCGCACGCGACAGCTGGACCGAGAAGGTCGAAGGCATCGACGCTGGCGCCGACGACTACCTGGCCAAGCCGTTCCGCATGGAAGAACTGCTGGCGCGCATGCGAGCGCTGATCCGGCGCGCGCACGGCATGGCCGTGCCGGAGCTGCAATGCGGTCCGGTGCGGATGAACCCGCGCGCTGGCACCGTCACCGTCGACGGCGCGACGGTGGTGCTGACCTCGCATGAGTTCCGCGTGCTGGACTACCTGATGCACCACCCGGGCGCGATCGTCAGCAAGACCGCGTTGACCGAACACATCTACGCCCAGGATTTCGACCGCGACAGCAATACCATCGAGGTCTTCGTCGGCCGGCTGCGCCGCAAGCTGGGCGTGGACGTGATCGAGACGGTGCGCGGCCAGGGTTACCGGCTGCGGCCGCCGCCGGACCGCGGCAGCGCGGGCGCGGCTTCGGCCCGGGCATAGATGCCCACCCGCCTGCGTCGTTCTCTTGCGCTGCGCCTGCTGGCGCTGGCCGCGATCTGGCTGGCCGCTGCGCTTGGCGGCAGCGGCTGGCTGCTGTCGGCCCTGTTCGAGCGCCACGTCAACGATACCTATGTGCGCCAGCTCGACCACCAGCTCGCCAGCCTGGCCGCGGCGCTGGACTGGGATGCCGGCGGAAAACTGGTGCTGACGCGCGCGCCCGCTGATCCTCGTTATGATTTGCCTTACTCCGGCGCCTACTGGCAGGCGCGCGCGCCGGGCGCACTGCTGCGCTCGCGCTCGCTGTGGGACACCGAGATGCCCACTGCAGTGGAGCGGCGCCTGGCCAGCACGCAGGCGGAGGTGCGCCCCGGGCCCAACGATCAGTCGCTGCTGGTGGTGGCGCGCCGGCTGGTGCTGGCCTCGGCGGATACGCCGGTGGAAGTCTCGGTCGCGCTGGACCGTACCGAACTGCGCGCCGCCCGGCGCAACTTCAACCGCATGCTGGCGTGGTCGCTGACGGCGCTGGGGCTGGGCCTGATGCTCGCCGTGGCTGCACAGGTCAAAGTCGGCCTGGCGCCGCTGGCATGGCTGCGGCGCGCGCTGGAAACGATGCAGTCGCGCCGCGAAGCGCGCCTGGGTGGCGCCTGGCCGACGGAAGTCGAACCGCTGGTCAGCGAAATCAACGCGCTGCTGGCGCGCAACGCCCAGGCGCTGGAGCGCTCTCGCCGCCAGGCGGCGGACCTCGCACATGCGGTCAAGACGCCGCTGGCGGTGCTTGCCAATGAGTCCGCGGCGCTACCGGGCAGCGCCGCCTCGGCCGTCGCCGTGCAGGTGGAAGCGATGCGCCGCCAGGTCGACCGCCATCTGGCGCGGGCCCGCGCCGCGGGGGCGGCAGGCGCGCGCGGCGTGCGCATCGACGCCGGGCCCGCCGTGCGCGAGCTGGTGCGCGCGCTGTCGCGGCTGCACGCCGGGCGCGCGCTGGCGCTGGAAGTGGAAGGCAACGGACATTTTGCCGGCGACCGCCAGGACCTGGTCGAGGTGCTCGGCAACCTGCTGGACAACGCCTGCCAGTGGGCGCGCACGCGCGTGTGCGTCACGCTGCGCGAGGCCGGCGGCGAACTGGAAATAACGGTTGAGGATGATGGCCCGGGCATGCCGCCCGAGGCGCGCAAACTGGCCACCGCCCGCTTCGGCAGGCTCGACGAGTCGGCAGCCGGCAGCGGACTGGGCCTGGCGATCGTCACCGACATCGCCGCGATGTACGAAGGCAGCCTGGGGCTGACGACCAGCCCGTTGGGCGGGCTGTCGGCCCGTCTGCGCCTGCCGGCGGGCCTGCCCTGATCCGGTCCGAAATGCCCGTCAATGCAAATGCCCGTCAGTGCGCGCGTGCCGCCATCGCTTCGCGCGTATCGCGCGCCAGCCCCAGCGCGAAAGCGGTTTCCGCCACCAGGAACAGCGGGCCGATCAGCAGGCCCACCAGGTCGTCGACAAACGCCGGCTTGCGGCCTTCGTAGTAATGGCCGACGAACTGGATAATCCACCCCACCACGAACAGCCCGACCCCGATAGCCAGCCACGCAGCGGTCAGCATGGCGGCGATATGCGCGCCGGCATAGAGGAACAGCGCCAGGATCGACGCCATCGCCACACCGAAGCCCAGCGACAGGCGCAGGTAGAACAGGCACGACAGGATATACACCAGCATCGCCGGGGTCAGATGGGCCGAGCCGTCGCCCAGCGGCATCGCCGGCCGCGCCAGCAGCGTGGTCACCGCCAGCACGATCATCGGGATGCCGATGAAATGGGTGACGATATTGCGCGAATCGCGGTGGTAGGCGGCGTAGTTGGCCAGGTGCTCGATCAGGGTTTTCACGGGGCGTCTCCTTGTGTGCGCAGGCGTGCGCGGAAGCTGCCGCCTGCTGCTGTGCGCGCTCAGGTCGCGAGGTGGATTTATAGTAATGAGCGCGTACCGGCGGGTCTGTCCGGTTTTTGACAATCTGCCGGCACACCGGCTTGGTTACGGCCAGCTTTGACAACCTTGCGCCCCACAGGAGACCGGCATGGGATCCGCGCCCCCGCCGCACCGCCACACCCGGCTGCCCGCCAGTGCCGCGCAAGCGCGCGGCCGGCCAGACGGCTCACTGCCGGATAACGACCCGCTGGCCGCGGTACGCGCGGGCGCCTGGTTCAGCCAGCTGCCGCCGGCGTTGCGCCAGGCGCTGCTCGACGATGGCTGCCTGCGCCGGCTGGTGCCAGGCGAAACCTTGTTTGCCCGCGGCGACCGCTTCGACGGTCTGTACTGCGTGGCCAGCGGCACCGTGCAGATCCATGCCAGCGGCGAATCGGGCAAGGCAGCACTGCTGGGGCTGCTCGAGCCCGGCACCTGGTTCGGCGAGATCTGCCTGTTCGACGGCCTGCCGCGCACCCACGACGCCCGCGCAGTCAGCGCCGCCGCGCTGTGGCACCTGCCGCGCGCGCCGCTGGAGCGCCGCCTCGCGCAGCATCCGGCATGGTGGCAGGCGTTCGGGCGGCTGCTTGCGACAAAGACGCGCCAGGCCTTCGACTATGTGGAAGAGACGCAGCTGCTGCCGCCCGCGGCTCGCATTGCCCGGCGCCTGGCCGCGATCGCGCATGGCTATGGCAACCTGCCGGTGCATGCCGATGCGGTGCTGCGCGTGCGCATCCCGCAGGAGCAGCTGGCGCAGATGCTGGGGCTGTCGCGCCAGACCGTCAACCACGCCCTGCGCGAACTCGAAACCCGCGGCCTGCTGCGGCTGGAATACGGCGGTATCGAACTGCTCGACCTGGCCGCGCTGGAAGCGCTCAACTGAATCCGCCACCATGGAGCCTTTCCTGCCATGACCACACTCGATGCCGCCCGACTCGACGCCTATTGCGCGCGGCTGGGCATCGCCGCCCCGCCCTCGCCCACGCTTGAGGCGCTCGATGCCGTGATCGGCGCGCAGCTGGCCAGCATTCCGTTCGAAAACATCGACCCGCTGCTGCGGCGGCCAGTCAGCATTGATCTCGACACCGTCTTCGACAAGCTGGTCACGCGCGGGCGCGGCGGCTACTGCTTCGAGCTCAACACGCTGCTGGCGGCGGCGCTGGGAGCGTTCGGCTTCAGCGTGACGCCGCTGGCCGCGCGCGTGCGCTGGGGCTTACCCGATGCGGTCGAGACCGTGGTATCGCACATGCTGCTGCGCGTGGAAGTGGCGCATCGCAGCTATCTCGCCGACGTCGGCTTCGGCGGGCCCACGCCGTTCCGCGCGATGGCGCTGTCCGCGCCTGCCGAGGACGACTTCCCCTACCGGCTCGCCAGCTCCCCGCCGGAAGCCGCCGGCACCGCGTTCCACAGCTTCGACCTGGAGGCGCGGGGCGATGCGGGCTGGGTCAAGGTCTACCGCTTCGACCTGACTCCGCAGCCATGGATCGATTTCGGGCCGCGCAACTGGTATGTCTCGACGCATCCGGACAGCGTGTTCCTGCGCCGGCTGACGGCCGCACGCACCGATGGCGGCACGCGCGTGACGCTGGCCGATGGCGATCTGGCCGAACGCGCACCGGACGGCAGCGTGCGGCGCCAGCGGCTGGAAACGCCCGAGGCCGTGGTGCAGGTCCTGGACGAGCGCTTCGGCATACGGCTCGACGATGGCTTGCGGCACGGGCTGATGGCGGCGCTGCCACAGTTGCTCGCCGCCAACGCGCGCACATGAGCGCATGGAGTGCGCGGCTTGTGCGCCACCTTCCGGTGATGCCATGCCGCGCTGCACCAGTATCCTCCATGCACGCCGCGCATTGCCCGCAGAAAGAATGCTGATATGGCCGCCATCCGGGCCGCGGTGCTGTGGACTCGGCTGGCGCGGCACCACCATAATGATCCGTCGATGCAGCGTTAACGCCGCATCGCCAGGACAACAGCGCGGCACACCTGCCGCCTGCATGAAGCCGGCCGCTGACGCCGGCGCAGCTATACAGGAGACTCCATGTCATTGTTCGATCTGACGGGCAAGGTTGCCATCGTCACCGGCTCGTCGCGCGGCATCGGCCGCGCCATCGCCGAGCAGATGGCCGTCCAGGGCGCCAAGGTAGTGATTTCTTCGCGCAAGGCAGAGGCCTGCCAGGAAGTGGTTGACGCGCTCAATGCACGCCATGGCGCCGGCACCGCCATCGCGGTGCCGGCCAATATCTCGTCGAAGGAAGACCTGCAGCGTCTGGTCGACGAAACCAACCGCACCTTCGGCAAGGTCGACGTGCTGGTCTGCAATGCCGCGTCCAACCCCTATTACGGGCCGATGGGCGGCGTCTCGGACGACCAGTTCCGCAAGGTGCTGGACAACAACGTCATTTCCAACCACTGGCTGATCCAGATGGTGGCGCCGCAGATGATCGACCGCAAGGACGGCTCGATCATCATCGTGTCGTCGATCGGCGGCCTGCGCGGCTCGCCGACCATCGGCGTGTACAACATCTCCAAGGCCGCGGATTTCCAGCTGGCGCGCAACCTTGCGGTGGAATTCGGCCCGCACAACGTGCGCGTCAACTGCATCGCGCCGGGCCTGATCAAGACCGACTTCGCGCGCGCGCTGTGGGAAGATCCCGAGCGCTACAAGCAGTCCACGCAGGGCGCCCCGCTGCGCCGCATTGGCGAGCCCGTCGAGATCGCCGGCGCGGCCGTGTACCTGGCCTCCGCCGCAAGCAGCTTCATGACCGGCCAGGCGCTGGTTGTCGACGGCGGCGTGACGATCTGAGCCACGCCTCTAAGCCGCATTTGAGTTGTACCTGAGCTTCTGACGCAAGCGTTGCGCGTGCGCCGTCCTGTCCGGCGCACGCCGCTTTCTTTGCATTGCCCTCAACCTGCAGCGCAGTTACGGGAGGCAGTCATGTCAAGCAATCCGCAAGCGGCCGGCAACTGGCCGGTCATGTCCCTGGCCGAGGCCCATGCCCGGCTGACCGCGCCGGGCTCGCCCTTCGAGACCGAGTCGCGCGTGATCCGCGGCATCCCCACCACCGTCTGGAAGCACGCACCCGCGACGCTGTGCGACCTGTTCCATGCGACCCGTGCCTTCGGCGACCGCACCTTCGTGGTCTACGAGGACGAGCGCGTTTCCTACGATGCCTTTCGTCGCGCCGCCATCGCGCTGGCGCACGCGCTGGTGCGCGACGGCGTGCGCAAGGGCGACCGCGTGGCCCTGGCGATGCGCAACCTGCCGGAGTGGCCGGTGGCGTTCTACGGCGCGCTGCTCGCAGGGGCGATCGTGACGCCGCTGAATGCGTGGTGGACCGGCGCCGAGCTGGAATACGGCCTGGCCGATTCCGGCAGCCGCGTGGCCATCGTCGATGCCGAGCGGCTCGACCGTATCCTCGAGCATCTGCCCGGCTGCCCGGCCCTGGAACGCGTCTACGCCTCGCGCACCTGCGCTGCGACCGGCGATGCCCGCGTCGCCGCACTGGAAACCGTGATCGGTACCAGCGCCGACTGGGCCGCGCTGCCGCAGCAATCGCCGCCGCAGGCCGAGATCGGCCCGGAGGACGATGCCACCATCTTCTATACTTCCGGCACCACCGGCAAACCCAAGGGGGCCTTGGGCACGCATCGCAACTCCGCCACGGTCGCTGCCGCGGGCAGCTTCAGCCCGCTGCGCAACCTGCTGCGCCGCGGCGAGCCGATTCCAGCGCCGGATCCCGCCGCCCCGCAGAAGGCCATGCTGCTGGCGGTGCCGTTCTTCCATGTCACGGGCTGCATGGCGGTGCTCAACGGCGCGCTCGCCACCGGCGGCAAGATCGTGCTGATGCACCGCTGGGACGCGCTGCGCGGCATGGAGCTGATCGAGCGCGAGCGCTGCACCGCTGCCGGCGGCGTGCCCACCATCGCCTGGCAGATCCTGGAGCATCCCGAGCGCGCGCGCTTCGACCTGTCTTCGCTGGAGAACGTCAACTACGGCGGCGCGCCGGCGTCGCCGGAACTGGTGCGGCGCATCGGCGACGTGTTTCCGACCGCCGCACCTGGCATCGGCTGGGGCATGACCGAAACCTCGTCGACCTTCACCAGCCACAGCGCCGAAGAGTACGTGCTGCGCCCCGACAGCAGCGGCCCGGCGCTGCCGATCGGCGAAATGAAAGTGGTCGACGGACGCGGCCAGGCGCTGCCACCAGGCGAGACCGGCGAACTGCTGGTACGCGGCGCCAACGTCGTGCGCGGCTACTGGAACAAGCCCGAAGCCACCGCGCAGACCTTTGTCGACGGCTGGCTGCGCACCGGCGACATCGCGCGGCTGGACGAGGAAGGCTATGTCTATATCGTCGACCGCATGAAGGACATGCTGATCCGCGGCGGCGAGAACATCTACTGCATCGAGGTGGAAAGCACGCTGTACGAACATCCGGCGGTGATGGACGCGGCGGTGGTCGGCATCGCGCACAAGACACTGGGCGAGGAACCGGCGGCCGTGGTCAGCCTCAAGCCGGGCATGCAGGTAGCCGAGGCCGAACTGCAGGAATTCGTGCGCGAGCGGCTGGCGGCGTTCAAGGTGCCGGTGCGCATCCTGCTGTACCAGGAGATGCTGCCGCGCAATGCGAATGGCAAGATTCTCAAGTCGAACCTGCGCAAGCTGTTCGGCCCGGCAGCCTGACCAGCCGGCGGCAAACCATCACAACAAGGAACAAGAATTGACGGACCTGGCAAAGCGGAATCGAACCCTGTCCAATCCCTTGCACCTTGGCGCCGCCGTGGCGGCAGCCGCGCTGCTGGCCGGCTGCGCGGCCGGCGGCACCAACCTGTCCGCGGTGCCGGAATTCCGCCCGGGCGTGCCGGCCGGCTACCTGGCCGCCGATGCGCGCCCGGACAGCCTGAAGCTGTTGCCCGCCCCACCGGCACAGGGCTCGCCCGCGCAGGCGCTGGATGACGATGCGGCGCGCCAGGCCGGCACGCTGCGCGGCTCACCTCGCTGGCAGGTTGCCGCCACCGACGCCGTACTCACCTTCCCGCAGGCGGCCAGCGCGTTTTCATGTGCGCTGGGGGTGCCGGTCAGTGCCAGGGACACGCCCTACCTGAATATTTTGCTGCGCCGCAGCCTGGTCGATGCCGGCCTGTCCACCTATGGCGCCAAGGACCGCTACAAGCGCACGCGGCCATTCGTCGCCAACAAGACCGCGATGTGCACGCCAGACGAAGCCACCAAGCTGGAGAAAGACGGATCCTACCCGTCGGGCCACAGCGCCATCGGCTGGGCCTGGGCGCTGATCCTGGCCGAGGTGGAACCGGCCCGCGCGGACGCCATCCTGGCGCGCGGGCGCGCCTTCGGCCAGAGCCGGGTGGTGTGCAACGTGCACTGGCAGAGCGACGTCAATGAAGGCCGCATGATGGCCGCCGCGACCGTGGCGCGCCTGCATGCAGATCCGACCTTCCGCGCAGATCTGGAACAGGCGCGCCGCGAAGTGGCCGCGGCACGCGCCGCCGGCGCCCGCGCGCCGGGCGATTGCCAGGCCGAAGCCGCGGCGCTGGCACCCTGATCGACCCGGCAGCGCTTTACTTGACGGGAATCGCCGTGCCGGCCGGTACCGGCACGGCGGTCACGCTGTTCTGCGGGCTGCCGCTGACGATGCGGTCCGAATAGGTCAGGTAGACCAGCGTATTACGCTTGCGATCGACCGCGCGCACCACGTGCAGCGTCTTGAACAGCACCGACATGCGCTCGGAAAAGACGTTGTCCTGCTGCTTCAGCGGCCCCTTGAAGGCGATGGTTCCCACCTGCCGGCACGCGATCGAGGCTTCCGGCGGGTCTTCCGCCATGCCCAGCTGGCCCTTGATACCGCCGGTGCGGGCCCGCGACACGTAGCAGGTGATGCCGTCGACCTGCGGATCGTCATAGGCTTCGATCACGACCTTGTCGGAGCCGGTCATGCGGAAATTGGTGCTGACGCTGCCGATCTCTTCGGCATGCGCGCCGCCCGTGGCCGCCGCGCAGGCGGCCAGGGCCAGGATCGTGCAGGATCGCTTCATCATGGCGGGAGGCAACGTGTCAGGTCACCGACGACTTGATGTCGCCGTGGCGCTTTTCCATTTCCTGGCGCAGCGCACGGCGCTGCTGGGCGGCGGCAAAGCGCTGGCGCTCGACCTCGTCGCGCGGCTCGAGCGGCGGCACTTCGGCCGGGGCGCCGTTGTCATCGACCGCCACCATGGTGAAGTAGCAGCTGTTGGTATGGCGCACCAGCTTGCTGCGGATATTCTCGGTCACGACCTTGATGCCGATCTCCATCGAGCTGCGCCCGGTAAAGTTGACCGAGGCCAGGAAGGTCACCAGCTCGCCCACGTGGATGGGCTGGCGGAACATCACCTGGTCAACCGACAGCGTCACCACGTAGCGGCCGGCATAGCGGCTGGCGCAGGCATAGGCGACCATGTCCAGGTACTTCAGGATGGTGCCGCCGTGGACGTTGCCGGAGAAATTGGCCATGTCCGGCGTCATCAGCACGGTCATGGAAAGCTGGTGGGACTGGTCGTTCATGATGCGTGGGAGTTCGGATTGCGGGGGCGGTCGCACCGGGCCGGCTGGCGGCATCCGGGCGCCGGCAGTTTAACCCGGATCGGCCCGGCCGTTGCCGTTCATCGCGGCATGGCGCGGAAAACAAAAAAGCGGCCTGCCTGGCCGCTTCTCACGCTGTGGACGCAAACTGCTTACTTCTTCTTGTTCACCGCGTCCTTGAAACCCTGTCCGGCGGAAAACTTGACCGTCTTGGCGGCCGGGATCTTGATGGTTTCGCCGGTGCGCGGATTGCGTCCCGTGCGGGCCGCGCGCTTGCCGGCGCTGAAGCTGCCAAAACCTACCAGCGTGACCGAATCACCCTTTGCCACTGCCTTCTTGATGCTGTCCAGCGCTGCGTTGAGCGCGCGCTCAGCGGCGGCGTTGCTCAGTTCTGCTTCCGTGGCGATGGCCGATACCAGTTCACCTTTATTCATGGCTGATTTCCCTTGTTGGTCGTCGTCACCGATGTGCTTGCCTGGCGGCAAAACATCGATCGGCGCAGTCTAATCTGCCCCTTGTGCGTTGAGCAATCCCCAGTGGCACCAATGCAACGAAAAAACCCGCAAATCCTTGCTTGAGGCCGGTTAGCGGGCAATTTCCCGCTCTGTTTGCACTTGTCACCAGCCGGATTTGCCTGGCTGCGGCGTTGTGCCCCAGGGCGGCGCCGGCTCGGGGCGTGATGGAACAAATGCCCGAAATTGGGGCACCGCACCATAACGGATCAACCGAGATGCCGGAGAAGCGCCATTCTGGCGCATCGCAGCCACGGCCGGCGGCGCCTGCCTCCCGACCTCCTGCATACCCGGTTCCTTGCGCGCGGCATTCCGGTGCGGATTCTGCCCACTCAGGTGCAGCCGGCACCAGGATGCAGCCGGAACTGGAATGCTTTTTGCATACCCATGCGCCCATTTTGAGCATGAGGTCACTATGGACAACTGGAAGACCGGCACCGACGCCATGTTTATCCTGCTTGGCGCCATCATGGTGCTGGCCATGCACGCCGGCTTTGCTTTCCTTGAGCTAGGCACGGTGCGCAAGAAAAACCAGGTCAATGCACTGGTAAAGATTCTGGTGGATTTCGCAGTTTCCACGATTGCCTATTTCTTTATCGGTTACACCATTGCCTACGGCGTGCAATTCATGTCCGGGGCAGAAACGCTGGCCCACAAAAGCGGGTACGACCTGGTCAAGTTCTTTTTCCTGGCGACTTTTGCCGCCGCCATTCCGGCGATTATCTCGGGCGGTATTGCCGAACGTTCGCGCTTCAATCCGCAACTGGTGGCGACATTCGTGCTGGTCGGTTTTGTCTATCCGTTCTTTGAAGGGATTGCGTGGAACCAGCGCTATGGGGTTCAGGACTGGATCACGCAGGTGGCCGGTGCGCCCTTCCATGACTTTGCCGGCTCGGTGGTGGTGCATGCGCTGGGCGGCTGGATCGCGCTGCCGGCGGTGCTGCTGCTCGGCGCGCGCCGCGGGCGCTACCAGAAGGACGGGCGCATCAGCGCCCATCCGCCCTCAAATATCCCGTTCCTGGCGCTGGGCGCTTGGATCCTGGCAGTGGGCTGGTTCGGCTTCAACGTGATGAGCGCGCAGACCGTCGACAAGATCAGCGGCCTGGTCGCGATCAATTCGCTGATGGCGATGGCCGGCGGCACGCTGGCGGCGTGGGCCGCGGGGCGCAACGATCCGGGCTTTGCCTACAATGGCCCACTGGCCGGGCTGGTGGCGGTATGCGCCGGCTCGGACCTGATGCACCCGCTGGGCGCGCTGATCACTGGCGGCATTGCGGGCGCCCTCTTCGTCTATATGTTTACGCTGGCGCAGAACAAGTGGCATATCGACGATGTGCTGGGCGTGTGGCCGCTGCACGGGTTGTGCGGCGCCTGGGGCGGCATCGCCGCGGGCATCTTCGGCGCCAGGGCACTGGGCGGACTGGGCGGCGTGTCGCTCGGCGCGCAGCTGATCGGAACGGTGCTGGGGATCGTGGTGGCACTGGCGGGCGGCACGCTGGTATACGGTGCGCTCAAGAAGCTGGTCGGCATCCGGCTCGATGCCGAAGGCGAATTCAATGGCGCGGACCTGACGCTGCACCGCATCTCCGCCACGCCGGAGCGCGAAACCAACTGGTAAGGCGGATGCGCCGCCCGGCGGCGCCTGGACAAGCTGGCCTGCCGGCCCGCTTGTCTTGACAATTATTTGCTTGCGCTTCCAGGCACGGCATTCCAATAATTGCCGTGCCCACGTATTGCGCCGCGTCAGCGCGCAGGGCTTGCACCACTCACGCCAACCGAGAGGACACGCCGATGGATGCCACGACTTTCGACAACCTCAAGACCCTGGTGGTCGCCTATGCCACGCAGTTCGGGGTCAAGATTCTGGCAGCGCTAGCGTTCTGGGTCATCGGCCGATGGCTGATCCATTTTGCGGTACGGATGGTGCAGAACGCGCTTGCCAGACAGAAGGTCGACCCCACGCTGCTGCGCTATGTGGGTTCGATCGTGACGGTCACGCTGAACGTGGTGCTGGTGATCGGCATCCTCGGCTACTTCGGCATCCAGACCACCACCTTTGCCGCACTGATTGCCGCCGCCGGCGTAGCCATTGGCATGGCGTGGTCGGGGCTGATGTCGAATTTCGCGGCGGGCGCCTTCCTGGTGGTGCTGCGGCCGTTCAAGGTAGGTGACTTCGTTACCGTCGGCGGCGTCACCGGCACGGTGCGCGAGATCGGGTTGTTCGCCACCTCGCTCGATACACCGGACAACGTGCAGACCGTGATCGGCAATAACAAGATCTTCAGCGACACCATCCAGAACTTCACCGCCAACCCGTACCGGCGCGTGGAACTGAAGGCGCAGCTGGCGGGCAGCACCGACGTGGCCGATGCGGTGGCGCTGCTGAAGTCGCGCATCGCGCAGATCCCCAACGTGCTGCCGGAACCCGCGGTCGACGTGGAGATCCTGGAATTCACGCTGGTCGGGCCGGTGCTGGCGGTACGCCCGTATTGCCACAACGACCATTACTGGCAGGTTTATTTCGACACCAACCGCATTATCCGCGAGTGCTTCGGCCAGGCCGGCTATGCCGCGCCCATGCCGGCGCACATGGTGGTCGTACAGCAGGCCTCTGCCCTGCAGCAGGCCGCCTGATGCGTCAGGCAGCCGCCCGGCCAGCGCCGGAGCGGCCGTAGTAGCGCATCAGCACCGCGCCAGCGCCGCATAGCGCCATCACCACGGCCAGCGGCAGCGCGGTGCCGTCGCGCCACACGCTGACAGCCGCTCCGCCGAGCGTGCCCAGCGAAAACTGCAGCGTACCCATCAGTGCCGAAGCCGTGCCGGCCCGATGCCCCTGGTGCGCCAGCGCCAGTGCGGAAGCATTGGGCGTGACGCAGCCCAGTGCACCGATAAAGACGAAGAACGCCGCCAGCAGCATGGGCAGCGTCGCCAGCCCGGCCAGCGCCGCCACGGCCAGCACCGCCCCGGCCGCGCAAGGCGCCAGCAGCGCCCGTCCCAGGACCTGGTCGAGTGTGCGACCGCGCACCAGCCGGCTGTTGAGCTGCGACATGACGATCAGGCCCAGCGCATTGGCGCCGAACACGAAGCCATAGTGCGACGGCGCGATGCCGTGCAACTCGATCAGCACGAACGGCGAACCCGAGATATACGCGAACATCCCCGCCGACCCGAAACCTGCCGACAGCGAGTAGCCGACGAATTCACGGTCGCGCAGCAGCTCGCCGTAACTCCTGGCCACCGTGCCAAGCCGCAGCGGTGCCGCCTGGCGCCGGTCCAGCGACTCCTCCATGCGCCAGTGCACCAGCAGCAGGATGGCCAGGCCGGCCGCCGCCAGCACCCAGAAAATCGTGCGCCAGCCGGCCGCCGTCAGGATCGCGCCGCCGATGACCGGCGCGAGGATCGGCGCCAGCCCCATCACCAGCATCAGCGACGAAAACGCGCGAGCCGACTCATGGGCCTCGAGCCGGTCGCGGATCACGGCGCGCGCCATCACCATGCCGGCGCAACCGCCCAGCGCCTGCAGGAAGCGCCACAGCATCAGCGTCTCGGCACTGCGCGCCAGTGCGCATCCGATCGCCGCAACCACATAGAGGCCCAGCCCCAGATACAGCGGCGGCTTGCGGCCAAAGCGGTCGCTGAACGGCCCGTAGAATGCCTGCCCCATGGCAAGGCCGACCAGGAACGTGCCGAGGGTGAGCTGTACCTGGCCGATATCGACGCCAAGGTCGCCCGCCAGTGCGGGAAAGCTTGGCAGGTACATGTCGATCGACAGCGGCGCAATCGCCATCAGCGAGCCGCAAATCAGAAGCCAGGCAGGAAAGCGCGCGGTCGAGGCAGCGCTCGGGGAACGGGACATGGAAGAGATCCGGTGCATGCGGTTGCATGGCGCGCACCGCCGCGGGCAATGCCGGGGCGCGGTCGCAAGCCGCTGGAAAGGGGCAATTGTTGCACAGCATAACGAAAGCGATGCCGCAGCAGGTTGCACAGCTTTGAAACACTCGTTCAGGAATTTGCCCTGCCAAGGTCGGGCTCGATGGCGTTGGCAGGATTGGCAAACTTGCCAAAGGTGGAATCAAGCGAGCATCTGCCCGGAATGCATGACATGCGTGCGCTGACGCGGAGCATGATGGCAAGCGTGGCGCGCCGTTCACGCCTGGCAAGGTGAAGGGTACAATGCCTGCCTATCGGCGTGAGTGTCGCGTGACATGCGCCGCCGGCCACGCAGAGACGGACGACAGTACCGCCCCGGCAACGTTAGCCTGCATGAGAACACGACACACGCCGATTTCCGCTTCGCCTGGCCTGGCCACCCTTGCATGGGTGGCCGCGCTGCTGTTGCCGTTGCCGCTGCATGCGGCGCCGGTACCGGTGCCGCCGCGCAATGTCGCCGCGGCCTCGGCGCCGGCTCCCGCAGTCGACGAAGCCGAACCCCTGTCGCGCATGCTCAAGGGCGCGGCCACGGGCCAGAATACCGGCGCCGCCGGCGTGCCGGAACTGTTGCGCAACACCACGCGTCCCGACAACGTGCTGGCGCGCGCCTGCCGCCAGCTCAACGACGCCCTGCCGATCGAAATCGACGGCGAGACGCGGCTGCGCCGCTGCCAGTCGGTGCCCGGCAAGCACGTGCTGTTCCAGCTGGAACTGACCAATTACCGCGGGCCGATGCTGGATCTTGCCAGCTTCGAGGTCAACTATGCTGCGCCGCTGCAGCGCAATATCTGCGCCAACCGCGACGTGGAAATCCTGACCAAGCTCGGCATCAGCCTGATGTTCCGCTACATGACCCGCAGGGACCGCGGCGAGCGCCGCATCGGCGATGTCTACATCAATGCGCCGATCTGCACGTCGGCGCTGCGCTGAAGCGGCGACCAGCCAGGAAACGAGAATCGATTGCAAACGACACGCCGGTAGTGCCGGTGGTCCTGCCCGCGCCAGCAAGGAAACGGCCCGCATCAGCGGGCCGTTTCTTGTTCAGCAGGCAATCGGGGAAATCGACGTAATCGACGTAATCGGCGTAATCGGCGGCGGCCTCATGCCGCGCGCGGACGCAATGGCAGCACGTTGGCCGCCCTGCGCACCAGCATGCGCGTATCCTTCCAGCCGGCATCGGCCAGCGGCGAACCCCACACCAGCTCATGCAGCCGCGCCAGCGCGAACGGGTTACCCAGCAGCAGGTGCTTCTGCGCCGGTGTCAGCGCGCGCGGACCATGGGTCAGCGCATGTTCGACCAGCGTTTCGTGGCGCCGGCGTGCCGCTTCGGGCTGCACCGGCCGCGCCGTCGCGGTCGCGCACATCAGCGCATTGGTGACCGGGTCCACCACCGCATCGACAAAGTCAGGCGTGTCCGCGGCGTTCTCGACATGCTGCTGCGTCTCGACGATCTCGCGCGGCACCAGCGTTTCTTCCGGGATCATGAACAGGCCCGCATTGCGCGAGGCACGGCCCAGCGACACGCGCGACAGCATCACCGACAACGGGATCGACATTGCCAGCGACCCGACAATCGGCAGCAGCCACAGCACGTACGACGGGTTCAGCCAGTAGACCAGCCCGCCCCACGCAAGTCCCAGCGCGGTATGCCAGCCGTGGCGGCGCAACGCCTCGCCCCAGGTGGTCTCGGCGTCTTCGCGCGGCGGCGATTTCCACGAGATGCCCCAACCGCTGTAGGCGGCGATCACGAACTTGGTATGGAACAGCATCCGCGTGGGCGCCAGCAGCGCTGACAGCAGCACCTCGACCAGCATGCTGGCAAAGAGCTGCACCGCGCCGCCGTAGCGCCGTGCCTGCTTCATCAGCAGCACCACGCTGGCGAGCTTGGGCAGGAACAGCAGCGTGGCGGTCGCCGAGAACAGCGCCAACGCCTTCTCCGGGTGCCATTCGGGCCAGGTCGGGAACATCTGGTACGGTTGCGTGAAGTACTCCGGCGGCACCAATGCATGCTTGGCCAGCATTGCCGTGGACAGCAGCAGGAACAACAGCCACAGCGGCGCCGACAGGTAGGCCATGATGCCGGTCAGGAACACCGCGCGGTGCACCACGTGGAAGCCCTGCTTGAACCACAGCCGGAAATTCATCAGGTTACCCTGGCACCAGCGACGGTCGCGCTTGACCTCGTCGAGCAGGTTGGGCGGCAACTCTTCGTACGAGCCTTCGAGGTCGTAGGCGATCCACACGCCCCAGCCGGCCCGGCGCATCAGCGCGGCTTCGACGAAGTCGTGCGACAGGATTTCGCCGGACAGCGGCCCACGCCCTGGCAGCGGGGCCAGCGCGCAATGCTCGATGAATGGCTTGACACGGATGATGGCGTTATGGCCCCAGTAGTGCGATTCGCCCAGCTGCCAGTAGTGCAGGCCAGCGGTGAACAACGGCCCGTACACGCGCGTGGCGAACTGCTGCACCCGTGCATACAGCGTCTCGCGGCCCACGGCCAGCGGCGCGGTCTGGATGATGCCGGCGCCGGGGTTGGCCTCCATCAGCCGCACCAGCGTGGCCAGGCAGTCGCCGCTCATCACGCTGTCGGCATCGAGCACCACCATGTAGCGGTACTTGCTGCCCCAGCGGCGGCAGAAGTCGGCGACGTTGCCGGTCTTGCGCTTGACGCGGTGGCGGCGCCAGCGATAGAAGATGCGGCCGAAGCCGCCGACCGCGCGGCACAGCTCCATCCACGCGTCGTGCTCGGCGGTGCGCAGGTCCGGGTTACCGCTATCGGACAGCACGATGAAATCGAAATTGGACAGATGGCTGGTGCGCGCCAGCGATTCATAGGTCGCGCGCAACCCCGCGAACACCCGCGTCACGTCCTCATTGCAGATCGGCATGATGATCGCGGTGCGCGCCTCGGGCGCGAGCGGCCCGTCGGGTGCGGCGGAGCGCGAAATCAGATGCCGGTCGCCGCCCTTGGCGAGCACCAGGAAGCCCATCATCGCGGTCCAGAAACCCGCCGACACCCATGAGAACAGAATGGCGAACAGGCCAAGGATCGCGATCTCGAGCGGATCGGCCCCGTGATACGGCAGCACGCTGGTCATGAAGTAGGTGGCGAGCACGGTCTGGATCACGACCAGCGCCAGCAGGAACCAGCGGCGGTGCGAGCCGGCCGGGTGCCACTTGCCTTCGGCATCGGGGCCGTCGTGCAGCGTGTCCCAGGTTTCGGGCACGGGCGGGCGGCCCAGCATGCGGCGCCAGGTGTTGCGCAGCCAGCCGGTAACGATATGCGGCGGCCACTGGCGCGGCACCATCGAGCTGCGCTCGGGCTCGGGGCCAGTGTCGACCTTGACGGTGCCATCTGCGCGCCGCTGCAGCAGCGGCTCGCCTCCAATCTGCGGATTGCCGTAGGCGATGGTGAAACGGCGGCCAACCGAAGCGTAGGCGCCGCCGCCCTGCGCGGCGGGCGCGTCCTTGGCGGCAAGGCGCGACTGCAGGCGCGAGATCGCTTCCTGCGCGTCGCGGCCGTCGCCGCTGACCGGCATGACCGTACTGACCGGCGCCAGCGATGCGACCGGCGCCGCGGCCGCGCCGGGCATATCGGTCAGCAGTTCGCTGCGAATTTCAGGCGATACGGGCAGGCGGTCGACATAGCGCTCGCATGCCGCTGCCTGGGCCGGTCGCTGCTTTAGCCTGGGGGTAAGATGTAGCTCCACGTCTCGGATAGGGTTGTATTGCCGTTGCGAAGATAGCCGCGCAACTCTACCGGCTTGGTTTCATCCTTGCGGCGCATCACCATGGTCATGCGCCAGCCGCCGGTCGCTTCATTGCGCTGTACCGACGTCTTCAACAGTTCACCGTTGGCATCGGCCGAAACCACCGGGTCGATGCGAACGTCCGCGGGCAGCTTGCGAAAGCCCGGGCCTTCGAAGTCCACCACCAGCGAAAAGCTCGTGTCCTCCTTGCTGGCCGACTGGCCCTGGCCGCGCCGGGTCTGGCTCACCCACGACAGCGGCGGCAGTTGTTCGCCGTCCTTCTGCCACAGCAACCGGTACTCATAGTCGAAGGCCTGCTTCGGCTTGGGCGGGTTGTCCGGCACCCAGTAGGCGACGATGTTGTCATTGGTCTCGTCCGGCGTCGGGATCTGCACCAGTTCGACCCGGCCCGAGCCCCAGTTGCCGCGCGGCTGCACCCAGCCGCTCGGGCGGCGTTCATACCAGGCGCCCAATTCCTGATAGCTGTTGAAGCTGCGGTCGCGCTGCATCAGGCCGAAGCCCTGCGGGTTGGTCGCCGCAAAGGACGTCACCAGCAGGCGCTTGGGATTGACGAGCGGGCGCCAGACCCATTCGCCGGTACCCAGGTGGATCGACAGGCCGTCCGAGTCATGCACCTCGGGGCGGAAATCCTGCGCCGGCGCCGGCTGGTTCTCGCCGAACAGATACATGCTGGTCAGCGGCGCCAGGCCCAGCTTGGTCACGTTCTCGCGCAGGAACAGTCGCGACTTGACCTCCATCGCGGTCTCCGCGCCCGGCTTGATGGTGAAACGGTAGGCGCCGCTCATGCGGCGCGAATCCATCAGCGCGTAGATGGTGATCTCCTTGGCATTGGGGCCCGGCCGTTCGATCCAGTATTCGACGAAGCGCGGGAATTCCTCACCAGAATTGAGCGCGGTGTCCACCGCCAGGCCACGCGCCGACAGGCCATACCACTGGTCCTTGCCGAGTGCACGGAAATAGCTGGCTCCCAGGAACGACGCCAGTTCGTCCTTGCGCTTGCCCTGGTTCAGCGGATACAGGATGCGGAAGCCGGCGAAGCCCAGCCCCTTGAGCTTGGCGGCATCGACCTTGTGCGGTCCGTAGTTGAACGCGGCGGGATCGAAGCGGAATTCACGCACGCTGTTGCCCACCACTTCATGGATGCGCACCGGCTGGTCGAACACCATGCCCTCATGGAAGAACGACAGCTCGAACGGAGAGCGGGTGCCGCGCCAGGCGAAACGCTCGGGCTTGAATTCGATCTCGCGGTAGCGCTCGTAGGTCAACTCGCGCAGTTCGCGCGGCAGGTTCTGCGGCGGGGCCTTGTATGGCGATGCCGCGAGCTGCTTGGCACGCGCGGCGACGGTATCGAAGTCGAACGCCTGCGCCGTCATGGCCCACAGTGCCAGGATGCTGCCCCCCAGCCATGCCGCGATCCGCACGCCGGCGCGCGCGCCGCGGCGCCGGGCCGGCCCTGAGGCGGGCACGGTGAATATTGCGGACAAGCGTGGGGTGGCGATCTGTGACATGTATGCCAGGGGAACAGTTAAAACGGGGTGACCGGCATCCGCGGTCGGGACGAAGAGCCTTGCAATCCGCGCAGCAAGGCACGACACAGCAAGAGACAGACCGGGCCAAATATGGCGTGGCCCTGACACGGGTCTCGGCGCCGACGGGCCCTGTGTCCGGGTTGTTGCGATGCGCAATAAACCATAACAATTCGAGACGCCGAAGTCACGTTTCGATCACGCAAGGTTTGAAACAAAATGTTGGTGGGGTTGCCCGAAAGCCGCTCCGGGCAAGGCTTTGCGGGCGTTCAGGTCACACCGGCGCAAGCGCAGGCGAGTGACAGGCTCGCCAAACCTTCCGGCCAGCGTGAATAGCCGGGGTGCCAGCCGGCACCCCGCGCTCGACACTTTTAATACCGTGTTACTTTTTAGCGCCTTCGCTGTAGGGATCGAACTTGCCGCTCTTGGCGCCTTCGGAATACGTATCGAACTTGCCGCTCTTCATGCCGCCCTGGCTGAATGAATCGAACTTCTGCGCGCCGCCCTGAATTGGTTCCATCTGATCAGGCCGTGCACCGGGATTGAGCGAGGTCACGTTGTCGCTTTTTGCGCCATCCGAATACGGACTGAACTTGTCCTGCTTGGCTCCATCGGTGTACGTGCTGAATTTGTCCTGCCTGGCGCCGTCGGTGTAGGGATTGAACTTGTCGGCCTTGCCGGTCTGGGCGTGCAATGTGCCGACGGCACAAGCACCGGCCAGGCCGATGATGAGATAGCGCAGCTTCATGGGATCTCCTCTCGCGGGAAAGGCGCTTGCCTTTGCGGTGTGCACCGCTGACAGCCGCTGCGGAACAGGGGAATGGCAAGCGTTGGGGCAGCAATCAACGCTAGGTCAGCGCTACGCCGGTGTCAACCGCGCCGGTGCCGCCGCAATGCGGCAAAGTGGTCGTCGCCAGCCCGGCATTGCGCTTACAATGCCACCCAAACGACCCATCCGGCTTGCCCGCGCAATGCCCTCCCTCGGCTCGCGGTGCACGCCAACATGAAGCCAAAGGAATCGTCATGCTGCCTCGGCAAACAGACCGCACTGCTTACCTGGCCACCCGCGCCGCCATCCGCGCCACCATCGCCGGCGTGCTCGGCTCCACGCTGCTGCTCGCCATGGCCGCGCCGGCCCACGCGTACTTCGACAACTACCTGAGCGGCTCCATCATCGGCACGCTCAACGAGAAGGAAGGTGCGTCGTTGTCGCAATCGGTGCGCAAGGCGCTCAACGATACCGCCGACGGCCAGTCGGTAACGTGGACCTACCCGGCCAGCGGACGTCGCCAGCAGGTCGATGGCACCATCACCCCCGTTGAAAGCAAGACCGACAAGGGACAGCAGTGCCGGCGGCTGGAGTCGGAACTGAAGCGCGGCAGTTCGCAGGAGCACTGGAAAGGCTGGTTCTGCAAGCAGCCCAGCGGGCAATGGAAGGCCCGCCACGTCGACGGCTGAAGCAGGCACCCGCGCGCGCGATCAGTGCGCCGGCCGCGTTCATGCGGCGCGAGACGACGCCCGTTGCGGCCGCGCGGCCGGATCGATCTGCGCGCTGCCCGGCTGCTCGAACCATTTGGCTTCGGGCACGCAGACAGCCTGCTCCGGCTGCGCCATGAAGTGCGGCGACATGATCTGCACGCCGTGCGTGTTGAACTGGTCCTGGATCGCCGCGTGCAGCGCGGATAGCGCAAAGAAGCGGTTGCGCGGATCATCCAGCGCGGCAAACAGTTCGTATTCGACATAGAAATCCGACAAGCCACGCTGCAGCACGAACGGCGTCGGTGACGCCGCCACGTGTTCGGCCTGCGCGGCGGCAGCCAGCAGCATGGCATGGACCTGCCGCCACGGCGTGTCGTAGCCGATGGTGACCGAGGTCGAAATCATCGCGGCCTGCCAGCCCTCTTTCGTGCCGGAATCGCGCACGCTGCCGTGCCGGGTGTAGTTGTGGATCGCGCTGCCGACCACCACCGCGTTCGGCAGCGTCACCTCTTCGTTGCGCAGGTTGATGACCTTGACCGACAGCGCGTCGAGCGACGCCACCGTGCCGACGGTATCGCCGATGCATACCATGTCCCCGCGCCGCAGCGCGCGCGAGTACACCACCACCATGCCGCTCATCAGCTGGTTGACCACGTTGGCCGAGCCCAGCGTCACCATAAACCCGAGCAGCACCGACAGGCCCTTGAACACATCACTATCCGAGCCCGGGATATACGGGTAGGCAAAGGTGAACCCCAGCGCCCAGATCAACACCGCGGCCAGCCGCCGCGTGGCGCCGGCGGTCTCGGCATGCAGCCCGGGCACCGAGATCTGCCCCTTCTGCGCCGCCTTGAAGATATTCGATACCAGCCGCTGCACCGCGCGCGCGATCAGCAGGATCACCGCGACCGTCACCAGCCCAGGCACCGCTCCAACCATCGACAAGGCAATGCCCGACAGCAGGTGGAGGATGAACGCACCCATGCGGTCGCCCATGGGCTGCGTCAGCGGAAACTGTTCGAGCGCGAACTCAAGCCAGGCAAAGGCCAGCACCAGCACCACGCCGACGGCAACGATCTGCACCAGGCGCGCAACCAGCTGGTAGAGCGTGCCGGTCCAGTCGAACTGGCCGGCCCTGCGTTCGAGGTGCAGCGCGACGTGGTGCTGCAATGCCGTGCGCAGGCGCGCGCGCAGCATCGCGCTCGCGCGCGAGACGCCCCAGACCAGCGCGGCCAGCACGCCCAGGCCGAGCAGGCTCAGCGCCCCGCCGCGGAGCAGGTTGGGCCAGTGCAGGTGCGCGCGCCGCGCGGCAATGGCCTGGCGCAGCGCCGCCGCGGCCTGCGCGCCGGCAGCTTCCAGCGTGAGGTTGTCTTCCGCAGAAAGGTCTTGCACGGCCAGGGCGAACAGCAGCCGGTCACCGAGCCGGAACGCGATCATTGGCGCATCGCCGAGCGTGCCGCTGAGCTGCCCGAGAGGCTGGGCCAGTTCGGCTTCGGTGAGACCGTCGAACAGCTGCTGCGCGCGCGCCACGCGCATGGCCGGCGTCGCGCCGCCGATCGCCGCGCGCAGCGTGGCAATGGGGCGGTCCATCAGCCGCAGTTCCGCGACTTCACCGCTGGGCACCGCAATCGGGACTGATGCCGGTGCCGGTGCCGGTGCCGGTGCCAGCTTGGCCGCCCATGCCGGCTGGCACAGCAGCGCCAGCGTCCACAGGATTGCGATTTGCCGCCACCATGCTGCAAGCACTGCCATAGACACTCCTGTCCGAGGGTTGTCATTGCGCCGGCGCAACAACGCGCGCCAGGCCGGGCACGATGCCCGCTAGCATAACGTGCGCGGCTGCGCACGCAAAGCTGTCGCCCAAGAACAAAAAAAAAGGAGGCCGTAGCCTCCTGTCTCGATCCGCCGCAACGACCTGCCCTTCCCCCCGGACGGCACGGCATGGCGTGCCACAGGGCTGTCGTTCGCGCGGCAGGGACATGTGGACATGGCCCCGCCCGCATGCCACGCCATCGCAGCGCGGCGGCGTGGCGGTACGGACGCCGCCTGCTTCCCCGCATGCCGGGGAGCCGGGCGCCCGCCGCCAGCGGTAGTGCGCTCAGGCGCCTTTTTTGGTCATCGGGTCCTTGGCACCAGTAGCGTGGCTCTTCTTCTTGGCGCTGGTCTTCTTGGCCTTGGCCTTGTGCTTGCTGTCGGCCTTGGCCGGTGCAGCCTTGTCGGCAGCCGCTGCCGCCGGTGCCGCCGGCGTGGCCGGGGTTGCCGGAGTGGCCGGCGTTGCCTGCGCCATCGCGCCCGCACCGAACATTGCCAGCGACAGCATGACGATCCACTTCTTCATTTCGGTCTCCTCGTGAGCCCTGCGTGTGGGAATGCCTGCAAAAACCGGCACGCGATTCGCGCCGGGTATTCGCATCAACGAGGACGGTTTGCACGCGGTTGACCGGGACAAACCCTGATGGGACCGCCACGGGACGCTCAGCTCAGCTCGGCTCAGCGGCACAGCCTGCGCAGCAGCTCACCCGCGATCGTGCCGGGGCCGGCGGGCTGGAAGGTGCCGTACTGCGGCGCGCGGATCGTATAGAGCGAATTGCCGCGCGCATAGCGCTTGCTGTACAGCGTCTGCTCGACCACCGCGAACATCGACGTGGCACAGTCGAGCACCATGCGCTTGAGCGAGGAGCGGATCGGTTCGCCGTTGGCGGTGCGGATCACCCCTGACGGTGAATTGCGCATCAGCACGACGCCGACCTGCGTCCCCTGGCGCCGGGTCGCCGACTGGTCGAAGTACGAGATCACGCCGTTGGCGCCCATCAGCGGCAACCAGCGTTGCGGATCGGGTGCGCCAGCGTCGGGCGCTGCCACCAGGCGGCAGCCTTCCCTGGGCGTGGAGCGGAACACGGTGCCGGCGTCCGGCGCCTGGCACTCGTAAAGGCCGGCGGCCGCGGCCGGACGCTGGGCCGGCATGGCACTGCCTTCGGCATGAGCCGCCGGCGCGGCCAGGCCGAGCATGCAGCCGGCCAGCGCGGCAGCATGCCTAAAAATGCGGAACATCATTGAAATGCCCTCGTATAGACGGGAAAAAGCGAGCCGCATTGTCGCACAGGACACGCGCCATCTGGCGGCTTTGCATCGGTTGCGCGCACGCGCGCGAATCGCATCGCCCCCCCCTCTGCCAGCAATGTGCCATCGCGTGTACTACAAATAGGTTATGGAGGCCGGCCATGCGTGGCGCGTCGTTGCGGCGCCGCCCCATGCAGGGTCCGACAGCAACGCAGCATCCCAAGCCTTGCTTCCCATGCCACGACAAGACCAAGAAGCCAGTCAAGACCGCCGCGCAGCTTGTTGCGATCCCCTTCCCGCGCCGACACCGCAGACCAGTCGTCCGCGGCCCCCACAGCGTCGCCTCCCGCGCCCGATCCCGCTGGCCGTGCGACACGCCGCTACGGCGAGCCTGCTGGCCCTTCCCCTTGGCCTCGGCACCGCCCACGCCGCGCCGGCCGTGCAGCTGGGCTACGGCTTCGACGACACCCATCACGTGCAGAAGGTCGAGATGGCCATGCTGTGGGATTCAGGCTTTGCGTGGGGCAATCCGCAGGGCTGGCTGATCGACCTCCAATGGGAAGTCAATGTCGCGCGCTGGAACAGCAGCAGCGACAACAATCCGCATGACCTGTGGGAGTTCGGCGCCTCGCCGGTGGTCCGCATCGGCTGGTGGAAGCACGCCTGGGCCCCGTTCCTGGAATTGTCGGTGGGGCCGCGCTTGCTGACGGGAACGCGCACCTCGGACGACCATGTCATTTCCACGGCGTTCCAGTTCTCGGAATACGCGGGGCTGGGCGTAGCCTTCGGCTCGGACCGACGCTTTACCGCGGGCTACCGCTTCCAGCACCTGTCCAATTCCGGCATCAAGGAGCCCAATCCTGGCACCAGCTTCCACGTCATCTACCTGCGCTACCGCTTCTGAACCCCGGTGGCAGCGCGGCCCCCAGCGCTTCAAACAGGGCGCGCGTGGGTTCGTCGGCGGGAAAGAAGGACTCGATGCGCAGCTCCTGCAGCGTGATGTCCTGCGGAATACCAAGCGTGGTCAGCGTCGAAAACAGCGACGCACGGAACGCGCCGGCATGCAGCACGACCGGCAGCACCGGCAGCGGCGGTCCTTCCGCGCCGTCGTCGTCGGGAAGCAGTACGCCGCCGGGGCCGACCATGTCAGGATGCCAGGCGGCGATGCGCCGCAAGATCTCGCGCGCGGTCTGGTCGTGCGCCTGACCCTGCAATTCCTGCCAGACGCGCCGCAGCAGGTAGCGTCCGACCTGGCGCGCGTTCTCGATCACCGGCCACAATCCTTGCGGATCGAATACGGACAGCATCAGGTTGACCCGGCGCGGACTGCCGCCCTGGCCGCCTTCGTCCTCCAGCGACGCGGGCGCGCGTCCGTCGAGCAGCGTATCGAGCATGCGCCGGTAAGCCTGGTTGGCGTCGACCAGGTTCCAGAACCGGTCCAGCACCACGGCCGGGTACGGCTCCTGCTTGGACAGGATCAGTGCGATCGCCTGCTGCACCATCTGCAACGGCGGCGAGGCCAGCCCATGCTCGCTATAGGCCGGGGCGAAGCCGCCCGCCAGCAGCATGCGGTTGCGCTGGCGCAGCGGCACGCCGAGGCGCTCGGCCAGCGCCAGCACCATTTCGCGGCTGGGGCGGGCACGGCCGGATTCCAGGAAGGAGATGTGGCGCTGCGACACCCCGGCGGCCAGCGACAGCGCCAGCTGGCTGTAGCCGCGCTTGCCGCGCCAGTAGCGCAGCAGGCCGGGGAAGTCGAGCGTGGCTTCGGAGGCGGGAGTCAACGTTTCCATGCGCTTATTACAGCATGGCATGGCGCTGGGGGCGACTACCTTCAAGGTAATAGTGGCAATTCCCTGTCTGCTCTTGCCTTGCCGCCCCTGCGGCGCAGGCGTCACTGTAACGACTTCCTGTAACAGCCGAATGGTATGCTTGACCTTTTTGAACACCCGGCGCGCAAAGGGCGCGCACTTTGATGGAAATTGCCATATTACTGGCGCTGATCCTGCTGAACGGCCTGTTCGCGATGTCCGAGATCGCGCTGGTCACCGCGCGCAAGGCGCGCCTGCAGCGACAGATCGAGAACGGTGACCGGGGCGCGATCGAGGCCGTCAAGCTAGGCGAGGATCCCACACGCTTCCTGTCGACGGTGCAGATCGGCATCACGTCGATCGGCGTTCTCAACGGCGTGGTCGGCGAATCGACGCTGGCGCAGCCCTTCGGCGACTGGCTGCACAGCAGCGTTGGCATGGCGGAGTCCACCGCCGGCTACGTCGCCACCGCGATCGTGGTGGCCGGCCTGACCTACTTTTCCATCGTGCTGGGCGAACTGGTGCCCAAGCGCCTGGGCCAGATGGCCCCTGAAGCCATTGCCCGCCTGGTGGCGCGCCCGATCTCCTGGCTCGCCGTCGCGTCCACCCCCTTCGTCAAGCTGCTGTCGAGCTCCACCCGGCTGGTGCTGCGCCTGCTCGGCACCAAGACCGACAGCGGCCCCGGCGTGACCGAGGAAGAAATCCACGCACTGCTGGTCGAAGGCTCCGAAGCGGGCGTGATCGAGCAGCACGAGCACACCATGGTGCGCAACGTGTTCCGCCTTGACGACCGCCAGCTGGCCTCGCTGATGGTGCCGCGCGGCGACGTCATCTACCTCGACGTGGACGCGCCGCTGGAAGAAAACCTGCGCCGTATCGAGGAATCCGACCACTCCCGCTTCCCGGCGGTGCGCGGCGGCATGCATGACATCATCGGCGTGGTCAGCGCGCGCCAGCTGCTGGCGCGGCGCCTGCGCGGCGAAGAAGCCGACCTGATGGCAGTGGTGCAGCCAGCGGTGTTCGTGCCCGAAAGCGTGACCGGGATGGAACTGCTGGAAAACTTCCGCGCCTCGGGCGGCCAGGTGGCCTTTGTCATCGACGAATACGGCGAGGTGCTGGGCCTGGTGACGCTGCAGGACCTGATCGAAGCCATCACCGGCGAGTTCAAGGCCGAGGCCGCCGGCGAGGAATGGGCGGTGCAGCGCGACGATGGCTCGTGGCTGCTCGACGGCCTGATCCCGATCCCCGAACTGAAGGACCGCATCGGGCTGCGCCAGGTGCCGGAAGAAGAAAAGGAGCGCTACCACACGCTGTCTGGCATGCTGCTGTTGCTGCTCGGACGGCTGCCGCAGGTCGCCGACCGCGTCGAGTGGGGCGACTGGCGCTTCGAGATTGTCGACATGGACGGCAAGCGCATCGACAAGGTGCTGGCCTCGCGCCTGCCACCCGAAGAGGGCCCGGAAGAAGAAACGACCGGCTGATACCGCGCGCGTGTTCAGTCAACCTCATGCAGTGACGCGCTGGCGCCGCCTTGATTTCCGTCAAGCGATAGGTGCGTAGTCCGCAACTTGTCGCAACTTGCAAGGTCGTGCCACCTGCCTTGGCTTATGATCTGGCCTTGCGGCCCGTTGCGGCTGCAGCAGGCGTGCCTCGCCTGACGAGAGCAGCCGGCCCGCGCCAGCGGTCCTGCCAGACGTGGAACACTGACAACGGGGAGACGCGGGACAGCGCCGCCAGCACGGCCGCCGCCCGCAACACGATTCATGCACCCAGATGCCGACGATCCCGGCGGGACGCCAGCGGGCGACGCACTAGTGCCGTCCGATGCAAACGTCCCGGCGCGCCCGGCCGGACTGCTGTCCGCGCTGGCCGCGCGCCGCGACGAGGGCGCGCCGCCGGCCGCTGTGCTGGCGATCCGGCTCGACCGCTTTGCCAGCGCGTGCGAGACCCTTGGCCCGCGCCGCGCCGCCCACCTGCAGGCGTTGGTGCAGGCCCGCATTGCAGCACTGCTGCCGCAGGGGACGGTCATGCACTGGGTGGCCGCGTCTGACCTGGGCGCGGTCACGACACTGCCCGCCGGCTGCACGGATGCAGGACCGATTGCCGCGCGCATTGCCGCCGACCTGTCCCGTCCGTTCGTGCTGGATGGCTTCGAGCTGTTTATCTCCAGCAGCATCGGCGTGGCCACCGACCACCCTGACATCCCCGCCGAGCGCAGCATGCAGCAGGCCTTCGATGCCATGCTGCGCATCGTCCGCCAGGGCGGCGACGGCCTCGCGCGCGCCGACAAGCCCGCCGCCCCGCCCACCGCGCCGCTGCTGGCCGCCCTGCCCGAGGCACTGGAGCGCGGCGAACTCAGCCTGCAACTGCAACCGCGCGCCAACTTTGCCGGCGCCCATGTCAGCGGCTATACCGTGCGTCTGCGCTGGCACAGCCCTGCGCTGGGGCGGGTGGCGCCGCAGGACTTCCTGCCGGCGGTGGAGACGCTCGGGCTGGTCGGACGCATCGGCGCCTGGCTGCTCGACAGCGTGCTGCCGCTGATGCGCGGCGCCGAAGCGCTTGCGCCGTTGCAATTTACGCTGCTGGCTTCCAGCGCGCAGCTGCACCGCCCGGAAATTGTCGATGCGCTGGCGCAGGCCATCGACACCGGCGGCATCGCCGCGGAGCGCCTGTGCATCGAGCTGCCTGCCGGCGCGGCGCCCCCGGACGCCGGCATCCTCGAGCGCTTTGCAGACTTGCGCCGCCTCGGGGTACAGCTGGCGCTGGGCGATTTCGACGACAGCCCGGGCAGCCGGCTTGCCCTGAAGGCACTGCGGCCCGATCGCGTCTCGCTCGATGTACGCCGGCTGGGCCATGGCGGCGCACGCGGCGGCAGCCCAGGCCTCGCCGAGCGGCTGCACAGCGCCTGCGTCATGGCGCGCCGCGCCGGCGCGGCGGTATGCGCCAAGGGCGTGGAGAGCCGGCAGCAACTGGAGGCGGTGCGCGCCTGGGGCTGCCACAGCGTGCAGGGCTACCTGCTGGCGCAACCTTTCCCGGCGGCATGGCTGATGCAGACCCACGCCGCCATCCAGCAGCGCGCCCGCGAACTGCTGGCGCCGGCCAGCTGAAGCGTTCAAGCCGGGACTCGCCGGCGGCAGCAACTGTTGCATCGATTGCACGATTTACAAATTGGCACATACCAGCTATCAACCGCGCTGACAGCGGCAGTAAAATCTGCCTCAAACCCTCAACCGAATGGAAAGGAGCTCGGCGTGAAGAAAGGTTGGATCTGGTGCGTTCTGTTTGCCACCCTGTTGGCTGGATGCAACACGATGGCAGGACTCGGACAAGACATTCAGCGCGGCGGCCAGAAGCTGGAAAGCTCGGCGGACCGGCACAAGTAAGCCGGACCGCCAAACCGCACGACGACGCGGCCTGCCCGCGTCTGCAACCAAAAACGGCACGCCCTCGGGCGTGCCGTTTTGCATTGCATGCTTGGCTTTGACTTGATTACGGCCCGGCGCGCTCAGCCCTTGCCGCGCAGCACGCGGGCCTGCTCGGCCAGCGAACGGATGCGGCCCCAGTCCTTGCCGGCCACCGCGTCCTTCGGCACCACCCACGACCCGCCCACGCACACCACGTTGGGCAAGGCCAGGTAGGTCGGCGCCAGGGCAGCATCGATGCCGCCGGTCGGGCAGAAGCGCAGCTGTGGCAGCGGCCCGCCCAGTGACTTGAGCATCGGCACCCCACCGGCCGCCTGCGCCGGAAAGAACTTCAGGAAGGTGAAGCCGGCTTCCAGCGCCAGCATGGCCTCGCTGGCCGTTGCCACCCCCGGCAACAGCGAGATCCCCGCGCCCTGCGCCCCCTCCGCCAGCGACGGGGTCAGGCCGGGCGACACGGCAAACTGCGCGCCGGCGTCGCGCACGGCATGCAGCTGCTCGACGGTAAGGACCGTGCCCGCGCCCACGCACGCCTGCGGCAGCGCGGCGGCCACGGCCTTGATGGCTTCCAGCGCGACCGGCGTGCGCAGCGTGATCTCCAGCAGCGGCAGGCCGCCGGTGACCAGCGCCTCGCTGACGTGCAGGGCCTCGTCGACCGAATGGAATTCCAGCACGGGGATCACCGGCACGTCGGCCAGCAGGGGGAGCAGCGGGGAAGACTGGTTTTGCATATCGGATCTCGGGGTGAAGGGTTCAAAAAAGCAAAGTCAGGGAATGCAGCCGGTTCAGCGCCGCTCAACCGCCGATCAGCCGCCGATCACGGAGACCGATTCGGCCAGCCGGGCCATCACGGTCTGCGCATCGGGGATCGGCGCCACCGCGCCATAACCCGTGGTGGACAGCGCCGCGGCCACGTTGGCGTAGCGCGCGGCCTCGAATGGGTCGGCGTCCGCCGCCAGCCGCGCGACGAAGCTGCCGCCGAAGCAGTCGCCGGCGCCGGTCGCATCGACCGGCTTGACCGGATACGGCGCCACCAGCGTGCGCGATTCTGGCGTGGCCACGTAAGCGCCCTCCTCGCCCAGCTTGAGCGCCACCAGGCCAATGCCGCAGCCGAGCAGGTAATCGACGATGGCGTCGCGGTCGTCCAGTCCCGTCAGCACCGTGATGTCGTCCCAGCTGGGCAGGCACACGTCGGTCAGCGCGAACGCTTCGCGCATGATGCCGCGCGCGCGCGCCAGCGACCACAGCCGCAGGCGCAGGTTGGTGTCGAGCGTGACCCTGGTTCCGGCCTTGCGCGCGTGCTCCATCGCCGCCAGGCCCGCATCGCAGGCGCTGGTGCTGATGGCCAGGCTGATGCCCGACAGGTGCAGGTAGCGCGCCGCGGCAATCGCGCCCAGCGGCAGCTGCTCATGCTGGTAGCGACTGGCGGCGGAACCTTCGCGCAGGTAGTCGAAGCGGTGGCCGTGGTTGTCGTGCGAGACAAAATAGACGCCGGTCGGCGCGGACGGGTCCACATGGACGTGACGCGTATCGACCCGCTCCTGTGTCCACAGCGCGCGCAGGCGCTCGCCGAAGGTATCGGCGCCCACCGCGCTGATATAGCCGGTGCTGGCGCCCTGCCGGGCCGCGGCGATGCAGAAGTTGGAGGTATCGCCGCCAAAACCCTGCAGGTAACGGTCGGGATCGTCGCGCTGCTGGTTGAACTCCACCAGCGGCTCGCCGTAGGCCAGGATATCGATGCTCATGGGGCGTTCCGCCTCTCAGAAGAAGGTTTGCACGATGTCGATCACGCGCAGGTCGCGATCCAGCACCGGGATATGGCGCCACTTGTCGAAGGTCAGGCAAGGGTGCGAGATATCGAAGGCGATCATGTCGCCGACCCGGATGTCGTCGCCCGGCTTGACCTGCAGGTAGGCGTGCTGGTCCATCATGCCGGTCACTTCCCAGTGCGCGGGCACGTCGACCGGCGCCTCGCTGCCCGGGCGGTACAGCCGCGCGGGGATCGGCATGCCGGCATCGAAGGCGGCGTCGCGCTTGCCCATGCCGATGATGACGCGATCCGGTTCAGGGATCGACTGCACGTAGGCCCACAGCTGCAGCGCGGGCAGCAGGCCCTCGCGCATCTTCTGCGCGACCGGGTTGCTGGCCAGGATGCGCTGCTGCGCGGCGCGGTAGATGCCTACGTCATGGGTCAGGTAGCAGCCGGGGCGCAGCACGATGTCGATCGGCGTGCCGATGTCGGTGCGCGCGAACTCCTCGGCGACCACGTCGTACCAGGCCGAGCCCGCGCCCGACATCACTACCGGGCTGCGTCCGAAGCGACCCTGCTGCGCCAGTTGCCGCGTCACGTTCACAGTGCGCTGCAGGAAGGCGCGGATGTCGGCCTCTTCCTTCAGCACGCCTTCATAGATTTCGACACCCGCCAGCGACAAGGCCTGCGGCCAGCGCGCCAGCGCGTCGAGCACGGCCTGCTGCTGCGCGTCGTCGCGCACGCCGGTGCGCCCGCCCGCCACGCCCAGTTCCAGCAGCACCTGCAGCGCCTGGCCGCGCTCCTTGAAGAACTTGCCGAGCTGGTCGACCAGCGCGGCGGAGTCCACCAGCGCGAAGAACTCGAAGTCCGGATCGTCGCGCAACAGGTCCGCAATGATTTCCATGTTGCGGCGGCCCACCAGCTGGTTGGCCATCAGCACGCGCTTGACGCCGTGCGCATGCGCCGCGGCGGTCTGGTGCGCGGTCGCCAGCGTGATGCCCCACGCGCCGGCGCCGAGCTGGCGCGCGAACAGCTTGGGCGCCATGGTGGTCTTGCCGTGCGGCGCAAGCTGCACGCCGTACTCGCCCATGAAGCGGCGCATCCATTCCAGGTTGTGCGCAAGCCGGTCCTCGTAAAGCACCGCGGCCGGCAGGCTCAGTTCTTCCTGCAGCAGGCTCCAGCCGGTGCGGGCGGCGTCCGGTGCCAGCGGGGCTTCCAGGCGCCCCAGCGCCTTGTTGAGCGGATCGATCACGCCGGCCTGATACTTTATTTCACGCATCCTTGTCATCACCCCTGAAAAAATCTGATTGACGTAATGATAGCCCTGAAAATAAGATATTTCATCCTTGTTATAAAGTAACACGCTGACCGCACACGGGACTACAGAGGCAACGCGCAAGGTCGCGTCAGTCACTGTTATAGCCCTTGCCGACAGCACCTGCCGCCTGCGCCACTTTGTCTCGCGGCCCTGCTCAGCCACCCAACCATGACCGCGCCCTTCGACATCCTGACCCGCATTGCCGAGCGCGGCCCCGCGCTGCGCCTGGCCGAGCAGAAGGTCGCGCAGGTGGTGCTGGAAGACCTGGCCGGCGCCGCGGCGGCGAGCATCAACGAACTGGCGCGCAAGGCCGGCGTCAGCGAGGCCAGCGTGACCCGCTTCGCCAAGGCCATCGGCTGCCGCGACGTGCGCGACCTGAAGCTGCGGCTGGCACAGGCCACCGCAGTGGGCGCGCGTTTCCTGCAACCCGGCGGCGCCGATGCAGCCGCCGAAGCCCCGGCGACGCTGGCCGACAGCATCCATGCCGACATCCTGACCGCGCTCGAAGTCAACCGCGGCCTGATGGACGCGCAGCGCATCGAAGATGCCGCGCGTCTGTTGCTGGGCGCACGCATGGTCTACGCTTTTGGCATGGGCGGCGGCTCGTCGTTCATGGCCGACGAGGCGCGCCACCGCCTGGCGCGGCTGGGCCAGCCGGTGGCGAGCTACCAGGACGGGCTGCTGCAGAAGATGGTGGCGGCCACGCTGAGCCGCGACGACGTGGTGCTGGCGTTCTCGGCCAGCGGGCGTGTGCCGGAGATGCTGGCGAGCTGCGAGATTGCGCGCGAATACGGCGCCAGGCTGGTCGCGGTGACCGCACTGGGCTCGCCGCTGGCCGCGCGCGCCGACGTGCTGCTGCCGGTGCGCACGCTGGAGACGGATTTCATTTTCAAGCCGTCGGCGTCGCGCTACGCGATGCTGATGGTGCTGGACGTGCTGGCCACCCAGTGCGCGCTGCTGCAGCAGGACCAGAGCAAGGAGCGGCTGCGCCGGCTCAAGTACGTGCTGGACAGCCACCGCGGCGAGGCGGGCCCCGGCCTGGGCCCTGACAGCCGCCAGCCTCTGGGAGACTGACCATGCCACACCTGTTCGATACCCTGATCCGACTCGTCACACTGATCGATGGCTCCGGCGCCGCCGCGCGCCTGGCCGACGTGGCGCTGCGCGATGGCCGCATTGCCCGCATCGATGAAGGCGGCGCGATCGATCCCGATGCCGCCGCGCACGTGGTCGAAGGCCACGGCCTGGTGCTGGCACCGGGCTTTATCGACGTGCATACGCATGACGATACCAACGTCGTGCGCCAGCCCGAGATGACGCCCAAGCTGTCGCAGGGCGTGACCACCGTGATCGTCGGCAACTGCGGCATCAGCGCCGCGCCGGTGACGCTCTCCGGCGATCCGCCCGACCCGATGAACCTGCTCGGCCATGCCGACGCATTCCGCTACCCCAGCTTCAAGGCCTACGTCGACGCCGTCGATGCCGCGCAGCCTGCGATCAACGTCGCCGCGCTGGTGGGCCATACCGCGCTGCGCAGCAACCATATGGACCGGCTCGACCGCGCCGCCACGCCTGCCGAAATCGCGGCCATGCGCGCGCAGCTGGAAGAGTCGCTGCAGCATGGCGCACTGGGCCTGTCCACCGGACTTGCCTACGCCAATGCCTTCAACGCGCCGACCGAAGAAGTGCTGGCGCTGGCCGAGCCGCTGGCCCATGCCGGCGCGCTCTACGCCACGCACCTGCGCAGCGAGTTCGCCGAGATCCTCGAAGCCATGGACGAAGCCTTCCGCATCGGCCGCCATGCACGCGTGCCGGTGGTGATCTCGCACCTGAAATGCGCGGGCGTGGACAACTGGGGCCGCAGCACCGAAGTGCTCGATGCCCTCGACGGCGCGCAGCGCTGGCAGCAGGTCGGTTGCGACTGCTATCCCTATACCGCCAGCTCGTCGACGCTGGACCTGAAGCAGGTCACCAGCGACTTCGACATCATGGTGACGTGGTCCGAAGGCGCGCCCGAGATGGGCGGCCGGCTGCTGGCCGATATCGCCGCCGAATGGCAGGTCGGCCTGCACGAGGCCGCGCGCCGGCTGATGCCCGCCGGCGCGGTCTACCACTGCATGGAAGACGCCGATGTCGACCGCATCCTGAGCCACCCCGCCACGGTGGTCGGCTCGGACGGCCTGCCCAACGACCCGCTGCCGCATCCGCGCCTGTGGGGTGCGTTCCCGCGCGTGCTGGGCCACTATGCGCGCGACCGCGAGCTGTTCCCGCTCACCGTCGCCGTGAACAAGATGACCGGCCTGTCCGCCGAGCGATTCGGCCTGCATGGCCGCGGGTTCGTGCGTGAAGGCTACTGGGCCGACCTGGTGCTGTTTGACGCCGCGACCATCCGCGACGCCGCCAGCTTCACCGACCCGATGCAGCCCGCCGAAGGCATTGCCGCGGTCTGGGTCAATGGCGAGCTGTCATGGCAGCAGCGGCAATCGACCGGCATCCGCGCAGGACGCTTCCTGGCGCGCGGCGCCGACTGATTCGATTCCTTTTCTTCGATTTTTCCCCTGCAACAAATTCCAGGAGTACCCATGGACATCAAACGATTCGGCGTGGAAGGCGGCACCGGCCAGGGTGGCGCACACATGCCGTTTGCGCGCGCCGTAGCGGCCGACGGCTGGCTCTACGTTTCCGGCCAGGTGCCGATGGTTGGCGGCGAGCTGATCGATGGCGGCATCGTGCCGCAGACCCACCAGGCCATCAAGAACGTGCTGGCCATCCTGGCCGAGGCCGGCTACGGCCCCGAGCACGTGGTCCGCTGCGGCGTGTGGCTGGACGATGCGCGCGACTTTGCCTCGTTCAACAAGATCTTCAAGGAATACTTCGGCGCCAACCCGCCCGCGCGCGCCTGCGTGCAATCGAGCATGGTGGTGGACTGCAAGGTCGAAGTGGACTGCATCGCCTACAAGAGGCCGGCGGCCTGAGCCTGCTGCCTGCTGCTCTTTGATTGCAAGCCGAGGGGGTGCTCCCCTCTCCCACGAAGTGGGAGAGGGGGCCGGGGGTGAGGGCCGGGCGTATCAAGCATGCGCTGCCGGTCATTGACCCTCCTGCCCTCACCCCCTGCCCCTCTCCCGCATGCGGGAGAGGGGAGAAAACAAACTACAAGCCTGAACCTCTGCCGCCCACATGCGGCCTTTTTTCCACGCAAGGAGACAATATGGGTGCCGTCACCGGAACCACGCTCTTGGTGTATGCGCTGATCGCCGTGATCGCCCTGGTGGTGCTGATCGCGCGCTACAAGCTCAACCCCTTCATTACCCTGGTTGTCGTCTCGGTGCTGCTCGGCTTTGCCGTGGGCATGCCGATGGGCGATATCGTCAAGTCATTCGAAGCCGGTGTCGGCGGCACCCTCGGCCATATCGCGCTGGTGGTGGGCCTGGGCACCATGCTTGGCAAGATGATGGCCGAGTCGGGCGGTGCGGAACGCATCGCCAACACGCTGATCGATTTCTTCGGCGCGAAGAACGTGCACTGGGCCATGGCGACCATCGCCTTTATCGTTGGCCTGCCGGTGTTCTTCGAGGTCGGCTTCGTGCTGCTGGTGCCGATCGCCTTCAACGTGGCCAAGCGCACCGGCACGTCGATGGTCGTGGTCGGCATCCCGATGGTGGCCGGCCTGTCGGTGGTGCACGGCCTGATCCCGCCGCATCCGGCCGCGCTGCTGGCTGTGACCGCGTACGGCGCGGACATTGGCAAGACCATCATGTACGCGCTGATCGTGGGCATTCCCACGGCGGCCATCGCCGGACCGCTGTTTGCAAAGCTGATGGACCGCTATGTCAAGCTGCCCGAAGTCAACCCGCTGGCCGACCAGTTCACCGAAGAGGATGAGCGTGTCAAGGAATCGCACGAACTGCCGGGATTCGGCATCACCGTGTTTACCATCCTGCTGCCGGTGATGCTGATGCTGATCGGCAGCTGGGCGGACGTCTTCACCACGCCCAAGACCTTTGCCAACGACTTCCTCAAGCTGATCGGCAACTCGGTGATGGCGCTGCTGATCGCCGCGCTGGTGAGCTTCTACACCTTCGGCAAGGCGCGCGGCTTCAACCGCGAAACCATCCTGAAGTTCACCAACGAGTGCGTGGCGCCCACCGCGATCATCACGCTGGTGGTCGGCGCCGGCGGCGGCTTCGGCCGCATCCTGCGCGACTCGGGAATCTCCACCGCCATCGTCGATGTCGCCACCAGCGCGCAGGTGTCGGTACTGGTGCTGGGCTGGCTGGTCGCGGTGATGATCCGCATCGCCACCGGCTCGGCCACGGTCGCCATGACCACCGCCGCCGGCATCGTCGCGCCGATCGCCGCCAGCGTGCCGGGCACCCGTCCCGAGCTGCTGGTGCTGACCACCGGCGCCGGCTCGCTGATCCTGTCGCACGTGAACGACGGCGGCTTCTGGCTGGTCAAGGAGTACTTCAACATGACCGTGACCCAGACCTTCCAGACCTGGTCGGTGTGCGAGACCATCATCTCGGTGGTGGCGCTGCTGCTGACGCTGGGCCTGGCCACGGTGGTCTGAGGCGCGAGCAGCCGTAGCGCGCACCTTCCGCCAGGTGCGCGCGGCGCGGCGTGCCGGGTAGCGCACTGAAGCACCGGTTTACAAGGCTCTGGCCAGCGCCTAAGGTCAACCAGTGTGTGACCCGCCTCCAACCGCCTCCAACCGCTTCCAACCGCTTCCAACCGCTTCCATGCCACTCGACCGCCGCTCATTCCTGGCCCTGGCCGCCGGGCTGACCGCCACCGGCGCCCTGCCCTCCCTTCCCGCCGGCGCCGCCACCGTTGCCGTGCCCCTGCGCCGCAACATCCCGGGCACGACCGAGGCCCTGCCCGTCGTGGGCATGGGCACGGCCGACACCTTCAACGTCAGCAGCGAAGCCGCCGAGCGCAAGCCGCTGGCCGAAGTCATGGCCATGCTGTTGCGCACTGAAGGCTCGGTCATCGACACCGCCCCCAGCTATGGCAGCGCCGAGGCAGTGACCGGCGACCTGCTGCGCGCGGCCAACGCCCGGCAGCGCGTATTCCTGGCGACCAAGATCTCGGCCCAGTCCGGCGCCCCCGCGCAGGCGCAGTGGGGACGCTCGCTGGCCGACCTGCGTGTCGACAAGGTCGACCTGCTGCAAGTGCACAACCTGATCGACTGGCAAGGCAACCTGCGCTTCCTGCGGGAGTTGAAGGAGCAAGGCCGCATTCGCTACCTGGGCATCACCCATTACCGCGACGACGCGCACGAGGCGCTGGAGCGGATCGTGCGCAACGAGCGCGTCGATTTCGTCCAGATCAATTACTCCGTGGCCGAGCGCAATGCCGAGCGCACGCTGTTGCCGCTGTGCCAGGAGCGCGGCGTGGCGGTGCTGATCAACCGCCCGTTCCAGGACGGCCGCCTGTTCCGCGTGGTCAAGGACCGGCCGCTGCCGCAGTGGGCCGGAGACATCGACTGCGGCTCTTGGGGCCAGCTGTTCCTGAAATTCATCGTCAGCCATCCGGCGGTGACTGCTGCCATCCCCGCCACCTCCAAACCGCGCAACATGGCCGATAACCTTGGCGCCGCGCTGGGGCGCATGCCCGATCCGGGCCAGCGCGAGCGCATCGCCGCGCTGCTGTCCTGACGCGCGCCGGGCGGCATGGACGAACCCGATCGCGACACACCCGCCGGCGGCGGCCTGGCACGGCTGCGGCGCAGCTTCGGCATCCGCCCCGGCGAGGCCGGCGCGGTGGTAGCCGGCTTCCTGTTCTTCTTCTGCCTGTTTGCCAGCTACTTCATGCTGCGCCCGGTGCGCGAGACCATGGGCATCGCCGGCGGCGTGAAGAACCTGCAATGGCTGTTTACCGCGACCTTCGTCGTCATGCTGGCCGCGATCCCGCTGTACGGCGCGGTGTGCGCGCGGCTGCCGCGGCGGCGCTTCGTGCCGTGGGTCTACGCGTTTTTTATCGCCAACCTGCTCGCCTTCGCCCTGGCCACGCGCGCGTGGCCCGACGATGTCTGGCTGGCGCGCGTGTTCTACGTGTGGCTTTCCGTGTTCAACCTGTTCGTGGTTTCCGTCGCGTGGAGCCTGATGGCCGACGTGTTCCGGCCAGAGCAGGCGCGGCGCCTGTTCGCGCTGCTGGCCGCGGGCGCCAGCGCCGGCGGCCTGGCCGGGCCGGTGCTGGGCGGCTGGCTGGTACCGCAGATCGGGCTGACCGGGCTGATGCTGTTGTCCGCCGCGCTGCTCGCCGCGACCCTGCCGGGCGTGGGCTGGCTGTTCGGCTGGCGCCGCCGCGCCGGCGCGGGCCATGAAGTGCCGGCGGATGCCGCCAGCGACCCCGCCAACCCGGTCGGCGGCGGCCTGTGGGCGGGGCTGGCGTTGTTGCTGCGCTCACGCTACCTGCTCGGCATCGGGCTGTTCGTGATCCTGCTGGCCACTGCCAGCACCTTCCTGTATTTCGAGCAGGCGCGGCTGGTGGCCGAGGCCTTCCCCGAGCGCACACGGCAAACCCAGGTCTTCAGCGCGCTCGACGCCACGGTCCAGGCGCTGACCATCCTGGTCCAGCTGTTCTTCACCGGCCGCATGGCGCGGCGCTATGGCGTCACGCTGCTGCTGACCGCGGTGCCGCTGGCGGTCGCGGCGGGCTTCGTCGTGCTGGCGCTGGTGCCGACCTTCGGCGTGCTGGCCGGCGTGATGATCCTGCGGCGCGTGGGCGAGTATGCGCTGCTGCGGCCCGGGCGCGAGATGCTGTTCACGGTGGTCGATCCGGAAACCAAGTACAAGGCCAAGAACGTGATCGACACCGCGGTCTATCGTGCCGGCGATGCGGTCAGCGCATGGGTCAAGACTGCCATCGATGCGATTTCCGGCCACCCGGCCACGGTAGCGCTGGCCGGTGCCGGACTGGCGCTGGCATGGGCGGCGCTCGGATGGTGGCTGGGGCGGCGGCACGAGACCGAGCTGCCGCCACGGGAAGCCAGCCGGCGCGCCGGCGCGGCAGGCGCGACGACGACCACGCGCTAGCCCTGTCCGGCGCTCCGGGACGAGTGCTTCAGCGCTTGGCCTTGTTCGCGACGGGCAGCATCTCGCCGGAATCCGCCAGCGAAGACTCGATCCGGTGGATCTCGCGGCGCAGCTTGTCCAGTTGGGCGCGCGCGGCGCGGCTGTCGAGCTCCGCGGTCTGCACCTCGGCACGCGAGCTCTTCTGGTCTTCCGCGATGCGCTGGCGCTGCGCCTGCATCAGGCGCACGTCGTTGTTGAGCGCCTCCGCACGCGCCTCGGCGTCCTGGATGGCGCGCTCGTACTGGCGCATCTGCGTAGCCAGCACCTGCCGGCGGATGGCGTCGGTGGCCAGGGCGGCGCTCTGCTTGCTGGCCTGCCGGTAGGCGGCATCGGCCGCGCCGAGATTATCGAAACGCAGCACGCGCCAGATCTTGTTCTGGTACATCAGGCCGACATAGCACAGCACCTTGTCGTCGGCCAGCAGCAGCGCCGTGCCGTAGTCGCCGTCGACGCTGGCGCGCAGTTCCTTGACGGTGTTCTCCTCGATGCGCTGCTGCAGCTCGGCGATCAGGCTCTGCGCCGCCGGGTCCACCGCGGGGCCGGCCGCGGCGGCCAGGGCCGGAGCGGGAGTGGCTTCCGCCTTCGCCAGTACTGCGGAGGCACACACGGACAAGTGGACGGCGATGAGGCCGGTGATCACGCGGGGACCGGGGCGGAGGCGGGGGCGGGACGGATTGACTGTCATGCTCTTGTTCTGGGGTGGAGGCAAGGCCAGGGGGCAATCCATCAGGACAATTGCCGCGCAGCCGCGTCGGTGCAACCGAGGGATCTTACGGCAGCGGATGGCAGGACTGAATACCTCCTTTTTGGTAATTCACGGTCCGGTGCGGCTGGCCGCGGGCCGGCAGATGGCCGTATAGTCATGGCCTCGAGCGCTGAAGCATCGCCCAGGACATTCCTGACCCGGAGGACCCCATGAAGACCAAAGCCGCCATCGCCTGGAAAGCCGGCGCCCCGCTGACCATCGAAGACGTGGACCTCGATGGCCCGCGCGCCGGGGAAGTGCTGGTGGAAGTGAAGGCCACCGGCATCTGCCATACCGATTACTACACCCTTTCCGG
>NZ_JAGIQA010000207.1 GCF_017814975.1 Cupriavidus consociatus
CTTTCAGGGCGGGTCGCCCCCATGACCGCGCCGCCCAGCAGGGCATAGGTCACCATCTGCTGCAGCGAGACCCCATCGACCACCATCGCGCCGACACCGGCATAGGCCGCCTGCCAGATGGCGACACGCGCAAAGACCTGCACGAGCTTGCCGAAGATGTTGGCCCAGACTTCGTTGCGGTAGGCGAGCTGCGAATGGAAGGAGCTGCGCGCAAAGGCGAAGTAGGCGCTCATGAGGCTCGGGCCTCGGCGTTGCGGCGCTGATCGGCGTTG
>NZ_JAGIQA010000208.1 GCF_017814975.1 Cupriavidus consociatus
GGGCTTCTGCAACACCGGTGCGCCAGAATGGCTGTTCGCCTGGGCGATGCCTTCCCCATAACCTGTTGCAAAAACGAAGGGCACGCCTTCGGCTGCCAGCCGGTCGGCAATGCCGAAGCTGGTCTCGTCGCCGAGATTGACATCGAGCAGCGCCAGATCGAACGACCGATCGGCCAGGATCTCCATCGCCTCTGCGACACTTGGCGCCGTTGCCACTTCGGCGCCCAGCCGGCGGAGAATCTCTTCGCCGTCCATGGCGATGATCAGGTTG
>NZ_JAGIQA010000209.1 GCF_017814975.1 Cupriavidus consociatus
GCCCAGTCCAGCAGCGGATTGCTCTCCACCGCCTGGGCGATCTCAAGCTCCAGCTCGGTGGTGGACATCTGCAGCAGCTTGATCGCCTGCTGCAGCTGGGGCGTGAGCACCAGCTGCTGTCCCAACGATGTCTGCAGCCGAGTCTTCATACCTGTGCCGAAAGGATGGAAAGTGCCCGGGTGCCCGCCGTCACAGCTTGAACGAATCCCCAAGGTAGACGCGGCGTACGTCGGCGTTGTCCAGGATCGCCTCCGGCGAGCCCTGGGCCAGT
>NZ_JAGIQA010000210.1 GCF_017814975.1 Cupriavidus consociatus
GAGGGTGATGCTGAAGCTACCGGTCGCGCCAACCACGACGCTACCCAGCACGGTAGTGCCATCGGCGGCCAGTACCCGCACGGTGCTGCCCGGTTCGGCACGGCCGGTGACGACAGTGCCATCGGCGTTGACGGCCAGTTCGCTCGGGGCGGCCGGCGCGGTAATGTCTGGCGCGGTGATTTGCGTTGGTAGTGACGATACCCCCGCATCGTCGATGGCCACGACGTCCAGCAGTTCGCCATTGGCCTGGGCCGGGGCCAGAACGACGGTG
>NZ_JAGIQA010000211.1 GCF_017814975.1 Cupriavidus consociatus
GAGCAGCTTCTCATACCCCAGATACCCAAGAAGCGCGGACCTGGACGGCCGCCCAAGAATGGCATCATGTCGAAACGTGAACAGCGACTGCTTAAAAAGCAGCAGCAGGAAATGGCCAAGAAGACTTTGCCACAATTACCTCCGTTGGAACCTCCTATTAAACGCAAAGTTGGTCGACCACGGAAACACCCTCTGCCTGAAAACGCCGAACACCGACCCGAGAAGAGAAAATACAAGCCAAGGAAGCCGAGGGAAGACGGCGGCGAGGG
>NZ_JAGIQA010000022.1 GCF_017814975.1 Cupriavidus consociatus
CTTGGCGGCCTCGGCTCATCCCGCCATGATATCCGAGGCGATTAATTATTCAACCTATTTACGGGATGTTGTACTAGGAATCGGAGTGCATCGCGGCTTCCGGTCGTCGAGCCAATTACCGCTCGCAATGACAGAGAGGGTTCACGCATGGCACTCGCGGCTGCGTGTTGCCCGCCCCAGAGCATGAATTACTCGACCCGAATCTGCTTCTCGTCGATCAGCCGTGACCATCGCGTGACCTCGGCCTTGAAGTACTCGGCAAAGGGTGCGCTCGATGGCGGCGTCGGGGTGAAGCCTGCCGCGACGATGCGCTCCCGCATCTCGTTGGTTTGCAGCGTCCGAGCGAGGGAGGCCGCAACCTTGTCGACGATGGGCCGGGGCGTAGCGGCCGGCATCATCAGGCCGGTCCAGTTCTCCACGATCAGGTCCGGGAATCCCGCTTCGACGACCGTCGGCACGTCCGGAAGCAGCGGATTTCGCTCGCGCGTTGTCACGGCCAACGCACGCAGCTTTCCGCCCTTGACATAGGCCAGGGATTCGGGAAGGTTGGAGAAAACCACGTCGATCTGCCCGCCAATGAGGTCGGTCATCGACGGTGTACCGCCCTTGTAGGGGACATGCGTCAGGCTGGCCCCTGTCTGGCTTTCGAACAGGGCAAGGGTCAGATGCGGGGCGGTGCCATTGCCACTGGAGCCCGCACTCAGCTTGCCCCGGCGCGCAGCCTGAGCCAACTCCTTCATTGATCGGATTGGGGAGTTGGCGGGCACCACCACAGTCATCGGCGATGACGCAATGCGTGCGACCGGCACGAGGTCCTTCTGCAGGTTAAAGGGCAGCTTCGGGAACAGCGTAACGTTCGAGGCATGAGTCAGCGTAACGGCCAGCCACGTGTAGCCATCGGCCGGGGCCTTGGCCACCAGGTCGCCGCCAATGTTTGCGTTGCCCCCAGGCCTGTTGTCGACGACGATGGGCTTCTTCCATTCCTTCGCAAGCTGCTGGCCGACCAGTCTGGCCAGGTTGTCCGTCAGTCCGCCTGCGGCGAACGGCACCACGTAGCGAATGGCCTTGCTGGGAAAATCGGCGGCATTTTGCGGAGCAGGTTGCGCGCCCGCGGATACGGGCAATACGCCAGACAGCGCGAATGACCAGACGGTCATATGCCTGAGCATGGTCCGGACAAAGGGTCGATGCATGGTGTGTCTCCTGTAAGTCTTCGCCGGCCCGTACTTTGCGGGCCGGCTGTTCGTAGTGCGGTGGGTTTAGCGGTCGACCACCTCCCCGGCTAGAGCCCGCAGTTCCGCCAGCAGGGCATCCGGCACATCGATGCCCTTCGCCTCTGCCTCCTCATGGGCCGCATTGCGCCGCTCTCCCGGCAGCCGCGTACCCTCGTCGGCGAGCATCGCCGCGAGCAGCGCTTCCACGCGTTCGCCGTACGTATCGGTTCCGGCAAAGGCCCCCGGATCCAGCACTAGGAACAGTTGCCCAAGACGTGGACGATTGCCGGTATCCTCGAAGAACGAATCCGCCTCGGCTCCGAACTGTGCGCCGGTGAGCGTCGTGACCAACATCTCCACCATCAAGGCCAGCATGGCACCTTTGACGCCGCCGGCCGGCAGCATCGAGCCTCGCAGCGCTGCCTTGGCATCCGTCGTCGGCTGACCGGCCTCATCCAGCGCCCAACCCAGTGGGATCGGTTTATCCTGCTTTGCGGCGATCATGATCTTCCCGCGCGCCACCTCCGATAGCGACAAGTCGATCACCACCGGCGCCGCGCCGCGGCGCGGGAACACGGCCGCGATCGGATTGGTGCCGAAGAGCGGCTTGCGTCCGCCCCAGGCCGGCATCGCCGCAGGCGAGTTCCCCATCGCAACACCCACCATTCCGGCGCGCGCCACCACATCTAGGGACAGTGCGGCAGCGCCGAAGTGGTGGCTGTTCGTCACCAGCCCCACGCCCACGCCGACCTCCTTGGCCCGCCGCATCGCCTCGGCAATGGCCAGGTCGCACGCCGGGAACGCAAAGCCGCATGCGGCGTCAACTAGCACCGTCCCGGCGCGCTGGGCACGCACGACGGGCGTCGCCTGCCCATCGACACGGTCCTCGCGCATATGCCCGATATACATGGGCACGCGCGACACACCATGCGAGGGCAACCCCTGCGCATCGGCGCGCACCAGCGCCGACGCCGTAGCGTCCGCCTGCAGCGCGCTGGCACCCGCCCGCCGCAACGCGTCGTTGGCGAGCTTCTGGAGTTGTTCCAAAGACATTCTGGTCATGCCTGCTCCTCCAGCGCCTGCCGCACCTGCCGGGCGATCAGCATAGAGACGCGAGCGTTGGCCTCGCGGGTTACGCCACCGATATGCGGCGTCAGCAACAGGTTGGGCACCCCTGCCAGCGGCGAACCGGCCGACAGCGGCTCCGCTTCGAAGACATCGAGCGCGGCACCCGCAAGGTGGCCGGCACGCAGGGCATCAGCCAGGGCGCTTTCGTCGACCACCCCGCCGCGCGCGGTATTGATCAGCACCGCGCCGGACTTCATCGCCGCAAGGCGACCCACCTCGATGAGGTGACGCGTGGCTGCCACGAGTGGCACGTGCAAGCTCACCGCATCGGATTGCTCCAGCAACGTTTCGAGCGAGACACACGTGGCGCCCGTGCTCGCCCAGACCGGATCGTCGGGCGACAGCATCGGATCGTAAGCCACCACCTGCATACCGAAGGCCTGTGCAAGTGCCGCCGTCTGCCTGCCAATATCGCCGTAGCCGATTAGGCCCAACGTCTTGCCAAGCGCTTCCCGCCCCTCCGACAGTCGCGCACGCGGCCACGCTCCCGCGGCGACCTGCTCACTGGCGAGATAGGCGCCGCGCAACAGCATCGCAGCCGTGGTTACCACATACTCGGCCACCGAGCGCGCATTTGCGCCTACCGCCGGTATGACCTGGATGCCTCGTTCGCGGCAAGCCCCGACGTCGATGTTGTCCAGCCCCACGCCAAGCCGGCCCACCACGCGCAGTGCGGGTGACCGCTCAAGCAGCGCTGCGTCGACCTGGGTGCGGTTGCGCACGATCAGCGCATCGGCCTCGGGCAGCGCGTCCAGCAATGCGGGGCGTTGGTCCACCCAGCCCGGCTCGTAGCGCACGTCGAAGCCGGGCGTGAGCGCCTGCACCGCGGCTGGGTCCATGAACTCACTGATGCAGATGCGCTTCATCATGCGGACTCGTGGATGCGGGTCAGTACGAACTCACGGTGGCCCAGTGCCTCCGCAGCCGTCCAGCGACCGTTGACCGTGGCGAGCATGCACTCCAGCAGCTTGTCGCCGGTCTGGTCCAGCGTCTGTTCGCGTTGCAGCAGGCCCGAACAGTCGACGTCCATGTGCTCGCTCATGAGACGGACCGTACGCGGGTTCGCGCAGAGCTTGATCACCGGGACGATCGGGTTGCCGATCACGTTGCCCTGGCCGGTCGGGAAGAAGTGCACGACGTAGCCCGCGGCGGCGCACAGCGTGACCATTTCCGCCGCAGCCGACGAAGAATCCATGAACCACAGGCCCGGGTGGGTCGGTTCCTCGGCCTTGTCCAGCACACCATCAACCGTGCACTTCTTGCCGATCTTCTGGATATTGCCCAGCGCCTTCTCTTCGATGGTGGTGAGACCGCCAGCGATATTGCCCTTGGTCGGCTGCGACTCTGACAGGTCCGAAGTCTTCCAGCGGTCGATCATGCCCTGGTAGCGCTCGAACATCGCCATGAACTGGTGGCGCACGTCGTCGTTCGCGCAGCGCGCGGCCACGATATGTTCGCCGCCCGTCAGTTCGGAGGTCTCGCCGAAGACCAGCGTGGTGCCAAGCGGATGCAGCTTGTCGAACGCATTGCCGACCGTCGGATTGGCCCCGCAGCCGGACGTGGTATCGGACTCGCCACACTTGGTCGACACCCACAGGTCGCTGATCGGGCATTCGACACGATGCAGCGCCGTCGCGTACTGCACGAACTCCTTCGCTGCCTTGGAGGCACGCATGATGGTGTCATGGTCACCGTGCCCCTCGATGCCGAAGCCGACCACCGGCTTGCCGGTCTTCGCGATGCCATCGACGACGCGCTTGGTCCAGCCGTCCTCGATACCGATCACCACCACCGCAGCGACGTTGGGATTGCTGCCGGCCCCAATCAGCGTGCGGAAGTGCAGGTCGAGGTCCGGACCAAACTGCAGGCGACCGTACGGGTGCGGGATCGCCATCGTGCCTTTGATGGCAACCGCGACGGCTTCGGCAGCGGCGTTGGACAGGTCGTCCAGCGGCAGGATAACGACATGGTTGCGCACACCCACGCGACCATTGTCGCGGCGGTAGCCCCAGAAGGTGGTGTTTTGATCAATGACGGACATAGCGTTGGCCTCTGAATATGGTGGGGAAGATCAGGTGAATGACGGCGGCTTACCAGCGCTTGGTCTTGATGTTGTGGACGTGGGCATGCTCCCCCGCCTTGATCGGCGCAATCACCTTGCCAATATCGATGCCGTACTTGTAGACGGTCTCGTTGACCGCCATGTCCCGCAGCGCCACCTTATGCCCGATGGGAATCGGCTGCAGCGCAGTCACCGAGATGGTGCGGTCCTCGTCCATGATCCAGGCGTTGAGCTGAGTGCCAGCCTCAATTCCCTCCACCACCGCCACCGCTACGGTGTCCTTGGCGTCGTGCAGTACTACGTGAATCATCGTTTGTCTCCTCGCTGTAGGGTCATCGGTAGACCAAGCAAATTGTTCGTGTCAACCATATCATATATATGAGTTGGTTGAATTTACGAAAGCAACGCCAAGTTCGTTCGAGGAGGCATTCCACACGGCCCGACTCTCCTGCCTTGGCCGGCACGACACTCGTCAAAGGTCCAAGCGGATAAAGACCTTAGAAATAGATAAACAATTTCTGCCCACTTGCGCTCAGCCACTCGTGAGGTAGAATGCCGACCTACCGATAGGTTTGTTTTAACAACAAACCAGTAGGGTCAGTCTTCCGAACACGCCTTCGTAATGTGATCCAAGACTGGTTTTTTACATGGTAGCGGCTTTGTCTGCCGCTTTCTTTTTGAGTCAATACCCTACCTATTAGTAGGTTTGTAATCAGGAGATTGAGATGAGCAACGCATTCGAAGGAAAGAAGCTTCTTGTGGTCGGCGGCACCAGCGGTATGGGACTGGAGGCAGGCCGCATGGTTCTCGAACAAGGCGGCAAGGCCGTTGTTGTGGGCCACCGTGCCGACAAGGCCGAGGAGGCCCGTCAAGCCTTGGCCGCGCTAGGTGAGGTTCAGGCCCTGACCGCCGACCTGAGCAGCGACGCTGGCGTGCAGGCTTTGATCCAGCGGCTGGACGCCGAGCATAAGGACATCGACCTGCTGGTCAACGCCGCGGGCGTATTTCTTCCAAAGTCGTTCCTCGAGCACACGCCCGCCGACTATGACATGTACCTGAACCTGAACCGCGCCACCTTCTTCGTCACGCAAAAGGTCGCCCAAAACATGGTTGCTGCTGGCCGCAAGGGCGCCATCGTGAATATCGGTTCGATGTGGGCCAAGCAAGCCATTCAGGCTACCCCCTCCTCTGCCTACTCCATGGCAAAGGCAGGCCTGCACTCCCTGACCCAGCACTTGGCGATGGAACTGGCCCAATACGGCATCCGCGTCAATGCGGTCTCACCGGCCGTTGTCCAGACGCCGATCTATGAAGGCTTCATCCCGAAGGACCAAGTGCACAGTGCGCTCCAAGGCTTCAACAGCTTCCATCCGATTGGTCGTGTCGGCACGCCGCGCGATGTAGCCGAGGCCATCACTTTCCTGCTTTCGGACAAGGCTGGTTGGGTCACCGGCGCAGTGTGGGATGTAGATGGCGGTGTGATGGCGGGTCGCAACCAAGCCTAACTTTCAACAGGACGATGCGATGAGCACCAAGCAAACCATAAACGGCGTCGACGTGGCCGCAATAGAGGCCATTGCGGCCGCGGTGGGCGCAGATGCCTCCCAAGCCGATGCCGGTTTCGCAGTTCACACTAAGTGGCTGGGGGCACGCGTAGCCGCGGCCAGACCCAAGCCATGAGCCTGGGCGGCAAAACCATTGAGCGCGGTTTCTCGATTGAAGCAGACGAGCCGCCGGGGTTGCTTGGCGGCGACCACGCCGCAAATCCACAGGAGCTGCTTCTGGCAGCGCTGAACGCCTGCATGACCGTGGGCTACGTGGCCAATGCGGCGGCTCGCGGCATCACGCTGGATAGCCTTCAGATCTGCAGCCGTGGTCGCCTGGATCTGCGTGGCTTCCTCGACCTCGATGCCGCCGTGCCCCCCTCATACGAGACGGTGGAAGTGGAGGTACTCGTGCGCTCCAGGGCTGACCCCGCCGCCCTGCATGAACTGCACGCTCATGTGCTCAAGACATCGCCCAATTTCAACAATTTCGCTCGCCCTATCGTCATGAAAGCAACACTGCACACGCAGAGCGCCTGATAGGAAAGAGACCTTGTCCACCATAACCGAGGACGCAGACGGGCGGGACCGACCATGGGCCTGGCCCCTCTGCTTAATGACATGAATCTCTACGGTAGAATCCTACCAACAGGTTGGTATCCAAGTAAATCATGAAGCACTTTGCCGAGCTAACTCCCGCCGCCGAACGCATCGTCGATAGCGCCGAAGCGCTGCTGCAACACGTGGGATTTAACGGCTTTTCGTATGAGGACATTGCTCGGCAGGTGGGCATCAAGAAGCCCAGCGTGCACCATCATTTCCCCACCAAGATTGAGTTGGTACTCGTCGTGACGCAACGCTACACGCATCGTTTCCGCGAGCAACTCCTCCATATCGAAGGTGTGCACCCGCATGCGGTTGAACGACTCAAAGCCTATGCTCAACTCTTTGCCGCCACGTTCGCCCAAGACCGCCGGATTTGCATTTGTGGCATGTTAGGTGCTGAGTCCGATGGACTTCCCGAGGAAGTTCGCGCTCAGGTGCGCCGCTTCTTCCGCGTCAACTTGGATTGGCTTGAAACAGTGATTGCCGAAGGCCAGGCGAGTGGCGAACTGATCGAAACGCCGCCGGCCGCCAGTCTCGCCGCGTTGTGGCTGTCTGCGTTGGAAGGGGCAATGTTGGTAGGCCGCGGCTGGACGGAGGCCCACGGCCCTGCCGCGGTAGCTCAAGCGCTATTGCAGAGCTGGACGGAGCCGCCAACTTTCAAGTCCCGCAGTTCGCTCCACTGACGACAGAAGTTTCGGCACCAGCGGCATTCCTGCCCTGCCCGCTACAGTGATGTTATCCGGCCAACTAGCTGGCGCCCAGTCTCAAGGATAGCCCGACCAACGGGGTCCGCGAACCTTGACACTGCTCGACGCGGTAATTGACGCGGTCAACAAGCATCTTCAGTATTCGCTGCGCCCTCGATCTGCGGCGTTCCTAGATCCGGCTCCGCTGCGACGTGCGCGAATCGCAAGCATCCGCTCTCCCCTTACGCCGACAGCATATCCGCTCCCAGGCAGCGCCACAGCCGCGCTGCGGAGCACTCGTGCGTGTCTCACGAATATTGATTGATACGCCGACTGCACGAAGTTTTTCTATGGGTTCTGAATAGCAAAACTTCCTTGCTTCTATTTCTGTTCAATTCATCATGATCGCCTGATGCGGAGCCGTCGCGGCCAACATGGAACGGCGACCCTCCCTCCCTTTGCCTCCGATACAACAACAGTGCGTTTATGTCGAATACGAACGTGAGATCAGGCACTTTGGCCCGTGTAGCGCAGATTTCTATTGCAGCCGTGGCTTTGGCAATATGTCTCCCACCGGCCTACAGCGCCGCCGCTGGGCGATCCGACTATCCCGAGGCTATAGAAGCTGCGCTCAAGAGCGGCGTGAAGGTCATCAAGACCTTTCCGGCAGTATCCGGTCTGACCGGATGGGCGCTGGAAAAGGACGGCCAGCAATCCATTGTCTACACAACGAGCGACAACCAGACATTGCTGGTCGGCAATTTGGTTGGAGAAGGTGGCGAGAATATTTCTGCTCGCTACGAGCAGCAATTTCTTCCCAAACCTGACTTCTCCAGCACCTTCGCCGAAGTCGAGAAATCCTCATATGTCGTAGAGGGTACGGTCAAGGCCCCGAAGCGGATCCTCTATGTATTCACAGATGCGGAATGCCCGTACTGCCACCTCGCATGGAAGGCGCTGCAGCCCTATGAAGCGGCAGGTCTCCAGGTTCGCTGGGTATTGGTTGCTGTGATCAAGCCGTCAAGCTTGCCGAAGGCGATAGAGATTCTAGCGGCCGACGACAGGACAGGTACGTTCCGCGCGCTCGAGCAAAGTCAAGGGAAGCCGTGGAGACCGTCTCACGGTATCGACGACCGGACGCGGCAGTCGATCGTCGCCAACCTTCAAAGGAACCAGGCCCTTATGGAGCGCTTGCAGTTTGGCGGCACGCCGGGCTTCGTGTGGAAGGACGAGAAAGGTGAAATCAGACGTCAACCCGGACTTCCGCGCCTGGCTGAACTGCCGTCCATCACGGGTCTGCCAAAACAGCAACACAATGACCCAGAGCTGACGCGCCTGCAATAGCAGAAAGCAACGGGGACTTTTTCGAGCGTTGGCCCAACACACCTCGGGCCAAAACTTACACGGCAGCTTCCCCTTAGAAGCAGATACGAAAGCCGGCCATTGGCGTCGTCGGCGAATGTCGCTGCGCAGGCTATCCGTTGAGCCGACCCCGGGCACAACCGCCCCTGGTCCGCCGACGCTGAGGGTTACGTCACAGCACGATGTTCGGACTCGGCAAGCGGCGGACCGTACACCGCCATATATGACGCGATTCAGCGCAAGAAGGCCCGGCCGTCCTTTTACCGTTCGCTCTTATTAAACCATAAAGTTTTTCTATTCAACCGCATACAAAATCTTTCTTGGGCTGAAAGGCTGCAAGGCCTCAGACTATTGATTAGCGCTCGCGATTATCTATCCAGGGACCGGCGCCGAAACTACCGTCTTGAAAGACCGGCGGTGGATTGACGAAAAGGAGGGACAATGGCAACACAAGACGACCAATCTAAGCCACTCCGTGGCGACGTGGGAAATGGTGAAAACAGCCGTCGTAGATTTCTGACAAAGGGCACTGTCGTTGCAACCTCGCTAGCGACGATGGGGTTAGCCGAACGGGCGTTGGCACAAACGACCGCAGCCAGCGAAGCGGCTGTCGCCTCGCCAAAATCTAAGAACCTTCCGCCTAACGTACCGGAATGGGAGAAGGCGCTTGGCTCGCCCACCGCCTCGCCGTATGGCACACCGTCGAAGTTCGAAGCCGATGTGATCCGGAAACTGTACCCCGGCTTGACCGAACCCATGTCGGCCTTCAGCACCAGTCCGTTGCAGGACCTCGACGGCATTATCACGCCCAACGGCTTGTTCTATGAAAGGCACCATGCAGGTGTGCCCCAGATCGATCCAGCCCAGCATCGATTGATGATTCACGGCCTGGTGAAACGGCCACTGATCTTCCAAGTCGACGAACTTAGGCAGCTTCCTTCCGAATCCCACATCTATTTCCTTGAGTGCTCGGGAAATCCGAACTTCCGCCCCCCCTACGGAAAAACTGCAGCCGACGTCGCGGGACTGGTTAGCTGTGCGGAATGGACGGGTGTTCCCCTGAAGGCACTGCTCAAGCAGGCAGGCGTAGAAACGGCGGCCAAATGGGTTATTGCTGAAGGCGCGGACGGCGCTTCGATGACTCGGAGCATCCCCCTCCAGAAGTGCCTGGATGACGTGCTGGTGGTCTACAGCCAGAACGGTGAACGGCTTCGCCCTGAGCAGGGTTACCCGCTACGGCTCATTGTCCCCGGCTTCGAAGGAAACATGAACGTAAAGTGGCTGCGCCGCCTTCACGTTACGGACAAGCCAGTCCACTCGCGGGAGGAGACAGGCAGGTACACCGATCTGATGCCCGACGGCCGTTCACGCGAGTTCACGTTCATGAGGAATGCAAATCGCTCATTACTAGCCCTTCCGGCACACAGCGCCTCACCCCCAAAGGCATGCACGAAATTCGGGGCATCGCCTGGAGCGGCCGTGGAAAGATCAAAGCGGTGGACATTTCGATCGACGGCGGCGATACGTGGCGGCCCGCCACGCTCCAGCAGCCGGTGCTCAACAAGGCTCTGACAGCATTTCGCGCACCCTTCGAGTGGCATGGTGAAGAGCGGGTCATCATGAGTCGAGCCGTCGACGAGACGGGCTATGTGCAACCAACCTTCGAGCAATTGGTTGCGGTGCGCGGACGAAACTCGCAGTACCACAACAATGGGATCCAACCATGGCGAATCGACACGAGCGGGGAGGTCACCAATGCGCGCAAGTAGATACTATGTAACCGTGGCCTGCCTAAGTGCCGCCTTTGCCCTGCCCCCGGCGTATGCGGAGCTCGGCCGCACGGCTACGCCAGAAGAGATTTCCGGGTGGAACATTGATATTTCCCCCTCTGGCATCGGCCTGCCTAAAACCCACGGGACCGTAGCCGAGGGCGAGAAGATCTATCAGAACGCCTGCATGTCGTGCCATGGCGTCAATCTCGAAGGAGGACTGGGCCCGGCACTGGTCGGCGGCAAGGATACTCTTGCTTCGAGTAAGCCCTTGAAGACCGTGGGCAGCTATTGGCCATACGCCACGACGCTGTTCGACTACATTCGTCGCGCGATGCCGTTTCAGGCGCCGCAAACGCTATCTAACGAGGACGTTTATAGCGTGACCGGCTTCATCCTCCACAAGAATGGATTGATGCCGGCAACTGCGACGGTCGATGGCACAACACTGACCAATTTGTCGATGCCCAACCGTAACTCGTTCTATGTCGACGACCGGCCGGATGTGAAGAACGAGCGTTGCATGAAAAACTGTCTGAGGACGACTGCGTCGAAAGCCACGAAGTAGCACCCTGCAGTTCTTACAACTCGCTAACTCTCTATAGGCAAACGGATGCGTATTGCAAACGCCCTGGTCATTGTTGCTTTCGCCGCCCTCACGGGACAGGCGCACGCCGCAGAATGTTCCACATCAATATCCGGCAGCGATCAAATGCAGTTCGACAAAAAGGAACTTGTCATTCCGAAGGGTTGCTCATCGTACTCGGTGACGTTGACGCACACTGGAAAGTTGGCCCGCAATGTGATGGGTCACAATTGGGTGCTTTCCTCAAGTGCGGATATGCAGGGAATCGTCACCGACGGAATGGCGGCGGGTCCTGACAAGGACTACCTCAAACCCGGCGACCAACGGATTCTTGGTGCTACCAAGCTGATTGGAGGAGGACAAAGCGATGCGGTCAAGTTGGACACGACCAGATTAAAGGCCGGTCAGGACTACAGCTACTATTGCACGTTCCCCGGTCATTCCTCACTGATGAAGGGCAAGCTCACAGTTCAGTGAGGACAGAGGGCATCGGGCACTCGCCAGATGCCCTTTGCGCATCCAACGTCAATGGCCGCTAAGCTCATCGCACTGACCGTCGACAATCTTCCACGCCTGGTCACACCGAGCCAAGGCGCTCTCGTCGTCATGTTCTCCGCGTCCTGGTGTCTGCCGTGCAGGAAGATGACACCTGTCTTCCTGCAACTTGTCGATGCCTTACCCGATCTGGCCCTTTACGGCGCCGTGGATATGGCCGTGTCGCCGACCATCGCTCAGCGCTGCGGTATCCGCGCAGTGCCGTCCATTGAGGTCTTTCGAAAAGATGTGCTTGCGACAGTCATTGCTGGCCAGGTTTCCCTGGATGACCTCAAAGCTCGCGTGCTCCAAGCCATCGCAAACTAGCCTTCACGCATGCCATCGACCTGGGCGGATCCATTCTCCGCTATCTCATGGTCACAAATTCCTCCGCTGCCGTCGGATGAATCGCTACCGTGTTGTCAAAGTCCTGCTTAGTAGCGCCCATCTTCAGCGCCACCGCAAAGCCTTGCAGCATTTCGTCCATCCCCAATCCAATGCCGTGGATGCCGACGATCGCTTCGTCGGGACCCGCGCACACGAGCTTGAAACGGGCGGGTTGCGGGCGGTGCGTCACTGCCGAGTACATGGGCGTGAATCCGGATTTGTACACCTTTACGGCAGCGTCGCCAAAATGCGCTCTCGCTTCCGGTTCGGTCATGCCTACCGTGCCGATGGGGGGGTGGCTGAACACCACGGTGGGGATGTACCTGTAGCTGAGATGCTCATCGGGCTTGCCATTGAATAGGCGCTCCGACAGGCGTCGTCCGGCGCCCACTGCCACGGGCGTCAGCTCCACCAGTCCGGTGATGTCACCCACCGCATAGATACCACGCACGCTTGTGTTCTGATACCTGTCGACCGCCACATAACCGCTGTCATCCACGACAACGCCTGCCGCCTGCAAGCCTAGATCCGCCGTGTAAGGCTCGCGGCCTATCGCCCAGACAATGCAGTCCACCGTGTGGCTTTCGCCATTCTCAAGTCGGAGCATCAGACTGCCATCCGCATTCTTCTGTACGGATTCCGCAACGGCGTGAGTATGCAGAGCGGGTCCCTCCGCTTTCATCACCTCCACCAAGGTCTCACTCAGCAGGGGATCCAGATGGCGCAGCGGCGCGTGCTTGCGCACAAAGAGGTGCGTTTCGGAACCCAATGCGTTGAGCACCCCAGCGATTTCAACCGCGATATAGCCTCCCCCGACCACGGCCGTGCGCCTGGGCATTTCGGGCAAGGCGAAGAATCCATCCGAATCGATCCCAAACTCTGCTCCTGGGATGTTCGGACGAGCGGGACGGCATCCAACGGCAATGAGGATGTGGTCGGCCGTGAGCCGCTCATGACCGACCTCAATGGTCCTCGCGTCCACGAATCGGCCGTAACCGCCGATGACGTCGACCTGGTTTCTATCCAGTCCCGTCTCGTAGGAGGTATGGATGCGCTGAATATAGGCGCTCCGATTCCTTACCAGAGCGGCCCAGTCAAAGTGGTTCACCATGGCATCAAACCCATAGTCGGGTCCATAGTGACGGATGGCCTCTGCAATCTGGGCGGCATGCCACATGATCTTTTTAGGAACGCAGCCGACGTTGACGCAGGTGCCGCCAATCTGCTCCGCCTCAATCAGCGCGCATTTTTTTCCGTGCATGGCCGCCCGGTTCACAGAGGCGATGCCACCGCTGCCCCCTCCAATTACGATGTAGTCGTAGTGCTTCATTGTTGATTGCCATCCCTCTCAAGATTCGGCATTTCCGTCGTCCGGCCGACAATGTGCCTAACGCCGGCCATTCAATCGCGGCCCGCCGCGCCTGACTGTTATCGCTTCACCCGGCATGGGAATGCCGAGGTACGCACGTAGGACCGCCAAGACCACACCACAGGTTGTGGCGCTCATGGCAGAACCCGTTGTCAGTACTGTCTCTTCATGGTCAAAACCTTACGAAAAACTTCACATCACCAGACTTCATCCTGCGATACGCATCGTTGGCCTTCTCCAACGGCAAAGTCTCGATCATCGACCTCACGCCGGCAAGGACACTGAAGCCCAGCGTCTTCTCGTTCTCGTACGGCGAGCCCGTGATCGCCCCAAGCACGCGTCGCTCCCCGACAACCAGATGACCCGTCGAAAGCGGCAACCGTTCTTTCCCGGCCCCTAGCAGAAGCAGGCGTCCCCGGGGAGCCAAACCGTCCATGATCTTTGACACGGCGTCGGCTTGCCCAATCTCGCTTCAGCATGGCAGCGGCATCCTCTTGGTTTGCGTCAATGTAGATGTGCGCACCCAGTGCACTACCCCTCCCGACCGCAACGACGTTGAACCCCATGCGGCGCGCGTACTGCAACGCCATGTGTCAAGGCCGCCGACGCCCAGGATCACCACGATATCGCCAGCTTGGGCGCCGCACTTCTTGAGCGCATTGAAGGTCACGATACCGGCGCACAGTATCGGCGCCGCTTCTTCGGCGTTGAGTTCGTCCGGGATTGACACCAGTCCGGTGCTGCTGGCCAGAATCATCTCGGCATAGCCGCCGTCATACGTAGCACCAACAAACGGTTGATTCTGGCAAAGCTGGAAGTTGCCCTGGCGGCATTGCGTACATTTGCTGCAGTAGCCGCCAAGACGGCCTACACCGACGCGTGTCCCACCTTCCATGTCGAGGCAGTACCGGTGCCTAGAGCGACGATGCGGCCAACGACCTCATGGACCGGTACGCGCGGTGGGCGCACGCTCGGATCGGCTCCTTCGATATCGCTGGCATCCGCGCCGCAGACGCCGCAGGCCTCGACCTCAATCAACGCTTCCCCGACACCCGGCGTCGGCGCCGATCTTTGCACTAACTCAAGAGTGCCGGCTTGGGTAATTTGCATCGCACTTTCATGATCATCACTCTAAATTCGTGGAAGGCATTACGAAGAAATTGCAGCAAAGGCAGATGGCCACGCCGCGATAAGACGCAGTATGGCCAGTTTTCCAGTTGAGTCAGTCGTGCAGCGCTCACCCCAGCTTTACATTAGCCACCGTCAAAGACTATCCTTGCTACGCGTATGTAACGCGACAGTCCGGCTGGATCGATCTGACCGAGGCAAAAGATGCACAGAGCGCGCCGTAGACCCCTGCGACCATCAGACGACCTGATAGATCCTTACTTCCGGAGCCGCGTCCAGTAGCGGCTTCAAGGCATCGACCACGTCAGCGTTGAACAGATCGCTCTCCAGGTAGCCGTGTGCGTTCTGTTCCGTGTCGAAGCCGTGCAGGACCTGAACATCCTCATCGCGAACCAACAGTTCCTTGGATTTGGCGCCAGCGATCGTGTTGAGGAACGGTGCCTTGTAGCGTTCGTATACGCCAATGGCAGCCGGACGGTTGGCAACTGCGATCTTCAGGGTAATTTGCAGATATACCATCATTCTCTCCGAGATATAAAGACTCAAAATACGACAGCGAGTGAAGCGCAAAAGGAGGACGTTGGTCAGCGTATTCATAGCGCCATCAAACCGAACCCGTGGGCTTTACCTAAGAGAAAAGCGATTGAAATGAAAAATAACGTTCCACGCTCGTTTTCGCCCTTAACCTATAGACACCAAGGATGCAATCCACCAGCTTCACTGGAGGTCGTATGGAGTATTATTGGGGCCAATGGAGCGTGCAGCAAATGTGATAATCTTTAGTACATATAAAGAGAATCTTTGCCGCAGCCCCCGCGCGCGGTGGAACTGCATCGCCTATGAAAGCCGCGCAGAAGATCACTTGACGTCCAGACGAGGTAGTGTTGGACATGGCGTCGGAACCTCTGCGCGGCATCGGATCTCACGACTTACTGCCGCTACCACTCTGCACCTCAGGTGCAGAGATCGTGGCAGCCGGCTTTCGGTGAGCGGGCCCGATCAGTGCGTTACGTCCAGAAACCGACCGCTCTTCGACGCCCATAAGCCCACCCACCGCCCCTGCGAGGCGACTGCATATCCCGGCCCATGCTCAACCGCCACACCCCGGGGAGACTTGACGAGATCTATCACACGAAGTACGCCAACCGGCAAACTGGCACCCCTCCTCTGCCAGCAAGCAAAAGTTGCTTGAGCCAGTTTGGGCACCGCTTTCCTAAATCTAGGCAAACCTACGCACTGACCCAGGCGCGCGGTAATCACCCCGGGGCAGAACTTCGCCAAGACACCTCACCAATCACGTACGAGGCATGAACAGGACGCGCAAATCCGTGTTGCTCGGACCTTACTATATAATGTGAGGTATGCAACCCGCCGCCTCCCCACTCAACCACTTCTCACGGCGCTCCACTGCTGAGAGCGCCGCTGATTACATTCGGCAGGCCATTATTTGTGGCGATCTGCCTATGGGGGCATCGCTTTCAGAAGCGGCTATTGCCGAAAAGTTGAACATCAGTCGCACACCCGTGCGTGAGGCCATCAGGCAGCTCGCCATGGAAGGGCTAGTTCAGTTACGACCCTTTGCGGGAGCGAGCGTCTTTCGTGTCAACAGAGCGGAACTACGGCATCTGGCAGCATTTAGGGAGATGTTGGAAGTCACTGCCATTGCGGAGGCCATACGCCTACATAAAGATCCCTTAGTGGCAGCGTTAGATGGCGTCGTAGCTCAAATGCGAGACGCTGTCGAAAGCGAAGCCGCGCACCGTTTTCTGATGCTCGATTCGGAATTTCACGAAACGATCCTGAAGTTCGCTGACAACCCCTTGCTTTGTGAAGCGTATCAGCTCGTTGCCTCCAGATTCAAGGCTCTTCGCACTTTCATAGCCAGCGATCCCGGGAAGCTCACACGCAGTCTTGCGAGCCACGCAGAGCTGGTTACGCTAATAGCAAGCGGGGACTTGGCACTTGCGCAAGCTGCATTGGTCGCGCATATGCGAAATTGGGAAAAGAACTTTGCCGCGGATTCTGCGCTGCACCTTGGAGATTAACTTTTCAAGGCGCAATGCTATTCGCGGTTTAACTGTCGCCGCAGCTATTAGACTGTATTGAGGCCCGATGACTGCGACGACTACGAGGCACGCTGCGTGATGGGGCGATTGGTTACTTGAGGTCTGCTCGCAGCAGGCCTAGTCGCACAAGCAGGAGCTTGTCCTCTTTCTGAGCGCGCGCAAGATCCTGGGTCCACTCTTTGGATCCCATATAAGCAGGAACCATCAGGACATCGTCCATCACACGCTGAACCTCAGGGTCAGCCAATGCGGCGCGGAACGCATCATGCAGCTTTGCTGCAATCTTGGGGTCCATTCCCTTTGGGCCAGCGATTCCAATAGGTGATTGAACGACCAATGGATAGCCTAGCTCTTTCAATGTAGGTACGTCAGGCCAACGGGGAGAGCGCTTTTCCGTGAATATCGCAAGCAGCCGCGCCTTTCCACTTTCAATCAAAGGCCTGAAGCCGGAACCATCGACCTGTAGGTCCGTCTGGCCGCCGAGTAGTGCGATGGTGCTTTCCGGAGTGCTCTTGAACGGCACGTGCAGCAGGTTAATACCAGCGAGCCCCGTGATCTGCTCCATACCGAGGTGGGGGTTACTATAAAGGCCCGGCGACGCGTAAGTGACCTTGCCTGGGTTCTTCTTTGCGTATTCGACGACATCGCCCCATGACTTATATGGGGACTGTGCGGTCGTCAGCACGCCAAAAGTAATCCCCATCAAGCGGACGATGTACGTAAAGTCCTTCTCCGGATCATACGCTGTCTTCTGAATGAGAGGCATGCGGAACTGGGCGGTCCCGATCTGCGCGATGGTGTATCCGTCCGGCTTTGCTGTCGCGGCCATCGACGCAGGGCCCAGCGTCCCCGCGACCCCTGGCCTATTGTCGATCAAGATTGGCTGCCCAAGCCTCTTACTAGCGCCCTGCGCAACTGCACGCATCGCTGCATCAATGGGGCCGCCAGCCTGCCACGGAACGATGAACGTAATCGGTCTGCTCGGATACTCATCGGCATGACCCAGCGTCGGGGCAAGGAACAGGGCTGCAACCACGGTCAAAGCACGAAATTCACCATAACGCTTCATGGAGTGTCTCCTGGGATGGTCCGTGAAACATCGCGCTGTTACATTCGGTACGCAATGGACAATGCACTATACACTGCACACAATGCTCGGTACACTTCTTATAGCGCGCGCAATGTGTTCGGCACGACCCCGGCATCCTTGACGGGACAAAGGAGCAAGCCCATGAAAGTCACTGAAATCGAGGTGTTGGATACGGATTTGTCAGGCCGCGATGGCATGCAGTCGTGGCGCATCGTGTTGGCCAGAGTCCATACGGATGAGGGAATCACCGGGCTTGGCGAAGCCGCAATGGCTTATGGCACCGGAGCTCCCGCTGTTGGCCCCATGATCCTTTCGCTCGGCGAGCGGTTTGTGCTGGGCGCTGATCCCTTCCATACGGACTCGATCTGGGAAACCATGCTGCGGCGCTCGTTGTGGGCCGAAGCTGGGGGCTCGGTTATTTTTGCAGCGATGAGTGCCATCGAAACCGCTCTGTGGGATATCAAAGGCCGCGCGCTGGGACAGCCCGTCCATCGGCTACTTGGCAGTGCGACACCCGCTCCGCTGCGCTGCTATGCCAGCCAGCTCGACCTAGGTTGGGGCGAGAACGGTAGAAGTCTGGGATCTGCAGAGCAGTACCTGGACGTCGCGACCCGAGTACGAGCCGCGGGATACGACTGTGTGAAGGTCAATCCGATCAAATCCGACGAGGAAGGCAAACGGGCGACAGGGCGTCACGGCCTGTTCACGCCGAAGCAACGCGACTTCATCCGCAAACGCATGGAAGCGGTTCGCGAAGGACTTGGATCCGGCGCTGACATCATTGTTGAACTCAATTCCATGACGTCCACGGCTGCCGCACTTCAGGTCGCCGAACTGGTCCAGGATCTAGGTGTCATCTTCATCGAGGAGCCGACGCATCCGACCAGTGATCACGCGCATCTGAAAATGTCGCGCCGGTCGCCAGTTCCACTCGCGACCGGCGAGCGCCTTTACACGCGCTGGGGCTTCCTGCCCTACCTTGAGGCCGGTGCTGTCGACATGATTCAGCCGGACGTTTGCATTACGGGTGGGATCGGCGAGGCCTATCGCATTGCTCATCTAGCGCATACCTTTGATGTTGGCGTACAGGCGCACGTGTGCGGATCTCCACTTGCCACAGCCATTGCCCTGCAATTTGAGGCGTCGATTCCGAACTTTGTCATCCACGAACACCACGCAATGGCGCTTCGTCCAGCGAACCGCGAATTGTTCGAGGAAGAATTGCAACCCACTGCAGGCAAGTTCGAAGTTCCTACGAAGCCGGGCTTCGGAATGACATTGCGCCGCGAAGCCGAAGCTGCCATGAGCAAGGTCAGCGTCAAGCTGAGCGACAAATAAGGAGAGTTGGAGATGAAATTCGTGTTCTATGGCGCCTTCGGTCGAGACGTCGTTGGCCCGGCCATTGCTGCCGCCCCGGGCGTCGTGCTGCAGTACGCCGATACAGCGGAAACGCTGGCTGAGTACCTAGCCGATGCCGATGCATTTGTCACGGTCGGACCAGCCTATACCCCCGCGGTGGCCAACGCGGTGGCGTCCGCAAGCAAACTTCAGTGGATCCAAACCCTTTCAGCGGGATTCGAGACGCTAGAACGCCTGGGTGTGCCGGCACATATCACCGTAACCAATGCCGGTGACTCGTGGTCAATTGCCGTGGCCGAGCATGCCATGGCCTTGCTGCTGGCCCTGGCAAAGCAAATTCCCGATGCCGTGCGACAACAAGGCAGCCACGCGTGGGACCGACGTGTGATGCCGAGAATGTCGAACCTCCAGGGGCGGACGATGGTGATCGCCGGCTTCGGCTCCATCGGCCAAGCCGTTGCCCAACGAGCCAAAGCATTCGGTATGCGCATTGTTGCGGTGACGCGTAACATTAAGCCCTCCGACCTAGCCGATGCAGTATTTCCCCCTGAAGAACTGCACGAGGCCTTACAACAAGCCGATGCCTTGGTGATCGCCGTTCCGGGGCAAGCTGACACGGTGCGTATGTTCAATCAAGCGGTCTTCCTGGCCTGCAAGAAGGGCTGTGTGGTGATTAACGTTTCACGCGGCAATGTGGTGGAGCAGAAGGCACTGGCGGATGCACTTAAGTCTGGGCACTTGGGAGGCGCAGGCTTGGACGTAACCGAGATCGAACCGCTTCCCGAAGCCGATGCCTTCTGGGACATGCCGAACCTTCTCATTACCCCGCACGTCGCTGGAGGTGGCGAACTGGTGAAGGAGAAGCTCGCCGCGCTCATTATTGACAACATCAACCGGAAGAAGCGCGGGGACAACTTGCGCTTCGTGGTGATGCGCGGAAGAGGAATAGACGGAGGCCGGGACTCCAGCGCGTGACCAAAGCTAAAGCTTGCCGCATTCTTTGAATACTGGCGCACGACAACAAGATGTGCTCGACCGATTGCGAAAGGAGTGAACAGCCATTGACACAATATCATTCGAGCCGGATCAATTGGACGGAGGCGCTGAAAAACTAGGATGGCTCAGTATCTTCAGCGCAACCCGTGTACTCCAGATGAAGGCAATTGCCACGTCCTGAACTGGAGGGATGCCGCTGGTCATGGACCGTTGGAAGCTTAAAGCGGGGCACTCCAGATTGCCACCAGGTTCATCGCTGATAGGCTTTGTCCGCGTCGTGTATTCATGTTCTGCAGCATCCTACAGCACTGTCCGGGTTGGCGTTCGCTGCAAGAGCCAGGCTCTATACCCGGCAGCAGTGCTATTCGGGTTGACAGGGCTCAGCGCTGGAGGCTGTTATGGTCCAGGCCTGCAGTTGCTTGTGGCCAACTCTGCATCTCGGCAACGCGGAATGGCCACGGGCGCATTGTGCCGCCAGTTCTTTAGCAGTGCGGACGGCCGTAAGGCGCGTCTTGTCGCACAATCAGTAGGTCTGGGAGGCTGGGTGATCAATGCGAACGTGCTGCACCCAAAGCGAAGGAATTCAGTGCTTGCTGTCGCAACACGATTTAGCCTCAGCAGACGCTTTGACCATGCCATGCTCTACCCGCACGGCGTGTAGCCAGCTCGTACTGACATCCTGAAGCACCTTCGGATCGGCATCGGTCGACTCGATCATGATCAGTTGCCTGGCTTGATCGATGGTGAAGTCGGCGTTGTCGTCCACGAACTTCAGAGCTCTGGTAATCGTGCTGACGCAGTGGCCGCAGGTGATGCCTTTCACTTCAAAGGTAATCATTAAATTTCTGCTATTGGTTTGGTGATGAGACGCTGAAACTGTCACCAGCCTTCCCATCGCTGGAATGTCAAGGGGTACCTGGCGAGTTCAGGTATGCAGCACGCCTGCCTCTCTTATCCGACACTATGCGGTCAGTGGACAGGTTGGATCTCCGTGACAACGAACTTGCGGCCAGGTTTTTAGCGCGAAAGCGCACCTTGTCACCAGCCTCCGCATTTTCGAGCAACGCTTCGTTGCGGACCTGATAGATCATGGTCATACTCGGCATGTCGAGGCTCTTGATCGCGCCGTGCTTGATCGTGAGCTTGCCTGCGACCTTGTCAACCTTGCGGATCTCGCCATCAATGAGATCAGAATTGGTTGGCACGGTGGCGTCTTGCCCTACGGACACACCAGCGGGCTGGGCATTGACGACGCCAGACCAAGTCACGAAAGACAGACTCAGCCCGGCGCTGAGCGTCATGGCATAGATAACTTTGAGTTTCATTTGGAACTCCTTATGCAAAGGGCAGGGGTTTAGCACGCGAAAGGCAAGCCGCAGCCTCGACAACAGCCGTGCTAAGGATCAGGCGCCATCCGTAAAGCTGTCGAACGATTTGGCAGTGTTGCTGCCATCGCCGAACGGATCACGCGCACCCGTTGCATGAGCGCCATCCGTGAAGGAATCGCGCGGCGAGATCACGCCGGCATTGGCCATGCCGGACACACCGCTGAGGGTTGCTGCAGCCAGGGCGACAAGCATCATCTTCTTGAACATGTTCATACGCATCGTGCTTCTCCTTTTCAATAGCTGGCTCCAAGAGCCTGCCAACACAGTGTTGAATTTGAGGTAAACCGCTCGGTGCAGGTTTCATCGGCATGCAACCAAGAGTCAACTACCATTTGTCGACCTCGGTTTGAGGTGTCAGTGAGACCACTTTCGGTCTTCCCACCGTGGGAGGGTCAAGCTTCTTTTTGGGTCCGCCCGATAAAATTCCTACCGGAATTCCCTTGACCTTCCAACGATGGTAAGGAACACGCTGTTTCCGTATCGGACAACCAACGGGACAGAGCCCCTCATGAACACCCTCCTCGCACCACCGCACCGCTGGAGTTCAAGCTCCCATTGAAGGCATGAGGTGCGCGAGCTGTGTCTCACTCACGCGTAGAGAAGGCTGCCCGGCGTCGAAAGCACCGCAGTGTACCTTGCGACCGAGGAAGCGACCGTCAAGGTGTCTGCCGGCGTCGAGTGCTTGCCGAGGCTGTCCGCAAGGCGGCTATGACATTCGCTCGTAGCAGATCGAGGTTGCGATCGAAGGGATGACTTGTGCCTCTTGCGTAGGCCGCGTAGAAAAGGCACTCTTGTCGGCCCCAGGCGTATCGGCCGCAGCAGTGAACCTCGCGACGGAAAAGGCCACCGTCACGGCGCTTACCGTGTGTCGTTCGCAACGGTGGCGGCGGCCATCGACCAGGCGGGAGATGTCGCCAAGCCGGTCGAGACCAGATCCGCATCGCCGGGCCCGAACGGGCTTCCGCCAATGGTGGCCAGTGTTTGTCAGCACCTTGCTGACGCTACTACTCCTACTACCGATGCTGTTGCAGGTGTTCGGCATTCACTGGATGCCGCCGGGTATTGCTTTTGCCGGATCATGCGCCTGGATACCCTCCTTGAGGCTATTCACGAGAGATGACACCGAGACCTTGGGCGGATAGTCCCTTTGGCGGCTTTGCGCATGCTGAGTCCTATCATTGCCGGCGCTTCGCTGGCCTTTAGCAGCGTGAGCGTGGTCATCAATGCCTTGCTGTTGCGCCGCTGGCATGGCGCGGCTACCGCCGGAAACGGCCCCGACCGATCGTCTCAAAGAGCTTGATATGAACACAAACTGCGTCCGCCTGAGGCACCTTTGAAGATGACCCGGCACTATGAAAGCTTCGGACTATTGCCTCAGCGGGCAGCACAAGCAGATGCTCACTCCAACAACTAGATACGCAGGCGAATCCGGAAAGTTCGTTGCAACAAACTATTTATTTCAGCAATGTAAATTTAATATTTCTTGCTAGCTAAGGAATGTCAGCCCAAAATATAAAGGCAACCTTGAAATTTTGTCCGTAATAAGAACAGTGGACCGACTCGCACGGTTCTTGGAACGGCGACATCTCAGCGCTCGATTGCGGGACCGCGTGGAGGTTGACTTCAGGTATTAACTTTGGCGTCGCTAACTATGTTGTGGGGTGATGCTGCTGCATTCATGATGGCGCCCAGGGACCGCCTCAACGGACTAGAGTTCTTAATGCTAGCCAGAGTGATTCATGAAGCCGCAAGGAATTTGCGTACCGCCCAAAGAGAAGCCCACTGGCAAACTCTGTAAGTGGTGGTTGGAATTTCTTGTTGCAAACGGAATGCATGCGTTTACGACGCAGTACTAAGCGGTGCCGCGGACTGGACTCAGGTACGGATCATTTTCCGTTGGCTACCCAATTATGGTGCGCCACAGCAACGACAAGACGCAGGCTACAACTCCAAAACGCATACCTGGACCACGCTATGCGTGACACCTCGCTGGTCGATCGAAAGCGACCGAAATCCTTGAAAACATCAGGAGCACCCATGAAGCATCTGCTCGCGCTGCCATTCATCGGCCTGTTGAGCGTCCCGCTCTACAACCAAGAAACGCCGTCACTGTTCGGCTTTCCCTTCTTCTACTGGTACCAATTTCTATGGGTGCCGATCACATCGGCGCTGATCTGGTTCGTCTTCAAGAAGGGCCAGGCCAAGGGAGAAGAATAATGGATGGGGGAATCAACTGGACGGCACTTGGCGTCTTTATCTTCTTCTTCGCGCTGGTCACTGTGCTGGGCTTCATCGCCTCGCGCTGGCAGCGCGGAGAGTCCGACAACGGTGCACATATTGACGAATGGGGCCTGGGCGGCCGCAACTTCGGAACGTGGATCACCTGGTTCCTTGTCGGCGGCGATTTCTACACTGCCTACACCGTGATTGCCGTTCCGGCACTCGTGTATGCGGTGGGTGCTTATGGTTTCTTTGCGCTGCCATACACAATCCTGGTGTACCCGATCGTGTTTTTGATCATGCCCAAACTTTGGAAGGTGGCGCATCGCGAAGGCCACGTGACGGCCGCCGACGTTGTCTACGGCCGCTACGGCTCGCGAACGTTGGAGTTTGCCGTGGCACTCACCGGCGTGGTGGCAACGATGCCGTATATCGCACTGCAGCTCATCGGCATGGAGGTCGTCATCAAGGCGCTGGGTCTGACGGGCGAATTGCCACTGGCCGCGGCTTTTGCGATATTGGCGTTGTATACATACTCAGCGGGCCTTCGCGCACCCGCACTCATCGCTTTCGTTAAAGACATCATGATTTACATCGTGGTGTTGGTGGCTGTGGTGCTCGTGCCGGCCAAGCTGGGCGGATACGGCGCCGTGTTTGCACATGCGCATGATGCATTTGCGGCGAAGGGAGGTGCCACGGGCTTCACGCTCAAGCCTGCCCAGTTTCTGCCGTTCGCCACGTTGGCCCTCGGCTCGGCGCTGGCGGCGTTCATGTATCCGCACACGCTTACGGGAATCTTCGCTGCACGTAGTGCTGACACTATTCGCAAGAACGCGGTATTCCTGCCCGCCTATACGGTGCTCTTGGGCCTGATCGCGCTGCTGGGCTTTATGGCCTACGCGGCAGGCATCTCGGTCAAGAGTAATAACGACGTAGTGCCGGCGCTGTTTAACACATTGTTTCCGAGTTGGTTCACAGGATTTGCGTTTGCTGCCATCGCCATCGGTGCGCTGGTGCCTGCAGCGGTCATGTCGATCGGTGCAGCTAATCTATTCACGCGCAACTTCTGGAAGCCCTATGTGGCACCGGATATCACCGCAGCTGGTCAGGAGAAGGTCGCCAAAGTTATCTCGCTAGCAGTCAAGTTTGGTGCACTGATCTTCATCCTGTTCCTGCCGACCAAGTTCGCGTTGGATTTGCAACTGCTGGGCGGCCTCTGGATTCTGCAGACCTTCCCGTCTGTGGTGTTCGGACTATTCTCAAACCGCCTCCGCGCGCCGGCATTGTTGGCCGGCTGGTTGATCGGGCTCGCCGTAGGCAGTTGGTGGGCCATCTCCGATGGCCTAAAGCCGGTGCATACGCTGCACCTTGGTGCTGCCAACATCACGCTGTACACGGGTCTTCTGGCGCTCGTTCTGAACGTGGCCGTGGCGACGGTGGTGCAGCTCGTTCTGGGCAAGCGCGGTGACCCGACCCCTAGGCTGCGCAACACGGTTGGCTGACCCCAACCACAAGAGGGCCGGAGCCGCGAAGTACCGCCTCAGTTTTTGACGTCCCTGCCTAAAGGCACCTAAAGGCAGGGATTCCCACAGCTGGCGATGCACGTCCGCATCGGAGAATGTTCAGCGCAGCATTGGCACTCGCAGTCCTGCGATACGTTTCGGCCGCGTCGGGCTGTCATGCTAACCGCACGCCTTTACCGGCAGCTTGCAGGGAAGGGGTTCGAATGCATCGTATGCGCCGTCGCTAATCCCGAAGAAACCCGCGAGCGCGTCAAGACCGATCGGCGCGATGCGGTCAAGCTGGTGCGTTCGTTGCGTGCAGGGGATCTGCCGGGGGTGTACGTGCCCAGCGTCGAGGACAAAGCATTCCTGGGTCTGTCACGCGCCTGGGTCAACGCCAAAGACGATCTGGGGCGCGCCCCCAACGACAGAAGGCCTTTCTGCTTTCACATGGGGTCCGCTACGCCGGCAGAGCCGATTGGGTGTCTTCGTATTCGATAGCGCGTGGCAGACAACTTGCCTTTTACGAATATCGACGTGCTATGGAGCACCGTATTGCGCAATGCAGCCGTCTCGAAAGCAGCCCTGCGCGAGGCGGCGGAACTGGCGCCTCTACACGGCCGTACTGGCCTTGCAGGCCATGCGCGGGGTGCAATTCACCACCGCCGTGGGCATGCTCGCGGAACTGGGTGATCTCTCGAAATTCGCACATCGGCGCCAGTTGATGACCTGGCTCGGTGTGACGCCCACGGAACACTCGTCCGGCGAAAAACGGCACCAAGGCAGCATCACCAAGACCGGCAATAGCTACGCAATGGAAGCTACTGATCGAGGCCGCCTAGAGTTACTGGCATCCGGCGCGTTTGAGCCCCGAGACCTAGCGCCGTCGAGAAGGCATCCCAAAGGCCATCATCGACCGCGGCTTGGACGCCCAGTTACGACTATGCCGGCGCTATCGCAAGCTCGCAGGGCGCAGCAAGAATCCCAACATCACCGCGCTTACGCTCAGTTCGCGCGCCACTGCGACCTGATCCCGTCTTGACGACAGCGCCGCGTTACTCCTTGAGATAGGCGTTGGGGTCGTGGCCGTTTCAACTTGGCTGATTATGCCGCCCGCCGAACTGGAAGCCCTTTCATAAGCGCCAGAACTGGCTCTTCTGTGACACCGTAGCTGGCGCGAACGCCAGCTCGAATCGGTACTTGTCTATGCCGAATGGTGCAAGGCTGCCGGTCGCCCATACGACGCACCTACCCGACGGCAGCTGGGTTGCCTCGATCACTGCTCGGCATACGACGCCGGCTTGTAGTAGCTAGCAGAGTTTTTTTGGTTGGCGATCGCGGCTCCTGACGCGTGACCAGGCCTGGCGGTGCCAGTCCGCGATCGGTGACCAAAAAATCTCTGCTCTATTGCGGCGCTATGACCGAGCCACAGGGCTATCACAAAGCAATCGCAGCCCGCCAGTCGTCTCGAAGAGCGTCTGCCACATCGCTGGCAACTCACGGCACTCTGTACTCCCCGCACCTCACCACACCCGCCGATGCGCATGGCATCTCGGTCCGCATCGGCGGGGTACAGCTTTGCGATTCGCCTCCTTCCCCCGCTACTTGAGATCCGCCCGCAGGATACCCAACCGATCCAGGACTTTCCGTTCATCGTTGCGGCTGCGAATGAGGTACTTGCGATACTCGTCCGGCCCCATGTAGTTGGGGAAGATCTCAAATTCCGACATCACGCGCTGTACTGCCGGGTCGTCGAGCGCGGCACGGAAGGCGTCATTCAGCTTTGTCACCACCATAGGATCCATCCCCTTCGGGCCGGCAATCCCCGAAGCCCCGTCGATGACCAGCGGGTACCCAAGCTCCTTGAGGGTTGGTACATCGGGCCATCGCTTCGCTCGCTTCTCCGTCCAGACGACGAGCAGCCTGGCCTTGCCGCTGTCGACGTTCGCCTTCCACCCTGCCGCATCGACCTGCAGTTGCGTCACGCCGCCTAAAAGCGCGGCACTGCTGTCCGGCGTGCTTTTGTAGGGCACGTGCAACAGGTCGATACCGGCCAGCGCAAGGACCTGCTCCATCCCGAGGTGCACAGTGCCGTTCTGTCCTGGCGAGCCATAGGAAATCTTGCCGGGGTTCTTCTTCGCGGCCGCCACCACATCGGCCCACGACTTGTAGGGCGTTTGCGCGCCCGCAGCGATACCCATCGTAAATCCAACCAGATTCGCGATGTAAGTGAAGTCCTTTTCTGGATCCCAGCTCGTCTTCTGGATGAGAGGCATGCGGAAGAGCCCCACACCGGACTGGCCAATCGTGTAACCGTCGGGCTTTGCGGTCGCGGCCATGGCGGCCAGACCCAGAGTGCCAATGGCGCCCGGCCGATTGTCGATTATGATGGGCTGGCCCAGCTTCTTGCTTGCCGCCTGCGCCAAGGCACGCATCAAGACATCACTGGATCCACCTGCCTGCCACGGCACGATCATGGTGATCGGCCTACTCGGATAGTTATCGGCATGGCCGCTCAACGGCGCTGCGCACAGCGCGATGAGAGACAGAAATCGTATTCCAATCTTCATGAGTGGTCTCCCCACCTATGGACTTTGATGGCTTACTTCAGAACTACTTCCGCTTTTTCCATGCGCTTCTCGGCGTCTTTCGAAAGCGTCATGCCGAAGCCGGGCGCCGTGGGAACAGTGATGCGCCCGTCGACCGGCTGCAGGTCCTCCTCGAATAGCTCCTTGTTGAACGATTTTAGGCAAAAGGAGTGGTGCTCATGGATTTCGAAATTGGGGATTGCCGCTTCAAACTGAAGCGCAATGGCCGTGGCCAAAGGCGAGCCACAGATGTGCGCCTGAACCCCCACATCGAACGCGTGAGCGAGATGCGCGATTTTCATGCCTTCGGAAATGCCGCCAACCAGGCCCATGTCGGGCTGGATCATGTCGATCGATCCCGCCTGGAGATAAGGAAGGAAGCCCCACCTCGTATAGAGTCGCTCGCCGGTCGCCATCTTGATGGGGGCGCGCTGGGAAACCCTCACATGAGCATCGGGGCTGTTGTAATGAGTCGCCTCCTCGACGTAGAGGATGTCGAGATCGGTAAGCAGCTCGGACAGCTGGACGGCACCCACGGCCGAGGTAATTCCGTTCAACTCGATAATGATGTCCGCATCTGGGCCGATGCCCTCGCGAACGGCCTCCATGCGTGCGCGGGCCAACTTGCGTTCCGCAGGCCCAAAGCCACCACGCTTACGTGTTTTCTGTCCCTTCGGCGGGATGCAGATGGGGCAAACCTTGACACAGTCGTAGCCCTGGGAGCGCGCCATTTGCGCTGCTTCAAGATAGGCAGCTGGGTCATCGAGCGTCCTATGCTCCTCCTCCCAACCGAAGTGCAGCTGACTTGCATAGCAGCGTAGCGGTTCTGCTGGCGTCTCCGCGCCCAACAAGCGGTGGACCGGAAGCCCTGCCACCTTGCCCTTAATGTCCCAAAGGGCGGCGTCGATCGCACTCATCGCACCGAACACCACCGGGCCGCCTCCCTGCGCCCAAAACGAACGGCGCAGCATTGTTTCCCAGATAGTTTCGGTATCGTGGGGGTCTTTGCCGAGCACGAAGCGCTTGGCAAGATCGCGGATCATCGGGCCTGCGGCGACGGCGCCAGCGCCAAAAGTCATTCCGACTTCGCCCATACCGGTGATCCCCTCGTCGGTGTAGACGCGGGCAAAAACGGGCCGCCAGGTCGTCGTGGCCTTCACGCCGTCAAGTTCGATTTCCAGCGTTTCGACTTTGGTGATTTTCATTTCGATCTTGTCTCCATAAAGTTTGAAGTAACTACATATTCACCGCCTCACCGCTCAGCTTCGAGCGGCGAGTCGAGGCCAACATCAGTGCACCGATGGCCAGCAGGAGCGGTACAAAGGACAACCAGAGGACGGTCTTCCATCCGTACGCAGTCAGTAGACTCCCGGATAGGAAAGAGCCAAGAGCCATTGCGCCGAATACGACGAAGTCATTGAACGACTGAACGCGCGCCTTTTCCTCAGTGCGGTGGCACTCCAGCACCATGGCCGTCGCCCCGATAAAGCCGAAGTTCCAGCCAACCCCCAGCAAGACGAGGGTGAGCCAGAAATAAGCCACGTCTACCCCGGTCAATCCGACCGCTGCCGAGACGCTTGTCAGAACCAAGCCCGTCGTGGCAACGCGGGGCGCACCGAAGCGCGTCACGAGACGGCCGGTGAAGAAGCCTGGCGCAAACATCGCCATCACATGCCACTGAATGCCGAGATTCGACGATTCCTGCGACAGGCCGCACAGCTGCATGGCTAGCGGTGCCGCAGTCATTAGGAAATTCATGACCAGATATGAGACAACCCCGCAAATGACAGCAGCGATGAACCAAGGCTGACGGGCGATCACACGGATTGCGCGACCGCTGCTGGAACTGTCAGCCGTTGATGGTGGAAGGCGAATACCCGTCAGGAGCACCGCCGACATCGCAGCCACTGCTGCCTGTGCGAGATAGGTCGCCGCGAACGAATGAGGAGCCCATAGATTCATCGTGTGGGTGACAAGTTGTGGGCCGATCACCCCTGCGAAGACCCCGCCTGCCATGACAAAGGACAACGCCCGTGGACGTCGTTCAGGCGGAACGCAGTCCGCGGCAGCGAAGCGGAAAGAAAGCACTACAGCGGCATAGGCTCCGCCGAAGAGCATGGCGGCACAGAACATCCAGAACGAGCCGCGCAAGACAGCCAATGCCGCAAGCACGCCCACAAGAATGCCGCATCCTGTTCCAACCATAAATGCCATGCGACGGCCATGGCGTTGAGCGACCAAGCCCACGGGTAGCGTGGCGATGGCCATTCCCACCACGAAGATCGAAATTGGCAGGGTCGCCAACGCCGGTGTGGGCGTGAGCATGTGTCCGACGATTGCACCCGTCGAGTAGACCACTGCTCCGTTCGCCCCCCCAAGCGCCTGAGCAATCGTCAAGCGCGCGAGATTGCCGCGCGCGGTGTCATAAATAGCAGATTCGAGCTTACCGGCATCAATTTCTGGCATTCGAATTCACAAAGGTATGAGAGGATCGATCCGGGCGCCAAGACTTGGTCGCCGGACAGCAATGGCTTTGTATGGGATTCGATGCTATCTTGAGGTAATTCGCTTTAGACGTGTATCGATAGTACGACAATCGATATAGAGTAAATGCCAACATGAAGGTGAACGCATGAAATGGCACTCGATCACCGCACCATCCGGACTTCGACCTCCCCAGCCGCTTACGATACGGGCGCAATCCATTCCGGCGCGTCACTACTTTCCGGAGCATTCACACATGTGGAACCAGTTGGTCTACGCCGTCTCCGGAGTGCTTACGGTGCATACGGACGGTGAGTCCTTTGTCCTCACGCCCTACGAGGCACTATGGTTGCCGACCGGAAAGTCACATCGTGTCGGCTCGCTTCTCGGTGCCGAGCTCCGCAGCCTCTGGATCGCGGACGAATCCGGAGCAGATCTCCCGCAAACGCCAACAGTTTTCATGATGTCCCCACTGCTGCAGGCATTGATTGTTGAGGCCGCCGCGATCGATGAGCAGCATGACAGGGATGGCTATAACGCCCGCGTGTCCGGCTTGATCCTTGATCAACTCGCGCGGGTCCAAGCGCTGCCGAGCGCCCTGCCATGGCCGCGCAGCGCACCCCTGACCTCACTTTGTGAGTCACTCTATCTGAAGCCGTGCGACAGTCGCGGTCCAGAGGAATGGGGACGGCAGCTGCATGTCTCTGCCCGCACCCTCGCCCGCCGCTTCAACGCGGAAACGGGCATGAGTCTGCGCTCATGGCGGCGGCGCCTACGCCTTTTCAGGTCTATTGAGCTTCTCGGCGGAGGCCTTGGGGTAACCCAAGTCGCCATGCAGCTTTGCTACGCCTCGGCCTCCGCTTTCGTGTATGCGTTCCGCACCGAAATGGGCTGTACTCCGCAAACTTATATGCGCGGACGGGGCGTGCCTGGCGCGGGTGGAATCAACATATTGGCGTCGCAGAAGACCCCGGACAGTCGGTAAGCATGACTCACCATAACGTCCCTCTGTCGCTAATCCAACATCGCAGCACATTCTGGCTGCGACGAGACGGCCACCTTGTCCGGCGTGCACTATCCTTTGGTCGGAAAGTCACCGATCTCACTTACATGCCGGCATACGTGGTTCGACGAGCTGCCTGCCCTGTGATGTCCGCATCAACGTGTACTTTTCACATGCGTGAATCTTCGACAAGACGAATAACCGGCACACCAAGAAGGCGAACGTTACCGTCGCCCACCTAGTGTCGGTCTTTGCAGCCTATCTGCACGGCTTGCAAAGCCGCCTGGGGCAAGTGGTTGGCCCATCGAACTCGCTCGAACAGCCGAACAGCGTGGATGAAACGCCCTGGAATCGAGCTAACTCTCCTCGACCCTCAGTTGAGCGATAAGCGCAAAAAAGGAGGATGCGCGGTGCGCGCGCATCCTCCGCCAGCGACAGCAAAAATTGCTGAAGCGCCAGGCAAGCGCATGCCCCCACACGCTATGCAAACTTCACGACGCGACGAGCCGGCCAGCGCCTGCTCTATATCAGAATCCCAATGCCCACAAACACCAACAGGACGCATACGATATGCTTCAACGTCTCCTTCGATATGGGAGGCTGACGATTCGCCGCAAGCACGGTTACTGCCAAGGCGACTGGAAGCGCCTCTGCTGCGAGTTGCATGGCCAACACGCTTATCTGTCCAGAGATCCCCATCACTAGAAGGCGCAACACAGCGCCCACGCCAAAACTGAATATCAGCGATTCCTGGATAACCTCTACGGACCATGGCTGCCGATAGACGGCATACACTAATGGGGGACTCGCTGTGGCAAACATGCCGCCGAGCACGCCCGACAGCGCTCCCACGAATGCAAAGGTCTTGGCGCCTGATGGAACTGGATACGGCTTCGCAGCCTTCCAAAGGAGGATCGCACAACCGATTACGCAGATTCCCAGTAAGGTGCGTAATGTCTGGAATGCGTGGGTTGCGAGAAAAGTGAGCAAAGCCATGCCGATAAGAGAACCTCCAAAACTGGCCGCGACGGCTGGCTTGATCGCGGGTTGAATCCTCAGCGGACGCCTCTTGTACAAGAATAAAGCCGCGTTCACTATGATGATGATCGTTACCGCATTGACCGCATCTGGCAACGGTACGATATTTGTCAGTGCGACCAGACCCAGAAGCACCAATGCAAGCGCGAAGCCGGTAAGATTGGATGCAAATACAGATATCGCGACAAATAGCACGAACAGAAGGTGTGCGTGAATGTTCGAAGCGCCAGCAATCATCTCGCCTCCAAGCCCCTGAGCACACCAGTCGCGACTTCCTTGTTCAGACGCATTTCAATTTCACCTGTAACGTGACCCACTCCGCCCAGGACTGGTATCCCGACCAGCAGCCCCCGCCTTCCCCGGCGATGTCCGCGAACAGTCATGGCGTCGGCACCAAAAAATGGCTCCAGGAGTTGGCCACGGTGCTTCACAAACTCCGGGTGATAGTGAACGACGCGCCTGGCCTGCAGGCCTGCGAGAGAGGTCGGGAGGTTGTTTTTGGGAATGGCAATATGCATTGCAAAACTATTCGAATCAGAGAGATCAAGAACGCTTGTATTGAAGGAGTCCACCCGTGACCTTAGGGGGGCGTGCGCGAAGCGCTTCTTCAATCGGTTCGGTACCCCAACCCGGCCGGTCCGGGATGATCAGGAAGCCGGCCTTGTATTCCGGAGAGTGCGTGTACAGCTCGCTTTCCCACGGGAGCCGGTCAATGTCCGCTTCCATGATGTGCAAATTGGGCACGACAGCCGCAAAGTGCGCGTTCATCATTGTGCACAAGTCGCCATAGAAGTTGTGGGGAGCCACATTGATTTCGTGCGCTTCCGCCAAGGCGGCAATCTTCGTTGCTTGCCAAACGCCGTTCCATACTGCATCGATGATGGCAACGTCCATGGCCTGGTGCTCGAAGTACGGCAAAAAGCTGCGCATTCCGATCAGAGTTTCACATGAGCTAATCGGATGCGGACTGTGGCGTCGGACATCGGCCAGTGATCTTGGATTCGCCATGTCGATCTCCACCCAGAACAGATCAAGATCGGCCAGTTCCTTAAGTACCCTGATGAGGCCTTCCGGTTTCGCATTGAAATTGAAGTCGATCAGCAATCCCATGTCGGGCCCAGCCCCCTCGCGCAATGCTTCGAGATGGGTTCGAATATTCCGAATAAGGCGCTTATCTACCGTCAGCTCAGGCAGGAAGGGGATCGCAAAGCCCGCGCGCCACGCGTAGGGCTCATCTTCGTCGTGAATAAACAGGTTCGTCTTGAGCGCAGTGAAGCCCCGCTCTCTTGCCTCCGCGGCCGTCGCACGCACGCCGTCTAGGTCCTTCACGGCCGGACCGTAGAACTTGGGATGGTTGATTCGCCAGGTCGGGCAATGCGACCAGTAGACACGGGCCTTGTCGCGGACCTTGCCCCCGAGAAGTTCGTAGCATGGCACGCCAAGCGCCTTCGCCTTAGCGTCCAGCAATGCGTTCTCCAGACATCCAATCGCCTGGCCGATGACGCTGCCAGGCGCTGGACGCGTCAGGCTGTTGGCCAATTGGACGAACCGCTCGTGCGCATTGACGTCCTGGCCAATTAGCCGATGCTTGAGTTGCTCGATGACTGCGGTGACCCCTGGTGATCCAAAGCCTTCGTCATACTCGCTCCAGCCGACGATACCATTGTCAGTTGACAGCTTCAGGAAGTAGTAGTTTCGCCAACCGGCGTCGCAGACGATCGTTTCGACAGCATCAACTTTCATTCGGGTCTCCTTGCCTTTCCTTTTTGATCATTTCTCTAACTTTTTAAGACCATATCGCTTCGTAAAGACGATGCTGCTCTAGTTGATTCATGAACTTTTCATAAAAATCAGTCCAGTTGTATGTTCATAGGTTTTATAATTTTCTCCCAGTTCTTAAGTTCAGATGAAACAAACATCGAGAATTCCGCCGGAGAATTCCCGACCGGCGTTGCTCCGAGCACGTTCAAAGCGTCTCTCATCGCTGGACTCCTGACTGCGGTGGCGACTGCGGCCCCCATTTTCTGCACCACCTCCTTCGGAGTACCTACCGGTGCAAAAATTCCATACCATGACACCATCGCAAACCCAGGAACCGAATCGGACAGCGGCGGAAGATCAGGCGCCAAGGGCGACTTCTGAGGCGACGTAACAGCCAATCCCCTGACACGCTTGTCTTTGATATACGGCAATGCTTCGTTGATGGCGACAAAACTGGTTTGACCACCGATCACATCAATGATTGCCGGAATGCCACCGCGATATGGGACCATCGAAATCTTCAGACCAAGCTGTCGACTCAGCATTTCACAGACGAGATGAGAGCTTGTACCGGCCCCACTGGTACCGCACGTAACCTGCCCTGGACGAGTCCTGATGTCATCCAGCAAGTCCTTCATACTTTTGTACTTGGAGTTGCTTCCGACCGCAACGTAGTTCGGAATATTGACGAGCTGCGTGACGGGCGCCAGATCCCTCCTCAAATCAATCAATTTGTTGCTGTAGAAGAATTCATTCAATATGTTTGCGAAGGAACCTAGCAGAAACGTATGGCCGTCTGGTCTCGCTCTGGCCACGTATTGAGAACCCAGCATCCCGCCTGCGCCTGGTCTGTTCTCGACGATTACCGGCTGCCCCAAAGAGTTTGCTAGTGCAGCGCCGACCTGGCGTGCTAGAGCATCAGCATTACCTCCTGCCGGAAATGGCGCGACCAGCGTTATCGGCTTCTCTGGCCATGCTGCATGCACGATTGAACTCGAAAGTACTGCGGTCGCAACCGCCAAGCCGATTACCAGTCGGCGTATGCTGTACTTTTCTTTCATTGCTGTCTCCTCTTTGTTAGGGCCTTCTGTATTGTCGAAATAATCTCGAATGAGGCTTAGCCAGAATGGTAGGGAGCCAATTCAAAGGCGAGAAGCAAAAAATTCAGTCGCTGAGCATCGGAGTCTCTGACGCTCGTAGATGACGAGTTATGCACCGTATTTGAGCCGCGACGCATGGCGTTCTCTTGAGCTATTCTCAGAAAGAAATCAACGACATCGGATCTCCGTATCGTGCTAATGTTTCAGAGTGCCATCGACACATGTTGCGGCCCATACTTGCCAACCAGACACAATCATCATGATCAAGGAAATCGCACAAATCACCATCAAACCTGGCACGGAACAGGAGTTCGAACAGGGCGTGAACCAGGCTAAACCACTGTTCCTTCGCTCACGCGGCTGCCATGGCGTGCAACTCTTCCGCTCGGTCGAGTCGTCGGAACAATACACGCTGGTAGTTGAGTGGGAGACGTTGGAAGACCACATGGTCCACTTCCGCGAATCCTCGGAGTTCCAGCAGTGGCGCGCCCTCGTGGGTGGCTCCCTGGCCGCCCCCCCCAAGGTGCATCATGTGTCGAAGGTTCTGTAAGCGCCTTTGATGGCGGCCGAGGATTGGGCTCTTCGATGTGTGCGTCACGTTTGGAGCGACGGCGCATTCGTCGGAGAATTTCGGCGTCGTCTCACTGCCGTTGACTAGCGGCAGGGGAAGCAGCGGGCTCCGAACTCGCGGAAGTAGGCGAGCAGCACCTCAGTGACCTTGCTATCATTGTTACCCGCGCGTACAGCGAGACATACCTTTCGATGGACGCCCGGAAGCTCAACAAACCTTAGTCCGCCAAAATCCCAGTCGCGGCCGTGCAGCATCGGCAGGATGCTGACGCCGATTCCGTGCCGGACCACGGAAAGTACGGCGTCGTGCGAATCCAGCTCCATCGCCGGTCGCACAACAATACGGTGGCTATCCAGGAACGCCTCAATCTGCCTGCCTACCCAGCTTCCGCGTTCAAAAGCGATGTAAGGGCTTGACTCGAGTACATGCGCAATGCCGCCGAACGGTTTGGTTGCACATTGAACGAGTGCCAGCGGCTCAGCGTATAGATCATGGAGACGCAAGCTGGTCGGGGCGTACGTCGGGGGACAGGTGACGATGGCGGCATCAAGCAAGCCTGCCTCGACTTGCGAAACCAGTTCAGGAGACTTGTCTGCAGTAATTCGAGTCTCGAGGTCTGGGTATTCCGCACTCAGCCGCTTCAACACATCCGGCAGGCTGCCCGTGAGCGTACTCGTGATAACCCCTAGTGAAAGCTTACCTCGAAGCGAATGTGATGCATTGAGCGATGTCATCCTAGCCTGAAGGTCCAACATCTGCTGCGCGAGTGGTACTAATCGATATCCATTCACGTTCAGCGAGATCGAACGACCAGTCCGGACAAACAACTCGAGAGCCAGTTCGTCTTCCAGGTTCTTGAGTTGAACGCTCACTGCCGCCGGTGAAAGATGCACTGCATCGGCCGCCGCGGCAATGGTTCCATATTGGTGAAGCGCCAGGAAAGCGCGTAAAGAACGGCTTTGCATCAAGTGTTCTCATGGCCTCGGCACGGCGACAACTGCAAGACTGTCGAGGAGTGGGGATCGGCTCTACGGACCAACGCGGATGATATGCCGGCTACTTCGGCGGCCTGACGGTAGCGACCAACCCGACTGTCGAACAGTCTTGCCTCGCACTCCGCATCATGGCGCTTACCCTTCAACGCGGTATGCAGCCCACCTCCCTCGCCCGGCCGAATTGCCGTAGTCGCGTGCATGCCTGCGCACGACCTGGCTCTTTCGAAGACCGAAAGCCTCCAGTGTGACTTTTGAACGGTCACTCCGGAGTAATGCCCGCCGACTCAATCACAGCACGCCAACGCTTGACCTCGCTGTTCCAGAACATGGCGAAATCACGTGGGCCGCGCGCGTCGACCCGGAAGCCCAGTTCGCGCGCCTTGTTAGCGACTTCTGGCGTCGCCATGATGCTCACGAGTTCTCCGCCCAGTCGCTGAACAACCGCGTCTGGCGTGCCACCTGGCACCATAACGGCAGTCCACTGCTCAACGTTGAGTTTTGGCATGCCGGCCTCGGCGGTTGTCGGCACGTCCGGCACTTGCGGATTGCGCTGGCCACTCGCGATGGCAATAGCACGCAGCTTTCCCGATTTCACAAACGGGAGCGACTCGGGAAAGTTGCTAAAGATCACGTCAAGCTGCCCCCCCATCAGGTCGGTTAGCGATGGTGAACCTCCCTTATAGGGAACGTGCAGAATCTTTGTACCGTTCAGTTGATTGAACAATGCCAGCGACATATGCGACGGCGTCCCGACGCCGCTTGACCCCGCGTTGAGCGACTTGGCCTTCGCTGCAGCGACCAGGTCCGCGAGCGAGCGAATCTTGCTATTGGTCGGCACGACGACCAGTATCGGGGTCCCCGCCAGCAAGGCAACGGGCTTGAGGTCCTTGTCGAAGTTCAGCTTCGACTTGCCGCGGAACAGCGTCGCGTTAACTGAGTGCGTCATATTCACTGCGAGCAGCGTGTTTCCATCGGCAGCCGCTCTGGCAGCCGATTCCGCCCCAAGCATTGCATTGGCACCAGGCTTGTTGTCAACGATGACGTTGACTTTCCAGCGCTCGCCTAGCTGCTGTGCGACAAGCCGCGCCATCACGTCTGTCAGCCCTGCGGGCGGAAAGGGAACAACGTATCGCAGTACGGCACCGGCCTTCGGGTAGTCGGTGGTCTGAGCCCATGCGGGCTGCACCGCTGAAACGGCGAGCCCGCAGGCCAGTGCGAGTACGGCTCTCCTCGTAATCGACCACTGTCCAGATGAAATGGGATGCTGCTTCGGGTTCATGCCTTGGTCTCCTGAGATGAGGGCCGCTTCGTTCATGACGTCAGCCCCTCTTTGCAATATCACTAAATCTGCTGCTGCCTTGGCGCGGGTCAGGATAGCTTTCAGGCAAGAACTTCCAGTACCTTTGCTGCAACCATACTGCTCACGCGTTCGTTCGATTCCGTCGTAAGCCCTGCGATGTGAGGCGTGAGGATGAGGTTGGGACAACCATCGAAATGCGGTGCGGCTTGCAGCGGCTCCTCTGCAAAGACGTCGAGCGCTGCACCACCGAGTTGGCCGTTTCGAAGTGCGACCGAGACCGCGTGTTCGTCCACGATGCCGCCGCGCGCCGTATTCACCAGCACCGCGCCCTTCTTCATTGTCGCGATGCGGCGTTCGTCGATGAAGTTGCGCGTGGATTCTACCAGCGGTATATGCAAACTCACCACGTCGGCCTGCGCCAACAGTCCGTCAAGTGTCGACGGTGTGACGCCGAGTTCCGAGAAGGCCGCGTCGCTGTCGGTCAGGGCGGGGTCGAAAGCAATCACTTGCATGCCCAGCGCCTTGGCGAGTTTTGCGCTCAACTGACCAATCGACCCGTAGCCGACCAGTCCAAGGGTCTTTCCGGCGAGTTCCCGCCCTTGCGACAAAGCGCTTCGTGGCCATCGCCCGGCAGCGACCTCTCCGCTGGAGGCATAGGCGCCGCGAAGCAACAACATCGCCGTCGCAATCACGTACTCCGCCACGCTGTGAGCATTGGCCCCCGTGGCAGGGATCACGCGTATTTCACGCGTCTGGCACGCGTCCACATCGATGTTATCCAGCCCGACGCCGAGTCGACCCACCACCTTGCAGCGCGTAAGCGCCGCAAGCAGTTCACCACGCACTTGCGTGCGATTACGCACGATGATCGCGTCGCACTTCGGCGCCTCCTGCAGCAGGCGCGGCAGGTCATCGACAAGTTGCGGGTCATAGGTTACCTCGTGGCTGTCTCGGAGCCCCTGGACTGCAGGCGCGTCCATGAATTCAGTGACGAGGATCTTCATTGTCTTCTCCTGTGGCTTTTCTAGGTTCGTGTGGTCGACGCTCCCCTTTCTTCAGAGCGGTCCGGCCGTCGATCGAGATATCTCGGCGGGGTGTCGCGCTATGCACGATGAAATCACCGCGAGCACATAGTCATTCCCGTGTCCTCACCGCAACAGTGAAACCGCTCTGACGATGGGCGCTCGCACTACTTCGACGTCGACTTGAGCTAGATTCTTTGCCGAATTTCTTCCGCAGACAAACGAGATAAAGTGTCTTACCTTGAAAGATAAACTTTATCGGTGCAGTCGAACCATCGCCTGCTCTCAGAACGGTTCGATGGTCGAACTTCTTGTCGCTCCTTCGAAAGCGACGCTCGGCCTTCGGAGTATTAGCCATGACAGCCAACGGCCTTGCCTCGAACTCGACGGCAGCGCTTCACGTTGACGCAGCCGCTTAACGCGGCAAACCTGCACCTCGTGACGCCGACGCAAAGCCCATCAGCCCGAGTACCGGACCAGGTATCAAGAGCCACGTCGCATCGAGTCCGATGTGCCCGAGCAGAGCGGTTGTTGCTGCGATCGACACGACAGTGATTGCGAAACCGATGGAGTTCTGGATAGCAAGCGCACTTCCCACCAGGTCGCGCGGGCAGGCCTTTGCGGCCAGGGCCGAAAATTGGGGGGAATCGGCGACGACCGAGCCTCCCCAAAGAATCAGCAGAACCACGATAGCGTCGGCCGGAAGGTGGCGCCAGCCGATCGCAAACGTCAACGCACACAGTCCGGACATGGCCAGCGCGCCAACGGCGACCTTCGCGCTTCCGATATACCGCGACAACGTACCGCCGATTACGGATCCTAGCGCGCCAACGCCGATCACGCAAAATGAGAGGCCGGATATCCCAAGGGACGGGAATCGCGTCATGAGCGAGGTCTGGGCGACGAGCAGCGGCACGGCGGTCCAGAACGTGTAAAGCTCCCACATATGTCCGAAATACCCGAGCGTTGCTGCCCGGAACGGACGCATCCGGAACGCGCCGAGGACAGACGGCGACGGTTTCGCCGCTGTGACGGATGGGGTTCTGGTGATTGCATGCGGCCCGTCTCCCAGTGCTGCGATCAGAACCGCGCCGATGAGTGCGAGCACTGACGAGGCAGTGATAATCCACTGCCAGGGAAAGCCCGCCCCCATTACGCGCATCGCGTGCGGTAGTGCGGTTCCGAGCGTTAGCATCGCAACGAGCTGCGCCAGTGCCTGACCGGTTCGCTCCGGCGCCCAGCCGACAATCAACTTCATTCCCATCGGGTAGATGCCTGCCAGGCACACACCGACCCCGAATCGGAAAATTGCACCGCTGACGAGTCCCGTCGACAACCATGCAAAGCCAACGTTGAACAAAGCGCCAAGGATTGCGCTACAGACGAAAATCTTGCTGGCGCGGAAGCGGTCAGCTCCCCCACTCAACGAGATCGCCAATGTGCCAAGAATGAATCCAAGTTGCACTGCATTCGTCAGCCAGCCAATATCGGCAGCACTGGCGTGCCAGGTGCGCATCAGATCGGCCGCCGTGCTGTTAGCACTGAACCACAATGCTGTGCCAAAGAGCTGTGCGATGGCGATTGTGGCCACCGGCCCAGGGACGTTGACGAGCAGCCTCCGAAGTCCGGTTTGGTTCACTGTTGCGCTTGTATTCATCTGGTTTGCTGGCGCGCTCGGCGGATGTGCGCCGATAGGTCGGATGCGGCTCCAGGTGCAGGGACTGGCTTAGAGTCCGCCCCGGAGCCCTGCTTTCCCGATTTGGGATTACTTCGAGCGTGGCTGGCAGCAGGCGGCGACGCCTTGCCAAGCTGCCTCACACGGTGGCGATTTGATTCAACCAGTGGGAGTCACGCGGTGACGGACGACGATGAAGTCTTTCATCAAGCAGTGCGCGAGCCTTGCCAGCCTCGCCGCAGCGCAACAGTGAAACAAGAAGCGTGTCTTCCACAATCTCTCGTTGAGCGCCACTGCCACCGATCCGCACAGCTTCATGTGCGACGGGTTCAAGAATCGCCGCGCACTGGACATAATCCTCTTCGGCAAAGGCGAGAGTTGCCCGACAAATTGCAGGTACGACCGGGCCCGCCGGCAGGTTGCCTGCGTCGACTAGCGTGGCAAGCGCATCAACCCGCTGGTCAAGTGCGGCTTTGTCTCCCGTTGCGGCTGCAATAATAGCCATGTGGACATCCGCAAATGGGAAGCCCGCCTGCTTGAAATATCCTGACGCGTACTTGGCGGCGTCCTCCCATAGACCTTCGGGCACGACATGGCCGTATGCCTGCATACGCCATAGGAACGACGATGTGTCGCTCACGACATTGATGGGTACCCCGGTCGCAACCGGAGGCGCGACATTCTCGTTGTAAAGGGCGAGCGCCCGGTCGGTATTCCCGCGTTCCAGCGCGATGAGCGCCGCGTGCCACGCGATGTGGTTATGGAGGACGCCGCTTCGGTCGTATTCCGGCAGCCAGCCATTGATGACCGCTTCCGCATCATCTCCGGCACCGGCCTCATACAAGACGTGCGCGACCGCATGCACCGCGTTCACGTTATGCCGACGCAATTCAAGCGCACGCTCGGTCAGCGAGCGCCCGAGCTTAATATTTCCGTTTTCGCCATGGGACCAACCTCGATATGTCATGAACCACCAATCATCGACCTCGAAGTGTTTTGCGTTGCGCTCGCAAAGATCCACTCGCGCCTGATCGTGGTCCGCCATTCCGGAGAACGCCAGCAGGCCGAACGCGCCGAGTAGCAGCGACATGATGACGATGTCGCGCGGCCATTTGTCGGTGTGTGCCAGTGCTCCGGCACGCGCCTTAGCAGCGTCGCCGTTGATGACAAAAGCAAGAACCTCCACGTGGCTCCTCTCTCGTTCAGTCCCACGGCGTGCTACGAGTTCCTGCGCCATTGCGATCTTCACGCGAGCTTCGGCGAGTTCTGCACGGATCGCATGGAAGCGCGCACGCGCGGCATAAGCGAGAGCAAAGTCCGGGTCTGCAGCGATCGCCTCGTCTAGCATCTGCGCGGTACCAGGCCACAACGATAGAAGCAAATCGACCCCCGCACGATAGCGTTCGGCGGCAAGATCAGAGCTGGTCGAGAGAGGAAGGCTATAGCGGTCGAAGCGTGACATGAGACGAGTTACTCCAGTGGAATTTGTTAAGCTTACGAGGCGTGCCGATCGGCAATTTCCCATGCGCCGGAAAACGCTGGATCTCGATCATTAAGGCAAATTCGTGCTCCGACGAATGGGCAAAGAGGTCTGTAACATACACCAATTGGGGCTGCATTAACGCCGGAGACAATCACAACAGCCCCCGGGGGTGAAGGTCGCCGAGCCGCTCGATGTGCGTGCGTCATTCGCTCCGAGGCCGTATTCATTGTGAGATCCGCCCTCTTTCGGCATATGCGGGTAACGCCTGTAGACCTAGATCCACAGCCTCGACGGCGCCGGCAACGTAGCCGGAAAACCGCGGCGACCACTCGCTAGCGATACCCGTCAGGCGGCCGCTCCACGGGCCAGATGTGGCCGTAGCGACCGGAATCTCCCCGTGGTGACCCGTGCTATGCAGGTCGGCACCTGTGGCGGTGTAACGATCCTGTGCCCAGTCCTTGATGATGTCGAGCCGAGGTGTCGCCGCTTGCGTCCCAAACAGTCGCTTGAGTTGCGCCCGGCAATGCGCACGAAGCACGTCCTCCGGCACGCGCTTTCGCACCTCCGCCGGCAACCCGAAGAACCCGAACAACGCCGCGCTACCATCTGGCATGGACGCATCGTGGATTTCACCGAGCGGTCCATACGCGCTCCGGCCCTCACCCGACAAACCGTCCTCGCGCCAGAACGGTACGTCGAATATGGCGACGTACTTGGCGTGAGGTGCCATCCATGTTGCCGTATTGCGCCACTGCCGGGCCACCATCTGCGGCAGCGATGGCGTGAACTCAATCATGCTTTCTGCGAGGCGCGGCGGAACTGCCAGCAGCACCCGCTCGACGCGCCAAGTCGTTGCACCGCCTGCAGCGTCCAAGCTCTGCAACTCGACATGATCGTCCACGCGATGAATTTTCTCCACCCTCTGACCGGTCAAGACGCGTGTCACATCCAGGCGGCGGTGTAGCGCATCAATCATCGCGCTCATTCCCCCCACCAGGCGCATTGCTGCTGGCGAATTTACGTATCCACGCATCCGTTCCGGCGGCGCACCGGACGAGCGCTCGACCATCATGTCGCCCACTTCGTGCTGCGCGAAGGACGCCAAGTCCAAGTCCCGAACAAGGCGATCTAGCTGCGGCTGTAGCGCGGGCCAAAACCAGGTCGGCCCCAAGTCAAAGCGATCAATATCCGGCAGGCCGCTCGAGACGCTCGGAGTCGGATGCCCCAACGTGGAAGCTATGCGTCCCCCGAGCGTATCGCGGGCCTCAAGTACCACGTAGTCCTTGATGCCCTTTTCCTCCAGCAGGAAAGCGGCATAGAGACCGCTCAATCCTCCCCCCACAATTGCGATGTGCGCCGTCTGCATGCCTATGCCACTAACGTTGCGTTGGTCAGGTGCCCGGTCTTGAGATAGAACGTGGCGCCTTGCGCGCCGGCAGCGAGCTCGGAATATCGCCCAGCCGGCAATCGAATCCAGCCCCCGCGCTCGCAATGCAGCTCGCCTGCCACGACACTACCTGACAGCAGTAGCAACTCAGCGCTGTCCACGGGCTCGGCGAATACAATTTCGCCCGGTGACAAGCGTTGCAAGCTGACATGCTCGGTGTCGCTTGAGAACAATGGACATACTTCACGGCTACCCTGCCGATGCCACAAGCCAGGATCACGTGTGTCGATACGCACGCGACCACTTTCTTCGGGTGGCATCTGCCAGAGCTTGACGAAGATAATGGCGCCATTGTCGCTGGAAGGCTGGTGGGACGACCCCGGCGGGTTCCGCATGTACCAACCAGCCGGATAGTGTTCACCGCCCTCGGAGAAGGTGCCCGAGAGAACTAGAATCTCTTCCCCGCCCGGATGTAGGTGACGCGGGAAATTCGAAGCCGGCGCATATCGCACAATGCTCGTTGCACGCCCTGTCTCTTCTCCCAGTCGGTCGAGCATCACACGCTCGACACCGTTCTGTGGAGACGAGACCCACTGGTATTGATGGGGCGCGACAATAACGCTCCTCGAAAAATCCGCGTTAACATGCATAGGTTTCCTTCTTAAGTCCGACATGGCTGATTGGCGTTTGTTCGCCAGTCCGCGCCGGTCAAGCCGGGCTTACCCGCTTGTTCCTGGACCATTGCAGCCACAGCACGCCTACGATCGCAAGAATGATTGGGGGCAACATGAGGCCCGATACAACAGACCAGCCCAACGTAGTTAGCAGCCCCCCCGACAGGAAGGAGCCAATGACCATTGCACCGAACACGACAAAATCATTGACCGACTGGACGCGCGGCCCTTCCTCTGGGGAATGGGAGCTCAGTACCAATGCGGACGCACCCAGGAATCCGAAATTCCAGCCCAAGCCGAGAAGCACCAATGCGACCCAGAAGTGGTTGACCGTCATGCCGCTCATGCCGGTGATGGCAGCAAGCCCGATCAAGGCCAATCCTGCCAACGTGACATTGGGCGCGCCGAAGCGCGAGATCAGACGGCCGGTAAAGAAGCTCGGTGCATACATGGCGACGACATGCATCTCAATGCCATAGTTGGAGGCTACGCGTGGCAATCCACACAGCTCCATGGCAAGCGGCGCGGACGTCATCATGAAGTTCATCATCATGTAGCTCACAACACCACAGAGCATCGCCACCATGAACCGAGGTTGCCGAATGACTTCACCAATTGGACGTCCGACGTTTCGGCGCGAAGGCTTCGGCTGGTGCTCGAACTTCACCCCCATCAGCACGATGGCAGAGAGCGCTGCCACCCCCGCTGATGCCAGGTAGGTCACCACGTAAGTATGCGCGGGCCAAGCGTTCATCGTGCCGGTAACCAACTGTGGCCCAAGCACACCGGCAAAGACGCCACCCGCCATGACCGTCGACAACGCCCGGGGACGCTCTTTCGGGCTCACGCACTCAGCGGCCGCGAAGCGAAACGTCAGCACTACCGCCGCATACGCACCACCGAACAGCATGGCAAAGCAAAACAATGCAAAGGACTGGATGACGAGGGCCAGTGCGGCAAGGAGGCCAACGATGACGCCGCAGAGATTGCCGAACAGGACCGTCACGCGCCGGCCGTAGCGCCGCGTCAGCGCGCCGACCGGCAGCGTCGCCAGGGCCATGCCGACCACAAAGACTGAGATAGGCAAGGTCGCCAGCGCAGGGCGTGACGCCAACATGTTTCCGATGATGGCGCCCGTGGCATACACGACGGTCGAGTTGGCGCCGGACAGCGCCTGCGCGGTCGCGAGACGCAGAATGTGACTATTGATTTTCCGAGAGCTTGACATCAGAGGATGGATTGCACAAATCAATCGAGGGCAAAGTGTGACCAACGCCCGGCGAGAGCCGCCTCCGGGCGCCTGGTCACCTTAGACAAGATGCCAATCATGACGGCGCCATAGCAATATGGCTGAATGGAGGCGCCTTCGGGCAGAAGATGACGCATCCCATTTGGGGTTACCGGATATTCTTATTGGTTTCTCCACCGGCGGCAACCGAGATAAAGTTTCGCCTCCGGAAAGAAAAGCTTTCTCGAAATGCTAAAACCGGTGTCTGCCGCCATAGCCGGCTCGCGCGGCGCGCCCCAAGGCAACCCGATTTCAGCCGGACATGCGCATACTGCAGCCTAGATGCACACACAAAACTCACGCGGGACGATGAGCAAAGCAAGGCCGAGACCAGTCGTAGCCACCTCGCCTGCCTCATCGCGGTAGTGCAACAGACAGAACATGCCCATCGCCTCGTTGAGACGACGGACATGTTCCGTTGCGGCCGCAGCTTACTCGGCCAGCGCGGCGTTGCGCCGCGTTACTCGGCCCATCTGGGTAATGGCCGGGTTGACCTGCTCGATGCCACGGCTTTGCTCATCCGAGGCAGTGGCCATCACGCCCATCATGTTAATCAGGCGCTTCACTACGCCGACGATCTCGGCCTAGGCATGAAGCGTGTAGAATCGGATACCAGCCTTCCTACCCATGTATGGCGCGCAGCCGAGGATGCTTCACTCGATCACGGCGGAACGGGGTGGTTCAAAGACAGAGACCGCCCGCACGGCTCCGTCGAACCGCTCCGCCTGCACGATGGTCAACTGCCCTGAGCATCCTTGAGTCAGGCGCGAAGTTCCAATATCGCGCGTCATCACGTTGGGGTTGCCATGTACGCACAGGGTCTTGCCGGACGCCTCCTCCATGGGATCGTACCAAGCCCCAGTGGGCAATTGCACCACCCCCGGATGCATCTGCTCCGTCAGCCGCGCCGCGGCAATGCAGGCGCCACGCGAGTTGAATAGGCGGACCAGATCGCCTTCTCGGATACCGCGGTCAGCGGCCGTTGCCGGGTGCATCGAGCATACTTCCCGGCCCTTCAACTTCGTCGACTGACTGTGTCCACCGAAGTCCAGTTGACTGTGCAATCGAGAGGCAGGTTGATTGGAAATTAGGTGCAGTGGAAAGTCTTTGGTCGGCCTTTCGGTCGGCTCGACCCATGCAGGATGGCCGGGGCAATCGTCGTAGCCGAAGCTCTCGATGACCGGGGAACTGACTTGGATCTTTCCGCTGGGAGTGGCAAGCGGATTCGCCTGAGGATCATTCCGAAAGGCGCGCATCATGCCGCCGTCGTCATCGGCCTGAGGAAGGACTAGCTCCCCCTGCCGCCAGAAGGTGTCGAAATCCGGCGCTTCATGCCCAATCTCCGCCAATGCCTCCCTCGTCTTGGCATACAGGTGTTGCAGCCACTCGCGCGAAGAACGACCCTCACTAAACTCATCGAGCACACCAAGGCGCTGTGCAAGCCCGCAGAAGATCTCGTAGTCGTCCCGCGCTTCCCCATACGGCTCCGCAATTCGGTGCATCGCCAGCATCAATGGGTCCGTCGGCGCACTACCGATGTCTTCGCGTTCCAGAGTCATCGTTGCTGGCAGGACAATGTCGGCATGACGAGCCGTGGCCGTCCAGGCGTGGTCATGGACAACAAAGGTATCCAGCGTGGAAATCGCGCGCGTTAGCCGCGGCAGGTCCTGGTGATGATGAAAGGGATTGCCGCCTGCCCAGTATGCCATCCGGACGTGCGGATAGACCAAACGTTGGCCATTGTAGTCAAAGGATTGTCCAGGGTTGAGCAGCATGTCCGCAATGCGGGCCACCGGAATGAACTCCTTGACGCCATTCGTCCCTTGCGACAGCGACGGCGACGGAACAGCGTTGTTGCGACGCCCATAGTGAGCGAGTGTCCCTAGTGCATAGCTATAACCACCACCTGGAAGTCCGATTTGGCCCAGCATGGCCGCGAGCACGGCTCCCATCCAGACCGGCTGTTCACCGCGCTCGGCGCGCTGCAGGGAATGCGACACAGTGATAAGCACACGCCGCCCCGGCAAAGATCTAGCAAGTGACTGGATCTCTTCTGCCGAAACCCCGCAAATGCTGGCCGCCCATTCCGCATTCTTCTTCACGCCATCGTTGTGCCCTGACAGGTAGGTCTCAAATTCTTCCCAGCCGCTGCAGTATTGCGCGAGGAATGCTCGGTCATGCGAGCCATCACTGACCAGCGTATGCGCGATGCCAAGCATGAGGGCGATATCGGTTCCCGGTATGACCGGCATCCAGTCGGCCGCAGCTTCCTCAGGCAAATCCGAACTCAGCGGAGAGATGCAGACGAAGCGACAGCCTCGTCCGGCAGCCTCGCGCATTGCTCCACGCTCAACGTGTCGACTGACACCGCCGCCGGCGACACGAGAATTCTTCAGCGCCATTCCTCCGAACGCCAGCACGACGTCTGTGCGCTGCGCGATCTGGTCCCATGTCACGTTACGGCGTACTGCTTTTTCGTACGACCCGAGGACGTGTGGAATCAACACCTCTGCACAGCCCCCGCTGTATGTATTGACCGAACGAACGTAACCACCCATGGCAACGTTCAGGAAGCGGTGAATCTGGCTCTGAACGTGGTGGAACCGGCCAGCGCTGGACCAACCGTAGGATCCACCATAGATGGTGCTCGGACCGTACGCCTCACCCAGTCGCCTTAGCTCGCCTGCAAGCAGGTCCAGGGCCTTGTCCCAACTGACCTGAACGTACTCATCGCCGCCGCGCAAGATGTCCGCGCCCGGCCCCCTTTCGAGCCAGCTGCGGCGAATCGCCGGTGCAGCAATCCGCGCCGGGTGGCGCAACGCGTCCGGGAAGTTATCGATGAGCGGATTGGGATCGGGGTCGCCGGGATGCGGCGTGACGACCAACCGCCCGTCCTGCATGCCGGCGTGGAACGCGCCCCAGTGGGCACTGTGAGTTCGGAGCTGCTGCATCACGTTGATTCTCCGTGGTATTGCGAGGCGCCAGGCTTCGATCAGCGGGGCGCCCAAAGACATTGAAATTGCACGGTTCCGGACCACACCGAAGCGCGTGCCGGATCGACGGCCGGCCTTGCCATCGTTCACGCGTCTCGACATTGTCCACATAGAAGGCGGTCAACCCGCTAGTTGACGCAACCTTTCGCGACTTGCCGGAACCTTCGGGACCTATCTCGCTTGCTTGTGTCGACCACCGCAACATTCTCCGGAGGCCGTGTGGCCGACTCGCCCTGAGGAAGCTGTTTGGTCAGCTTCGCTTCCCTGATGGGCCCCCGTCGGCGTTACCCTGCGGGAGTCAGCGGCACCAGTGCGAATGCGCCGTCTCCCCTTGGGACCGGTCACCGCGACGGCGACCGATGCCCTTCACTTCGCCAGCTTCACGCTGGACTTGACCATGCGTTGTTCTGCGTCGCTACGCAGCGTCATGCCGAAGCCGGGTCGAGTTGGCACGGCAAACTTGCCATTCACAGGCTGCAGGTCCTCCTCGAACAGCTCCCTGTTTGCATGGCGCAGCGTGTAAGCATGGTTCTCGTGAATGTCGAAGTTCGGAATCCCTGCCTCGAACTGCAGCGCGATGGCAGTGGCCAAGGGCGAACCGCAGACATGCGCTTGCACCCCGACGTCGTAGGCGTGTGCAAGATGCGCCACGCGATGCGCCTCGCTGATACCGCCCACTAGGCAAACATCAGGTTGAATCATGTCGATTGCACCGGCCTCCAAGTACGGCAGAAAGCCCCAACGGGTATAGAGGCGCTCGCCAATGGCAAGTGGAATTGGCGACTTTCTGGCGGTCTTCAGGTGCGCGTGATCACTGTTGTTGTGCGTCGGCTCCTCGATGAAGAGGATACCCAGATCCTGAACGAGCTCGGCGATCTGCAGTGCACCAGCCGTGGAAGTCAAAGCATTGAGTTCCAGGATGATGTCGGCATCAGGGCCCAGCCCTTCCCGGACGGCCTCCATCCGCTGCCGGAACAGTTTGCGCTGTGCCGGCGTGAGGATGCCACGCAGTCCTGTCGCGTACTTGCCCTCACGATCCATCATGATAGGATTCACCTTGACGCAATCGTAGCCATCCTCCCGTGCCTGGACTGCCGCCTCGGTGTATTGCTCCGGCTCGCCGAGCCAGCGCCCGTTCTCGCCCCAGCCCAGGTGAAGTTGGCTCGCATAACAACGCAGAGGCGCGGGCGTGGCGCGACCCAGCAGTTGGTGCACGGGCTGGCCGAGCGCCCTGCCCTTGATGTCCCACAGCGCCGAATCAATGGCACTCATCGCAGCGTAGACGATCGGACCACCACCATCCGCCCAGACAGAGCGGCGAAGGAGGCTTTCCCACACCGTATCAGTGTGGAACGGATCCGCACCGAGGACAAATCTCTCTCCCAGCGTCAAGATCATCGGCCCAGCGGCGGGAGCACCGGTGCCATATGTCACCCCCGCTTCTCCCAATCCGCTGATGCCTTCGTCCGTATGCACGCGGGCGAGCACAACCCGCCACGATGCCATGCCGTCGCGACCTGAAAGGTCGGCTTCAAGTACCTCGATTTCCGTGATCTTCATGTACTACCTCTTCAATGGCTCTTGCAATGGCGTGCATACCTAATGTACGGAGTACATGCATCGCAAGCTGCGGAATACTTCCGGGTGTCAATTGAAAGCGACTCCACGAGTCTCACTCGCGGCATCAAACCAGAGCGATGCACCGGTTAGTCGGACACGCCGCTGCGTGCCGTCAGTGGCCCAGGATTTTCGAAAGAAAGTCTCGGCTTCGTTCGTTGCGGGGGTTGTTAAAGAACTCGCTTGGTGAATTCTGTTCGACGATCTGTCCTTGATCCATAAAGATCACGCGGTCCGCAACGGCCTTGGCGAATCCCATCTCGTGCGTAACGCAAATCATGGTGATGCCTTGGTGCGCGAGTTGGATCATCACGTCGAGGACCTCCTTGATCATCTCCGGATCAAGCGCCGAAGTCGGTTCATCGAAGAGCATGATCTTGGGTTTCAGGCAGAGGGCGCGCGCGATGGCCACGCGTTGCTGCTGCCCACCGGACAGTTGTAGCGGGTACTTGTGGGCTTGCTCAGCAATACGCACACGCTGTAACTGCTGCATTGCACGTTCTTCGGCTTCCTTTTTCCCCATCTTTCCCACCCACATCGGAGCCAAAGTCAGGTTCTCCAACACAGTCAGATGCGGGAACAGGTTGAATTGCTGGAACACCATGCCGACCTGGCATCGCACCTGCTCAATGGCCTTCGTGTCGTCGGTCAATTCGATGTTGTCTACGCGTATCGTTCCCGCCTGGTGTTCTTCGAGGCGATTGATGCACCGGATGAGCGTGCTCTTTCCTGATCCAGAGGGTCCACAGACGACGATCCGCTCGCCGCTCCGCACCTGGAGGTCGATGTCACGCAGTACGTGGTAGTTGTTGCCATACCACTTGTTGACCTTCTCGAAACTGATCATGGAATCGTTCATGGCAATCAGCGCACCTTGCTGCGCGTGGCGTGCTTCTCCACCCGCAGGCTGTAGCGGGACATCGAGAAGCAAAAAATGAAGTAGAGGAACGCGATAAACAGGTAGCCTTCGATCTTGTACGGGCGCCAGTTCACATCCGAGTTCAGCGCAAGGCTCAGGGATCCCGTCAACTCGTACAGCGAGACAATCGTCACCAGGGAGGTGTCCTTGAAGATGCCGATGAAGATGTTCACGATGCTCGGAACGACCATCGCCAGCGCCTGCGGGAGGACGATCTTGCGTTGTGTCTGCCAGTAAGTGAGGCCGAGAGTTTGTGCCGCTTCGACTTGCCCTTTAGGCACCGCCTGCAAGCCGGCACGGACTACTTCCGCGAGGTAGGCGGCAGAGAACAGCGTGATCCCGGCCAACACCCGCACCAGTACGTCCGGAGAAGTGCCTGGTGGCAGGAACAGCGGGAACATAAACGAAGCCATGAAGAGCACCGAAATCAACGGCACACCACGGATCAGCTCCACGTAGATAACGCAGACCGACCGGATGGCCGGCAGCTTCGAACGACGTCCCAGCGCGACCACGACGGCCAGCGGGCAAGCCAGAATGATGCCGAAGCTCGCCAGCAGGATGGTGAGCGGCAGCCCGCCCCACAAGTCCGTCGTCACGTGGGATAGGCCCAAGACGTTGCCGCGCATCAGGATGAAGAACAACGGAATGACCACGACCCACAGGGCGACCAACCAGCGCTTCCAGAATGCACGGATCCCGCTGAGCACCAGCATGCCGACCAACAGCACAGTGGCGATAAGGGGGCGCCATTGCTCGTCGAACGGATAGCGGCCAAATACGATGAAGCGGAACTTCTCCGTCACCACGCCCCAGCACGCCCCGGTGCCACGCAATGCATGGCACTGCTCGGCGTCAGCCGCGAAGACCGCACGGAGCAAGCCCCAATCCAGCAAGGCAGCCCCGGCGCGGACCAGAAAGGCCAGCGCGATGAGGGTTGCGAGGCCGTTCCAGACACTACTGAAAAGGTTCAGTCGAACCCATGCCATCAGACCCTCGGTCTTAATCGGCGCGGGACGTGGGTCGATCGGACAAAACTCGTCGGAAACAGTGATAGACATCTCAACGCTCCTGGAGGGCGACGCGGCCGTTGTACCAATTCATGAAAGCGGCAGTTGCCAGGGAGAGGACCAAGTACACCATCATGACGACCAAGATGCACTCCACAGCCCGTCCCGTCTGGTTCAGCGACGTCGTGGCAATTGAAACGATGTCGGGATAGCCGACGACTACGGCCAGAGAGGAGTTCTTCGTCAGAGCCAAGAAGGTGCTGGTCATCGGCGGGATGATCACTCGCATGGCCTGCGGCATCATCACGAGCCGGATGGCTTGACCCCGCGAAAGCCCCAAGCTCGAGGCGGCTTCGATCTGCCCGTGAGCGACCGACTTGAGGCCGGAACGCACAACTTCAGACACAAAGGCCGCTGTGTAGAGAACCAGCCCCATGAGCACAGCCAGGAACTCCGGGCTCACCACCGCACCACCTTCCATCGCGAAGCCCTGCTTCGTGGGAACACTCCATGCAGAAGGGGCTCCGCCCGCCAGCCATCCGATCAGCGCTGCCACGATGACGATAAGTGCCGGCACCCAAAACATGCTTCGCAACCTGCCTGTGGCTTCAAAGGCCTGACGCGCTCGTCGTCGATACCACCAGACGACGATGAGCCCGAGCAGCGCGGCACCACCCGCGATCGCATGTCCGGGCGCCCAATCGGGAATCGGAAAAGCCAGGCCGCCTTTGCTGAGCCATGCGCCCCCCCCAAAGGAGATGGCATCCCGAGCGCCCGGCAGCAGCTCCGTAATCAGCAGGTACCACGTGAGAAGCTGCAACAGAAGTGGTATGTTCCGAAACACCTCGACGTACCCGTAGGAGAAGCCACGCAGAAGCGCATTCTGCGATAGCCTGCCTAGCGCAAGCAACGTCCCGAGTACCGTGGCCGCAACGATGCCGATGACCGCCACGCGCAGCGTGTTCAGAATCCCGACAAGGAACGCCTCCCAGTATGGGTCGAGAGCATCGTACGGAATGATGGATTCGCTGATGTCGAACCCCGCTGGCTGGTCCAAGAACCCCCAGCCGCTCTGGATACCGCGCGCGGCCATGTTAGCCAACGTGTTGTGCGCGAGGTACCAGATACCCGCCACGCAGAGCGAGAGAAGCAGGACTTGGTAGAACAGGCCCCGCATCGCCTGTGAACGCCACCAATGGCGTCGATTGAGTTGAGCTGCACCTGTCACCGCGCCTTCTCCTCTCTTGCTTTCGCTTGTACTTAGCGGATCGGGGGCGCGAACATGATGCCCCCCTTGTTCCACAAGTTATTAAGGCCACGCGGCACGTTCAGGGGCGTTTTTGCGCCCAGATTTCGTTCGTAGATCTCGCCATAATTGCCCACTGCCTTGATCGCCTTGGCCATCCAGTCCCTATTCAACCCGAGCAGCTTACCGGTGTCCTCGGTCTTGCCAAGGATTCGCAGGACCACGGGGCTATCGCTCTGAGCGAGCATCTTGTCGACGTTTGCTTGCGTAATGCCGTACTCTTCAGCTTCGATCAAGCCGAAGTTGACCCACCTGACGATCGATGCCCACTCGTCATCACCTCGACGGACCGCCGCAGAAATCGGCTCCTTGGAAATCAACTGTGGGAGGATTACGTGGTCAGCGGGATTCTTGGCCTCTACCTTGCGGATCGCCGCCAGGTTCGTGGCGTCCGACGTAAAGGCATCGCATCGGCCGGAAAAATAGGCGCCGGACACGGCCTCAGCCTTCTCGAACACCACAGGCTTGATCTTCAGCCCGTGAGCGCGCGAAAAGTCCGTGAGATTCTTCTCGGTCGTGGTGCCGCTACTGGTGCAGACGGTCGCACCTTTCAGTTGTTGGGGGCTGGTGATTCCACTTTTTGCGGGAACCATGAAACCCTGTCCGTCGTAGTAGTTCACACCCGTGAACTGCACGCCCAGCGATGCGTCGCGCGACAGCGTCCAGGTGGTTTCGCGCGACAGGATATCGACCTCGCCGGACTGCAATGCGGTGAATCGCTGCTCAGTGGTCAGAGGGACCCATCGGACCTTCTTCGGGTCGCCGAGAACCGCTGCTGCAACAGCGCGGCAAAGATCGACATCCAAGCCACTCCAGTTGCCCTGGCTGTCGGCAGCCGACATGCCGACCGTATTGCCGACCCCGCAACTAAGTTGACCGCGCTGTTTGACCGCATCCAGCGTCTTGCCCGCGTGAGCCGGGGAAGCCAGGAGCGCGGACGCCGTGGTGATCAACGCAAGGCCACAAATCTTTTTCAACATAATGTCTCATCCTCGATTAGGTGAAGCAACTGAAGGCCTTCGACGTGCCTTTTATTTTATTTTATGTATCTGCCAAATAACCAAATGATCGCAATCAAAACAATGACGTTTGCTCGTAATCACCGCTTGAAAGCTTTGACTCTATTTCTGAATAGATCCTGGAAAATCATTTCTTCGCCCATTGGCAAGGGCAACTCTTTTATGGTTATGGGTACTTCCACCATTCCTTGTAGCTGAAGCGTCACGCGACAACAGTGGGACTTCACGCTTCAGCTCGACTCCGGGAGTTGGTCGGACTGCCCGTCGCTATCGGAGCGAACCGAGCAGTAAGCCGGAGTATCCCCGCCTACGATTTTCAACACAATTGACTTTTCCGCGCCTCAGTCAAGAGTTTTTTTCACAAATCCTACTCGGACCCAACGGCGAGCTTCCGGCCGGTGATCCGCAAAGCAGCCACTCAGTGATGCAACAACACGAAGGCGCTCACGGGTCCGGCGCGCTTCATGCGACGAGAGCCTACATCCCCGTCTGCTCAATAGCGTTCCGGCGGCACGTTTATGCCATCTCATCGCAGAATCGCGGAAGGTCAACGGCCTCACGTAACGCCCGATCCCATGGAGGCATCCGTCCAATGTCGTCGACGACGAAGTCAATGAAGCTTCGTACCAGCGCATTTGCGTACTTCGATCGGTAGTACATGGCATACAACGTATGAGCAATGGCCGAGCGATACTGGGGAACGACGATCATAAGTGCGCCTTGAATGATGTCGGAGGAAACCAAGTAGGTCGGCAAACAGGCGACGCCCTGTCCATGGATGGCGGCTTCACGCAAAGCCATGCTTGAGTTGGATTCCAACGCCGTCTTGATGGCGATCTGCTTGGTGTCCCTTTCCCCAAGGAAGGACCATGCACCATTCAAGGTCATCGCCGGGTAAACCAGGCATCTATGCTGCACGAGGTCCGCCGGTTCATGGATTGACTCATGCGCATCGAGATAGCCTGGCGCTGCACAGTAGACCCAATGGATCGTTGCCAGCTTTCGAGCCGCGTAGCCGCAATCCGTCCTGCTGGTGATTCGTACCGCCAAGTCATAATTCTCCTCAGCGAGGTTCGACAGCCTGTCATCCAATGCAATGGACGCACTCACTTTCGGTTGGTCATCCAAGTAGCGTCCAACTATTGGAGTAAGCTGCTTCGACCCGAACGCCATTGAGCAGGTGATCCGAAGGTTTCCTTCCGGATTCCTTATTTGTCGGGCCGCGTCCATTGTGGTCTCGAGATCGGACAAGATGTCGTTCGCGCGCTGGACGATGATTCGACCGCTATCTGTCAGTGTCAGACTTCGCGTAGTACGCTTGACAAGAAGGACTCCGAGGCGCTCCTCCAGTTGGGCCAGGCTTTTACTGACGGCAGAAGGCGATAAGTTCAGCTCTTTCGCAGCAGCAGACAAGCTACCGAGTTCGGCGATTCGAAGAAACACGTTGATCTGCGTCAAGGATGCAAAATTCTTCATAACTATCGGTCTATTTCAAAAGCCAGCATTACAAAACTAATGGTAAAAACAGAAAGCCTCCCGAACGCCACAGCACAAACAAGAAGCGGGACGAATCTCCGACGATAGAACCACTCAGCAATTCATCTGTGAAACTTCTTCATAGGTGTTTGTAGATATCAGCGCTTATGTCGACTTGCAAAAATTGGCAGAATCCATGTTCCAGCCATCCTTCCCTGCCCAATTGAACAATGTTTGACTTCGATGAAATCATTGACAGGCGCAATACCAACTCCGCCAAGTGGGTAGCCGGTAAGCTACGTCTCACCCCGGAGCAGGCCGCAGCCGATCCGCTGCCGATGTGGCTTGCCGACATGGACTTCCGGGTTGCTGAGCCAATTGCTAACGCGTTGCATCGCGAGATCGAAATGGGCGCGCTCGGATACGGCGCTACGCCGGACGCCTATCTCGAAGCGGTCGTCGACTGGCAAGCGCGACGCTTTGGATGGCACGCAAAGCCAGAATGGATTACGCGGTCCCCGGGAGTCATCAGCGCGCTCAATATGGTCATCCAGGCGTTCACGCAACCCGGTGATCATGTGCTGATCCAGACGCCTGTGTATATTCATTTCCATCACGATGTGATCATCAACGGCCGGCGCGTCGCAAGAGCGCCGCTCAGTCTCGACGAGACTGGCAAGTACCGCTTTGACCCTGAGGTCTTTGAATCAGCCATTGTTCCGGGCACTAAGTTGTTCATCCTTTGCAATCCGCATAACCCCACGGGCAATGTGTGGACACGAGATGAACTGATGGCGATGGCATCGATATGCGAGCGCCACGGCATTCTGGTCGTGTCCGACGAAGTCCATCAGGACCTGGTATTCGGAGATGGGCAACGGCACATCCCTTTTGCAAAGCTGGATCACGCTGCGGCCGAGAATTCGATCGTCTGCACTGCACCGAGCAAGACATTCAATATCGCGGGCCTGCAGTGCGCAAACATCTTCATTCCCAATGCTCGACTGCGTCAGGTTTATCAAGCGCAGTGTGAAAAGAACGGCGTGTCGAATTCGAACACCATGGGAACCGCCGCCGCCGAGGCCGCATACCGGCACGGAGAATCGTGGGTCGATGCCATGCTGGCCTATGTGCGCGACAATCACCGACACTTCGCAGCGCAGGTTGATAAGCTCGGCCTGCCGGTGAAAGTCACGCCAACGAATGCGCTGTATCTCGCATGGATCGACTTCCGCAAACTCGACATGTGCCCGCCGGATCTGCACGATTTTCTGCTCCGCAGCGGACGCCTTTGGCTCGACTACGGACCAAAATTCGGGACCGAAGGCGAGGGATTCATGCGCATCAATTTGGCTTGCCCGCGCAGTGTTGTGGACGAAGGCTTGCGCCGGCTCGCAAATGTACTGCTGCGCTGAAGGCGGTATTCCCGCCCCTGCTTCCTGCACTTGATTCGGTCCGTGCGATCCGCAGGCCGTACGGATCGTCAGCCTATCGGCGGGTCTTCCGCACACGGACTCACGCTCACGTCACTACCGAGGAAACACAATAAAATCTATCGCGCTTTAAGGCCACGACCCCTCGCTTGTCTCATTCGCTACGTCTTGATTTTTATTGTAGTTTTAACGCATTGATTTCTCGCGAGGTATTTTCTATCCTAGCAAGAAAGAAAATCTTTTCCTATTGAGTGCGAGGCTTTGTGCGCTGGGTTCCAGGCTCCGTGGATATGACTCCGGGAATGCACCGTCTGGGGGGAAATGCAGCGATTGTCACTGCCAGCCGATTCTGTGCCCACCGCAGACCGCGGTCGGGTCGAAGATTGAATGACGGCCGGTATCGCCTACTTCGAACCGGCCGTCCTAGCCTGTTATTTGTTGTTCGACAGCGCGGCATGCGCATCAAGGACGCGTGCCGAGTACACCGCCGCAGCTCCGGCATTCAGGGCAACGGCCATGCCCAGCGCTTCGGCAATTTCTTCCCGCGATGCACCAAACTCCACGGCCGCCTTCGTATGTGCCGCAATGCAGCCATCGCATCGAGTCGTCACCGCAACTGCCAGGGCGATCAGTTCGTGGACCTTGGGTTCGAGATGTCCTGTCTTCGCGGCACTGCCGCCGATCTTCCTCAGCCCTCCAACCACGTCAGGGCTCATCTCGGCAAACTCGCCAAGTCGGCTCGACACTTCGCTACGATATGCATTCCAGTCCATCATCACGACAACTCTCCTTTGTGAGGTGATTTACATCCGACAATTGAGTTCGCGCAGTCGCCTCGTCGCCTATCAAGCGCCTCCGCACTCACGTAGGGCACCACCACCCCACGATCCAGGATCGCGCTGACTACTTCGGTGCCTCCCTACACAGGCAGAAAAGGACGCCGTCCGGCGCGACCGACTAGCCTCGGCTACAACGTCAAATAGAAGAAAAACTATCCACTGGCACTTTCCGATGGCCGACGGTGGAGATGAAGGGGCGCCACGCGTTCCACGTCCCGCCTCACGCATCCGCATATATTAAAAGGCAGCAGCGTTCGGCCTCGCAAGCGAGATATTCTTCCAGACATATAAAGAAAATCTTCTTTGCCTCAGACCCTGAGGAATTTGCTATATTGGCCCACAGATGGCAAAGAATTTCTTTTATGAAAACACCGGTCTTTCTCAATGCGCTCCGTGCGTTCGAAGCGAGCGCAAGGCACCAGAGTTTTTCTGCCGCAGCAGCCGAGCTGAACGTGACGCCTGCTGCAGTTGGGCAACTGGTTCGCTCACTCGAAGAGTGGCTCGGCACTCCCTTGTTTCTCCGCGGAACGCGCGGCCGCTCACGCCTGGTCGCAACCGAAGCTGCAGAGCGTGCGCTACCGGACATTCGGGCCGGATTCGACCGCCTGTCGCTCGGGCTACGCCGCTTGCGTGAGGAATCGAGAACCGGGATGCTGACAGTCGCCGTGAGCCCAGCATTTGCCGCAAAGTGGCTATTACCGCGCCTCGACAGGTTCCATGCCATGCATCCGGAAACTGATGTACGCCTTGACACAAATCTCAAGCTGGTCGACTTCACTGCCCAGGGCGTTGATATTGGGGTACGTTATGGGCGAGGTTCCTGGTCTGATCTTGTAGCGGAAAAACTGATGGACGAGCAGATCTACCCCGTTTGCGCCCCAGGATGGCTCGCCAAGAATCGCGATCTGAAGGCGCCCCACGACCTCGCGGGGAAGGCTCTGATACACGACTTATCCGTAGACGCTCACATCGGGTTCGCGTCATGGGACGATTGGCTTCAGCGTGCTGGGGCCGCAAATGTAGACTCCAGCCGCGGGATGCAGATCAACAACTCCGCCGCTGTATTGCAAGCCGCTGTCGACGGTTACGGCGTTGCCCTCGCCCGGAGTGTCATGGCCCATGACGACTTGGCCGCTGGTCGGCTGACCCGGCTGTTTCCCACGGTTGAGTTGGCATCGGAATTGGCTTACTACATTGTCTACCGCACAGAGTCTGCGACTCTACCGAAGATCACAGCCTTCCGTGAATGGTTGCTGCAGGAGGCGGCATCCCTCTTAACCAATGTTCCATCATCGGATTAGCGTGACTCCCGGTACACCACAAGACAAGTAGTCATAATCTGCCATCCTCACTGCCCATCCAACCATTTAACGATTTTTATAGCTAAACTCCAATCGCGCTTTTCGAGAGGATTCCTAATCAGTCGAACTCGAATGGATTTGTGAGGAGGATTCACAACTGCGTCCACGAATCATCATAAATCTCTAGGGCAATTACGGATAGAGCCACGCTTTTCTGAAAAGTAAAATTGTTGCCATTAAGCCGGACCCTCTCCTCCTCCTTCGTTGGTCTTCCTCTGCGGCCCCGCAATCATAGACGGCCATCAAGAATAATATCGGCAGTTCATACTTCTATCGTGGATGGCACACCGACGTTTCGGCATCCCACACAGTAGGAAATTCAAATGCAGAGCGCAGCAGGAAACATGGCAACTGCCGGCAACAAGGCACTTCCACTTGATAGAGCATCTTCCGAACGGATTCCATTCACCTTATACGACGCCGGATGGGTGGTCCTGTGCATTGGGATGGCGATTGGTTCCGGCGTTGTCTTCATGCCATTGCAGATGGGAATAAAGGGACTCTGGACCTCCGCAGCGGCATTGGCAATTGGTTACCCGGCCGTTCATTACCTTTCAAAACTCTATATTCGCTCCCTGTCAGAAAGTGATGAATGCAAAGACTACTCCGGCATCATTACAGAATATCTCGGAAAGAACTGGAGTATCGTGCTCAGTGTGGTTTATTTCCTTACGCTCACTAAGGCGATGCTGGCTTATACCACGACGATCACCCATGACGTTTCTTCCTATCTCCAGGTCTTTCACGTCACGGAGCACTCGCTTTCATCGACCGGATGGTTTCCGCTTCTTCTGATTGGTGTATTCGTCGCGATTGCCTCACGCGGTGAAAAGATGCTCTTTAAAGTTTCCGGACCACTGATCGTTGTTAAGCTTTCAATCGTGGTGTTCCTGGGACTCGCCATGGTTCCATATTGGCACATTGAGAACGTCAACATGGCCGCACCGGACGGGATCCTGTCATTTGTACGGGACGTTCTTGTGTCACTTCCGTTCGCGGTATTCTCCATTGTCTACATTCAAATCCTGAATCCAATGAATGTCGCCTTCCGGAAGGTAGAGGCTGACCGGGCGATTGCGACCTATCGATCGCTGCGTGCGAGCAAGTACGCCTACATGATCCTTGTAGTGAGCGTGCTGTTCTTCGCGTTCTCGTTCCTGTTCTCCATCAGCGCCGCAGACGCCCGTTACGCGGTCTCTCAGAACATCTCGGCGCTTGCATTGGCTGCACGGGTCATCCCCGGGGAGACGGTCAAGATCCTTGCAACTGTGCTGAACATTGTCGCCATTCTCTCGGCATTCCTGGGGGTCTACTTGGGATTCCATGACGCAGTCAAAGGTATCGTCGTCAACATCGTAGACCGCTTCATCACGCGCGGCCCTATGTTCGATCGTCTCCTCCCTGCAGGCGTTGCAGTTACTTCCACGCTTCTTCTAACCGGTTGGGTCATGGCAAACATCTCCTCTATGGCGTTGCTGCAGTGGACGACGCCGACGTTCGGTCTCGTGTCGTGCCTGATCCCCTGCTACCTTGTGCTACGGGTGCCGTCGCTGAAGAAATTCCGCTCGGCTAGCGTTGTGTTCGTCGCCTTCACCGGATTCCTGCTGATCGTTGCGCCGCTGTTCAAGCTGCTCGAAAGGTAGCTTCAATGCGGCTCTGAACTTGGCTTGAGTGATAAGCAAGCTCCCCGGTCGCGCTCGACTGGGGGGAAGTTCCCGACCCCGAGAAGTGACTTCAGAGAGTAGGGCTCCGTTCAGAATCAAGCTCTCCGCGCCAACGCATGGGCCATGCATCTAATGCAGAAGGAGCCGATCATCCCTCCCGAGACTGAAAGCATGCAGGAAGAATTCAGACTGCAAGAGAGAATTAAAGCATTGATCGTGCAAGGGGAGTTCGAGATAGGAGCCAAGATCAGTGAGCATCAGCTTGCACAGAGATTCCGCGTAGGCAAGGCTCGCGTGCGTCGTGCACTGGACAACCTCGCTGTCATGGGATTCGTTCAAGTCCGTCCACGAATTGGTACCTTTGTCTTTACGGTAACTGAAGTCGAATTTGACCATCTGAATGCGGTACGGGCTCTGCTGGAGTGTGCAGCAATTCATCTCGCGATGTCTGTGGCCCCACAGCGCTTCATTGCAGCGATGCGGGAGAACATTCAAAGGGCCGAAGCCCTAGCTCTCAGGGATAACTACCGCAGGGCGTTTCAGCAACTGGACCGGGAGTTCCACCGCCTGTCCTTCGCCTATGCTGACAACCCGTACTTGACCGACGCTTATGAAGCGATAGACATCAAGATATGGGCCATGCGAAGCCAGCTCACTTTCCCAGGCTCGCACGTTAGCTCGTCGTTGGATGCCCATCGCGCGGTATTTCAACAGCTCGAGACTGGAGAAGTCGAACTCGCCTCCCAGCGTCTTCAGGAACATATTCGGAAGAGTTTTTCACAGCAAGCACGAGCCCTACTTAGCGTAGTCGCTATCATAGCGCCTCCAGACTCTAAAATCATCACCCTGTTTAGCAACACAGGCAGTCCTTTGACGCGCCATCGCAGAGGCCCTTGCCATGACGGGCGGGGCTGTCGGTTCGCACTTATCTGCCACTACGCCACGCGACTACACGCCTATGGCGCCCCCAGCGGGGCGACTGTCCGAGACAGTCGTATTTGCTTCAAATGGGGCTAGCCCTAGATCCTGTCGATCGCATAGCCAACAATGCAAGAGCAGGGCTGATGCCGTGTGTCAAAGAAACGCCCGACGCCGCAGCTCGTGGCTAGCGTGCTCGCTCCAGCACAGGGCGCCTTCACTGGCTCACCGTACCCGCTCGGCCGCTCGTGCCCATCTGTTGACACAAGCGTTTCCGTATTCCGTCATCGCCGCCGCAATGTCGACGCCAGACTTGTAGCCAATTGTGCCTGGGCGCACGTCAGCCTGCCACGGTCCTCCCGATAGATCAATGCCGGCGAAAGCTCGCTGCGCCTGCCGCTAGCGTAGAGCGGCGGGTTCCCGCTTCGTCGGCCAGGCGGTACAACCGCACCTTTCTGCTTACCAAGCTAGCTGCCGATGGATGCAGTCAATAAGTAAAAACGCCGATCCTGGCATGCCAGCGTGGCAAGCACCTCATTGAAGGACTCATCTCTTCATCCCTAAAATTCCTGACATTGCAGCCATGACTTTAGCTTCCGCGAAAGCCGCTGTTTATCAGGAGACGACATGAAGATTACGAAGGTTGAGATTTTCGATTGCGAAGTAAATCGCAAGGACCCCTCCATGGCAAAGTTCAACCCCGTGCTGATCCGCGTCCATACGGATGAAGGAGTAAGCGGCATCGGCGAAGTGGGGCTGGCTTATGGCGCTGGCGCCAAAGCAGCGGTCGGAATCGTTCGTGACTTCGCTCCCTTCATCATCGGCCAGGATCCGATGAAGGTCGAAGCCATCTGGGAACTCCTCTTCCGCACAACTTACTGGGGTGCCGGTGGCGGCCCCGTCGTATATGGCGGTATCAGCGCGATCGATATCGCGTTGTGGGATATCCGCGGTCAAGTGATGGGGCAACCAATTTACCAACTTCTCGGTGGCAAGACGAACGACAACCTCCGTACCTATGCTAGCCAGTTGCAGTTTGGTTGGGGCGATGTGTACTCGCAGAACGTCTCCCCGGAGCAGTATGCGGTCAGCGCTCGGGCCGCGATGGCGGAAGGCTACGATTCCGTCAAGGTCGATCCGTTACAGATTGGTCCTGACGGCGTGAAAACAGGGGTCACCAAAATCAACCAAAAAAACTATGGCTTGCTGAGCCACGACGACGTGCAGATGGGTGTTGAGCGTATCGCTGCAATTCGCGAAGCCGTGGGACCGAACGTAGACATCATCTGCGAAATCCACTCTCTGCTTGGAACAAACTCCGCCATTCAGTTCGCCAATGCGATAGAGCCCTACAACATCTTCTACTATGAGGAGCCGGTGAACCCACTGAACCCGAAGAACTTCCAGAAGATTGCGAGCAAGACGTCGATTCCGCTCGCTACCGGCGAGCGATCGTATACGCGGTGGGGCTACCGGGAACTGTTGGAGAAGCACACTCTGGCCGTTGTACAGCCTGATCTCTGCTTAGTCGGCGGCATCACCGAGGGCAAGAAGATCTGCGACATGGCCAATGTCTACGATGCCACCGTGCAAGTTCATATTTGCGGGGGACCTGTTTCGACCGCTGCCGCCCTGCATATTGAGGCCGTGATCCCGAATTTCGTGATTCATGAGCATCACACCTACGCATTGAAGTCCTGCGTGCGAGAGCTATGTGTGAATGACTATCAGCCAGAAAATGGTCGCTTCCAAGTTCCAGATGAGCCCGGCCTCGGTCAGAAGCTCAATGACGAGGTTGTGAAGGACTATCTCGCTTACACCATCGCGTAACTCCGTTAGCTATTTTCCTCTCCTCGAGCCGCTATACCGCGTTTCGAGGCAGGAAACGCCTACCTCTGAGAAGCGATGACGTCATGGGCATGAGTCTGTAGGGAGATTTGCTGCCTCCCTAAGATGCATGCTCCTTCACGACTCTAAAAAAATTAGCCCGAACTACCGCATCGCGGTAAACAGGAGACAAACCATGAAACCCTTCTTCTGCAAATTGGCGCTGCTGGCCCTGTACACGGCGCCACTTATCGCGCAGGCACAAGAATATCCCAACCGTCCCATTACTCTGATCGTTCCGTGGAATGCCGGGAGCAATACTGACGTCGTCATGCGCGCTGTCGCTGACGCGGCTAGTAAAAAGCTTGGCCAACCCTTTGTGATCGATAACAAGCCTGGAGTGACAGGCACGCTAGGACCGGGCATTATGGCCCTCAATGCAAAGCCAGATGGCTACACCATTGCCCAAGTCTCTGTCCCGCTGGTGAGGCAGCCTTTTCTGCAGAAGACCCGATGGGATCCGATAAAGGACTTCACCTACATCTCCAACCTGATGGGCTATACCATGGGCGTCGTCGCCGGCGCTCAGACGCCCTTTAAGTCCTGGAACGACGTCGTCGCATTCGCCAGGACCCATCCCGATGAAGTATCCTACGCCTCTTCCGGCCAGTACGGAACACCGCATCTTGCCATGGAGCAAATCAGCGCTCTCGCCAAGGTTCGGTTTAACCATGTGCCGTTCAAAGGTGGCCCGGAGGCCAATACCGCAGTAGCGGGTGGACACACCCAACTTCAGGCTAACTCCGCCAATTGGAAGCCACTTCTGGACTCAGGAAAAGCCAGATTGTTGGTCGTGTGGAGCCAGCAACGGAGCAAGCAGTGGCCTGAAGTCCCGACGCTGAAAGAGCTTGGCTACCCGCTGATATTTGAATCACCGTTGGGAATCGCTGGCCCCAAAGGCATGGATCCCAAGATCGTCACCAAACTGGATGTAGCCTTCCGCGCCGCCATGGACACGCCGGAAGTGAAACGCGTCATGGATGATTTTGCCATGTTCCCGAACTACAAAGGCCCTGAAGAATATCGCCAGTTTATGGTTGAACAGCAAAAGCAAGAAAAGAGGCAGCTAGAGAAGATGGGCATCCCGATCGTGAAATGACCACATGGCTGCTAACTGACCCGCGGCCGTTGAACGGTGACATTGTCGCCGTTCACCCACCCCAGGTGAGCCCACCTTAACTTCGGCGAACCAGCTTATCGCCACTCGCGAGCCTGCGCAAATTGTCTACGACGATATCTCTGATGTTGGCGGGAACCAGGTCTGACACTAAGCCCGCGACATGAGGAGTGATGATCAGATTTGGTGCCGACCAGAATGAGTCGTCCGCCGGCAGTGGCTCCACATACGTGACAATCTACTCCGGCTCCTGCCAACTTTCCGGACTGAAGCGCGCCCCCCCAGATCAGCCTGATTGACGACATTTCCCTGGCCACATTGATGAACAACACATCGTGCTTGCACTGGGAGAACGCATCCCGATCGAACATGCCGACCGTCTCGGGAGTCGATGGAACCGCCGCAACAACGATATCAGCGCGCGCGACTGCCTTGTAGAGGTCCGCGGATTCCACCATTTCGTCGACGTGTAGCTAGCGCCTCCGCTACCAGCGATCTCGCCAAATTCCCCAGGTAAGCCACTTTCATATTGATTTTCCCACCCATCATCCTGCTACATTGCCGTGGAGACACCACGGAATCACCGCTGCACGCGTTTCTCCACAGATTCTAACGACATGACATCGTTTGTCGCTAAATCCACCAATGGAATAATAACGCACCGCGCGGTGCATTTAGTCTAGCTCCTTCGACTGCGGGTGTTCTATTCGGTTTCGCCCCAAAGATTGGTGAATATCTGTTCAGTCACCTGTGAGCGAAGTTCAAAAACCATGCGGGATGCCCGTGGCTGCATTGCTTCTGCAGGAGCATAAAAGAAAGAATTTCTTTATATTCAATAAAGATCATCTTGTTTGCCGATCATGAACTCTTTCGCGACACTCTTTTTCTCCTTACCTTCCGTTTGTGAGGGTGCGCACGACTCGGAGCATGCTGTCAAAGAGGCTCATTTTCCGGCTCGGCAGCGGAGATGAAGATTCGGATAGAGGCGAGGTGTTCAACGGACAACCGTCTCGCTCCATCGCTTCGATGGCGGACGAAGCTACCTGGTTGGCGAGGGAAGCAGCCGCTGGCGCTTGGCTCGACATCAACGGAGTCCGGCACATCGCCCTGCAGGCAAGGCGCGACGCATACAGCCGGGCCACGGCTTCCTGTCGGAAGGCCCCGACTTCGCACATCAACGACAAGAGGAATGCACGTGACGTACTACGGAAAGATCGAAGCAGGCGCGGAGCGCGAGGCCGCCACCGAGGGGAGCAAGTTGCATGCTGGCCAGGCGCTCGGCGAGAACGGCACTCGCACCGACTCGCTTCCACGGCGGTCACATTGGGCATGGGCAGTCGCAAAGGGTCACCATGACTGGATGGATTCGCACACTCCATTTTCGCTCCACGAATAGCAGTTCGTTCAGGTTAGCGCACTAACGGGCGGAAGCTCCGGTGCCCGCCCATAGCGTCGCCTGCCCACCTCCCGACCTTGCCGTGCCGCTTGCGTATGGCCGATTCTCTTTTTTCGCCACATGAATTACACCCCAATCAAATCCCTGCTGATTGCCAACCGCTCCGAGATCGCGATCCGCGTGATGCGCGCCGCGGCCGAGATGAATATCCGGACGGTGGCGATCTATTCGAAGGAAGACCGCCTGGCGCTCCATCGCTTCAAGTCGGACGAAAGCTACCTGGTTGGCGAGGGCAAGAAGCCGTTGGCGGCCTACCTCGACATCGACGACATCCTGCGCATCGCGCGGCAGGCCAAGGTGGATGCCATCCACCCGGGCTATGGCTTTCTCTCGGAGAACCCGGAATTCGCGCAAGCCGTGATGGACGCCGGGATCCGCTGGATCGGTCCGTCGCCGGAGGTCATGCGCAAACTGGGCAACAAGGTGACGGCGCGCAATGCGGCGATCGAGGCTGGTGTGCCGGTGATGCCCGCGACCGATCCGCTGCCCGCCGACCTCGAGGAGTGCAAGAGCCTGGCGGCCGGCATCGGCTATCCGCTGATGCTCAAGGCAAGCTGGGGCGGAGGCGGGCGCGGCATGCGCGTGCTGGAGAACGAGCAGGACCTCGAGATATTGCTGCCGTCCGCGCGACGCGAGGCCTTGTCGGCGTTCGGCAATGACGAGGTGTATGTCGAGAAACTGGTGCGCAATGCGCGCCACGTCGAAGTGCAGGCGCTGGGCGATACGCACGGCAATCTGGTGCACCTGTACGAACGCGACTGTACCGTGCAGCGGCGCAACCAGAAGGTGGTGGAGCGCGCGCCGGCGCCTTATCTGGACGATGCCGGCCGCGCAGCACTGTGCGATGCGGCGATGCGGCTGATGCGCGCGGTTGGCTACACGCATGCCGGCACGATCGAGTTCTTGATGGACGCGGACTCGGGCCAGTTCTATTTCATCGAAGTCAACCCGCGCATTCAGGTCGAGCACACGGTTACCGAGATGGTCACGGGTGTCGATATCGTCAAGGCGCAGATCCGCATCACTGAGGGCGGCCATATCGGCATGACCGAGAACACGCGCGATGCAGATGGCAAGATTGTCATGCGCGCCGCCGGCGTGCCGGAGCAGACGGGGATCTCGCTGAACGGGCATGCCCTGCAATGCCGGATCACGACCGAGGACCCCGAGAACGGCTTCTTGCCGGACTATGGTCGGCTCTCCGCCTACCGTAGCGCCGCGGGCTTTGGCGTGCGCCTGGACGCCGGTACGGCCTACGGTGGTGCCGTGATTACGCCGTACTACGATTCGCTGCTGGTGAAGGTCACCACCTGGGCGCCGACCGCCCCCGAGTCGATCCGGCGCATGGACCGTGCACTGCGCGAATTCCGCATTCGGGGCGTGGCGTCCAACCTGCAGTTCCTTGAGAACGTCATCAACCATCAGGCCTTCCGGTCCGGCGAAGTCACCACGCGCTTTATCGACAAGACGCCGGAACTGCTGGCCTTCACCAAGCGGCAGGACCGTGCCACCAAGCTCCTGCGCTATCTCGGTGATGTGTGCGTCAACGGGCATCCGGAAATCAACGGCCGCTCGTTGCCTCCGCTGCCGTTGCCCAGCCCGGTACTGCCCAAGGTGGATACTGCCGGCGAGCTTCGGACCGGCACGCGCGACCTGTTGCGCGAACTCGGCGCGCAGAAGTTCTCCCGCTGGATGCTGGAGCAGAAGCGGGTGCTGCTGACCGACACGACCATGCGCGATGCGCACCAGTCGCTGTTCGCCACGCGCATGCGCACTGCGGACATGCTGCCGATCGCGCCGTTCTATGCCCGCGAACTGACACAACTGTTCTCGATGGAGTGCTGGGGCGGGGCGACGTTCGACGTGGCACTGCGCTTCCTGAAGGAAGACCCGTGGCAGCGCCTTGAGCAACTGCGCGAGCGGGTGCCCAACATCCTGTTCCAGATGCTGCTGCGCGGCTCGAATGCGGTCGGCTACACCAACTACGCGGACAATGTGGTGAAGTTCTTCGTCCGCCAGGCCGCCAGCGCGGGGGTGGACGTGTTCCGCGTGTTCGATTCGCTGAACTGGGTGCGCAATATGCGCGTGGCCATCGATGCCGTGGGCGAGAGCGGCGCGCTGTGCGAAGGCGCGATCTGCTACACCGGGGACATTTTCGACAGCTCCCGTCCCAAGTACGACCTGAAGTACTACGTCGGGATCGCGCGCGAGCTGCAGGCTGCAGGTGTGCACGTGCTGGGCATCAAGGACATGGCGGGGATCTGCCGTCCGCAAGCGGCCGCCGCGCTCGTGAAGGCGCTCAAGGAAGAGACGGGCCTTCCCGTGCATTTCCACACCCACGACACCAGCGGCATTTCGGCCGCCTCCGCGCTCGCCGCCATCGGTGCCGGCTGCGATGCGGTCGATGGTGCGCTCGATGCGATGAGCGGGCTCACCTCGCAACCGAACCTGTCAAGCATCGCGGCGGCACTGGCCGGCAGCGAGCGCGACCCCGGACTCAGCCTGGACCGCCTGCACGAGGCGTCGATGTACTGGGAGGGCGTGCGTCGCTACTACGCACCGTTCGAATCGGAGATCCGCGCCGGCACGGCCGATGTCTTCCGCCACGAAATGCCCGGTGGCCAGTACACGAACCTGCGCGAGCAGGCGCGCTCGCTCGGTATCGAGCATCGCTGGACCGAGGTGTCGCGCGCATATGCCGATGTCAACGAAATGTTCGGCGACATCGTGAAGGTCACGCCGACGTCCAAGGTGGTTGGCGACATGGCACTGATGATAGTGGCCAACGATATGAACGCAGCCGATGTCTGCGATCCGGCCAAGGAGATTGCCTTTCCCGAATCAGTGGTGTCGCTGTTCAAGGGCGAACTCGGCTTCCCGCCTGACGGTTTCCCTGCGGAACTCTCGCGCAAGGTCGTGCGCGGCGAGCCGCCCGCGCCCTACCGGCCCGGCGACCAGATCCCGGCAGTTGACCTCGACGCGGCGCGCGCCGAGGCCGAAGCGGTGTGCGAACAATCGATCGACGACCGGCAACTCGCCTCCTACCTGATGTACCCCAAGCAGGCGATCGCCTACCACGCACACGTGCGGACATTCAGCGATACATCGGCTTTGCCGACGCCGGCCTTCCTGTATGGACTGCAACCGCAGGAAGAGGTCGCCATCGACATCGCGGCGGGCAAGACTTTGATGGTTTCCCTGCAGGGGACGCATCCAGATGCCGAGGAGGGTAACATCAAGGTCCAGTTCGAGCTGAACGGGCAATCCCGCACGGCGCTGATCGAGCAGCGCAGCGCGGCGCAAGCCGGTCCGACACGTCAGAGCCGGACCGTTGCCGATCCCGATAATCCGCTGCATATCGCCGCGCCGATGCCAGGGTCGATCGTGACCGTGGCAGTCCAGCCGGGGCAGAAAGTCGCGGCTGGCACGACGCTGCTGGCGCTGGAGGCGATGAAGATGGAAACTCACATCCCGGCCGACTGCGATTGCGAGATCGTCGCAGTACACGTGAAGGTAGGAGAGCGGGTCTCGGCAAAAGACCTGTTGATTGAGTTGAAGAATGTAAGCTGAGCTGCAGGCGGCGAACACGAGGGCTCCTCTTGGCAGCTCTTGGCCCCTGCCGGCTGATTCTCCATCGTCCCCATTGACGAGACGCAGCACAGCAGAGAGGAATGGGGCGCGTGGTTCGGAGACCTCCTAATCTCACGCCCCGTGGCTCCGCGCTAGCATCGGGGTGCTATGGCGCAGTATGCTCTCGCTGCGCCGACTTTCCCTCTGTCCTTAGCCAATCTCTAGGTTGGTAGGCTTACCTCGTCGCACATCATCTTTGGACGGCCGCGTTCCGGCGTCAGAGCAAAGTCTGAGTCGCCTTCGATGAAGCCCGCCGCCGACCTAGCCGGTTTGATGGCACTCGATTCGCGCGATTCCAGATGGCCTGAGTCAGGCCCCCGGGGATTGCTAGTGCGGATCAATCCTTCGCCAACTGCTTGCCAGTTTGGTCGCCGGTAATCCAACCCCAGCGGGCGAAGATTGCCGCACCCGCTTTGGAACGCAGGAAATCAACGAACTGTCGGGAAGACGGATTCGCTTCCCCGCGTTTGGTCACGGCGACGCCCGTATCGCGGTAGATTGCATAGCGCGGCTCGATTGGGACAGTCTCGGCAAGCGACGGATTCGAGACCTGCCAGATATTCCAGATGAGCCATGCGTCGATCTCGGGCTGCGCAATCCAACTCTGCCGGGCAATCGCGCTATTACCTGCGTAGCTCACGATATTGCGACGCAACGCTGCGACCGTGCGGATCTCGCCAAGGCGGCCTGCCACGTCTTCCCACACACCGTTCTGTCCCGCGCCATTGACGACCAGGACTTTCACACCAGGCTTAAGCAAGTCCGCCAAGCCGCGGATTTGGCGCGGATTACCGGGGCGGACGAGGATCGCCATCGGACGCAGGTACAAAGGTTCTGGCGACTGTTGCGTTAGTTGGTCGCCCATCGCCACGACAAAGTCTGACATCATCGTCTCCGAACCGCTGAAGATTAGGTCAGCGTCGGCGCGCGCATGCTCAATCCAAGATGGCGTCGGTCCAGCCGTGACTTCGACGTGTGTACCGCTCCGTTTTTCGAAAGCCCCGGCAGCCTCCCTCATCGCTGGAGCGGGACCACCGGGGCCATAGACATGCAGCACGGATTGGGAGAACGCATTCAGCGATGAGGCGGACAATGCCAGGACGGCAACGGTTCGCAAGATGGTCTTCATGGAAGGGGGGCTCCTATAGGGTTGAACCGATTCGGCGAGACGGCGTTATGTCCTGCTAGCAAGGTGCCTCATCATTTGCGTCATGCCGACTGCGTCACAAAGAGAATGCTCTGAATGGGCCAGTTGCGGCTCCGGACCAACGGCGCGCGGTTTCCCCAGCGCGCATGAGGATGATGTCCACGACCTGTCGCAAGAAGCGCATTGCTGGATGAGCTTCCCGGTCGCTCCTTCTGCCGTCATCCTCATAGGGTAGGGGCCAACAGAAGGCGTCGTGTGGATGTCTGCAGAATGGATTGATCGTGGCACGCTCGGCAGAATTATTCGTTGCTACACCCGCCTATCGCAACGAAGATTAACTACCATGCCGTCAAAGAAAATCTTGCTGATCAGCCTTTGTCAAGACGGGCCGAGCCCCTGCCCAATTGGCAAAACGGCCGAGCCTGCATCATTTTTGTCGGATTGCCTTTCCACGCGCCTCTGCCTCGCCCGCCTTTGCGCACCAGCGTCAACCTCGTCTCCCACGTCTAAGCTCCATCTCCATGATGGGACCCGCGTTGGAGGCGTAGGTATCATCGCGGAAGCTTTCGCCATCCATCAGTTAGCGGCGATAATCGTTCCAACTAATATCGAGAGGCGCAAACAGCATGGACAAGCAAGGCTTCACTACTGGCATCGTTCACGGCGATAGGAAGACGGGCACAGAGCACGGCGGCGTTCATCAGCCGATTCACGCATCCGTCCAATATGGGTTCGACCGCGTCGAAGATCTGATAGGCGTGTTCCAGGGCACGAAAAAGGGAGGTTTCAACTACGCGCGACAGGGCACGCCAACGACCGCAGCGCTTGAGCGCAAGATCACGAGCCTGGAGGAAGGCGTCGGCACGGTCTGCTTCAGTACCGGCATGGCGGCGATCACAGCGACGTTTCTCACTCTCTTGCGCGCGGGGGACCATCTCGTATCGAGCCGTTACGTATTCGGCAACACCAACAGCTTGTTTGGGACGTTGCGCACACTCGGCGTCGAAGTGACGACCGTCGACGCATGTTCCGCCGAGGAGGTGAAGAGCGCAATCCGCCCGAATACCCGCATGGTGTTCGTCGAAACCATCGCGAATCCGGGCACGCAGATTCCCGACTTGCATAACATCGGCAATGTATGCCGCGGGCATGGCATCGCGTATGTCGTCGATAATACGATTACCTCGCCCGCACTTTTCAAGCCGAAAGCGATCGGCGCAAGCCTCGTGATCAACTCGCTAACGAAGACGATCGCGGGCCATGGCACCGCGCTTGGCGGAGCCGTGACCGATACAGGCCTGTTTGACTGGAGCGCGTATCCCAATATTGCTGCCGAGTACCGGCGTTCGATGGCACAGGAACAGGGGCTTCTGCAGATCCGCAAGAAGGGCCTGCGCGACATGGGCGCAGCACTGTCGTCAGAGCAGGCGCACGCCATCTCGGTAGGGGCGGAAACGCTCGCCTTGCGTGTGAAGCAATGCAGCGAAAACGCGCTCACACTCGCGCATTTTCTGGAAGGGCACGCAGCCATCTGCAGGGTGCTTTATCCCGGCTTGAAGAGCCATCCGCAATACGGCATCGCGCAAGAGCTGTTCAAGGGCGCATCGTGGCTCCTGTCGTTCGAACTGACTAACGCGGAGTGCATGATCGAAGTCGTCAACGCGCTGGAACTGCCGATCAAGGCGACCGGTCTTGGTGACACGCGCACGCTGATCATTCCTGTGGCATCGACGATCTTTTTCGACCGGCGCAGAGACCCGCAAAGCCATGGGGATTTCCGACGGTATGCTGCGGCTGTCGGTAGGCATCGAGGACATTGACGATCTGATCGCCGACTTCTCGCAAGCGCTGAAGTCGGCAGCTTGACGATCGGGCCCCAATATTATTGATCTTTCCGTAAATCATGACATCACCACAACGTTGCCTGAACCCAGCATGCGGCGATGATCGAAGGCCGGTGTTGAGCGCTTTTTAGCTTGCGATGCGCCCCCACCTGCAGCCGTGTGCGCAAGGCGCCCAGGCCGAGCATCTCATACACGGCCAGTGGCTCGCGAAGTCCTTTGATGTGGGTACGTCCCAGGGCCTGGAACGCGAAATACCCCTCCGTCAGCCGGTGGGTCGATTCGCTGACCAGGATGGAGGATGGAGTTCCGACGCCTTCCATCCGGGCGGCGATGTGCATGGTGTGGCCCACCGGGTCATAGTCGGTGCGCAAATCGTCCTTGCGGATCGAGCGGACCACCACTTCCCCGGTGTGAACGCCCACCCGGATCTGCAGCGGGATGCCCTGCTCCAGCCGGATCCTGTCGCTATGGCGGCGCATCGCCTGCTGCATCCGCAGCGCCGCGAACAGTGCCCGCAGCGCATGGTCTTCGTGGGCGATCGGCGCGCCAAACAGCGCGAGGATGCCGTCGCCGAGCGACTTGGCTACGTAGCCCTCATAGTGATGGACGGCTTCCATCATCAGCGCCACGACCGGGTCGATCAGGCTGCGGGCTTCCTCGGGGTCGAGGTCCTGGATCAACGCGGTGGAGCCGGCCATGTCGGCGAAGAGTGCCGTGATGGTCTTGCGCTCACCAGCCGCGTCCGCGCCCTTGGCTTCCATCGCGACGCGCTCGGCGCGGATGCGCTCGGCCAGATGGGGCGGCGTGTAGAGGACCGGGGCCGGGATGGGCGGCGCCGACGGCGGAATCTGCCGAGGCGCTGCCACCGTATCGGTCAACACCGCACCGCATGCACCGCAAAACCTGGCAGTGGCGCTAGACTCGTGGCCGCACTGCGGGCAGAGCTGCGCAAGCCTTTGCCCACACGCCTCGCAGAACCTGGCGCCCACGGGGTTCTCAAACTGGCAGTGCGTGCAGCGCATCTCGCCCTCGGACTGTCTGTTGGTCGCTACGCACTCATTCAAGGTCCAATCGATACCTGTGGCAAGCCCGTCACGGTCCCAAGGGTTGCCGACGACGACGCGTCAAGCAACCGGGGCCGCCGCAGGTCGCCCCGCTCAACTCAGTCGTCCGCCACTCCCGCGCTGGCGGTATCCGCCGGCGTTCCAGGTGGGCGCGAAGCCGATCGCAGCGTCTTCGCCTGTCGGTCGCGGCCGTCCTGCGTCGCTGGTCCCGAGGCTCCCGGGCGTCTATTAGTAGCGGTGTCTCAACGCCTCGCAGTTGACGCTTCGCCAGAGTGGCTTGGCGCCACAGCAACACATTGGCGCTTGCACAACTAAAGAATGAAAGGGACTTCCCCGTCCCGAGGGCTGCGGCGGAAGCCGCGAATCGGCATCAACGTGCCATGATGAGGTTTTGGCCTTCATCAACACCAGCAAGAGGGGAAGTCCATGCCTATTGTCACCGTTGGAATTGACCTAGCCAAGAACATCTTTGCCATCCACGGCGTGGACGAGGCCGGCAAAGCGGCGCTGACCAAGCCACGTGTCTCGCGCGATCAGTTGGCGGCTCTGATCGCGAAGTTGTCGCCGTGCGTGATCGGCATGGAAGCCTGCTCAGGAGCCCATCATTGGGCCCGCGTGTTCCAGCAACATGGCCACACCGTCAAGCTGATGGCGCCCAAGCACGTAGCGCCGTATCGCATGTCCGGCAAGCGCGGTAAGAATGATGCGGCCGATGCAGCGGCGATCTGTGAGGCGGTGACGCGCCCGAGCATGCGTTTCGTGCCACTGAAAGACGAACATCAGCAGGCCACGCTATGTCTCCATCGGACTCGGCAGGGGTTCGTCGAGGAACGGACTGCAGCCTATAACCGGATGCGTGGCCTGCTTGCTGAATTTGGTGTTGTCCTGCCACAGAGCCCGGAGCGTTTGCGAAGAGAGATTACTCCCCATTTGGATGCCCTGCCAGGCTGGACCCGACGCTGCATCAGCGATCTCCTTGACCACACGGGTAACCTCGAGGACCGTATCGCAGAATATGACCGGGCAATCAGGGAAATCGCACACACCGACGAGCGCAGCAAGCGACTCACGCAGCTCCGCGGCATCGGCCCGACTACGGCGAGCGCTCTGCTTGCAACCCTAGGCGCCGGACACGACTTCAGGAACGGGCGTCAGGTAGCCGCCTGGCTCGGACTGACGCCTGGCCAGTACAGCAGCGGTGGGAAGTCCCGGCTGGGCAGCATCACGAAGGCGGGAGATGCCTATTTGCGCGGTCTGTTGGTAATCGGTGCGCGTGCCGTCATTGCCAATCTCAGCGAGAAACAGGACCGCTTCAGCCGTTGGGTCCGAAGTCTCGTGGAGCGTCGAGGATACTGGCGTGCGGCTGTCGCGATCGCCGCCAAGAACGCGAGGATGGCTTGGGCGATTCTGAAATATGGCGATCCCTTCAAGTACGAACCGGTAGCCTTGGGAAGCCCATGACCGATGGTCACATTTGAATCAAAGATATTGGCTATGACTCAATAGACGATCACTTTGCACTGCCAGCGGTGATGTGAAGCGGGTTGGACCCGCGCAGGGCGTACCTGAAGTTACAACGGGGATATCCATTCCCGGCTAATGAATGAGGCCCCTGCGCGCGTCTTTCATCAGGGTCCGGGCCATTGGCCCAACATGACCGGTTGTAGTACCGCAGTCCTTCACCTTCTCACTCGCACCGGCCAGGCGGCGCAGCAGCAGAAAAATACGTTGAGCTTGTGTTCAGCGGGGAAGCCCTTCTATGAGCAATGGTTTGTCAAGATCGTAAACGTGAGGCTGTCCTCAGTGAGTGGGGCTCGATTAGGAAGGGGCTGTTGTGTTCGTGGGATGCCAGCACTGCGGATATGAAGCCGTTTATCGCGCCCGTGAGACCTGAGGTCTGCACTCACCTTCTATCCGCTGGCGTATGGCCAGCCCCATCCTGCATGCGCGCTTTGCCCGGAATATCACCGGGGCATGCGTCCCATCTTGTAAGCGGTTGCGCTATCGGCAACCAGGGCTTCCCACGGACGCATGCACTTCAAACCATTGTGCTGGTGTGCTCGACGGCGACATCGCCTCCTTCGTACAATATTCTTCTGGATCTACACGGACTTCAGTTGTGCCCCTTCGGGGACAATTCCGTCCGTCAGGTAGCGCCACAGCGCAATAGCGAGGCGGCGGGCGACGGCTACGATGGCGACCCGTCGGATTCGGCGACTCGCGGTCGCACCTTGTGTGCGCTGATAGAACCAGCGCGTCAACGCACTGTCGGGTTGATGCCGCAGCCAGACCCAAGCGATTTCGATAAGGAGGGCGCGCACCCGTCGATTGCCTTGTTTGCTGATGCCCTGATCAACCTGACTCTCGCCGCTATCGTACGGCTGAGGCACGAGTCCCACGCATGCTCCAACTTCACGACGGTTGTTGAAGCTGCGCCAGAACAGTTCGAGCGCCAGTCTCTGAGCACCAACACCTCCAATGCCTTTGAGGTGACTCAAATGGTCGACGCGCTCGCGTGCGGGTTCAGGCAATGCGCTCCGTAACGTGCGGTCAAGCTTGACGAGTTGCTGTTCGACGAACTCAAGCCGTTCGCACTCTCGCTGCAGGCGCTGAAGTAGTTCGGGCGGCAGCGGTGTACCGTCGTGACATCGCACGTCGTTGTGCGCGAGCCGTTGGGCGAACGCTTTTTGCCCGATGTCGTCCCAGCAGCCAAGGGTGGCCAGCAGTTTGCGCATGCGATTGCGATGCTGAAGCACTTCCTTTTGCAACTGGGCGCGTTCGCGCATCAGGTGGCGTGATGCTTCATCTTGAGGTGATGGCACGCGCACGACGCGCATGCGATCGCGTTCGCCGTGAAGCCAGGCGCGCAAGTTTATGACCAGCCTAATCGCATCGAGCCGATCCGTCTTGGCTCGTCGTTTGTGGCGCTCGACAGGAATGCTCGCGGGATCAACGACATGACACGCAATATTGCGAGCTTGCAGTGCGTGAGATCCCAGCTCATAGGAGGGCATCATGCGCACAGATTCGGCATCAACGGGAAAGACATCTACGGGCCCGAACTGCCGCCGCTGAAGAATCGGACGTGGAGATCAATCTGACCACGTGGCCCACGGTCGATGAGCAAGCACTGCCGGAGCCTCAGCGCGCCAATTTTCTCGCCCGCGTCAGAGCGGTTCGCCTCTATTTGAGCGGCGCCGATGGCAAGGAGATTCAGGCGAAGGCAGGGATCAGCCGTGGCCAGGTGTACCGCTTGATCACCGAGCGTTGCCTGGCGCCGCATCCTGACGGTCGCATCTTTGGCTGGCGCGGATTGCTGCCGCACCAGCGCATCCGCCCTTACACACGTACTGCACCTCTTGCGGTGAATCCCTGGGGAGGCGGGGCGGTCGGGGCGCTCCAGGCTTTGTTCTTGAGCGCCGCAGGCCAAGGTTTGGAAGCTGAATTTCGCCAGCAAATCCTCGGGAATCGTAAAACACTCGAATCGTCCCGACGACCTCGGGCCGTGCTGTACCGCTGGATTCTGACCGCGTTGCGGGAACGAGGCTTCGAGCAGCGCGGCGAATGGCCATTCAACGTCGCAAAGCAAGGCTACAAAGCCATCTGCCATTACATGGATACGGTCATTGCAGCGGCACCGCTACGGACCCGTTGCGCACTACTTGGCGGCCCGGAAGCTGAGCGCAAGACCCGCACGGGCGACGGGACACGCCGTCCCCCGTTGCGGTTGTTCGAGCGCGTGGAATGCGACGCGCACAAGCTCGACGTGCGGATGGTGGGCTCGTGCCCTCCCCGCACGGCGGCTACGAGCCGCGCGTCATCCACCGCCTCTGGGTGGTCGTGCTGATCGAAGTGGCCTCGCGCGCCGTTCTTGGCTACAGCTTGTCCTTGCGGCTATGCGCAAGAGAAAAAAGATGGACATCAGGCCGAGCCTTGAAAATACTGGAATCGGCAGACCGCGGGGTGTCCATTAGAGTGGGAGAAAAAGTGGACACAACGTCCGTCGCGTGTCCATGTTCCCCCCACAAGTTTGCCTGTATCGTATTTCGAGATCTAGCGGGACTGCAAGGGCAGGACACTACCGCCACGCAGCGCGGCCAGTTCCTTGCGCAGGCTGAAAACCTGACGCAGCAGGGCGAGTTCACGAGCCAGTGACTCGTCAAGCTGTGCCTGCAGATCCTTCGCGTTGCCCTTCGCGCGGTTCAGACGGTCGGTCAGTTCGAGCTTTGGCCGCTCGGCTACGGCGTTGGCCGCATCGATTGCTTCGATCAGCGCGGCAAACTGAGGGCGCGACTTCTTGATGCTGCCTTTCTTCCGCCCCGCCTCGATCGCCACGGTATCGTTATTGATACGCGCACCCTTGCGCTTCTTCAGTCGATCAAGGGCCGCGTAGTAGTCGGTCATGGCATCGCTCATGCGGCCTCCGGTTTCATCAGTTTCTCTTGCGCGTCAAGCAGTCGTTGCAGCGTCTGTGCCTCGATGCGGCATTCGACGCTCGCCTCATCGACAGCGCGCAGCTTCTCGACTGTGGTGCGCTGCGCCTTGATCAAGCGCTGAAGCTTCGACGGCACGACCACGAGGTTACGGCAGTTCGATTCAAGGCAATCCAGACGCATCCAATCGAGCGGCGTCGACTTGCACGGCTCGACGCTGGCGCAGCCGCCCAGCACCGTCTCGCGGTACGCCAGTTCGCCGTTCCCGAACATCCTCACCGTCTGCTCGCGTGAGTAGACCGACACAGGCGATGCCTGCACGGCACGGCTCTGTGTCCATGCTGCGTGCCCGCCGAACAGCCGCTCGTCAGAGAACAGAACCTGCTCAGCGTACGCAAGGTACTCGGACAAGGCCTGTGCGTCGGCCCATTCCTTCGCGAAGTGAGCCTTGTCGGTGTCGATGAAGCCCTGCGCAAACGCCGAGCCACGAGCGTAGTACATGCTCATTTCCTGCGTGATGTGTTGCAACTGACGTTTGAGTGTCGGCAGCGTGACGAGGCCACTACGTTGCGCATACAGCGCGAGCGAGCGGCGGAGCTGATGACGCGTGAACGGCCACCGCTGCCCGATCGCGTACTTCGGCTCGTCTTCCCATGCGCGGTGCATGTCGACACGCTTCAGTTCAGCGATGTCCTCGGCCGTGATTCTTGGAAAAACGCGCTCACGAAAAGCTTCAACTTCGTTATGTATGGTAGTGGGCGGCCGGCTTGCCAAGTACTTACGATGCAGACCCATCCGACAGAACAGCAGATGAGAACCGTCCTTCGACTCGGCGTAGCCTTGTGCGCCGTGCGCGCGATGCGCGTCGCCCGACAGCCGTTGCGCTAGCCTGACGGCACGAGCACCGAGCAGGCTCGTCACCCAACATGCGCGTTTAGGACGTCCGCCGGACAGCTTGGTCGTCACGCCCTCAATGGCGTAGTGCGTCATACCGTCCAGCCTGGTTTCCCTCAGGCAGTCGTACGGCAGGTTCTCTGCTTCCATCGCGCGCATGCCGGTGAACGACAGAATGACAAGTTGGCATAACGCGCTGATCGACGCCAAAAGCGACGCCACGACGTAAGGGGAGTCCGTGCACTCGAAGTGGACAGCAGCCATCTTCAGTGCGGCACAGACGCCAGGGCGTTCGCCAGCGTATGCGCGCGCGAGGTAGCTCGACAACGCGTTGGCGACGCTCTCAGCGATCACGAGGTCATGCTCGCAGGTCGACAGGAAGTGCTGGTAAATCCGCGTCGGGATGACCGGGTATTGTGAATTTCCGGCGCGTTGCGCGGAGCGTTCTAGCAGCGGCTTATGCAGTTGAGCCAATGGCACGCGCAGTCCCGTGGCTGCGGCGCCCACTCGGTGAAGCTTCGCCAGAATCGAGTGAAGGCGTTGGGCCTTCATGTCCATCCCGGCTCGTGCCGCATAGTCAAGAACAACGGCAACGCTGGATAGCCCGTCATAAAGAGTAAGCTGGCGTTCGTCTGCAAAGTAAGCAAAGTCCTTCAGGTAAACCGAGCAACCTTGAAGAGTACTGGACGCAGGTACCGTCTCGCTCGCTTCGTGCATCAGAAAGTACATGACCTGCTTCCACTGACGTGTAGTCGCGGCTGAAAGGGTGCGGCCTGCGTCGTTAAGGGGGTGGCCCCTAAAGTGGATATGGGTGCGGCGCGATCCAATCCTATATGCACGGATGTCCCAAGCGTCGTCGCCAAACAGCGAAGCAGCTTTCCCGGCCTTGTCGCGAGTCACGACCGCATCGTCTTCAATCCGATACCAGTCTGGGCGCTCGGCGAGCGCCGCGATCAGCGTATTGTTCATGCCACTCCCAATTCGTAAAGCTGATCAAGCTTGGTCGACCAGAAAGCGTCCAGGTCTCCATCAATATCAACGCCGTGCTCGATCTGACCGACCAGCGCGGCGTCGCGCTTCCGTAGTTCATTCAGAAGGAAGTCGACTCTTCGCAGCACCGCGCCGAACGAGCTCTCGTACTGCTCGAGCGAGTCAGCACGCCCGCTTACGAGCCTGATGCAGTGGCGGCAGCTCAGCAGTTTTCGAATGTCGGCGGCGTCAGCGTGCACGCGGTACTGGTCGCAAAAGAGACACCCTTCGGTCGAGCGGCAGTCAGGCTGTACTGCGACCGAAGCCGCGATCGGAGCTGGCTTGTGGAACTCGATGCAAACGCCCACCGCGCTCTTGATGGAACCCGCCGGGTCGTTGCCAGCCTTCAGCACGGTCTTCTCGACTGAAGCGAGGAATGCACCCATCTCAGCCTTGTGCGCAGTGTCCATGCCATTCGAGTACGAGCGCAGCGCCGTGGCCAAGGAGTGGCCCATCAGCCTGGCTGCAACGACAGGGCCGTGATTGCTCACCGCCCAATCCTGCTTCGCCGCACGCCACTGACGAGCGCTAATGCGCGGCAGCACAATCCCGAGCGTCCCGAGCCGACTGTAAAGCCGATCAAGGAATTGGGCTGAGAGAGCCGTTAGCCGCCGTAGCTGCGCATGATGCCCGACTACGACGAACAACGCGTCACAGTCTGCGTCCTGCACAAGATACCTGCGCAATGCCAGATACGCCTTGAGCTTTGGCATGAAGGCCAGCGAGACGGTGAACGTAACTTCCATTCCACCTGCACGGTACTTAACTTCGCGAAACTTCTGACGTACAACAGACGCTTCCTGCAGGTTCGCCGCAAGCTCCGGGCTCCATTTCATTGCGAGCAGCTGCGCGAGGCTGACGCCCGTTTCAGCCAGAAACAGCGTGGCGAAGCAAAAGACCGCCATCGAAGCGTGCGAGCGCCGGATCGGTGACTGTGCGTCCTCGTTGGCCGCCGCAAGATGTTTGGAAGTTAACCGCGCGATGCACCACGAACGATGGCGAGGATTGTTAGCTCCAGCCTCGGCCAAGCGCCTCGTGATTTCTTCCCGGGTTCGCAGCTGTCCCGTCTCTAGATTCCAGCCAAGCAAGCCGTACGAATCGTGCCCTTCGCTACGGCCATGTGTGTGCGGAACAAGGCAAAGATTCTCACCTCGCGCCGTGGTCACGTGCAACGGGTATGGCTTGAAGTCGAGCACCAGCGTGCTGATGCTGCTGAACAGTGCGTCAGCCCACGCGAGCAAGGCGGCTTGTGCCTCGGCGTCGGGCACAGCTGTCGGTGCATAAGCATACCGTTGCTGGCGCAGCACCCTTGCATCGGCGCAGAAGTCGTCGTTTCTGAAGAACTCACGAAGCATCGACAACAGATTAGGCTGAATGCCTGCGACGGTATTGTGGTTCAGGTTGCCCAGTGAGACCTGTTCACGCTTTTCACGAAAGTAACGATGAACCGCCTCCGCCGTAGCCTTCTCGTTACAGAGCACCTGATGCAAGCCCAGCCTGTCCGCCCAGTTGGCGAAGTCAAGCACGCCGCGCAGAGCACCGTAGATTGTCTCCGAACGCCAGGCGCCAAGGGTCACACGCTCGGAAAGCTGCGTCACCAGCAGGCGTACAACCTTGGTGCGTTCGCTGCTGAAGCTTCTGGGATCGAAAGTGTGCCGCGTGGGCCGCGTGTTCGACGTGTCGCGCGTCAGGTAGCAGATCTGTCCGATATCGGAACGGTTGCCAATGCCCTCCCACTTAAGCAGCGCGCGCTCGGGGTGCAGCAGCGTCGTGCCCGCTGCGAGCGGCATGCGAACCTCCTCGTACACGCGGCTCATATGGCCACCGCGGTGTCCAGGGTTCGCGTGACCAGCGTCGACAGGTGTGTGCCCCAGCTGTCCTGCACAGCGTCGAACAGCTTGCGGTTCTCGCGGTAGCTAAGGTAGCCCTCAGTGGTGGACAGTCGTGTGTGCCACATCAACTGCCGCAACTGATCGAGCGCTCGCGTGTACCTGGTCTCATTCGCGGTCATCGCGTCAACCATGTTCAGCCCGAAGGTTGCACGCAGGTCGTGGAAGCTGAACTCGTACCAAAGGTTGCCGAGCCGCGCGCGCATCATGGGCAATAGTTCATCCTTGATGAACTGCCGCACGGCTTGTCCAGTCTTGACGTGACGGCGCACTTGAGGGCTAGTGCTGACCGGGTCGCGCGATGCACGATCCTCGTAGAGCGCCGCACCGCGATGGCTCAGAAAGAGCGGCTGGTCGCGGTCATCGCCGCCGCCTGCCAGTTGGCGACGCTTGCGCGCACGATCGCTGTGCACGTAGATGTACAGCCGCTCGTAGAAACCGCGCGGCAGGTGCAATACGCCGTTGACACCGCCCTTCGTGTCGATGCCCGTACCCGGCCCACACGCGAGACGGATGTCGTCGCCGTGAAACTCGCCCGGCTTGCGCATTACGTGTTTCGCGCGAAGGGTCAATACCGTCTGGATGCGAGCGCCCGTCAACAGCGCGAACAGATGAATGAGCGTCATCTCGATGTTGCCGAGAGCGGCTAAGGATTCAAGCAGCACCGACTGCTCTGAAGAGGAGAGCGGGCGCAGGCGACCGCCGTCCCGAATGCGATCGTCCCACGGGTCTTCCGCGCGGCGACAGCGGATCGACAGGTCTGTGGTCTTGACCTCGATCACGCCGCTGAATCCCTTCTGGTCCTTGACCTCAATGAAACGATCAGATTCGACCCACGGCGCGTTCGCGGGCTTGAAGGCTGCTTCCGTTATGAGCCAGCGATAGAAGCGCACTACAGCACCCATACGACGCTTCGCGACACCCGCAGACAGTTCTCCCGCCTGCACGGCCAGCCTGAGCGATGCGCTATAGCGATAGGTCGGCCGTTGTCGCTTGTTCGCGGGGAACGTTAGCCAGTCGATACCCTCGTCATCCAGGTAACGACGGAACGCGACCAGATCGTCAGCGATGCTTGCAAACGTCAGCATATTGGGCAAGGACTTCGACTCCAGCATATCGACGAGCCAGACGTTCGCTTCAGCCCACGGCGCGCCGTCGGCAAGTCGGACAACGGGAAAGAGAGGGAAGGTGCTTGCAATCCACTGCGGTCGTGCGTCGCGCCGCTTGCGGGTGGCGGGGTCGGCGAGCGGGACCGTGTGATAGATGGTGCCACCCTCGGACGTTGTGATGCTAACCGGCGTCGCGCCGGGAGTGTCGGGGTCAACGACCTCGGTAAGCGGTAGTTGCCGGATGGTGGTTCTCCTTGCGATCATCGCCCAGATCCTCTTATGTGTTTGGGGGTGTCTGCTTTAACACAGCCTGCGAGTATCAGCAGATCGTTCTTGGCTTGCGCATATGCGGCGCGAGTGCGCGGCCGAGGATGTGCTGCGCGCCGTGCGTTGCGCACTCCTGCCGTGGACGCCGCGTGAATTGCAGTTCAGTGGCGACGCCTACGTGCCGGGGGCCGGCTTGCCCTCGTACCGCCTGCCGCAGCTCACTGGGGCGTGCTGGAATGAATTCAGCGTTGACGGTGCCCTCGCCAATACCTGCGCGCGCGTCGAAGGCGTGTTGCGCGACGTGGTGGGCGCGAAGATCGTCAAGCCGCAGGATCCGACGAGCTACAGCTGTCGACGCGGCAAGGATGACCGGCCATTTATCGAATCGTTCTTTGGACACCTGGCTGCCGGCGGCAGCGGGAATGGATGTGGCTGGTCGAGTTGCATAGCGTGCTGGAGAAACAACGCATCCGCCTGTGCGTGTTCTCGATCGCGTCGCTGCAGTTCTTCGACGAGCCGTTCGGCATGGCACTGGCCGGCGGCGCCCATGTCGCGGCGCGCTTCATGTTGGCGGCTGCGCCCTTTCACGGCGTGCGCAGCGTCGACGAACTCGCTTATGTAATGCGCGGCTACGACGAGGGCAGCGAATGGCCCTCTGGTTCAGGTTGTTCGTTCACGGCAGCCCTGGCACCGCGTCCGTGGGCCGGAGGATTTCGCATGGCGCAGCAGGCGGACGCGCTGATGCAGGCCATGCACGAAACCTTGCCGCCACGTTACGCGGGACCGATCGACTTCCCGATGAAGACCGTGGCACAAGCATGCCGCCATGTCTTGCTACGCATCGCCGGCGGCACCGACATCGAGATCGCGACCTCGGCCGAAGCCTGGCGGACCGCCGTTGAAAACTGCGGGCATAGCATGCTGATGGCCCTGGTGTCGGCGACCGCAGCCCTGCGGCACGCAGGTCGCGGGCAGACCCCGCATGCCTGACAGGCGTCTGACCTGGCATGTTGGCAGCGTGCTGCCCTATGCATCGCTCTGGCATACGGTATTGCGCGCGTGTGCGCTCAATGTGCTTCATCCACACGACTTGCCACCCCCTGGGGCGCGTCCACCCGCGACAGTGGCGTTGCTCGAGCGCGCCGGTGGCGTCGATGTCGCAGCGTTCGCACGCTTGCTCGGCGAGACGCCGGAGGTATTTCGGTGGTCCACGCTCGGTGCGCTGCCGTCTTGGCTGAGCGCGTCGCTGGTCGTGCCGCAGCCGCGCCTCTGCTTCGCCTGTCTCGCTGCCGGCTACCACACGGCGCTTTTCTCCGTCGCGTTGCTCGACGCGTGCCCGATCCACGGTACGCCGCTGGTTGAGCGCTGTCACTGCGGCGCACCGTTTCACGCGACGTTGCACTCCCTGGAAGACTACGCAGCGGCCGGCAGCTGCCGCTGTGGCCGGTTGCACTTTTTTACGCACGAAACCTGCCGTCGGCCTTCGCTGGCGCCGGAGGCAACCCATGCGCTCGATCCGGTCGCCGCCTGGCTGGACGCAATGGCGAGGCTGATCCGGTCGGCGCGGCTGGACGAAGCCTTGTGCCAACACGCTCCGGACGGCCTGGAGTGGGTAATCACCGCCGCGCAAGCGCTGGGCCTCGCCTATCCGGCGTGCTTGCGGCCGATCCGTTTGGTACCGCCCCCAATCAGCACGGCGTGGTACACGCCCCGCCCACGGCAAACGCCATCTCGAGATCATGCGCCGCCACCACCTGACAAACGCGAGCACGGGAAGCCTTCGTATTGGCCGTCGCTGCCGGCCACTACGGTGTATCGGGCCCTTGCCCGCCACGTGCGCCGACACCTGGCTCCCGACGGCGCGAGATGGGTGGCCCGGTTCATCGACTCGTGCGATCCGTTGGCGATCAGCGCGTGGATCGGCAGCAGTCCCTGCGCGCGGCAGGCATTCATCGACCTGCTGTGGGGACGTGCAGCCGAACCTGGCGTTGAACAACGGCGTTGGCCCGATCGTCAGCCGCCGGGCAGGGACCGCGGGTCAGCTTGCTGAACCCGTGCAAGCCGATTGTCAGGTGCGCGGCGCGGACCATGCCGATGCCGCGACGCGACACTGGCTTGCCTGCCATGCGGCGCGCGTGAGTCTGGGCGCGATCTGGTGCGATGCGCAAGCGCGCGCCACCGCGGCCGTATGCTCGGGCGTCGCCACCTGGGCAGACGCGGCGCCCAGCACATCGTGGCGTGACAGCGCCTGATTGGCGCGCCTCACGGCCAGCGGACTCGGCTTCGCGGCGGCGATCCCGGCAGAGTGGACAGCGGCCCCGCATGCTGACAAAGCAATGCGACAGGTGGCAGCGGCCGCGTGCCGACAGGCGCGCCGGGACACGATGTGGGTGGCCAGTCGTGGCGCGTGCCTGACCTGGTCGGAAGAGACCGGTTGGGAGGTGATCGACGCGATCGCACCCGCCGATTGCGATGTGCGACGTCGCCGCTTGCTGGGCCTGCAGGACGGGCATCCGTGGTGCTGGCTCTATCGCGCGGCCGATGCCCGCTATGTCGCACGCTGGGATCACGCACCGCTGCAGGCATGGGCGCCGACGCCGGCCGGGGCGATCGCGGGCCTGCGGCGCTGTGCGATGGACTATCAGCGGATCGCAAGGGTCGCGCTACCGTTTCCCAGTTCGGCGCACGCGGTGACGCCCGCACCGATTCCGCCGTGGCCGGCGGGGGGCTACCACGTCTTTGTGGCGATCGTCCGCCGCAGGAAGGGATTCTGGCAGGAGGCTCATGAGCTGACCGAGGTGGCCCGCTGCCACCAGCGGGCGCGCGCCCAGCCCGATTTTGCCGGGCGCTGAATTGCGCCTTCTCTTTCTGGCCGGCGCGACCCATCATATAGACACGCTCCGCGCCGGATTGCAGGGAAGTCGATGTGACGGCTCAGCTTACCCGGACGAGTGGTTACAACTTTAGTTGACGACATAGAAAGTTCCACCCAACCAGATTGCATAGTTTGGCCACTCCAGGCCTGAATCGCGTCTGACTCCCCTGCTAAAGGGGCATTTCCTTGCGTTCCAGCTTTGTAAAGCTATACCTGTTGCTTGCATCGCATGTAGCAGGAGCTGGACGTGAACGGTCAGGAACGGGCTGAAGAGAATTACAGGGCTTTCCTGAGCTGGGTCGGTACAAGAAGCAACAGCGACTTCCGCGAGCTCGCAGGCCAAGGGCGCCTGAACCGCGGTGAGATTTGCCGCGAGTGCAACTTCAGTCGCTCCGTGCTCACGCAAAACCCACGCGTCAAGGCAGCACTGCTGCAACTGGAGGAGCGGCTGCGCGCGACTGGCGTGCTGCCCCAAGCGGTAGCGCCGGGCACGGCCTTGCCGTTGCGGGCCAAGGGACAGCTGCAAGCGGCCAGCGATGCCGAACGGCTCAAGCGTCTCGAAGCCGAGAACTCCGCCATGCGGGTCGAGCTGGCTGATTTGCGGCAGCGCCTCAAGCGCTACGAAGCGCGCGAGGCCCTACTGGCCGAGACCGGGCGGTTGGCCCGATGACCACCGCCTTGACGCTGCGCGTGCAGCGCGTCCGCCACCGCTGCCAGGGCAGCGCAACTGCAACCGCGCTGGCAATCGACGCCAATGGGCGAGCCATACCGGACGCTCCGCGCTATGCCGTCATCTTCCCGGCGCGGAGCACGCCCGCTGAGGTGCAGCAAGGCCAGTGGTGGCGGGTGGTAGGCGACGCGAAGCCTGTGGAGTACGTGGTGGACGGCTTCCACGTGTTGGAGCACCGGCTCGTTGCGCAGGCTGCCGAGTTGCTTCGCCCCTCGGGCGAGCACATCGTGCAGCTGCTGGCCACCAGTCCGGCGTTCCCGGGCATCGGTGAGGTCAAGGCACGCCGGTTGTGGGAGGCGCTGGGGGAGCGGCTCTACCAGTGCCTGGAACAGGCAGATCAAGCCAGCGTGGCCGCCATAGTGGGCACTGAGCTGGCCGGCGTGCTGCTCACCGGCTGGCAGGCGTACGGCAACGCCAATGCGCTGCGGTGGTTCCAACGTGCGGGGTTGGAGCTGCGGCTGTCGCACAAGGTACTGGAGGTCTACGGGGCCGAAGCCCACGCCGCCATCGCGGCCGACCCCTACCGGCTGCTGGCCTTCGGCATGAGTTGGCCAGCCGCCGACGAGCTGGCCTGCGAACACTTCGGACTCGGCGTGAACGATCCCAGGCGCCTCACGGCAGCTGTGGAGGCGGTGCTCTACGGCGCGTTTGACGACGGCAACACCTGCTGCGACCGCGCGGATGTGGTCAGGGCTCTTGGGCGCCTGGTCGGCACCACCGCGGTGGCTGCGGCGCTGGATCTCGCCATCGAAAGCCGCGCGGTCCTCGTGCGCGGGGGGCGGCTGCATGCCCAGGGTCCCTACCTCATCGAACGCGGCGTGGCCACGGCCTTGAACAGGCGGCTGGATGTAGAGATGCCGCTGGCTTTGCCGTGCGAAGTGGCGGAGATGCTGGAGCGATTCGAGCACGAAGATGCGGCATTCACCGGTCGGGCGGACTTCGCCCTCAATGCCGCGCAGCGCGCTGCGGTGCATGCGGCGGCCACGCATTCCCTGACGCTCATCACCGGTGGCGCGGGCGTGGGCAAGACGACAGTGCTCAAGGCCGTCGGCAGGCTGCTGGACAGTTGCGGACGCACCAGCTACCTCATGGCCCTCTCAGGCCGGGCTGCCAAGCGCATGGCCGAGGCAACGCATCGGCCGGCTATGACGATTGCGGGGTTCCTGCGCAACGTCGCCCGGGAAGGCGTGCCGGACGACGCGGTGCTGGTTATTGACGAGGCCAGCATGCTTGACGTGCTGCTGGCGTACCGGCTGCTGGAGGCGATTCCGACTTCCTGCCGCCTCGTGCTCATCGGCGATCCGTTCCAGCTGCCACCTGTCGGGCCAGGTCTCACACTGCATGCACTCGTAGCAGTAACCCGGGTGCCCCGGGTGGAGCTCACCGGGGTGCGCCGCTTCGGCGGCGACATCGCCCAAGGGGCGCAAGCCGTGCGCGAGGGAGGCTGGCCCGCGATACCGGACGACCCGCAGGCGCCAATGGCCTTTGTGCCATGCGCGCAAGCCGACCTCGCCGCGACGGTGCTGCAACAGTACATGCAGGATCCGCAGCGCACCCAGATACTGACTTTCACGCGCGAGCGCGGGCCGGCTTCAGCCAAGGTCCTCAACGCCTTGTGTCAGGAAGCCCTGGGTGCCAATGCCCCGCCGCTGCTGGTGTGGAGTCAGGAGCGGCAACGAGTGGAGGACTCCGGGTTGCGCCTGGGCGACCCGGTGCTGTGCACGCGCAACCTATGGGACCTGGGCATCCAGAATGGCAGCTTGGGACGGCTTGAAGCCATCGAGGAGACGCCGCATCCGCTGGCCGACACCGAGGCTCGGCTTGCCAGCACTGTGCTGGCCTGGGTGCGGTGGGACGACGGCGAGCGCAGGCCGGTGACCGAGGAGGTGCTGGACGCGCTGGAGCTCGGCTACGCTGTGACAGTGCACAAGGCGCAAGGCAGCCAGTTCCCACGCGTCATCGTTCCGGTGTGGGCCGCGCGCAACCTCGACCGGACGATGCTCTACACCGCCATCACCCGCGCCACCACGCAGGTGCTATTGGTGGGCGACGCGCAGGCGGCACGCCGGGCTGCCGAGGCCGAGCCGTACGCCAGCCGGCGGCAGGTCGCCTTGGCAGGCCTATTGGAGGAGACGCCCTGATGTTCGTCACCGCCAAGGCGCAGGTGCATACCGACGCGACGAGCGCTTACACCGAACTGCCGGTGCTGCTGACGCCAGCCGGGGTGCTGGAGCCGCTGCTGGACTACTTCCTGGCCCGCAGCCACGACCGCAGCCTCGTGTGGATGGGTAAGGTCGCGCGTTCGGTGCGCATGTTCCTTGAATACCTGCACAGCAATCCAGCCGAGCGCGACAGCTACCGCCTGTTCCAGAACTTCGCCCAGCGCCTCTACACCGGCACCTTCGACCGCGATGGCCTGGACCCCAGCGGGCTGGCATGGTCGGCGCGCTCGGCAGTCGATGCCCAGCACATCATCACGCACCTCACCGACTTCTTCGAGTGGCTTGGCCAGATGCGCCCGGCAGCGGCGACCCTCAACCCGCGCTACGCGGGCGCAGCGTTCGACCGCCTGTGCGACGAGGCGGCCTACCAGTACCGCCGCGACCGCTCGTTCCTTGGACACATCTGGGCCGCCAACGCCACGCTGCATGCCCGTGGGCACCGCCTACGTCCACAGCGCACGCCCCAGGTGTTCCAGCGCGAGCCGCCCGCCTTCCCGGACGACCGCTTCATGGAATTGCTGACCAGGGGCTTCATGGTGGCGGGCCATCACGACTACCGTTGCATGCTGATCACGCTGTTGCTGCATGGAGCAGGCTTCAGAGAGTCAGAGCCGTTCCACCTCTACATCGGCGACGTATGTCCTGACCCGTCCAACCAGCAGCAAGCCCTCGTGCGGATCCACCACCCGAGCCAAGGCGCCGCGCCTGAGGACTGGCGTGATGCCCAGGGCCATCCGCGAAAGGGCAACCGTGCCGCCTACCTGGCAGAGAAGTTCGGCCTCGTGCCACGCACGCAAACGCTCGACAGCCGTGCCGCAGGCTGGAAAGGCGGCATGCACGACGGCCCGTACTACAAGCAGGCTCACTGGTTCGTGCCGCAGTACGGCGAACTGTTCCTGCAGTTATGGCACCGCTACCTCGAAGAGGTGGCTTGTCTGGAACGCGATCACCCCTTTGCGTTCATCAACCTGCGCCGCTCGCCGTTGGGTGAGATGTATTGCCTGGCTCAGTACAACAAGGCCCATGCCGCAGCCTGCAAGCGTATCGGCTTGCAGGTTGGCAAGGCCTTGGGCACTACGCCGCATGGACATCGGCACGCCTATGGCCGGCGCCTGATGAACGCGGGCATCGACAGGGCATTCATCCGCCGCTTCATGCACCATGCCTCGCCGGAAAGCCAAGAGGTCTACACGCAAGCCAATAGCCGGGAGATGCAGGCGGAACTGGCTGCCGCAGTGAATCGATTGCTGTCGGCTGTTGGCTCCACTGCAGAGATACAAGTGCCAGGGTGAGCAAAATCGACGTGCACCAGAAGGGAGATCACACATGAAACTGTCATCCACGCCGAAGATCGATGGCATCCCTGCGCCCGCGTCGCCGACAAGAAGGTACGGTGTCACGAAGGACAACGACACTACCCTTGGCTGGGTTGGCCGCGAATTCCCGCAACTGGAAGCGTGGCGCCTGCTGGCTGTGGAATGGCTCAGGGGTGAAACGCGAGGAGTAGACGTGCGTCTCTGGTCCCTGGTGGTCTTCCTGAAGCGATACATCGTCGGCCAGGGACTGCCGCTGAACCCGGCATTATTCCTTGCACGCGATACCGTGCTGCCCGACTTCTATACAACCGCTTGCCCGGACTCACGTCCAGGTGTGACGTACAACAATTACATTCACGCCTTCCTGACCTTCGTTCTGCAGCACAAGTTCAGCGAGCTGGATGTTCAAGGGAATGTCAGGGTATTGCCGGCATTCCACAACCCAGTCGCCAAACTGTCTGCCTCAAAGTTCGTCAGGCTTGACGAAAGCGTGCATTCGCCACTGCCCTACGGCTACGTTGATGAACTGCGCCAGATACTCGCGCAAGGCCCCACTTTCCGAGACTGGACCTGGGCACAGAGCGCGATGGGTGTTGAAGTCGGACAGGGCGGATATGCCGCGCCTGACTGGTTCAGCGTCAGCGAGGACCGGGTAGACCGAAGCGACCCGGATTGTGTATGGCGTGTGCGACAGCGGACCAAGCATGGTGGGGGACCTGTACTGGAAATATGGAGCCCCGTACGCTGGGTCGCCCTGTTGGTTAAGCTCATACTGCCGCTGCGGACTTTCCAGGTACGCATGCTTGACTCGGGCGAGGCCGACACTTAGCGCTACGACTCAGCCGCTGCCGGTCCATCTGGTGCTTGGCAGCTCAACACGCATCCGCGCAGCCGTCATCTCGTGCAGGGCAGCGAGCGCAAGCCCCTCCAGCAAGGTGTGTTCCGCCGCAACCAGCAGCCTGGCGATACAGGCAGGGGCGCGACCGTGCTCTATGTCAACACCAACAAGACAGCTGACATGACACGCTCGGGTGCTGAGAAGGGGTATGTGTTGCCTTGGCTTGCAGGCGGCCCGCTGCACCAGGACGTCTTCTATTGGTTGGAGAAGCTGCGCAACTGGCAGAGCAAGTACAACCCCATTCAGCGCCGCACGCCCTGGTCTGAACTGGATGGCCGTCATATACAGGCGAAGAGCGACGTGCAGCTTGCTGGCTACCCTGACGCCTGCTTCCTGTTCCGAACGCCAGAAGAGCGTGATGGAAATGCGCACTTGCCTATTACCACAGGGGCCGTGGAACGCGTCTGGTTCGCTTTGTTGGAGGTCCTTGAATGCCGCCTCGCTGCGCGGAACGAAACCCACGCCAATGGAGCGCCCATCAAGCTTCTACCTCCTTCCCCAGAACAGAACAGCGGGATGACCACCCTCTTCCCTCTGCACAGCTTGCGAGTCTCGCTCGTGACGGCACTCGCACTTGAAGGCCAAGTGCCGTTCCCGGTGTTGCAAAAGCTGGTCGGGCACAGCCGACTGCTGATGACGCTGTACTACACCAAGCCTGGCGCGAGCCATGTGCGTGACGTGCTGAACGACGCAGCGCGGCGTCTAGAGGCGCGTAAGGCGGCAACCATCCAGACCTTCTTGCTCGATACGGAGTATGAGCATCTCTTGGAGACGGCTGTCTGCAACAGTCCTTCTAGTCTTGCGGTGGCCATCCCGCCCCACCCGGCGAGCCGCAACGCCGCGGGTTGGATGCCCATGCACCACGGCTTATGCCTGGTTGGCGGCAACACCAGCGAGTTAGAGGGCAATGGGGCGGTGGGAGGCTGCTACAACGGTGGACCGCTGATCGGCCCTCCAAGTAAGAACAAGTTCAGCGCTGTGCCTGGTGGCAGTCGCAACTGCGTGCGCTGCCGTTGGTTTGTCACGGAGCCTCACCATCTGCCGGCGCTGGCCGCGCACTTCAACAACGTCGCCTACCACTTCGACGAGGCACGCAACGCGTGCCTCAAACACGAGCGCGCGCGACACGAGCTCAGACGCCAGAAGGCCGCGAGCGAGGCCGCTGGCAGACCCTTCACCGAGCAAGCGGCCCTGCGTCAGGCCGAACGGATATGGGAAGCCGACATGAAGCGCTTCAGCGATCTGGCCGAAGACTTGGTGGCCTGCTGGCGACTCATCGAGCGCTGCAAGAACTTGTTGGACGACTCGCAGGGCGGTGGAGCGCAACTCGTGCCCGTGGGCACCGTGGTCGACGTGCAGGTGGCCTTCGAGGAAACCGAGTCCGAACTGCTGCAACTCGCAGGGGTGTGCCAGGACACCGAACTGTATCCGGACCTCTACCCGGGCAAGGCTGTCATCCGGCGCAGCCAGCTTCTTGATACTGTCCTCTGCCGCGACGGCCTGCCGCCGCTGTTCATGCACCTGGCCGAAGAGGAGCAACTGCGGGTGGGCAACGCCTTCATGCACCGGCTTGCTCGGCAGATGGGGCCCGACAACCCGTCGCTCGGTATGCGACAGGTCGTCGAGTTGATGGACGCCGGCCAGCGCTTGAGCGACTACCTGGGCATCGACCTCGACGGTCTGCTACCGGCGCAAGCCCAGTCGCCGCGACCTCTGACCATCGCGCGCCTCGGAGGGCAGCCATGATGACGACGACCGCCATTCATCCTGATGCGGTGCTGGAGTCGCTGCTGGCCAAGGGCGGGCGCTCGCAGCGGCAGCGCAACCTGAAGGCGGTGCACGGGATATGCCACCGGCAACACCAGGTCGGCGTGCGCGACTTCTCGACAGCAGGGATCGGCAAGCTGTGCGAAGCCGCGGGCGTGCTCAAGGGCCGTGCCCTCTACAACGCCCAGTCCGCAGACTACAGGACGCTCATCGAAGCCTGGGCCGCTTACGCAGGACCGGCGATGCCCCAGGCGACCCAAGCGCCGGCGAGCCACGCGTACCTGCTGCGCATCGAGGATCCGGCCATCCGCTCCCTCATGCAGGCCATCATCGTCGAGCGCGACAAGCTCAAGGCGCAGATCAACACCCTGAAGGCCAACACCAAGGTGATCATCGACCGACGTCCGCTGGGCGCCCAGGTGGTTGCCGCCCAGGGCTGCGCCACGCCGCTGACTGTGACCGCGGCGTCCCAGTTGACCGACTCCGAACGCCAGGCCCTGCGCCGGGCCGTCGCCCCGGAGTTCCTGCGCGACCAGGGCTGGCGGGAACTGGAGCACGGGGAAATCGTCAACGACAAGGGACGCACCGTCTTTGACCCGGGCTATGCCACGGCCATCCGCAAGGTCCTCGGGAGCTGACGCAACGTCGGCCCCGCCGGCCTCCACGGGCGGCACAGCGAGAGGACCCTTCGCCAGTCTTCCCTGCTGGCAGACGTCGGCGTACCGGACCGTTGCAGAGGAGCATGTGTCGCTTGCCCAGCGCGCAGCGCTGGGTCGCGCCGTCGGCCGGCGCGACGACATGCGACGAACCCTGGCATTGGCTAAAAGGCGCCTGACTTGCCGCAGGCGCCCGTTGAACTATGCTGTGGGATGTATGTATGCATCGCTGGCCCGGCCCAGCCAAGTGATTGTCCCCCAAGGAGATTCAGTCACTCACTCACGAACGATGCATGCTTAGGATATAGGTCAGTAGACACAACTTTAGTTGTGTGAGCGAATGTGATTTAAACGACCCTTTTTTAGCAGCTTAGCGTCTTGTGTGATAATCCCCATTATCAGGCTTGAATTTTTACGGAATTTGCCGGGTTTTGGAAGCTGCACTTGGGGAAATTGGGCCTGGCGGAGGTGCCGGAACCGGCGCCGGGAGGCCGGCAGAGGCGGCGCGGACACCGCTTGAAACCGCCAGAGCCCGGCGGACCCCTACAGTGTAGCCGAAAATGGGGTCGCTGCCCGCTGCCCGCGATGCCACCAGCACGCCGCCCCCTGCCTGAGCGCTTCATCCAGCGCGTGCGCCGCGCTCGGGCCCATGCATGGATTATTATCAGGTAAGATGAGGGTCGCTGCCGACCCCCTTTCCTGCCATGGCCCAACATAACCTCGTCGCCGCCGACACCCCGCGTTATACCCGCGCCGACTTCACGGCGCTGCGCTTCCGGCTCAACCGCATCCCGACCGACCAGATCCTGGCGCGCGTCTATGACGAGGACGCGCTGCATGCCGCCGGCATCGACACCGCGGCGCAGCTGGAAGCGCGGCTCGACGCCATGCGCGACCACCTGGTCGAGCGCGTCTGCCTGAGCAACCCCTACCTGTCGGCGAGCCTGGCGGACGCGCGCCGCTTCAATCGCTGGCCGAAGAGTGCGATCGACTACCTGGTGCGCGCCGCCGACCAGGATTTCTCCGCGCCGCAGCCCGACGACCCGGTATCCGCGTGGCTGCGTCCAATCGTGTTCCGGGCGCTGCGCCAGGAGCACATCCAGACGCTCAGGCAGCTGCAAGGCTACATCGCGCTACGCGGTCGGCGCTGGTATCTGCCGGTGCCCCGGCTGGGGGCCGGCAAGGCGCGCGCCATCGAGCGCTGGCTGCAGTCCCAGGCGGCGACGCTCGGCCCGCTCGTGGTCGTCGACGACACGCCCCAGACGGCGCTGGTCGAGCTGGGCCCTGCGCTCGCGCGCAAGCTGGTGCCACTGGAGCAGGTCGGACGGATCGTGCCCGCACTCGACGGCAGCGCGGGCCGCAACCGGGCGCCGGGCTACTGCCTGATCGCGGCCCGCCATGACCTGGAGGCCATCCAGGCCTACCTGTCCCGCTTCCGTGACCGGGACAAGACCGCACGCGCCTACCAGAAGGAACTGGAGCGCTTCCTGCTCTGGTGCGTGGGCCAGCGCGGCACCGCGCTGTCCGCCATCGGCCCGGAAGAGTGCGAGCACTACAAGGCGTTTCTGGCGCAGCCGGATCCGTCCTGGATCGGCCCCAAGGCGCCCCGCACCTCGGCCCGCTGGCGTCCCTTCGCCGGCGCCCTCAAGCCGGAATCCCAGCGCTACGCGGTGCTGGTGCTGCGGGGTTTCTTTGCCTGGCTGGTGAGCATGCGCTACCTGGGCGGCAACCCGTGGCTGCTGGTGCAGGATCCGCTGACCACGCGCCGGGAGGTGCCGATCGCGGTCGAAAAGGCCTTGCCGGCTCCGCTGTGGAGAGCACTGGTGCAGCCCGATGGCATCCTGGACCAGCTCTGCGCGCAATGGCCCGCGGTGCCGGTGGCGGCGCCGCTGACCGCGAAGGCTGTCGACGCACCCGGCGCCCAGTACCGCCTGGCGCGCGCGGCCGTGCTGCTGCTGGGATGCAGTGGAGCGCGCCGCGAAGAGGCGGCGGGCGCGCAGCGCTGCCACCTCCAGCCGGTGCCGGAGCAGGCCGGCATTCCCGCTGGCCTGTGGGAACTGGCGCTGCTCGGCAAGCGCCAGCAGTGGCGCACGGTATTCCTCCCGGCGCGCGCCATCGATGCCTTGCGCGCGCACTGGGCCGACCGCGGCCACGATTTCGAGAATCCGGACCAGGAACTGGCCCTGCTCTCGCCGGTGGTGATACCGTCCACGCGCACGGCCCAGGCGAAGCACCTCAGCGAGGAGCACGGCGCGCCCGTGCTGCGCGGCAAGGGCTTTTCACCGGATGGGCTGTACCAGCTGCTGACGACGACGTTGGTGCGCGTCGCCGACGACGCCACGCTGCCACTGTCCGAGGCAGAGCGGAACCAGCTGCGCCACGTCGCGCCCCATGCGCTGCGGCATACGTTTGCAACGCATGCAGTGGCCAACGAGATGCCTGCGGACGTCCTGCAACGGCTGATGGGGCACGCCTCGCTGCAAACAACCGCTCACTACGTCCGCGCGGAGCGCGCACGTGGCCTCGCCGCGGTGGCGAAGCTTTATCCCGGCCTCAGCTAGGAAGCGCCCTGGCCACCTTAGCTCGCGGCAAATTGCAATCGAGCGGCTCCGCAGCTCGAGATTTCACCAATTTTCCGATGTGAGGGAACCAAGACACGTTGATGCCCGAAGCATCAGTGGTAGTGGAGCTGGGCACTCTTACGCGCGTACCGGCTGGAAACTTTGTGCCGATAGCACTCTGTCCCCTACCTCAGGAACGAAGCTGCAATTCCGAATTCTCCAAAGCGCCTTCCCGCGCTCTCGTGCATTAGCCGTGGAAGGTCATGCGGTAGGCGAGGTGGACAAAGCCACCAAAATTGGCCAAACGTCAGGCTGGACCAAGATAAAGTCACCAAGATTGTAAGAGCGTCAGTTTTTGTCTTCGCGTGCCGTAAAAGGGACCTCTCGGCCTGCCGTCACGGCCTTTCCCATTATGGTTAGGCTTGTCGGCCTCTCATAAGGTCACAAGTATTGTCCGGCTGAGGTCCTTCGAGACACGCAAGGTCACCATCAATTGTCCGTTTTGCGACAGAGGCCCTCTCCCAGACAAGTCAGCGCTGGGCCTACGAAGGGGTTGCAACTGAGATTCGTACAAACTTTGTGACCTTGCCTCGCGGCCTCGTGTAGCCGGTTCTCACAAGGTAAATTTCCAATGAGATGTTAGGAAACAGGGGCACTCATCCCTGAAGAGTACCTGATGCAACTCATTAGTGATGTGATCACGGAACCCGAAGCCCGTTCTCTTCACTCCTGGCCTCACGGGTGTCACGTTTTCATCTTCATCGATATCTACGGTCGATCGGTCTCGCCGAGACGGCAGTAGCCGTTGCTCACTTGCGCGATGACTACAAGAGATTCTGGTCGTTGTGACACACTCGGCCAAGTCAAAGTGCGTAGTCCGCTGCGCTGTCCTCCATATTTTGAAGCGAGTTGTACTGGCGGCTTAACTAAATTCACATTACTTCGGGTGTCCTGACCGTCAGCGCTCCGCAAAGCGGTTGTCGTTGCGCAGCCGTGCCAGCCACAGGCTAGACTCCTGCTGCTCTCGCCTACGATCCCGCCGGGACTTTCTTCAATACGCAGCTGCGATTCGAGCAGATCAAGGAGCACCGGCACGAGGGGCATTTTCTGGGGTGACGCTGCCTCCTTCGTGTTCCGACTCGGAACATGAAGGAGGCAGCCGACCAACGAAGAAGCGCTATTCATCTCAGCTGAGGTGTCGCATGGCAACGAGAATCGGAACGTCCTCGATCCGTGCGTTCTCGTAATGCCTCATGCAAGGCATGGGCCCTCGGAATTGGCAATCCACATCGCCTCGTTCACGTCCGGTATGTCTCGGGCACTCCGGACTTGCAGGTCAAACATCGACTGGCAAGTTGGCCTCACAATTTGCCGCAGGCTCGTACTCCCATACGGCGTATCTGACCGCCGGTCGTACCCGTATGGGTGCCCCGACCGGACTGAATGTTCATGCGGACCCATCGGCCGGGGCGCTAGCGCATGGAGAGTAGCAATGGCAAAGCTAACAAGTCGCCCAACAGGTTGGTTGCTCACTGCCCATTTGCGGCAGACTCTTGCCACGATCAACGTCATCAGCAGCATCGCAGCCTTGGCGCACTCCCGGTATCGCCATCCCAGATGCAATCGCAAGGCATGGACGTTCACGATGACGTTGTGTTCCGAGTCGGAACACGATTGCCTGACCGACCGGCGCGACTCATGGCACCAATAGCGCCGACACACATCCGCTCCTAATCGAGGACCGGCCACGGCGGAATTCAGAGCCCGTCTGTGTAAGAACGGGGCTCGTGTTCCGACTCGGAACACAAAAAAACCTCGGCGTGAGGGGTCCGACTGGTTTTGCGAGCGGCAGGGCTAACGTTGGGCAACGTCCTCACATTGATTACCGCACGTATCCGACGTTCACGATGACGTTGTGTTCCGAATCGGAACACAATTGCCCGACCGACCGGCGCGACTCATGGGTCAATTGCGCCGACACATATCCGCTCCTAATCGAGGACCGGCCACGAGGAATTCAGAAGAGCGTCTTGTAAGAACGGGACTCGTGTTCCGACTCGGAACACAAAAAAACCCCTCGGCATGAGGGGTTCGACTGGTCAGGAGCGGCGGGGCTAACGTTGCGGCCCGCCGTCAAAAAGTTCGTTGATCACCGTCCGTATCCGCTCCTCTTGAGCCGCTGTCAGGACTGCACTCTTGAGCTTTACAGTAAAGCTCAGAGAATCCTTTGTGATGCTGCCGGCTTGAGTTTTACCCGCATAGACCTTACGAATGTCGCGCTGCGAAGTTACAGGCGTCGCTTCACGCCGGATTAGCGACGCGTCCAGCAGCTTGGCAAACTTCGACTGCTCAAGGCTGCCGTCTACAAGTTGCTTCCATACCTCGCGAGCCACAGTCACAGCTGGCTCGCCATGCTTCTTCAGCACGGCGTAAGTGTCACTTGCTGCAGTCCCACTGAAAAGCGATGGATTCCTCTCCAGATCTACACGCATGAACTCGGGTAGATTGTCGAAGGCAAAATATCGATAGAGTGTGCTTCGGCTCATCCCCATCGATTCGGCCATCCGCTTCCTGTCGGGAAATTCCTTCTCCACGCGACGCATCGCCTTGCCAATCTCGTAGTCGGTAAGGTCTTCACGGCTGACGTTCTCCGCCAAAGCTAGCACGGCCATATCTGCATCAGACGCATCCGAAACGAGCGCCTTGATTTCCGGCAGACCCAACACCTGGTGAGCGCGCCAACGGCGTTCCCCGGCAATAAGCTCGTAGTACGCCTCTCCGTTGTCCGGTGTAACTCGTCGAACCAGAATGGGCTGCATTAGGCCCAGTTCCTTAATGCTCTCGGCAAGCTCAGTGAGACTGCTCTCGTCAAACCTTATCCGCGGCTGCCAGGGATTCGGCCGAATCTTCTCAACAGGAACCGTGCTTGCAGCCCCTTGGGACTCCAGTTCCTGAATCCGAAGCTGCGCCGCACTCAAGGCCGCCATCATTCCTGGCGCAGTCTTCGGACGGTCTGCAATTTGGGGGGCGGCGACTTCCACTTTGATTTCATTAGCAGGAGTCAAATTTGCGGTTTGCTCCAGCATGCGCTTGCGCATATTCATTTACGCGTCCTCCCACTTTCCGGAGTAAAACTCATCGACCCAGCGGCAATATTCGTCGAATGGAATCCGCACACGCTGGAATGTCTTGTTGCTGCCCTCGAACTTACTAATGTCGAACACCGTCGCAAGTGCGAGCGCCCCGTTACTCATCACGGAGCTCGCCGGCACTTCAATCGGGCTCATCCAATCACCGTAGGCTCGTTGGACCCAGGAGCGAACAATCGGAGCCGAAGACGCCACGCCATAGTCAACCTTCGAAAGCAAAATGCTCACGAAGTCGTAGGTCTTGTTTCCTTCGATGTTCTTGAAGCTGTCCGCCATATCGGAGAACAGACTCCAGAAACTCACCGAGCTAATAAAGTCGAGACTCTCCGGCACCAAAGGCATCACCATGGCGTCCGCTGCCATCAGGCCGTTAATGGTTAGGTAGGATAGCGACGGCGCCGAATCCAGCACGATATAGTCGTATTTCTTTCGGAGCGGCTCCAGGCCCTTACGTAACAGGGTCCAGAAGCGATAATTCGCCGACTTGCTTGCCATTGCCGGGATATGAAACTCCGCGGAGAACAAAGATGGATGCGCAGGGATGACATCAACCCCGTCCCAATAGGTCTCCTGAATGACACTCTCGAGGGTAAAGTCGTCAGGGCTGTAGATGTACGGCAGAACGGTGCTTTCCTCGACAATCATCTTTTCGGCATACAGGCCGCACAATTCGGTCAGGGATGCTTGCGGGTCTAGGTCAACCAGTAGTACCTTGCGACCGCGCAAACTCAGCCCCTGCGCCAGGCACATACTCGAAGTCGTCTTGCAGCTACCACCCTTGAAGTTGGCAGAAATAAGAACGCGACCGTCCGCTTCGCCGTTTCTTAGCAGCGGGGACGGCCTCACCTGCGAAGCTTGTTGAACCCACTTCCGGGTCTCGGCAAGCGAAAATTGGCGTACGCGCCCATGAAGCTCACCCGCCGGAAGTGTGCTTCCGTCTTTCGTTGCCAGATAATGAAGCCGAGCGCGGTCGATGCCGCACATCTCGGCGACCTGGGTGGAGGTGAACGTGGGCGGACTTTTCCGAGGCCGAGGTGCCAGGATATGTTCGCGAAGTTCCTCAGTTAGTTTTTGAAGCTTCTTCGAAAAGTCACTCATTGAACCAATCGTGACAGTCCGGTCAATCTCGGTTAATTCGCTCTTCACCACCATATTCAACGTTCCATGTGAAATTCAGGATGAAACGTAGAATACGCGACCAACGCGAAAACTTCACGTACTTGTACGCACTTTTGCCAAAAAAGTGACGTCTCTACTGGCTATATGTGCGAGGTTCGCCGAATCGAGTGAAGTAAACCAAAGCGTAATCCGCTCATGGGAAAGGATGGATCTTCCAAAAAGCCAGGCGCTGCGCCTGAGTAGGCAAGGTCACCGCCAATTGTACGAATTCGCCATTCGATGGTTCTTTAGATTCTGAAGGTCCTACCCGGTCGCTTCTGCCGCACACCCAAAGTCACCAAAATTGTCCGAATCGTAGTCCGGCAAAGGCCAAACGCAATTTCATTGACTGCTCTCACTTTGAGACAAGCGGCGACCGGGCACTCCAACTCCCTTCCGGAGCGTGGTTCGTACAATTTTGGTGACTTTGCCTAGCAGCGAGAGGGCCTGTTCGTACAAATCTGGTGACCTTAGCGCTTACTCCGCTATCCGGACAGGCGCTTCTGAACCGTTCATACCGGCAATGACTGGGCAGTTCGAGTGGATACCGCTCAACTGCGAACAATTTTTGTGACCTTGCTCCCCAACAATGGGGGAACGGCCCCTGGAGCGCAAAAATACAAATCCAGTGACCATGGGTCGCCCAAACTGCCCGCAACTCCTTGTCTCGCAAGGCTTCCGCGGCATTCCAACAATTTTTGTGACCTTGATGACAATTCCGGTTACCTTGCATGGACCCAGACTCCATGCCCCAGGTAACCGGGGGCCAAATCCGGTTACCTTGCGGCCACATCTAGTGACCTTACCAGACAAAATCGGCGACCTTTGGGCCCCAAAAGGTGACTTTTCCACTCTAAGTCACTGATTTAATTAAGAGGCCCGCGCTTCTTGTAAGTGATGTTCTGTTTCTAAAAACAAAAAACCAACCTACCCAACCATGAGGACATGGTTCCGGTCGGCGCAGGGATCCTCTACAGCCGAGCCCCGTATAAGGTCACCAGAATTGTCCGACTGCACGCGTCCATCCGTTTCCTTGGCCAAGCATCAGCGAGATCCGTACAGTAGCTATTGCACCATGCCACTAGGCGTTAGGGAGGCAAAGTCACAAGAAATGTTTTGACATTTCGACCTTTCCCCTGCAACCTCCTGCCCGAAGGAGGGAAGTGGTATGGAAAGCGCATCGCAACAGTTAGCCTTGGCACTATTCGAGGACTTCGCCCCTCGAGGCCAAAGCGTCACGGAAGCGCCAAAAGATTTGGGCTTCCGCCGCAGCAATGCCTTCGTCAAAATCATCGACCTAAGTCTGGCAGGCCGTCGCCTCATCGATGTTGCTTACTTCCTTGTGGCTGAAGACCAAGAAGTCCGGCGCGAATACCGGGTTGACGTCGGATTGTTCAAGTGGCTCCTAGCCACAACGAGCAACAACCGACGCCACCTCAGCAAGCTCGTTCGCGAAGCCCAGAAAGCCGCTATCGAGCTTAACGAGATCGATGTCGAAGACCCTTCCAAAGATCGATGGGGTGCAGTGCCCCTAATGGGCTCAGCATTCATCGAAAAAGGGGAGTTTATCTTTGAGCTTCCCGAACGGCTACAGCGCGCTATCAAGAACCCGAAATCCTCCCACTTTCTGAGCTTACGCTACGTATTCAAGTCGGTGCACTCTAAGGTTCTGTACGACCGACTACAACAATTTATGGTTGAGGGAATCACGCCTTGGTTCGAAGTTCAAGCCCTGCGTGCTTGGCTAGAGTGCGAGAAGAAAACCTACGACCTCTTCAAACACTTCCGAAGTAAAGTCCTTGAGGTAGCCATCTCTGAAATTCGCGAAGTGACCGGACTCCACATTGAGATGCTTACGCTTAACGTGCCCGGCTCAAAGAAAATCGGCCAAATTCGATTTCGATTGAACGCTACCGAACAGCCCAACGAGCAAAAAACCGCGTTCATCGTGCTTCGAAATGTCTACGAGACACTGCGCAAAGAGTTCGCACTCAACCAGTCCGAGTTCAACGAAATCATTACGAACCGCGACGTGTACAACGACGAGCGAATCCACCAGGCCATGGAGTACACCCGCCACAACGTGAAAGTTGGCAAGGTGAAGGTACGAGCAGGTGGTTATTTCATGAAGGCCCTTCGCGAGGGCTACCTGCTCGGTGAACTCGACAAGCAGATCCATTATCAGTCTGCCATTGCAGAGTCAACTCGTAAGGCTGCTGACCAGGAGATGGCCGAACGTGAAGCCCGCGTGAAGGCCGCCGGCGCCGAGCGCGACCAACGAGAAGCTGATTTGGGCTGGGAAGCCTACAATAAGCTCTCCCCTGAGCAGCAATCGGACATGATTGCAGAGTTTTGTCAGTCTCAGGCGGCCAAGCTTCTTGCACGAAGGCTTAAGGTTGAGTCCTTGAACGTGCACGAGCATATCAATGAGCCGAATGTTCGGAGCACATTTGGAGGCTTTGTGGCCAGTCGCGTGCACAAGGCAGCGAAGGCCGCAAAGCGAGTAGGCGCTGCAGCCTCAGCAAGTCTGATCTGAGCATGAGCAGGCCCTCTCACGGCAACCGAATACGTCCAGAATCCAACCTCGCGCGCACCAAAACCCGTAGTTGTTCGATTGCCATTTGTGCAGTGCCCGACGACCGTCGCGTTTGAGTTTGCGGTGCTGATAAGGGGACAGCAGCGGCGATGGTCATCGCCGGCAACTCTTCAATGCAGGCCTCGCCCAGTGCGCAGCGCATCAGATTGGTCGCGTCACACGGCAGGCGCGGCGCCACTACTGCCGATCGCTCTCTCGCTTGCGCCGGCTGGATTACGGCAGCGGCCAGTCCGCTCGCTACTCTGTTCATCTCGACAAGCCAGGCACGGGCCTGCTCATGCGCGAGAGAGCTTCGCCGGCCATTAGCGTCGGTGATCACGATGGATGCTGAATCGACTTCGTAGGTCGTTCCGTCCGACGCTGAAACCCGTTTGCCTCGGTACCTATCGACAAGGGTAGCAATTTGCTGCTGCTCTTGCGTGGCCCGGACCTTCGCTGCCAGCACTTCGTCTTCACGAACTTTCCGCGTTCGGACTACATGTCCGTAGTCGACCGGCTTGTCGAGCAGCGACTTAAGATATGCGAACAGTTCCCGCCCTCGAAGCGGCATGAGCGCATTGCCAGCCGCAGAGACGACGTCTGACAATCGATGGCCCGCCGTTCGCGCAAGTCGCATTAGCAGGAACAACGCGGAAATCTTCAGCGCTTGGTCCCGTACGAGGGGCGCCAGATCCATAGGCACCGCACGGCCATCAATCTGCAAGAAACGTCCTGCCCCGGGATGTTTCTTCGTAGAAGACTGTATGGTGTTGTTTACGTCACTCACCGATGCGAGGCTTGGAGATCCCTTGGACTCATCAGAGCGGGCCGGATTGTCGAAAGTAAGTTGCAGCTGTGGATTCGCGATCCCAATGCAACGGAGCAACTTTGCGGAGAACCCGATTCGTCCAACTACCTCGAGCCGCGCACTGGTCCTCCGCTGTTGTTCACGCTCGATCAACCCAGCGTCTTCTAGCGCGCCAAGCGCTCGATAGACAGTGGCCTCACTAATGCCGAGGTGTCGCGCAATGGTCTTCTTCTTTATGAAGGCAAGTGCAGAGGGATTCTGCCGGTTCAAAGAGAAGCGGACCAGTGTGGCCAGAACCTGACGGTTCGTGATGTGCAAAGCCCGAAGTCCATCCGCCTCGTAGATCAGCGCGATTGCTCTAAGAATACGCTCAGGCAGGCGGCTGGCATCGAGCCTGGCTGCATTGGCTTGCCGACTTTCGGTGGGGACAGGGTTGGAAGCATGCGACGTACCGCCGCACATTGATGTTCTTAGGGCAATAGGCAGCCCGTCGAAGCCACATTTCATGGTCGATAAACGCTATCTTGGAGAGGAAGCATTGACAGCGTAGGCGCGGGCTCCGTACACTCGATCTGTCTTGTAAGGTCGAGTCAAAGGGTTTCGAAGCTTGTCACCTCTTTGTCTATGCCGATGAAAAACCTGGAGTTGCCGCTCCAGGTTTTTTTTCGTTGGTTGAAATCGCTACTGGCTCATCCACCTTTTCCTTGGAAATCTGCGTGGCCGAGTCGTGCTTGTACGCGGCGGACAAGTAGAAGATTGGCGCTCAGGTCGATTTAGGGATTACTTTTGAGTAAGCACGACAATGTCATCCCTTCTTGCACTTGCTCCCGTTTGCAGGCAGCAAAAATACCGGATCCTGCGCTGCTTCTCTTGCGTCGTCATGTAGTGGTCGACGCATCAAGGCCTGCCTCTAAGACAAAGCGAGAGGTGGGATTCTTCTTGGCCATCGATAGCCGTAGATCCTCACGTGCTCTCGTCACTGCTACGTAGAACAGGCGACGCTCTTCCGATTCGGTGCTTTTCTCATCGGGCACCACGGTTTCCTCGGCCCGGATGATCCATACCCGATCCCACTCCAACCCCTTGGAGCTGTGCATGGTCGTCAGGATCAACGCATCCGGCGCCGGTTCGTTGTTGCTGCGGCGCAGGAACTCCAGCCTGTCGGAAAATGGACCATTGAGTCGGGACAGTACGTCGAACGTCGTGGTCATGGCACGACGGGCAGGATCCGAGTCGGTCTGGCGCATCATCCACTCGTACACTCCTTCCAGCACCAACGAATAAAACTGCCTGTCGCAGAGGGATCGCCATTCGACAAGCCGTTTCATAAGTTCCCGATAGCGATCTGCCGATGCCTCGGAAAGGCCCAGTTCCAAGAGCTCTTTTCTTTGGCGCTGTTCGGTATTCGCGTGGCCCTTACTGTGCAGGAGCCGTAGTTCTTGGGTATCAATCCCGACAAAGGACAGCAGCGCGTCCACTCCGGTACTCTTCGTCTTCTGGATCAGTTCCAGAAGATTACACATCAGGGCAGCTTCCGGCCGGTTCAGAATCGACTTGCCGGACGCCCGAAAATACTTGACGCCATGCGATCGGCATATCGCCTCGACGGGGTCGAGAATGCGGTTGGTCCGGGCAAGGACTGCCGCCGATTTGCCATTCCTTACCGCCGCCCTCAGATGCTCCATCGCTGCGACAGCCTCGGCATACTCGTCAGCGAACCGCTGGAACTGAACCTTCCCCCCGGGGCCCTTGTACGCAACCAGTTCCTTTGGGATCCTGTCGCGGTTATTCCGGATGATTCGGTCCGCCGCCCCAAGAATCTCTGCGTGGCAGCGATAGTTGTTGCCCAACACCACTGACTGCGCGTCAAACTGACGAATGAAGGATTCCATTCCGCGGAAGCCCAACGCTGATCGGAAGCCATAGATGCTCTGATCATCATCGCCAACAACGGTCACAATCGATCCGGCCTGAGCATGCGAGGCAATCCACTGATACTGGAGAGGGTCAGTGTCCTGAAATTCGTCGACCAAAAGATACCTGAACGGATACGGCTCGATGGTGCCGTTTTGCATGCCTTCCACGGCCAGCCGAAGCATGTCCTGAAAATCAATCTTGCCGTTTCGCTCCAGTGAGTCTTGGTAGCCACGGTAAAGCACTTCTTCGGCGCTGCCGCTTTGCACTTGGCCGAAGTTGGTCTTGATCGCTTCAACCGCCGCGATGGCGTCCTCCACCTTCCAGTCCAACCCGAGGTCAGAGAGAACCTGGATCAGAAGCCCGGTACGATCGCCATCGGTGGCGATGTCTGGCGCGCTGCCGCCGTCGCGCCGTCCAAGCTGCTTATAGGCGAGAGAATGGAACGTACCAGCAAGCAGTCGCCTCTTCGTCGCTGCTCCGGCAAGCTCGAGTATCCGCTCGCGAAGCTCGACCGCGGCGTCCTTACTGAACGTCACTGCGCCCACAGTCACATGCGGATCCGCGAGCAGGACTGCGGTCTTGGCAGCGATCGTCGCCGTCTTTCCAGCTCCAGGTACCGCCACGGCGAGGCAGTGCTGACGCAGGTCCACGACTTCGCGTTGGGCGGGATTAAGGACTGCTAGTACCTTTTTGAGCGACATTGGAATCCCGTTGTGGTGCTGGTGATAGCACGTGTGAGCAAGTGCCCCGAAGTACGACTACGAGACAGATACGAGGCAGTTGGGCGCCGATGTAGGTGGGACCATCTGTCACTAGGCGATAGCAAGTGACCCCACGGTGTAACTTGTGGCCCCTGGTGTGACGTGATCACACCAGCTGACACATATGGCTTACATCCCGCGCACAGTCGTCATCAGCTTCAGGTGCGTGGTGTAGCTGCGCAACCCCAGCGGCTGGAACTTGCGCAGGAAGCGCGTCACTTCGTCGTTGACGTCGCTCTGGTCACGGATGCCATTCCAGACCATGAAGTCGAACTGGTCCATCGTTTGGTCGAACTTGATCAAGATCTGGAGTGCCCGCACGGAGAAGCGCGAATACGCCTGAACCTCGAGCGAAAGGGAGGGGCGCTGTATCGTCGGCACAAACACGATCTCGTCTTGCGCGCGCATTTCCTGTTCCCGTTGCTCGCGGTAGGCTTTCGCCACTCGCAATTGCTCGTCCACATAATCCTCAATCTTCGAGAGTTCGCGCTCCAGGTAGTTTTCGAGTGTCGACAATTCAGAGCGCGAGAACGTGGCAGCGCCGAAGCGCTGCAGGTTCAGCGACATCCGGTTCATGTACGGCCACCATTGCTCGAACAGCGGCCGCAGGCGGGTGTGATTGAGCTTGAGCGCCACTGGAACAACTGCCGCACCGGCGAGCTCGCGATTGAGGATCTGCAGGCCGAGCTCGCGCCGGCGTCGAACGATCGCCTGGCGGTCTTCAGGCGCCAGGTCCCGAAAAAGCTTACGGGTGCGCTCCACCTGAGCCTTGCGCTCCTCATGATCCGCTGTCGAGATCAGACCTTCCTGGCGCAGTGCATCGGCCGATTGCTCCATCTCCGCGAGCTCGGTCTCGACGTCGCCAGAACTGTCAATTGCGCCAAGCGTTGGAGGTGTTGCGACGAGCGGCGCTGCAGCTACGTCGGTCGGCGCGGATTGCTGCAGGGTCTCTTCGGTGGGGGTCAAATCGGTAGTGGTCATGATGTTGTTCTCCAATATGGGGCCGGGCACCGTTACGGCACCGGCTACTTGCCGACATGGAAAGACGCCGCAAGGCGCCAGCAGAGCAGGCCAATCAGGCAGACACCAAAGGTCCACCAGGTCGCCAGCATGGGAAGGGGTAACAGCAGGGCAGACGCCCCGAAGCCGAAGCAGAGCGTCAATCCATGGGCCGCAACGTGGAATGTCACCGGGTTGGCGAACCCAGCCCCGGCGGCGCGAATCTTTCGTGATACGGTCCCGTCGTTGAATAGCGCAACGAACAGGACGATCGCGCCGAAAGCCCAGTGATGAGCCACCGCGGCTCGGTACACCGCACGGTAGATCGTCAGCCAGAAATGCTGCATCCAACCTCTGCCGAAGGCGGCGGCGCCCCCGTCGGAGAAACTGGTCTGGCCGTCGGAGCCGGTGAACGATGCCTTGACCGCACCGCTTTCGATGAACCACTTGTGAAAGCGGGCGTTGGCCAGCGAAACGACGTTATCCGTCCTTTCCTGGCCGAGCACGCGTTCAACCGACGCCTGTTCGGCCTCACTGATTTCGAAGGCGCGATCATTCTGCATGAACGGCGCCAGGGTGCAGATCATCAACGGCGAGACGATCAACCACAAGCGTACGTGCGAAGCGAAACGGCTGTTGGCCATGTCAGATCCAGCGCAGTGCCAGCCATAGCGGCAGGCTCAGAAAAGCGAACAGAGCGCCCCAGAAGATGGCCGGCTTGTCTACCGAAATCTTGATGAGCGCAAAGCATGCCGCAGCCGCTCCGCTGGAAAAGGACTGGGGCATCTCCTGGGCAACCCGCGGCGGCGCGGTCAACCATTCGTGCATGTGCAGCGCGAGCGCGGGGTCGACACCACAGAGCCTGGCCGCAAGGCGAGCGGGAGCCTGTTTGAGTCGGATTGCCGCCCGGCGCGCGTCAGTGTGAAAAGTTGCCAGCGACATCGTAATTCTCGAAATAGCGGGTGAAGGTGTAACCCGTCAGGACGCGGGCGGCGAGCTGAAACGCTGCGCAGCGTTGGGTGATCTCACCCGGCGCGGGCTCGTCGACGACGCGGCAGACATAGCCTTCCGGCTGGCGCTGCTCGAACGCCGGGATGGATTCGTGAAACGGATACCAGACGTTGTACTTTTCGCCCTTGAACGCGGCATAGCGCTTGCCATAGAGCTCGTGAGCGCGGGAGAACAGCCCCATCATGAAAGCGACGTTGGGATCGCCGTGCTTGCGGGCGGCGCGCCACGCCGTGATGCCGTCGGCGAGCATTTCCTTGACCAGCGGCTCCTCGCGGACGCGGAAATTCACGCCGATGTAGTCGACTAGCCGCGTGCAAATGTCATCGAGGTCCGGCGATAGCGAGAGCACCGGCGAGAGCTTCGCCGAAAGCTTGTATTCCTTGACGATTTGTCGGAACAGGCTGCTGCGCATTGGTATTTAGTCCGTGATAATTGGGATTCGACCCTGGTAGACGGCGCCCCCAGAGATTCGAAGGAAGTACTGCAGGTTCGGCAGTTGCATGACCAGGTCGTGCGGAATGAGCGGCGCCTTCTCAAGCTGAGCCGATCGAGACACAGAGCCGCTGAACTCGCCGACATGGGCCTCCGTTCCGGTGCTGGTGCTGCTTGAGACGACCAGGTTGCGGATGGCTGTGGTGCCGACTTTCTCGGAGAACCACTTGGCCGTGTCGATGTCTTCCAAGCGTAAAACGATCTGGTTGTTCAAATTCCCCAAGACCTGCTGCATTTTCGCCACGTTTCCAAGTTTGGCCGTGAAGTCCGAGCGGGTCTGGTAAGCCACGAACGCCCTAAAGCCTGCCCCGCGGCCCTTGTTCAGCAGCTGGAGCAACTGCTCGTTGATAGCCTCGGCCGCTTCGTCGACAACCAGAACGATCTCGGGCGGCTTCGCGTAAAAGTTGTAGATCGCGCCGGCGACAGATGCGATGTCGGCCAGCAGCATCGACATGACCGCCTGCGCGACCATCGAATTGGATAGCGAATCGGCGCCGACATAAAGCACAGCCTTCTGCTTGATGACCTTGTCGATATCCCAGATCTCGCGGTCGTCCTCAAAATCGTCCGCTTTGGGCGCGAGCATCAGTCCGGTCTCACCGGTGGCGAGCATCTGCAGAAGGGGCAGGGCAGAGGCAATGATCCGGCCATAGTGGTCGCGGTCGTGCTGAAAGGTCGAAATCAGGCCATCGATCGTCTCGTGCCCCTTTCCGAGTTTGGCGAATCGATCGATGTACATACTGACCATGGCATCCAGGCGCGTGCCACCCATCTTCTGTGCGACCTTCTGCATGTACGCGGTGACTTCTTCTTCCCAATCCGGCCTGCCGGCCTCAGGGAAAAATCGCTCCAGTGCTCGCTCGAGCAAATTGTTGATGCCGTTTTGCGCGTACTGCAGGATCGACCGGAGATTCGGCTTGTCGCCCACGTACAGCTCGCCCTTGACGGATCGGTCAATGAACAGGAAAGCGAACTGGCGAAACGGACCTTCCTCCATCAACTGGGCGATGCGAGTCGGAATTTCCGACGGCTGGGACCAGTTCTCCAGAGGGTTCAGCCGGATGGATTGCGAGGGCGCCGCCTGTTTCCAGTACAAGAACTTGCGTCCGGTGCGCTCGCACTCGCGCTTACACCGTGCCACCCAGTCGGGATCGTTCTTCGGATCGATCGCGATCAACACGTCATTGGGGTTGTGGATCACCTGTGTCGAGATCAGCTCGAACGTCCGTGTCTTTCCCGACCCCGTGGTTCCGCTGATCGACGTGTGCCCGCCCATTGCCTTGTAGTGAAATGGAACGGGGCCGCGCAGGGATTCCATGCCCCCGATCCAGGATTTGCCCTGTGGCGAGCGGTCCGCGATGCTGTGCTCGGGGGCGAACGCCTTCTCGATGGCTTTGACGGTGTCCTTGGGCAGCCATTTTGGCAGGCCCGGGATATCGCTTGATGGCATGCGCAGGATATCGTGGGCGATCTGACAATGCTTCTGAGTCCATTCGTAGCCCGTGCCCAAATACATGGCATCTTCGTCTTTGTCGGCGGACCGCAGTCGTCGGCTCTGTACTAGAAGATCATCGATCTTGGTCAGGGTCAGCCATTTCGTGGAGATGGCAAGCCGGAACCGCAGCGCCCGCCACACCTGTGTGGAGCGAACGACCAGGAATACCAGGCAAACCAAAGAGAAGTAGGGCGCGTTGGGCATGCCGCTTACGAGCAGCAGCACCGACGCCAGCGCCCAGCCGACCGCGGCCCGGAACTCGTAGATTGGGCGGAAGTGGTTGATGTAATGATTCATGCGTCGGATTGCGGGCCAGGCATGATGAGGTTCCCAACTTCGTCAAGCAGCAGGATGTCCTGGCCGACGATCTTGTAGAGATGCTTGAACTTGCGCAGATGCTCAATGAGCGTGTCGGAGGCAATGCCATAGTTGCCGAGCGACCGCTTGCTGATGGCAACCTTTCCCTCAACCCGCGTCACCTTGGTCTTGCCGGCGGCCGCGTCCTGCGAGAGCGCCTTGAAGAACTCGCGCATGAGGTTCGAGGTGCCGGCGAGTGCCTTGAAGGGATCCTCGGGCGTCGGCTCCTTGCGCAGCGAACGGGCACCGTCGAGCTGTACCACGTTGCGAGACGTCTCAACTCCCGCGTGCGGTTCGCTGGCCGCTGGCGAGCCATCTGCCGTATCAGGCGAATCCTGACGGCTACCTGCCGTTGGCGATGGCGTTTCTGCTACTGTTTTCGCAGTATCCTCGCTCGCTCGAGGAAGGTTCGCTGGCGCCGTCGGGGCGTCGGCTCCATCGGCGGCCAGGATTTGCGCCGCCGGCGCTGGGGTTGCGTCTGGGGCAAAGGCGGCACGACGGGCCTTCACCTCGAACTGGGTAGTGGTGTCGATCGCTTGCCGCACAACCTTGTGCAGGAGTGTCTCCAGGCCTGACGGCCGTGGATCGGGGTTGATGGCGCCGAACAGTTCGGAGAGCACGTGGCTGTCGAAAGCGCCCAACCGTTCTGCCCCGAGGATCTCTCGCGCGAGCAGCGCCGTGCGCATCCGTTCGACCGGTAACGCTGCCTCCCGACGCGTCACGTGGTAGGTGTCAGCGCCGAGCCAGCTGCCGAACGCCCCGTGTGCGGCAGGAACCCATTCCGCTCCATCCCGATGCCGAAAGAACTGGAAGTGGCGACAAGGCTCGTCCAGTCGCGAACAGCAGGCAGCCAGAAAGAGCGCATACAGGTACTGAGGTTCAAGCTGGCGCCGGCGTTCCGACGTCTGGTCCGCGCCGAATTTCTGGGCGCCGGAAAGGCGCATGGCGAAGTAGGCCGCCTCGACCGTGGCACGAAATGCCCCGCCGGGCTCGGCGTGCTCGGCCGGCCGAAGCGGCACGCTGGAGAACCATGCGGCGCAGCGTTCCAACACACTCAGCCACTTGCTTCTGAAGTCTGCCTCGTTCGTCTCGTTGGCGTATTGCCGAACCAGCGCGAGACGTCCGTCGTGGGCTGCCAGCAAGTCCGCAGCAGGCAAGGGCAGATGGACCGTCATTTCTTACCCTTCTTGGCGAGGAACCCGCCGATGCCCCCAGCTGCCTTCATGCCCAGGCGTGCGGCGGCGCCACCGCTCAGGCCGCCCCCCGATCCAAAGACCGCACCCGCCATCTTGGGAATCTCCAGTGCGACCAGCAGCATGAACAAGGCAACGCCAAGGGCATAGGCGGCGCCAGCTAAGGATTTGGTACCAATGCCGGACTGATCGACGATGGTGGAAGTAAAAGCGCTTGAAACGAGCCGCGCCATGATGGTTGCGATGACGATATACATCGAAGCGCCGATCATGAAATCGAGCCACGACATGAAATAGCGCCGTGTGTAGTCGGAGAACGCCAGGGCTACTGCAAGGGGGCCGATCACGATACCCACAGCGGCCTGAATCTCACCCAAGGCGATGAAGAAGCTGTACATCAGCGCTGCCACCGCGCAGACCACGAACGTAAAGAGAAGAATCAATCCCGAAACCGCCACGCCGAGCTTGCTCAGACCGCTTGCCGCGTCCATCGCCTGGTTGTACGAGTCCAGAAATCCCGCGCCCACCGAGATGAGGGTCATCGCCGGATTGCTGGATCGCGTACCGGCAATCTTGTTGGCGAGCGTCGTGAACCAATCATAGATGCCCGGCGCAAATTGGCTGTATCCCACATAGATCGAGGCGAGGATGCCTAGCACCATGATGGTTTCCAGGATGTCGTTCCATGCGCTGGTTGGATCATTCGTGGCGGCGAACCGGATGGCGGCAAGCGTCAGCGTAATGAGCGCCAATCCGTATGCCACCTTGTCCGTCTCCGATCGGATGCTCTGACTGAGTGAGGTGGCGCCCCCAATCAGGCCGGTGCGGAAGGAATCGAACTGCCCAATCCAACTCTTGAGGGATTCGGCAACAGTGCCCGTCGGACCCGAAAATGACGGCGGGGTCTGGGCAGACTCCTCGGACTGCGAAGGGGGCCCGCTTTCGGGACTCGTTGACTGAGCAAAGGCCGGGGCGGTGTGCAAGAGCACCGCGGTGAAAAGCAGAACCAGTAGGCGCAATAGCATGGCGTTCATTGCAACCGGATCAGTCAGCTTGCAGCTTGCGGGAGAACACGCGGGCGCGCAGCTGCCTGAGTTCTTCATCCTGCGCGATCGTAATCGCGCGCATGGCCTCGGCGCTTTGCGATTCCTTCGCGACGCTCTGTTGTTCCTTGTCCGCGTCGGCTTGAGCGCGAACGCTCATGAGCTGCAGCAGATCCGAGTTCTGGCTGGCGAGCACGTCCAGCATCTGGTTGGTCGTCTGCGCCGCGGCTTGCGCGGTCGGCGAGAGCTTAATGTTCGATTGAATCCTTTGCCGGCGCTTCGCCACTGACTGCGTATTCTTGTAGATTTGCTCGCCCAGGCTGAACAGGGCCTTGGCAGTCTTGTCGCCGTTCCTAAACAGATTGCGCTGGTCCTCGAACCATTGCTCCTTGGTTTTTCCCGAAGCGACGACCATGCTATGAATCTTCTTCAGGTAGTCGGCATTGTCCGAGACGGTGCCGTAGAGGTCCTTGAGCGTGGTGCCGTAGATCTCGTACTTACCGATGTCATCGGCGATGGAGTCCAGTTGCTCCGTAATGGCGGCCACATCCAGACCGGTGGCCTGCAGAAGCTGGTTGGCCATCATCTTGTACTGATAGATGATGTTGGTATTCTCGTAGACCTCGGTTTTCAGCGACTGCATTGCCGTCATGGTGGTCTGCACGAGGCCAACCCAATCGGTGACCGGCAGGGCAGCGTGGGCAGACGAAGCCCCGAAGACCGAGGTTGCGATGGCGATGTTGGCGATCCACTTCTTCACGTTGAGATTCTCCAAAGTTATGCGGCGCGCGCGAGCATCTCGCGCACATAGCGGTCCTGCCAATCGGTTTCCCCCGACGCGTAGTGCTTGTCGCAGATGGACTGCGCAACCCCGTCCGAGCGCAGCATGGCCACCATCTCGTCGGAGAATGCCGTTTGCAGCATCCGGGTCTGGGTATTGGTGATCAGGAGGTAGTCGCGGTTAGGCACAGCGTCTGAAATCAGCTGCACCTGGTCATCGGTCAGGCCGAACTTTTCCTTGTAGAGCTCGGGGCTGGTCTTGGCCTGGCTGTTCGGCAGGTAGATCCAGTTGGCGATGTTTTCCTTGAGAATCTCGAAGTTCGCCACGCGTGCAATCTGACGCAGGGACTGCGTCGCGGACCAGATGGCGCCATTGAGCTTGCGGATGGTGGTGATCCAATCCTCGTAGCGCCGATAGAATCGCTCGTTTTGGAAGAAGAAGCCGCATTCCTCGACCTCTATGATCGTGTAGCGGATGCCATCCATCGACTGACTGATCCGGTAGAACGCATAATCGGTGAACAGCACCGCTGCGCGTTCGTACTTCTGGAACAGTTCACCCATCTCGATACACAGGTTGTCGCTAACCGCGAAAGCGTCCTCGGCGTGATCGAAGAAGTGCCCGTACTGACCACCCTTGAGCCAGATCTGAAGCCGCTCGCGCAGGTCGGCATGCAGCATCGTTGAGAGCGAGCTGAGGGTCCAGCGCTCGCGAGGGTAGCCAGCCAGCAGCTTGACGGCTTCAAAGAGATCCTGCACTTGCTGAGGCGACAGCGTGAAGCCGTCATCCTCGAGGGCGAGCGTCAGCCACTCGGTGATGTAGGTGAAGTTCTTCGGGTCGGCCAGCAGCGACAACGGATTGACCGGCGTGCTGGTCTGAAACTTTCCGGTGACGTCAATGAAGGTGCCGCCGCTCAGCAGCGTGGGTATGCGTGTGGAACGGTCCTTGTCGAAGCGAATCCGCCGCGCCTTGTGCCTGTCGCCTTGCGACACCAGGAAATTCAGGAAGACCGATTTGCCCGCACCGATCGGGCCGATGACGAACAGATGGCCATTGCCGCCGCGCTGATGCATGTCGACGCGCTGAATTGTGCGGTGGCGCGTTGGCAGGCAGGTCAGGGGAGGCACTTCCGCTCCGGTCTTCTCGCTCAGCCACGCGTTATAAGACGGACCTTCCAGGACCGAGCGAACTGGCGCGATGTCGGACACGGCCGGCGTTTCCACGAACTGAAGGCGGCGTTGCTTGTCCCAGCGACCAGGCAGGGTACTGTTCCAAGCGGGCATCAGGTTCGCCTTCTCGCGGATCGTCCCGAAGCCGGCGTTGGTCAATGCGCCGACCACCTCGCTGACGGCGTCCTCGCATTCACCTTCAGAATCTGCGTAGACAATCACCGAGATGTTGGCAAAGCCGTGTTGGATCCCCTCGGCGGTGAGTCGCTTGAGTGCGTAGCCCGCTTCCTTGGCGAGTTCCTCGCGGCCCTCGTCGTTCTCGCTTTCCTCCTTGGAGACGTACTGCTTCATCATGGAGCGCAGATTCACCGCCGCCATCTTGTAGAAACGGCGAACCTTCTCGATGTAGGCCGTGGCGCGCGCGGTGTCCAGAAAGCGGTACATGATGCAGATATCCAACTCGGCATCCACGTGCATCAAACTGTCAAGTGCCGCTTCCTGGAAGCTCATCCATTCCTTCACCGCGACAACCGCTGCATAGCGCTTGCCGTGGGCGGATTCGAATAGCAATCGCTCGGCGCCCACCGTGACTTCGGATTCCGTCAGGTGCGAGTCGAGCAACGTGACAGGAAACCGGATGCGGCGCGGCGGCACGCTAGGATTGGCGACCTGGTGAAGCGCCGCATAGCTGTCCTGCATGGTGAGGCGGGTAGGCTTGATGCGCGGAATGCCGCCGGTAAAGGCATCGAGCATGGCCTCAAAGCGCCGGGTATCTGCATGCATCCTCTCCATATCGAAGGCGAAGGCGCTGCGAGACAGAACCGTGTCTTTTGCGGCCTCAACGATGGCGCCGTACACGGACCGCCCCCCGACCGTCATGTGATACCCAATCTTCTCGAAGAACTTTGCAATGCCCGACTCGGGAGTGTAGGCAATGCTGAGGGCGTGCGTACTCCGGAAGTAACGTCCGGTGGTCATATGCGCACGGTTCAGTGCGTTCAGACGTGCGTCGGCGCTGTTGCTGAAATCGCCATCGATGAAGCCAGTTGTGCGGCGGTGGGACAGCCGCCACCAGGCGGTGATGCGGTTGTCGAAGGATCGGCAAGCCTGGTCGAGTTGATCGCGGGCCGAGGTAATGTCGCTGGCATCGGCGCTATCCGCGTCGACACCACGAAACTCATAGGTCGCCAGAAGTGATCCATCCTTGTTCAGGATCAGCTCCGGCGTAATGGACGTGAGCCACGGCACGATCTCGGCCAGCGGCCGGCGTTTCAGTTTCAGCATGGCAGGTCGCTGTCAAAGCCGTAAGGCCGGCGAAAGACCGAGTGAGATTTTCCGTGCCAGGGGACCGAATCGTACAGGTCACCGTACATGTTGTAGACGTTGAGAATCTGGTTCCACCATGGGTCACGGCTAGTCAACCAGGCCAGCAGCGCATGGTTGCAAAGACCGCTGACGAAGATCGCAGCCGGGATCTCCCAGCCACTGCGATATGTGACATAGATCAGCAGCGCGACGATGGTGCCGTTGGCGATGGCCAGTCCGCGCACCGCGCCGGCGATCAGGCGCGGCATCGACAAGCCGATGCTCACATGATGTTTGCGCATGTCAGAAGCCGGTGCAGGCGGCCACAATATTCAGCGTCTTGAGGATCGACGGTGCCGCCGCGGCGAGGCCGACGCCCACGCAGGCCCCCGAAATGAACTTGGACAGGCTCGACTCCGCATTGGCATAGGCGTACGCGCCGAGCACGATGACGATCAGGCCAATGACGAAGAGGTACTTGGTGTTGATGAAGGTGGCGATGCCGCAGATGAAGTTGCCGAGATTGCCGAGGAACGAATCGTCCGCGGCGGCGGCGGAGGTGGCCACCGCCATCATGCCGACGAGCAACAGGACGGATGGCGCATACTTGCGTGCGGTAGCGCGGGCGCGCAGGGAGAACTGGGAGGTCATGCGGAGGGACTCCTGAGGTTAGAAAACGCGTTGGAATTCGTAGTCGTTGTTGCGAAAGCCCTTGATCTCAATGATCTCGGAGAGCACGCGCATGTCGCCTGATCGCTTCATGTGCACCACGTAGTGAATGCAGTCTGCGATGAGCCGGCGCATGTCCTCGACCTTCCATCCGGAGCCGGGTGGAATGCCGAGGAGGGCCATGCTTTCGAGACGGGACAAGGCCATGCGTGGGCTTGGTGCGTGAAGAGATCCCATGCCACCGTCGTGGCCGGTGTTGAAGGCCTGGAGCATGTCGTATGCTTCGCCGCCGCGGACTTCACCAACGAGAATCCGGTCGGGCCGGAAGCGCAGGGAAAGCGCAACGAGATGCTGCGTGGTGACCCCCTTGTCAGCGTTGGATAGCAGGCGCACGACGTTCGGCACGCTGGGCTTGAGTTCGGTCGTGTCCTCGATGGTGATGACGCGTTCGTCCGGCGGGATCTCCCCAACCATGGCGTTGAGAAGCGTGGTCTTGCCAGAGGACGTACCGCCTGCGACCAGGATGTTCTTGCGTTGTCGGACAAGCTCTCCAAGCGCCTGGGCGAGCGCTTCGTCCTCGACGCGACCGGTGAAAATGGGTGTTTCGGCTTCCGTGCGCGCGTGTCGCGAGGAGAAGGCGCCGGCCTTAACATAATCCGACAACCGCATGTTCTTCTCGCGATGGCGACGAATGCTAAGGGCGTGTCCATCGATCGAGGTCGGCTGCATCACCGCCGCAATCCGCAGGCCCTTGTGACCCGCGTTAATGATGCCCTGTGACGTCCCGCGGACTGCGGACTTCTCGACGGAGGAGGCGAGAGACCGGATTGCCCCTTCGACCTTGAAGGGATCGAGCTCGACATCGAGGCGGGTCATGACGCCGCGCCGCTCGACCCAGATGCTGTTGTGGCGGTTGATCATGACTTCTGCGACATCATCCGCATGGATGACGTCGTGCAGCGGCGCCAGCGATTCGAAGAACATCGAAACGGCGCTATCGGCCAGCTGCGTGAGCTGCAGAAGAGGGTGGTTGGCGGACGCTGATTCCATGCCCGCTATTGTTGGCGGGCAAAGCCTGACTTTGCGTACCGAAAGCTAGGCCATTTTCAGGAGCTTTCGATCGAGTCTGCAGCGTGTGGCGGCACCGTCGTCGCGAAAAGGAACATGTTCCCTCCAAAATCAGCGAAAGGCGCGGTTAAATCCTGAGCATTCGAAGGGTGATGGGCCAATGCTGTCGCTCAGCATGTGCAATCGGCAGAACCGGCATCGGAAACTCGTTCGCTCGTTAGCATTGAAGGCCGATGCGACAAATATGGAAAGCTCTGCAAAATGGCATAGCTTTCGAGGCCAGGTAGAGCGCAATTCGCTGATTCAATTAGCGGCATCCCAAAGTCCTGCCGCCACATGCGCTTCTCTCGCAAATCCACCGACAAAGCCAAGCCCCTGACCGTTGCGCCGGGCATGTATGGCGAAGAGCGTCCGGAGCAAGTCATTTTCGATCGGACCACGCGAATCACCGTGGACCGCAACCACTGGAAGCTCGCTACCGCCGGCGCCGCATGCCTCGCGCTCGTCGCAATTCTGACCCGGGAGCCGCCGCCGTCGGTGGTGAAGGTGGTGGGCGTGTCGGCGGATGCGACGGGCAAGCCCATCACGCGTGAATTGGACGCTTTCCACCCCGATGAACGGCAAGTGCAAGCCGCGTTGAAGGATCTTGTGCAGCGGTGGTTCACCATCGAGCCCATCCTGACGCCGCAGGTCGAATCATCGCGCATGGCGGCGAACCTGCGTTCGGTGCGAGAACAGATGCTGGGCTCGGCGAAAGAGCAGTTCAATGCATGGGTGGACGAGGATGAGCCGTTCCGGCAGGTGATGGCATCGCCGACGCTCACACGCGAGCCCAGGTTCACCAACATCGCAAGCCTGCCCGACAGCACGGTCGTGGTCGAGTTCGTCACCACGACAACCGAAGACGGGTACAAGCCGCGCAAGCAGCGGTACGCGATCACCTTTCGCTACCAGGTCAAACCGGCCGACAAGGAAGCCATGCTCGGCACGAATCCGTTTGGCGTGTTCCCCATCTTCTTCTCGATCCAGAAATCCGCGGCCTGAGCCGCGACTATGCCCATGGAAGCCCGTACCCCCTCCCGAGTTCTCCCGCCGGTCATCGCCCTAGGGCTGGCATTGTTGCTTTCGATTCCGGATGGCAACGCAGCGGACAAGACTGGGCGCCGTCTTGGCGCTGGCATTGCCGGGCTGGGTATCGGCGACCTGAGCGACGCCATGAATCCGGCGAATCCGTTCAATGGCGGTGTCGATCCTATCGCGCTGCCGGGTGACTCTCGGCTCGTGGTGTTCACGTACAGCCGGGACCAGATTTTCCGCGTGCTGAGCGCGCCATTGAAGGTCACGACCATCGAGTTTCCGGACGACGAGCAGATCGTTGGCGATCCCGCCTGGGGCGAGAACGTACGTTGGGACTATGACACCGATGGCGCCAACCATCTCTACGTGAAGCCGCAGGCGGCGGGCCTCGTCAATACGCTGTCGGTGAACACGAACAAGCGAAGCTACGAGTTCACGCTGGTGTCGTCGCCTCTGGGCGGCATCTTTTACCAGAAGGTGCGATTCCGCATTCCGACGTCGATCTCGGCCAAGGTCAAGGCCCGCAATGACTCGCGTAGCGAGCAGGCGGACAATGGGAAGGCGACAGAGGGCGATTCGCGTAACGTCGACGCCGTGGCGGTGCCGCCGGACCAGCTGAATTTCGAATACGCCATTTCGGGAAGCGCCAGCTTCAAGCCGGAGACCGCTTTCGACGATGGTAAGGCGCTATGGCTACGGTTGCCTGCCGCCGCGTTGCAGAGCTGGCCGGTCGCCCTGGTGAAGGACGGCAGCGACTTCGTGGTGGTGAACCAGATCCGCCGTGGCGGCTATCTGGTGGTGCAGCGTCTGGCCGATACCGTTGTGCTTCGCGCCGGCGACGATGAAGTCAAGATCGAGCGCGGCCGGCGTCGCGTGTTGGGGCTGTTCTGATGCGCGGCACGAAAATGGATCAGGTCACGTCCGTGACCGACGCGCAGGAGCGCACTGTCAAGGGGAAACTCCCCCGTAATGTGCTGTTCGCACTCGGTGGCATCTCGGCGGTACTTGTTGGCGGGTTGGGCTACTACTTCCAAACCATCACCGACGAGCAACTCGAAGCGAAGGCGGAGCAGGCGCGCGCCGATCAAATCAAGCAGCGCGCAGGCAACGCCGATACCGGCCAAAGCCTCGAGGCGGCGATTCGCGCCCAGGCGGACAAGGCCCGTGACGAAGCGGAGCGGCAGCGCAAAGCCGCTATTGCCCCTGACACGAAGGCGCCGGTGATGACTGCAGCGGATCTGGGCGGCGGGGCGAAGGCCAATCCCAGCGTGGACCCGAAGAAGAACGAGCAGGATGATCTCTTCACGGCACCAGTGTTCAAGTCGGGCGCGCGCAAATCGCAACTGAATCAAAGCCGTCTGCCGCCCGGCATGGCCGATGTCACGGACCCCGCTCAGATGCGTGCGCTGCAGCAGGCGGTGGCGGCACGCCAGGGTGCTGCCAACGCGGCCGCACTGGGGCAGGAAGGCGCGACCGCGCCACAGTTGTCCGGTGACCGGCAATTCCTGCGGGACGCGGGCGGCATGACGACGTTGCGAACCGGCTTCGATGGCAAGCTGCCAAAATGCACGGTCAGCCGGGGCTTCGTCATTCCGGCAAACTTTGCTGGCGGGCTCAATTCGGACAAGCCGGGCGAGTTCCGCGCGACCGTGTCACAGGACGTCTACGACACCGTGCAAGGCAACTGCAAGGTCATTCCTGCAGGCAGCACCCTGGTTGGCATCTACAGCGCTGACATTGCGGTCGGCCAGGAGCGCATTCTCACGGCGTTCGTGCGCATGCAGCTGCCAAACGGCAAGACCGTCCCGCTGATGGGCATGCAGGGCGCTGACCCAGATGGCACCGCCGGCAATAGCGGCGACGTCAACAACCACTTCCTGAAGATCTTCACCGGGGCTCTGGTGATCGGTGCGCTGTCGCTTCGATTCAACGATAACCCAACCACCACCACCATCGGCCCGGCGGGACTGGTCGCCTATGGGAACGCTGCCGGGCAAATCGCCACGCAGACGGCGCAGACCATCCTGAACCGCAACCAGAATATCCGTCCGACCATCACGACCGAGCCCGGGCAGAAGATGCTGGTTCAGGTCAAGCATGACATCGTGCTGGAGCCCTATCGTGACTAAGCGGCTCGCGTGCGTGCTCTGGATGACTACTGAGCTCATCACTGCCGGTGCACACGCTGCAACGATCGACGCGGTCATTAGCCCCAATGCCATCGTGGTGAAGGTCGATGGTCAGACCCGGCTGCACACCGTAGAAGGAAAGCCGGTCCTGTACTGCGGACTCGATGCGTTCCTTGCGTGGTCGGCACGTCTCTTGGGCGCGCAGGTGGATGCCGGGGCGGAAGCCGGCCCGGTCGTGACACTGGCCGGCAAGCCCGTGCCGATCGCCGCATTGCTGGTGCGCGAAGGTTGGCTGCGCCCGTCGGCGTTGAACGACGCCGCTCAGGAAGCAATTGCGGAGTGGCGCGGTGGCTGGGCGTGCGCGCCGAAGACTGAGCCGTTCGCGCAGATGGGCAGCCGCGTGGATCCCAAGATCACGGCGGGCATCGCCATGAACGAGTCGTCTTACCGAGGCCGGCCCTGGCCTTGGACGCTTAACGTGGCAGGACGCGGCATGTTCTTCTCGACGCGCGAGGAAGCCTACGCGGCCATCAACCGGCTTCTTGCCAACCAGCGCTGCGATTTCGATGTCGGGCTGATGCAGGTGAACTGGTGCTACCACGGCAAGCGATTTGCCTCGCCGTGGGAGGCGCTGGCGCCGGCGACGAACATCCGCGTGGCGGAAGACATTCTGGCAGAGAACCTGCAACGAAGCGGATCTCCGATGAAGGCGGTGGCGTGGTACCACAGCGCGAACCCTGAGCGCGGTGGGCCGTACTTCTCCCGATTCATGAAACACGTGGCCCAATTCCAATGATCAGGTCGTTCATTCTCTCTGCACTGGCGCTGGTGGCTGCGCAGGCCATGGCGGCCGACACCGACCCGCTCGATTTCGACTACCAGGTCATTGCGCGCGCCGCCGATCGTCCCGCAATGGTGTTCAACGATGGACTGTCGACCTACATCCAGCCGCGGCACGGCCAGGTCGTGCAAGCCGACGGCGCCATCCAGAATGGCCCGTACTGGGTGATCGATGGCGTGCCGGAGGTGGTCCGTTACTCAGTTAGTGGTCAGCCGGTTGTCGCGCGCTGGAAGCGCGCCAACGGCTTCACGTCCGAGCCGGCAAATCCGGTGGGAGACATGCCACGGAGTCTCGCCGCGATCTCCGGACGACTGGCGATGATCGGCAACTACGCCGGCCAGCCGTTGGTGCGCGCTGGCCGTTCGAACCTGCCGCTCGCCCAAATGATCAAGTCGATCGCGCCGGCGGGGTGGACCGGCACCGCCCAGAAGGATATCTCCCTGACTGACGACGTGGCACTCGATACCCGAGGCGGGGAGAACTGGCTGCAAGCGCTCGCCCGGGTGCTTGAACAGCGCAATCTCTACGCGGAAGTGGACTTCACGCGCAGGAACATCGCGCTGCGTGCCGGTCCCCCGAAGAGCTTCTCCGTGGCTGAGGCCGGCTCAAGCGCCGCGACACCTGGTGGAGTGTTGCAAGCCGCTCTGACGACATCGGGCAGCGAGGCTGCAGCGCCGAAAGAACCTGCGGCGCCGACGTTGCCGGTGGCTGGCACGCCGCTGCCGGAAGGGCCGACGTTGGCCTCCGCCTTCGGAGCACTGGCGATCCGTGACAACAAGCAAGGTCGGATCGAGATTCGCTTCGAGCAGGAGCCCAAGGACCTGGTCCTGCGTGACGAGACCGATAGCAAGATCTGGACGAGGTGGGACGAGGCCCAGCGCGTGTTGTCCTTTGCGACGCTTGACCGGTTCACGGCGACTGCGGACGGCAAGGCCGTCGAAGTCAGGCGCTTGCCGGAGATCGATTATGAATTTCCGCGCGAGAACAGTGCCGGCCTGGAAATGGTCTTCGAGAAGGACGGCGCCACCTACCTGAGCTTTGCCAGGTCGCTGGTTAGCGTTTCCGTATTTGGTGACGAGCATCAGCGCAACGGAGAGCACAAGGACCGCTATTACAAGTTCAACGGCATCGCCGCACGCCTGACGGTGATCGCGGACGGCAACGTGGTCTATGTGGATCGCTCGCCGCAGGTGCGGTTCAAAGAACAGCCCGGCAAGGTGGCGCTGTGAGGATCCGTTGGATGGTGGCGCTGACGGCATCCGCCTTGCTGGCGAGCGCAGCTCGCGCCGATTGCCTCGACGATGCCGCGATGTTCCATGGCGTCAGCCCTTCATTGCTTCGCAGCATCGCGATGCAGGAGTCAGGCCTGCGGCCATGGGTCACGAATCGGAATGGCAACGGTTCGGAGGATATCGGCCTCATGCAGATCAACTCGATCCACCTGCCGCGCCTGGGCAGGTATGGAATCACGCGTGCCCACCTGTTTGACGGGTGCATCAATGCCTACGTTGGCGCGTGGATTCTGCGCGAGAACATCCAGCGCTTCGGACCAACGTGGAAGGCGGTCGGGGCCTACAACGCCTCCTCACCCGACAAGCAGTTGCGCTATGCAAACCAGATTCATGCGCGGTGGCAGGCGCTGCAGCGCGCCGCCTTGCGGTAGTTCCTTAACTTCAACCGAACGCATAGCTATGTGCCAATCCAACCGAACCATTCGCTTTGCCGTCGCCGCAGCATCACTGGTGAGCGGCCTGATCCTTGTGCCGGCGGTGCATGCCTCGCAGCTGTCGAACGACGGCTGGCAGCAACTGCAGGCGCCACATGGCGCCAAGACTGCCAAGGCCGCCGTCAGCCCGACGTTGCTGGCCGCCAACACGCCTTCCGCTAGCGCGGCGCCGAGTTTGACCAGCACCGCCGTGCCCAACGTCGCGCCGGCGGCCGGTGCCGTGTTCCGACTGGTCAAAGGGGAGGCGCTTCAACAGCAGCTTCAGAACTGGGCGAGCCGCGCCGGGTGGACGGTGGCCTGGAACGTTCCTGACGGCTGGATCGTGCCCGGCGACAAGGACTACGGCAGCGACTTCGAAAGCGCAGTCAAGCGTGTGGTGGAAGAGCTGGCCAATAACGGCGCCGACGTGGTGGGGGATAGCTGGCGCGGCAATCGCACGGTGATTATCAGCCAAAATGGGATGGTGCAATGATGAAGCAGAGTAAGAGTAGTGCGGCGCGCTACACCGCAGCGGCCGTAGCGGCTGCAACGCTGCTGACCGGTTGCGGCGTGGTGGAAACGCGCAACATACAGAACGCCATCGGCAACGAGGCGCACGCGGCATACGCGGATGTGCCCCGCAGCCGTCCGGTATTCCGGGTGCATGAGGGCGCCTGGCTGATGGGTGAGAAGATCCGCGCGAGCAAGCCGCAGCCGGACATCTACAACAAACACGTGGTGTTTAAAGGCACGCTCGGGTCACTGACCGAAGCTGCCAACTGGATCGCACAAAGTGTAGGCGTGCGGGCGACCGTGGACGCCTCAGCCGTTGCGTCGGCGACGGGCGGTTCGGCACCTACGCAGCCAGCCGCCGGGTCGCGGCCGACTGGACCCATTCCGATGGGTGGTACGCCCCGCGTGGACCTGACCGCCCCATTGGCCGGCGCTTCTGCGTCGGGCCAGGGTGCTGGCGTGGCAATCACGATACCCTTGACCCTGCGGTATGACGGGAACTTCAAGGGTTTCCTCGATGCCGTCGAGGCGCATTTTGGTGTCTGGTCGCGTTACAACGACGGCACGGTGTCGTTCTTCCGGACGGAAACCCGGACGTTCATGCTGCCGAGCCTCGCGGATGCCTCGTCCATGAACGGTTCGATCACCACGTCGGACAGCAGCTCCGGGGGGATGGCCGGCGCCGGCGGAAACGGCGGCAGTGTAGGCGGAAGTGGCGGCCGTAGCGGCCAGTCGATGAACATGTCCGTCGAGATGAAGCCGTGGGAAACCCTCCAGGCGACTGCCAAGGCCGTCGCTGGCGCCAGCGCCGAAGTCGTGGTCGACAAGAACCTTGGCACCCTGACCGTGACCGGCGATCCGGTGCAATGCGACCGCATCGAACAGTTCGTCAAGAGCCTGGCCGCCATGTACGGAAAGCAGGTGGCTATCGATGTGCAGGTCTACGAAGTCCGCGTGACCCGCGAGGACAACTACGGGCTGAACCTGTCTCTTGCCTACCAAAGCTCCGCTGGCCAGACCGGCGTCGCGTTCAGCTCCGTCAGCACGCCGACGATTTCAGGCAGTGCCACCCCGATGAACTTGGGCGCGACGATCATGAGTGGTCCTTTCGCCGGTAGCAAGGCCGTCGTGCACGCGCTCTCGACGCTTGGCAACGTGTCGCAGGTGGTATCGCGCTCGGGCGTCACGCAAAACGGCAAGGTCCTGGCCCTGCAGACCGCCACGCTGCAGGACTATGTCGCGCAGTCGCAAACGACGCTGGCTGCCAACGTCGGTTCCACCAGTTCCATCCAGACCGGAACGGTGACCTACGGCTTTACCAGCAACTTCCTGCCCAAGGTTGTCGATGGCCGGATTCTGATGAACTTCGACATGACGCTGTCGGATCTACTGCCGCTGCAGCGATTCAACTCGGGCGGGGACGCGAACCAGACCAGTGTGCAGCTGCGCACCATGCCGACTAACCGGTTCACGCAGTCGATCACTTTGAAGCCCGGTGAATCGCTGGTGCTCACAGGCCTGCGCAATCAGAAGGCGTCTACGACCAACAACGGCGTCGGCGAGCCGTGGATGGCCGCGCTGGGCGGTGGCGTCGGTGCGCTCAAGGGAGACACGGTCATCGCCATCATGATCTCGGCCCGCTTGCTGTAACACGGAGACAATTCCATGCAGAATCGCGCATTCAATCATCGTTGGACCCCCGCCGTGCTGGCGATTGTCGCTACCGTCGGCCTGTCGGCTGCCGCCCCTGCCAATGCGGCGGCGGCGATGCCGAACCCTGTCGCAGCGGCGATCGCGTCGGCGGGGGGGAGCCCAGGGACGTCGCAATCGGGCACCGCCCCGTCGATTCAGCCGATGGCTGGCGCCCCAGCGGCGGGCGTTGCGAGCTCCACAGCGACGAGCACGCCCGCGGCAGAAGCCGTCCAACCGTCGCGCCCCTCTGACGCGCCGGAACTCGCGGCTTTGCAGTCCCAAATGGCTTTGTGGAAGGCGCGCGCCGAGATCGCCAAGTACAAGGCAGAGGTCAAGCGGGCCGAGGATTCGCTGATCGCAGCCCCGGCCGGCGCGGCGGCTGGCGCCGGCGTGGCGTCGATTTCGCTGGCCGGTCCGATGCCGGCTGGCGGCGTGGCAGAGCGCGCGCCGCGGCTCGCGCCGGAGGCTCCCCGCCTGGTGTCGCTGCGCGCGTTCGATGGTCACTACAACGCTGTTGTGGATGTCAGCGGTCGAACCATTCCGGTCCAGGCTGGCGACACGTTGGATGGTGGCTGGAAGGTCGTCAGCATCGATGACGGTGGGGTGAAGCTTGCCAATGGCAAGCGTGTGCGCACGCTGAGGCCTTGAGCGATGGCTGAGATCCTGTCATTCCCCGGACTGAAGGGTAGCTTCGCCATCGGGCTGACCTGGCAACACGAGGAAACCCAGCCGAGCCAGGGTGTCCTACGCGCGCGGGCGCTGGAACTCGGCCGGAACGTCCGTTGGGGCGTGGTGCATCAAAGCGCGGAAGGCGCAATCCAGACTGGCTGCTGCGAAGCGATCGCCGGCGCGAAACCGGCGGGGCTGAAGCCGCTTGCCGCGGTCGTTGCCGGTCAGCACCGGCAGCCATGGAGGGGACTCTTCCATCTGCAGGGCAGCCTCTACTGGTACATCGCCGTTCGGCAGGGCCACGCCGTCATTGCCGGTGGCGACCGAGTGGGCACCCTGGAGGAACTGGCACCGATCCGGGAGCGGCATCGCGCCCTTGGGGAATGGACGGAGGTGGAAGGGACGATACGGGAGCTCGCCAACATGGCGCGCGCTGCAAAGGGCGTGTCGCCCATGCGGGATGTGCTGACCGGCCCTTGGAAGTCGACCTCCTATGCGGTGGCAGCGGCAATCGGCGTCGTGGCCCTTCTCGTCGGAGGATGGTACTGGTACGACCAACAGCAAGCCGCTGAGCGTGAGGCGCAGTTGATGCGACAGCGCGCGGTTGCCGCCGCGCAGCTCGCCAATGAGGCCGCAAGGCAGCGGGCCATACCCTGGGTCGAGGAGGCGATGCCGACCGCCTTCCTGCAGGCCTGCCGCCGCGCCTGGGACCGGCAGGCACTAGCGGAGGCTGGCTGGACGCTTTCCAGCTGGCGCTGCAAGCCGGCCACGTCGACCGCCCTGACGATCGAAACCACCTGGAAGCGTGAGGGCGGCTTGGCTGCCAATGCTCCCGGAACGCTTTCCACGGACGGCAATCAAGCGACGGCGACGGTGAATGCGCCGGCGGCATTCCTGCCTTCCTCGCGCGCGGTCAGTGCGACAGGCGCCGCGCAACGGTCGATGTGGACGTACGCACAGGGTAACGGCGTGAGCTTGCAGTTGACCTCGCCGCCCCCGCTGCTGCCGGCAGACGGCAACACCCCGGTCGATCCTTGGCTCGCCATGACCGCGGACATCGGCTTTGGCGCGCCGCCGTGGCTGGGCATGGGCGAGGGACTGGATGGCGTGGCAGGCCTGCGCCTGACCGAAGTCAGCTACGAAGCAGCCGCCCAGTCATGGAAGGGCACAGGAAAACTGTACGCAATGCGGGACGGCGCAGTGCCGCCTGCTGGGAGTCAACAATGATCGCGACGATCTCTCGTCTGTGGCGCAGTCCACGCAGTGGGTCGGCACGAGGCACCGCATTTGCGACGCGGGCCGAGCCGTCCGTGAAGTCCGATGCACTGGCGTTGCCGAAGCCTCCCGAGGTGCTTGAGCCGCATATCCTCTATCCGCGCAACCTGCCCGCCACCTTCGACCGTGTTGCTTGCAACCTGAACCATCTGACGGACGACCAGGCAACGGCGCTTCGTCAGCGCGTCGCGGAGAGCGGCCTGCACGTAGAGGATGTCGCCAAAGAGCTTGGCCTGACCGATGACAATGTGCAACAAGTACTGGCGGTTCACGGCTGCGACATCTACGTGGATGCCCGGCATTTCGGCACCCCGCGGCTTTTGACTTGGGAAGCCAAGCTGCGGCGCAGCGGCGCCGCGCCCCAACTGCGCAAGGTGTCCGCGCAGGAGCTTGCCGTGCTGCGCCAGCAGCGCGGTTCCGGCCAGCTGCAGGATACCGACCTGCAGACCCTGACGCTCGCGCGCCGGCTGATCGCGGATTGCGCCGTTCTGATCGCCTCGGACATTCACATCCTGGTTCGCGAGCACCACACCGAGATTCAGGTACGGATCAAGGGAGATCTGCGCACGGTCTCGGCACTGTCGATGCGACGGGAAGAGGGTGAACGCCTGATCCGCGCGATGTACACGGGCCTCGCCACGGTGAAGGCCGCCACCTATAACCCGCTGGACGTGCAAGACGCGCAGATCGCCGGCGACGCGCTGCCGGGCACCGGGCTATCGAGCGTGCGGATCGTGCGTGGGCCCGCTTACCCGGTGGAGAGCGGCGGCGGCTTCCTCGTTGCGCGGCTGCAATACCGGGAGCACCACGAGGGCGCACTGAAGGCGGACGCGGTCGACGCGGCCAAACGGCTCGATGTTCGCTCGCCGAAAGCGCCGGGCGGCGAATTCAAGCTCGGCCAGATGGGCTATACGCCGCTGCAGGTGGACCTCATCTCGCAGCTGCTGCGCCGGCCCATGGGCGTGATCGTCGTGACCGGTCCGACAGGGAGCGGCAAGACCACGACGCTCTTCGAATGCACGCGGCATCAGGCACGCCTCTTTCCGCAGAAGCGGCTCATCACGATCGAGAATCCGACCGAGTATCCGATGGACTGGGCGATCCAGCTCGTCACGGAAAGCGAGCGGTTCCCGGAAATGTTGCGCATGACACTGCGGATGGACCCGGATGCGGTGCTGCTGGGCGAAATCCGCGGTGTCGAGGAAGCGATCGCGACACTGCAGGCGGCGGCGACCGGCCACCAGGTGCTCACCACGCTGCACGTGACCGACCCGTTCGAGACGTTCTCGCGACTGATGATGCTGGACCATGTTCGTCTGGCGATGGAGGTGATTGCCAATCACAACCAGATCATCGGCCTCATTGCGCAGCGGATTGTGCCGCTGCTTTGTCCGCACTGCTCGGTGAAGCTCGACAGCGCTGCGGAACCACTGCCGGACTACATGCTCAGTGCGATGCGAACCTGGGGCGATCTCTCGGAAGTCCGAGTGCGCGGCGCGGGCTGCGACCACTGCCACGGCCAAGCGATCATCGGTCAACAGGCGGTAGCCGAGGTTGTCGTGACCAGCGAGCAGCTGATGCAGGATTGCATCAACGACGGCGTACTGGCAGCGCGGCGCAATCATCGGCGCCGGCAGGGTTCGGACAAGCCCATGATCGCGCACGCGATGGACCTTGTGCTGGCGGGCCGCCTGAGCCCTGTCGATGCGGAGGGAAGCGTAGACGCCATTCCAATGCGGGAGGCACTGTGAGCGGATTGTCGTGGGCAATGCGCCGGCGCCTGTATCAACAGGCATCGAGCCAACTGGAGAATGGGCTGACCCTCGCCCAGGTCATTGAAGACTTCCGGGAGCGGCTAGCGCGGCGAGGCCGCAAGCGCGCCGCCGAGGCGGCGCACGAGATCGGTCGTCAGGTGCGCGATGGCAAGACCCTGATGGCGGCGATGGGCACAAGCCTCAGCGACCTTGAGCGCAGCGTGCTGGACGCCGGCGAAAAGGCCGGGCAGCTGCCGGACGCGATGCGCCTGGTGCTGGACGTGCGCGACCTGACAACGCGACTGCGGCAGAAGCTGCAGGCCAGTTTTTTCGCGCCGGCGGTCTACCTCGTAACGCTGTATGCGGTCTTGCTGTTGATCGGCGGCTACATCGTGCCGCAGTTCACCGATGTGCTGTCGATCGAGAAGTGGACAGGTTGGGCATATGCCATGTACGGAATGGGTCAGCTGGCTGTGGGATGGCCGGCGCCGGTCATCTTCGGGAGCCTCGGTGCCTACGCAGTCTGGAGCTGGTGGGCGTTGCCGAGGTGGGCTGGGCCGGGCAGGCGATTCTTTGACCAACATGTGTTTCCGTTCACGGTGTACCGCGAGATCACCGGCTTCAGCTGGCTGATGTCGTTCGTCGCGCTGCTGCGGGCGAAAGTGCCTGACATTGCAGCGCTGGAGGGCCAGATCGGCACGGCATCGCCATGGCTGGCCTCACGCCTGAGGCCGATTCGACTCGGCCTGGCCGATGGACTGGACCTCGCAGAAGCCATGCGGCAGACCGGGAACGGCTTCCCTTCGCTGGATCTAATCGATGAAATCGGCGCGTATGCGGGCTTTGAGGACTTCACCGAGAAGATCACGGTGGCCGTGCGGCAGAACGCCGAAGTCATCGAGCGGCAACTGCTTGCGAAGGGGATGGTGATGTCGGCGACCTTCACCGGACTGATGTTCCTCGCCTTCGTTGTGCTGCAACTCGGCTCCAACTCGCTCTCGGAGATCCTCACATCTTCGATGGGCAAGCTCTGACAATCGCTTTCGCAATCTCTAAAGGGGTATCACATGGACGGAATTCTTGGGCGCATCGTCGCTATCGTGTTGGGTCTGCTGGCGCTCGTTGGCATTGCCTATGCCGGGTACAACGGCTTTCAGAGCCACAAAGCGGGCGTGGTCGCGACCAATATCACGCAGTTGATCACGAATGCGCGTGCAGGCTTCTCGCAGGGGAACAACGGCTATACCAATTTCACCACCGCCAACATCGCTTCAATGATTACCGGCGGCATGTTCCCGTCGGACATGGTGCGCGGCACGGCACTCGTCGACCCTTGGGGCAATGCGGTCACGCTGGCAGCGGCCAACAACGGGTCCCAGGGTGTCATTACCTTCGGCGGCGGCAATGGCCAAACCGCAAAGCAATGCGTGAGCGCGGCACTGGGCCTGAAGGATTACGTGACGCTCGCCGTTGGCTCGACCACGTTCAACCAGACCAACCTGCCTGACCAGGCCACCGCCGGCGCTGCATGCAGCGCCACGGCGACCTTTACGTTGACCTTCCAGTAAGCCGGCAAAGCGCGCGCAGCGACGAGGCGGAATTTCCACCGGCATCACGTCCACGGTGGAAGGCGATGAAATCCGGGCGTGGACTATAGGGAAGTGACATGGATGGAATTCTCGGGCGGATCGTCGCCATCGTTCTGGGCCTGCTGGCACTGGTGGGCATCGCTTACGCGGGCTACAACGGCTTCCAGAGCCACAAGGCTGGCGTGGTGGCCACCAACATCGCGCAGCTGATCACGAATGCCCGCGCTGGCTTCTCGCAGGGGAATAACGGATACACCAACTTCACCACGGCCAACATCCCGGCGATGATCACCGGCGGAATGTTTCCCACGGACATGGTGCGCGGCACGACCCTGGTCGACACCTGGGGAAATGCCGTGACCTTGTCGGCCGCAAACAGCGGCTCGCAGGGTGTGATCCGGTTCGGTGGCGGCGGTGCGCAGACGGCAAAGCAGTGCGTGAGCACCGCAACCTCGCTGCGCGACTACGTCTCGTTGGCAGTAGGAACCACGACCTTCACGCAGGCGAACCTGCCTGACCAGGCCACTGCCGGTGCCGCGTGCAGCGCGACCGCCAGCTTCACACTGACTTTCCAGTGAGGCTCCACACGGCCACCAAAGTCTGAGGAGAAGGGCATGGGCTATCTCATCCTGCCGATCGCGACGGTCCTGTTCTGTCTCGGGATTGTTGCCCAAAGCCGGCAACTATCGGAAGCAGCGCCTGGGGCCGGCGTGGCTGGCCGCATGGAATCTGTAGCGACGGTCACAGCGCAGCAGGCGCAGGCATACGGCTCGGCCTGTGTGTCGACCGCCGGTGCAACACCGGGGCTGGTCGGTGCGAGCGTGACGCCAGTGTTGCCGTCAGGGATGGTGGCGCCGGCTGGTGCCGGCTGCATGGCCGTCGCCAATCCGGGCGGCGGGCGCGACGTCTACGGATATGTGCGCGTGTCATCAGGCGCAAGCGGCGCGCTGCTCAGCAGCACAGAGGGCAGTCTCGCGTGGTTCCGGGTCCGCAGTCAGGGCACGGCCGTCAATCTTGCCACCGGCGTCGCTTACAGCGTGCCGGCGACCATTCCCGTTGGGGCGCTGGTCAATTGGGTCCAGTTGAACACCTGAGAAACGCATGGAAGCCATCCTCGGATATCTCGTCGCGCTGATGCTCTCGATGCTGAGCCTTGCCGGATTCGCGACGTGGGCCAAAGCCGGCGTGACGAACGTCCAAACCGCCGCCGCGGCGAGCCAGATGCTTGTCTTCGACAAGGCCGCCCTGCAGTTCGTGCAGGACGAATCCGCGACGCTGGTCGCTCAAGCGACCGCGAGCGTCCCTGTTAACGTTACGCCGGCCATGCTGATCAGCGGCGGCTATCTGCCAGCCGGGTTCTCGGCGACCAATGTGTTCGGCCAGACCTGGCTGCTTCAGGTTCTGCAGCCGACGCCGAACAACCTGCAGGCGCTCGTCACGTCGCAGGGCGGGCGGCCGATCACCGACACCCGCCAGCTCGTGCAGATCGCTGCGCAGGCAGGCGCGCAAGGGGGCTTCGTACCCTATGCGGGCCAGAATGGCGACCCGACCATGGTGGCAAATCGAGCCTACGGGGCGTATGGCGCATGGCAGGTGCTGCTGGCCAACTATACGAATCCTGGCAGCGGCCGGCTCGCGTCGTTGCTAGCCTTTACCGGCGCGCAGGCCAACAACGGCTATCTGTATCGGGTGCAGGTTCCAGGCCATCCGGAACTCAATCGGATGCAGACGTCGATCGACATGGCAGGCAACGACGTCAACAATGCCGCTCGAGTCACGGCGACGACTGCCCTAACCAGTGGTGGCGATACCTATCTAACAAGTACCGGCGCGCCAGGTACTGCGTGCGGCGTCGAAACATCGACGCGTCGAAGCACCACCGGCACTGGGCATGTGATCTGCTCCGGCGGCATCTGGCAAGCGGTAGGCACGGCCGTGGCAAACATCTATGAAGGGCTGTGGTGTGGGAACAATGGTCAGATAGCGACCAGCGCGACCAATGTTGGATTCATCTGCAAGAGCAACAGGTATATCGCACTTAACAATGCGTTGGGCAACATGTCCGTCACCCGAAAGTTCGAAAACGTGACGGACGGCGTGACTATTGGCAAGGACAACTGCCCCGGTGGAACGGCGTGGGCAATGTTTACGCCGAAACAAGAAATGGTGAACGTTACCGGAAGTGTAATGCCCGCCATTCAAGGCACCTACTTTGCGATGAACGACTATGGCACGTACTGGTACGCACAAGCGAGCGCCATGTCTCCAGCGGCGTGGTATAGCGGCAACGACGTTGGCGCCCTAGGCGGGCAACTAGTGGGCACAGTCACAACTGGCTGCACGTTTTAAGGATCATTGATATGAAGCGCATACTGGTCGTTTGCACCCTGATGGTTAGCCTTTCGGCAGCGGAGGCCCAGCTCTATTCGTTTCCGGCACCGCCGATGACAGTGGCGGATTGTCCTGTGGGAAAGGTTTGGCTCGTCCAGAACGGATTGGCCACCTGTGGTGCTCCGACTCCACCGCCGCCGCCTCCGCCACCTTGCTGCGCGCCACCACCGCCACCAGCCTGCCAGTATTCTCCGAACGCCTATAGCATCGCCATTGGCGATATGGGTCAATGCACCGCCGATGGCGGATGTGAGGGAAAGGGGTTTCAAATTCTTTGGGCCGGAAGCGTTGTTGCCTCCCGAATGTGGACCGGGTACATGGAGTGGCCGGATTTGGGCTCTCAGGCTGTGGCCGGGATCGACGCCGCCGGATTTCGCGCCGGCGCAAACAAGGCGAGCTACTTGAGTAACGGCAACAACATGGGACTTCAGTTGTATGAAGTTTGCCGGAAATAGGCTCGCGGCATAGTGTTTGACCCCTGTGCCAGTTGAAAAAAGAGAAGGGCCCGCATTTAGCGGGCCCTCGTCAATCAACGGAGACTGCCTTAGAACGCGGTAAAGCTCCAAGACTTGTTGATAGCAACGCCATTGCGCGCACCTGCGAACGTGGCAGTGTATGTGCCCGCCGTGAGGGGTTGCGTCGGGAGAAGAAACGCTACCCCGCTATAGACGTACGGATCCGAGATAGCAGAAGTCGTAGAGCCCGACCTTGCACCAGTGGCCACCAGAATGCGAGCCGGAATGGAGCTGCCGCCGGGGCCAGTAAGTGTAAAGCTGGAGACGGTCAGAACGTCGCCTGCGGTTGGAGCCGGGACTCGGAACATGACAGGATGACCGGCACTCGGAAGATCAGGCGCCGGGCTGGGCGATTCAGCGGTGGCCGTGAACGTGCCCGGAACGTTCTCTCCATCGACCGGCGAGTACGCAAGAGCGTTCGTAGCCATTTGTTGTCCCCCCCATTGTGGGAGCCCATACCCGCTACCATTCGCTCCGGTCTTTACGCCAAAGTTCATTACGCAATAGCCGTCTCGAATGGCAAGGCCAATCGTTTCTTGGTTCCCCGTAATGCCCTGCAAGTGATACACCGAGTTCCTGAAGTCTGCCAAGCACCCGATTGACCCATCTGCAGCCTGGCTTATCCATTGATCCTTCGACGCGCCAGCAGCGACGCTTTGATCGTACGGATTCGCGCCGGTGAAGCCCGGCTTGCCGGCAGCTTCCTCGTGGCCAACGGCAGAATTCGCTTTCAAGTAGCCAAGGTGATTGTCCGCGGCAACATCCAACGCTGCATCCTGCTTCAGGGCGCCCACGCCCATCTTGATCCGGTAGTCGTTCAGGGCGTTAAACGCGGCCAACCGTAGATCGCCGCCAGGGTAGGTGGCTGCGGGGGCGGAAGTTGCCGGCGGTACTGAAGTCGGCTCCTGCGGCGTCGTCGGCGTTGTCGGAGTAGTAGGCGGCGTGGTGGGGTTCTTGGAGCCACCATCGTCACCGCCACCACCACCGCATGCGGTAAGAGCGAGCGTCATGGCAGTGGCCAGAACCGAGAGAGCGAATTTGGAATTTTGCATGTTTTCTTCCTCTGACTTTGACCGGTCGGGGATCGACCGTTACTTTTAGCTTACCTATCGGCGCGCGAAGTCAAGTGCCCGAAATCCCCGACCGGGCGTGAGAATACACGAAGGCAATCAGCATCTAGTCGACGAATTGGAGCCAAACTCGACCCCCGGAAAGTGGGGTGTCCTGGTAATCGTTACGGCTGGCGGAGCCGAAGACCGCGTCAAGTGCGCGTTACCGCGATCGGTAGAGCGATGTGCCGCAGCTAATGCAGAGATGCCACTGATGCACGGCAATGAACGGCTGCTCGCGCCAGAGGCGGATGCTTCTGGATCCGCACCGATTGCAAGACATGCCGCGCTCGGTCACGCACGCTGGATACTTCCGCGCATACTCGCTCACCGTCGGCAGGACTTTGCGCGTCAGCACAAAGGCGCGATCGTTAACCATTCCATCTTTGAATCTCCGTTGTATGTGTTTCGAGGCCTGTCACGCGAAATCGTCCGGCGGGGTCGTCGGCGCGCTTGGGCTATCGGAAAGTGGAGGCTCCCTGCGTAGCAGTCCTGAAGGTCCAGGAGATACTCACCGGTTTGCCGGCCCGAGTGCCAGCAAACGAAGCCGTGTAGGCCTCGCGGTCCGCAAGGGGCGCGAGCGGGACCAGGAAGGCCGCATTGTTCCGCAGGTATTCATCGACCACACCATTTGAGCCACCCACCTTCGCCGCTGGGGACACCAAAAGGCGCGCAGGCACCTCGGCGCCGCTGCTGTCAACGAGTTTGAAGGCCGTTACGGACAGTACCTCCGCAAGCGCGCCATTCGCGTAGATCTTGACATCCTCCCCTCCCTCGACCTTCGGTCGCCGCCTTTGGGCGGAAAGGAAGGGGATTCCTACGGCGCTACGCGGTGAGTTGCGCAGCCGCTTCGGCGGGTTCCTGCTTCGCAGAGCGGCCCAACTGCGCCGACTCTCCACAGGCTGCAACGCGATGTCCTCGCGCCAGAATGTTGACCGCGCCGACCACATCGGCGTTGTCCTCGAAACCGCACTCGATACACGCGAACTTCGCCTGGGTGAGCCGGTTGCCCGCACTGACGCAGCCGCATGCCGGACACGTCCGGCTCGTATTCTGCGGTGGCACGGCGATAAGCCAGCCGCCATTCCACGCCAGTTTGTAGCCCAACTGACGCCGGAACTCGAACCAACCTTGGTCGAGGATAGATTTGTTGAGCCCGGACTTGGCTTGGACATTCCTGCCCGGAACATCGGCGCTGCCCGCCGCCGACCTGGACATATTTCGTACCTGCAAGTCCTCGATACACACCATCGCGTGGTTTTTGCTGATCGTGGTCGTGGCCTTGTGCAGGTAGTCGCGGCGGGCGTTGCCGATATGGGCATGGATACGCTGGACTCTGGCTTTCGCCTTCTTCCAGTTGTTGCTGAACTTGGTCTTGCGACTCATCGCCCGCTGCGCACGCCGCAGGCGGGCTTCGTGCCGCTTGAAGCTGTTGAGCGGCGCAAGGTAACTGCCGTCGCTGAACGTCGCGAAGCGAGCGATGCCAACGTCGATGCCAACAGCGCTCGTTGCCTGCGGCACGGGCTGCACGACTTCACGCTCGGCCTGAACCGATACGAACCACTTTCCCGCGCTGAAACTTACCGTGGCATTGCACAACGTGCCCTGTACCGGGCGCGACAGCCGCAGGCGCATCCAGCCCAACTTCGGCAGGAAGATTCGCCCGTTGGCTTGGTCGAGCTTGAATTGCTTCGGGTCTGGATAACGGAAGCTGTCGCGCTGGCCTCGTTTCTTGAATTTCGGGAACGCGGCACGCTTGGCGAAAAAGTTCTTGTAGGCGCGCTCCAAATCCTTGAGGGCGTGTTGGAGCGGGTGCACGGGCGCATCCTTGAGCCACGGCGTGTCTGCACCGTTGCGCCACTCAGTCAGGCGCTTGGCCATGGCTACGTAGCCGATGAACTTGCCGCCAGCCTCGTAGTTCTCCTTCTGCAACGCCAATGCCTTGTTGAAGACGAAGCGACATGCGCCAGCGAAGCGGCGCATGTCGTGCTGCTGCTCGCCGGTCGGCACCAGTTCGTACTTGAAGGCTTGAAGTCGTTGCATGAGTCAATCGTAACAGGACTCACGGGTTGTCAAGGACGCCTACGGCGTCCGCGCTATCCTTCCCGGGCCTGAAGGCCGAGGTTTGCCGCGCATTCCGATCAGAGGTCGGCCGGGCGTAAGCAGTCCGGCGCGGGATTCGGCGACTCGCCGGAGAAATTGAAGCCGGGCTGTACATCGATGTCGCGGTCGGCTGGCACGGTGACGAAGGTTCCAGCGTCAATCTGCTGATCTCCCCCATAGGGCACGCCGTTGGGTGTAGGGTCTGGTTGTGTGGCAGTGTTCGTGCCGAAGTCGATGACGCAATGATTCAGGCCCAAGGCGCCAGTGCCACTGAATCCAATTCCCATGGATTCCTGGTTCGTGACGAGCGACTGCAAGTGGTAGACGGTGTGGTACCACTGATCGATGCAGCCTGCGCCAATCTCGCGATCATCGGGGCCTCTGGCTGCGCCCACGACTTCGGCCACCCATTGGGTGTCGCCGACACCGGCCCTTCTGGCTCGTAGCAGAGGCGTGGTTTCGTAGAAATGCAGAGAGTCTACGGATTGGTCATGCTGTGCCACGCTTTGCGCGCTGAGATAGACGGCATGTGCCTGGGCGGCGGTGTCGAGCGCGGGGTCTTGCACGAGAAGACCGACGCCGAGCTTCCGGCGCAAGGCGTTGACACCGTTGAAGAGCGCGAACTGTCCCGAACTCTTTGCGTAGGATGGCTCCGGCACGCTTGTCCGCAGCGCAAGGGAGGGAATTTCTGCCGGGCCAGGAGCAGCCGACGGGATACTTCCGCTTGCCCAAACTTCCTCATTGCCAATGAGCGCCAGCAACAGCAACGCAAACCTTTTTCTCGTCTTCACGAATTCTTCCGATATAGCAGGAGAGATGTCACTGCCTATTGCCCGTCGGTCCCGTAGTCTTCGCTGTTGCTGCTACTGCCAAGCCAGCACGGACAGCAGATGCTCTGTTCGGAGTAGTGGTGTCGCGAAATCTGCTAGCAGGCGCCAACGCTTGCGCGAACACCATTTCGCCGCAGTGTGATGAGGCAATGGGATCGCGGCTGGATTCCAGCCGCTTGATTCCAGATTAGCGACACCGTGCCGAAGTCAAGGCTCGCGGAACGGGAGGTCCCGACACTGGCGGTAAGGATGGTTAGTCGAAGGTTTCGCAAAGATTGAGCCCAGTTGGTTGGGGCGCAGAGCATAGGCAAAAAAAGACGGCGGCCCCAAGAGGAAGCCGCCGTATCGAGAAGGCCGAGAAGGGTCAAATTTCTGGCGCTTGCGATTCTTGGCTATGATCGCTGAAAGGACAACCCGTCAATCGAAGGGTACGGATAGGGGGTGCTTCGGCGACTGTTGCTGATTCGCGGTCAGTTCCGACGCCTGCCCCGTGAAGCCGTCAAAGTCCCGTTGCAGCAAGGGCACAGAAATGACTGCGAAAGCTCGATCTTCGCGGAGGAGTTCGAAGCCAGATACGGCGTCCCGCACTTTCGGCAGGGCCAGACCGCGAGCTCTTCGTGCATCGACATGGAGCGGGCCAGATGCAGCGACCGCTCGGGTGGCACCTTGCAGTCGTCCGAGAAGAACGCGCGATGGATGTCAAGGGTCGCGACGAAGCTCTCGGGTGTCGACACGTCACGAGCGATCGCCGATCGAAACAGCCAGATCTGGAAAGTCGACTGAACGCGGCGCTGCGCGGAATCCAGGTACCACATTAGCGATGACGGCGGCTGGCCGGGTGGCGATGGTTTGCCATGCAACCTCTGATAGGTCTTCCGCGTGGTCTCGATGGTGATATTGAACAATGATGAGACGCTCATGGCGCGACAACTGAGGGCCAGGAACGCCTCGGATAGGGCGTCGCGTACAAACGTCTCGAGCCGGAAGTTGCCCCAGACGCCAGAGTGCGCCAGACGGTCAGTCCGAAGCGGCGACGTTTCCATCAGATAATGAGAAATCATCTCCCGCGATAGCCGGCCGGAGTGACTCTCCAACCAGAACATCTCGTCCGCGAAGCGCCAATGGAAAAGCGGCACCAGCCGCTCGGTGATAGCCACGTCGAGTTCGTGCTGAGGCACCGACCGCAGGTACGCGGCCAAGTCGTTCGAGATGCCGATCAGAGGCGCCGCGAGTACCGACATGTTGAGAAGGTCGTACATGGCATTGATGTACGCGCGGTTCGTATGCTCGAGCGCCAACCGGTCCACCACTGACAGATTGCGGGGCAGGCCAGTCTTGAGCCGCTCCATTGTGGCGGTCGGCATCCGTCCTTCGATGAAGGATCGCCAGTCATCGATGGTTGTGAGCGTTGGTGCGTAAGCGAGAAACGGCGTTCCCAGAATCTTCGCCGACTGGGACAGGTCGTCACGCAGCGAGCGAAGGTTCTCGCTCGATACCCTGAAGATGCTTTCCAGCGTTGGATGCACCGTAACGGCATTCAGGACGTAGTTGTTGATTCGCAGATTGGCCGCAAGCACACGATCGCGCACCCAGGCTGGCAGGACGAACTGCTCGTAGATTGAACGGGTCGGGGTGGTGGTGTGCATGTCAGGCTCCAGTGATGGCGATCAGTTCGTTGTGGAAGGCTTCCACTGTGCGGCGCAAGGACACCAGCGCGGGGGCATGCTCTTTGACCTTGATGGCTTTGACCGCGCCTCGGAATTTCGCGAGCGCATCATCGAGATCCGCTTTCAGGCCGTCAATGCGTAGTGACAGACTCCGCGAGTCGGCCGACTTGGCTTCATGGCGTTCGATCTCATTGTTGAAAGCGGAGAGGCGCAGTTCGGCATCCTTGATCTGCGCATTGAGCGCTTCAAGTTTGCCGCTTCCGTCTATGACGGCGTCGGCGATGGTCTTGTATTCGGGAGGAATGACCTCGACCTTGATCTCCTTCACAACCTCCCGGATCTTCGACTCGGCCAATGCCTTCTGCAAGGCCTGTCGTTCGTCCGTCAAGCGCTTAATGGAATGCTGCAGGCTTTCCATGGCCCCAGCCTGCGATGAGAGCGCCGCGGAGGTTCGGTCAAGCTGCTCCTTTTGCGCCGCAGATTGCGCGTCGGAGGATGTCATCTGTTCGCGCATGTGGCGCATCTGGGCTTCGAGATCGCGCTGGCGCTCCAGGCTCTCGTTCAACTGTTCTTCCGCAGCCTCTAGCGTCGCCATGACGTGATTGAGTTCCTGGTGGGTGCGTCGAGACCATTCGATGTATGGGACGATTTCCTTGCGCGAATAGGGCTCGTCGTCCTTGCGAGCATCGATGAACCGCTGCACTTCCTCTGGCGTGATGTCCGACCGCTTGAGAATCGTCAGCTCACCCAGGTTCAGAAACGTCAAGGCATCGCTGTTCTCGGAGAAGTGATGAAATGCCTGCAGATACTTGATCGCGGAGGCGCGGGAAATGCGCAGGGCGCGCACCGCGAAGTTGTACAAGTTGTCATCGGCTTCCTGGCGAGCGCGGGGGGTGTCGCCCAGACGCTTCTGCACACACGTTAGGATCACGTGGTAGATCTGGAATAGGCGAGAGCCGATGGCGGTATGCTCACTGAGGATCCGCTTGCGCGAGAGTTCGATCTCTTGCGCGGCTTGCACGATCCGGCCGATCGCGCCGGCATCGACATAGTGACCCAGTTGCTGGATGGCCAGCTCGCGCAATACGGGCGGCTTCGGGTCGATGAGATTGAACTCGCGTTTCTCTTCTTCTTTCTTCTTCATTGTTGCCCTTACGGAAAGTTGTTGCGGCCCCGGTGATCGCGGCAGCCACTTCAACGTACACGCTAGGAGCAAGTGTCAAGCTGATGAAACGGGTGCAGCGATCTTCGGATGGAAGCTTATGCCGAGTTTGAGCATCGGAATGACACGAAAGCTCAGGAAAATCAGGTGTCTTTCGAAAGTCAAGCTCAAATCAGCAGCGCTTTGCCTCACTTTTTATCGACAGGCATTAACTGGATTTGAGGTAGCACCCCCTTCAGATGCAATCCACCCAAGTTACTGTAAGCATCAACAAGCCTTATAAGCAGCATGTCGATGAGGCTTTGGGCGAGGCGGACGA
>NZ_JAGIQA010000212.1 GCF_017814975.1 Cupriavidus consociatus
ACGCCTTCCCTAATCGGTTAAGCTTGCCACTGAATGTAAGTCGCTGACCCATTATACAAAAGGTACGCCGTCACCCCGCTTTAAGCGCTCTCGCGCTTAAACCGCTTTGCGCGCCAGTGGTGCTATTTCACACTGGAGTCTTTTGACGATTTTTACTACCGTAAAAATCGCCGAAAGCGCTTAAAGCGGGGCTCCGACTGTTTGTATGCATGCGGTTTCAGGATCTATTTCACTCCCCTCCCGGGGTTCTTTTCGCCTTTCCCTCA
>NZ_JAGIQA010000213.1 GCF_017814975.1 Cupriavidus consociatus
TGCTGCTGTGCTTAAGCTCTTTATAAAAAAGCGTTGAAGCCAGAGAAAGTTAACGGTTCAGTGGCGACCTTGTCAGAAGCAACTCCACCGATGTGGGCGGGACGGAGCCATGGCGGCTCGGCCCTCCGCAGGGAAGATATTGTTAGTCTCAACGGCGGGCCCGCAGCGCATAACAAGAAACCGGACAGTGCTCGCCTGTGAGCAGGCGAGGATAAACGTGGCACATTTTGCCACCAAGAGAGACAAGCCAGCTGGATAAGAGCAAT
>NZ_JAGIQA010000214.1 GCF_017814975.1 Cupriavidus consociatus
CGCCATGCTCGGACTGACCCGCGGCGCGATGGAGGTCTACAACAACCCCGAACGCTACGCGCCCGAAGCTGTCGCTGCCGAGTTTGCCCGCAACGCCGCCTGGTTCGCCATCTCGGGCGTCGGCGCCATGATCCTCTTTCTTTGCGTGCCGCTCGTCATTCCCCAGAAGCTCGTGCTCGGCGCGCTTGCGGTCTCGGCGCTCGCCTTCGTCATTCCCTTCAGCAGCAGCGGCGTCTGCATCACGCTCCTGCTGACGCGCCTGCCTT
>NZ_JAGIQA010000215.1 GCF_017814975.1 Cupriavidus consociatus
CGGCGCCACGGAGCAGTGCAAAGCGAGCTGTTTCTGGTCATCAACCGGCTTGAGGAATTTGCAACCGCTGTCACCGACAGGCTCGATACGATTGACTTTGAAACGAAACGCAAGATCGTTCTGGGTCTGGTCAAACGTGTCGAGATCCACAAGGATGAAATCGTCGTTGTGTTCCGCGTCGATCCACAGCCGCCGGCTCCAAGCAACGAAAATTCGAACGACTCAGACGAGGGACTGGAAAATATGCAACATTGTAGGCGGCGTA
>NZ_JAGIQA010000023.1 GCF_017814975.1 Cupriavidus consociatus
TTCCGCGCGCTGCAGCGCTTCCTCGACTACGTGCAGGGCCATGACAAGGTGTGGATCTGCCGCCGTGTCGACATCGCGCGGCACTGGGCGCAGGCGCACCCGTTCCGCCCCGCGACGACTGCCGCTGCCGTTGCCAACCCGGCGCGGGAAGCCGCCACGGCCTGACCCGCGACGTCCGCGTCGCCATATTTGTGTACGATATAGCCGTGTTTCGTCGCCACTTCCGGCGACACCCCGACTGTCCGTACCCCGATATGGCAACCACATCGAAGAAGACGGCGCCCGGCGCGGCGGCGAAAACGCCGCGCCGGCCCGCATCCAAAGCCGCACCCAGGCCCGCCCCGCCAGACACCCCGGAGGAAGCGGCCGGCAACGAGTCCGCGGCCGGCGAGGCCTCCGCCACCGAGGCCATCTACCTTGGCCTGCTCACAGCGATCATGGAGCATCGCCTGCTCGCCGGCACCAAGCTGGTGGAGGAACGCCTGTGCGAGGTCACCGGCGCCAGCCGCGCCCGCATCCGGCAGGTGTTCGCCCGCCTTGCGCATGAAAAGCTGGTGACGCTGGTGCCTAACCGCGGCGCCTTCGTGTCGAGCCCCACGGTCGACGAGGCGCGCGAGGTCTTCCAGGCCCGCCGCGTGGTCGAGCCCGCGCTGGCCGCGGAACTGGCGCTGCGCGCCACGCCGGCCAAGGTCCGCAGCCTGCGCCGCCATGCCATGGAAGAAGACAACGCTCGCGCCCGCGGCGACCGCGCCGCGATGATCCGGCTGTCCGGCGAATTCCATATCCTGCTGGCCGAGATGGCCGGCAATGCGATCCTGGAGAAGCTGATCCGCGAGATGGTTTCGCTGACCTGCCTGATCATCACGCTGTACGACCGCCCCGGCGCACCCGCGTGCGCCGAGCACGAGCACCGCCAGCTGATCGATGCCATCGAGCAGCGCGACGCCGCGCGCGCGAGCGCGCTGATGGCCGAGCACCTCGAGCATATCGAAGGCTCGCTCGACCTGAGCATGCCCGACAGCGGCGCGCCGGACTTCTACAGCATCTTCAGCAAGGGTTGATTGAAGCACCGGCTGCGCCGGCCTGGTATTGCACTCGGCGCATGGCAGCCTAGACTGCCTGGATAACAACCCGCGCTTGCAATGCGCCGCAGGGGGTGCCATGGCCGCCACTGCCGAAACCGTCACAACCCAGCGTCCGCCGCTGGCCTTCGAGCGTCTCTATGCCGATGCCGAGGGCGAATCCCACTTCGGTCCTGTTTCCGCGGCCGTCACGGAGCGGCTGTTTGCCCCGCCCGCGCGGGCCTTCTGGGTATCGCCGCTGGACAAAGCGGCGCGGCAGGGGTTCCTGCTGGTGCCGGCAGGCTGGGTCGGTGCGCTGCACCCATCGCCGATACGCATGCGGATCTTCGTGCTGGCCGGTACGATGGAGTTCGAAGCCAGCGATGGCGAGCGCCGCCCGCTTTCTGCAGGCAGCGCGCTGTTGCTGGAAGACACCGCGGGCAAGGGGCACGTCAGCAGGGTCATTGGCACTGACGACGCCACGCTGGCCGCCGTGCAACTGCCGGAAGGCCGGGGCTGAGGCGCCCGATGGAACCTCCCGCCGAACCCGCTCCACCACCGACGCCCGTGCCGCCGGTGGTGCCCAGCGGCTACCGCCAGGGCATCATCACCGCCATCACGGTGTTGCTGGGCTTCTCGCTGGCGTTCTGGCGCTTCTGGGGCTTCGAAAGCCCGGGCCACTGGAACGTGCGCGCGGTGTTCGCTGCGATCTCGCTGCTGGCGGCGGTCTCGCTGCAGATCGTGGCCCTGTTCCGCGCGCTGCGCATCGAGGACGATGTGGTGGAGGAATACCGCAAGACCGTGCGGTGGTTTATCGCTTCCGCACTGGCGTTGCTGACGGGACTCGCCGTGGCAATGGTCGACGCGGCGCTGTCATCCTGACTCCGCCGGCACGTTCAGCCCCCTGCCTTGCCAATGTCGATGCTGTCGACGCGGTCCGGGTAGAAGGCCACGTGCGACGCAATCGCGGCGACCGCCTCGTAAGGCGCCTCGTAGCTCCACACCGCATTGCGCCCATGCTCGCCGGCGGCCGGGATAGAGAAGTAGCTGCAGTCGCCCTTGTACGGGCAGTAGGTGGGGTGCTCGCTGCGCGCGAGCTGCGCCATGTCGACATCGGCGCGCGGGATGTACTGCACCGGCGCGTAGCTGGCTTCCTGCAGCGTCAGCGCCGCGGTGCTGTCGGCGACAACGCGGCCCGCCGCCTTGACCACCACGCGTCCTTGTGTCGGCGTGATAGTGATGGGGTGGTCGGGGCCTGGGATCCTGACGGGCTTGCCTGACATCGTCGTGCTCCTGCATGGCGGGATGCAGGACATTCTAGGCGCTTGCCGGACAACCTGCCGGCGCGGCCCCCGGAGGGGCCGTGGCGCTTGCGGCTCAGGAGACCTTCTCCAGCGCCGTGCGATAGTGCACGGCACGGCGTGCATAGTCCTCCGCGTTGGCGCGCAGGTTCTTCACTTCGTCATCGGTCAGCTCGCGCACCGCCTTGGCGGGCGAGCCCAGGATCAGCGAGCGCGGCGGGAACTGCTTGCCCTCGGTCACCAGCGCCCCGGCGGCAACCAGCGATTCGGCGCCGATCGTCGCGTTGTTCAGGATCACGGCCTGGATGCCGATCAGCGCGCCGTCGCCCACGGTGCAGCCGTGCAGCATGGCCTGGTGCCCCACGGTCACGCCGGCACCGAGCGCGAGCGGGCAGCCAGGATCGGTGTGCAGCACTGCGCCTTCCTGCACGTTGCTGCCGATGCCAATGGTGACCGGTTCATTGTCGGCCCGGATCACGGCGCCAGGCCAGACCGACACGCGTTCGGCCAGTTCCGCGCGGCCGATGATGGTGGCTTCGGCCGCGACAAAGGCGCTGCCGGCGATGGCGGGCGCGAGCTCGCCAAGCTTATAGAGAGTCATGATGGATCTGGTGAGGACAAAAGGCCGCCACCGCGGCCGCCCTGGATAAGGCACAGGCCACGCTGGCAGCAGGAAAGCAGGAAAATCTTCTGGCTTATTCGACCTTGACGTTGGCCTTCTTCACCAGCGCGGCGTAGCGCGCGGCTTCGCTGCGGAAGAACGCTGCGGCAGCCTCCGGCGTGCCGGGCTCGACCACCGTGCCCTGCTTCTTCATCGCTTCCAGCACTTCGGGCGACGTGAAGGCCCTGGCAAAGGCATCGTGCACGCGCTTGACATCCGGCGCCGGCATGCCGGCCGGGCCGATGACAGCGAACCAGCCCGCGACGTTGTAGCGCGGCAAACCCTGTTCGGCGATGGTGGGGATCTCCGGCGCGGCGGCCGTGCGCTTGTCGCCGCACAGGCCGATCGCGCGCAGCGTGCCCGCCTTCAGGTGCGGCGCCACCGCATTGAGCGCGACCACACCCATTTCCACCTGTCCGGCAAGCAGATCGTTGACCATCGGGCCAGTGCCCTTGTATGGCACATGGCGTGCCGTCACCCCCGCCTCGTCCAGGAACATCTCGCCGGCCAGGTGGATGATGGTGCCGTTGCCCGACGACGCGTAGTTGTAGCCATCGGGCCTGGCCTTGAGCAGCGCCACCAGCTCTTTCACGTTCTTCGCCGGCACCTTGGGGTTGACCACCAGCACCAGCGGCGTGGTGCCGATCACGCTGATCGGCGTAATGTCCTTGATCGCGTCGAACGGCATCGCGCGGAACACGCTGGGGTTGATCACGTGGTTGTTCGATACCAGCCCCAGCGTGCTGCCGTCGGGCTGCGCCTTGACCACCGCGGCGGCGCCGGTGATGCCGCCGGCGCCAGGCAGGTTCTCGATCACCACCGGCTGGCCGAATGCCCTGCCCAGCGCGGGGCCCGCGGCACGGGCGATGGTGTCGACGCCGGAGCCGGCGCTGATCGGCAGGATCAGGCGCACGGGCTTGCCCGATCCGCCCTGTGCGAGCGCTTCGAAGCCGGGGGCGGCGAGTGCGGCGGCAAGCGTGGCGGAAAGTGCCAGCGCGGACTTGAGCAGGGTGCGACGTTGCATGCTTTGTCTCCGTTTCGTTATCGTCGGGCTTTGCTGGCGCCGCTGTAGCGCGGCTTGCCCGTCAGGCGCCTCAGCCGCGGCCTTTGCCGAGCTGCGCCAGGATCTCTTCGTTGTGCTCGCCGGCGCGGGGCAGCGGGCTGCGCACGCCGGGGCGGCGGCCGCCCATCAGCAGCGGCAGCAGCACCGTGGGCGTGGTCGAGCCGTCGTCTGCCTGCATCGGCACCAGTCCGCCACTGGCGAGCAGGTGCGGATCGTCGAGCAGCTGGTCCGGGCGCACGATCGGCGCATAGGGAATGCCGGCCGCTTCGAGCTTTGGCGCGAGTTCCGCGGAACGATGGTGGCGCAGGATCGCGCCCAGCTCTTCCAGCAGTTGCGGCCGCACGGCGACGCGCGAGGTGTTGCTGGCGTACTCCGGCTTGTCGATCAGCTCCGGATGCTCGAGCACGTGGCACAGCGTGACGAACTGCTTGTCGCTGACCGCGCCGATAAAGAGCTGCTCGTCCTGCGCCAGCGTGAACACGTCATACACGCTCCACGCCGACACGCGCGACGGCATCGGCGGCGGCGGCTCGCCGGTCATCGCGTACTGCTGCATGTGCTGCGAGGCCAGGAACACGCAGTTCTCGAACAACGCGCTCTGGATTTCCTGCCCCTTGCCCGTGCGGTCGCGCTCGCGCAGCGCGGCCAGCACGCCGATCGCGCCGAACATGCCGCCCATGATGTCGTTGACGGAGGTGCCGGCACGCAGCGGCCGGCCGCTCGGTCCGGTCATGTAGGACAGGCCGCCCATCATCTGCACGACTTCGTCCAGCGCCAGCCGGTTCTCGTACGGGCCGGGCAGGAAGCCCTTGTGCGACACATAGATCAGATGCGGATAGTCGCGCGACAGCGTGGCGTAGTCCAGACCCAGCTTCTGCATCAGGCCGGGGCGGAAGTTCTCCAGCAGGATGTCGCTCTGGCCCGCCAGTTCGGCCGCGGCGGCGCGGCCATCGTCGGTGGTGATGTCGAGCACCACGCTTTTCTTGTTGCGGTTGAAGGCGCGGAAGAAGCCGATGCCCAGGCCCGGCAGGTTGCGCGTCTTGTCGCCGCCGGGCGGCTCGACCTTGATCACCTCGGCGCCGAGGTCGGCCAGGATCATGCCGCAGGTGGGACCCATCACCATGTGCGTGAATTCCACCACGCGGACGCCGGCGAGCGGCAGGGAATTGCTGTTGCTGTCTTGGGGCATGTTCGTTCTCAGGCGGTGGCGGCGGCGTTGGCGCGCGGGGCCGCGAAGGTCTTGGGCAGGCCGGCGCGCCACAGCGTGCCGTGCAGGGTTTCGTCGCGCAGCCAGCCGGCCACGTCTTCACGCAGCGCCAGCAGGCGCCCGATATCGATGCCGGTATCGATGCCCATGCTGCCTAGCAGGTAGGCAAGATCCTCGGTGGCAACGTTGCCGCTGGCGCCGGGCGCATGCGGGCAGCCGCCGATGCCGGCCAGGCAGGCGTCGAAGCGGGTCACGCCGGCTTCGAGCGCGGCATAGGCATTGGCGAGGCCGAGCCCGCGCGTGTCGTGGAAATGGCCGCACCAGAAGCGCTCGCCGGCGATGGCGATGGCACGCGCAAACAGCTCGCGCACCATGGCCGGATCGGCGTAGCCGACGGTATCGGCCAGGCTGACGCGGTCGGCGCCGGCATCGAGCAGCGCCTGCATCAGCCGCAGCACTTCATCGGCATCGACATGGCCCTGCAGCGTGCAGCCGAATGCCGTGCCGACGCCGCCTTCGATCAGCGTCTTCGCGCCGCTGGCATCGCGCGCGGCGCGAATGCGCGCCACGTCGGCAACGACTTCATCGGGCGTCTTGCGCAGGTTGGCGAGGCTGTGCGCATGGCTGGCCGACAGCGGCACGATCATCAGGTCGGCGCCACACGCCAGCGCGTCCTGCGCGCCGCGCAGGTTGGGCACCAGCACCGACGTGAACATGCCGGGCAGCGTGCGCGCGAACGCGACCAGTTCGGCGGTGTCGGCCAGTTGTGGCAACAGGCGCGCGGGGACGAACGAACCGACTTCCAGTTCGCGCAGTCCGGCGGCGTGCGCGCCGCGGATCCACGCCAGCTTGCTGGCGGTGGGCAGGATGGTGCGAATGCTTTGCAGTCCGTCGCGCAGACCGACTTCGCGGATCACGGCTTGGCTGGGGAAGGAATGGGTCATGGTTCTCGGGGACTGGCGAGGCGTCCCGACGGGGGCGATGGAAGAACTCTATGAGTTTCTGCGGGCAAGCTGAAGCGATGATTTACGCATTCAGGCATGCCGAAACGGAAAGTCAGAAAGATGCCGCCCGCTGCGCTACGGGATTTCCCGGATGCGATGTCATGGGTCCTTCAACGAGCGTAGCATTCCAGTCCGGAAACATTGCGCCCCCGCCATGCGAGACCTCGACCTCACCACGCTGCGCCTGTTCGTCGCCGTCTGCGAAACCCGCAACATGGCGCGCGCGGGCGAACAGGAACACATCGTCGCTTCCGCCATCAGCAAGCGCCTGGCGCAACTGGAAGAGACCGTCGGCGCCACACTGCTGGAACGACGCCGCAGAGGCGTCATTCCGACTCCTGCCGGGGAAATCGTGCTGGCCCATGCGCGCGCGATGCTCGCCGCGGCCGATCGCGTAACGCGCGACATGGCCGACTACGGCTCCGGCGTGCGCGGGCAGGTGCGCCTGCTCGCCACGGTGTCGACCATGGCGGAATCGCTGCCGGACGACATCGCCGCCTTCATGCAGATGCCGGCGCACCGCGACGTGCGCGTGACCATCGAAGAGAGCCTGAGCAGCGAAGTGGTGCGCGCGCTGCGCGACGGCACGGCTCCGCTGGGCATTTGCTGGGACGCAGCAGACCTGGAAGGCTTCCAGACCCGCCCCTACCGCACCGACCATCTCGCCGCCGTCGTGCATGCGGGGCATCCGCTGGCGCGGGCGGATACCTGCCTGTTCGAAGACACGCTGGACTACGACCAGATCGCCATGCCGGCGCAGACGGCGGTGCAGATCATGCTGGCGCGCTATGCCGCGATCCTGGGCCGCCGCATCGCGCATCGCGCGGTGGTGTCTACCTTCGACGCCGCGCTGCGCTGCGTGCGCGCCGAACTTGGCATCGTCATCATCCCGGCGGAGATCGCCACGCTCGTCGCCACGGCCTTTGGCCTGCGCGTCATCCCGCTGCGCAACGACTGGGCGCGGCGGCGCTTTGCGATCTGCTGCCGCGACTTCTCGCTGCTGTCGCCGGCAGCACAACTGCTGGTGCAGTTCCTGGAGGAAGCCGCGGCGAAGGAAGCGACGGCTGCAGGCGCTGTGCCTGCGAAGACCCCGGCCCGGCCAAAGCGGTCAATCTCGCGTTGAGTCCCGCGCGCAACTTCCTGTGCGTTTCGAGGGTTAGCCCGAGGCGTTTTCGCAAGCTTATGTTGCGTGCCGTTGCGTAGACTGGCTTGCGTTTTTCGCTGCGGGCCACGATGGTTAATAAGAAAAAAAAAAGCCGGGCGAAGCCTGATCACGACAATGCGCGCCGCCACGGCGCAGGAGAGACGCAAATGAACTTTAACGGCAAGAACGTACTGGTCACCGGCGCACGCGGCAACCTGGGCCGCGCGGTCGCGCACGCCTTCGCGCAGGCAGGCGCGCGCGTGGTGCTGCTGGACCGCCATGCCGCACCGCTGCCTGAAGTGGGCAGCGGCCACCTGGCGCTGCAGGCCGACCTGCTCGACGCGGACAGCCTCGGCACGGCCATCGGCGCAGCCATGCAGGCGTGCGGGCGCATCGACGTGGTGTGCAACCTGGCCGGTGGTTTTGCGATGGGCACGGGTATCCACGAGACCAGCGCCGATGACTGGAACCGCCTGTTCGACATGAACGTGGGCACGGTGCTGAACATGGCGCGCGCGGTGGTGCCGCACATGCTGGCCGCCGGCGGCGGCGCCATCGTCAATGTCGGCGCCAATTCGGCGGCGCGCGGGCTGGCGCAGATGGGTGCCTACTGCGCATCCAAGGACGCGCTGGCGCGTGTCACCGAATCGATGTCGGCGGAGCTGCGCGACCAGGGCATCCGCGTCAATGCGGTGCTGCCCAGCATCCTCGACACCCCCGAGAACCGACAAGCCATGCCGGATGCCGATACCTCGCGCTGGGTCGGCCTGGACGCACTGGCCGACGTGATCCTGTTCCTCGCTTCCGACGCCGCCCGCGCGGTGCAAGGCGCACTGGTGCCGGTAGTCAACCGCGCCTGACCGCTCGCCGGGCCGGCTTGCGCTGCGGCTGCGGCCGCGGCCCCGCGCCTACAACGAGCCGGCCACTTCCTGGATCTGCTGGCGCAGCCAGCGCCGCAGCCGGTCGGCATCGGTGCGCGCGTGCCAGATCTGCATCATCTCCACCCTGGGCAAGGCGAACGGCACCGGCAGCAGCAACAGGTCCGGGTCGCGCGCGACCGCCTCTTCCGCCACCGAGCGCAGGCAGGTCAGCAGCAAGGCCGTGCCGCGCACCAGCCGGCTCGGCGCCAGGAAGCTCGACAGTCCCGCCACCACCGTGCGCTTCAACCCCTGCGCCGCCAGCGCGCGGTCAACCACGCCGTTGAGGTCGCCGGTCAGCGTCGTCAGCAGGTGCTCGCAAGCCAGGAACGCATCGAGATCGAGGCCGCGCGCCAGGTGCGGGTTGGATTTCGATGCCAGCACGACGAAGTCTTCGCTGCACAGGCGCTGCTGGTGGAAGGTATCCGGCAGGTCTTCGTAGAAGCCCGCGATCGCCAGGTCACAGGTGCCCTTCTCCAGTTCTTCGCGCGGCAGCTCGCCGCGGGTGTTGTGCGTGACCACGACCAGCCCGGGCGCATCGCGCCGCAACCGCGGCAACAGCGCGGGCAGCAGCAGTTGCTCCATGTAGTCGGTGGTATAGAGATGGACGGCCTCGCTGCGCGCCAGGAAGTCGCGGCCATCGCAGGCGTCGTAGAAGGCATCCAGTTCCGCGACCAGCCGTTGCACCTGCGGCGCCAGCTCATGCGCGCGCGGCGTCGGCGTCAGGCCGCGCGGCGCGCGCACGAACAGCGGGTCGCCCAGTTCGTCGCGCAACCGGTTCAGCTTGTGGCTCAGCGCCGGCTGGCTCAGCGCCATGCGCGCCGCCGCGCGCGAGGCGTTGCCTTCCTGGTAGAGCACATGGAAGACGTAGAGCAGATTCAGGTCCTTGCCCACGATATTCATTTTTTGGATGGCAGAAATCGAATATTCGAAGTTTTCGAATCATAGCCAGCTGCGTAGGATGTTGCCAATGCCGGGGCTGCCCCGGCCGACGTGGATGCAAACCGGAGAACGAACATGAAAATCCTGATGGTGCTGACCTCGCACGACCAGCTTGGCAATACGGGCAAGAAGACCGGCTTCTGGCTGGAGGAATTTGCCGCGCCCTACTACGTCTTCAAGGATGCAGGCGCTGACCTCACGCTGGCCTCGCCCAAGGGCGGCCAGCCGCCGATCGATCCCAAGAGCGACGATCCGGATGCACAGACCGATGCGACCCGACGCTTCCGTGCCGATGCCGCCACGCAGCAGGCGCTGGCCAGCACGCTGACGCTCGACCAGGTGAAGGCCGAGGACTTCGACGCACTGTTCTATCCCGGCGGCCATGGCCCGCTGTGGGACCTGGCGGAAGACAAGCGTTCGATCGCGCTGATCGAGCAATTCGACCGACTCGGCAAGCCGGTAGGCGCCGTATGCCATGCGCCGGGGGTGCTGCGGCACGTCAAGGGCGCGGACGGGCAGCCGCTGGTAAAGGGCAAGGAAGTGACCGGCTTTACCAACAGCGAAGAAGCGGCGGTGCAGCTGACCGAGGTGGTGCCGTTCCTGGTGGAGGACGTGCTCAAGGCCAGCGGCGCGCGGTTTACGCGCGGGGATGACTGGGCCAGCCACGTTGCGGTGGCCGGAAAACTGGTAACGGGGCAGAATCCGGCGTCGTCGGAGGCGGGGGCCGAGGCGGTGTTGGGGTTGTTGAGGTAAGACCCTGCAAATTCACACCGCTGCCGGTTTGCACCCCTCTCCCGCTTGCGGGAGAGGGGTGCGTTTGCCAGTGGCGTCAGCTTGCGGCAGACGGTCGAGCTTGCGATGCGCCGGTTGAAGGTTCTTACTGCGGCACCAGCTCCAGCCTCTCCCTGCTCGCCTTCTCCACCGCCTTGCGCGTATAGACCAGCGGGAAATACTCCCCCTTGGCCCACAACGGCGCCAGGTCGCGATAATGCGCGCTGGCCGGATTGCCTGACTGCCCCGGCGTGTTGATCACGCGCGAGCCATCCCAGTTGCCCACATCCAGCACCATGCGGAACGATGCCCCCGCGGTCAGCCGGAAATCGTTGTTGCGGTAGCTGGTATTCATCGGCGTAAAGGCCGAGCCGCCGATCGGGCCGGCGTTGACGTTGAACTGCTGCCGCTCGGCGTCATTCAGGATCGGGTCCATCGGGTGCGTGAACACCGCGGTGTGCAGCTTGCCCCATTGCCAGCCGCGCGGGTCCGGGCCGAGCTTGCCTTCCACCTCCGCCATCGCGGCCTTCAGCGATTCGAGCATCACCGCGTTGCGCTGCCCCACCGGCATCCACGGGTCGGGCTGCTCCAGCACCGCGACCACGCGCGCGGCATCGCCGGCGCCGACCAGCCGGGCGGCATCGGCGGGCAATGCCGCGCGCACCACTGCCGGGCGCAGGTGCTTGCTGAACCAGACCTCGAACAACGCTGCCGCGGCGCTGTCGGCGCGTTCGTTGCCGTCCCAGCCGCGCAGCAAATCCAGTCCCCGCGCCAGTTGCGCGTCATCGCTGCGCAGGTCGCGCAGCAGCGCCACCACGCGCTGCGCCGGCAGCGACACCGTGTCGTTCTGCCACGCCATCGAGTCCTGCACCGAGCTGCGCGCGTTGGCGCCCACCACCGCCTTCAGGCGCCGCGCGCGCGAGCTGTCGCTCCATTCATAGCCCACGCCCAGCTTCGCCGCCGGATGCTCGGGCGGGATGTTGTTCTCGTTGGCGGTGACGATATAGCCGGGCGCCGGGTTGTAGGCCCACGGCAGTTCATCCATGTTGCGGTAGCCTGCCCATTCATAGCGCCCATCGCCCGGCACCGGCGTCAGCCCGTCCCAGTTGGGGCGCTTGACGGTCAGGCCACCGGGAATCCAGCCGATATTGCCGCCGGTGTCGGCATAGACCTGGTTTTCGCCGGGCGCGCCCCAGCGGTTCATGGCGGCGCGGAACTGGTCCCAGTTGCGTGCGCGCATGTAGTCCATCGAGCCGAAGTACGGCGCCATGCCATAGTCGAGCCACGCCGCGCGCAGTACCCAGGCGCGTGCGGCGTCGGCGTGCAGCACGGGGCCGTGGCGGGTGAAATCGAGGGAAACCTTGCGCGGCGCGGACTCGCCCTTGACGACGATCTCCTCGGTGACGGTCTCCATCGGCTCCCAGCGGCCCTCGTACTTGTATTCGCGCGGGTTGGCCGGGTTGAGCTCGTAGCCGTAGAGGTCTTCCTGGTCCATGTAGAAGCGCGTCAGGCCGAACGCGATGGTGCCGTTGTGCCCGATCGAGATGCCCGGCAGGAACGGCTCGCCCGCGCCGATCACCGACATGCCGGGCGCGTTCAGGTGGCTGATGTAGCGCAGGCTGGGCGCGCCATGCGAGCGGTGCGGGTCGTTGGCCAGGATCGGCCGGCCGGTGGTGGTGCGCTTGCCGCCGATGACCCAGTTGTTGGAGCCGAGGCTGCGGCCGGTGTCGCTGTTGGGATCGACCAGTGCATAGAGCTGGTCGAGCGGGATGCTGGCGTTCTGGACGCCGCTCCATGCGTCCTTGGGAAAGCGCGCCGCGGCGGTGGCCAGCTCATAGGCGCGGCGCAGTTCGGCGGCGGGCACCGTGCAGGGATCGAGGCCGGCGCTGAGCCTGGGCTCCACCGGTGGGTCGAGCTCGCGCCGGATCCAGTCGGCGCGCACGGCATCGGCCTTGGCTTCGCAGAACAGCCGGGCGCGATCGATCTCACCGGCGAAGTTCAGCGTCAGGCCGTGGTGGCGGATGCGCACGATGTCCTCGGCCTGCCAGCGCGCGGGCTTGTAGTCGAGCTTGCGGAACTCGGGCGGCAGCAGTTCCGGCTTCTGCTCGGTCAGCGCCACGTAAGCGTTCACGCCCGCGACGAAGGCCTCGGCGACGCGCTTGGCGTCGGAGCCGTAGGCCAGCCATTCGCGGTACATGTCGCCGCGGAACAGCACCGCGCGTGCCATGCGGTCGCCGTCGGCGTAGGCGGGGCCGAAGTCCTTCGCCATCTCGCCGAGGCCGCGCTTGCGCCACAAGTCGATCTGCCACAGGCGGTCGCGCGCCGCCATGAAGCCCTGCACGTAGAAGGCGTCGTAAAGCGTGCCGGCGTAGATATGCGGCACGCCCCAGCGGTCGACCAGCACTGTCGCGGGTTTCTCCAGGCCGGGAACGGCGAGGCGGTCGCCGCGCGCGGGTGCCTCGGCCATGGCGGCGGGAATGGTGGTAGCGATGGTGGTGGCAACCAAAGCCAGCGCGGCGGCTAGGCGGCAGGGGGTGCGTCGCATCAGGTCTCCTCGGTTTTGTGTTTGCTGCAAATGCTTTGCAGTCCACACCGAAGATAGTGCATGCGCGGCCGGGGCGCGAGCCGCGTGGCCGATCTCCGCACGGCAGCTGGCGTAATCAGTAGACGTCGCGCCGGTAGCGGCCGTCGTCGGCAAGCTGGCGCAACGCGGATTCGCCGAGAATTTCCGTGAGGGCCTTGTTGACGCCGCCGGCCATGCCTTGCAGGCTGCCGCAGACATAGATCGCCGCGCCTTTCTGCACCCACTCGCGCACCAGCGCCGCCTGCGCGCGCAGGGCGTCCTGCACGTAGCGCGGCGTACCGCCGTCGCGCGACCAGGCGTGGTCGAGGCGCTGCAGCGTGCCGTCGGCCTGCCACGCGGCCAGTTCATCGGCGAAAAAAGCGTCATGCTGTGCCGAGCGCTCGCCGAACAGCAGCCAGTTGCGGCGCCGTCCCGCCGCGGCGCGCGCCTTCAGGTGCGCGCGCAGGCCAGCCAGACCGGTGCCGTTGCCGACCAGGATCAGCGGCCGGTCGTCGGCGGGCGGATGGAAGCTGCGGTTGGCGCGGATGCGCAGCGCTATGCGCACGCCAACGGCCGCATGCTCGGTCAGCCAACCGGAAGCCAGCCCCAGGCGGCCGTCGTCGCGGCGTGCCTGCCGCACCAGCAGTTCGAGGCAGCCGTCCTGCGGCAGCGAAGCGATCGAATACTCGCGGTGCGGCAGCGGCGACAGCGCATCGACCAGGTGCTGCGCCGGCACGCCCTGCATCGCGGCAAAGTGGGCATCGGGCAGTGGCATGCGAGTGGCCAGCGCCTCGGCCAGCGACAGGTCGCGGCCATCGCAGCGCACCGGCGTGGCGCCGTCCAGCGCGAGCCGTGCCAGCAGCCGCGCGACCTCGGCCGGCGCATGGCATGGGCCGACTTCGGCGATATCGCCCGGCTGCCAGTCGAGCACGCTGCGGTCCTGCGGCTCCAGCACCAGATGGAATGCCGGCGCGCCCTGGCTGCCGGGATTCAGGTGGCGGCGCCGGTCCAATACCCAGTCGCCGTAGCGCGGACGCTCCCAGTCGACAATCTCGGCGCCGCCGCTGAGCGCCGACAGGTGGTTCTGCCAGTGGCGCAGCGCGCCGGCATCGCCGTTGTCGACCTCGATCAGGTCGAACAGCGGCTGCGCGCGATGGCGCTGCAGCCAGTGGTCGAGCGCGTGGCCGAAAGCGCAGAAGCGCGCGTAGCTGCTGTCGCCGAGCGCAAGGATGCCGTAGCGCAACTCGCGCAGCCCGTCCGCGCGGCCCGCCAGCAGCCGGCGCGCAAACCCTGACGCGCTGTCGGGGGCGTCGCCCTCGCCGGTGGTGCTGACCACGAACAGTGCCTGCCGGCAGGCGGCCAGCCGCCCGGCATCGACCTCGGCCAGCGACAGCAATTGCACCGGCATGCCGGCGCCCTGCAGCGCGGTCGCGGTCTGCAGCGCCAGCTGCTCGGCAAACCCGGTCTGGCTGGCATAGGCAACCAGCGTGGCGCCGTCCGTGGTGTCCGTGGCATTGGCCAGTGCCGCCACGCGCGCGCGCCGCTGGCGGTGGTGTGCCAGCACCGTGCCGCAGAACCCGGCATAGGCGGCGACCACGCCGGCGGCGATGGCGCTGCGCGACGGCCCCGCCAGCGACAGCGCCACGCCGCCTGCCAGCGCGAGCCAGCTGGCGCCGGCGAAGGGTGAAACAAGGACTGAAAGCGTGGAGCGGCTCATGCCAGCATCGCGGCAAAAGCCGGGGAAAGATGTTCGTCGAAACCGCCCGGCGTGCGCACCAGAAAGCGCGCGGCAATACCGTGGCGGCGCGCGTGTGCCTTGCCGGCATCCGGTCCGAGCACGGTCAGCGCGGTCGACAGCGCATCGGCCAGCATGCACTGCGGGTGGATCACCGTGACCGAAGCCAGCGCGTGGCTGGCCGGATAGCCGGTGCGCGGGTCGATGGTATGGGCATAGCGCCGGCCGTCGCTGTCGAAGTAGCGGCGGTAGTCGCCGGAGGTGGCGACCGACAGGCCATGCAACGCCACCAGGGTCTGCCCTTCCTCATTGTCCTGTGCGTCGTTGCCGAGACCGGGCGGCGCTTCCAGCGCGACCCACCACGGCATGCCGTCAGGCTTGACGCCATGGCCGCGCAGTTCGCCACCGATCTCGGTGAGGTGATGGTCCACGCCCTGCGCGTCGAGGTAGCGCGCCACCGCGTCGACGGCAAAGCCCTTGGCGATGGCGCAGAAATCCAGTGACACGCCGCCGGGCTGGCGTGCGCGCAGTGCGTCGGCATCGAGTCCGATGCGCGACCAGCCGCAGCGGCCGCGTGCCGCCTGGACGGCGTCGGGCGACGGCGGCGCGCTGCGCCGCGGTGCCGGGCCGAATCCCCACAGGTCGACCAGCGGCCCGGCGCTCGGGTCATAGGCACCGCCGCTGTCGCGCGCCACCTGCAGCGCGCATTGCAGCACGGCAAAACAATCGGGCGGCAGCGCGTGCCAGCTGCCCGCCTCGGCGCGGTTGAAGCGGCTGATATCGGAACCCGATTCCCAGTTGCTCATCTGCGCGATCACGCCGTCGAGCACGGCGACGATGCCCGCGCCGATGGCTTCGGCGTCCGCCGCGGGCGGCAGCAACGCCACGACCGACCAGGTCGTGCCCATGCTTGCGCCGCCCCAGCGGTGCTGCCGCGCATCGCGCGCGGGCGGCACCGGGGGCGCTTGCAGCGCGACGGGGACCAGGATGCGGTTCAAACCGGATTCAGCCGAGCCAGGCGACGCTTATTGCGGCAGCACTTCCACTGTCACCGCGTAGGTCGCGCGGCGCGACTTGGCCTGCCTGAAGGTGGCCTTGTCGTCGCGGACCTCGGCTTCCATCCAGTACATGCCAGGCGCCGGCCACTTGACGCTGAACTTGCCGTCGGCGTCGGTGGTGGCGCTGATCTCCTGCAGCTTGTCGCGATAGCGGATGCCACCCGGCACCACCTCGACCTTCAGGTTGCTCGCGGGCTTGCCATCGAGCAGCAGGCGGAAGCTGGCGGTGTCGCCGGCAACCAGGTCGTTGGGATGCGTGATCGGCGCCAGTTCCAGGCCGCGGCCGGTGATGCGCAGGCCCTTGTCGCTGGGCTTGCCGGCGGTGACGAAGGACTCGACCCGGCCTTCGGCCTGCGTGACCGTCAGGTCCTGCGCGCTGGCCGGGACTTCTTTGGCGAAGTTGTCCGCCGAGCCGCGCCAGCGCTTGGCCTGGCCATCGACCTTGTAGCTGGCGAACAGGCCCTGGTTGACCACCGCCACGCGGTAGGTGCCCGCTTGCGTCAGGTGCAGGTCGAAGGTGCTGCGGTACTTGCCGGTCGCCGCGTTCTCGGCCTTGACGGCGCTGCCGTCGGGGGCGGTCACCTGCAGGTTGTCGAGGCGCAGCGGCACGTGCTCGAAGTAGAACAGGTCGTTGGAGACGGCGGCGTCAACGGTCACCCACGGGTCATTGCCCGACAGCACGGTGGCCGACGGCAGCAGCCACTGGCGGTGCGCGTGCGCGGCCAGCGGCGCCAGCGCGGCGAGGGCGAGCACGGCCATGTTTGTGGCCATGCGGGTGGCCATGCGGGAACGGGTGGGGGACACGATGGCAGACAGGATCGCGGCAGGTTTCATCGTCAGGCTCCGGGAAGGATTACGGCTTCAGGTCGACGGTGACACCGCCGAGTTCGTGGTCGCCCCTGGCGCGGGCGGTCTGTGCGGATTGCGGCGGCCAGGTGAACGGCACGCGCACCAGTTCGCGCCCGCCGACTTCACGCGCGGCTTCGACCACCAGCTGGTAGTCGCCCGCCGGCAGCTTGCCCAGCGGGTTCTTGCCGTCGCGGAAGCTGACGTTGTGCTCGCCCGGCGCGCGGGTCGCGCCCGAGATGCCGTCGGCCGGCATGTTCAGGTCGCGGCCGGCCTTGCGCCACCACTGGCGCATGTCCTTGAGCCACTTGGTGCCCTCGTTTTCCTTGAGCTTGCCGTCGTACCAGACCGCCAGGGTCTGCACCGGGCCCTGGTCGGCGCGCTCGACCCACATCGCCACGTAGGGCTTGTGGTACTCGGCCACGTTGAGTCGCGGAATTTCCACCTTGACGTTCAGGTCGGCGGCCAGCGCAGGGCCCGCGAACGGGACCGTGGCCATGCCGGTCAGGGTGACGGAGAGCAGTCGGCGCATATTCGGAGAAACCTCGTCAGTGAGATGCAGCAGGAAAATCGTTCGGGATGCGGGCGTGCCTGGCGCGGGCCATGCTCAGTGAATGAACAACACCGCCAGCACCAGCGGCACCACCAGCCCCAGGCCGACCAGCGGCCAGGTCGCCAGGCGTCCGCCCGCGTGCAGCTTGAGCAGGAACAGGCCGGTGACGCTGAAGACCAGGCATGCGAATGCGAACAGATCCAGAAACAGGCTCCATGCCTGGCCGGTGTTGCGGCCCTTGTGCAGGTCGTTCAGGTAGGAGATCGCGCCGCGCGTGGTCTTCTCGTACTGGGCCTCGCCGCTGTCGAGCTCCAGGCTGACCCAGGCATCTCCGCCCGGGCGCGGCAGCGCCACGTAGATCTCGTCGGCCGACCATTCGGCCTCGCGTCCGCTGGCATCGACATCGAGCGCCTGTGCCAGCCATGCGGCCAGCGCTTCGGGCACCGGCGCCTTGCGCTCGCGGGACTTGCCTGTGGCGGCGGACTCCTGTTCACGCAGCGTGTCGAGCAGCGCGGCGGGCGCCGTGGCGTGGCGCGTCTCGACCGCGGGCTTTGCCTCGATCTGTGATGCGTGGTTAAGCGTGAAACCGGTCACGGCAAACAGCATCATCCCGATCAGGCAGATCGCGGAACTGATCCAGTGCCACTGGTGAAGGTGCTTGAGCCAGAACGCGCGGCGCTGCTGGCCGGAAGCTGGCTGGGATTCGGTCATTGCGGTGGTAGGCGGCTGGCCCCGGTCGGGCCGGCGGCCGGCCCTGCTGGGAATCCTGGGAAGCTGGAGCGCCGTCCCGCGCATCGGACGCGGAAGTTGTGCCATTGTCATCACAATGACCGACGCAGGAGAGAAGGATAATCGTTCGCATTTGAATGCGCAAACGGTTCCGTGGCGCTCCAGGTTACGGCGCATTACAAGGGTCAAGCTGCGGCCGCTGGTGTGCGCGCCGCTGCACGGATGCGCCCCTCCGATCGCTCCGATCGCTCCGGCCGCTGGCGCAGCGGCGCTACAGCCACACGCCTGCCAGCCACCCCGCCACGCCGCTGGCCAGCACCACCAGCCAGGGCGGCAGCTTCCACACCATCAGCGCCGCCAGCGCCAGCGCGACCAGCACGATATCGAGCGGCCCGCGCACCGCGCTGACCCACACCGGCTGCCACAGCGCCGCCAGCAGCAGCCCGACCACGGCTGCGTTGACACCGGCCAGCGCGGCCTGCGCCCGGCGGTTGCGGCGCAGGCTTTCCCAGTAAGGCAGCGTGCCGGCCACCAGCAGCGCGCCGGGCAGGAAAATTGCCACCGTGCCCAGCAGCCCACCGGCCCAGCCGGCCGGAGGCACCTGGGACGAGGCGCCCAGGAAGGCGGCAAAGGTAAACAGCGGGCCGGGCATGGCCTGGGCCACGCCATAGCCGGCGAGGAAGGTTTCCTTGCCGACCCAGCCGGGCGCCACCACTTCGGCGTCCAGCAGCGGCAGCACCACGTGGCCGCCGCCGAAGACCAGCGCCCCGGCTCGGTAGAAGGCGTCGAACAGGCGCATGGAAGGATCGGCGCTCAGTTGCGCCAGCACCGGCAGACCAGCCAGCAGCAAGGCGAACGCCACCAGCAGCAGCGCGCCGGCACGATGGCTGACCGGCAGCCCGAGCGGCTCATGCGTGCCAGCCAGCGCCGGCCGCAGCAGCAAGGTGCCGGCCAGCGCCGCAACGCCCATCACCGCCACCTGCGTCCACGACCCCGGCAGAGCCAGCACCGCGACTGTGGCAGCAACCATGATGGCAATGCGCACCGGACCACGGCACAGCGTGCGCGCCATGCCCCACACCGCCTGCGCCACCACTGCCACCGCGACCAGCTTGAGCCCGTGCAGCACCCCGGGTGCCGCCACCATGCCGTAGTGGGAGACACCCAGGGCGAACAGGATCATCAGCAATGCCGACGGCAGCGTGAAACCCAGCCATGCGGCGAGCGCACCGGCGTACCCTGCGCGCGCGAGTCCCAGCGCGATCCCGGTCTGGCTGCTGGCGGGGCCGGGCAGGCACTGGCACAGCGCGACCACGTCGGCATAGGCGGCCTCGCTCAGCCATTGCCGGCGCCGCACCAGTTCCTCGCGGAAGAATGCCAGGTGCGCGACGGGCCCGCCGAACGAAGTCAGCCCCAGCCGCAGGAACGTGAGAAATACGGCAAGCGGGCCGTCATGGCGGCGGCTGTCTTCGGAGGGACTTGGCAAGGTGGCCATACGTGTGTGCGACAGGCGTGAGGAGGGTTGCGTCGGTACAACGCGCAGTCTGCCCGATTTCAACGGTCAACGGCGTGACAGGAGTCGCCGGAATCACGTCCCGTACGCCAACGGCAGCCGTGAGGGACCGCTGCATCACTTTAGTTTCGGAGTTGTTAGAACCAATCAACCATATGCCCAGCATGGGCGGTATTACCCCAATCAAGTTAGTTTCCCGCCCCGCCGTTAGCCCGCAGACGCACACGCATGCCCGACAGGCGTCAGCCATGAATGACGCCGCAGATTGCGTGTCACCGATGTGCAATGCGCAATGCGCTGAAGGAGGAATGGAAAGCATGCTGGACAAACTGAGCCTGAAGAAAAAACTGCTGCTGCCGCTGGTGCTGAGCTGGGTCTGCCTGCTCGGCATCACGCTGTGGAACGCCTGGCACATACGCACGCTGCGCATGGATGAGCGCCGGCTCGACCTGGCTCACGTCACCGACACCGCGGTCTCGGTGGTGGCCGAGTACGAGGCGCTGGCCAGGGCGGGCAAGCTGCCGGCCGACGAGGCGAAGCAGCAGGCCATCGAGCGCGTGCGCGCCATGCGCTTCGGCGCCGACGGCTACTTCACGCTGATGCGTTCCGACACCGTGGTGCTGATGCACCCGTTCAAGCCGGAGATGAACGGTAAGGCGATGGAGGGGATGAAGGACCCCAACGGCGTCTACCTGTTCCGCGACATCGCCACGATCGGCAAGGGCGCCGGCAAGGGCTTCGTCGAATACCAGTGGCCCAAGCCGGGCGCCGAGGCGCCGCAGCCGAAGCTGAGCTACGTGGCCAACTTCCGCCCGTGGGACTGGAACTTTATCGCCGGGCTGTACCTGGATGACATCGAAGCGGCCTTCCGCGCCGAGCTGTGGAAGGCGCTGGGCCTGCTGCTGGCGGTCGGCGCGCTGATGTCGCTGGTGATGGTGCGCGTCTCCGCCAGCCTGCACCGCCAGCTCGGCGGCGAGCCGGCCGCCACCGCGCAGATCGCCGGCCGCATTGCCGAGGGCGACCTCGCCGGCCATGTCGAAGTGCGCCCGGGCGACGAGCACAGCGTGCTGTTCGCGATGCAGCGCATGCAGGCGCGCCTGACCGGCGCGATCGGCAGCATCCGCGGCTCGGCCGATGCAATCGCCGGCGCCGCCAAGCAGATCGCCGCGGGCAACGCCGACCTGTCGCGCCGCAGCGAAGAGCAGGCCGCCTCGCTGCAGGAAACCGCCGCGAGCATGGAGCAGCTCACCAGCACCGTGCGCCAGAGCGCCGACAACGCGCGCCAGGCCAGCCGCCTGGCCGAGGGGGCTTCGGACATCGCCGTGCGCGGCGGCACCATCGTCAACCAGGTGGTCGGCACCATGGGCGAGATCAAGCAGGCTTCGGGCAAGGTGGTTGACATCATCGGCGTGATCGAGGGCATCGCCTTCCAGACCAACATCCTGGCGCTGAACGCCGCGGTGGAAGCCGCGCGCGCCGGCGAACAGGGCCGTGGCTTCGCCGTGGTGGCCGGCGAGGTGCGCACGCTGGCGCAGCGCAGCGCCACCGCCGCCAAGGAAATCAAGGCGCTGATCGGCGACTCGGCGCAGCGCGTGGAAGACGGCGCGGTGCTGGTGGAAAACGCCGGCAAGGCGATGGACGAGATCGTGGAAGCGGTCAAGCGCGTCACCGACCTGATGGGCGAGATGCGGGCGGCCACCGAAGAGCAGACCGGCGGCATCGAGCAGGTCAACCAGGCGGTGTCGCAGATGGACCAGATGGCGCAGCAGAACGCGGCATTGGTGGAAGAGGCGGCCGCCGCGGCGGCGTCGCTGGAGGACCAGGCCGACATGCTGCACCAGGCCGTCGGCCAGTTCCGGCTGGCGCGCGCCTGACCCCGGCGGCGCGGTCACGTCAGCGTCATACGTTGCCGCCGGCTGCGTGTATCATGAAGCGCAGCTTGCTGCACCATGCAGCCGGCCCCCATCCTAAGCAGTCCACTACCGGGAGCGCACCATGATGGCATTCATCGGCACCGTGTTCGTTGGCCTAATCGTCGGACTGATCGCGCGGGCGGTGAAGCCCGGCGACGACAAGATGGGTTGGATCATGACCATCATCCTCGGCGTGCTCGGCTCGGTGGTGGCCGGCTACGTCGGCCGCGCGATGGGCTGGTACCAGCCAGGCGAACCGGCTGGCTGGTTCGCCTCGGTGATCGGCGCAATCGTTCTGCTGGTGATCTACGGCATGGTCCGCCGCAAGGGCTGACTGGCCTTGCGCACGATGGCATCGTTGGCATCGGCCAGGCTCGGCGCCTCGGGCTTGGCCGGCGCAGGCGCGGGCTGAGCCACCGCGTCCGCGCGGGGCGGCGCCTCCAGCCCTTGCGCCAGCGTGGCGCCCGGCACGGCTTCGGCCGGTGCTGCCATGGTCGGCATGCGCGGCGTGCGCAGGCCCGGCGCGGCATCGCGGCAGCGCAGCAGCGCGCGGTCGCCGCCCGGCGCCATTGCCGACACCTGTGGCGCAATCGCGCGCAGCACCCGCACCGCCAGCGCGCTGGTAAAGCTGTAGCGCACCGCGTACGGTTCGCGCACGTTGACCACCACGGTGCCGAAGAAACGCTCGCCCAGCGTGAAGACGAAAGTCGCCGAGCGGTTCACCGAGCGTGACGAGATCAGCCGCCCGCCCGGCCCGTACACCTGGAAGCGCTGGTCGCCGGTGCCGGTCTTGCCCGCCACCGTCAGCGTCGCGCCGTCGCGGCCCGGCACCGTGAAGGCGCCGCGGATCGACTTGGCGGTGCCGCGTTCCACCACGTCCAGCATCGAACGCCGCGCCAGCTCGGCCACCTCGGCCGGCAACACGCGCTTGCCCGGCCCCGGCTGCAGCACGTAGCGCGTGGCGTATGGCGTGCCGTCGGCAAAGGCCAGGCTGCGCACCGCGGCGCTCTGCGTGACCACGCCACCGGCCAGCAGGATGCCGGCCAGTTCTGCCAGCGCCGCCGGACGGTCGCCCGCCGCGCCGATCGCGCTGGCGTACGACGGCGTCAGCGAATCGAATGGATAGCCCACCCGCTGCCAGCGCCTGGCGATGCGGGTGAAGGCGTCCTGTTCCAGCAGCGTGCGGATGCGGTTGTCCTGGCCCGCCTTGCTGCGCGTCTTGAACAGCCACTTGTAGACTTCCTGGCGCTCCGCCGTGCTGGCGCGCAGCAGTTCCGTCAGCGTGGCGTCGGGGTGCTGGTCCAGGTACTCCACCATCCACAGTTCCAGCGGATGCACCCGTGACAGGTAGCCGCGGTCGTTCAGGTTGAACTTGTCCTTGCCGTACTTGCGGTACAGCGCCGGCAGGTCTTCCTTGGCTAGCTGCTTGTCGCCCAGGCGCGCGCGCATGATGCGGATATAGCTGTCCTCATCCAGGTACGGACGCGCGCTCAGCAGGGTCACCGACATGCGCACTGCATTGATGTGCGGGATGGTCATGCGCACGCGGCCCAGCAGCGTGTCCAGCCGCTGACCGGAGGTCTTGCCACGGTAGCGCTGGTAGAAGCTGACCATGTAGGCGCTGCCTTCCTGGTCGGCGAAGCGCTCCAGGTACTCGCGCCGGCCCGGGGCATAGCGGTCCTCGAACAGGTCGCCGATGTCCGGATTGGCGTGGAAGGTCTCGTAGCGCACGATGTCGCGCATCATGCGGATAAAGACCAGGTTGACTGAATGCTGGAACGCGATGCGCACCGTCATGTTGCGCTCGCCCGCCTCGCGCTCGAAGTTGGTGAAGCTCTGCAGCCCGCCGCCGGTGTAGAAGCCTTCGCCGGCGCTGCCGGAGTACTTGCGCTCCATCGCGGCCTCGAGCATCGCCATCAGTTCGCGCTCCTCTGGCTTCTTCGCCTTGGACAGGTAATCCACCGCCCAGTGGGCCAGCGCATCCTGCCGTGCCAGCCGCACCGCGGCCAACTCCGCGCGGCCCATGCCGGCGTACTGCGCATGCAGCTCGCTGATGATTTCCAGGTAGGTCACCAGCGTGCGCAGCTTGGCCGTCGAACCGAGGTTCAGCCGCGCGCCGCTGTTGATGTCGAACGGCTGGTCGATGTTGTCGGCCTGCACCCGTACCACGCTGGCGTTGCCGACACGCTCGAACAGCGTGAAGCTGGTCATCAGCTTCGACGGGTCGTCGTTGTCGCGCAGCAGGTTGTGGCCGTACAGGCCCATGGCGCGCGCATCGGCCTTGTTGTTCACGCGCTGCAGCGTCTCGGTGACGATGCGCTGCGCTTCGCGGTTGATGGTGCTGTCGACCGTCAGGTCGAGCCGGTCCATGTCGTAGCGGCTTTCCACCCCGGTCAGGCGCGTGACATCGGCGCGCACGCGGTTGACGGCCTTGCGCGTGACGAATGGCTCCTGCGGCCCGCGCTGCGGCGGCGCGGCCTTGTCCAGCGGCTGCGCCAGCGCCGCGTCGCGCAGCTCGGCGGTGATGACGCTGTTGGCGGCCAGCAGGCGCAGGTAGCTGGCCGTCAGCGCATCCAGGTTGGTGTCGTCGCGGCGCAAATGGTAAGACGGACGGCGCTGCGAGATGATCAGCGACAGGGCTCGCTTGAAGACCTGCGCCTGGCGCGGCTCGGGCGCGCGCTGGTCCATTTCCTTGAGCAGCCGGTTGACCTCGCCGAAGTCCTCGCCGTACCACACCCACAGCGCGTCGCCGATGCCGTTGATCTCGCCGAACCCCTCGCGCGCCGACAGCGGCACGGTGTTGAGGTAGTCGACCACGATGCGTTCGCGCGCGCGCTGCGTGTCGGGCCCGTCCAGGTAGGCGCGCAGCGACGCCGACGCCATCTGCCGGAATTTCTCGGGGATCGACGCGGTGCGACCCTCGGGAGAGTGGCGGTACTTCTCGATCTGCGTGGCCAGCGTGCTGCCGCCGGGTGCGTCGTGCGATCGGTCGGCCAGCCGGATGAACTGGTCGAGCACCGCGCGCGACAACCGGCGCCAGTCAAGCGCCGGATTCATGTTGGGGTATTCGGGGTTGAGCAGGCCCTGGTTCTCGACGTACAGCAGCGCGCTGACCAGCAGCGGCGGCACCGTGGCGAAATCGGGATACTGGCGCTGCGGATAGCGCTCGAACGCCAGCGTCAGCCCGTTGCAGTCGCGCAGCAGGATGCCGGCCTGGTTCTTCTCGCGGTAAGGCGCGAACAAGCCCTGATCCATCAGCCTGACCATGTCGGGCGACATGCGCGCCTGTTCGGCGGGAACGTAGCCGCGCTGCTGCAGCCGCTGCGCGAACTGCGGCAGCAGTCCGTAGCCCATGCGTGCATCATACGGACCGGAATGCGGGAAGCGGATGCTGTCGCTGGCGCCAGGCTGGATCTCGAAGGTCAGCCGCTGGCCGAGTTCGCCGATGAGCCGCGACTGCCAGTGCGAATTGCGCACTTCGCTCGCGACAAAGCTATACACGACGTAGACGCCCCCGGTGAGGGCGACCGCCAAGCCAGCGAAAATCCAGCCACGACGCGACACGTTTGGGCTTCCCTGTTTGGCCGGCGTTGCGCGCATCGGAATCCGCGCACCAGCTCGAAGCGCAATGTTCTCGCGGCACGCGCATAGCGCGTGCCGCCTGTCTTGATATTAGTAGGAGTCTGGCCGGCGTGCATCAACATGCGTGGAGTCGTCCCTTTATTGACCTCGCCGCGCATTGCGCCGTAGTTAACGCGCGTCATTCGGAGACGCGCTTGCGCCACATGCCGGCGTGCCCTGCACGGCCGGCGTGCGTCGTTGTCACGCCTTGTGCGCGCGTGCCACCGGCCTTCCCCCGAACGGGTAGCCCGGGTCGTTGTAGCCGTGGGTCGACGCATGGCCCGGCACGACCAGCGCATCGATCATCGATTCTTCCTCGGGCATGATCGCGGCCCCGAGCGCACCGAAGTAGTCTTCGAACTGCGCCAGCGTGCGTGGCCCGGCGATGACCGACGAGACGACGGGGTTGGCCAGCACCCACGCCGTGGCGAACTGCCCCGGCGTCAGGCCGCGCGCCTCGGCATGCGCCTTGAGTTGCTGCGCGATCACCAGCGATTCCTCGCGGAACTCGGTTTCCATCATGCGGCGGTCTGCGCGTCCGGCGCGCGTGCCCTGTCCCGGCACCTGGCCGGGCGCGTACTTGCCGGTCAGCACGCCGCGTGCCACCGGGCTGTAGGGCACCACGCCCAGGCCGTAGTGCTCGCAAGCCGGCAGGATTTCGACCTCTGGCACGCGGTTCAGCAGGTTGTAGTACGGCTGGCAGGCCACCGGGCGCGGCACGCCCAGTTCGCCGCACAGTCGCGCGATCTCGGCGATGCGCCAGCCGCGGAAGTTCGACACCGCCCAGTAGCGGATCTTGCCGCTGCGCACCAGGTCGCCCATCGCGCGGACCGCCTCTTCCAGGTTTTCGCCAGGATAGTCGCGGTGCAGGTAGAGAATGTCGATGTAGTCGGTCGCGAGCCGGTGCAGGCTGTCCTCGACCGCGCGCGCGATCCACACGCGCGAGTAGTGCGAATGGTTGGGGGCGGCCTGCATGGCGTTGCCGAGCTTGGTCGCCAGTACCCAGTCGTGGCGGTTGGCGGTCAGCAGCCGGCCGACCATCTGTTCCGACGCGCCCTTGGTGTAGACGTCGGCGGTATCGATGAAATTCACGCCGTGGTCACGCGCGCTGGCAACGATGCGCGCCGCCTCGGCTTCGTCGGTCTGGTCGGCAAACATCATGGTGCCCAGGCACAGCGCCGAGACGCGCAGGTTGCTGGCGCCGAGGCGGCGGTAGGGCATGGTGGTGTCTGGCATGGGTTCTCCGGAAAGGTTGTGTGACCACGGTCCCACATTTTGCCGGGAGTTCGTCCAGCTTGCCGGCAAGCACACCGGCCGGCGGCATACAGCGCAATAAACGCGGGTGCCACGCTGCTTTTATTGCGTGCTTTGCTGGACCTTTGCTGCACGCCCGATTCCGCGCGACAGCGGCCTGAAATGGTTTCAAGATGTTGCTGGCACGCCAACTGGGCGCGTTTTGCCGCCATATTCTTGCGTTTGCCGGCGCCCTCCCGCCGGCCTGACCAGAAACAAGGATCGGACACCAATGCAAACGGAAACCACGGATGTCGTCATCATCGGCGCAGGCCCTGCCGGCTCGGTCGCGGCGGGCTTGCTGCGCAAGCACGGAATCCCGGTACTGGTGATCGAGAAGGAAATCTTCCCGCGCTTTTCGATCGGCGAGAGCCTGCTGCCGCAGAGCATGGCCTATATCGAAAGCGCTGGCATGCTGCGCGCCGTGGTGGAAGCCGGCTTCCAGTATAAGAACGGCGCGGCGTTCTCCCGCGCCGGCCAGCACACCGCCTTCGACTTCCGGGAAAAATTCTCTCCCGGCTGGGGCACGACCTACCAGGTGCAGCGCGCCCGCTTCGACGATGTGCTGATCCGCGAGGCGGCACGCCAGGGCGCCGAAGTCCGCTTCGCGCATCTCGTCGAGAACGTCGATGTCGGCGGCGCGCAGCCGGAGGTGACGGTGCGCGCGCCGGACGGCAGCCAGTACCGGGTCCGCGCGAAATTCCTGCTCGATGCCTCGGGCTTCGGCCGCATCCTGCCGCGCCTGCTCAAGCTGGAGTCGCCGTCGGGCTTCCCGGTGCGCAGCGCGCTCTTCACTCATGTCGAAGACCGGGTCGCCCCGGGGGCCTTTGACCGCAACAAGATCCTGATCAGCGTGCATCCGCAGCACCCGGATGTCTGGTACTGGACCATCCCGTTCTCGGACGGCCGCTGCTCGCTCGGCGTGGTCGCCGAGAAGGCGTTCCTGGACAACTACACCGGCACCGAGACCGAGCGGCTGCGCGCGCTGGTGGCCGAGGAGCCCGGGCTGGCCAGCCTGCTTGCGGATGCCTGCTGGGACACCCCGGCGCGCCAGATCGCGGGCTACTCGGCCAACGTCAGTTCGCTGTGGGGCAATGGCTACGCGCTGCTGGGCAATGCCGGCGAATTCCTCGATCCGGTGTTTTCCTCCGGCGTCACCATCGCCTTCAAGTCGGCCAGCCTGGCCGCTGACTGCCTGGTGCGCCAGCTCGGCGGCGAAACGGTGGACTGGGAGAAAGATTTCGCGAAGCCGCTGCGCGCGGGCGTGGATTGCTTCCGCGTCTTTGTTGAAGCATGGTATGAAGGCCGCTTCCAGAAGCTGATCTTCCACCCCAATGCCACGCCTGAGATCCGCGGCATGATCAGCGCGGTGCTGGCCGGCTATGCATGGGACCGCAACAACCCGTTCGTCGCCGATCCGCGCCGCCGCATGGCGGTGCTCGAAGAATTCTGCAACGTCTGACGGCCGCCGCCGAGCCGGCACGGCTTTTCTGCAAGGACAACAAGCATGACCAATCCGACCGTACTGGTCACCGGATCGTCGCGCGGCATCGGCCGCGCCATCGCGCTGCGCCTGGCGCGCGACGGCTATGACGTGGTGGTTCATTGCCGCGCACGCCGCGACGAGGCCGAAGCCGTGGCCGACGCGGTGCGCGCCCATGGCAGCAGGTCGCGCGTGCTGTGCTTCGACGTCAGCCGCCGCGACGAGGCAGCGGCCACGCTGCTGGCCGACATCGCCACGCACGGCTGCTACTACGGCGTGGTCTGCAACGCCGGGCTGGCCCGCGACGCGGCGTTCCCGGCCATGACCGGCGCCGAATGGGACGAGGTGGTGCACACCAACCTCGACGCCTTCTACAACGTGCTCAACCCGGTGGTGATGCCGATGGTGCAGCGCCGCCAGCCTGGCCGCATCGTCACGCTGTCATCGGTCTCCGGACTGGTCGGCAACCGCGGGCAGGCCAACTACAGCGCCGCCAAGGCGGGCATCATCGGCGCCACCAAGGCGCTTGCCATCGAACTGGCCAAGCGCGCCATCACGGTCAACTGCGTCGCACCCGGCCTGATCGACACCGACATGGTCGAGGCGCACGTGCGCGAGGAAGCGCTGCGCCTGATCCCGGCGCGGCGCATGGGCACGCCGGACGAGGTTGCCGCCACCGTCGCCTTCCTGCTGTCGCCCGATGCCGGCTATATCACGCGGCAGGTGATTTCGGTCAACGGCGGGATGTTTGGGTAAGGCACCGTCATTCCGCCGTCCTTCCGCCGGCGCTGTCCCTGGCAGCGCCGGCAGCGACCCGCAAGGGCGGCGGCGTCCGGCGAGAGCAAGTGCTGGCTGACGCGGACGCGCGCTTGCTTTCAGTCCCGGTCCGGAGCGCCCGGCGGAAACAACGGGCGGTAGGGCCGCGCCTCGTCGACGGCCCGGCTGAAGGATGGCCGGGCCAGCAGCCGGGAGCGGTACGCGCGCACATGGGGACACGCCGCAGGAACGGGATGCACCCAGTCCGCATAGAACAGCGACGGTGCCGCCGCGCAATCGGCCAGCGTGAAAGCAGCCCCCGCAGCCCATTGGCGGCCGGCGAGCCTGGCGTCCAGCCAGGCGTAGGCGCTTTCCAGCAGCTTGTGCGCCTCGGCCACGCCATAGGCATCGCGGTGGTCAGCGGGGCGGAGATAGTCGAGCACGATGCGCTGCATCGGCGTCATCACGTACTGGTCAAAGAAGCGGTCCAGCAGGCGGACCTCGAGCGCGTCATCCGGCGCCTCGGGCAGCCAGCGCACTGCGCCCCGGTGATGCTGGTCGAGGTATTCGATGATGATGCTGGATTCGAATACCGTGCGCGGGCCATCGACCAGCACCGGCATCCGCTGCAATGGCCATAAGCGCGCATGTTCGGCTGCATGCTCGGGATGGTCGGGCGACAGCATGCGAAACTCGAACGGGATCGCGTTCTCGTACAGCGCAATCAGCGCCTTCTGGCAGTAGGAGGAAAACGGGTGGGCATAAAGCTGCATCGTGGGCTGCATTGCGGTCTCCTGTTGGCCCGCCCGGGCTACGCCGCGGCGAAGCGGTCGGTGGCGGCGAGCAGCTGATCCATGATCCCCGGTTCCGTCCACGCGTGGCCTGCCCCTTCGATCAGGTGAAAATCCGCCTTCGGCCACGCCTTGTGCAGGGCATGGGCATAGCGCACCGGGCACGGCATGTCATAGCGCCCATGCACGATGACGCCGGGGATAGCGGCCAGCTTGCCTGCATCGCGCAGCAGCTGCCCATCTTCCAGCCAGCAGCGGTGCGTGAAGTAATGGTTCTCCAGCCGCGCGAACGCCAGCGCGAAGTGGCTCTCGTCATGCCTGGCGCTGTTGCCGGCATCCGGCAGCAGCGTGATGGTCTCGCCTTCCCACACGCTCCAGGCACGCGCGGCTTCGATCTGCTTGTCCTTGTCCTCGCCGGTCAGCAGCTTGCGATAGGCCGCCATCATGTTGCCGCGCTCCGCCGCGGGCACTGGCGCCTGGAAGCGCTCCCATTTCTCGGGGAACATCTCGGACACGCCGTACTGGTAGTACCAGTCCAGCTCTGCCTGCGACACCGTATAGATGCCGCGCAGCACCAGTTCGCTGACGCATCGGGGATGCTTCTGCGCATAGGCCAGCGCCAGCGTCGAGCCCCAGGAACCGCCGAATACCAGCCAGCGCTGCACGCCGGCAAGTTCGCGCAGCCGCTCGATATCGTCGACCAGGTGCCACGTGGTGTTGTTTTCGAGCCCCGCATGCGGCGTCGATCGTCCGCAGCCGCGCTGGTCGAACAGCAGCACGTCGTAGCGCGCCGGGTCGAACAGCCGCCGATGGTCGGCCGAGATCCCGCCACCGGGCCCGCCGTGCAGGAACACCGCCGGCTTGGCGCCCGGCGTGCCGACACGCTCGTAATAGAGGACGTGGCCGTCGCCGACATCGAGCGTACCGGTGTGGTAGGGCTCGATTTCGGGGTAGAGGGCGCGCAGGGAGGACATGTGGTGGCTCCGGTGGTCTCGAGGCCACAGTGTACGACGCCAGAACGGAGGATCGCGTCTGCCGGCGATCAGCCTTGTTCCATCTTCGTGCCATCCAGCAAGCATCGCTTGAGGTGGCAAAAAAAATCGGCACCCAAAGGTGCCGATTCCTTACGTGGCAAATCGCGCCAACCGGCGCGGCCCCGCTCAGTCTTCCAGCTTCGGCAGCGAAGCGCTCACTTGCGTCGACAACAGGCCCGTCTTCGCATACGTCTGCAGCTTCTCGCGCGTATCGACGATATCCAGCGTACGCATCGTCAGCTGGCCGATGCGGTCCAGCGGGGTGAACATCGACTCGCCCTTTTCCATGGTCAGCCGTTCCGGCTTGTAGGTCAGGTTGGGCGAGGTGGTGTTCACGATCGAGTAGTCGTTGCCGCGGCGCAGTTCGATGGTGACTTCGCCGGTGATGGCGCCGGCCACCCAGCGCTGGGCGGTTTCGCGCAGCATGATGGCTTGCGGGTCGAACCAGCGGCCCTGGTACAGCAGGCGGCCCAGGCGGCGGCCGTTGTCGCGGTATTGCTCGATGGTGTCTTCGTTGTGGATGCCGGTGATCAGTCGCTCGTAGGCGATGAACAGCAGCGCCAGGCCCGGGGCTTCGTAGATGCCGCGGCTCTTGGCCTCGATGATGCGGTTCTCGATCTGGTCGCTCATGCCCAGGCCATGGCGGCCGCCAATGCGGTTGGCTTCCATGAACAGGTCGACGGCGTTGGCGAAGGTCTGGCCGTTCAGCGCGACCGGCTGGCCTTCCTCGAAGCGCACGGTGACTTCCTCGCGCTTGACTTCGACGTCATCGCGCCAGAACTGCACGCCCATGATCGGCTGCACGATGCGGATGCCCGAATCCAGGTGCTCCAGGTCCTTGGCCTCGTGGGTGGCGCCCAGCATGTTGGAGTCGGTCGAGTACGCCTTTTCGGCCGACATCTTGTAGTCGAAGCCGTTCTGGCGCATGAACTCGGACATCTCGGCACGGCCGCCCAGCTCGTCGATGAACTGCTGGTCCAGCCACGGCTTGTAGATCTGCAGGCCGGGGTTGGTCAGGAGTCCGTAGCGGTAGAAGCGCTCGATGTCATTACCCTTGAACGTGCTGCCATCGCCCCAGATGTTGACGCCATCTTCCTTCATCGCGGCGACCAGCATGGTGCCGGTGACGGCGCGGCCGATCGGGGTGGTGTTGAAGTAGGTGATGCCGGCGGTGGAGATGTGGAACGCACCGCACTGCAGGGCGGCGATGCCCTCGGCCACCAGCTGCGTGCGGCAGTCGACCAGGCGGGCTTCCTCGGCGCCGTAGGCCTTCGCGCGGCGCGGGATGTCGTCGTAGTCGGGCTCGTCGGGCTGGCCCAGGTTGGCGGTGTAGGCGTAGGGGACGGCGCCCTTCTGGCGCATCCAGAGGAGTGCCGCGCTGGTGTCAAGGCCGCCGGAGAAGGCGATACCGACGCGCTCGCCGGTAGGAATGTGCTGCAGGATGGTAGTCATCGCCAGAAATCTAAGTGAATTTGTCGGCTCTTGGGCGGGCTTCCGCCACGTTGCCCGGAAAGGCGCCAGCGCGCGCGGAAGCACGGCGACGCGGCCGGCCGAGTCACGGGCCGAGTCAGTGCCAAACGCGAATTGTGACACGGCAGCGCCCACGCGCCAAACGGCCGCCGCCGCCGGGCCGTTGGCGGCACCCCGGCGCAGCGTTGAAATGCCGCGAACGCGCCCTTCAAAACTCTCGACTGGTTCGCTCCCGGGACCCCTCCCTATACTGCGCCGCATCGTTGTTTTGAGAGCGGAATCGTCATGCTGCATCGCGCCCTGCAAGGGATCCGGGTCCTGGACCTGTCGCGCATTCTCGCCGGTCCCTGGTGTACCCAGAACCTGGCCGACCTTGGCGCCGAGGTGACCAAGGTCGAACATCCCCGGCGCGGCGACGACACCCGCGGCTGGGGCCCGCCCTACCTCGACGCGCCGGCCGACACCGAAGGCGATCCGCGCCTGTCGGGCTATTTCATCTGCTGCAACCGCGGCAAACGCTCGGTGGCGATCGACTACAGCACACCGGAAGGTGCCGCGCAGGTGCGCGAGCTGGCGCGCGAAGCGGACGTGCTGGTCGAGAACTACAAGGTTGGCACCCTGGGCCGCTACGGGCTCGACTACGAAACCCTCAATGCGATCAACCCACGCCTGGTCTACCTGTCGATCACCGGCTTCGGCCAGGACGGGCCGATGGCCGACAAGCCCGGCTACGACTATGTGTTCCAGGGCATGGGTGGCTTGATGAGCTATACCGGCCAGCCCGACGGCGCACCGGGCGCGGGGCCGCTGCGCACCGGCGTGGCGGTGGTCGACCTGAGCACCGGCATGTATGCGACCTCGGCGGTGCTGGCCGCGCTGTACCAGCGGCAGTCGACCGGAGCCGGCGCACACCTCGATATCGCGCTGCTCGACGTGGCCGTGGCGATGAACGCCAACCAGGCCGCCAACTACCTGGTCTCGGGCCAGAATCCGCAGCGCAGCGGCAATGCGCATCCCAACTGCGCGCCGTATGAAGTGTTCCGCTGCGCCGACGGCCACCTGATCCTGGCGATCGGCAATGACGGCCAGTTCGCGCGATTCTGCGCGGTGGCCGGCATGCCCGAGCTGGCGCAGGACCCGCGCTACGCCACCAATTCGGCGCGCATCGAGCACCTGCCGGCGCTGCGCGCGCTGCTGACCGAGCTCTTCCCCACGCGCACGCGCGCCAGCTGGACTGAAGCATTCGACGCCAACGGCGTGCCGTGGGGCCCGATCCACACCATGGACGAAGTCTTCGCCCATCCGCAGGTGCGGCACCGCGGCCTGATGCGGGTGGCGGAGCACCCCGTCATGGGCCGCGTGCCGATGGTGCGCAACCCGATGCTGGCGGGCCACGACGGCCCGCTGATGCCGCCGCCGCTGCTGGGCGAGCACAGCGTCGCCAGCTGATGCCCTGCCCCCTGCAAGACTCCTACCAAGACTGATAAACCCTGCTCCGGAGACACCCGATGAAGCCAGTCCTTTCCACCGTGGCCCTGTTCGCCGCGTTCGCCACTGCCGGCGCCGCGCAGGCCAGCGCCTACCCCGACCGCCCGATCAAGCTGATCGTGCCCTACGCCGCCGGCGGCACCACCGACATCATCGCCCGCATCGTCGGCACCCATCTGGGCCCGGTGCTGGGCCAGCCGGTTGTGGTCGAGAACCGCCCGGGTGCCGGCGGCGCCGTGGGCAGCGCCTATGCCGCCAAGCAGCCTGCCGACGGCTACACGCTGGTGATGGAGGTGGAAAGCTCGCATGCGGTCAATCCCAACGTCTACGTCAAGACCGCGTATGACCCGGTCAAGGACTTCGCGCCGATCAGCAACCTCGCCGACGTCCCGAACGTGCTCGTGGTCAACCCGTCGTTCCCGGCCAGCGACCTGCAGTCCTTCATCAAGCTGCTGAAGGCCGATCCCGGCAAGTATTCGTTCGGCTCGTCAGGCAACGGCGGCCTGAGCCACATGAACGGCGAGCTGTTCATGAACGCCACCGGCACGCGCATGCTGCACGTGCCCTACAAGGGCCTGGGGCCGGCGCTCAACGATGCGGTCGCGGGCCAGATCCAGGTCGTGTTCGACAACATCCCGTCGTCGTCCGCGCTGATCCAGGGTGGCCGGCTGAAGCCGCTGGCGGTTGCGGCGAAGCAGCGCCTGAAGGTGCTGCCCAACGTGCCGACCTATGCCGAAGCTGGCCTGCCGGCGATGAACAATCCGTCCTGGTTCGGCCTGGCCGCGCCGGCCGGCACGCCCGCCCCCATCCTCGACAAGCTGAACCAGGCCGTGCGCAAGGTGCTGGCCGAACCCGACGTGATCGCCGCGATCGAGAAGCAGGGCGCAATCCCCGCGCCCACCTCGCGCCAGGCCTTCTCCGAACTGGTGCGCGGGCAGAATGCGCACTGGAAGAAGGTCGTCGACGATATCCAGTTCACCAGGCTCCAGTAAGCAAGCCACAACATGCAAGCCACAAGGAACGACATGAGCGAAACCATCCGGGAACAGCACGCCGGCGTCGACATTGACGCGCGCGGCATTGCCACCGTCACCATCCGCGACGCGGGTTCCCTCAACATCCTCGGCACGCCGGTGATCGCCTCGGTGACGCGCGCGATCGAGGCGCTGGCCGCCAACGATGCCGTGCGCGTGGTGGTGCTGCGCGGCACCGGCGACAAGGGCTTTATCGGCGGCGCCGATATCAAGGAAATGGCCGCGCTGGACCGCACCAGCGCACAGGCATTCATCAGCGGCCTGCGCCGCCTGTGCGACGCGGTGCGCCATTGCCCGGCGCCGGTGATCGCGCGCATGCCGGGCTGGTGCCTGGGCGGGGGGCTGGAGCTGGCGCTGGCGTGCGATATCCGCATCGCCGCCGACAATGCGCAGCTCGGCATGCCAGAGGTCAAGGTCGGCATTCCGTCAGTGATCCACGCGGCGCTGATGCCGCGCCTGATCGGCAATGCGCGCGCGTCATGGCTGCTGCTGACGGGCGAGATCGCCAACGCCGAAGACGCGCTGCAGTGGGGACTGGTCAGCCGCGTGGTGCCGCTCGATGCGCTGGATCAGGAGGTCGAGCGCGTGGCCGCGCTGCTGGCGGGCTTCGGTCCCGTTGCCGTGCGCCAGCAGAAGCGTTTGCTGCGCGAGTGGGAAGACGCGCCGATCGATGTGTCGATCAACAACAGCGTGGCGGAATTCGGCAGCGCGTTCGACACCGGCGAGCCGCAGCAGCATATGGCCACGTTCCTGAACCGCAAGCGCTGAGCCGCGCCTTTGGTTCGCTATTACGGCGCCGTACTGGCCACGGCGCCACCCTCGCGTGTGGCCACCACGCGCGGATCGTTGAGCAGGAACTGCGCGAACGCCTCGGCAAATGACGGCAGCTTGCCGTCGGCGCGCACGATCAGGTTGAGTTCGCGCAGTGCCCAGGGCTCGGCCAGCCGCACCCCCACTACGCGCGCCTCGCGCAGTGCCTGTGCCGCCACGCTGCGCGGCACGAGGGCCACCCCTACCCCCGCCTCGGCCAGCGACAACACTGCGTCGAAGCTGTGCGCATGCAGCCGCACGTTCGGGCTCTTGCCCGCGCGCTGCGCCATGTCGCGCAGGAACAGAAAGTTGCTGCTGGTGCGGCTCATGCACACGAAGTCGAAAGCCAGTGCCGCGCCGAAGCGGACCTCCGGCTCGCGCGCCAGTGGATGCTCGGCCGCGACCGCCAGGATCAGTTCGTCGCGCGCATAGCGCACCGAGCGTACCCCGCTGGTCTCGAAGTCGCCGGCGAGAATGCCCACGTCGGCCTCGTGCGCCGCGACCGCGGTCAGGATCGACTGGCTGGCGCGTTCTTCGAGGTCGATGTTCACGTCCGGGTTGGCCAGCAGAAAGCGGCTCACGCTCGGGATGATGAAGCCGTTGAGCGAGCTGCTGTTGGCCAGCAGCCGGATATTGCCTTTCAGGCCCGCCGAAAAACGGCCCACCTCGCCGTGCATGCGCTCGACGCCGAGCAGCAGTTCGCGCACATGGACCAGCAATGTCTCCCCGGCCGGCGTCAGCTCCATGCCGCGCGCGGTGCGCACGAACAGCGGCGTGCCCATCGCATGCTCGAGGTTCTTCAGCCGGTAGCTGGCCGCCGATGCGGTGATATGCGTGGCCGAAGCGCCCCCGGAGAGACTTTGTGCATCGGCGATCGCCTGGAACAGGCGCAGGTCGGTCAGTTCGTAACGCAAGGCAGCCCCGGGTGTCTAAGTGGTCAGGCGAGAGCCGGCTAGCGACGGCTCGCGGGCATTCTAGTGCAGGCCGGCACACGCCTTCGCCGAAGGCGGCCCCGGATTCATGTGGACACCATTCACTTGGTTTGCTATCGTATGTGTACGGCGTACACAAAAGCGCCTGGCCGTTGCCGGATCCCGGAAGCTATCGTCTGACGACGGTCCGGACGATGGCTACGTTTTTCCTGGTTGCCCCGCCCGGGCAGCCCTCTCTACAGGAGTTGTCATGCAAGTCCAGCCCTATCTCTTTCTTGAAGGTCGTTGCGATGAAGCTGTCGAGTTCTACAAGAAGACCCTTGGCGCCAAGGTCAATATGCGGATGACGTTCAAGGAGAACCCCGAGCCCGAAAAGGCCGACCCCAGCTGCCAGGCGCCGCCGGGAACGGAAGACAAGGTCATGCACATGGAATTCCAGATCGGCGACAGCGTGATCATGGCTTCCGACGGCCGCTGCTCGAACCAGCCCAAGTTCGAGGGCTTCGGCCTGACGATCAGCTTTGCCGACAAGGCCGGGGTGGAAAAGGCCTTCAACGGCCTGAAGGAAGGCGGCCAGGTGGTGATGCCGCTGGACAAGACCTTCTTCGCCGAGCAGTTTGGCATGGTCAGCGACCGCTTCGGCGTCATGTGGATGCTGATCACCGAGCAGAAGTAAGCGCGGCGCGCGCGGTTTCGCCGGCGGCAGCGGCATACGGGATTACAATGCGCGCCGCCAGCCGGAGAAACCGGCGAACCCACGACAGCCACGCGCCATGGACGAACGCATCACGGAACTCGAAATCAAGCTCGCCTTCCAGGAAGACCTGCTCGAAACGCTCAACACCACGGTGGCGCGCCAGCAGCAGCAGATCGACCTGCTGCAGGAGCAGTTCCGCGCGCTGTACCAGCAGTTGCGCAGCGCCACGTCGACGGCGTCAGAGTCCGATCCCCTGCAGGAAATCCCGCCGCATTACTGATGCCGCGCGCATGCGCGCCGGCGCAATGTGACGGAACGCCATCCCGCGCGCGCGGTCTGACTGGCTGACTCCATCCACGGCGCGCCGGCGAGGCGCGCACCATCCGCCACATGCGCCTGCGCCCCTCCCTGCTCCTTGCCGCCGCGGCCGTCCTTGCGACCGTCTGCACGGCCGCCACGCCCGCGCTGGCCGGCTACAACGTCTGGACCGGCGAATACACGCTGACCCGCCAGGAACTGCAGGCCGCGCTGGAGCAGCGCTTTCCCGCCACGCTGCGCTATGCGGAAGTGGTGACCGTACAGCTGAGCCACCCCCGGCTGGTGCTCGACGAGGCCAGCAACCGGCTCATCACCCATGTCGACGCCCGCCTGACCAATGCGCTGCTGCCCTCGCCGCCGGTTGACGGCAAGCTGGCACTCAACAGCGGCGTGCGCTACGACTCCGGCAAGCGCGCCGTGCTGCTCGACAACCCCACGGTGCAACAAGTCGAGGTTGCCGGCATGGCCCAGTACCGCGAGCAGCTCAATGCCATTGGCGCGGTCGTTGCGCAGCAGCTGCTTAAGGACTATCCGGTCTATACCTTCAAGCCCGAGGAACTGCGCTTCGGCGGCAAGGAGGTCGAGCCGGGGACGATCACGGTCGGCAAGGACGAAGTGCGTGTCGAAGTGAAGAACCGCTAACGCTGCAGCGTATCCCGCTTGCCGCGGAACACCAGCGACAGTCCCGCCAGCACCGCCGCCATCCCTGCAATCGCCAGCGGCGCCATCCGGTTGCCCAGCAGCAGGTAGTCCAGCACCGCGGTGCCGGCAGGCACGAGGTAGAACAGGCTGGTCACATTGACCAGGTTGCCCGCTTGGATCAGCCGGTAGAACAACAGCGTGGCGCCGATCGAGATGCCGAGCGTCAGCCACAGCAGCGGCAGCGCGAACGCCAGCGATACCTCGAAAGCAAAGGGCTGGAACGGCAGGCACAGGAGGCATGCCGCGAGGCTGGCGCCATACTGCAGCGGCAGCACCTGCGCCGGCTCGCGCGTGATGCGCTTCTGCAGGATAGCGCCGACGGTCATGCAAGCCAGCGATGCCAGTCCGCACAACACGCCCGCCACGGAAAGCCGTGCCAGCAGCAGGCTGTCCGCGACCACCAGCGCCAACCCGGCGAGCGCGAGCGCCAGACCCGCCATGCGGGTGGTGCTGTAGCGTCGCTCGGTCAGCAACAGGGTCAGCATCGGTTGCGCGCCCAGCACGGTGGCCAGCACACCAGGCGTCATGCCATGGTCAAGTGCAAGGAAGTAGAACACGGCGTAGCCGCCGATCAGCAGCAGGCCGGTCAGCGCCACATGCAGCCGTTCGCCGCGCGGCGGCAGTAACTGGCCCCGTGCCAGGCCGATGGCGCCGAGCACCGCCAGCGTCATGGCAAAACGCAGCGTCAGCAAGGCAAAGGGCGTGGCATGGTCAAGCCCGAGGCGTGCCGCGATGGCGCCGCTGCTCCACAGCAGCACGAATAGCGGTGTGGCCCAGAACGCGGCGGATACCGCATGCCGGGAGTCGGTCGCGGCGCCCAGTTGCGCCGCGCAATCTTTTTCGGTAGTCATGGATGTCATCTGTCGAAGGCATGGCAGACCCCGGCGCGCAGGCACGCGCATCGACTGGCAGCGGTGCGCGCGACGCGCGGCTACCGTGCCGTCAGGCACGCGCAGGCGTGAATACCGGGGACGAGAGTGCCGAAGTGCGGTCCAGGTACGGGCCGCGATGCGCGCCCGTCAGCCGCGTGGCGGCGGGGGCGGATGCGCGCCGCCGGAGAACGGCGGCGGCGGTGCGACAGAGACGAACGCAGGCTGGCGACGCACGCACGGCAACGCGTCGCACGGGGGCGCGGCGTTGACGGGGCGATGGCGGTCTGCGCTCATGACGAAATCGGGAATTGGATGCGAAGGTCTGGCGATGCTATGCCTGTGCGGCGGTCGCGTCAACGGGTGGCTTGCATGATGCGGCCAATGCTCACTTTGCAGCGCCTGAATCCAGCTGCGCCACCAGCGCCTGCAGCGCACGTGCGCAGCCGGCTTCGACCTTCAGCGCCAGCATGTCGTCCGCGCGCGTGGTGCCGAGATTGAGCGCCGCCACCGGCTTGCCCATCTGGCCGGCCCAGACACAGAAGCGGTAGCCCGAGTAGACCATCAGCGACGAGCCCGCCACCAGCATTGCATCGGCGGCCTCGAGCGCCGCGCGCGCGGCATCGACGCGTGTGCGCGGAACCGACTCGCCGAAAAAGACCACGTCAGGCTTGAGGATGCCGCCGCAGCGCGCGCACTCGGGCACGCGGAACTGCGCGAACAGCGGCGATTCGAAATGCACGTCGCCATCGGCGGCAGGCTCGGCAATCACGTCGCGCAGCGCGGCGTTCCGGTCCAGCAGCCAGTCCTGCAGGCCGGCGCGGTCATGGCTCGCGCCGCAGTCGAGGCAGATGGCGCTGGCGAGGCTGCCGTGCAGCTCGATCACGTCGCGGCTGCCGGCACGCTGGTGCAGCCCGTCCACATTCTGCGTGACCAGCGCGCTCAGGCGGCCCTGCTCACCCAGCCGGGCCAGCGCATGGTGCGCGCCGTTGGGCCGCGCCTGCCACGCCACCGGCCAGCCCAGCATGCTGCGCGCCCAGTAGCGCTGGCGCCCGGCGTGCGAGCCGAGGAAGGCCTGCAGCGTGATCGGCTGCGAACGCTGCCACTGGCCGCGCGCGTCGCGATAGCCGGGGATGCCGGAATCCGTGCTGATACCAGCGCCGGTCAGCACGAACAGGCGCGGGTGGCGCCGCACGAAGTCGAGAAGTTCGTTCAATTGGCCGGGTCCTCCGCGTGCCGCGCGGCCTGGCGCGCTTCCCACGCGCGCAGTTCCTCGCGGTAGCGGTCCAGCTCCTGGTAGTAGAAATCGAAGATGCACGGATCGCAGCCGGAGCCGCAGCATTCGTTGTCGCCGGGCCGCTCTGGCGGCACCGGGCGCGGGTCGTCGGCTGGGTTGGCGGCAGGGTTGACGGAAGACGCTTGGGACACGGACTGCACGCCGCTGCGGGCGCAATTGGCGGATCAGCCGCCAGTATATGCCGCCGGCGCCAACCACGTCGCCGACCCCGCTGCGTCGCTGCGTCGCTGCAGCGCCGGGGCAGTGGCGCTCAGTGACCCAGCAGCACGCTTCCGACCGGGATCACCAGCGCCGTGCCGGACAGGCAGGCGATGTCATCGTCGGCAAGCCAGCGCGCCACCAGGTCGGCCAGCCGTGCACCGATGCGGGCCAGCTCGGCCGGGTCGGCCAGGTAGACGGCGTCGATCACGTCCTGGTCGAACGCCAGCGACGCGCTGATGCGGCAGCGGCCGGGCGAGCCGGGCGGCTCGGCCTGCCAGCTCACCTGCACCTCGGTGCCCCCGGTACGATGGTACTCGGCTGACATCGGGAACAGCCGGCAGGTATGTTCGCGGGTCCACTCCACCAGTGCGGTCATGGCGATTCCCCTCTGTGCGGGCTGCGCCGCCGAGTGCGCCGCTGAGCTGCTTCAGCGGCTCAGTACATGGTAGAGCCAGTCGTGCGCGCGTGGCGGCACGCCCAGAGCGCTGGCGTCGATACGCCGGCCCTGCACGCATATCGCGCCGTCGAACAGGGCGTCCACCGCTGCCTGGGCATTCGGGTACCGCCCCATCACGCCATTGCCCAGCATCAGCATCCAGTCCCTCTCACGGGGAATCAGCGTCAGTTGCCCCGCGGCGGTCTGACAAAAGAAATAACCGTACATGCTCCCCACCCGCCTTGGCCTGCGTTCATCTTAGTCACTGCACGCGGCCTGCGCAGTGCGCTCCGGCAGCGGATGCCGATCTGAACGCTTCCGAAAGGCGTGATGAATTGTTTTGCGGCGCGCGCGGCAGCCGGCCCGTGCGCCGCGTTTTGCCCGAAGATAAGCCGACGCCCATCCCGGCCGCGCACAGACCGGGCAACCGGCGCCGCATTGCGGCTGCCTGCTGAACGGACGACGACATGAAGGCAGCCACACCCCTGGGGTTGCGGATCCTGCGGCTGGCAGCGCTTGCGCTGGCGGCTTGCCTTGCCGTTGGCGCCCCTGCCGCGCCCGGTTCGGCGCCAGGTTCGGCGATGGACGCAGCGCCCATACCGGCGATCGCGGCACCAGCGATCGCGCCCCCGGCTCCCGCCGCGATCGACACGCCCGCCGCCACCGCCACCGCCGCCACGGCCCGCGGCACGCGTCCGCGCATCTGCCTGGTGCTGTCCGGCGGCGGTGCGCGCGGCGCCGCGCATATCGGCGTGCTCAAGGTGCTGGAGGAATTGCGCGTGCCAGTGGACTGCATCGCCGGCACCAGCATGGGTTCACTGGTCGGAGGGGCCTATGCCACCGGCATGTCGCCCGCCGAGATGGAGCGGCTGGTGAGCGGGCTGAGCACCGAAAAGCTGTTCAAGGAACGCCCTCCGCGCAAGGACCTGACCATCCGCCGCAAGCAGGACGACTTCACCAACCTGTTCACGCCCGAGATCGGCGTGCAGGCGAGCGGCCTGCTGCTGCCCAAGGGCGCGGTCTCGGGCGTGCAGCTGGAAACGGTGCTGCGCCAGCTGGCGCGCACACCCGGCTACCGCGACTTCGACAAGCTGCCGATCCCCTACCGCGCCGTCGCCACCGATCTGGTCGCCGGCACGCCGGTGGTGTTCAACGCCGGCGAGCTGGCCAACGTGATGCGCGCCAGCATGTCGGTGCCGGGCGCGGTGGCCCCATCGGAATACCAGGGAAAACTGCTGGTCGATGGCGGGCTCACCGACAACCTGCCGGTCGGCGTCGCGCGCGCGATGGGCGCCGATGTCATCATCGCCGTCAACCTCGGCACGCCGCTGATGAAGCGCGAGGAGCTGACCTCGGTCATCGGCGTGACAGGCCAGATGCTCAACATCCTGACCGAGCAGAACGTGCGCGCCTCGCTGACCTCGCTGGGCCCTGCGGACGTGCTGATCGAGCCGGCGCTCGGCGATTTTTCCGCGACCGATTTCGACCACCTGGCCGCCACCATCCCCATCGGCGAAGCCGCTGCGCGCAAGGTGGCCGAACGCCTCGCACCGCTGGCGCTGCCGCCGGCGCAGTACGCGCAGCTGCGCGCGACGCAGCAGGCGGTGCCCCCGCCGGACACGCGGCCGGTCGATGCGATCGAGATGGCGCCGCTGCACCGCGTCAACCCCGAGTTTGCCACGGCGGTGATGGAGACCAAGCCGGGCGAGCCGCTGCACCAGGCCACGCTTGACCAGGACATGCGGCGGCTGTTCGGCACCGGCGACTTCGAGCACGTGAACTACGGCATCATGGAAGAGCCGGGCAAGCGCATCCTGGTGGTCAATGCGGTCGAGAAATCGTACGGGCCGGATTATCTGCGCTTCGGCCTCGGGCTCAGTACCGACTTCCGCGGCGATGCATTCTTCAATCTGGTCGGCAGCTACCGGCGCACCTGGCTCAACTCGCTTGGCGCCGAATGGCGCACCGATGCCCAGGTGGGCCAGACCACTTCGCTGATGAGCGAGTTCTACCAGCCGCTGGACACGCGCCAGTTTTTCTTCATCGCCCCGCGCGTCGAGCTGGAACGGCGTCCGGTCAACGTGTTCCAGGGCAGCACCCGCCTGGCCACCTATGACCTGCGCCGCTTTGACGTAGCACTGGACGTAGGCAGCCAGTTCACCAAGTACGGCGAGCTGCGGGTGGGCGTGCAGACCGGCACGCTGGACGCCACGCTGAGCACCGGCCCGGAGGCGCTGTCGCCAGGCCCCGGCAGGATCAAGCGTGGCGCCATTACCGGCCGGCTCTTCTTCGACCAGCTCGACAGCGTCGACTTCCCACGCTTCGGCTATTCGGGCTCATTGCGCGTCTATGCCTCGCAACCGGGGCTCGGTGCCGACGATTCCTATGTCAAGGCGCAGGCCGAAGCGGTGTACGCGCATTCGTTCGGCAACCATACCGTCTCGTTCGGGTTCAAGGCCGGCACCAATATCGGCAACCCGCTGCCGCGCTATGACCTGTTCCAGTGGGGCGGCTTCCTGCAGCAATCCGGCTATGCGACCGGGCAGCTGCTGGGCGGCAACCTGCAGTTTGCGCGGCTGGTCTACTACAACAAGCTGGCGCGGCAGACGCTGCTGCAAGGCATCTACGCCGGCTTCTCGCTGGAGGCGGGCCGCATGGGCGCGCCGCTGGTGCCGGGCAGCCCGACCGGGCTGCTCAAGTCGGGATCGCTGTTCCTGGCGCTGGACAGCCCGCTCGGGCCGCTCTACTTCGCCTATGGCCGGGCCGCGGCCGGGACGTACAGCTTCTACCTCTACCTCGGCAAGCCGTTCTGAGGCGCGAGGCCTCCGCAGCGAGAAGGCCGACATGTGCTGCATGCGCACCCCACCAAAGTTGTATGCAATGTCTTAATTCAAATGTCTATACTTTGCCTGTCAGCAAGACCCCTCTTGATTGACAGACCCTTCCCCGGTCGCCGCCACCCCAGCGGCGACTTTTTTATGGCCGGTCGCCGCATCCTGGCAATGACCGCGAGTGCATGAGCGCACGACTCCTATAATCCCCGCCTCGGGCCGCGCTGCCGGCCGCCATCGCGGAGATGTCCATGCAGATTGATTTCACCCATTTCACGCCGTGGCTGTCGCTGGCCGGCGGGCTGGTCATCGGGCTGGCCGCGGCGCTGATGATCCTTGGCCTGGGCCGGATTGCCGGCATCAGCGGCATCGTCGGCGGCATGCTGTCGCTGCCGCACGGCGATACCGCCTGGCGCGCCGCCTTTGTCGCCGGGCTGTTGCTGGCGCCGTGGCTGGCCGGCGCCTTCGGGGCCATGCCGCAGGCGCGCATCGACGCGGGCTGGGGCACGGTGCTGGCCGCGGGGCTACTGGTAGGGATCGGCACGCGCTATGCCGGCGGCTGCACCAGCGGCCACGGCGTATGCGGCTTGTCGCGCGGTTCGGTGCGTTCGCTGGTGGCCACGCTGACCTTCATGGCGGCGGGTTTCCTGACGGTGCTGGTGCAACGCCACCTGCTCGGAGGCTGACATGACTGTCTGGTTTGCGCTGCTGACCGGGCTGGTGTTCGGCATCGGGCTGATCGTGTCTGGCATGGCCGATCCGGGCAAGGTGCTTGGCTTCCTGGACCTGGCGGGTGCCTGGGATCCGTCGCTGGCATTCGTGATGGCTGGCGCCGTGCTGGTGGGCACGCTGGCGTTTGCGCTGGCGCGCCGGCGCTCGCGTGCGTGGCTGGGCCAGGCCATGCAGTGGCCCACTGCGTCCGCGATCACGCCGCGGCTGGTGCTGGGCAGCGCCGCGTTCGGCGTGGGCTGGGGGCTGGCCGGTTTCTGTCCCGGCCCGGCGCTGGTGGCGCTGGGCGCGGGCTATGCCAAGGCGTGGGGTTTCGTCGGCGCGATGCTGGCCGGCATGGCGTTGTTCGAGGTGGCGGAGCGGATACGCTGCCGGCGCTAAGCCAAAAGCTTCAGGCAAAGCATCGATCACAAAACTGGCGTCGTGCCCATCGGGACACACTTGGATGCACGCAATGCTGGCCCGTTGCGGCAACCCGGTTTAAGATTGCGCGATTATCGAACAACGAACCCGGACAAGCACAGCACCATGGAAGTCCTCCGCCCCATCGGTCTCGGTCATGCACAGGCCGACACCGTCCGCGTCGCCCGGCCGCACGCCGATTTGCTGAGCAGCTTTGCCGGCGATCCCAATTTCATGCTGTCGCTGGCGCGCGGGCTTACCGTGCTGGAGGCCTTCTCGGAACGCAAGCGTCCGCTGACCATCTCGCAGGTGGCACAGCGCACGCAGCTGTCGCGCGCGTCGGTACGGCGCTGCCTCTATACGCTGGAACAGCTCGGCTATGTCAGCCAGCAGGACGGCCAGTTCGCGCTGCGCCCGCGCGTGCTGCACCTGGGGCATGCGTATTTCTCTTCGACTTCGCTGGTGTCGCTGGCGCAGCCGATCCTGGACAACCTGAGCGCGCGCATCCACGAGACCTGCGCACTGGCCATCCTCGACGGCACCGACATCCTCTACCTGGTCCGTTCCGAAGTGCAGCGCGTGCTGAACTACTCGCTGGGCATGGGCAGCCGCCTGCCGGCCTACTGCACCTCCAACGGCCGGCTGCTGCTGGCGCACCAGCCGGCCACGGTGCTCGACGGCTTTTTCGAGCATGCCGAACTTCGTCCGCGCACGCTGCAGACCAAGGTGTCGCGGCAGGAGCTGGAGGCATGCTTCGAGCGGGCGCGCGAAGTCGACTACGTGATCGTCGATGAGGAGCTGGAGCCGGGCCTGCGCGCGATGTCCGTGCCGGTGCGCTCGGCCTCGGGCATCGTGCTGGCCGGCCTGAGCGTGAGCGTGCGCGCCGCACGCGTGTCGGAAAGCGATATGGTGACGCGGCTGCTGCCGCCAATGCGCGAAGCCGCCGCGGCGATCGGGCGGCTGATCGGCTCCTAGGGGCGCGGCGGCGCCGGGCTGGGCATGGCCGCGATCACGCCGTGGTCGGCGCTATGCCGCGGCGCGGCCGTCCTTGCGCCAGCGCGGCACAGTCCGCCCCGGCGGGAGCGCTTCAGCCCCGGTGTGCCAGTTCCAGCGCGAACACCAGCCGCTGCAGGAAGTTCTCCATGCGGCCGTCCGGATTGATAAAGGCGCAGCCGAAGTGGTGGATGGCGTTGCCGTCGTGGCCGACCAGCCAGTGGCCGACCACCTGCAGGTCGAGCTCGACCTTGCCCAGCTCGCGGAAGTCGAGTCGGCACCTGGCCACGGTGGTGCCGACCGGCAACTGCTCCTCGGTGACGCTCTTGGAGCGCAGCCCGACGCCGGACAGCGACAGGTCGGCAATGTCCAGGCACAGCAGCGCATTGTCGACGCTGCGGATCTCGCAGCGGTAGCCCTTGGTCACCAGCGTGCGCGCGCGGAAATGGCGGCGGCGCTGGAAGTGATAGAGCTTTTCCGGAAATTCGACGACGAAGGCCGGGCCTTGCTCGAAGCGGGTCGCGGCCGGCTGCCCGACCGTAAAGTTCACCGGCACGCCGCGCAGCAAACCCGAGAACGCATTCTCTTCCGAGGTCATCAGCGACTGCCGCTCGGCGTCGGCATTGCACCAGTCGAACACGAAGGTCCGGTTGACCGGATCGACATGCAGGATCGAGGTGACAAACTGGTGTCCGGTTCGGGTACGCACGCTCAGCATGCACTTCTGCCACGACAGGTCGCGCAGCACGGTGCCGATCTGGGAGTTGTGCGTGAGGCGGTAACGATCATCCGCCGGCGTGGCGGCGGCGACAGTGTCGGTATCGGTTCCGGTGCCGGCCCCGGTGGCTTCGTGCTGATTCATGGATTCACGCAACGTCTGGTATAGCGGGATGCTGCCGGGTCATGAGTAGTGCGGTGTGGGGGCGCGGCAGCCAGTCGGCCTGCCGGCCGCGCGCCGCATGTTAAGCGCGTGCCCCCGCGTCCGGCAAGACTCATGGCGACACCTTCGGCAAAACTGTGGCAGAACTTGAGCACAGACTTACGGGGGGTAGCGCCTGCGCCGCTTTCAGGCGTCCTTCGGCTCCAATGGGGAGACTTCAGGAGATGCGGCCGGCGCGGCCAGGGTAGCCTGCGCCTCTTCGCGCAGCCACGCGAGCAGCAGCTGTCGGCGCGAGTCGTGCTCGAACGGCGCCGGCGACAACAGATGGTACGCCGATCCGTCTGGCGTGAAGCCGAATGGAGCAACCAGGCGCCCGTCGGCGATCTCGTCGGCGGCCATCAGCCGCGAAGCCATGGCCCAGCCGAGACCCGCCGCGGCGGCCTGCAGACTCAGGTAGAAGTGCTCGTACCAGGCATCGCCCTCGAAGCGGGCGGCATGGGCAGCATGGGCGTCCGGGCCGGCCGCGGCCAGCCAGCGCTGCCAGGCATCGGGCCGGGTGCGCGTATGCAGCCGTGCCGGAACTGCGGCGGCACCCTGGGCCAGCAGCGGGCGGCACACCGGCCCGACCCATTCCTGCGCCACCTCGCGCGCGTGCCAGCGCGGCTCGAAGGCGAAGTCATTGCGCCGCAGCGCCAGGTCGGCGCCGCTGCGCGCGAAATCGATCGGCCCGCCCGCCGCCATCAGATGCAGCGGGATATCGGGGTGGCGCGCGGCAAAGCGCGGCAGGCGCGGGATCAGCCAGCGCATCGCCACGGTCGGCTCGCAGGACAGCACCAGTGCCCGCCCGGGCGGCAGGGTGCGTATGCGCGCGGCGGCACCGGCCAGCATCTCCATCGACTGGGAGGCGGCGGCGAACAGCGTGCGCCCCGCCTCGGTCAGGAAGACGCCGCGGTTGCGCCGCTCGAACAGTGCCACGCCGAGCGTGTCCTCCAGCTGCCGGATCTGCCGGCTGACCGCGCCGTGGGTCAGGTGCAGCTCCTCGGCCGCGCGCACGAAGCTCTCGTGGCGTGCGGCAGCCTCGAAAAAGCGGATCCAGCCCAGCCAGTGCATCGGGGTTTCAGTCAGTTTTTCTCACGGATTTGCGCGAGTATATATCGGTTGTGGGCCCCCGTTGCTGGCACGCAGAATTGGGTACGCTGTGCCGCGCCGGCCCAGTCCGGAGGCGGCGATCCGCCCCACCAGCCACAACGTAATCTCACACAAGATGATTCCCTTCGCCGAATCGCTGGCGGTCGCCGCTGTGACCGTGCTTGCCGTGGTCAGCCCCGGCCCGGACTTCGCCATGGTGACCCGCAACAGTTACCTGTACGGCCGCCGCGCCGGGCTGCTCAGCGCCCTCGGCATCGCGCTGGGGGTGCAGGTCCATGTGCTGTACACGATGTTCGGCGTGGCGCTGATGGCGCATGCGCACGGCGTGCTGACGGTGGTGAAGGCGCTGGGCGCGGCCTACCTGGTGTGGATCGGCCTGCAGACGCTGCGCCGGCGCGCGGCGCTGGCAGTCGACCTGCACGGGGCACCGGCACTGCGGCCTGCCGCGGCCTTGCGCATGGGCTTCCTGACCAATGCGCTGAACCCGAAATGCACGCTGTTCGTGGTCAGCACCTATACGCAGGTGGTCGATGCGCACACGCCGGTGCCGGTGCAGTTCGGCTATGGCGCCTTCATGTCGCTGGCGCACCTCGCGTGGTTCAGCCTGGTGGCCTGCGTGTTCACCGCGCCGGCGTTGCGGGCGGCGATGCTGCACCGGCAGCGGCTGCTGGACGGCGCCATCGGCTCGGCACTGTGCGGGCTTGGGGTCGCCCTGGGGCTCAGCAACCTGGCGTAGCAGCGGGCCGCGCAAGCGGCCACGCCTGCAGCACAAGGTGCTCCGCGCCCTGCGGTCCCAGGCGGCTTTCGAACAGCACCAGCCGCTGCACCGGCCAGGGATCGCTGGCGAGCATGCGTTGCGCGTCGAGCCAGGCGCGCAACATAGCCTCGGGTACCATCGGGCGGCAGCGTGCCAGCGTCAGGTGCGGGTGGTAGCGGCGGCGCTCCGGCTCGATGCCGGCGGCCTGTGCCAGGGCCTGCCCCACCGCCGCGTGCAGCGCGCGCAACGCGTCAAGCCCGGGACCCGGCGCAAGGCCCGCCCACAGCACCGACCCCTGGCCGGTGCGGAAGCGGCCAGTGCCTGCGGCCTGCAACGTGAAGGCTGGCGCCGCGAGTCCGTCGAGCGCGGCATTCAGTTGCGCCTCGGGCACGCCGCATTCGCCGAGGAAATGCAGGGTGAGATGAACCTGGGTGGCCGGCACCGGGCGCAGGCCACTCGCCTGCGGCAGGGTCGACAGCAACCGCGCCGCCTGCGCCGGCGGGACTTCCACGGCGAAAAACAAACGCGGCATGACGCCGGCTCAAACGCCCGCCGGGCCGACGCCCTCGCGCCGCAGCAGCGCGCGCTTGCGCTCGATGCCGCCGGCGTAGCCGGTCAGCGCGCCGGCGGTGCCGAGCACGCGATGGCAGGGCACGATCACCGACAGCGGATTGCGTCCCACCGCGCCGCCGACCGCGCGCGCGTGCGTCGGCGGCAGGTCGAGGGCACCTGCAAGTTCGCCGTAGGACGCGGTTGCGCCGCATGGAATGTCCCGCAGCGCCTGCCACACGCGCTGCTGGAACGGGCTGCCCGCAAAGCGCACCGGCACGGTAAAGGCGTCGCGCTTGCCAGCGAAGTATTCGGCCAGCTCCAGCGCGGCGCGTTCGAGCACGGCCGCTTCCTGCGGCGATGCCTCGCCGCTGTTTCCAGTCACGTTGGCGGGATAGTACTTCTGCCCCGCGAAGAACACGCCGGTCAGGTGCATCCCTTCCGCGCGCAGCAGCATGGTGCCCAGCGGGCTGTCGATCTGGCGATAGCTGCTCATGTCATGGTCTCCGGTACGGACGCGGCGGGCGCGTCCTTCATGGTCTCATAGCGATGCCACAGGTGGACCGCCGCATAGGCACGCCATGGCGCCCATTGCGCGGTGCGCGCGTGCATCGCACTCACGGTGTCGACGCCCAGCACCTTGCGCAGCGCATAGTCGGTGCCAGGGAAGGCATCGGGCCAGCCGAGCGCGCGCATGGCGACGTACTGCGCGGTCCAGTCGCCGATGCCGTCGATGGCGCGCAGCGCGGCGACGGTCGCTTCGGGCGGCGCGTGTGCGTCTAGCGCAAGTGTGCCGTCGGCCACGCGCTGCGCCAGCGCCTGCAACGTATGCGCCTTGCCCGCTGGCACGCCGGCATCGCGCAGGTCCTGCGGCGGCATGGCGGCGATGGCGGCGGCGCTCGGGAACAGGTAGCGCAGACTGCCCGGCAGGGTATCGGGCAGCGTCGTCGCCGAATCCGTCCGCTGTGCCAATGTGGCCAGGATGCGGCGCGCATGCACGACCGAAATCACCTGGCCTACTACTGCGCGCACGGCAATCTCGAAGCCGTCGACGCTGCCCGGCAACCGCATGCCCGGCACGGCCTGCGCGAGCTCGCCGAGATGGCGGTCGACCACATCGGGACGGCAGCCCAGGTCGCACAGCCGTCGCACCTTGCCCAGCGCCTGCGGGATCGCGCGCGCCAGTGACGCCGACAAGGTCACGCGCAGCACCGTGCGGCGCGGCACATGCTCGATGCGGACCCAGCCGTCATGCACGGTGCCACCCGCTTCCACGCGCAGCGTGCGCGCATAGGCGCCGTCGCGGATCTCTTCGATGCCATCCACCGCACGCGCGGCCAGGAAGCGCAGCAGTGCCTCCCACGCCAGCGGCGGCCGGTAGCCAAGCTCGAACACGAGCCGGTCGGCCACGCCGTCGGCGGCGCGCCGGCGCAGCGCGAGCGGGGTCAGGCCGTAGCGCGTCTTCAGCACATCGTTGAAGCGGCGCACGCTGCCGAAGCCCGCCGCCAGCGCCACCTCGGTCACCGGCAGCGCGGTGTCGGCCAGCAGGCGCTTGGCGAGCAGCAAACGCTGTGTCTGCGCGTATTCGAGCACCGAGACGCCGAACTGCGCATCGAACAGGCGCCGCAAATGCCGCTCGGTCACGCCGATGCGCGCGGCCAACGTGGTGACGCTGCCTTCGGCCATGAAGCCTTCGTCGATCAGCGTGGCGGCGGCCTGCGCAAGCCGGCCGGAGATATCGGCGAGTCCGTGCCCGGGCGCCAGTTCGGGGCGGCAGCGCAGGCAGGGGCGGAAGCCGTGCTTCTCGGCGGCGGCGGCACTTTCGTAAAAGGTGCAGTTCTCGCGCTTGGGGGTGCGTACCGCGCACACCGGCCGGCAGTACACTCCGGTCGAGGATACGCCCACGAAGAAGCGCCCGTCGAAGCGGCGGTCATGTGATGCCACGGCCTTGTAGCAGGTATCGGGATCGAGGTTCATGCCGGCATGCTACCGCTTCGGCCGACCGGGCACCGGCTGGATTCGGACATTTCCCTCTGGCATGCAGAGGTGGGCTGCGGCACAGTTCCGGATAGGGGCGGCGGCTAGAATTGCGCTTTGCGCCACTGCCCCTAGCTCATCACCCGGCAGCCAGCCCATACCGGAGACGCCATGCGCCGTTTTGTCCTGCACCTGTCGCTGCTTGCCTCGCTGGCCCCGCTGCCCGCGCCGGCGCAACCCGTGCAGCCCGTGCCGGCGGCATCGCCTGCGCTGGCACGGCAGGTCGCCACCGTGGAAGGCATCACCGAATACCGCCTGCCCAACGGCCTGCGCATCGTACTGGCGCCGGATGCGGCCAAGCCCACCACCACGGTCAACATCACCTACCTCGTGGGCAGCCGCCACGAGAACTACGGCGAGACCGGCATGGCCCACCTGCTCGAGCACCTGCTGTTCAAGGGCACGCCTTCGCTGCCGGGCAAAGCCATCCCGACCGAGTTCGCGCGGCGCGGCATGAGCGTCAACGGCACCACCACGCAGGACCGTACCAACTACTTTGGCACCTTTGCCGCCAGCGACGAAAACCTCGACTGGGCGCTACGCATGGAAGCGGACCGCATGGTCAACAGCGTGCTGTCCAAGGCCGACCTCGACAGCGAGATGACCGTGGTGCGCAACGAGATGGAAATGGGCGAGAACAGCCCGTCGCGCATGCTGATGCAGCAGACCATGTCGGTCGCGTACCGCTGGCACAACTACGGCAAGGCACCCATCGGCGCGCGCAGCGACGTCGAGACCGTCAGCATCGACAACCTGCGCGCCTTCTACCGGCGCTACTACCAGCCCGACAACGCGGTGCTGGTGGTGGCGGGCAAGTTCGATCCCGCCGCCACGCTGGCACGCATCGAGCGCTACTTCGGCCCGATCCCGCGCCCCACGCGCGTGCTGCCGCCCGAGCATACGGTCGAGCCCGCGCAGGAAGGCGCGCGCGAACTGGTGATCATGCGGCCCGGCGACAACAGCCTGGTAGCCGCGCAGTACCACGTCAGCCCCGGCGCACATCCCGACACCACGGCGCTGTCGCTGCTGACGATCATCCTCGGCGACACGCCTGGCGGGCGCCTGTACAAGGCGCTGGTCGAGCGCGGCCAGGCCGCTTCGATCGGCAGCGCGTTCTATGCGATGAAGGATCCCGGCACGCTTCTGTTCATGGCGGAGACGTCCAGGGACCAGTCGCTGGCCGCCGCGCGCGCAGGCCTGATCACGCAGGTCGAAGGCTTTGCCGAGGCGCCCGTGACCGAAGCCGAGCTGGAACGCGCACGCGTGCGCATGCGCAATGCCTACGACCACTACATGAGCGACCCGGGCGCGCTTGGCATCGCCCTGTCGGAGGCCATTGCAAAAGGCGACTGGCGGCTGTTCTTCCTGAACCGCGATCGCATCGAGACCACCACGCTGGCGGACGTGCAGCGCGTGGCACGGAACTACCTGCAGTCGTCGAACCGCACCGTGGGCCTGTTCATGCCGTCCGCCCAGCCAGCCCGCGCGCAGGTACCCGCTACGCCGGACGTGGCCGCGATGGTCAGCGGCTACCAGGGCAAGCCGGCGCTGGCGGCGGTCGCGCCATTCGACCCCAGCCCCGCCAATATCGAGGCACATACCACGCGCCAGACGCTGGCCAACGGCATGCAGCTGGCCCTGCTGCCCAAGCCCGCGCGCGGCGAGGTGGTGCATGGCGTGCTGGTGCTGCGCATGGGTGACGTGCAGAGCCTGCAAGGGCTGACCACGGTGGGGTCGATGACCGCGTCGATGCTTCGGCGCGGCGCTGGCGGCATGAATCGCGAACAGATCGCTGACCGCATCGAGGCGCTGCGCGCGCGTGTCGGCATCGGCGGCAGTTCAGAGCGCGTGACCGTCAGCTTCGAGACACGCCGGGCGCAACTGCCCGAGCTGCTGGCACTGCTGCGCGAGATCCTGCGCGCGCCCGACTTTCCGGAAGCGGAATTCGAGACGCTGCGCAAGACCAGCATCGCGGATATCGAAAGCGTCCAGAGCCAGCCGGGAGTGATGGCGTCGAATGCACTGAGCCGTCACGGCGATCCCTATCCCGCGGGCGATCCGCGCCACGCGCGCAGCTTTGCCGAGAACATCGCCGACCTGCGCGCGGCCACGCTGGCGCAAGTGCGTGATTTCCACGCGCGCTTCTACGGTGCGGGCAATGCGCAGCTGAGCCTGGTCGGCGACTTCGACGCGCCGGCCGCGGCGGCGCAGGTCGCGCAACTGTTCGGCGACTGGACCGCAGCGCAGCCGCATGCGCGCGTCGACCGGCCGTTCGTGCCGATTCCGCCGGCAGAATTCACGCTGCCCGCGCCGGGCAAGGCCAACGCCGTCTACGTGGCCGCCGCGCCGATCGACCTGACCAGCGACTCGCCGGACTATGCGCTGATGATGATCGCGAACCGCGTGCTGGGTGGTGCCAGCCTGCGCAGCCGGCTGGCCGACCGCCTGCGCCAGCAGGAAGGGTTGAGCTATGGCGCCAGCAGCTGGGTACAGGTGGGCGCGCTCGACCGCGCCGGCCGCTTTGGCGTGCAGGCGCAATACGCGCCGCAGAACCTCGCGCGCTTGCAGCGCGCGGTCGCCGACGAGCTCGAGCGCTTCACGCGCGACGGCATCACCGCGCCGGAGCTGGCAGAAGCGGTCAGCGGCCTGCTGCAGCAGGGCACGGTCAGCCGCAGCAATGACGCGGCGCTGGCCGGTACGCTTGCCAACCAGCTCTACCTGGGCCGCACCATGGCCTACACCGCGGACCTCGAGGCGCGGCTGCGCGCGGCCACGACGGAATCGGTCAACGCCGCGATCCGGCGCTATATGCAGGCGGGCGGAATGTCCCGCGTCTATGCGGGCGACTTCAGCGGCGCGCCCGCGCCGCAGCCGACCCAGGCACGCGATGCGGCCAGCGGCCAGGCAGGCGGCGGAGCGAACACCGAAGCCGCCGGCGCCACGCCGGCCGCGCAGCCCTGACATACCAGGGAAACAAAGTTCGGCTGCACTGGCGGGAAGCGCAAGACCGGCCAGGCAGCGTCATGCTGCATGGATACGGCAAGGCTAACGGCCGGGGTGCGCAAGGTAGCGGGCAGGCACCGACGCGGTGCGGGCTCTTGCCGCGACCCCGGGTTGACTGTATATTCGTACAGTATAAGTCGATACAAGAGGTGTGGATGTCAATCGTGCGAGCTGGCAGCAAGGCAGAAGCGCTCCGGCTTCTGGCCTCGGAAGACGTGCTGGCGCTGGAGCTGGACTACGAGACGGGCTGGCAGGATGCGGTCGAACTCGGCAGGCTCGGAGAAAAGCGCGGTATCAAGGTGCAGTATCGCGGGCAGGAAAGCATTGCCGTCCGCTCCCGCGAAGCCCTGATCGAAGGGCTTGCCAAACCCAAGGGCACGTTCCGCCAACGCAATCTCTATTGCCAGTTCGATCTCGGCACGCTGGCGGATCATGAACTGCTCGACCTCGAGGCCAAGGCCACGCGGCTCGGGGACTATATTCTCGCGGGCCACCTGCTGCGCGATGTCGATGGAGTGTGGCCGCAGCAATAGGCATTGCGATCAACTAAGCGCTGCGATCGGAGCAGCGCTGCAAGCAAAATTAAGGCCGCCATGCCGGCGGCCTTCGACCTTCTGACCGCACGCAGTGCGATCAGTGCCAGACGCGCGTCGCGTTGGCCCATCGCGCCGCGCACGATTGCGTGGCGGCAGCAGCCATCGCCGCGGCTGCATCATCGGCTTCGGCGAAGTGGCCGGCATCGGCCAGCGACGCCTGCGCGGTGCTGTCCAGTGCCGTGCGCCACATGACTGCCGTCACCAGCGTCTTGAATTGGCGGCGTTCGCCATGCGCCAGCGCCAGCAGGCGTTCGTAGCCCTCCATCACGATCAGGCGGTCGCCGCGGCACGGCTGCAGTTGCAGCGTGTACAGGTGATCGCATTCGCAATGCAGGCTACCGCCGCTTACCGCCAGCACGATCGCACCAGGCAGCGCGATGCCGCTGGCCTGCACCTCGCAGCGCAAGCGCGCCAGGTGCGCCTGCGCGCGCGGGTCGCTGACCTGGGCGATGTTGGCCGGCACCGCGCCCAGCGCCATCAGCTCCGCGGGCGATACCGCCAGCGTGTACGCCTGCAGCGCACTGCGATAGGACGCCACCACCGCGCGCAGGCGGTGCGGCGCGTCAACGTCATGGCCTGCCGGCCCGCGATCCTGCCAATCGTTCATGTCGACTCCTGCCGCACCTGGCGGTTGCATGGTCAGTCGCGCAGCAGTTGCTTGGCGATGATCAACTGCTGGATCTGCGTGGTGCCTTCATACAGGCGCAGCAGGCGCACGTCGCGGTAGAAGCGCTCGGCCTTGTACTCGGCGATATAGCCGGCGCCACCGTGGATCTGCACCGCGCGGTCGGCCACGCGGCCCACCATCTCGGAACAGAACATCTTGGTACAGGAGGCCAGCATGCTGACTTCCGGGTCGCTCTTGCCGGCGGGCTTGGCGTCGTAGCGCTGTGCGCAGTCGCGCACCATCGACAGGCCGGCGTAGAGCTCGGCCTGGCTGTCGGCGAGCATCGCCTGGATCAGCTGGAAGTCGCCAATGGGCTTGCCGAACTGCTTGCGCTCCTTGGCATAGGCCACGGCGTCGGTGATCAGGCGATGCGCCATGCCGCAGGCCAGCGCCGAGAGATGCAGGCGGCCGCGGTCGAGCACCTTCATGGCGGTCTTGAAGCCCACGCCCGGCACGCCGCCGATGATGTTGGCGGCGGGCACGCGCGCGTTCTCCAGCACCACGTCGCAGGTCTTGGTGCCGCGCTGGCCCATCTTCTTGTCCGGCTTGCCCAGCGAGATGCCCGGGGTGTCGGCCGGCACGATGAAGGACGAAATGCCCGAGGCACCCGCACCGCCGGTGCGCGCCATCAGCGTAAAGGCGCCGGCGCGCGGTGCATTGGTGATAAAGCGCTTGGTGCCGTTGATGACATAGTGGTCCCCGTCCAGCTCTGCCCTGGTCTGCAGCGAGGCGGCGTCGGAGCCGGCATTCGGTTCGGTCAGCGCAAACGAGATGATCAGGTCGCCGCTGGCGATGCGCGGCAGGTAAGCCTGCTTTTGCTCTTCGGTGCCATCCATCAGGATGCCCTGCGAGCCGATGCCGACGTTGGTGCCGAACACCGAGCGGAAGGCAAACGCGGTGTGGCCGAGGTCGTACACCACATCGCATTCCTGCGACATCGACAGGCCGATGCCGCCGTAGTTCTCGGGAATGGAGATGCCGAACAGGCCCATCTCCTTCATGTCCGCGACGATATCGGCGGGGACGTCGTCGGTCTCTTCCAGCGTGTCCTCGGCGGGCTTCAGGCGTTCGTCGATGAAGCGCTGCACCGAGGCGCGCAGCAGGGCAAAGGATTCTTGGTCAAGGGCCATGAGGATTCTCCGGGTCAGGCGATGCGTCTGTCTGGCCGACATGGTACGCCGGCCGCGCGATTTGACAATCCACGGCAGATTGAACAGAAGCGTCAATGAAATTTGACAATCCGCCGCTGTCAGCTCCACGTCACAGCGAACAGCCCCGCCAGCCCGAGGGCCAGCGCCGCCAGCGCGTCACCGGCGATCAGGCCGCCGCCCAGCAGCGATGCGGTGCTCATGTCCTCGGGCAGCGCCTGCCGCTCACGCCTGGCCCCTGGCTTGCGCCCGGCCATGGCGCCGCCGACGCTTGCCACCACGCCGCCAGCGGCCATCCAGCCGGCCGCCGCCAGGTTGACGAAGCCGCCGAAGGACGACGCATAGGGTGACGGCAGCATCACTGCATCAAGCAGGAAGTCCGCCACCCTGCCCCGCCGGCCTGACTGCGCGAAGCGCCGCCATGCCGGCCCGCCCAGGATAACCTTGCGCAGCACCGCCGTTGCCAGCCCCAGTGCCAGCCCGAGCGCCACCGCGGCATGCTGGGCGGCGCGCGGCTGCGCCAGCCCGTGCAGCACGCCGACGATCTTGTAGGTCATGGCCGAGGCCCAGCGCGCCGGCTGCTGGTCCGCCGGCAGCCGGGTCTGGTCCAGCGCCAGCACGGGATATGCCTGCATGAACAGCCGCGCCATCGCCACGGCCACAAGGGCGCCTACCACGATGCCTGCGACCTGGTAGCCGAACTGCACCATGCGGTCGCTGCCCAGGCGCCAGCCGGTGGAGCGGTCCTGCTGCATGTCGCTGGCTTCGGCGGTCGCCACCAGCAGCACGGTCGCCGCGATCAGGCCGACATGCGGCGCGCGCAAGCCGGCCGCGGCCATCAGGATCACCGTCAGCACGAAGGCGGACGAGATCGGGTTCTGGTCGACCATGCCGACCGAGATGCCGTTGACCAGCGCGAACACCAGCACCAGCAGCACCGCCATCAGCTGGAAGCCCAACGGCTGGGCGAACCATGCCACGCCCGCCGCGACCGTGGCGGCGCCCCACAGCAGCGCCCACGCGGCCACCCAGGCCATGCCAGGCCCACGCCGTGGCTGCGCCGCGCGCGGAGCGCGGCTGCGCCATTGTCGCCACGCCTTCGCCAGCAGCAGCGCGACGTCGAGCACGGCCGCGCCCATGATCATGCCCAGCGCCACCAGGAAGGTGGCCTTGCGATACGGTTCGCCGGGCGCGAGCCACCCCACGGACACGAACCACGGCGTCAGCGCCCAGCCGGCAAGTCCGCCCATCAGCGCCGCAATACCGATACGCGCCCCGACGATCATGCCGGCGCCGAAGGTCGCCGCCGACAGGTCCAGCGCCGCCAGCCACGGCACGCGCGCGGCGCCCAGGCCGCTGGCCAGCCCCAGCGCCATGCCGCCGCCCAGGCGCGCCACCGAGCGCCTCAGTAACGCCGGGTCGGTCAGTGCGCGCAGGATATTGGCAACCGCCAGTCCAGACGGGAACGTCAGCTGCATCCGGTCCACCAGCAATGGCGTGTACAGCATGCCGATGCCCACGCCGTACATGCCGATGCACAGCATGTAGAGCACCAGCTGCCACAGCGGCGGCTGCGCCAGGCCAAGCCAGGTCATCGCCTGCAGCACCACCGCCATGCCGCCCATGCCAGCCACCGATGCCGCCGCCGTCTGGATGTAGTTGGCGCCATGCCGGCCCGGTGCGCCGTAACCGGCCGTCACCACCGAGCCAAGTATGCCGGCCAGCACCTGGCCACCGACAAAGAAGCCCAGCGAGAAATTCATGTACGCCGCGGCAATGCCGCCGAGCGGCCCGAGCACCAGCATGCCGGCGGCGCCCAGCAGCGCGTGGTAGCGCCAGCTGCCGGCTGCGGGCAGCCAGCTGGCGCGGGGCACGGCGTCGGTGGGCAAGGTCGGCATGGCGAAGGCTCGGGGCAAGCAGTGGCAGGTTGCGCTCTGCGAAGCATAGGCCACGGCACCAGGTGGGCGATGTGCGACTTGTCTTCCTTTGCAGGCAGAGCCGCCGAGCCAAGCGGGTAAACACTAGTTTCGTGCGCAACCATCTGCGATATAGTTGCGCACGAAACCAATTGCACCCGAGCGAGACCAGCCATGACAGACTCCACCGCCCCGCACGCGGCCGTGCCCCCGGCACCGCCTTCCGCTACCCGGCGCCCCTGGCCGCGAAACGTACCCGTGCTGATCGCCGGCGGGGGCCCGGTCGGGCTGGCGCTGGCGGCGCTGCTGGCGCGCTACGGCATCGCCACGCTGGTGGTCGAGGCCGACGATGGCTACTGCGCCGGCAGCCGCGCCATCTGCATGTCGCGCCGCTCGCTCGAGATCCTGGGCTGGGTCGGCGCGGACCAGCAAACGGTCGAAACGGGGCTGCCCTGGGTGGGCGGCCGCAGCTACTACCGCGACGCCGAGGTGCTGCACTTCCGCATGCCAAGCGAGCCGGACGAGCGCTTCGCGCCGATGGTCAATATCCAGCAGTACTACCTCGAGGCGTTCGCCCACGAGGCCGCGCTGCGCGGCGCCACGCCGGCCAACGTGCGCTTCGGCGCGCGCGTGCGCACGGTGCGTCCGCATGATGGTGGCGTGATCGCGGAAATCGAAAGCGCCGACGGCGTGGTTCAGGTCGACGCGCAATGGCTGGTGGCCTGCGACGGCGGCCGCAGCACGGTGCGCGAGCAACTGGGCCTGCGCATGGAAGGCACCCAGTACGAAGGCCGCTACGTGATCGTCGACATCGTGCAGAAGACCCGGCGCGAGGTGGAACGACTGGCCTGGTTCGACCCGCCGTCGAATCCGGGCTCGACCATCCTGATGCACCGCCAGCCCGACGACGTCTGGCGCATTGACTACCAGATCCGCGACGACGAGGACCCCGAGGAAGCGGTCAAGCCGGAAAACGTGCTGCCGCGCGTGCAGAGCCACCTCGACATGATCGGCGAGACCGAACCCTGGCAGCCGCTGTGGATCTCGATCTACAACGCCAAGTGCCTGACGCTGCAGGACTATCGCCACGGCCGCGTGCTGTTCGCCGGCGACGCCGCGCACCTGGTGCCGATCTTCGGCGTGCGCGGGCTCAACTCTGGGCTGGATGATGCCGGCAACCTGGCGTGGAAGCTGGCCGCGGTCGTGCGCGGCCAGGCCGCCGACAGCCTGCTCGATTCCTATTCGGCCGAGCGCGTCCACGCCACCCGGCAGAACATCGCCTACGGCGCCAAGAGCACCGAATTCATGGCGCCGCCTGACTTTGCCTTCCGCCTGATGCGCGAGGCCACGCTGCGGCTGTCGCAAGGCGACAGCCCGGTGCGTTCGCTGATCAATCCGCGCCAGTCGGCACCGATCGCCTATGCCGGTTCGCCGCTGAACGGCGCCAGCGACTTCGGCGACGACTGCCCGGGCGCCGCGCCCGGATTGCCCGCTCCGGAGGCGCGCGTCGCCAGCGCGGAAGGTGTCGGCCACCTCACGCAATGCTTCGGGCAGCGCTTCACGTTGCTGTACTTCGGTGATTCGCCCGCGCTGCCCGCCCCGCTGGCCGCACTGGCGCAGGCCCATCCGCATACGCTGCAGGCACGCGTGATCGTCGACGGTACCGCCGCCCCCGCGCAGGGCGCGCTCGCCGATGTCGCCGGCCAGGCGCGCGCGCGCTACGGCGCCCGGCCCGGCACGCTCTACGCGATCCGCCCCGACGGGTACGTGCTGTCGCGCTGGCGCGCGCCCGCATGGGACGACGTCGGCGCAACCCTCGCCTCCCTGATGCAAACCCCGCAATCCCCGCAACCCCAACCGGCCGGAGCCCGCCATGCAAGCTGATGACCTCGACCTTGCCTATACCCGCCTGTGCGAAGCCATGGGCCGCGTTGGCGAAGAACGATCCCCGCTGCTGCTGGCGATGATGTGCCTGGGACTGATGAGCCGGCAGGAATCGCTGGCGCCGGTGCTTGCATTGATCGACGAGGCGGAGGCGCGCAGCCAGACGTAGGCATACAATGCCGACGCCCGACCGGACATCGCCATGAAACCACTGCCACGCCTGGACCAGTTCCTGACCTACCGCCTGCACCAGGTCAACAAGCTCAGCGACAAGGACAGCGCTGCCGCCTACCTGGAGCAGTGCGGCCTGCTGCTGAGCGAAGGTCGCTGCCTTGCCGCGATCGGCGCGTTCGCGCCGCTGTCGGTCAACGCACTGGCGCACCGCGCCAACCTGACCAAGGGCCAGGCCAGCCGCTCGGCGCAGGCGCTGGTGGAACGGGGGCTGGTCAGCAAGGAAACCAGCGCCGCCGATGGCCGCGGCGTGGTGCTGTCGCTGACCGCGCGGGGCAAGCCGCTATACCGGCAGGCGATCGCCATGATTGCGCGGCGCAATGACGAGATCTTCGGCTGCCTGAGCGAGGAAGAGCAGGCCCTGCTCGGCAGCCTGCTCGACCGGCTGGTCGCGCACGCCGCCGCGCAGGACGGTGCAGCGGACAGCGAAGAGGCCTGGTGACTGGGCCTAGCGACGCAAGCCGTCTACGTGTGCGCGCGCACCGTCGCGGCGGGCGGCTTCAGCTATCTCATTGGTGACCACGGTCTGGCCGATCGGCGCCAGCGCGATGCCGGCCAGCTTCAGGTGCTGGATCGCGAACGGGATGCCGATGATGGTGACGAAGTTGGCGACTGCCGCCATCACGTGGCCGATCGCCAGCCACACGCCTGCAAACACAAACCACAGCACATTGCCCACCAGCCCCAGCGCGCCGGTGCCGACATCGTCGCGCCCGGTCAGCTCGCGCCGGCTGATGGCCTGCTTGCCGAACGGGAAGAAGGTGAAGCTGCCGATCACGAAGCAGGCCTTGCCCCACGGGATACCGACGATCGAGATAAAGCAGAGCAGCCCGGCCAGCCACCAGGCCAGGCCCATCACCACGCCGCCGAGGATGAACCAGAGGAAGTTGCCGATTGCGCGCATGCGAGCCTTTTGTATGTGAGCAGCAGAGGACTCCGATGATACGCGCGGCGCGGAAGCGTACCCGTTTCTGCGTGCCGCGCCGGGATGCACAACAGGCATCTGAACAGTTCATGCGCGCCCGTCCAACATGCCGCTTTTGCAGGCCTAATCGCTGCCGCCAGCAGCGTCCGGAGCTACCCCGCCACGGCAAAGCGTACCCGTTTCTGCGTACTCCATTCGGCATGAGCGTGGGCCGCCGTGGCCGCCTCCGGCAAGCTCGCGATGGCCGCGCTAGAATGTGATGCCCGCCGGCCATCTGCCCGGCATCCCGCGATCCGGGAATGCCGGGCGGCACGGCGCGGCCATCCCCCATCGCAACCCACGCCTCACGCCGCACAGCGCGTCAGACCGTTCCCCGCCATGAAGCCCTCGCTGCTGATCCTGACCCAGGTCGCTCCGCACCACCGCGACGCCATCTCCAGACAGTTCGAGATCGCCTACGCCCCGGATGCCGAAAGCCGCGCCGCGCAGATCGCCACGCATGGCGCGCGCATCCGTGCGGTGCTGACGATCGGCTCCGCCGGCCTGGCCGCGGCCGAGATCGACGCGATGCCGGCGCTGGAACTGGTGTGCGCGCTCGGCGCCGGATTCGAGAACATCGCCGTCGCCCACGCCCGCGCGCGCGGCATCGCCGTTGCCAACGGCGCCGGCACCAACGACAGCTGCGTCGCCGACCACGCGCTGGCGCTGCTGCTGGCGACGGTGCGCGGGCTGCCCCAGCTTGACGCCGCCACGCGCGCCGGCACCTGGCGCACGGCGCTGCCACTGCGGCCCAATGTCTCCGGCAAGCGCATGGGCATCGTCGGACTGGGCACCATCGGCCGGCGCATCGCGCGTCGTGGCGAGGGCTTCGACCTGGAGATCGGCTACCACAACCGCAAGCCGCGCGAAGATGTGGGCTTCCGCTATTTCGACAGCATCGGCGCGCTCGCCGACTGGGCCGACTACCTGGTGATCGCCACGCCGGGCGGCGGCGCGACGCGCCACCTGGTCGGCGCCGGCGTGCTGGCGGCGTTGGGGCCGTCGGGCTTCCTGGTCAATATCGCGCGCGGCAGCGTGGTCGATACGCAGGCGCTGGCAGCGGCGCTGCGCGCCGGTACGCTCGGCGGCGCCGGGCTGGACGTTTATGAAAGCGAGCCGGCGCCGCCGGCGGAGCTGTTCGACTGCCCCAACGTCGTGCTGACGCCGCACGTGGCCGGCTGGTCGCCCGAAGCGATCACGGCGTCGGTGGTGCAGTTCCTGGAGAATGCGCGGCGGCATTTTGCCGGCGAGGCGCTGCTGACACCCGTGGGTTGATGTCGGCAGACTGACGTCGGCAGCCTGACGGCCGGGCTCAGGCGGCAGGAAACGCGACCCTGACGCGCAGCCCCGGCCGCGCGTCTTCCAGCGCCACGCGCGCCCCGTGCGACTGCGCAATCTCCCCCACGATCGCCAGGCCCAGTCCGCTGCCGCCGGTGGGCGCCTCGGGCAGGCGGTAGAAGCGGTCGAACACGCGTTCGCGTTCCGCAGCCGGAATGCCGGGGCCATTGTCGCTGACCACCAGCTCGACCGATCGCCCGTCGCTGCCACGTGCCACCTGCACGTCGATGCGGCTGCCGGCCGGAATATAAGCCAGCGCGTTATCCAGCAGGTTGGTCAGCAGGATGCGCAAGGCATCGGCATCGCCATGCACGATGGCCGGCGCCGCGCCGGCGTCGCCATCCACGCCCAGGTCGATGTCGCGATCCAGCGCGGCCTGGGCCAGCTCGGCCACCACGCCGGTGGCGAGCGCGCGCAGCTCGACCGGCTCGCGCGGCGGCGTGGCAGCACCGGGCTCCTGCCGCGCCAGCGTCAGCAATTGCGTGACAAGATGGGTCAGCCGCTCCAGCCCCTGGCGCAGCTTCGCCACGGCCTCGTCGCGCGCCGCGCCGTTGTCGGCACGCTCGACCAGCTGGGCCTGCAGCTGCAGTGCGGCCAGCGGCGTGCGCAGCGCGTGGGCGGCGTCGGCCACGAAGGCGCGCTGCGTGTCGATGGCATGTGAGAGCCGCGCCAGCAGCTGGTTCAGCGCGGCGCTGAGCGGCGCGATCTCGTCCGGCATCTGCCGCACCGCCAGCGGTGCGAGCGCGGTGGCGTCGCGCGCGCGCACTTCAGCGGCGATCTCGCGCAGCGGCCGCAGCCCGCGGCCCACCGCCATCCACACCAGCCAGCCCAGCAGCGGCAGCAGCAACAGCAGCGGCGCCACGGTGCGCAGCGCCATGCGCGCGGCCAGCGTGCGGCGCGCGCTCATGGGCTGCGCGATCTGCACCACGGTGGGCCCGAGCTGCATGCTGTACAGCCGCCATTCGCCTTGCTGCGTGGTCACGTTGGAGAAGCCCAGCTCGGCACGCGCGGGCAGCGCCGGGTGCGAGTGCGACAGGTACAAGCTGCGCCCGGAGCCGTCCCAGATGTGGATGACGACGTCCTCGTCGGCATGCGACAGGTCGCCGGGCGAGCCGATGAAGGGTGGCACCACCGGGTCGGCAAACTGGCTCGGCAGCGCCGCGGCCATCTGCTTCATCTGGTAGTCGAACAGCGCATTGGCTTCCTGGCGCGCCTGGCCGTAGATCAGCACGGTGGCAATGGCAATGCCGGCGAGCAGTCCCGCGGCCAGCCACCACAGCAGGGTTCGCTGGATGGAGCGCATCAGCCGGGCTCTCCCTCGCCATCCAGGCGCGGCACCACGTAGCCCACGCCGCGGATATTGCGGATCAGCGCCGCGCCGAGCTTCTTGCGCAGCGCGTGGATATAGACCTCGACGGTATTGCTGCCGACCTCGTCGTCCCAGCCGTACAGGCGCTCCTGCAGCTGCGGCACCGACCACACCTTGCCCGGCCGCGACATCAGCGCCGACAGCAGCGCAAACTCGCGCGCCGACAACCGCACCGGCTCGCCGCGCTGCGTGACCTCGCGCGTGGACGGGTTGAGCACGATCTCGCCATAGGTCACCAGCGGCTCGGCCCGCCCCGCGGCGCGGCGCGCGAGCGCGTGCATGCGCGCGGCCAGTTCCTGCAGGTCGAAGGGCTTGACCAGGTAGTCGTCGGCGCCGGCGTTGAGACCGGCGACGCGGTCGGCGACCGCATCGCGCGCGGTCAGGATCAGCACCGGCGTCGGCACGCCGCGCGTGCGCAGCGCATGCAGCACGTCCAGCCCCGAGCGGCGCGGCAGGCCGAGGTCGAGCAGCACCAGGTCGTAGCAGGCTTCGCCGTCCTGCGACGAGGTCGCCGCAGCCAGGCCCGCTTCGCCATCGCGTACCCAGTCTACGGTGAAGCCCTCCTGCCGCAGTGCCTGCCTGACGCTGTCGCCGATCATGGCGTCGTCTTCCACCAGCAGGACGCGCATGACTAGGCGTTCCCGGCTTCGCGGTCCAGGCGCCCGGCCAGCGCCCGCGCCAACCCGGGCAGCGCTGGGTGGCGCGCGGTGACGACATGGACCGGCACGTCTTCGAGCCAGCCGCGCATGCGGCCCTTGGCGACAAAGCGCTCGGCGAAGGAAGAAGCCTGCAGCGCCGGCACGAAACGCGGCAGGATGCCGCCGCCCAGATAGACGCCACCGCGAGCGCCCAGCACCAGCGCGATATCGGCCGCGACCGAACCCAGCAGTCCGAAGAACACCGTCATGGTGCGCTGGCACAGCGGGTCGTTGCGCTGGAAAGCGCCGTCGGTGACCTGCTCCGGCTGCAGCGGCGCGAGCAAAAGCGTACCCGTTTCTGCGGCGAGCGCGGCATGGATCTGCGACAGCCCCGCGCCCGACAACAGCCTTTCCGCGGACACCCGTCCGAGCTGGCGATGCGCCGCCCGCCATGCCACCCATTCATCGTCGGTGGCGGGCATTAGTTCCATATGGCCACCCTCGCCGGCCAGCGCCACCATCTGCCCGCCCGGTGCCGGCACCAGCCCCGACACGCCCAGGCCCGTGCCCGGTCCCACCAGCGCCAGCGGCGCCAGCGGCGGGTTCAGGACCGCGGTGCCGGCGCGCACCCGCGCCAGGCCGTCCGCCGGCAGGTGCGGCAACGCCAGCGCCAGCGCGGTGAAGTCGTTCAGTGCCACCAGCGTCTGCAGACCGAGCGCGCGGCGCATGCCCTCGATCGAGAACGACCAGTTGTGATTGGTCAGCTTGACCTGGTCGCCTGTGACCGGATTGGCCAGCCCGATCGCCGCATGGCGCGGCACGGGCTGCCCGGTGGCCGTCAGGCCGTCCAGGAACTGGCGCAGCGCGGCTTCGAGCGAGGGAAAGTCGGCGACCTTGAGCGCGGTCACCGGGCCGATCTGCATCGGCGCGGACTCGAGCGCGAAGCGCACGTTGGTGCCGCCGACATCGCCGAGCAGCCGCGGGAAGCTGGCGGTGGCGGTCGCGGAAGTGGAGGCGGTGTCAGCCATGGCGTCGGTCACGTCCCCTTAATCAGAATTCAGGCCTTGAACACGTCGAATCCGTGCCGGTGGCGCGACGCCACCAGGCTCACCGGCAGCGTGGGCGTCGGCTCCTGCAGCGCGCGTTCGAGCACCTTGGCCTTGGCTTTGCCAGTGACGGACAGGAATGCGCGTTCGGCCGCCAGCAGCGCGGCCAGGTTCAGCGTGATGCGCGCATGCGGCGCGGTGCCCGGATGCGTCAGCAAATAAGCTGGCTGCGGATCGCTCAGCGCGTCCTGGAGTTCGGGCGCGTCCGGGAACAGCGACGCGGTATGGCCATCCTCGCCCATGCCGAGTATCACCACGTCAGGCTGGCGGAACGCGCGATTGGCGCGCGCCGTCGCTGCGGCCGGATCGGCCACGTCCTGTGCATCCGCCACCAGCGGGATAAAGGCGGCACTGCCGGCGGCCTCGCGCAGCAAGTGCGCGCGCACCAGCGCGGCATTGCTGTCGGGGTGGTCGGGCGGCACCACGCGTTCGTCAACCAGCGTCACTGTCACCGCGTCCCAGCGCAGCGGGCGGTAGCGCAGCCGCTCGAACATCGGCACCGGCGAGCGTCCGCCGGACACCGCCAGCACCGCCCAGCCGTTGACGCGGATGGCGAGTTCGAGCGCATTGCTGATCGAGATGGCCAGGGCCTCGGCCTGGTCCATTGGGGTGGGATGTTCGAACAGGCGCATATTGTTTCCTCTGGTTCAGGCTTCTTCGTGCCACAAGCCGCCGTCGCGCGACATCAGCGCCGACGACGCGGCCGGGCCCCAGGTGCCGGCGGTGTAGGGCTTGGGCGGTACCGTGCTGGCTTCCCAGGTATCGATGATGGGCTCGACCCAGCGCCACGCCTGCACCTGCTCGTCGCGGCGCACGAACAGGCCGAGCCGGCCGCGGATCACATCGAGCAGCAGCCGCTCGTAGGCGCCGGCGCGGCGTACCTTGAACGAGTTGGCGAAGTCGAGGTCGAGCGAGGTCGGCGTCAGCTCGAGCGTGTCGCCGGGCTGCTTGACCAGGCAATACAGCCGGATGCTTTCCTCGGGCTGCAGCTGGATCACCAGCCGGTTCTGCGGCGACAGCGTCAGCGGGCGCGGGAAGATCGCATGCGGCACGTCGCGGAAGTGAATCACGATCTCGGCCACGCGCGCCTGCATGCGCTTGCCGGTGCGCAGGTAGAACGGCACGCCTTCCCAGCGCCAGTTGGCGATCTCGGCCTTGATCGCGACAAAGGTCTCGGTGCGGCTGTCTGGCGCGATGCCGGCCTCATCGGTGTAGCCCGGCACCGGCTTGCCGCCGATGGCGCCCGCGCGGTACTGGCCGCGCACGGTTTTTTCGGCGACGTCGTGCGGCGTGATCGGCTTGAGTGCCTTCAGGATCTTGATCTTCTCGTCGCGGATGGCGTCTTCCGAAAGGCTGGCGGGAGGCTCCATCGCGACCATGCACAGCAGCTGCAGCAGGTGGTTCTGCACCATGTCGCGCAGCGCGCCGGTCTGGTCGTAGAAATCGCCGCGCGTTTCCACGCCGAGCTCTTCGGCGATGGTGATCTGCACGTCCTGCACCCACTCGCGCCGCCACAGCGGCTCGAACAGGGCATTGCCGAAGCGGATCGCCATCAGGTTCTGCACCGACTCCTTGCCGAGGTAGTGGTCGATACGGTAGATCTGCTCTTCGGCGAAGAAATTCGCCACCGCCGAGTTGATCGCCTCGTTCGATTCGAGGTCGTGGCCCAGCGGCTTTTCCAGCACGATACGTACGTTCGGCACGTTGGGCGACGCGCGCGTATTGAGGCCCGTGCGCGCAAGCTGTTCGCAGATCGACACGAACAGGTGCGGCGCGGTGGCGAGATAGCACACCACCACTTCCGGCTTGCGCGACAGCACCTTGTCGGCGAGCGCGTCGAAATGCGCGGGCACGCGTGCGTCGGCCTGCACGTAGCTGATGCGCGCGCAGAACTTCTCCCATGACTCCGGCGGCGCATGGGCCAGCGCGGGCCGCACGGTCTGCTCCAGTGACGCGAGATAGTCGGCGGTCGACAAGGGCTGGCTGCCCGTGGCGAGGATGCGCGCGGCCGGATGCAGCAGGCCGGCGTGGTGCGCGTCGAACAGGGAAGGCAGCAGCTTGCGCCGCGCCAGGTCGCCGGTGCCGCCGAACAGCACCATGTCGAAATCAGGCATGCTCACCCTGCGCTCCTTGAGGATTCGAGTTGTCGCGGCCAGCGCGCGATGGCGGGCCGGGTTGCGGCCAGTTTACGTGAGTCGCTACGGCTTGGCGAGGCAAGCGTACCCATTTCTGCGTGGGCCGCTGGCAGGCATCCGGCGTGCAGCGTCCGGCAAAGTGCGCTAGGCTGAAAGCTCCCCCGCAGGAGAACCCCATGCCACGTCATCCAGTGCTCGAGCGGGTCACCGCCCGCATCGTCTCCCGCAGTGCCGCCACGCGCCAGGCGTATCTGGACCGCACCCGCGCCATGGCCGGGCAGAAAGTGGAACGCGCCCAGCTCTCTTGTACCAACCTGGCCCACGCGGTGGCCGCGATGCCTGACGAAGCCAAGATCCGGCTGAAGGCCGACGAGCGGCCCAACCTGGCGATCGTCTCCGCCTACAACGACATGCTGTCGGCGCACCAGCCGCTGGCGGCCTATCCCCAATGGCTCAAGGAGGCGGCGCTCGAGGCGGGCGGCACCGCGCAGTTCGCCGGCGGCACGCCGGCGATGTGCGATGGCGTGACGCAGGGCCAGGACGGCATGGACCTGTCGCTGTTCTCGCGCGACGTGATTGCGCTGGCTTCGGCCGTGGCGCTGTCGCACCAGATGTTCGACGCCGCGCTGTACCTGGGCGTGTGCGACAAGATCGTGCCCGGCCTGGTGATGGGCGCGCTGTCGTTCGGCCACCTGCCCGCGGTGTTCGTCCCGGGCGGGCCGATGACCACCGGCATCAGCAACGACGAAAAGGCGCACACGCGGCAGCTCTATGCGGAAGGCAAGATCGGGCGCGAGGCACTGCTCGAGGCCGAGACCCGCTCCTATCACGGCCCCGGCACCTGCACCTTCTACGGCACCGCCAATTCCAACCAGATGCTGATGGAAATGATGGGGCTGCACCTGCCGGGCACCGCCTTCGTCAACCCCGGCACGCCACTGCGCGAGGCGCTGACGCGCGAGGCCGCGCGCCAGGCGCTCAAGCTTGTGCATGGCGGCGAGCGCTACACGCCGGTGGCCGAAGTGCTGGACGAGCGCGCCTTCGTCAACGGCATCGTCGGGCTGCTGGCCACCGGCGGCTCGACCAACCATACGCTGCACCTGATCGCGATGGCGCGCGTGGGCGGCATCGTGCTGGGGTGGGACGACTTTGACGAACTGTCCGCGGTAGTGCCGCTGCTGGCGCGCGTGTACCCGAATGGCAAGGCCGACGTGAACCAGTTCCAGGCCGCGGGCGGGCTGCCGGTGGTGATCCGCGGGCTGCTGTCGCTGGGACTGCTGCACGACGACGTGACCACCATCTTCGGGCGCGGGCTGGAGGACTATACGCGCGAGCCGGTGCTGCGCGACGGCAAGCTGGGCTGGATCGACGGGCCGGCGGCGCCGCTCGACGACAGCATCGTGCGCAGCGCCGGCCAGCCATTCGCGCCGGACGGCGGCATCAAGGTCCTCGATGGCAAGCTGGGCCGCGCGGTCATCAAGACCTCGGCGGTCAAGCCCGAGCATCAGGTGGTGCAGGCGCCGGCGATCGTGTTCGCGCATCAGGACGACGTGCTGCACGCGTTCAAGCGCGGCGAGCTGGAGCGCGACTTTGTCGCGGTGCTGCCGTGGCAGGGTCCGGCCGCGTGCGGCATGCCCGAGTTGCACAAGCTGACGCCGGCGCTGACGGTGCTGCAGGATCGCGGCTTCCATGTAGCGCTGGTCACCGACGGCCGCATGTCGGGCGCGTCGGGCAAGGTGCCGGCGGCGATCCATGTCTGTCCGGAAGCGTTGCGCGGTGGCGCGATCGCACGCGTACGCACTGGCGACCTGATGCGCGTGGACGCGCCCGCGGGCGTGCTGGATGTACTGGTGCCGGCAGACGAATGGCGCGCGCGCGAAGCGGAGCATCCAGACCTCAGTGCCAACCGGCACGGCGTCGGCCGCGACCTGTTCGCGGCCTTCCGCAGCAACGTCAGCACGGCCGAAAGCGGTGCCTGCACGCTGTTTGCCGACGAGGACAAGACCGCCTAGCCGAGCCGCTGCACCGGCTGGCGCGGCGCGGCGCCGGCGGCGCGCGCATGCGCCGGGTTTGGCCCCGAGGTTTGGGCCGATGTCGGCGCGCCCTCGGACACCTTGACGGCGCCGGGCACCGAGCCCGCGCCCGGCACGTGCAGTTCCTGGATCGGCACCGCCAGCTTGCTGCCCGCTTGCTCCAGCACTTGCTTGATGCGCTCGTAGAAGGCAAAGCGCACGTTCCAGTAGTCGTCGTTCGAGGTCCAGTAGCGCACGTTCAGCGTAATGCCCTGCTGCGTATAGTTGACCACCATGGCCTCGGGGCGCGGCTCGGACAGCAGGCGCGACTCGCGCGCCAGCATCTGGCGCAGCGCTTCGAGGCTGTGCTGCACATCGCTGTCAAAGGTCACCGTGGCCTCGATATCGGCGCGGCGCGTGGCGTTCTCGCTGTAGTTGGTGATCGCGCTGCCCCACAGCTTGCCGTTGGGCACGCGCAGGCAGACGCCGTCGAAGGTAGTCAGCTCGGTCATGAACAGGCCCGTCTCGCGCACCGTGCCCGCCACGCCCTGCGCATCGATGTACTGGCCGACGCGGAACGGGCGCAGCAGCACCAGCATGATGCCGGCGGCGATGTTCTGCAGCGTGCCTTGCAGCGCCAGCCCGATGGCCAGCCCGGCTGCGCCCAGCATGGCGATGATGCTGGCGGTCTGCACGCCGAACTGCGACAGCACCAGCACGATGGTCAGCACGCGCACCATCCACTGCAGCGCATTGGCCAGCAGCGGCCGCATGGTTTCATCCACGTGCGTACCGCTCAGCGCGCGCCGGGCCGCATTGGCCACGCGCCCGGACAGCCACCAGCCCGCGAACAGGATCAGGATCGCCGCCAGGCAGTTCATGCCCTGGTTGATGGCGAACTGGACCAGATAGGCCCAGCCCGCCTCCAGTTTGTTGGCATCGATGAAGTTCAGGTCCATGAGGGTGGCTCCGATTGTTAGTGTTGGTTTGCGGGGTAGCGCGTTGCGTACCCGTTTCTGCGTACTGGCATCGGCGAGGCGGGCCGCGCAGAGAGTGGGCGAACCGCCAGAATTTCCCTTTAATTAGTGATTTTTGAGCGAGCGATGTCAGACGATCACCGACAAAGACATGGCGCACACCACAGTGAAGGGGACCATCGGGGCGTCAATTGGTTTCCCGTGCAATCCGCAAGGCGTGCGTACGCCGTCTCGCCAGCCCTTGCCCGGCAAGGGCTGGCGGCGAATTACGCGGAGCGCTGCAATCCCGCGCGCCAGGTGCCGGGCGTGACCCCAAACGTGGCACGGAAACGGTGGCTCAGGTGGCTGGCCGAGGCAAACCCGGCACGCGCGGCCACTTCGTGCAGGCCAGGCCGTGGCTCGGCCAGAAGCTGGCGGGCACGCTCGACACGCGCCCGCAGGATCCAGGCATGGGGCGGCATGCCGAACGAGACCCGGAACATGCGCGCGAAGTGGAATTCCGACAGGCCCGCCAGAGCGGCCAGTTCGCCGAGGGTCGGGTTGTGCGCGGGATGGCTTTCGATCCAGTCGCGCACCGTGCGCCTCGCCTGCGCCGACAGGCCGCCGCGCCAGTCCGTCGGCGCAGCGCGCCCCGCATGCTGCAGCACCAGGTGGCTGACCGCCTCATGCGCCAGAGCGTTGCAGGCCATGCGCGCCTCGGGCTGGCGCCAGTCGAGCGCGGCCAGCCGCTGGCCCAACGCGTACAGAAACGGATCGTCGGCAAAGGTCAGGTCGCGCAGCGCCACCGAACGCGGCTCGCGGTCGAGCAGGCGCACGCAGTGCCAGGCCAGCATCTCCGGCCTGAAATACAGATGAACGAATCGCTGCGGGCCGCCCACGTGCCAGCGCGACTCATGGTCCGCCGGCAACAGGCAGAGGCGACCGGGCGCGCCTTTATTGCCGGGCTGATCGCGCCGGTAGGTGCCAAGGCCGCCTTCCAGGTAGACCGAAACAGTGTGATGGCCGGGATGGGCGTAGGCGGTATCGTCGTCCCGGTTGCGCCATAGCGCCACGCCCAGCCCATCGCCCAGCACGGCCGCGCGCTCGAGCGACGCGCGCGAGCCGGTGAGCGCGGCAAAGACCGCGTGGCGCTGGAGCGGGTCGGACGGAGCGGCCATGTGGCGAAGACGGAGAGGGAGCTGCCGGGGGGCGACGTCAGGGGGGCAACTTTCAGCGACGAAAGTTGGGCCCGAAAGCCGCCGCACAGGGCAGGACTATACCGCCAGCCGTGCGCTGTCGGCTCATGCGGGAGCCAGACGGAGACTATGCAGAAGCCACACAGCAACACGCAGAAACGGGTACGCTTCGCGGCCCTGCCGGCCCGGACTTGCCTGGGGCGGCCACCGTCCTGCGATTGTCAGGTGGCGTGTTCATGCAGCTGGTCGCGCGAGGCCAGTGCCGGGAACAGCCGCATCCACACCGCCACCACCAGCAGCGTGCCGACGCCCCCAAGGATCACCGCGCCCACCGGGCCGAACAGCGCTGCGGTCACGCCGGACTCGAACTCGCCCAGCTGGTTGGAGGCACCGATGAATACCGAGTTGACCGCACCGACACGCCCGCGCATGTCGTCGGGCGTATCGAGCTGGACCAGCGTCGAGCGCACCACCACGCTGATCATGTCCGAGGCGCCCAGCACCACCAGCGCGGCCATCGACAGCGGCAGCCACGTCGACACACCAAACACCACGGTGGCAACGCCGAACAGCGCGACCGCGCCGAACATGATGCGCCCGGCGCGCCGGTTCAGCGGGTGGCGCGCCAGCCACAGCGCCATGACCAGCGCACCGACCGCCGGCGACGAGCGCAGCAGTCCGAGGCCCCACGGCCCGGTATGCAGGATGTCGCGCGCGTAGATTGGCAGCAGTGCCACCGCGCCGCCCAGCAGCACCGCGAACAGGTCCAGCGAGATCGCGCCCAGCAGCACCGGCCGGCTGCGGATATAGGCAAAGCCGGCAAACACCGTGCTCACGCTGACCGGCGCGGTCAGCCGCTGCGCGGCCTGGCGCAGCGTGATGCCGCTGACCAGCACCGCGGCGATGACGAACAGCGTCGCGCTCAGCGCGTACACCACGCCAGGGCCCGCCACGTAGGCGAAGCCGCCGATGGCCGGCCCGATGATGATCGCGGTCTGCCCGGCCGAGCTGGCCAGCGCCACCGCGCGTGGTAACTGGCGGGGCGTCACCACGCTGGGCAACAGCGCCTGCAGCGTGGGGTTCTCGAACGCGCGCGTGGCGCCGATCAGTGCGACAAAGACAAAGATGTGATGGCTGTCGATCCAGCCGGTGAGGCTGGCCACGGCCATGCCTGCCGCCAGCAGCGCTTCAATCGACTGGCAGGTGCGCACGATGCGGCGCCGGTCGAAACGGTCGGCGACGTGGCCGGACATCAGGATCAGCACCACCGAGGGCAGGAACTGCACCAGCCCGACCATGCCCAGCATCAGCGGGTCGCGCGTCAGGTCATACATCTGCCAGCCCACCGCCACGGTAAAGATCTGGTAGCCGATCGTGGTGCACAGGCGGGCGAACCAGTAACGGCGGAACACGGCGTCGCCGAAGACGCTATTCGGCTCGGCGGCCGGGACGGTGGCAGGGGAAGACATGAATGCGGGAGGGCGGGGTAGGACAGGGAAGGGGCGCCATGCAGGCGCCACAGCGATACCGGCGGCAACGCGACGGCATAAAGGCACGATTTTACGGTGCCCGCTGAATTAGTGCATACACATGCATGCGTTGCGATCTGGCGGACGGACGATGTTATTTTTTAGTCATTTTTCAGGGTCCAAATGTATCAACCGTGATGCATGGATGCGACAAACGTCCGCCTTTGGATCTGGCTAATCGCGTCTGAGAATCACTCGCACCTATAATCCGACCCCATTCGGCGCATCCGCCAGTGGACTGCGCTGCCTTTCAGGACCCTCATCTTGCAGCCCGCTTTCCGACTCACCGCCGGTGCCCTCGGCGCCGCCCTGCTGTTCGCCCTCCCCGCCCATGCCCAGACTGCCGCTCCGGCCACCGCCACCGGCAGCGCGGAAACCACCCTCAGCGCCGTCACCGTGGTCGGCAACTGGCTGGACGACGCCGACGAAGCCAAGGTGCTGGAGCACCCCGGTGCCCGCACCATCGTCGACCGCGTGACCTTCCAGGAAGCCGGCGCCAACAACGTGCGTGAGGTGCTGCGCCGAGTCCCGGGCGTGCAGGTGCAGGAGAACAACGGCACCGGCGGCAGCGATGTGTCGCTGAACGTGGGCGTGCGTGGCCTGACGTCGCGCCTGTCGCCGCGCTCGACCATCCTGATGGACGGCGTGCCGCTGGCAGTGGCGCCTTATGGCCAGCCACAGCTGTCGATGGCACCGCTGTCGCTGGGCAACCTGGAAAGCATCGATGTGGTGCGCGGCGCCGGTTCGGTGCGCTACGGCCCGCAGAACGTGGGCGGCATCATCAACTTCGCGACGCGGTCGATCCCGAAGACCTTCGCGGCCGATGCCTCGGTTTCGACCGACATCTACAGCCACGGCGGCAACGTCAAGACCAACCCGACCGCGTTCATCGGCGGCACCAACGACAATGGGCTGGGCGGTGCGCTGCTTTATTCGGGCATCCACGGCAATGGCTATCGCGAGAGCAACGACCACGTCAATATCGACGACCTGATGCTCAAGGGCAACTACCGGATCTCCAAGACCGACGAACTGAGCGCGGCCTTCCACTACTACGAGGGCAGGGCCGGCATGCCCGGCGGCCTGACGGCGGCGCAGTACGCGGCCGATCCGTTCCAGTCGGTGCGGCCCTACGACAATTTCGACGGCCGCCGCAACGACTTCAGCCTGAAGTACAGCCACAACGACAACAACCGCAAGTTCGAGGTGCTGACGTACTACACCGACAGCTTCCGCGGCAGCAACATCGAGCAGCAAGGCACGGGCGCATCGGCCAACCTGCGCCGGCTGACCTCGGCGCCGCGCAACTACCATACGTTCGCGATCGAGCCGCGCTATTCGCAGCTGTTCCGCGGCGAGAACATGAGCCACGAGGTCAGCGTCGGCTACCGCTTCCTGCGCGAAGCCAGCGACGAGAAGGCCTCGCGCACGGTGTTCTACACGCCGGGCGCCATCGATCCGACCACGCTGCCGTCGCCGGTGTATCAGTCGCGCACGGGCGGCACCACCGCCAACGCGGTCTATATCGACGACACCATCAACGTCGGCAGCTGGACCATCACGCCGGGCCTGCGCTACGAATTCATCCGTTCGTACGTGACCGACAACTTCACCGGCGCGCGCAACGATGTCTCGTCCAACGAGCCGCTGCCGTCGCTGGCGGTGATGTATCACGTCAGCGACCAGTGGAAACTGTTCGCCAACGCCGGCGTCTCGTTCGGGCCGCTGCAGTACTTCCAGATCGCGCAGACCACCAACGGCCTGACGCCCGAGAAGGCAAAGACGTACGAAATCGGCACGCACTTCAACAGCAACGGCTGGGGCGGCGAGCTGACGCTGTTCAATATCGACTTCGACGACGAACTGCAGCTGCGCGGCGGCACCGGCGGCGCGCCGGATGCGTGGACCAACCTCGGCGCCACCACGCACCGCGGCGTGGAATCGTCGCTGCGCTATGACTTCGGCGCGCTCGACAAGTCGCTGGCCGGCCTGTCGGCGTACGCGACCTACACCTTCACCGAAGCCACCTACAACCAGGGCAACTTCGCCGGGCGCGACCTGCCGTTCTATTCGCGGCATGTGGCTACCGTGGGCATGCGCTATGCGCGCAACCGCTGGGCATTCAATATCGACGGCTACGCGCAGTCAAAGCAGCATTCGCCGGGCGACCCGAGCACGTCGACCACGTACCAGACCGCGGAGAGCGCCAATGGCGCGCTGGGCGATATCCCTGGCTACGCATTGCTGAACATGCGGCTGGGCTACGACTTCGGCAAGTCGGCGCAGAACCTGAAGGTGGCGGTGGGGGTGAAGAACCTGTTCGACAAGCGCTATTTCACGCGCTCGACGGACAACAATGCGGGCAAGTATGTGGGGATGCCGCGCACGTTCTATATCCAGGCATCGCTGGCCTATTAAGCCAGCTTCAGAAAAAACGGCTCGCCAAGGCGAGCCGTTTTGCTTGTTGCCGCCTGGGTACGCGATCAGACGATCTCGCGCGTCTCCAGGAACTGCAGCTCCGGGAACCGCTCCTGCGTCAGCCGCAGGTTCACCATGCTCGGCGCCAGGTAAACATGGTCGCCCGCGCCGTCCAGCGCCACGTTATGCCCGGCCTTGGCGATCAGCTTCTCGATCTCCGCGGGCGAACCCTTGAGCCAGCGCGCCGTGGCGCACTCGTGCGACTCGAAGATGGCATCGACGCCGTACTCATGCTCGAGCCGGTGCGCCACCACGTCGAACTGCAGGATACCGACCGCGCCCAGCACCAGGTCGTTGGAGACGAGCGGACGGAACATTTGCGTCGCGCCCTCTTCCGCCAGCTGCTGCAGGCCCTTCTGCAGTTGCTTGACCTTGAGCGGGTTGTTCAGGCGCGCGCGGCGGAAGAATTCCGGCGCGAACGACGGGATGCCGGTGAACTTCAGCGGCTCGCCTTCGGTGAAGACATCGCCCAGGCGGATGGTGCCGTGGTTGGGCACGCCGATGATGTCGCCGGCGTAGGCCTCTTCCGTCGTGTTGCGGTCCTGCGCCATGAAGGTGATGGCGTTGTTGATCGCCACGGTCTTGCTGGCGGAGACGTGCAGCAGCTTCATGCCGCGCTCGAAGCGGCCCGAGCATACGCGCACGAAGGCGATGCGGTCGCGGTGGCGCGGGTCCATGTTGGCCTGGATCTTGAAGACGAAGCCGGTGAACTTGCCTTCGTTCGGCTCGACCACGCGCGTGTCGGTGCTGCGCGCCAGCGGCGGCGGCGAGAGCTCGCACAGTGCGTCCAGCAGCGACTGGACGCCGAAGTTGTTGATCGCCGAGCCAAAGTAGACCGGGGTCTGCTTGCCGGCAAGGAACGCTTCCTTGTCGAAGGTGTGCGACGCGCCGCGCACCAGTTCGATCTCGACGCGCAACTCCTCGGCCTGGCTGCCGAGGATGCGGTCCAGTTCCGGGTTATCCAGGCCGTCCAGGATCGCCGCGGTGCCCTTGTCGCCTTTCGGGTCGAACAGCTGCACCTTGTCGTCGATCAGGTGGTACACGCCGCGGAACTGCTTGCCCATGCCGATCGGCCAGGTCATCGGCGCGCACTGGATCTGCAGCACGTCTTCGATTTCATCGAGCAGCTCGATCGGCGAGCGGCCCTCGCGGTCGAGCTTGTTGATGAAGGTGAGGATGGGCGTGTCGCGCAGGCGGCAGACGTTGAGCAGCTTGATGGTCTGCGCTTCCACGCCGTTGACCGAGTCGATCACCATCACGGCCGAGTCGACCGCCGTCAGCGTGCGGTAGGTGTCTTCCGAGAAGTCCTCGTGGCCCGGCGTGTCGAGCAGGTTGACGATGTTCTCTTGCGCGCTGCTATCCGCGCCGTTGCTGGCATGTCCGCGGCGGTACGGGAACTGCATCACCGACGAGGTCACCGAGATGCCGCGCTGCTTTTCCAGTTCCATCCAGTCGGAGGTGGCATGGCGGTCGGCCTTGCGCGCGCGCACCTCGCCCGCGACCTGGATGGCGCCGCCGAACCACAGCAGCTTTTCGGTCAGGGTCGTCTTGCCCGCGTCGGGGTGGGAAATGATGGCAAAGGTGCGTCGACGCGCAATTTCGGATACGAGCGAGCTCACGGAATCTGGCTGGGAAAAGTAGAGGGTGCGGCATCAGCCGGCACCCGGACCGGCGCCGCCGCAGGCGGCACTGCGCCGGGCCCTGCGGGACTTACGGAAGGAATGGGGCGCTATTTTACCGGTTCGCGGGCCAGGCCGGGGTTTTGCCTTCGCGCTTGCCATCCCCCTCCCCTCCCATGCCCGGCACGCCGCGCAGGCTGCCGAACTGCAGCGCGTACTGGCGCGTCAGCTCGGCGCCAAAGAAGAAGATCTGCGCCGAGTAGTAGATCCACAGCATCAGCGCCACCACCGAGCCCGCCGCGCCGTAGGAGGAGGCCACGGCACTATTGCCCAGATAGAGGCCGATCAGCCGCTTGCCCACCGAGAACAGCAGCGCGGTAATGACGGCACCCATGGTGACGTCGCGCCAGGCGATGCGCGCGTTGGGCAGCATCTTGAAGATCACCGCGAACAGCGCAGTCACGACCGCAAAGGAAAACGCCGTCGAAATCACATCAGCCACCGGGGCGAACCAGGATTGCGTCCACAACTGGCCCCAGATGCGCTCGACCACCGCCAGCGCGGCATTGACGATCAGCGACACCAGCAGCATGAAGGCCAGCACCAGCACCAGGCTGAACGACAGCAGGCGCGCGCGCAGCAGCGTCTGCCAGCCTGCGGTCTTGGGTACCGGCACATGCCAGATGTCGTCGAGGCTGCTCTTGAGTTCGGCAAAGGCGCTGGTGGCGCCGACAAACAGGATGCCCATGGCAATCAGCGCGGCCATGCCGCTGCCGCCGGCGCGGTGCGTGGCGGCCAGGATCTGCTGGATCGCCGTGGCGCCCTGTTCGCCGACCAGCCCTTCGATCTGCATGAAGATCTCGCCGCGCGCGGCCTCGGCGCCGAAGAACAGGCCCGCGATCGAGATCACCAGTACCAGGATCGGCGCCAGCGAAAACAGCATGTAGAAGGACAGCGCCGCGCCCTTGCTGGCGGCGCGGTGGTCGAACCAGGAGGCCACCGCCGCGGTGACCACGCGCAGCGTGCGCGCGCCGGTGTGGCGGTCCGGCAGCCAGTGAGGGCGGTGGGGTCGCGGCTGCGGGGCGTCGCTGCCAGGGGACGATGCGGGTCGGTGTTCGGAGTTGTCGTTCACGGCCTTGGGTTTGCCCGGTTCGGGCGCCTGGTACGCTGTGACGGATAACCGGAATGCGTGGCGCGAGCGGGCCGCGGGACGCTCCGGCAGCGAGCGTGCTTGCGTTCATCATACTGCGCATCGCGCGGCTTGCCCAAGCAGGCACCCCCGGGCGACCTGCTACAGTAAGACCAGGCACACCTGCCGGCGCATCGGTGCCAGCGCGCCGGCGCAAGGAGGCATCCGTGATCCGTTTCCTCTCCGTACGCCCGGTGGCCGCCATGCTCGTGGTCGGGATGCTGGGCGTTGCCGGCTGCGAGCGCAGCCAGCCCGGCCCCAAACCCATCTCAGGCACTGCCACGACCTCATCCGCCGCGGCCGCTCAGCCGGCTGCCCCCAGCCCGCCGGGCCAGGCCCGCTGACACGTTGATGCGCCCTGCCCCGGAGGACGCCGCGTACCCGTTTCTGCGTACTGGGCCGTACTTCGCGACGGAGCCAGGCGGACAGCGCGCCCGCTGATCTCCAGGACTCGGCACTCTGGGTCCTGAACACCGGGCTCTCGTCATTCCGCCGTGTTCCCCGCTGTTACGCCAATGCAAGGCTGAAGTAACTCCGGTTTCAAAGATGCAACCCGGTGCAGTGCGAAGAATGCGCCGCTGCCCGGGCGCGCTATCCCGCACCCGGCGTGGGTATCAGGCGGCCATGCGCGCACATGCGCGGCGGCGGCCAGCGGTGGCGCTGGCCGCACGCGTTGCAACGACGAAACCGAATGGTCCCGTAGCGCCGCCGCCGCCGCGCGCGGCGCGGCCGGGCGGGCCGCAAACCCGCATGGCACAAGCCTTTGCGGCCATTGGCACACTTGTCGCTCAGCATTCGCAGGGGCGCTACGCGTCCGGACCATCAACCAGCCACTACTGCGGAGAGAGACCAGCCATGCGTCATCCGCCTTCACGCATGACGGCGCGCCGGCGCTCATACCGGTTGGCGGGGCCCCCGCCTACGGTGACGGACCTGCTTTCGCCGCCGCTGCTGCCCTACCCGCGCGCGCGGGTCGAGCCGGCACAGCTGGATACGGCCAGCGCACCGTGCCCCGGCGGTGCGCGCCGGGCCAGGGGTCCGTCCTGCACGCGCGCAGCCGCCAGGCGTCCTGCCGGGAAGCGGCGCGCCTGACCGGGAGCAGGTGCGAAATCAAGTGGCACGCGGGCCAGCGTGCCGGCGCGGATTTGTGCTCCGTCCCCCGGCGGGCACTTTTTTCCACGAGGAGAAGACACCATGAAAGCCGCAACCCCTGCCGCAGGCGTGCTGGCCGCCTTGGCGGTCTTCTCGGCCCCTGCCGTGGCAGCCAGCTATGCCTGGTTCGATCGTCCCGACGACGCCAGCGCCAACAGTCACGCGGCGGTCAGCAATGATGTTTATGTGCGCGGCTTCGGCTGGGCGTGGGGCGAACTGCGTATGCAGCAGGACACCTCGCCGGGCCCGGCCGCACCTGCGGCGCCGCAAGGCCGCCGGCAGGCGCGCGACTACCCGGACCGGCGCGACGCGCCGCCCTGGCTGCAACGGGACGACAACGGCCCGCCGCGCACGCCGCGCGGGAAGATCAGCATGAATCTCGCCGCCGTCCCGGCTGATGGGACCATTGGAGGAGGCGCGGCCGTCCAGCCTCGAGCGGTTGTGCGCTGACGTGCCACGGGCACGGGGAAAGGCGGAACCGGCGAGCGGACGTCGGCGGTTCCCCTTTCCTGTGGCGCGCAGCCTGGTGCTCGAAAGCGCGGCGCCCACCCAATAGCCGCTCAATCGCAACAAACAGTGGCAGCCGGCGCTGGCGCAGTGGCTTGCCGGCCTACTCCCCCGCGGCGGGCTGGCTCTCCACGCGGATATTGTGCTTGTGCATCAGCCGGTACAGGGTTACGCGCGATACGTTGAGTTCGCGCGCGGCGGGCACCACGTGGAAGCCATGGCTGGCCATCACGTTGCGGATCGCCTCGCGCTCGGCCTCCTCGCGGATCGCGTCGAGGGTCTTGCGCGGCAGTTCGGCACCGCCGTGCAGCTGCAGGTCCTCGGCCGTGATCTTGCGGTTGTCGGTCATCACGATGGCGCGGCGCACACGGTTGATCAGCTCGCGCACGTTGCCCGGCCACGCGTACTGCATCATCGCCTGGGTCGCGCATGCCGAGAAGCCGCGGATGCGCCGGTGCGCCTCGTGCCCGTGCTCGGTCAGCACGGCGTTGGCCAGCTGGAGGATGTCCTCGCCGCGCTCGCGCAGCGGCGGAATGCTCAGCGTCAGCACACACAGCCGGTGGAACAGGTCGGAGCGGAAGCGTCCGTCGCCCTGCGCAGCCACCAGGTCCACGTGCGTGGCCGAGATGATGCGCAGGTTCAGCGGGATCGACTGGTGCCCGCCGAGTCGCGTGATGGTGCCCTGCTGCAGAAAGCGCAGCAGCGCCACCTGGCTTTCCAGCGGCAGGTCGCCGATTTCGTCGAGAAACAGCGTGCCGCCCTGCGCCTGCTCGATCCAGCCGATCTTGCGCTGGTTGGCGCCAGTGAACGCGCCCTTCTCGTAGCCGAACAGTTCGGACTGCACCAGGTGCGAGGGGATGGCGCCGCAGTTGATGGCAATGAACGGCCCCTTGCGCCGGCTCGAGGCATCGTGGATCGCCTGAGCGGCCAGTTCCTTGCCGGTGCCGGATTCGCCGGAGATGAATACCGGCGCCTCGTTGTGTGCCACCTTGGCCAGCGAGCGGAACATGGCGCGCATGGCCGCGCACTCGCCGATCATGGTGCCGCGCGACGCCGTCTCCTGCACGCGCGCGCCATGCAGCGACGCCATGCCGTGCGCGTGCTTGAGCGTGTAGATCAGCTCCTGCACCGAGAACGGCGTGCGCACGTAGTCCACGCAATAATCGCGGATCAGCCTGCGCACGCGCTCGTCGGCAAGCATCGCGTCGCAGGTGATGGCCACCCAGGTGACATGCAGATGCTGCAGCGCGAGTTCGAGCTGGCCGAGCTCGGCATCGCTGTATTCCGCCTGCAGGTCGATCACGCCAGCGCTTGGCGGGCTCGCGCGCACCACGCGTTCGACGTCGCGGATCTGCTGCACGCGGCGCAGTTCCCATCCCGGTCCGAAGCTGGACGGGTCAAAACCAAAATCTTCATGACGCGACACGACCACGATCTGCGCAGTGCGTGGCGCCTTGCACAGTCGGTCCATCACGATCTCCCGGACGTTCGGCTTGTTCTTGGTTCCGGCACCCGGCGCCTGGGCCTGTGGCCGTGGCGCGGACTGGGGCTGGACTGGCTGCGGGTTGGCGCCCGCCAGCAACGTCGGTATCACGAGGTGGACAAACTGCGGGACGGCACTTCGGGCGCGGCGAGATAGCCGCTGCCCCCCTGGAGCTGTTCGCGGATGCGTCGCCGCACCGCCTCCTTCTCACGCATCAGCTCTACGCGCGGTGCCTCGGGCGTCTGTCCGGAGTACTGGTAGTAGAGCGACTTGTAGGTGAGCTGGCTCAGGATCCATTCCTGCAGCATGGCGCGCTGGCGTGCCAGCTCGCCCTCCAGCAGGCGATGGCGGCGCAGCAGGTTTTCCACCGCGGCACGGGCGCTCTCGCTGAGCGCGCTGTCATCAGCCAGCAGGGCCGCCACGTCGGCAGTGGCGCCATCGTGGCTGGCGTGGTTTGCGGGCATTTCGCCTGCGGCTTCCCCCAGAGCAGCCCAGGCGTGGTGAATGGATCGGCTAGTGGATCGGCTTATGGACTCCCTGACGGGCCCGATGGCGGGTCGCCGGATCTCTCCTGCGGTCATGATTATCCCCGTTGAACAACATCCCCCGGCACTACACGTCTGCGGATACCACTTGTCAGTCTTGGAATTATTTGTCTCTGCGTGGCGCACGTGTTTTCCGCACGCTCCCTGGTCGTGGCCCTGCCGCCTTGCCTGGCGGTCTCATCCGAGATGTCCACCGACTGGCGGACGGCGCCAACGCGCGCTCGGTGTGCTCCGGCAATCCAGCCGCATGCACCGGAGTCAAGAAGGGGCGCCTTGCCGCGCCCCTCTTTGCCACGCCTATAGTTCAGTGCATTTGGGGCGGTTTGTCCAGCCCTGCGTGGGTGACCTACACCCAATCTCATACTTTGGAATGAGCCGGCCTGCACACCGCCACTCCGGCCCGCCGGAGGCGGCTTGCGGACTGGTTCATGACAGATTTTCGACCGAATTTCGTGCCAAATTTCGGACCGAATTTTGGACTAAATTTCGGACTGGGCTGGTGCTGGCCTGCACGCCCGCATGGTACGCAGAAACGGGTACGCTTTCGCACCCCGAACGGGTGATGGCAGCGGTCTGCGTGGCACGCGCGGTCGGGGCGCGGCGCGGTATCGCCCGCGGCAAGGCACATCAGATCGCAGCCCGCAGAAACAGGTACGCTGCGAACGCTCACGTGGCGCGGACTAGCCTCCGGATGGGCTCCGGATGGGCCGCAGAAACGGGTACGCTTTTGCACGCGTTCCGACATTCCAGGCCTTGCGAATTGCGGCGAAGGACCACCTGGAAGCGCGCAATAAAGAATGGGCGGCCTGTGCCGCCCATGGCTGCCCTTGTCGCCAGGAACGTTCAGTGTCCCGGCAGGTAGTAGAACTTGAAGACAAAAACCGCGGCGATGATCCAGACCATCACCGGCACGCTGCGCGCGCGCCCGGTCAGCAGCTTGAGTACCGCGTAGCTGATGAAGCCGAACGCCACCCCGTTCGCGACCGAGTACGTGAAAGGCATGCCCAGCGCGGTCATGACCGCCGGCACGACTTCGGTGACATCGTTCCAGTCAATCTCCAGCAACTCGCGCAACATCAGGCAGGACACATACAGCAGCGCCGGCGCGGTGGCATAGGCCGGAACCGTGCCCGCCAGCGGCGCGATGAACAGCGCCGCCAGGAACAACACCGCCACCGTCACTGCGGTCAGCCCCGTACGCCCGCCGGCCTGCACCCCGGAAGCGCTTTCGATATACGCAGTAGTCGACGACGTACCGAGGAACGAGCCGGCCATGATGGCGGTGCTGTCTGCCATCAGCGCCTTGTTCAGCCGGTCCATGCGGCCCGCCTTGAGCAGGCCGGCGCGGTTGGCCACGCCCATCAGCGTGCCCGTGGCATCGAACAGCTCGACCAGGAAGAACACCAGCACGACATTGATGATGCCGATCGACAACGCCGCCGAGATATCGAGCTTCAGCAGTGTCGGGCTCAGCGAAGGCGGCGCGGAAAACACGCCGTGGAAGGTATTGCCGGCAAAGGCGAAGCTTAGCAGCGTGGTCAGCAGGATACCGATCAGGATCGCGCCCTTCACGCGCAGGTGGTCCAGCGCGACGATCACGAAAAAGCCGACGATGGCCAGCACCGCCGGAGGCTGGTGCAGGTCGCCGAGGGTGACCAGCGTTGCCGGGCTAGCGGCCACGATGCCGGCATTCTTCAGCGCGACGATCGCCAGGAACAAGCCGATGCCCGCGGTAATCGCCACGCGGATGGAATGCGGGATACCGTTGACGATCATCTCGCGCACGCGGAACAGCGTCACCAGCAGGAACAGGCAGCCCGAGATAAAGACCGCGCCCAGCGCCGCCTCCCACGGAAAGCCCATGCCCTTCACCACGGTGTACGCAAAGTACGCGTTCAGGCCCATGCCGGGTGCCATCGCGATCGGGTAATTGGCATAGAACCCCATGATCAGCGTACCGATCGCCGCGGCCACGCAGGTGGCGACGAATACCGCTTCCTTGGGCATGCCGGCATCGCCCAGGATCGACGGGTTGACGAAGATGATGTACGCCATCGTCAGGAAAGTGGTGATGCCGGCGAGGATCTCCGTGCGGACATCGGTCTGATGCTCGCGCAGCTTGAACAGGCGCTCGAGCAGCGTCGGCTGGCCGCGCGAGGGGTTGACGGAAGGCGTACCCGGCTTGGAAGCGGGTTCCGGCATCGACATGACTGAGTCTCCTGGTATCGTTATCGTGTTCGCGTCAGGCATCCCGACGCGGCCGGGACAGCGTCGCGCGCCACCATGCGGCAAGCGTACTCTCGTCCAGCGTGGGCCCGATACGCCACGGCGCACACGAATAAGCGATATGCAAAAGGCGTGATGATCCCATAGCGGATGGGCGCACAGGGGCGACGCGCGGCGCCGGCCCGTGAGGGAATGGCCGGGTCGGGGCTGGCCCCAACTTGACGCTGGCTCCAATCCCCCGTATAAACCCGGCTAGATTCAAGCGACGAGGCAACAGTTCATTCGTTAGCCACCGTCTGGTACTTCGGTTGTCCATGGTGTCCTTTCCTTGAGTTCCCCTGTCGGATGGCGCATGCGTCGTGCGACGTTTTATATCCTTTTTCTGGAAAGCAAATCATGCAAACCGGTATCGTCAAGTGGTTCAACGACGCCAAGGGTTTTGGCTTCATCAAGCCGGACGCAGGTGGTGACGACCTCTTCGCCCACTTCTCGGAAATCCGCGCCGACGGCTTCAAGTCGCTGCAGGAAAACCAGCGTGTGCAGTTCGAAGTCAAGAACGGCCCGAAGGGCCTGCAGGCAGCGAACATCACCCCGCTGTAAGTGTTGCCCGCGGCGCGCCACGTGCGCGCCACGCAACGGAAGAACCCCGCCCCGGCGGGGTTTTTTGTTTTCTGGTGGCTGCGTTGGCGGCGGGCCGTGGTGACCCGCCGGAGGGGACTGCCGCCTTGCCGCCGCCCAGGGCTCGCTCCCCTGCTCAACCGCCTCCCCCGCCTCACTGCTTCCCCGCTTCCCCGCCCTTCCCCGCCTTCCCCCCCTTCCCCGGCCCTGGCGCACACTTCGCGACCGCACTCCTTCCGCAGAAACGGGTACGTCTCGCTGCGTTGCAAGCAGAGTTGGCAATCGCCGGCATACGCAGAAACGGGTACGCCCCTCACCATGAAGCCTCGCCCCGCAGGCCGGCGCGTACGCAGAAATAGGTACGGTTGGCGCAAGCGCGATCCCATGGGTATTCATAACCGTCCGCAGAAATAGGTACGCCTCGTCGCGCCACGTTGCCTGGCTTGCCGGGACCAAGGGGGCCCGGATAGCGGCCGGACACTGAGATATCCACACGACCAGAGCGCGGACGCCACGCAGAAACGGGTACGCCCCGTATTGCAGCGCACAAGACGCTTGCCCCTGGACGTTCGAAGCGCCGCCTACGCAGAAACAGGTACGTCCGTAGGTTTTCGGCCCCCGCGTTGTCGCGCAGAAATGGGTACGGCGTCCAGGGTGACCAGCCTCTTCGACTTGCAGGGGGCGAAGCGCAGTCCCGGCCGGCTCGCAGAAATTGGTACGCGAGTTCAAATGGCGGCATTCTTACGTATACGTTGAGTGTGAGCGCTAGCTTTTTCTAGCATGCTGGTGTAGAATGGAAACTTGGCAGTGCGTCTATCCGTCTGCCCGACCCATTCAGCGCAGAAACAGGTACGGGTGCAGCCAACGCTTCCAGGGGTGCTCCGCAGAAACAGGTACGCGGACCATGGTTTGGCGTACAGCTGCAGGGACGCAGAAATAGGTACGCCGCAGAAACGGGTACGCTGAGGCAAAAGCGAGCACGTTTTTCCTGGCCACGCAGAAGCGGGTACGGTTTTGGGTCATCTTCCGCAGAAATGGGTACGCTGCCGGCGCTGGTCGGCTCGAGGCAATCCGGGCTTTGAACCCTTTTCTGCGTGGATAACCCGCGCCGCAGGCCTCGTGACGGCGCAATCCGGCGGTAAACCGGGCGTAAACGGCGTATACCGGCCCGACCCACGCAGAAACGGGTACGCTTTGCACGGCATCCGTTGTGGAAAAGCCTGTGGAAACACGAGGTTATCCCCGCAGAAACCAGTACGCGCGGTCCGCAGATACAGGTTCGGGGCGCCGCAGATATGGGTTCGGCCGTTCGCAGAATCGAGTACGTTTGTCCGCAGATTCGGGTTCGCAAGGGTAGTTTTTTCCCTTACGAATCAAGGCGCTGAACTTCTCGTATACGGTTTACAAGTAGTTAACCCGTATCGGTATCGTTTACTGGTAGTCACAAGGTTGCGCACCGTGGACAACCCTCCCGGGTTGCCCACCGTCCGCACCCTCGCTACCAGTCGTGAGAGTCCCCGCATGGCAAAAACCCGGCAAGCAGGGCCAAACCTTGCCGTACCTGTTTCTGCGTGACAACTTTTGCGGCTTCGAGTACAAAGGCGGGTAATCCGAAGCACGCCAATATGCCCATCAAACGCTCCCCGGCCGCCACGGGGGATCGAAGTGTCCTCGACATGGATACCGAGCCCTCCCGCATCATTGTTCCCGGCAACGAGAACAGCCTGGTTCCGTCCGAGAAATTCCAGCGTCTGTTCGACGAGGCGCAGGCCATGGAACGCCAAGACGCCTGGCAAAGCGGTGAAGTCGGCTTCCTCAGCCGTGCCAGCGTCCAGGTCACGCTGCCATATCGGGCACCCAAGGGCGCACCGCCAGTATGGACGCGCACCAGCGGCAATATCTCGCTGATGATCCAGCCCGGCTACTTCACGCAGCAGCGATCCGAGCGTGCCGCCAACGGCCGCCAGAAACTGGTGTCGGAAACCGTATCGCTGGGCTATCCCTACGGCTCCTATCCGCGCCTGATGCTTGCCTGGATCGGCAAGGAAATCATGGCGAAGAAGAAGCGGGGTGAATTCACCGGGACGGTGGAAGACCGGCGCATCTCGCTGGGCAATTCGCTGTCCGAATTCATGTACAACCTCGGTATCCCGATGGCCACCGGCGGCAAACGGGGCACCATGACACTGGTGCGCCAGCAGATGATCCGGCTGTTCTCCGCGACCATTGCGATCGTGCAGAACAAGTCGACGCCCAGCCAGAACCAGAACCCGAACCACGAGCCGTTATCGATCGACCGTGTGGGCTACCTGCTGGCCGACCAGTTGTCGACCTGGTGGGACCCGATGCAGCCGGGGCAGGGCTCGATGTTCGAGAGCTTTGTGGTACTGTCCGAGCCTTTCTTCAACGAACTGGTCAACCGGCCGGTACCGGTGGACATGCGCGCATTGAAGGCGCTGAAGCAATCGCCGTTCGCTCTGGACGTTTATTCCTGGCTGACCTACCGGTTTTTCACGATCCAGCGGCGCACCGAGATCCCTTGGGAAGCACTGCAAATGCAGTTCGGTACGGAAACCGAAAGCGAGCGCAAGTTCCGCGCGTTGTTCCGCAAGGCGCTGAAGGACGTTCTGGTGGTCTATCCTGGGGCCAAGGTCGACGCCGATTCGTCCAAGGCGCTGATCCTGCAGCCGTCCCGTACCAGCGTGCGCAAGCTGGGCTGAGTCCTTCCTGGCCAACGGCCCAAATGCAAAAAAGGCAAGCGTTGAACGCTTGCCTTTTTCTTTGTCCGCCGCGGCAGGTAGCTGCAGCGGGCAAATCAGCTGGATCAGGCCGGCTTGATGCCCGAAGCCTGCAGGCCCTTCGGACCCTGCTTGACTTCAAACGTCACGCGCTGCCCATCCTTCAGGGTCTTGAAGCCCGAACCCTGGATTTCGGAGAAGTGCGCAAACAGATCTGCACCGCCGTCATCCGGGGTAATGAAGCCGAAGCCCTTGGTCTCGTTAAACCACTTGACCGTACCGGTTGCCATAAGAATTTCCTTTTCGAAGCAAGTTCTAGTACACCACGCAAACAACCGTTCAAGCACGTTTAGTTCTCGTAGATACCGAACGGAAGCCGACGAGGTTGACACGACTTGACTCGACTGTAGCGCGCATCATAACCACTTTGGATTGCGGTGTCATGTGCGGCGTAATGCGCACTACAAATACTTTAGACACAGGGACAGGCGCATTTCAAGCAAATTTATTGTCGAAGCGGGGCCTCCTCCTAAAAAGAGGCCGCACGACGTGTTCCAGAGCATAGAAATAAAATATTTGTAGATTAGTAAAAAGGTTGAAGCACCACCTCGTTTTGGCTACAGTTGCGCCTTAAGAGTCAATTGCGCTTTCAGCGCTGAAAGAGAGGTCGCAGTGGCAGCCAAAATCATCACCGTCTTCAACCAGAAAGGCGGTTGCGGAAAGACCACGGTCAGCATGCATCTGGCGGGAACACTTGGCTTGCGGGGTGCCCGATCCATGCTGGTCGACATGGACGAACAAGGCACCGCCACGCGCTGGGCTGCCCAGGCCAGCGATGAGCGTCCGTTTCCCGCGTCGGTGATTGGCCTGGCGCCCTCTGGCGGCGCCATGCACCGGGAAGTTCGGAAGTTCGTGCAAGACTACGATTACATCGTGGTCGATTGTCCGCCTGCGGTCCATTCGGCGGCGCCGTCCAGCGCGCTGCTGATATCCGACCTTGCCATCATCCCGGTGGTGCCGTCACCGCCGGACCTCTGGGCGGCGGTGGCTGCGAAAACGCTGGCACAGCATGCGCAAGTCCAGAACGAAACCCTGCTGATCCGGGTGATGGCCAATATGGTGCAACGGCGCGTGTCGATTGCACGGCAGGCAATCGAGATCCTGGGAGACGATGGCGAGGTGCCGCTTTTGAATTCGATGATTGGCTCGCGCTCGGCCTTTCGCGAATGCCAGGCGATCGGCTGTACCGTTCATGGCGTTGCCGGAGCGCGCGAGGCGGTGCAAGAAGTCGACATGATGGTCGACGAAGTGTTGTCTTTGATTGAGCAATAAGGCATGGCTACAAAACTGAAAAGCCTCAAGGCCGGCATGCTTGCCGGCATGGTGGCGGAGAAGCACCGCAATGACACGCTGGACCGGTTTGCGCGGGCCGAAGCAGCGATTTCGCAACATCCGAACGGACTGCTGCAGGGCAGGGCCAATGATGCCGCTGCAGTTTTCAGCGCTGAAAGTGCTGGCGACATGACGTCCGGCCGGCAGTTGGTGCGGATCCCACTGGCGCAGCTTCACGACAATCCACTGAATGCCCGGCGAATCTATGATCCCGCGGTCGTGCAGGAGCGCGCGGCGTCGATCGCCACGCATGGGCAGAAAACCCCCGGCCTCGCTGCACCCGACCCGTTGCGCCCCGGCCACTACATCCTGATCGACGGTCACTACCGTAAACGAGCGCTGGCGTCAGCCGGGAAGCTCGAAATGGAGTGCTTTGTCGAGGACGACCTGAGCGATCTGGACTTTTACCGGCTGTCGTTCATGCTCAACGAGCAGCGTTCGGACCAGTCGGCGCTGGACAATGCAATGGCCTGGCGCCAGCTGCTCGACGAAGGCAAGGTCCAGAAGGAAGAAGAAATCTGCGAACTGACCGGTATGTCCGCCGGAACGGTCAACAAGACGCTGGCGCTGTTGCGCCTGCCAGACTCCGTCCTTGGCGTGATGCGCGAGCGGCCGAGCGCGATCGGCATCGCCGCGGGCTATGAACTGACTTTGTACTGCAAGCTGGCGGGGGAGGAACGGACCCGCGAGCTGGCGGCACGGATCATCAACGATGGCCTGTCGAGCCGCGAAGTCGAGGCGATCCGCAAGCAGGCGCAGGAAGGCAAAGCGCGCAAGGTCAAGGAAATCAGCCGGCAATACAAGATCCGGACCGACAGCGGCCAGCTGCTCGGAACCATCAAGGAGTGGGATTCGGGCCGCGTCGTCCTCGATGTCCAGCTGGGCGACCGCAGCGCGCGCGAGGACCTGGTCGAACTGCTCAAGGCTCGCTTCGGGCTGGACAAGACCTTGCTCTGAATGAGGCAGATGCCGGGAAAGGCGGGCTACGACCACCGCACTCCCTGGGCATCAGAGCGTCCCCGGATGTGGCAGGAGCGTTCGGCAAGATCCCGCTAGCGTACCCAGTTCTTCGCTGGCGACCTTGCCACCCATCCGTTCTGCACCGCCTGTCCTCAGGGCGACTCTCCCTCCGTACCAACTTCTTCGATCGACACCAAAGCAGTCCGACAACGCCGCACCTCGCGAACGAGGTCGCGCGGCGACCAGGCCGGGAAGGCGGGATCCAGCTCCCGATAACGGGTAATTGCCGCCGACAGCAGGGCATGCAGCCCGCGCACCGAGTAGGGCGGGTAGTGCATGCTGGCAAGCTTGCGCTGCGCCCGCCGGGTGGGCGGCGCAGCGGGCGGGCCGAGCAAGGGCACATCCGCCGCAGCGGGCACGACCAGGTCCAACCCCCGGTCTTGCCAATGGCGGCGTAGCGCGGCCAGCGCCGTCTCGCTGAGCGCAAGCCGGTGGTCGACCGGTGCTTCGTCCGCATTCGTTTCCGGCACCCGGTCGAGGAGCCGCAGGTCATTCCAGCGCAGCGCCACCAGCCCGGCAAAGCGCGGCCGGCATTCACGCAGCAGCGCGACCGCCGCGGCCGCGGCCCGGTAGCGGCTGCCGTCCGGCCGGGCGCATTCGTTTTCCAGCCATGCAGTGAAGCGCGCCAGCGCTATGTCGCCGACAAAGCCCTCCCCGGCAGCAGTGCGGGAGTCCAGTCCAGAGGCCTCATCCCCTGCCGCGGGCACCACGCCCATAGCGACCGCTCCACGCCTGTCCGATCCGCCCGTTGGCAGCCACCGAGCGGTGGAGTCGTACCCATTGCGCCCCATCCAGGCCCACAAGGCGGCCAGGACACGCATGCTATGGCGCCGGCTGGCTTCGCCCAGCGGGCCGGTAAATGGCCGCCAGGCCCCGACCTGCCGGGGAGCCCGCGGTCCGCACCAGCGCGCCGCCGGCTGCGGGTCTGCAAGGAAGGCCAGGTATGCCTCGCGGTCCTGCTGGTCCAGCGCTGCGAGACCCTTGCGGCGCTCGATCGCCGACCACAACAGCAACCGTTCGGCCTCCTTGCGGTACGCCGCAAATGTGGCGCCGGCAGGGGGCGCGCTGGCATGCAGCCACTTGCGCACCACGTCTAGCCCGCGGGCAAAGGGGCAGGGGGGCGCTGCCCCGGCGTCACCGGCGAGAAGTTCCAGCGGCAGGAGGTGCGGCATGTCCGGTGCCAGCGCGCCTCGCGCCAGCGGCGTGCGGTTGCCTACATGCGCGGCCAGCATGGGCTGCCCGCGGGGGTTGCGGACCAGTTCGCGATGCTCCGCCAGCCAGCGGTTGATGGCCAGGCCGGCAAGGGCGCCGATACGCGGCACGCGCCGCCACCATCCTGTGCCGCGGACGTTGATCAATGCAATAAGTGCGCTAATAGTAATAATTTCCGCGCTGCGCAGGCGGCGTGCCAGGGATGGCCCAAACCATAGTTCCACGCCATGCTCCGCCCGCGGCGCCGCGGTACCGAGCCGTTCCAGTTCCGCCAACGCGTCCACCCGACGATCCATGCCGCGGTTGGAGCGGCCCGGACCGGCCACCAGCAGTTCGGCCAGATCGGCGCGGCCATGGAGATGGGCGAGCTGGACCATGCGGTCGCGCAGCTCCAGCAGCGTGCGCAGCGCCGATTCAACGGCATCGTCGTCGCCGTCGTCGGCAAGATAGCGACCGACGACCATCGCTGCCGGCATGCCCTGGACATAGGCGCGCACCGCCGCGAATTCACTGCGAGTCAGGCTGACGGAGTGCGATCCGGAAAACATGGCCAGCGGCGCGGGATGGTCGGTGGGGGAGGGCACATAGGCTACCGTAACTCCTTGATTTATAAAGCACTTGAACTCAGCCCAGATCTATCCGGCCGGAAATGCACAGCAAAGAGCAATGCCGATAATTTTATGCGAGGTATGCGGCATTCCGCCAGTCCCGGAGCCCCCCGAACGCTGATTTCCCGATCTAAGCTCCTTGGCAGGGTCGCAGCGCGTCGCCCGTGAAAGAGGTCCGGAGCTAAGGGAACCCTCTTCGGGAATACCCGCTGCAATGCAACAGAGGCTTGCTTTCGACGCCCCTGTTTCATAAGCTGAAGATCAGAATTAGATTCTGTTAAATTTGATCGGAAAGTTACTAAAGCGTCAGTCATGAACTGCGCGGTCCGGCGTCAGCCGGCCAAACACGGTTCGAACGGCGCAAACGGGGCGATTCGGCACTCCAAGGGAAGGGACAGGCACGGCAACCGACGGGACGCCGTACCAGGCCAGGAACAAGCCGGATCGTATGGATTGACGAGCCGCAGCATAGCGGAAGCCGGTCCAACAGCAAGAACGGGTTTGTCGCAGGGCCTGGGCTTGCCGCAATAAGAAGGAGAGCGGCCATGGCCAGCATCCTCTTGATCGAACACCATCCACTGCTGCGCCTGGGTCTTCGCCACCTCCTGGCCCAAGCGCATCTCCCGGGCGACCTGATCGATATCGATCCGGCCGCGCCGATCGACCCCGAGCTCTGGCTGACCGACGCCGACTTGCTGGTCTACGGGCTACCGTCCGACGCCACGGCAGGCTGGGCGCAGCTCGACGACCTGTGCGAGCGCCTGCGGCCCCGACGCGTGCTGCTGCTGACCGAGCGGCCCGCCGCGGCACTGTCGCGGCCGGCGCTGCCTGAGTCCGTACGTGGCTGCCTGCACAAGGCCGCCAGCGCCGAAGCGCTCGACGCCGCGGTGCGGCTCGTGCTGGCTGGTGGGGAGTGCTTCCCGTCGGTGCTGCTGTCCGAGCCGGCCGGCGGACGCGGCGATGACGCCGGCACGCTGGCCATGCCCGCACCGTCCGCGCCATCCATGCCGTCCGCTCACGCTGCCGCACCGGTGGTGGTGCCGCTGCATGCGTTGCGCGGCGAAACACCGGCCACGCCGCCTGCGCATACGAACGAAACGCCGTCGAGCGGCGCGCATCTGCTCAATATCACCGAACGGCAATACGAGGTGCTGGCCCTGCTCGCGCGCGGCTATCCGATCAAGACCGTCAGCCGCATGCTCAATATCTCCGTCGCTACGGCCAAGACGCATGCCTGCACGCTGTACCAGCGCCTCCATGTCCGCAACAAGGGCGAAGCCGTCTACGTGGCGCTGCAGCGTGGCGCCACGCTGGACTGGGCCGGCCCGCCGGCGGTGCGGCCGCTCGGCGCGTGCCAGGCCGCCTGAAGTCCCTGCATGACCGTTCCGGGGCGCATCGATTGCAGCCATGCCGGCGCCGGTCGGATCCGGTGCCGCGGTCATCCCCGCAGGTCATCCTTTTGACGTGGCGGCCTCCACCAAAAGCATGAGGCGGTGCCCGCGAGCGCTTGCTACGTTGACAGGGAGGCGTTCGCCGCCGCCTGCCGCACGCCATGCGTCAGGCGCCCATCGGCAGGGCGCGCTCGCCGCGAGGCCCGCCAGGTTCGCCACGGCGTGCCATCCGGTCAATTGACCTTCTGACCTGGGCCCATCGTGCCGCACCGGCCGTGGGCTCCATTGCCGATTCGATGCCGACCTACCTGATTGCCAGCAACGAAATGATGTGCCGCACCCTGGTGCGGCGCCTGGAAGCGCTGGGCCTGCCGCGCCCGATCCGGTGGCGCGCGCCGCAATGGCTGCAGGAGAGTGCTGCCGGCCGGCAGCGTCATGCCGATGCGGACGAGCCCGGCAGCGATCGCGCCGACGTCGCGCTGATCGATTGCAGCGGGATGGACGGCGACCCGCGCAAGCTGCTCGAACAGATGCAGGCCCGGCTCGCGCCGCGCCGCTGGCTGGTGTTGTCAGACCGGCTGGACCCAGCGCTGATCGTCCATGCAGCGTTGCTGGGCGCGAGCGGTTGCCTCGCGGTGCCGGCGCCTGCCGAGCTCGTCTGCGCCGCGACCGCGCTGGTATGGGCCGGCGGCCAGTGCTTCCCGCGCATGGCGCTTTCACTGATGCAGCCCACGCCCCACGACAGTGTCGGCGCCGCCTGAATCTGCCTGTCCCTCTCGCGCTTCCGTCCTTCGGCCACCACAGGATTACAGCCTGCGGATGAGGGCGCACTGTGCGCGCAAGCACTATGCTTGAGATGCCCGGCGTGCGAGCAGCCCCGTTCCAAGAGGCAGCCGCACCGGGATGCTAGGGGGTCGTATGGAAGGCGGGATGGATTACCTGGTCGTGCATGGCTTCGCCTTGCGCGAGGGCCGGGGCAAGTGGGCTTGCTGCTTCGAGATCCGGTTGGCTGGTGCGGGCGAGCAGCCGCTGCTGTACCGCGGAGAACTGCATGGTCGCCGCTTCGATTGCGAGCATGCCGCAGCGCAGGCCGCGCGTGAAGCAGGACAGCGTGAAGCGGTGTTGCGGGTGGAAAGCCTGCGCGCACTGATCCTGGCGCAGCATCGCCTGCGCCTGCCGGCAGCCACGCTCCCCTAAGCCAGGGCGCCGCGGCGACTTGCCGCTCTGTTCCGCATGCCTCGCCAGCGGCAACGCCAGGGCGAGGCGCGATGACTGCTGCCCTAGTGCCGCAGCAGTGCTGACTGCTACCAGTCCCCCTCGCCGACCTTTGCCCACGCAGCCACGCGCGCGCATGCCTGCTGGTCTGGCCCGCGCTGGCGAACGCCGTCGCGCGCGCCCTGCCACGCCACAAAAAAAGAAGCCCGCCGACCGGGGGACCATGCGGGCTTTGAAGACGTGCGGGCAATACTGCCCGTCCGCACGTCCTCTTGACGATATCCAATCGGCACGCACGCCTGTATCCACCAGAAGCACCATGCGCGTCACGCATGCGGCTGAACGCCACTCAACCGGCTCAACCGGGACTCAACCTCTGCGGCGATCACCACAGACGCGCTTCTCGCAGGCATGCGCGGCCTTGCACCGCGCAACAATGGCCGGACCCTGTGACCCGTGCAAGGTTTGTGCGCCGTCCAACAGACTGTTCTGAACCGTGCGCGCCAAGATCGCCATCACGACCGATGGCGCAAGCATTTGGCTCGGTGCAGGGAGAAGGCGGGCATGACGACGGACAGTCGATGCACGGCAGCCGGAACGCGAGCGCGAGGGCCCGCATCCGGAACGGGCCGTGCACACCCGCAAATGGATCGGCATGGCAGGCGCGGAGGTCTCTAGTGTACGGCGACACCAAGATGCGTGGACGTGGCGGGCCCGGGTTGCGTGGCGGCAACCCGGTGTGGTCGCACGTCAACTGCCATATCGACTTGTGGATCGAGTTGCTGCACGGACTAGAACTGCCACCGGTCGCCGCGCTGCCGTGCGCAGTGCGCCAGGATTTCGAGGCCGACCATTTCACGCAGTGCCGCTTTCCGGTGGCGGACCTGGAGCGGCTCTACGGGCTGACCGCCCATGTGCTGACACTGTACGACTCGCTCGAGTCCCACGTGGCGGCGCAGACCGCGCGGGGCCATCTCGTTGTGATCGAGCTCGACAGCAGCCAGCTGCCGCCACCGCCCGGCGCGGGCTACCAGCGCCACCGCACGCCGACCTGCATCGCCGTCGACGTGCTGATCCCCGAGGCGGGCGCCGTCGGCTATTACCACACCGACGGCTACCACACCGCCAGCGGCGAGGACTACGCGGCGATCTTCCGGCTGGCGCCGGGCACGCGCAATGCCGAGTCGTTGCCCTTCGTGCATGCCGAAGTGGTGCGCCGCGATGGCCGGCTGCGCGGGCGCGAGTCGCTGCTCGACGCTTCGCTGGCGCTGCTGCGCACGCATCTCGGCAACCGCCCGCAGCAGAATCCCGTGACACAGTTCCGCGCCGTGTTTCCCGCGCACCTGGAGCGGCTGATGGCGCGCGGCGAGCCGGGCTTCCACCACTATGCGTCGGGCGTGCTGCGCCAGCTCGGCGCCAATTTCGAGCTGCTCGCGCGCTACCTGCGCTGGCTGGTGATGCAGGGACAGGACGTTCCCGAGAAAGCGGCCGAAGCTTGCTACACGATGGCGTCGGAAGCGATGGTGATGCAGTTCCGGCTGATGCGCGCCGTGATCAGCCGCAAGCCGGATCGCTGCGAAGACTGCCTGGACCAGCTCGAGGCCTCTTACCAGGCCAGCGTGCCGGCGCTGGCCCGGCATTTCGGCGAGTATGCGCCATGACCGCCGATGCCGCGGCCACGGGCCGGCCAGCCGCTGTCCTCGTCCCGGCCGTCGGCGTCACACCCGTCGCGGTCTTCACCGACGCTGCGTCGCACGCGCCTTGCGGCCCCTGGCGATGGCTGCAGACGCTGCCCGGCGCGGCACCGTCGCCCGCGGTGCTTGACGACGACGCGTGCTGGCTGCCGGCGCCGGTGCCAGGTTCGGTTGCGATGGCCATGCACGCCGCGGGCCGCTTGCGCGAAGGCGTACCGGTGCCGCTGCACTGCCACGATTACTGGTACCGGCTGCGCTTTGCCGGACATGGGCCGCGGCTGTTGCGCCTGCGCGGCCTGGTGCGCGGCACCGAGGCGTGGTTCAACGGGCGCCGGGTGATTGCCGTGGATGACGCGAGCGGCCGTGGCACCGAACGGTACGAACTGCACGGGATGCACGCGCTGCCTCCGTTGCACGAAGCAGCGATCGAACTGTCGGGCATGAACACGATCCACCTGTGCTTCCGCGCGCCGCGCGTGCTGCATCCCGCCGCGGCGGATGTGCGTCGCTGGCACTGCACCGTGGTGGCCGCCGCCGGCCACCTGGCCGGCTTTCTTCCACGCGCCTTGCCGCTGGATGAGGTCGGGCCATGCCAGCCCGTCGAATTGCTGGCGCCCCCTGTGTCCCTAATGCCCCTTCCGGCGCCACTTGCCTGCGCCGCCCGCCCGGCGCTTCCACCCATCTCCGACTTTTGCAGGAGGGCCCGGCGCCTGCCTGCGCCGCTGCCGCGCGCTGCACGCTGAAGGCGCGCCACGGCCGGGCGTCCCGCTCGGCTTTCCGGCCAACCTCCCGATGGATGAGCGCTTCCCAACCATTCGCCTACTGTCGCAGCGTCTCGCCATGACGCTAAATAGAGTCACTGGCTTGCAGTCAGCGCCGCAGCAGGGTCAACGGCGCAGCCAGGCAGTCGGAAACCAGTCATGCCGGCCATGCCGGCGCTGAACGGGGACCGGCAAGGCTGAAGCCCGTTTTCCCGAGTGGCGTTCGCCGAGCCGGCTGAACGTTGTTCCCGAAAACGGGTTTGGACAGGGGTACGAAAAATGATTACGCATCGGTCGGAACTGCATGTCAATCACCTGCTCAGCGCGTTGCCGCGCGCCGAGTGGGAAGCGCTGGCCCAGCACTTCGAGCTGGTCCGGCTGCGCGCCGGGGAGCTGCTCACCGATTCCGGCCAGCGCATCGTCCACGTGTACTTTCCTACCACCGCGGTGGTTTCGCTGCTGTCGCTGCTCGAAGACGGCGCGACCGTCGAGATCGCCGCGGTCGGTCATGAAGGGCTGGTCGGCATTCCCGTGGTGACCGGCGGCGACACCATGCCCAGCCGCGTCGAAGTGCGCAGCCCTGGCCTCGCTTACCGCATTCCCGCACGCATGCTGCGCGCCGAGCTCCCACGCCTGCCCACGCTGCAGCGCGTGACGCTGCTGTACGTGCAGGCGATGCTGACGCAGATCGCACAGACCGCCGCGTGCAACCGCCACCACTCGCTGAACAAGCAGCTGTGCCGCTGGCTGCTGCTGGCGATCGACCGGCTCAGCTCCAACGAGCTGGTGATCACGCAGCAGGTCATCGCCAACATGCTCGGCGTGCGCCGCGAAGGCGTGACCGAAGCCGCGGGCAAGTTGGAGGACCTCGGCCTGATCCACCACAGCCGTGGCCATATCACGGTACTGGACCGCTGCGGCCTGGAGAAGCATTCGTGCGAATGCTACAAGCTGGTCAAGCGCGAATATGACCGTCTGCTGCCCGCGCTGGCCAACGCCTGAACGGCGCAGCCGGCTGCCCCTGGCGGCGTGCGGCTGACCACGCGCGGCGCAGGACGCCGCGCTGATCCCATTTGAGGAGCGGTACCCGTGAGCAGACTGTCATATGCCGGCGCACCGGCGGAAGGTGCGGCCCCCCGGCGCGAAGCCCAGCCCCCCAGCACGCGCCAGACGCGCGCGCTGATGGATCATATGGGCTGGATCGCCGCCGCGGGCGTTGTCGGCGCCGGCGTCGGCGCACTGGTGGCGTTGTCCGAGCCGCCGCAATACCGCGCGCAGGCGCTGGTGCAGGTCGAGGGCCGCGACGGCGGCGTGCGCAGCGTGGCGCAGACGCAAGGTGCCGCCGGCTTCGATGCTGGGCTGCTCAAGAGCCGCGCGGTGGTCGGGCCCGTGGTGGAGCGGCTGCGCCTGGATATCACCGCGCAGCCGCTGCGCGCGCCGCTGGTGGGCGCGCTGGTGGACCGCTTCTCCACGCCCGGCCACGTGCGCGGCACCTGGCCCGCAAGCCAGGGCTATGCCTGGGGCGGCGAACGCCTGGTGGTCGACACCATGAGCGTGCCCGAAGACCTGGTGGACCATCCCCTGCTGTTCGAGGCACGCCGCGACGGCGCCTACCGGCTCTTCGACCAGGACGTGCTGCTGCTCGAGGGCCGTGTCGGCGAGACTGCCAGCGGCAACGGCATCACGCTGCGCGTAGACCGCATCGAGGCCGCGCCCGGCACGCGCTTCGCGCTGACGCGGCATGACCTCGCACGCACTGCCGAGGCGGTGCGCAGAGGCCTGCAGGTCGAGAGCGAAGGCGCGCAGATGTCCGCGAGTCCTGGCGGCGCACCGGCGCAGCCGGGCGGCACGGTGCGCGTGGGCTGGCAGTATGCGGACCGGCAGCTTGCCGCCGAGCTGGTCAACGGCGTCACGCGCGCCTATATCGAGGGACAGACCACCAAGCGCCGCGAGGACGCCGCCGGCACACTGGCCTTCCTGTCCAACGAACTGCCGCGCGTGCAGGCCGAACTGACCCGCGCCGAAGAGGCGCTGACGCGCTACCGCGCGCGTACCGGCTCGCTGGCGCCCAGCCGCGATGCGCAGTCGTTCCTGAACAACAGCATGGAATACCAGCGCCAGATCGCCGCGCTGAAGCTCGAGCGTACGCGGCTGCTGCAGCGCTTCACCGCCGAGGCCAATGAAGTGCGCATGGTCGACAGCCAGATCCAGCAGATGACGCGCGAGCGCGCCGAGATCGATGCGCGCATGCAAAGCCTGTCGGCCTCCGAGCGCGAATCGGTGGCGCTGACGCGCGACGTCAAGGTGGCAGAGGACATGTACATGACCTTGCGCGGCAAGGTCGAGCAGCTGTCGCTGATGCTCTCCGACAGCTCCAGCCAGCTGCGCGTGATCGACGCCGCGATCGCGCCGGTGACGCCGGTCGGGATCGGCACCTGGCCGTTCGCTTCCGTGGGCGCACTGCTCGGGCTGTGCCTGGGCGTGGCCGGCGTCAACCTGCGCCAGCGCCTGCGGCCGTCGGTCGCGAGCGCGGCGGACGCCGAAGAGCGGCTTGGCATGGCGATGCTCGGCGACATTGCCTTCAGCAACGAGCAGTCCGAGCTGGAACGCCAGATCGAGACCAAGCGCCGCCTGGGCATTGCCGCGGGCTTCACGCTGCCGACCGAGGCGCGCCTGGGCTGGCCAGAGCCGGGCACCGAGGTGATCGATGCCGACACCGCGGCCGCCCCCGAGGACGAGCGCGCGCGCGCCGAACGGCTGCTGCGCCAGGGCCTGCACGACCAGTACCTGCTGGCGCGGCGCGCGCCGCATTCGCTGGCGGTGGAGGGACTGCGCACCTTGCGCGCGGCGCTGCACTTCGCGCTGCGCGATGCGCCCAATTGCGTGGTGGCGGTCACCAGCCCCGCCAGCAGCGCGGGCAAGACCTTTACCGCGGTCAACCTCGCGGTGCTGTTCGCCGAGGCCGGCCAGCGCGTGCTGCTGATCGACGCCGACCTGCGCCGCGGGCGTGTGGCGGACTGGTTCGACCAGCCGGTCGAGCCGGGCCTGGCCGAAGTGCTGGCCGGGCGCGCCGCGATCGCCGATGCGGTCAGGCCGAGCGTGGTCAGCGGCCTGTTCCTGCTCAACCGCGGCGCGGCGCCGGCGAATCCGTCCGAGCTGCTGATGCTGCCGGCGCTGGCGGAAACGCTGCGCCTGTGCGCGGGCCGCTTCGACCTGGTGCTGGTCGATACCCCGCCGGTGCTGGCCGTGGCCGATGCCACGCTGGTGGCCAACCTGGCGGGCTCGACGCTGGTGGTCGTGCGCGCGGACGTGACGGCGGCGGGCCAGGTCGACGACACCCTCAAGCGCCTGGCGCATGCCAATGCGCGGCTGGCGGGCGGGATCCTGAACGGGGTCATGCCACGGCGCAGCAACCGGTCGGACTTCAATACGATCAATCCTTACCTGGGCATGCCGCTGCCGCTGGCGCAGGGCAAGCACCTTGCCCTGGAAAAGGCGGAAGCGCCGAAGCGGTCCTGAGCGGGCCACGCGCGGGGTACCCCGGAGTACCCGCTTCTGCCTGCGGTCCTGCCTGCGGTCCGCGCGGGCGGGCTATCAGGGGATGAAGCGCACCGCCAGGAATGGAGGTGCGCTGGCCAATGGCGGTGCGCTGGCGGTTAGGCCAGGCGTTACGGCGCAAACCGGATGTGTGGGCCGACGTCGTTGTTCGCCGTATCGGTGCCTGCGCCGACCTTGATCGTGTAGTTGCCGCCGGTCAGGTCCGTGGTAATCGAGTTGTTCCTGAACGTGGATGCCTTGATGATGCCGACCACGGCCTTGTTGCCGAAGTTCTGCCGGGGGTAGGCGATCTTGTTGCCGGAGAAGCTGGCAACGCCGGCCCTGATATTGGGAAAATCGTCACGGTAGTCCGGCGTATGGGTGCTGATGAGCGTGTTGTTCTCGATCAGGACCCTGGCCCCGACATCGAGCGCCTGGAGCCCGACGCCACTGCTCCTGATGGTGTTGCCCCGGACGATGGTGTTCACCGTGTTCATGTCGCCGATCCCCTCTGAAAACGAGGGGTAGACCCCACCATCGACGGTATCGATCACGTTGTTCTCGATGACCGATCCCGGCGCCGACAGGATCATCACGTAGGGATGCTTGTTGCCGGCGCGTCCCACGATTTCCGAGTTCCGGATGGTGACGTTCTCGGTGTTTCTGCCATTGTCGCCGCCGACGAACTGCGAGCCCTTGTTGTTCACGAAGCGGCAGGCATCGAAGACGATATCGCCCGTTCTCGCCGTCACGCCTTCGGCTGGCGCGTCCGGCTCGATATCCACCCCGGCGGCGGGCGCATGCGTAGGGTAGGCCCCACCGGTGATGCCAGTGTCGCGGAACGAGGACTTGGTGACTCGCAAGCCCCTGGCCTGCATGATGCTCATCCCCTGGCGGGCATTGTTGTACGAGTCCACATTGTGGATGATGCCGTTGCGATCGGCGGTGAACTCGCCGCCGATGTACAGGCCGTCGCAGGCAAAGTGATGGACCTTCAGGTGGCTGAGTTCATAGTTGGAGCTCGCGTTCGTCTGGATGCCGTGTGAAGACGTTTCACTCAGCGGCCTGCCATCCGGCGACGGCGGCCGCGACATCTTGTCCACGTTGCCGTAGAGCTCCAGGCCAGAAATCTTGAAGTTGGTGGAATGCCTGATCTCGAACCCGAGCTGGTGCCGGTAGGAGTACCAGGACTGACCGCCGCTCTTGTCGTTGGTGATGGTGAAGTCCCCCTTGAAGGAAACCACGGAACCGGTGCAGCCGATCAGGCTGAAGTTGCTGGCTTTCGCCAGCCGGATATTCTGGATTCCGTTCGCGCCGGGGCCGCCGGCGATCGCGAAGCGATCGATGTTGTAGGTCCCCTTGGGGAAATAAACGATCTTGCGCTTGATATACCTGTAGTTGGAAATCTCTGCCGCCATTCTCTGGAAGGCGGCATAGTCGTCCGTCACTCCATCCCCCCTGGCCCCGTAGGCGGTGATGGACTTCACGATCGCGCCGGGATAAGCCCGCTTCTCGGCGGTCAGCAGCGGACAAGGATCTCCGGCTTCATTCGGGCTCCTGGCAGCAGCCTGGAATCCCGGCTGCGCATGGCCTGCAAGCGGCAGGCATGCACAGCAGACGGCTACAGCGATGGCAGTCCGGACCAGCTTCGGCTTGGTTCGCTTCGGCGAAGCAGACATGGCGCTCCCCTTTGAGTGACGCGGTGGATTTGCCAGCCTCGGCCCAGGGCCAGCATCGGCATGGCGGACCGGGCGACGCAAGCGCGCTCCCTGAGCCGGCTGCCGCATTTGCCCGCCGCCGCGAGTTCGAATGGCAAGCCCTCCGGTCCGGCGGCGGACGGGAGGGCAGCCAAGCCGGCAATCAAGCCGGCAACCAGGGCAGCAATTGCCGGGAGCGCGGCGACATTCCTTGCCGCACTCAGGCGCGCTTGGCCGGTTTCGCGCTGTATTCGCCGAGGTAACGGTACTTGCCGAAGTAGTAATGCGCGCGGTACCAGCGTCCCTCGATGCGCAGGCCGTTGAGCAGTACGCCTTTGACGTCCGCCCCGCTCTGCTGGAGCATCCGCTGGGATGCCTGAAGCTCGCTCACGGTAGTCTTCTCCGCGCGCGCCACCAGGAACACAGCGGCCGCCTTGCTGGCCAGGATGCCGGCGTCGGTCGCCGCCAGAATCGGCGGGGTGTCGATGATGACCAGGTCGTAACGCAGCGTGAGCGTGTCGATCAGGTTCTCCATCGCCGGGCTGAGCAGGACATCCGCGGCATGCGGCGGCTCGCTGCCCGTCGAAATGAAGTCCAGGCCGGGCGCCACTTCCCGCTGCACGACCTGCTCGAACGGCGCACCCAGCAGCAGTTCGGTGAGCCCCGGCGTGCGCCGGGCGCCAAAGCGGCGATGCAGGGACCCGCGCCGCAGGTCGGCGTCGATCAGCACCACGCGCTTGCCGCTGGCGGCGATCGCCGAGAAGTTCGCGCAGATGAAGGACTTGCCCACGCCGGGCGCGGGCCCGGTGATGACCACGGTCCGGTTCTTGTTCCCGGCCAGTGCGAACTGCAGGGCGGTGCGGAAGCTGCGCAGCGTCTCCACGGCGGGATCGTCAGGCTGCCGGCGCACCAGCAGCCCGCCGCCGTCGGTGTCGTCCTGCGTCTGTGGCTCCTGGGTGGTGAAGGGGATCGTGGTGTAGACCACCATGCCCGTGCGCCGCTCGATCTCATCGGCATCCGCCACGCCGCCGTTGAATGCGTGGCGCAGGATGACCCCCGCCAGGCCGGCGAACAGGCCGAGCACCACCGCCAGCGTGGCAATCACCTCGCGGTTCGGGCGGATCGGGTTGATCGGCACTTCCGCCGCGTCGACCAGGCGCGAGGTGCCGACCTTGCTCGCCTTCATCAGCTTGAGCTGCTGCATGTCGTTCAGCAGCGACTGGAGCATCTCGGTGCTGACCTTCACGTCGCGCATCAGGCGCAGTACGTTCTGCTCGACGTCAGGCAGCTTCTGGATACGGCCGGTCAGCCCGTTGATCTGCGCGTTGACGCTGGCGATCTGGCCGTCGATCAGCGAGATGATCGGATGGTTGGGCGTGAAGCGCGCGTCCAGTTCCTGCCGCTTTTGCCGAAGCTCCTGCAGCTTGGTCTGGAGCTGCACCGACTGGTTCAGCATCAGCCTGGATTCTTCGGGCAGGTCGACGGTGCCGCGCTGGTTGCGCATGGCGTTGTAACGGTTCTCCGAGGTTTCGACCTGCTGCCTGAGCTGCGGCAGCTGCTGCTCCAGGAAGGCCAGCGATTTCTCGGCTTCGGCGGCCTTGCGCAGCACGTTCTGCTCCACGTAGGCGTTGGCGATTTCATTGAGGGTGCCAGCCACCATCCTGGGGTCGCTGCCTTCCAGCGAGATGCCGATCACGCCGCTCTGCCGGCCGCGCTCGGTGATCACCAGCCTGCTCTGCAAGCTGGCGATAGCAGCGCTGCGCGGCACCCGGCGCAGTTCGAAGCGCACGCCGCTGCGCGCGTCGATCTTGCTGACCAGCAGGTGCACCGGACCAGCCGGGGTGGCGACAGAGAGAAGCTGGCCAACCTTGCCGTTGGCCTGGACCTCGCCGCCATTGAACGACACCGAGTAGCCTGCGTCGCCGGTCGCCGTCAGCAGGATCCTGCGATCCTCCATCGACTCCGGCACGTCGAGCTGCTGCACGGCAATCGCTTCGCGGCCCCAGGCGTAGCCACCCCATCCGAACAGGCCGGGCTCGGACAAGCCCTGGTTGAAGTGCGCGATGGCCGGTCCGACCAGCGGAAAGTAGCGCGGTCGCGCTTCGATATCGAGACGCAGTGTCGCAATGGCCTTGCCGACGACCATCCGGGAGCGCAGCAGTTCGATTTCCGCCGAGGCCTCCGGCTTGATGTCCAGCCCCGGCGATATCGACGTGGACAGCTTTGCGGCAGTGTTCACCGGGCTATTGCTCTCTTCCACCTGCACCACGACGTCGGCGCGGTAGACCGGCGAGGCGATCAGCGCGTAGAGCAGCCCCAGCGCGACGACGACGACGGCGGCGCCCAGGAACGTCCATCGGTAGCGGATCAGGATGTCGAGATACGAAGTCAGGTCGATGGATTTTTCGCGCTCGACGGGTTCCTCGAATGCCTCATCCCGCTTGCTTATCGCTCTCATGTCGGCTCCCTGTTGCTGTCAGCCGCGGCAACGGAGTTCTCCCGCTCCAGTTGCGACGACCACGACGAGATTCCCTGCTTGATCAATTCCAGGACGATACTGAACATCTGCTGCGAACAGCCGTACGGGTCGGGGATGTCGAGGTCAAGTCCTTCGCAAAGCCTGAAGGTCTTGCCGCGCGACTGCGGGAAGCGCTCCTCGAGCGTTTCGCGCTGGAGGCTTTCCATGACCAGCACCAGGTCCGCGGATTCCACCAGGGCATGGTCCACGGCGCGGGCGCGGTGCCCCGCCAGGCTGCAGCCTTCGTTGGCCAGCAGGCGCACGACGCGCGGATCCGCCGCGGCGCCGACCGGTGGCGCCAGCCCGGCGGAGGTCACCCTGCAGTCAGGCAGGGCGCGGTTGAGCAGCACGGCCGCCATCGGGCTGCGGCAGACATTGCCGAGGCAGACGACGAGGATGGTTCTTGGCATACCGGTTCACTCGCTTATTTGAGTCCTGACGCCGTGCCCAACAGCGATGTGGACGGCAGAAGCAGGTTCATCACCCGACTCCAGCGAACCAGGTCGCGGGCGTCGACATAGACCACGTCTTTCGGCTCCAGCTCAAAGCCTTCGGCGATAGCCAGCGCCGCCGGCGTGGTGCCGTCCAGGTGGAACACCTTGGGTTCGCCGTTCGGCTCCTTGCGGATGACGAAAATCTGCTCGGCATTGGCCGTGCCCGGATTGACGCCGCCGGCGTCACCCAGCGCCTCGTTCAGTGTCATGCGCCCGTTGCGCATCAGCAGGGACGACGGCTTCGCCACTTCGCCAGTCACGAAGATCTTGTTGTCCTCACGCTGCTCCACCCGCACGATGTCGCCGGAGCGCAGCATGATGCGCGCCGGGTCGACGCCCTTGGCCAGCAGCGCCGGGATATTGACGTACCAGCTGCGTTCGCCGCGCGTCACCCGTATGCGGCTGTTGTCGCCGGTCAGGTTCAGCACGCCGCCGGCACGGTTGAGCGCCTCGACCAGCGTCATCGGCGCGTCGTCGATGGCAAGCATGCCCGGGGTGCGCACTTCGCCGTCGACGTAGACGCGCTGGCTGCGGAAGCCCAGCACGCGCACGGTCATCTGCGGGTCGCGCACCACCCGCGAGAGGATGCGGGCCATCTCCTTGCGCACTTCGTTGGCGGTCCTGCCGGCAACCCTCATGACACCGGCATAGGGGAACTGGATGTCTCCCTGCGGGCTCACCACGTAGCCGGGCAGGTTGGAGCCACCGCTTGACTGCGGGATCTCCAGGCTGGCGGCGGGGCTGTAGGTCTGGGTCGGGAACACCAGCTCCGGGTGGTCCCAGACCACCACGGAAATGATGTCGCCCGGGCCGATCCGGTACGGCTCGGCCTTGGCGAACAGCTCTTCGACGCGCTCGTTGGCCGGCTTGCTCTTGCTGCGCAGCTCGCGCACGAGGTCGAGCGTGATCGGCGTCACGCTTGGCTTCGCGTCGGGCCCGACCGCCTTGACCGGGGCGTTGCTGTCGAAAACCATGCCGGGCGAGGCGGCGCATGCGGACAGCAGCGCTGCGCTCAGAAGCGGCAGCAGCAATGCCGCCGGGCCGCGGCGCCCGGCTTGGTTGGGACGACGCTGGATGTTACGACTGCAGATTGATCTCACGGCGATCTCCTCGCGAAGCGGGCAAGCACCCAAGCCGGCACTGCACCCACGATGCGCTGATCGTAGGAACGCAGGCTGAAAAGCTCGGTGCGCTGACACACACTGCATGTGGGTGGAGATGCCTCAAGGCTGCCGGAGCCAAGGCAGCACGGCACGGACCGTGATCCGGCTCCTCCATCAGGAGGAGATGGACCATCTGGACGATGCCGCTGCCAGGGCAAGGCTGTAATCTGCGGAGAAACACCGCCGGTACGGCGACATGTCTGGTCAGCGAATCGAGCATAGGCAATGGTCCGTGCCAGCGACACGGCAGGATGCCCGCCAATGTGCGGGGGGCAACAGTGCGCGCCGCGGCGGCGCTGACACAATGCTTGGAAGCGGTGCAGGCTTAGGGGGGCGGACCTTCGGAAGCAGGGCGCTGTCAGGGTGACACGGGCGGGGCACGTGGCCAGCCACAGCCAGCTGTGCAGGGCAGCGCCGCGTGACGATGCCTGATCGATGCCATTGCAGAAGGGTCCCGCCGAGCGCCGGCAAGACCGGCAGGGCACGGCACACCCGCCGGCCGCACCGGCAACGACGTTCGATCTTCTTTCGGGAGAAACCTGGCATGCGTATGCAGATTGCCCGCAACGTTCTCTGGCTGGTGCTGGAGCGAGGCCTGCAGGTGGTGTTCGGCATCGTGAGCGTGGCCCTGATCGCACGCGCCGTCGGGCCTGAAGGCTTTGCGGAATTCCAGTACGCGCAGTCCCTGGTGCTGATTGCCTCGGCGTTCGCGCTGATCTGCGGCAACGAAGTGGTCATCCCGCGCCTGGTGGCCGACCAGGCGCCGGCCGCGCAGCACAGGCTGCTGGCCCATGTCTTCGGCTTGCGCGAGCTTGCCGCGATCTTGGGCTATATCGCTCTCGTGGCGGTGGTTGCCATGACGGAGGATGACCAGGTCATTGTCGTGATCGTCATCATCGTGGGCATCCCCATGCTGTTCCGCGAACCGTTCGGCGCGGTGCGCTCATGGCTGCAGTCGCGTACCGACAGCCGCCCGGGCGTGATCTTCGGCATGGTCGGCCTGGCTTTCCGCATGGTTGCGGTCGGGGCGCTCTACCTGGCGGGCACGAATTCGGCGCCGGACTACGCCTGGGTGGTCGCCGTGGAATCCCTGCTGTTTGCTGTGCTGCTGAGCCGCTACTACCGCAAGCGCAGCCCCCGCATTGCGGTGCAGTTTGACTGGTCGCTGGCTCGCACGCTGCTGCGCGACGGCACGGTGTTCTGGATGGGCATGATGCTGATGCTTTGTGCGAAGCGCGTCGATCAACTGCTGCTCAAGCCGCACATTGCCCTGTCCGAGCTGGGCGCCTATGCGGCTTCCATGCAGGTGCTGGACAACTTCATGATGCTCGGCGCGATCGTCGCCAGTTCGGTGGCTCCGCTGATGATCTACGCGCAGCCGAATCTGGCGCTGGTACGGCGCAACGTCATGGTCGTGACCGCCGGTATGGTCGCGATGGGAGCGGTGGGAGGGGGGCTGCTGGCCTACTGCTCGCCGTGGATCATCTCCCTGATCTACGGCGAGCACTATGACGCCGCGGCCAGCCTGCTGCGCCTTTCCGCGATGGCATCCGGACTGGTGTTCGCCGATGCCGCACTGTCGCTGCTGGTGATCTACCTGCGCAAGCCGAACTGGCTGGTGGAAAAATGGCTGCTGGTGCTTTGCACCATGGTCGTGGTGGACCTCGTTGCGATCCCGGCCTACGGTGCCCGCGGCGCCGTCTACGGCTATATCGCGGGCAACGCGGTGGCCGTGCTAGCCGGCATCGGGTTCTTCCTTCGCTCCCGCGAGCCGGTCGCGGTGGAGCAGGCGGCGTGACGCCAGCGTGACCGCGACGCGCCTGCAGTGGCCAATTCTTGCTTGGGGCTTCGACCATGGAATACGCATCGACTGCGTGGCATGTAATCAGCGCGACGCTCGTGCTGCTGGCAGGCGCGCTGGTGGCGGTGAGCACGGGCAGAAAGTTCGGCACACGGCCGAAATGGGCGCTCCTGCTCTATGCCTGGCACACGATCTTCTGCATCGTCTACGCAAAGCTGGTGATGGAGACCGGCGGGGACGCAGCCGACTACTTCGAGGCTTCGCTGTTGCCGTCACCGGAGTTCGCCATCGGCACGCGCGCGGTGAGCTACTTCACCCATATTTTCTCGCAGTACCTTGGCATGTCGTACCTCGGGGTGTTTCTTGTCTTCAACATCTTCGGGACCATCGGCCTGCTGGCATTCGACGCGGTGCTGCGGACGGTGACGGCGGGCAGGAGCCGGTTCCTGCGGGGCCTGGCCATGGTGATCGTGCTGTTGCCCTCTGTCAGCTTCTGGACCGCCGCCATCGGCAAGGATTCGGTTGCCTTCATGGCAACCAGCCTTGCGATGTGGGCAAGCATGTCCATGCCGCGCCGCAGCTGGCTCATGATCATCGCGATCACATGCATGTTCCTGATGCGGCCGCACATCGCGGCGGTGATGATCCTGTCGCTGGCTGCCGCGATGGTGATCTCGGCGAAGATGAGCTGGAAGTGGCGGGTTGCGCTGGTCAGTGTGGCAATGGTTGCCACCGCGGCCATCGTGCCGTTCACCATGCAGTACGCGGGCCTGGGCGAGGCGAAGGATGCCGCCACCATCGAGGCGTATGTCGAAACGCGCCAGGGCTACAACCAGCAGGGCGGTGGCGGTATCGACATCGCCAGCATGTCGCTGCCGATGCAGCTCTTCACTTATGTGTTCCGGCCCTTGCCGTACGAGGCGAACGGCATCTTCGGCCTGGCGGCGTCGCTGGACAACGTGGTGCTGCTGGTGCTTGCGATGCTTGGGATCTGGGGCATGATCCACCGGCGCGGCAGCCGCGTGGTACTGAAGAACCAGGCCTTCCTCTGGATCTACTGCATCGGCGCCTGGCTGATCCTGGCGCCGATGACGGCGAACCTGGGCATCTCCGTGCGGCAGAAATGGATGTTCGTGCCGATGCTGGTGTGCCTGCTGATCTGCAGCATCAGGGAGCGGCAGGTCAGGCGCCGCGCTCCGGCGACGGCGTACGGGCCCCGCATCAGCAGCCGCTGAATACCAGCCGCAAATACCAACCGCAAATACCAGCCGCAAATACCAGCCGCAAATACCAACCGCAAATACCAGCCGCAAATACCAGCCGCAAATGCCAGCCGCCGGTCATTGGACCGGCGCTGCGCAGGAGCGGTCCAGCAGGTCAGCTGCTGGCCAATGTCTTCGCAAGCGGCATCTTCCCACCGATCCGGCGATTGATATAGGCGCGCATTGGCTTCTCGATGGCGAGATGCAGCAGGATGGCGATGCCGACCGTCAGCGCCAGCAGCAACGCTGCCTGCACGACCCCCGGCAGGGTGGCTACTGCCGCCACCTTGTCTCGCATGAGCTCGAACAGGTATTGGGGAATGCGCTGCACGATGTAGATGCAGTACGAGACTTCGCCGAGGAATACCAGGCCGCGCAGCGACAGCACGCGGGTCAGTGCATCCTTGGGATAGGACAGGCAGAACACCAGCCCGGCCGCACCCGCCACGAACAGTACATCCACGCCCAGGCCGACGCCCAGCAGGCAGACGCATAGCGACAGCATGCCGCCGGCGCGCAGGCCCTCATGGCGTGGCATCGCGGCACGCAGACGGCAGAGCAGGACCCCCAGCAGGAATTCGGGAACCAGCCGCGCTACGCCGCCGCTCAGGGACAAATGGTCGGGGGAGGTGGCTTCCACGGCTCCCAGTGCCGCCAGGGCGATGCCGCTGGCCAGCAGGATGCGGGTCCGGTGCAGCCGCGGCGCGGCCAGCAGGAAAAGCGGAAAGAATACGTAGGCGAACCACTCGGCACTGACCGACCAGCCGACGTCATTCCAGCCGAGGCCACCGGCATAGCGCCACGCACTCAGCATCAGCATTTCCTGCAGGAAGCTGGATGCGGTATAGCCGCCCGTGCCGACGTTGTGCGTGTGCAGCAGCAGGTCGCGGACGATCACGGCGATGGCCAGGGCAAGCAGGCAGGCAAGATAGACAGGGTAGATGCGGGCGATTCGCGCCACGATGAACCGCTTCCACTGTATTTCCCTGCCAGGCGCCGGGTCGTAGTTGTAGGCGAGGATGAAGCCGCTGAGGATGAAGAAGCCGTCGACGCCCAGGTAGCCGTGGTCGAACCAGGTACTGGTGAAGCCGATGTCGAAGAACGTGCCTTGCGCGCCGTAGGCATGGAACCAGTGCCTGCACATCACCCATAAGGCCAGGAACAGGCGCAGGCTCGTAAGAGGTTTGAATTGCTGCATGGCAGGTCTCTGTACGCTTTGCCAGGACCGCTGGCACCCGGGCGCGGGTGCCATGGCTGGCGCTTGCTATTCGGCCGGCATCTTGGCCTCCTGGAAGGCCGCCGGCGGGCGCTGCAACGCGCCGGGACCGCCTTCGGCATGGGCCTGTGGCACGCCCAGTGGCTCGAAGGGTCGGCTGCCACCCTCCTCCGCATGGCGAAGGCTGACATGCCGCGCAATGCGCGGCGCGGCAAACTTGGCGCCGTAGACGAAGCGCAGCACCGGGCCGAAGCTCATCGCTGCCGCGGGGCCAGTGACATAGAGGCCCGGCACGCGGGATTCGAAGTTGCGCGACACCTCGGGCCAGCCATCGACGAGCAATAGTCCCGCGACGATATCCGGCGACAGGAAGGAATGCCTTGCCAGATCGACCCTGAAGCCGGTGGCGACCACGACGTGGTCACCGGTGACAGTGGATGGGCCGCTGTCGCTGCTTACGTCCAGCACCACCTCGCCGTTGCGGACCGCGCCATGCCGGACGGTGGTCTGCATCTGGACATCGACCTTGCCGGCCACGCGGTCGCGCAGCCACCACGCGCCCGAAGGGCCGAACGAAGTCTCGGCGATGCGTTTGCGCAGCGGCTGCCCGAGCGGCCGGAACAGCTGGGGAAATTCCGACAGCACATAGGGATACCAGCCCTGGGCCAGCCCGCCCTCGGGACGCAGCGCCCGCGAGATCAGACTGCGGTCGACCTCCGGGTCCTTGTTCCAGGTAATGATGCTGTCGCGAACCAGTACACGGACATGCGCGCCCAGTTCGTTGAACAGCGCCGCCAGTCCGAGAGCCGACTGCCCGCCGCCGATGATCACGATGCGCTTGCCGCGCGCCCACATCAGGTTGCCGATCTCGCCGGAGTGCATCACATGCGGCTTGGGCAGCCCTTGCAGAAACGGCGGCATATGCTCGAACCCCTTGAGCCCGAGGGCAACCACCGCACGCCGCGCAAGCAGCGTGCCCCCGTCGCTCAGGGACGCGCGGAAGCCAATGTGCTGGCGGCGCAGCTCCGTGACTTCCACCGGGCGCACGTGGCTGACCAGCTGCGACTGGAACCAGAGCCCGTACTCGACAAACCTCTCCAGCGGCAAGCGCATGCCGATCGGGGCGTACGGCAGGTGCATGCGGCGGCTGTAATCCTCCAGCCGGTAGCCGGCGAGGGGCGCATACAGGTCCGAGGCAAAGGCCTCGGAGCGCATCAGCATCCCGGGCGGCATGAAATGGCGCCAGGCAAGCATCGGCTCGCCGAGCACCTGGTGGGGCACGCCAAGATGGCTGAGGTGGGCCGAGATCGACAAGCCGTACGGGCCGGCCCCGATGATCACGGTGTCTGTGGTCGAGATCATTGCTGTTCCTGTTGGACCTGCTCGCGACGATTGGAAGGAAACCAGCCGTTCCACCGCTGACGCAGGCGTTCGAGCGGCGGATTCAGGCAGTAGTGATGGATGGCCGGCAGCGGGTCATCCCAGCGCAGATAGCCGTCAAAGGTCTGTGCCCCGGGCGGCATCAGGCTGGCCGGCGCCCCGCGGATGAAGGTGGCGCGCCAGACGGCGTCAGACCTGACGGGAGCGCACGGCAGGTCCGGCAACTCCAGTTCGTGGCGATGCGCTGCCAGCGGGATGTTCACGCCGCACAGCGTGGCGATTTCTTCCTGCCAGTCGATGCGCCCGACGGTCGGCTCGATCATCACGAAGCGCCGGTGCTTGTCGTCCCACTTGTACTCCATGCTGCCCATGCCGTCGAAGCCGGCAGCGCTGGCGAAGTCGAGCGTGATCCGCTCCAGCTCCGCATGAGCTTCGGGCGCGCCGACGCAGACGGCGGTGCTGCCGATGTCGGGCGGCCAGCAGGCCAGCTTCCTGCCCGTAAACACCGCTGCCGCCTTGCCGTCCCTGCCGCGGTAAAAGAGGGTGAAATAGATATTGCTCTGCGGGCCGTCGATCCATTCCTGCGCGACGATGCCGCCCGGGGTGCGCAGCATGGCGCGGGCGTGTTCCTGCGCCTCGGCCAGCGATTCCACGCGGATGGCGCGCTCCTTGTCCCCGCTCAGCGCCTGGCGCTTGTCGTCGGGCTTGATCACGCAGGGAAAGCGCAGGGATGAAAGCTGAGGCACGTCGAACTGGCCATTCAGGATGACCGTGCGGGGTACCGGGAAGTCATGGTCCTGCGCAAAGCGGTGAAAGGCGGCCTTGCTGCTGAGCATGCGCACGCCCTGCGCGGATGGCAGGCGGAACCGGTACCAGCGCGACAACTCTTCGCGCGCTTCCGAGACACTGTGGACGGCATCCTCGTCAGTCAGGTACAACACCGGCCGCTGCCCCAGGCTGCGCGCCAGCGCAATCATGTCGTCGACAAAATCGCGCCCCACGAAGCCGCGGATGACATGCCGGCGGGCATGGCGGGACCACAGTGCGGCCGCGGCACGCTTCGTTTCCGCCACGATGACGGGAATCCCCTGGTTTCCCAGCGACCGCACCAGTCCAAGCCCGCCGAGCTGCCCGCCGACGACGACCGCCGCGGGCATCTCTGCCGCATCGAGCCTGCTTTTCATCATGATCTCCAGGAGGGAATAAGGCTGTCCGTGACAGGTGCGGAGAGGAATGCCGGATCTGGTCCGAGCGCCCGTCGGCCGACACACGCGGAAGGGTGTGCACCGGGCCGACACCGCAAATCTAGATCGACGCAAACGGGGTATCCGTACGGGGCCCCACATACGCCGGCTTCGCCACGGCAACACGCCGCGTGCGCGCCTTTGCCCGCGGCCTCCTACCTACCGAAGCATGAATGCGCCTCCACCCTAAGGCTACTGTCGGCGCCGTGCATGATGGTGCCAAATGCATGCAGTGGCGTTGCACAGGATCGCCAGGGGGAAGACATGTCCGGTCAGTTTCCAGAGGCCGCTACGCCGCGGGGCCTGGTCATCGTGGTCGCGGCGACCGCGCACGAGCCGGCAGGCTGGGAGGCATCCGTGATACGGCGCCTGCGCGCCTCCGGCACCAGCCGCATCATCGTGCGCGCGCCGGATGCGATGCGCCTGCCTGGCAAGTCCGGCGGTACCCCCGATGGCGCGCATGCGCAGCAGGTATCCGGGCAGTTGACGGCCACCGTGGGGACCGAGGCGATCATGGCGATCGTCGATCTCACCGGCGAGCTCGATACGGCCTGGCGCGGCCACGCCGTCGAGGGCATGTGGCGCCTCTGCGACGGGCGGGGGCTTGCGCCGGGTGATCCGCACCACGGCCTGGAGACCCACGCCAGCGGCGCCGGCATCGTGCTGGAACTGGTGGCCTGGAAGGACGCGGGCGTGTTCCTGGTCGACACGGCACGCGGCTATGCCGAACCCTGCGAGACGATTTCGCGCGAACGCCTTGCCGTCATGGGCGCGTCGCTGCTCGACGGTGCGCTGCGCGAGATCCGTGCCCTTGGCGGCCTGGCAGCGCGTGCACTGTGGCCGGGTGAGCGGCGAGCCCGCCCGCGCCCGGCCGCATGGCAGCGCCTGCTCTGGCGCGCGCGCGCGCTCGCCGCTCACGCTGCCATCCAGGTCAAGGGATTCCTGCTGGTGGAGCACTGGATGATCGGGCTCGTCGACATGACCTTTGCCGAGGCCGTGCGCGCGCAGCGGCTGCCAGTGCGCTGGCTCGGCACGCGCGCGTCTTCGCATTGCTGGGCCGATCCGTTCGGCGTGCCGGGCAGGCCAGACGAAATCTATTGCGAGGAAGTCGACCTGCGGCAGGGCCTCGGACGCATCGTCAGGCTGAAGCTGGGCGCGCACGACGTGCCGTCCGCTGCCGGACCGGTCGAGCTGGGACTGCCGGGGCACCTGTCGTTTCCGTACCTGTTCCGCCACGACGGCGCGCTGTACTGCGTGGCCGAGTCGTCGCAGAGCCGGCGCTGTGTGCTGAACCGCCAGGACGAGTCAGGCGCCTGGCAACAGGTCGCGGTGCTGCTGGAAGACATCGCGGCGGTGGACCCGACCATTTTCGAGCATGACGGCCGCTTCTGGCTGCTCTACACCGATGTCGCGATGGGGCAGTTCGACAACGTCTGCCTGTGCCATGCCGACAACCTGCTCGGCCCATGGCAGCCGCACGCGCAGAACCCCGTCAGGTTCGACAACGGATCGGCGCGCGCGGCCGGCTCGGTCGTGCGCGCTGGCGGCCAGCTGCTGCGGGTGGCGCAGGTGTGCAAGAGCGGCTACGGGCAAGCCATTGCGGTCAACCGCATCGTGCATTGCACGCCGGAGTTCTATCGGGAAGAGACCGTGGGGCGCGTCAGCCCCGAGGGCGATCGCCTCAATCCGGATGGCCTGCATACCATGTCGGACTGGGGCGACCGCGTCGTGGTGGACGGCAAGCGCCACCTGTTCCACGCGGGCCTGCTCTGGCATCGGATCGTGGCGCGTGCCAGCCGTGCCTTGCGCCTGCCGGGGCCTACTCGAAACCCATCTCGCGAAGCATCACGGCGTTGACCTTGTGCACGTCGTACTTGCTCTCGGCGATCTGCCGGGAGCGTTGGCCCATGCGCACGACGCGTTCCCAGTCCTCGATCAGCTGCATCATGGCCTGCTCCAGCGCGCCGACGGACTTGACCGGCACCAGCACGCCGTTGTCGCCGTCGACCACGGTCTCGCGGCAGCCCGGCGCATCGGTGGTGATGACCGGACGACCCATTGCCATGGCTTCGAGCACGGAGCGCGGCGTGCCTTCGCCGTACGAAGGCAGCACGTAGACGTTGCAGCCGGCGATGGCGGGCCGGACATCCGACAGCCGCCCGAGGTAGTCGACGGTGCCGTCCGCGATCCAGCCGTCCAGCTCATGCTGCGCGATGGCATCCGGGCTGGCGTCGATGAAGCCTGCCAGGCTGAAGCGGGCGCCGGCACCGGCGCTGCGCGCCCGAATCCGCCGGGCCGCCTCGGCATACTCGCGCACGCCCTTGTCGCCAAGCAGGCGCGCGATCAGCAGAAAGCGCGGACGGTCGTCGGGAAGCGGCGCGACCTGGAAACTCCCGACGTCCACGCCCGAGCCGTTGACGATGCATGAACGCTTGCCGGCGGGCAGGATGGTCAGCCGGCGGAACAGCGCCTCGTCGTCAGGATTCTGGAAAAAGGTCGTATGCGCGCGGCCGAGCGCCAGCGCATAGAGCCGCTGCACCACCGCGCGCAGCCCGCTTCTGCCACTGTCCTCGCGGAACGCGTAGCCAAGCCCGGTGATCAGCGCGAAACGGCGCGGCACGCGCGCCAGCCAGGCGGCCAGCAAGCCATAGATCACCGGCTTGATGGTGTAGCACATCACGCTGTCGGGCCGGATCCGCCGCATCAGCCGATGCAGCGCGAGCAGGGAGCGCGCATCGGCCAGCGGATTCATGCCGGTGCGTTCGAGGGCAACGTCATGCACGATCACCCCGCGCGACTCCAGCGCGGTGCGCACCGGTGCGCCTGCGGGCAGTCCCGGCGCCGCCACATGCATTTCCACGCCCTTTTCCTGCAAGGCAGCGATGAGCGGACCGCGAAAATTGAGCAGTGACTCGCCGAAGCTGGCGATCATCAGGAAGCGCATGCCGGTCTCCTGCTAAGCGACGGCCTCGCAGGCCTGTTGTTGGGGGGACTGCTGCGGTGCGCGCTCGTGCGCCAGCCACGCCTGGAACATCAGCACGCACCACAGCGGATGCTGCCAGTTGCGCCGCCCGCAGAGGTGCTCGGCCCAGCGGCTGCGGATCGGTTCCGGATTCAGGAAGCCCTCCTGGCGCAGGCGCCGCTCGTCCAGGAGATCCTCGGCCCAGTCGCGCAGCGGGCCGCGCAGCCATGCGTCGATCGGAATGCCGAAGCCCATCTTGGGGCGCTCGATCAGCGCCCTGGGCACATAGCGGTCCAGTACCTGGCGCAGCACCCATTTGGTGGTGTATCCGCCGGCTTCCTTGCGCACCTTGCACGCGAGCGGCAGGCGCCAGGCGAACTCGACCACGCGGTGGTCCAGGAACGGTATGCGCGTCTCCAGGCTGTGGTGCATGGCCGCGCGGTCCACCTTGGTCAGGATGTCATTGGGCAGGTAGCCCAGCATGTCCAGCGCCATCATGCGCTCGACGTCGGTCAGTGCGCCGAGGGACAGGGCGCCGTCCGGCACCGTGTCCGGCTCGGTGCCGCCGATGACAAGCGCCTCCGGGTGGTGCCAGTGCGACACCATGCCCCGATACAGCTCGGTCGACGAGTGCGCGGCCATGACGCCCGCGCCCTTGTGGACCTTTTCGCCGAGATTGTTCCAGCGCGAGGCGATAGGCAGCGTGGCGGCGAGCTGGTCGATGCGCTGCGGGGAGAAACGCGTCAGTCCCCATGCCGCGGCGGCGCGCATTGGAGAGGGGATGCGCGACAGCCGTTGCCACAGCTCCGCGGTGATCTGGTAGCGGTTGTAGCCGCCGAACAGCTCGTCGCCGGCGTCGCCGGACAGCGACACGGTGACGTGGCGCCGCGCCAGCTGGCTGACCAGCAGCGTCGGGATCTGCGAGGAGTCGGCGAACGGCTCGTCGTAGCTGCCGGGCAATTCAGGGATGACCGCCATCGCATGTTCCGGCGTGACGTACAGCTCGGTATGGCTGGTGCCCAGATGCCGCGCGACCGCCTTGGCGTACACCGCCTCGCTGTAGTCCGAATTGTCGAAGCCGATGGTAAAGGTGCGGACCGGCTGCGGCGATTGCGCCTGCATCAGCGCCACCACGGTCGACGAATCGACGCCACCGGACAGGAAGGCGCCAAGCGGCACGTCTGCCATCATCTGGCGGCCCACCGCCTGGCGCAGCAGCGTCTCCAGGCTGTCCACGGCCTCCTCGGGAGTGCCGGTGAACGGATGCCGCACGCCCTCGAGCGCCGCTGCGGCGCCCGACCAATAGGGACGCAGCACGGGATCCGGGGCCCGCAGCGAGAGCGTCAGCAGATGCGCGGGCGGCAGCTTGGTTATGCCCTGGTAGATGGAGTGGCTGCCTGCCACATTGTTGTGGCGCATGAACAGGCACAGCGCATCGCGATCGATGCGCCCCGCGAACGCCGGATGGCGCCGCAGCGCCTTCAGTTCCGAGCCGAACAGGAAGGTACGTGCCTGGCCCGTCCCCTGCCAGCCGTAGTAGAGCGGCTTCTCGCCGAGGCGGTCGCGCGCCAGTGTCAGGGTGCCCGCCTGCCGGTCCCACAACGCAAAGGCGAACATGCCCTGCGCCCGCCGCACCGTGGCCTCGGCGCCCCAGGCGTCGATGCCGGCAAGCAGCGTCTCGGTGTCGGAATGGCCCCGCCAGCGCGGCGCGGCTCCCGCACGCTCCAGCTCGGCGCGGATTTCCAGGTGGTTGTAGATCTCGCCGTTGTACGCAATCACATAGCGGCCGCTGGCTGCCGCCATCGGCTGTTGCCCGGCCGCGGACAGGTCGACGATGGCCAGGCGCCGGTGCGCCAGGCCGAACGGCTTGTCCGGATCGCACCAGGTATCGCCGTGATCCGGTCCGCGATGGCGGATCTGCCTGGCCATCGCGGCCAGCAGCGCGGCGCGCTCGGCCATGGGGGTGGGTAAGCCGCCGAGAAATCCTGCAAGTCCGCACATTGTCGTTTTCCGGTTGCGCTCAGGCCTTCAATGCCTGCTGCCTTTGCACGTACCAAAGCATCGCCTCGGCAAGCCCGTCGCGGATGCGGTGCGTGGGCTGGTATCCCAGCAGGCTCTGCGCCTTGCTGATGTCGGCCTGGCTGTGGCGCACGTCGCCTGCCCGGAAGCCGCGATAGACCGGCTGGGTACCGGCGGCCACGCCATAGCGCAGCAGCCCGTCGCGAAGCAGCTCGAACAGCGTGGTCAGCGTGGTGCGATCGCCGACCGCGACGTTGTAGACCTGGCTGGCCGACTCGCGGTATTCGCTGGTGGCGGCCAGCAGGTTGACCTGTACGGCGTTGGCGACGTAGCAGAAGTCGCGGCTGGTCTCGCCGTCGCCGTTGATGCAGACGGCCTCGTGCCGCAGCAGGGCGGCGATCCATTTCGGAATCACGGCCGCGTAGGCACCGTTCGGATCCTGGCGCGGCCCGAACACGTTGAAATAGCGCAGGCCGACGGCGTGCACGCCGTAGCACCGGTGGAACACGTCGGCATACAGCTCGTTGGCGTACTTGGTGACCGCATAGGGGCTCAGCGGCTTGCCGATCAGGTCTTCCACCTTGGGCAGGCCCGGGTGGTCGCCATAGGTGCTGCTGCTGGCCGCATAGACGAAGGTCTTGACCTGCGCGTCGCGGGCGGCGACCAGCATGTTCAGGAAGCCGGTGATGTTCACGCTGTGGGTCGAGACCGGGTCCTCGAGGCTGCGGGGCACGGAGCCGAGCGCGGCCTGGTGCAGCACGAAGTCCACCGGATGCAGGGCCGCGGCTGTGCCTGCGCGCGCGGGCGCACGGAACAGCATGGCGTTGCGGCAGTGCTCGGGGTTGCGGATATCCCCCTCGACGAACTGGAAGTTTGCCCATTGCCTGGGCGGCACCAGCGACTCGACCTCGCACAGGTTGCGGCGGTGCCCGGTGGAAAAATTGTCCAGGCCGATCACGCGCTGGTCGAGCCGCAACAGCGTTTCCAGCAGGTTGCTGCCGATGAATCCGGCGACGCCGGTGATGAGCCACGTGCGCGGCGTGGCGGCCAGGCGTGTCTTCAGGTGCGCGTAGGCGTTCTCATGCATGAACAGTGGCTCCGTGGCGCGGTTCCGGGTGGGTTTGCGTACGTGGCTACAGGCGTCCGTCAACCTCGCTGCGCGGCAGGATGCCCTTCACGTCGAACAGCACCGCGTGCTCCTTGCCGAAAGCCTTGATTGCCCGCACGCCCATGGTGACGAACTGGTGGTGCGCGACCGCCAGCACGATGGCATCGTAGTGGCCGTGCCGGGGGGCCTGGCGCAGGCATGCCAGCCCGTATTCCTCTTCGGCGTCCTCGACATTGATCCAGGGGTCGTAGACGTCGATCTCGGCGTTGTAGCCGCGCAGCGTCGTCACGATGTCGACCGCCTTGGTGTTGCGCACATCAGGGCAGTTTTCCTTGAACGTCAGACCCAGCACCAGCACGCGGCTGCCAAGCACGGGAATGCCCCGGCGCAGCATCAGCTTCACCACCTCGTCGGCGACATGGATCGCCATGCGGTCGTTGATGCGCCGGCCGGCAAGGATGACCTGCGGGTGGTAGCCGACCTCCTGCGCCTTGTGCGTCAGATAGTAGGGATCGACGCCGATGCAGTGCCCGCCGACCAGGCCAGGACGGAACGGCAGGAAATTCCACTTGGTGCCGGCGGCCTTGAGCACTTCGAGCGTGTCGATATCGAGCTTGTGGAACAGCAGGCTGAGTTCGTTCATCAGCGCGATGTTGACGTCGCGCTGAGTGTTCTCGATGACCTTCGCGGCTTCCGCCACGCGGATGCTGCTGGCCCGGTGCGTGCCGGCCACGATGATCTTGCGGTAGAGCGCGTCGATGGCCTCGCTGACCTCGGGCGTGCTGCCGCTGGTGACCTTGCGGATATCCGGCAGCCGGTGCTCCTTGTCGCCGGGGTTGATGCGTTCGGGGCTGTATCCGCAGAAAAAGTCTTCGTTGAATTTCAGGCCGCTGTGCCGCTCCAGCACCGGCACGCAGATTTCCTCGGTAGCGCCCGGATACACGGTCGATTCATAGATCACCACCGCGCCCGGCGCCATCGCCTTGCCCACGGTCTCGCTCGCCAGGATCAGCGGTGTCAGGTCGGGGCGCTTGGCCCGGTCCACCGGCGTCGGCACGGTCACGATAAAGACCTGGCAGTCCTTCAGCGCGGCAGGATCGCTGCTGTAGCGCAGCTGGCGCGCGCTGCGCAGTTCATCCGCGGTGACCTCCAGCGTGGCGTCATGGCTGTTGCGCAGTTCTTCGATGCGCGCGGCATTGATATCGAAGCCCACGACCGGCTGCTGCTTGCCGAATTCCACGGCGAGTGGCAGGCCGACATAGCCCAGCCCGATGATGGCGACTTGTGCGTGACTGAAGTCCATGACAGTGATCTTCCGAGTTTGCGAGCCTGCCGACGACGGCGTGAAAAGCCAGATTCGTGAAAATTATCGTGCGCAGCCAGCATGCCGTGCGCGGGGTTTCGTGCCTTGGCGTACACAGGCGCGCGCGCGTGCGGCAGCCGCAGCGCGCGTCATGCCACGCCGATCTTGTTGCGGCCCGTTTCTCCCGAGATGCGGGACAACAGGCCTTCCCAGCGCACGGCAATCTCGGCCGGCGCGAACTTGTGTACGTTGCGGCGGCCGGCGTCGGCCAGGCGGGCGGCAAGCTCGGGACTGCCGATGACCGCCGCGATCTCGCGCGCCAGCGCGGCGGCATCGTCAACCGGGCTGAGCCGGGCGTTCTGGCCGTGGGTGAGCAAGGCTCTTACGCCCGTCTCGCAGTTGGTGGCGACGATCGGCAGGCCGTAGGCCATGGCCTCCACCAGCACCAGAGAGAAGCCTTCATAGCGGGAGCTGAGGCAGAGCATGGCGGCGTCCCGGTACACCGCTTCGATATCGCTGCGCGCCGGCTCCAGGCGCACGCATTGCTGCAGGCCAAGCCGGTCGCGCTGCTGTGTCAGCGACGCCAGCAGCTCGCCGTTACCCACGATCCGCAGCCGCCAGTCAGGAAAGGCACGGGCAATGGGCACCCACGCCTGCAGCAGCACATCGAAGCCCTTGACGTCGGTCAGGCGCCCCACGGCGACCGCGGTACGGGACGTGCGCGCGGCGGGCTCGGCGGGAACGGGAAACGTCAGCGAATTGGGGATGACCTCGACATTGCTGCAGTGCAGGCGGCGTACCCATTTCTCGCGGTCCAGCTCGGTCAGCACCACGATGCGCTCGCAGGTGCGCGCGCTCAGGCGGCGCGCAATGCGGCGCCACCGCAGCCCCAGGTCCTGGTCGAAGTTGCAGTGTTCCCAGGCAATGCGGCGTACGCCGAGCCCCAGGCACGCCGGCAGCGTGAACAGGGTCAGCAGCGGGTCGACTTCCACCAGCAAGGCAATGCCATGCTGCCTGACGTAGCGGCGAATGCCGGCGACAGTGTGCAGGAAGTGCGTGCGGAAGGAGGGACGCTGGTCGAACAGCGTTTCATGCCGCACCGCCGGGTCGAGCGGGAAGCAACTGCGGTGATCGCTCAGGCTGAGGATGTGGATGCAGTGCCCGCGCCTGGCCAGCTCGTTCGCCACCGTGGCGGTCATGCGCTCGGCGCCGCCGAAGACGTTCAGCGTCCCGGTCAGGAAGCAGATCGCCGGCCCTCGTGTCGCGCCGGCTGGCGACTGACGCCCGGCCTCAGCGGTAGCGTGCGACGGCATCGGGAACCTCGACTTGTGCCGGCGCGCCGGCGCGTGCATAGCTGGCGTACAGGCGCAGCCAGTCGCGCGCGATGCATCGGATATTGAAACTGGTCGCAATGTGCTCGTGCCGCGCAGCCTCGTCGACAGGTCCTCCGCGGCCTTGCGAGACGGCGTCGCGAATGGCACGTGCCAGCGCTGGCGTATCGCCACGCGGGACCAGCGTGCCGATCCCACGGACCATGGCGGGAACACCCGAGGCATCCGTGGCGACCACCGGGCAGCCGCTCGCCAGCGCCTCGCCTACCACCAGCGGCATGCCTTCGATCAGGGATGACAGCACGAACAGGTCCGCCGCATTCAGCAGTGCCGGCACGTCCATCCGCTTGCCAAGCAGAATTACGCGTCCGGTCAGCCCATGCTGTTCGATGCGCCGCGCCAGTGCGTCGCGCTGTGGCCCTTCGCCGGCGATCATCAGTACGGTGTCGTCCCCGAAGGATGCCTGCGCGAAGGCATCGATCAGGGTGGTCTGTGCCTTGTCCGGTACCAGCCGGCCCACGTTGAGAATGAGCCGGTCGCCCGGGCGCAGGCCGAGTTCGGCACGGGTGTCGCTGCGCTGCCCGGCGCTGGGCCGGTAGCGAGTCGTATCGAAGCCGTTGGGCACATAGACGATGCGCGAGGCGGGAGCCGCGCGCACCTCGATCATGCGCTGCCGGCCTTCTTCGCTGACCTGGGTAGTGAGATCGGCCCAGCGGTCAGTGAGGCGATACCCCAGCATGCGCAATGCCCCGCCCTCGAAGTAGTTGTGTGCCGTGCAGATCGTTGCCGGGACCGTGCACACGCGCGTCAGCAGGCGTGCCATCAGGTTGGCGTGAACGAGGTGGGAATGGACGATGTCCGGGCGCCAGCGCAGCACGAACCGCCGGATCTGCATGAGCGTGCCCAGTAACGCCGCCGGCGTCTTGCGCATATTCAGCATCAGGACCTCGACGCCTTCGGGAAGCGTCAGCTCGCAGCCCGGCATCAGGCTTACCACGGAGACGGCGTGTCCCAGCAATCGGTACTGCATTGCGAGCGCGGCCACCTGCTGTTCAGCGCCGCCCAGTTGCAGGCAGGTGATGAGCAGCATGATTCGCATCGGTACGGCGGGAATTCCGTTTTGACTCGGGTCCATCTGCGCTCCGGCGTGAGGGTTTGTGCAGTACCAGTTACGCTATCGCACCCGCACCGCAGCATCCGTTCGGCGTCGAACGGATGTTCCGCCCGATGCTGCGCTGGCAGTCGTGGCTGCAATGCAGCCGGCGGCAGAAAGGTTCACCGTGGCGGCCAGAAAGCCGGGCGCCGCCCGCTGCGCGCGCCCGCAGAGCGCGACGTCTCACGGTCTGTGCGCCGTGGCAGCGCGGACGCCGGGTGGGACGCCGCGCCGGTGCGGGTGCAGTCCGCGTACAGCCGCAGCCAGGTGCGGGCGATGGCCTCGATGCTGAAAGCGGAATCGATGTGCCGATGCCGCGCCGCCTCGTCCGCGGCCGCGCCGCGTCCTGGCAAGAGCGCGTCACGCATGGCCCGCGCCAGGGCGGCCGGATCCCCGCGCGGCACGACTGTGCCAACGCCGTCCACCATCGGCGCCACGCCGGCGGCGTCCGTGGCCACGACCGGGCAGCCGCACGCCAGCGCTTCGCCCACCACCAGCGGCATCCCTTCGACCCGTGACGACAGCACGAACAGGTCGGCTGCGTTCAGCAGGGCCGGCACGTCGTGCCGCCTGCCCAGCAGGCGCACCCGGCCGCCCAGGCCATGTCCGGCGATGCACTGCGCCAGCGTGTCGCGCAGCGGGCCGTCGCCGGCAATCATCAGCATCGTGCCGGCCGCAGGGGACAGTTGCGCAAAGGCATCGATCAGATCCGTCTGCGCTTTTTCCCAGACGAGCCGACCCACGTTGAGGATGAGCCGTTCGTCGCCATGCAGTCCGAGCGCCGCCCGCGCGGCGGACCGCGCCTGCGCGTGCGGGCGGTAGCGAGCCGTGTCGATGCCGTTGGGGACGACGATGATCCGTTGTCCTGGCGCCGCGCGGGTCTCGATCATGATCTGGCGGCCCTCGGCGCTGACGTGGGTGGTGAGATCGCTCCATCGATCGGTAAGGCGGTAGGCCAGCATGCGCAGCGCGCCGCCCTGGAAGACGCTGTGCGCCGTGCAGATCGTGGCCGGAACCGGGCACACGCGCGTCAGCATGCGCGCGAACAGGTTGGCATGGATCATGTGGGCATGGACAACGTCCGGGCGCCATTGCAGCACGAAGCGGCGCACCCGCATGAGCGCTTCGAGCAATGACAACGGCGTCTTGCGCATCGTCAGCATCACGGTTTCGACGCCTTCGGGCAGCGCCACCTCGTTGCCCGGCAGCAGGCTGACCACCGATACCCGGTGTCCCAGCGCCACATACTCGCGCGCGAGCGCCGCCACTTGCTGCTCCGCGCCGCCCAGCTGCAGGCAGGTGACAAGAAGCATGATCCGCATCGGTCCGCTGTGCTTCCCGTGTTGGCGCTGCTCCATTGTGTCTCCTGCGACATGACCTGGCGCCCGCACCCTATCGCACCGCAGTGCCCGCATCTGTTCGCTGCCGAACCTATGCGGGCAACCGGCTGAAGATTGTGGTGCAAGCCACGTTCCGACGGCCCTGGCCGCTTCACAGTGGCGGACGAATCCGCTTAGATATCTCCTCGATACTGTTCAGAAGGTAGGGAAGGATCATGAAGCGTGTTCTGGATATCGTCCTTGCGTCGCTGGCGCTGCTGGTGCTGGCGATTCCTCTTCTGGTCGTGATGGCCCTGGTGCGCTGCAAGCTTGGCAGTCCGGTGTTTTTCCGGCAGACGCGGGCCGGGCTCGATGGCAAGCCCTTTGAAGTCATCAAGTTCCGCACCATGACCGACGAGCGCGGTGCCGATGGCGAGCTGCTGCCTGACGCGCAACGCATTACGCCGTTCGGCTGGGTGATCCGCCGCACCAGCATCGATGAGCTCCCCGAACTCTGGTGCGTGCTGAAGGGCGAGATGAGCCTGGTCGGGCCGCGCCCGCTGCCTACCTTCTACCTGCCGCTCTATTCGGCGGAACAGGCGCGGCGGCTGGCCGTCAAGCCGGGCATCACGGGCTGGGCCCAGGTCAACGGGCGCAATTCACTGAGCTGGGAGGAGAAGTTCCGGCTGGACGTCTGGTACGTGGATCACCAGTCGACCTGGCTGGACCTGAGGATCCTGTGGCGCACGATCGGCACCGTGCTTGCCAAGGAAGACATCAGCGCCGAAGGCGAAGTTTCCGCGACCCGCTTCTGCGGGAGCGAGAAGACACCATAGGCGCCCCCGGCGTGTGAACCGCACCGCAACCCTTGGAAATCGGCAATGCTCAATACCGGATTCTCACCCTGGCCGAGCTTCAGCCAGGAAGAGGCGCAGGCAGTGCAGCGCGTGCTGCTCTCGAACCGCGTCAACTACTGGACCGGCACCGAGTGCCGCGACTTCGAAAAGGAGTTCGCCGCCTGGTGCGGCGCCGGGCACGCCATCACGCTGGCAAACGGCACGCTGGCGCTCGACGTGGCGCTGCGCGCGCTCGATATCGGCCCGGGCGACGAGGTGGTGGTGGCGCCCCGGACCTTCCTGGCCAGCGTTTCCTGCGTGGTCAACGCGGGGGCGACGCCGGTGTTCGCGGACGTCGATGCCGGCAGCGGCAACCTCAGCGCCCGGACCATCGCCGCCGTGCTGACGCCGCGCACGCGCGCCCTCATCTGCGTGCACCTGGGGGGCTTGCCATGCGACATGGATCCCATCATGGCGCTGGCACGCGAGCACGGGCTCAAGGTGATCGAAGATTGCGCGCAGGCGCACGGGGCCGTCTACAAGGGGCGCATGGTTGGCACCATCGGCGATGTCGGGGCCTGGTCCTTCTGCCAGGACAAGATCATGACCACTGGTGGCGAGGGCGGCATGGTCACTACCAACGATCCCGCGCTGTGGTCGCGCATGTGGTCGTACAAGGATCATGGCAAGAGCTGGGAGGCCATGTATGACCGCGCGCATCCGCCGGGCTTCCGCTGGGTGCACGATTCCTTCGGCACGAACTGGCGCATGACCGAGATGCAAGCCGCGATCGGCCGCATCCAGCTGCGGCGCATGGCGGACTGGCACGCCCGGCGTACCGCCAATGCGATGGCGCTGGCAGACGCCCTTGGCGCCTGCGACGGCCTGTACGTGCCGCTGGCGCCTGCGGGCGTGCAGCATGCCTGGTACAAGTTCCATGCGTTCGTGCAGCCGCAGCGGCTTGCGGAAGGCTGGAGCCGCGACAGCATCATGGCTGCCATCAACGCGGCGGGGGTGCCTTGCTATACGGGCGGTTGTGCCGAGGTCTACCTGGAAAAGGCTTTTGACGGAACCGGATGGCGCCCGGCCGCACGCTTGCCGGTGGCGCGCGCGCTGGGCGAGACCAGCCTGATGTTCCTCGTGCATCCCACGTTGACGGAAGAGGAAGTGCACAGGACCGGGCAGGTGGTGCGCAGCGTGATGGAGCAGGCGACGCGCGCGGCAGCTTGATGGCGAATTTCCTGTGGAACCATTACCTCTATTTTGGCGAGAGCCGCGTGGCATTGCCGATGGCGGTCTGGATCGCAGTCTGCCTGGCGGTGGCCGGCCAGGGCGCGCGCGCGCTGCGCTGGACGGTATCGTTCAGCATCGGTGCCGCGCTGGTGATGGCGGCCAAGTCCGCGTTCAGCTACTCCGGCTGGTCGCTCCCGTCGATCGGCGTCTACAGCGTGAGCGGGCATGCGATGCTGACAGCCGCGCTGTATCCCGTGCTGCTGATGCTGCTGGGCTCCGTGCTGGGCCGGTACGCGGCCTGGCTCGGGCTGGCCACGGGAGTGGGGCTGGCGCTGTTCATGCCGGTGGTGCTGGTGACGGATTTCCACCATACGGTGGGCGAATCGCTGATCGGTCTGTGTGTCGGCTTTGCGGTGGCCGGCATCACGCTGTGGCGCTGGCAGCCGGTGCGGTTGCGCCACGCCGGCGCGACCGTGGCAGTGCTGCTGCCGCTGGCGCTGCTGTTCGATCCGCGCGACGCCGTGGAAGACATGCGCGACGCGCTGCACAGCCGCACCATGCAATGGACCGGGGCGACCGGCGAGTACTGGCGCAGCATTGACCCGGATCCTGCAACGGGGAGGCGGGTCGTCTCCGTCGGGTTCTTCAGGGCAGGAGGCGCGTGAGGCCTTCGCACGGATTTTTCATCGAGCACGCGGGATGGCACCCATGAAACCTGCCTCGGAATTCGGCTCATTCTTTCATCTCGATCCGTCGGCGCCTCTGGGCGGCGCGTCGTGGCTGCGCCCGGGCGACCTGCTCACCGGCAGCGGGCGCGACGCGCTGCGTGCGATCGTGGCGCAGGGGCGCTCGCGCGGCTGGCGGCGGCTCTACGCACCCAGCTACTACTGCCATGCGGTGCTGGACGACCTCGCAGGCGACATCGACGTGCGCATCTATCCGCACGCCCCGTTCGACGACCTCACGTCGCTCTTGCTGGCGCCAGACGAGGCTGCGGTCGTTCCCGAATACTTCGGCCTGCGGGCGAGGGTTGAAGTTCAGGGCGGCAGCGTCCTGCTCGACCGCTCGCACGATCTGCTCGCCGACTGGTCATATGACCGTGCGCCGGATTACGTGTTCGCGTCGCTGCGCAAGACCTTGCCCGTGCCCGACGGGGGGCTGGTACGGCCGCCGGCCGGGCAGCCGTTCATGCATGCCCTGGCGCCTGCGCCGGGGCATGTGCGCGCAGCGGCGGGCATGGCCGCTGCCATGTCGATGAAGGCGGCTTACCTGGCAGGCACGCAGGTCGCCAAGGCAACCTTTCTGGCACTGGCGGGCGAAGCGGAAGGCAACCTGCGCAGCGATGCCGAGATCTCCGGACCTTCGGCGCTCACGCGCGCGTTGGCCCCGGCGCTTGATCTCGCCCGGATGCGGCAGCGGCGACGCGATAACCTGGCGCTGCTCGGCGCCTGCATGGCCGGCCTGCCCGCCGGCCTGCAATGGCGGGAAACGCCGGCGTACGGCATCCTGCTGTGCGCCGACGCGCCACAGCGCGACCGCATCCGGCAACGGCTGATCGCGAGGGATGTCTACCCGGCGGTGTTGTGGCCCATGACCTGGTCCGCCGCCACCGAGGACAACCGCCGGCTGTCCGGCCGCATCCTGGTCGTGCATGCCGACCATCGCTATGGCCCGCGCGACATCGAGCGCCTTGGCGAAATCATCCTGCACATTGCCACCAATCCCGATACTTCCGACGAGGATCGATGATGATGAAGACCAATCTGCTGGAGACTTCCAGCGCCGAATGGCTCGCGGTGCTCCAGCGTTGCCGGCATGACAGCCATCATATGCCGGGATGGCTGCGGGCCTCGCAGCATGAAGGCGGCGGCAAGCCGTTTGCCGTCCACGTCACCGACGGCAGCCATGAGTTGCTGGTGCCGCTGCTGAACCGCGACATCAACGGCAAGGACTGGGATGCGAGCTCGCCCTACGGATTTGCCGGCCCGCTCGTCAGCGACGACGCCCCGGACTCGTTCGTCGACGAGGCCATGACGACGGCGATGGAGGCGCTGCGCGGGCAGGGATGTGTCTCGTGCTTTATCCGCTTGAATCCGATCGTCAACGCGCAATGGCGCAGTGCCGTCGGCACGATGATCGAGCATGGCCTGACGATCTCGATCGACCTGTCCAAGAGCGAGGCCGAGCACTGGCGCGACACCTCGCACGGGCACAGGCTGGAGATTTCCAAGGCCATGCGGGCCGGGGTCACGGTGCGCATGGACGAGACGCTGGAAACGCTGCCGCATTTCATCCGTCTCTACAACGCGTCGATGGACAGGCTGCGTGCCTCCGAGTACTACTTCTTCGACGACGCCTACCACTACAGCCTGGCCGAGGAACTCGGCGATCGGCTGCGGCTGTTTGTGGCGGAAGAGGAAGGCGTCGTCATCGGCGGCGCGACGATCACGGTGTCCGGCGAAGGCGGCATCCTGCAGGGCCACCTGATGGGCATCGATGCCCGCTACCGGCACCGGCAGCCCAGCAAGATCCTGCTGCACGCCATCCGGCAGTGGGGACGGGAGCAGGGGCACCGCTACTATCACCTCGGCGGAGGCCTAGGCGGGTCGGCGGAGGATTCGCTGTTCCGCTTCAAGCGCGGGTTTTCGCCGGACACGCACGTATTCTGCACGCAACGCGTGGTGGTGGATGCCGACAAGTACCAGGCGCTGTGCGGCGGCACGCCCACGGTGCTGGAGGACCTGAGCGGGTTCTTCCCGGCCTATCGCAAGTCCGGCGATTAGACGTTGAAGATCGGCAGCAACAGGAAGGCCGCCCCTTGAGGCGGCCTTCCTGTTGTCCGCGGCAGAAAGGTTTGCGCCCTGGCCGCGTGCGGATCAGAACAGCTTGCCGGAGCCGGCAGCCGCGCCGGTTCGACTCAGCTGCCGGCTTCAGGCGGGCTCCCCGCCTGGAACGCGACCCGGTGCAGTGCGACCGGCCGCGGCCCGAGCTGCCGCGGCGCCCGGGTTTCGTCCTGCACGTCCTGGCTGCCGTGGCTGCCGTCCGCCGGCGCGGGCCGCTGCGGCTTGCGCGAGGCATCGCCGAGCGAGGAGTACGGGGCGTATTCCGGCACGATCGACTGCACCACCGTCTGTATGCTCACCTCGTCGCGGGAGTCGCACGCTTCGTAAAGCCGGGTCAGCTTCTCCCGCAATTCCGCTTCCTCCAGTCGCGGCTCCTCCGAGCACATGATGCGTTCGTGCGCGCTCGGCGTGACGTCCCCGCCGATCAGCAGTTCTTCATAAAGCTTCTCTCCGGGGCGCAGGCCGACGAAAGCGATCTCGATGTCGCCGTTCGGGTTCTTGCTGGTGCGCTCCACCAGCCCCGCCATCTCGATCATCGTCCTGGCCAGGTCCACGATACGCACTGGCTGCCCCATGTCCAGCACGAACACCTCGCCGCCGCGCGCCATGGCGCCGGCCTGGATCACCAGCTGCGAGGCCTCGGGGATCAGCATGAAGAAGCGGATCACATCCGGGTGGGTGATCGTGATCGGCCCGCCCGCTTCGATCTGGCTGCGGAACAGCGGAACCACCGAGCCGGAAGACCCGAGCACGTTGCCGAAGCGGACCATTGCGTAGACCGTGCGGGTACCGGGCCTGGCCGCAGCGGCCTGGAAGATCAGCTCCGCGATGCGCTTGCTCGCGCCCATCACATTGGTGGGCCGGACCGCCTTGTCGGTCGAGACCAGGACGCAGGTCTGCACGCCGAAGCGGTCGGCCATGTTGGCGATGGTGAGCGAGCCCAGCACATTGTTGCGGATGCCTTCGGGCATGTTGTCTTCGACCAGCGGAACGTGCTTGTACGCCGCGGCGTGGTAGATCGTATCGACCTGCTGGCCCTGCATCGCTGCGGCCACCGCGTTGGCGTCGCACACCGAGCCGATGCGCGCCATCAGCGGCACCCCGGGGAAGTTGCGGCGCAGGTCCTGCTCGATCATGTACAGCGCCCACTCGGAATGGTCGAACAGGATGATCTTGCTCGGCTGCTGCGAGGCGACCTGGCGGCACAGCTCGCTGCCGATGGAACCGCCTGCGCCTGTGACCATGACAACCTTGCGGTGCGTGCATTTGGCGAACAGCGCCTCGCGCGGCGGCACAGGAGCCCGTCCGAGCAGGTCTTCGAGCTTGACTTCGCGAATCGACTGCATGGTGATCTTGCGGTCTACCAGTTCCAGCAAGGTAGGCAGGGTGCGCACGCTCACTGCACACCGGTGCAGCTTGTCCAGGATCCGCTTGCGCTGCTCCGGCGATAGCGATGGTACCGCCAGCACCACTTCGTCGACGCCCAGCCGCTGCAGCTCTGTCCGCAGGCGCGAGGTATGGAACACCGGCAGATCGGCGAACGTGTGGTTGCCGAGCGAGCTATCGTCGTCGAAGAAGCAGACGGCCTCATGGTCGACGCTGGCGCGCATGGCGCTGGCAAGCTGGAAGCCGGCCTCGCCGGCGCCGTAGATGGCGACACGCCGGGTCGGATGGCCGCGGGACATGCGCCACAATTGCGTGCGGCGCACCACGGCGCGGATCAGGAAACGCGAGATCACCACGTAGGCGAAGGCGATGAACCAGTAGATCAGCAGGCCAGCGCGCGGCAGGCGGCTATCGTTGATCAGGAACGACACCGCGTAGGTCAGCCCGACCAGGGCCGCCATGCTGATGCCGGCCGCCCAGAGCACCTTCAGGTCGATATACCGCAGCACGGTTCGGTAAAGCCCGCTGAAGGCAAGTACGGGAATCGTCAGCACCGCGATGAACAGCGGCGGCAGCATCCCGTACTGCAGGATCAGCCCGGCGTCGCCGGCGCGCAGCAGCAGCGCCAGCGTGAAGCACAGCGGCAACGCAAGCAGGTCGACCGTCATCATCACGACGATCTTCTGCCGGCGCGTCAGGGACACGGGACTGGGCAAGCGCAGGCCGGTCATGGGCGCACCTCCTGCCACGTCAGCCGGACCACGCCGGTCGGCCTTGGCATCATCGCTGCTGTCCGCACGCCCTGGGACCGGCAGGGGGCGGTTTCCGCTCGAAGCATCCATATTGGTGTGTTCATGGCACGGCTCTTCTTCTTCCCGTCAGCACGTACGCCGCCCGCCGGCATGTTGCATGCCGTGGTAGTGGCGACGTTGCACCCGACACGATGTGCCGGTGTGATTCGCTTACCTTGAAAGCTATCGTGTCTGCACGGGGGGGCGCAATCAGGCTACGTGCGCTGCCGAACGCGGTTTCGGCAATGGATGGCGGGCGGCGCTGGGTGCGCAGAAACGGGTACGCATGCCTGCCGTGGGTGGGGACGCAGGCAAGCCCCGGTGCGACGATGCAGGCACTGCGGGCTAGCGGAAAAGCCACCGTCGATGCGCTGGCGGCCCGATCCGCAAGGGGCGCTCGCGCATCCGCAGAAATGGGTACGCCCGGGTGGTATGCCCCGGGCTGGCGCGTCGCTCAGTCGCGTGGCAGCGGTACGCCCAGGCCTCCTGCCGACGCACCCTCGCCAAGGTCTGCGCGCGTACCGCGCAGCAACTGCCACAGGCAGCCCGCGGTGGCGTAGAAATCGCCGGCACCGCGCGCGCCTGCGGCGCGCAGGTCGCGGCCCAGTGCGTGCGGCAGCGCCAGCAGCAGGAACAAGGCCGCCTTCACCGGGCGCCGGTGGCCGCGCCGGTAGCGCTGGCAGGCCACATACAGGCGCGCGGCGTCGCACGCCGGGCCGGCGCGCTCGGCGCGTGCCGTTAGGCGCGTTGGGGCTGTGCCAGGCAGGCGCTGGTTGACGGCGCTCGCCACCAGTTCGATGCGGTAACCTAGTTCCTGCACCGCACGGCCAGTCAGCTCGAGTTCGTCGTAGCCGCCGGCGAGCTGCTCGTCGAAGCTCGCGTGCTCGAACAGTGCGCGCGGGAACACCGCGCTGTGCAGCAGTACCGAGCGCAGGCGTTCGCCGCGCCGGTAATCCTGCGTGGGATCACCCAGGAAGGCAGGCTTGCGCGGGCGCCCCGGCTGCCCCTGGCACACCTCGGTACCGGTCAGGATCAATGGCGTTGCGCAGCCGGCCGTGGCGCGGCGGAGATGATCGTCGGCAATGCACTCGGCCATCTGCTGCAGGAAGGTCGGCCCCAGCAAGGTCTGGTCGTCGAGGAACAGCACGTGCGAGCCGGTGGCCGCGCGCAAGGCGCGATTCCGGTTGGCAGCCCTGCAGCGGCGTGGCCCTTCCAGGTAAGTGATGTCCGGATGGTCGCGGCGCATCATCTCGCGCGTGGCGTAGCCGCTGCTGTCGTCAGTGACGATCAGCTGGTGTGGCGGCATGGTGGATTCTGCGACCGCCTGCAGCGCGCGCTGCAGGCCCTCGGGATGGTCGCACGTGAGGATGCACACCGAAAAGGTGGGCAGGAAAGTGCTTGCCGGCATGGTTGACCCCTCCGATGTTCGGCGTGAAGGCTGGCACGCGCGCCGGCGCCGTCTGCGCGGGCATGGCGCGGTGCCAGTGATGCTGCTACAGCGTCTGGCCGGTGCTGCGGAAGGCCGCGTCGGCGCGCGGCGAACCAACCACGGTGCGGCTGCTGTCGCGCGTGAACGGTTCGTCGCCGCTCACCCACTCCAGCGTCGCGCCGCGCTGCAGGGCGGCGTAGACCGCTTCGCCTTTGTTGCGCACCTTGAGCCGCTGGTACAGCGTGCAGGCGTGGCTCTTCACCGTGGCCACCGAGATATTCAGCATGCGGCTGACCGTCTTGATCGGGTAGCCGCGTGCCAGCAGCACCAGCACTTCGTACTGGCGCGGCGTGATCTTGAGCATTTCCGCTTCGCCGTAGCTCGGCTCTTCCTCGGGGATCGGTACGGCACTGGCAGCTGGCGCGGGCAACGGCTGGCCCGGCCTCAGGTCGGTCAGGTCGCGCACCGCCACGGTGGCGCGCGGCGTGCTGCGCAGCGCGCTGGCGCATGAGGCGAGCGAGAGCGACTCGGTGGGCAGGCTCGCCGGCAAGGGCAGCGGCGCGGCCGAGGCAAGCGATTGCACCGCCGGCATGGCCGAACGCGAGGCGGAAGGCGTGGTCCCGGTCTCGGCCGAGAACAGCAGGCCTTGCACGCCAGAGATGGCCAGGCGGATGGCCGCCTCGATCACCGCCAGCGAGGCGGTCTTCGGCAGGCAGCCGCACACGCCGCGGGCGCTTTCCGGATTGGGCACATGCAAGGGCAGTACGTCGGCCAGGATCAGCACGCGCTGCGGCTGAAGCACGGCCTGGGCCTGTTCGAGTTGTGCCCAGCCCGGACCAAATTCGGCGGGCATGCCGAACACGAGCAGGTCTGCATGGTGGTGCCGGCTATCCAGCCTGGCAATGTCCGCGGGCGCAATGGCTGCCACCTGGGCGGATTCCTGGATGTTCTCGAGCATCTGCAACAGCCCGAGCCGGAGCAGCGGATGCTCCTCGATCAGCAACGCGTTCATTGACTTCACTCCCCGTTTACTCGGGAGCGGACTGCGGGACGCTTTGCGTATGGAGGGCAGTGCAGGACGGCAGCCACCATTGGTGTCTGACCGCGTGTGTGACCCCCATGCTTCCATGCCCCGGCAGTCCCGTTCTTCTGGATGGCACTTGTCGATGGCTGGATGGTTGACCCGAACCCGAACCCGAAAGATTCTCGCTCCTAAATCGGCTTAAATTCATCTTATGGGCTGGTTGGGTGGATTGCAAGCGAGTGGAATTGGGACGAGACAGGGTGGGAATGACAGGCCCGTCATAATCCTTTAAGAATTCACCCAAATGCGCCATGCCAGGTTCCGCAAACGCCGCCCTGGCGCTGGGTTCCGGCAGTTTCACCGATGTGACACCTGAATTTAAAATGGTTGCAGTGCTGAAACAGATCGCATTATCCGAAGCCCCCGTGAGAGGAGTTGCTAACCCCATCGTGGGGTGTACGTAATATATGGCGCATGCAGATGGCCCAATTATGAAACGGCAGCTTGATACGGTGTTCCGTAATATATCTGCGCGATTTATCACGCGCTCGGGCGCATGGCCTAATGCTTCTGGATGAGGCGTGGCTACACCCTCGGAATGAGACTTGGAAGGGCGCTGCACCGGTCTGCATCCGGTCTGCATCCGGCTTGCCACCAACTGTGTCCGCCAGGGTGGCCAGCCGGTTTCGAGCTCCTGCCGTCAGCGGGTCCAGTAGCCGGGGCGCATTACCCAGCCATGCGGTCCGCGCACCCAGCGGTCGGGCACGAAGCGGTGGCCCGGGCGCTGCGCCTGCCAGTAGCCGGGGCGCCAGTCGTAACGGCCGCGCGCGCCGACCCAGTGGCCGGGCACCCAGACCTGGCCGCGGCGTGCGGCGGGATGCGGCTCATAGCGCGGCGACGGCGGCGCATGGCCGTAGCCGTGGGCCACGGCCGTGGGATGGGCTTCTGCGGGGGCGATGAGTCCGAAGGCGCCGCCTGTGGCGAGGACGGCTGCGGCAAGCATGAGCTGGCGTTTCATGGAATGGCTCCTTGTGGGCGGTGGTTGTCGGGCAATCAGGCAATCGATCATCAATGCAGCGATCAATACCGGTCATAGTGATGGTGGTGGCGGTGCGGCGGGGCGCCCCGCGGCGGCACGACGATGCAGGCGGAAAGCAGTGCGGCCGTGGTAGACAGCAGCACGACCAGGGAAAGGGCTCGCTTCATTTCTGGGCTCCTGGCGGGATCGTGTTGGACACGGCTTCAATGTAGCGACCGGCCTCCTCGCCGCGTGCTTGCACTTGTAAGGCTGTCTCACATGGGGCTGGGCCCTGCGGAAGCGGGCGCGCGCTGCGTGGCGATGCCTGCGGCGCCTTGTGCGACAAGGCGCGCCCGATGCTGGAGCGGCACCGCGGATGGATGCAGCCAGCCCTTGGCTGGCGTAATGTGACGTTACATCGGAAATAGATCTCGCAAGCAAACGCGCGCGCCGAGGTGCCGCCAGCGTAGCGGCCTGGCTTGCAACCGCACTGCCGCCCGGACGCAGAAACGGGTACGGCCCGCGGCAATGCCGAAGGCTTGCGTCGAGTCCTTGCCGGGGCCGAGACGGTGCAGCATGCTTCAATATGGCTCGCGCAGCTGCCGGGCGGGTTCGGTACGGTGCGGGCGGGATCCCGGTACGGCTGCTGCGAGGCACTGCGCCAATGGCATGAAGCTTGCGCCGGGCGAAGTGCCAGACGGAGCCCGGTCGGGACAGGAAGCGGAATCTGACACGTGTGCTTGAAGGAGGCGCCATGCCAATCATGCTCATCGTGCTTGCCTTGCAGTTTTTGCAGGGGCTGTCGCCCCCCGCCGCGGCGCTGTTTGCGCTGCCGCAGGAACTGGAGACGCCGGATGCCATGGCCACGGTCGAAACCGCGCTGACTCGCTGACCTGCCGCCAACGGGCGGTGGCGCTCCGCATGGCTTCCATCATTCACGCCATTGTCATGGAGGCAGCATGAACCGCAGCGACGTCACCGATCTCATCATCGAAGCCAAGGTCAGGCACGGCATTACCTGGGCGCAGGTTGCCGAACGCGTCGGCCGCAGCAAGGAATGGACGACGGCCGCGTGCCTCGGCCAGATGGCCTTCGACGAGGCCGGAGCGCGTGCGGTGACGGAGATCTTCGGCCTGCCGCCCGAGGCCCAGGCCTGGCTGCGCGAGGTGCCGTACAAGGGTTCGCTGCCAACGGCGGTGCCGACCGATCCGCTGATCTACCGCTTCTACGAGCTGGTCAGCGTGTACGGCACCACCTTCAAGGCACTGATCCACGAGGAGTTCGGCGACGGCATCATGAGCGCGATCGATTTCCGCATGGACCTGCAGCGCGAATCCGACCCCAACGGGGATCGGGTGCGCATCGAGATGTCGGGCAAGTTCCTGCCCTACAAGACCTGCTAAGAAGCGCTAACCGGTATGAGCCAGCACAGGAACATCGCAGCCGAGGTCTTGGAGGCGCTTGATCAGACGGCGGATGGTTTTGGTTCGATCTTGGCGGTCGAAGTGTTCGCTGCCGAGGTCGTTGTACTCGGTGCCGTCGCGAAGCATGTGGTACGCGGCTGTGAGCATGGAAGCGGCGACGGCGAGGATGGCCTTCTTGGCGCCGCGGCGTGCCTTGATACGCAGGAACTGCGCTCGCAGGTAGCTGGTCTTGACGCGCACCGCGGCCCAGGCGGCGGTTACCAGGGTGGTCTTGATCCAGGTGCCGCTCTTGCGCACGCGGGTGGATCGGCGCTTGCCGGCACTCTCGTCGCTGCGCCGGCACAGTCCGGCCCAGGAGATCAGATGGCCGGCACTGGGGAAGCGCGACATGTCTACGCCGATCTCCGCCACCACGACGCTGGCCGTCAGGTCACTGACCCCCGGCATCGTCGTGAGCAGGCGGGCGCGCTGCCGGATCGGCGCCAGCGCTTTTCCCACGGCCGCATCCAGTTCGGCCAACGTGTGTTGCAAGGCGTCGATCACCTGCAGGTGCAGCCGCAGCATCGTGCGATGGTGGTCGGTGATGCGTCCACGCAGTGCCTCGCGCAACTCAGCGCTCTTGTTGCGCGCGGTGCCCTGGGCCAGCGCGGCCAGATGCGCTGGATCGCTCTGGCCGGCGACGATGGCATCGAGCATCGCGCGCCCGCTCTTGACCAGCACATCCGACAGGACACTGCCCAGCTTGAGGTTGGCGTCCTCCAACACCTTTTGAATGCGCAGCGAGTGCTGGGAGACCTCCCGCACGAGTTGCTTGCGAGTGCGGGTGATGTCGCGCAGTTGCTGGATCGCCTGCGGCGGCACAAAGCTCGATCGGATCACCCGTGCGCGAGCAAGTCGGCGATCCACATCGCGTCGCTGACGTCCGTCTTGCGCCCGGGAACGTTGCGAATGTGCGCGGCGTTGGCCAGTACCAACTCGAACTCGGCCTCCAGCACATGCCACACCGGCTTCCAGTACACGCCCGTGGCTTCCATCCCACGTGGGTGCAGTCGTGCTCGGCCAGCCAGTCACCCAGCTTGAGCAACTCGGCGGTGGTCGTGCCGAAGCTGCGCACCTCCTGGCGCATGGGCGGGGAGACGCACCGCACGCAGGCCACGATGGTGTCCTTGTGCACGTCCAGGCCCGCACAGCGCGTGTAGAGCACTTGCATGAGAACCTTCTGGCGATTGAAGCGCGCCGCAGGCAGTCCTCGTCATCGAACTCTACTAAGCGTGCTTCGGGGCGTCGCCGCCCTCTGCCACATTCCGGGGTGCTCGCAGGACTGCGGGTCCAACTACTGATCGGGCTTGTCGCACCAAGGGAAAGCCGACCTCGTCAGCAGCGCCAAAATTCATCCTACAACCACGCGCCATCTGTCGCCAGCCACGTCCCCCGCTTCATCCCCCGGGGGCGGGCCCGCCCGATGGCGAACTACTGAGCTTCCCAAGCCCAGCCCGTGCCTGTGCCCGGCGTTCGCGAAGAAACGACTATAAAGGGGAACGGCAGCGCCGA
>NZ_JAGIQA010000216.1 GCF_017814975.1 Cupriavidus consociatus
GTTACTCGAGCGCGAAACCCAGCCCCACAAAACGCCGCTTCCGTCCAGTGAATAAAACAGACTGGCCGGGTGCTGATTGCCCTGCTAAAACAGCGAAAAGCCCTACTAACGCTGGAGAAGCACCCCATGAGCACCTGGCCATACACCCGCATTCTTGACCTGTTGGGCATTGAGGTGCCGATCATCCAGGCGCCGATGGCTGGCGCGACGACCACCGCCATGGTCATCGCCGCCCAGCAAGCCGGAGCCCTGGGCTCGAT
>NZ_JAGIQA010000024.1 GCF_017814975.1 Cupriavidus consociatus
CGCGGCCCTTGGGTTTCAGGTCAATCCAGTAGAAGCCGCATGAACACAACCACCTTCACTTCTGTTTCTTGAGAGGGTTTACGGGGCCGGTCGTCAACGGCTTCGGCGCGAACGCCGGCGCGGCATCAGGCCCATAGGCCGCGCCGTAGCTGGCCGGGTTCAGGCGCAGCGTCAGCGCGCACACCAGCGCGGCGCAGCCGAGGTGGTACCACCAGCCCGCGGCAAAGCCGCCGGTATGGGCTTGCAGCATCGCGGTCAGCCACGGCGCCAGTGCCGCCAGCAGGAAGCCGCCGCCCTGCATCAGCGCGCTCAGCGCGCCGGCGCTGTCCGGGTCGGGCAGGTGGTCCAGCGCCACCACCAGGTACAGCGCAAAGCAGCCACCGAGCCCGGCGCCGCCGATCACGGCCCATGCGTAGGGCGCCGCGTCGGGCCAGAGTGCAAGCCCGGCAAAGCCGGTCACCTGCATCGCCAGCGCCAGCACCGTCCACACGCGCCGATCGATGCGCGGTGCCGCCAGCGCCGGCAGCAGCAGCGCCGCGCCGGCCTGCGCCACCGCCATCAGCGCCACCAGCGCGCCGCTGGCGGGTGCGCTCCAGCCGTGGCCCTGGTAGAACGGCGCCAGCCACGCCACCAGCGAGGCATAGCCGCCATTCATCACGCCAAAGCATCCCATCAGCAGCCAGGTGCGCGGCCGGCGCAGCAGGGCGCGCGCCGCGCCCGCGGACTGGCCGCGCGACGCCGCATGGTCCGGCAGCCGGTGGTTGCGCTGCGCGCGCGGCAGCGCCACCCAGGCCAGCGCCAGCGCGGCCAGCGCCGGCAGCGCCCACAGCGCCAGTGCCTCGCGCCAGCTGCCGGACAGCGCCGTCACGTAGGGAGAGAGTTGCGCGCCCAGCGCACCGCCGCCCATCAGCGCGGCCGAGTACAGCCCCATCACCGGAGCCACGCGGCCGGGGAATTCCTGCTTGACCAGTCCCGGGCAGGCCGACTGCACCACGGCCACGCCCAGCCCGCACAGCGCCGCCGAGGCGATCAGCCAGCCACCGTCGGTCACGCCGAGGCGCAGTGCGCAGCCCGTGCCCAGCAGTGCCAGCGCACCGAGCACCGCGTTGCGTGCGCCCAGGCGGGCACGCAGCGCGGGGCCGAAGAACGCGCCCACGCCCATCAGCAGCATCGGCAGCAAGGTCAGCCAGGCCATGCCCTGGTACGTGAGCCCGGTGCCGGCGCGGATCGACGGCGCGAGCGGTCCCACCGCGGTCAGGAACGGCCGCAGGTTCAGGCCGATGCCAGCCACGGCGGCCAGCACGAGCCAGCGTGCCGGCGCCCTGCCGGAGCGCGTGCATGCCGCGGCGGCGGCGAGATCGGGCGCCTGTGCCATGTCCGCCATGTCAGCCGCGCGGTGCGCGCGGGCCGTAGAGCTGGGCAGCGGACAGGTCTACCGGCACGCGCGCGAGCGGCAGCGGCGGGGGATCCAGCGGCAGGCGCAGCGCCTGGTAGGCGGCTTCGCTGGACAAGCCGTAGGGCGCGGCGTCGTGGTTGTCGAAGGCGTAGTAGACCGCCTGGACACCGGCCATGGTCATCGCAGCGAGGCACATCGGGCAGGGGTGGCCGCTGGCGTAGACCACGCTGCCGCGCAGGTCGGGACGGCCCAGCTTGCGCGCCGCGGCCCGCACCGCTTCCATTTCGGCGTGGGTGGTCGGGTCGTGGCTGTGCACGATGTCGTTGACGCCGGTGGCAACCGCCTGGCCGTCGATGGCCAGCACGGCACCGAAGGGTCGCCCGCCGCGGTCGCGGTTGGCCGCGGCAAGGCGCACCGCCTCCCGCATGAATTCCTGGTGAGTGGTCATGGTCTGTGCAGGGATCCTGATAAGTGAGTCCACGCTCGCAGTACTTGCGGCGTGGCAATCGGCAGGCTGCCCACTGTACGCGGGGGGTTGGTAATTCGGAAATTAAATGATGAAATCGCCGGCAGTGGAAAACCCAATGGAAAGCCGGCCATGCAGGACCCCCGACTCGATCCCGTGCTGTTGCAGAGTTTTGTCGCCGTGACGGAAAGCGGCAGCTTTACCCGCGCAGCGCAGCGCGTGCACCTGACCCAGTCCACCGTCAGCCAGCAGGTGCGGCGGCTTGAAGACCAGCTTGGCTGCGTGCTGCTGGACCGCGGCGGGCGTTACGTGGTGACGACGCCGGAGGGTGAGCGCCTGCTGGGCTACGCGCGCCGGCTGCAGCAACTGATGGCCGAGGCGGTCGGGCAACTGCGCCAGAGTGCCGGCCAGGGCGAGATCCGCATCGGCGTGCCCGAGGATTTTGCCGCGCGGCCGCTGACACCAGTGCTGGCGGGGTTTGCCGACGATTGGCCCGGGGTGCGCCTGGAAGTGACCAGCGGCATGAGCCACGAGTTGTGGCAGCGCTTCCAGGACCGCGAGCTCGACCTGGTGCTGGTCAAGCAGCGCGTAGCGCAGGCGCCGGGCATGGCCAGCTGGCCCGAGCCGCTGTGCTGGATCGACAGCCGCAGCCGCCCGGCGGTGGCGCGCGATCCGGTGCCGCTGGTAGCGTTTCCCGCCGGCGGACTGTACCGCGGCGAGATGACGCACGCGCTCGACGCCGGCGGGCGGCGCTGGCGCATCGCCTTCGTCAGTGCGAGCCTGGCGAGCATTCTGGCCGCGGTGGCCGACGGCCTCGGCATCACGCTGCTACCGCGGCGGCTGGCCACGGCGCATCACCAGGTGCTGGACGGCGGCGGCTGGCCGGCGGCCGTGCCGGACGTCGAGCTGAGCCTGCACGCGCAGCCCGACCTGCCAGCGCCGGCGCGCGACATGGCCGCACGCCTGGCCGCCTTGTGCGAGCGTGTCATGGGTTCCGGCGCGGCGGCGCCGGATGCCGGCTAGCGCAAGCGTCAGCCGAAGTATTCGTTGTAGTAGCGGGTGCAGGTGCCGGACGGCCGGAAGGTGTACGGCAGTTCGGCCAGCGCGGCGGCTTCGAGCGAGCCGAAGGGGATGTCCGGCGCGTTCAGGCTGGCCGCCTCGGTGGCGTCGGATGGATGGGCAGGATGCTGGGCGTGGGCTTGCGAAGTCATTTTCAGTACATCAAAAGGCCGGGCGGGCCGGCGATTGGCAACGCAACCATCCTAATGCGCCCGCGCGCCGAGATCAGCCCCCCTGCGTTGAACACACTGTTGCGCAATCGCGTCCAATCGGGGCGGCTTGCGTGACGTTGGCGGCGGATGAAGACAACTCGCCGGTTGCACCGACGCCTTCCTCGGCAAGGTCTATATTGGCCGAGGGGCACCACCGTGCGGTGCCCCGGCCGGGAATCCGCCGGCCAGCCAAACCGGGAGCGCGCCATGTCAGTCCCACCGTGCTTTGCCGATCGCCGCGAAGCCGGCCATTACCTTGGCCGCCGTCTGGCGGAGCTGGGCTTCGGCGCCGACAAGCTCGACCAGCCCGCGCTGGTGCTGGCGCTGCCGCGCGGCGGCGTGCCGGTCGCCTTCGAGGTAGCGCGTGCGCTCGGCGCGCAGCTCGACGTGCTGCTGGTGCGCAAGATCGGCGCCACCGGCTACCCGGAGCTGGCGCTGGGCGCCGTGGTCGAGGGCGATGCCGGCGGCGGCGGGCCGCATACGGTGGTGAACGATGATCCCTGGGCGCGCCGCGCGGTGGAAAGCGGCAGCTTCGATGCCGAACGCGGGCGCCAGCTCGACGAGATCGCCCGGCGCCAGCAGCGCTATCGCGGCGGCGCGCCGGTGCCGGCGCGGGCCGGGCGTACCGTGATCGTGGTCGATGACGGCGTCGCCACCGGAGCGACCATGCGTGCCGCATTGGAAGGCGTGCGCATGGCCGGCGCTGCGCGGGTGATCGCTGCCACGCCGGTCGGCGCGCAGGAAGGGCTCGCCAGCCTGGAGCAGGCGGCCGACGAGATTATCTGCCTCAATACACCACCCAACTTCGGCGCGGTCGGCTCCTTTTACCTGGATTTCACGCAGACCAGCGACGACGAGGCGCTCGGGCTGCTGCGCCAGGCGGCCAGCCCGCGCGCGGGCTGACGCGCCAGTCGCAGCGTCCGCATCAGGCCCGGGCGGCCAGGCGCCGCTTCAGGTGCGGCACCAGCCCCCCGGCGCCGAGGATTTCGCGCAGGAAATCAGGGATCGGCTCGCACGCCACCGTGCTGCCGTCGTCCAGGCGCAGCAGCGCCGTCTCCAGGTCCAGCGTCGCCCGGGCGCCGTCGGCCAGCCGGGCGACCTCCGCGCACACCAGCACCGGCAGTCCCAGGTTGATCGCGTTGCGGTAGAACAGCCCGCCGAACGACAGCGCCACCACCGCGCCCACGCCCAGCTCGCGCAGCGCCTGCGGCGCCTGCTCGCGCGAGGAGCCGATACCGAAGTTGGCGCCCGCTACCAGCACATCGCCCGCCCGCACGCTGCCTGGAAACTCGGGGCGCAGCGACGCCAGGCAGTGCCGCGCCAGCACGGGCAGCGGCGATTTCATCAGCACGGCGGGGGCCATGGCATCGGTGTCGACGTTGTCGCCGAAACGCCAGATGCGGCCGGCCGGGGCCGGGGTGGGGGCACTAGGAGCAGTCATGCAAAGGTCTGGCCCGCCCGCGCGGGGGCACGGGTCGGGTCGCGTCGTTATGTTTATGTTCTTATGGCAGCAAGGTGCGCGGGTCGGTAATGCGGCCGGTGACGGCGCTGGCGGCCACGGTCATCGGCGAGCCCAGCCACACCGCGCTGCCGGCATCCCCCATGCGGCCGGAAAAATTGCGGGCGGTCGAGGCGATGGCGCGGCTGCCGGCAGGGAAGCGCGCGGCGCCATAGCCAGCGCAGGCGCCGCAGGCGTTGGGCAGCAGGCTGGCGCCGGCCTCGGCCAGGATGGCGAGCGTGCCTTCGCGTTCGGCCTGCTGCTGGTCGCGGCGCGAGGCGGCGGCCACCTGCAGTGTGACGCCGGGCGCGACCCGGCGTCCGCGCAACACACGCGCGGCCATGCGCAGGTCTTCCAGCTTGGCGCCGGTGCAGGCGCCGAGGTAGGCGATCTGCACCGGCTCGCCGGCGGCCTGGTCGACCGGGGCGCTGTTGGCCGGCGAATGCGGCGCGGCCACCTGCGGCGCCAGCGCCGCGGCGTCGAAGCGGTGGTGCGCCAGCACCGGCGCCTGGGCGTCGGTGCGCCAGTGCGCCAGGTCGATCTGCGCCAGCACCTGCGCCGGCACGCCGGCCTGTGCCAGCCAGTCCAGCGTGACCGCATCGGGGGCGACCAGGCCGGTCTGCGCGCCGAGTTCGGCGCTCATGTTGGCCAGCGTCATGCGCTCCTGCATCGGCAGCGCGGCGACGGCGCTGCCGGTGTACTCGATCGCTTCGTAGCGCCCGCCGCCCAGGCCGAGCGTGGCGCACAGGAACAGGTTGATATCCTTGGCGCAGACTCCGGGTGCGAGCATGCCGTCCCATTCCAGCCGGATCGTATTCGGCACGCGCAGCCAGATCTCGCCGGTGGCCAGCACGCCGGCCATTTCGGTGGCGCCCACGCCGAACATATAGGCGCCGAACGCGCCGCCGGTCGGGCTGTGGCTGTCGCCGCCGACGATCAGGCGGCCCGGCAGCACGTGTCCGCGTTCGGGCAGCACCACGTGGCAGATGCCTTCGGCGTCGATCAGCTCGGCGCCGGCCTGGCGGGTCCAGTCGCGGGTGAAGCGCAGGATCGATTCGGCCTGGGCATCGCCGCCCGGCACGAAGTGATCGGTCACCACGACATAGCGCGACGGGTCCCACACGCTCACGCCGAGCTCCTGCAGCAGGGGCGCGACCCGGCGCGGGCCGCTGGAGTCGTGCGACATCGCCAGGTCGACCCGGCAGATCGCCACCGTGCCGATCTCGGCATAGTCCAGTCCGGCCGAGCGGGCGACCAGCTTCTGGGCCAGCGTCGCCGGCCTGGCCGTTGCATCAGGGCAAGGCGAGTCCGCGGGCACGCTCATTCCGGCGATGCCCCCGAATACTTGACCACCGAAGCCCAGCGCTTGACGTCTTGCTTGACGAAGGCAGCAAACGCCTCGGGCGTCATGCCAACCGGCTGCGCGCCGTCGTTTTCCAGGCGCTTGCGCACCCCGGGTGACTCCAGCCCCTTGCGCGCCGCCTGGTAGAGCGCCTGCGTGACTTCAGCGGGCATGCCGGCCGGCCCGAACAGGCCGAACCACGCGCTCGACTCGAAGCCCTTGACCGTCGCGCCGATCGGCGCCGCGCCCGGGAACTGGGGCATCGGCGCCGGGCTGGTTACACCCAGCACCTTGAGCTTGCCGGCGCGCACGTGCGGCAGCACGTTGATCGTGCTGGCGAACATCAGGTCGCACTGGCCAGCCAGCACGTCGGTCAACGCCGGCGCGGTGCCCTTGTACGGGATGTTGACGATATAGGTGCCGGTCATCATCTTGAACATGTCGCCGGCCATGTGCAGCGACGAGCCGACCGAACCGATGGCGAAGTTCAGCTTGCCCGGCTGCGCACGCGCCAGCCGGATCAGCTCGGGCACGTTGTTGGCCGGCAGCTTCGGCGTGGCCACCAGCACGCTGGGCACGGTGGCGACCAGCGTGACCGGCGTGAAATCCTGCACCGGGTCGAAGGGCAGCTTCTTGTACAGCGTGGCGTTGATGGTGTGGCTGGTGAAGCTCATCAGCAGCGTGCTGCCGTCTGGCGCGCTCTTGGCGACCAGATCGGCGGCGATATTGCCACCCGCGCCGGGCCGGTTCTCGACCACCACGGGCTGCTCCAGCAGTTGCGACATTTCCTGGGCGATGGTGCGCGCCAGCGTGTCGGTCGTGCCGCCGGCGGGCGCGCCCACCAGGATCCGGATCGGCTTGCCGCCGGCGACCTGGCCCTGCCCCTGGGCCGCCGCGCCAAGCGGCAGGATGAGCCCGCACGCGGCCAGCGCGGCAACCCGGCGCAGCGCGGTGCGGCGAGCGGGCACAGGCGGAGACTGACGGGTCGGGCTGGACGAATCCAGGCGGAACACTGGCATGACGACTCCTCGCTTGATGTGATCAGGAGTGCGCAGTATCGCCCGACTCGGGTGTCCGCGCATCCTTGCCTCGCGGCGCGCGGGCGAAATCAGTCGCGCAGGCCCGGGCGGGTTTCGCTTTCCACCCAGACGTTGGCACTGTCCACACCGGCGGGCGACAGCTCCATGCGGTATTCGTAGCGGTCGGGACGGTACTGGCCGAGCAGCAGTTGCACCGGGCGCCCGGCCTGGTCTTTCACCACGCGGCGCACCGCCAGCAGCGCGCCGCCCACGGGCACGTCCAGCAGCGGCGCCACCACCACGTCGGCCAGGCGTGCCGACAACACCTGGCTGGCACGGCCCAGCTTGACGCCGCCGGCTTCGAGCAAGCGCAGCACCGGCGTTTCCTCGAGCGCCTTGCGCGAGATCGGCCGGCCCAGCTCCGCAGGCAGGTAGACGGTGATATGCGACAGCGGCCGGTTGCGGTAGTGGCGCACCCGCACGATCTTGACCACGGGATCGCCCGGCTGGATCCCCAGCGACTCGGCAACGTCGGGCGTGGCGTGGACTTCGTCGATCGAGATCACCTTTACCGACGTCTTCTGGCCCATGTCGATGATGTTGTCGAGCAGGCTGGAGCCGCGTTCCTCGGTGCCCGTGGCGGGCCGTACCGGGTGCGGGTTGACGAAGGTGCCGAGCCCGCGATGGCGCCGCACCAGGCCTTCCTGCACCAGCCGGTCGAACACGCGGCGCATGGTCACGCGCGAGGCGTGGAACTGCTTTGCCAGGTCGATCTCTCCTGGCAGGGGACCCTGGCCGAAGCGTCCTTCAACGATCTGCTGGCGCAGTACCACGTAAATCTGGTGATACAGGGGAACGACGGCTTCACTCATGGTTTCCCTTGTGGAGAGATGACAAGTCTGTAATGCCTCTAATGTACTTTAAATCAGACATAGAGCCTAGCATGGATAGTGGCTGAGACGCTTCGGATACAGCGTCCGCGCGCGGCACTTCCCCTTTGCGTCAGGCCGGTGGCCGATCACACGTCGACCCCCTAGCGCGTGCAGGTGGCGCCGCGCCGGGGCCAGGCGGAGGTCCTTTGATAAACGCACCGATGACCGGAAGCGGGCGGCGAAAAACGGACATCGCGGCTATGTGAGGCAGCCCACATGGGAGACGGCGGCGGCACCTCACGGATCGTGTTTCAGGCCCGATACGTGGCATGGCGCTTCGGGCAATTCCTAGGTCTATCCGCAAGGCCTTGAAAACTAATAGGTTTTTTTACGGCCTTGACATTACCCCTGAGGCGCCTTGGGGGGCGCTGTCACAGCGGTGTGACATGTCGTTTGGCGTGCACAGCATGCAGGCCCCAATTGATGGCGCAAGCGGCCAGAAAGTTCCCCGGCTGGCACCGGGCAGGCCTTGTAATACAAGGGTTTGCCGACTCACGTGGCGAAGCTGGCACCGATTATGCGCTAGGGCTGGTCGGTTTGGCAGTTGCCGGACCTGAACCTCCAGCCGTCGTTCCGGACTTGAGCGCCGGCCGGAGGCTGAGCCGCAGTGACACTGTGAATACTCCTGGGAGCTAGGAATGAAAAAGACCTTACTGGCGTCGGCAATTGCCATGGCATTTGCAAGTTCCGCATGGGCAAATCCGACCAACAACAACGATGTAGTGCGAGGCGGTGGCGACAACAACCAGACGGCCACGGCAACCTCGACCCAAAGTGGTAGCGGTGCGGCGGCGAACGAGTACTCGAATGCCATCCAGGCGAACGACAGCAGCACGAACACCAGGACCACGACGGTTGCCGTCGACAAATCCAAGACAAACAACAGCTCCAACAACCGCACCAAGACCGATTCCGACAACCACCTGAAGTCAGTGGCGGCCGGGGTAGGTAGCGCCTCCGCCGTGGGCGGGGCCGCATCGTCGAGTATCTCCGACGCCTTCAACAAGACCACCGCCATTGCAGTGAGCAAGCTGAGCGGCGCGGTGACTGGCAACAATGTGCATCACATCGGCAACTATGCCTCGAACACTGGTAACGCCAACGCCGCCGGCTACGGTGGCAGGGGTGGCACGGGTGGCAACGGTGGTACTGGCCAGGGCGGTTCGGGCGGAGACGGTGCCGAAGGCGCAGTTGGTGCGCAGGCCTACGCCTCCAACGGCAGCGCCACGGCAGGTGACGCCAGGAGCGGAAACGCCAACGCCGGCGATGGCGGCAAGGGTGGCAAGGCCAGCAACTGGGGCGCCAATGGCGGCGATGCCTATGCGAAGGGCGGCAGCGCGCTTAGCGCGGCGGGCAGCAAGGGTGGCAGCGGCGGCGACGGCTACGGCAGGGGCGGCGGCGCACTGAGCGCCTCGCTCGGCGCGGGCGGTCGCGGCGGCAGCGCCGGCGCGATCGGTGGTGATGCCCTGGGTGCCAGCGGTGCGCTGGGCGGTCTTGCCGGTGCGGCTGGCGGCTCGGGCGGTTCGGGCGGCAATGCCAACGGTATGGGTGGCGACGCGGGTGGTGCAGGCGGTGCAGGTGCCGGCGCAACCGCGACCGGGACCAATACCGCTGGTGCTGGCTCTGGCACGGGCGGCGGCGCGGGCGCTACTGGTGGTGCGGGCGGCGCAGGCACCTCTTCCGCGAGTGCGACCGGTGGCGCAGGCAGCGGCACCGGCGCAGCCGGCGGCGCGGGCACCGCTGGCTCGGCGGCAACGGCCGGCGCGGGCACGGCAACTGGCGGTGCCGGCGGCACGCAGACTGCCACGGGCGGTGCAGGCGGCGCTGGTGGTGCGGCAGCCGCGGGCGCTGCTACCACGACGGCCTCGAACGGCAGCGCCACCGCCGGCGACGGCGGTAGCGGCGGCGCTGGTGGTAACGGCGGCGCGGCAACCGGTGGTACCGGTGGTGCGGGTGGTGTTGGCAACGGTGGCCAGGGCGGCACCGGCGGCGCGGGCGGCTATGTGGTCGTCAACGCGGGCACGTTCGACATGTCCAACCTGATGACCAGCGTCGGTCAGTCCGCAGCGGGCGTCATGATGGCGAGCCAGAACAGCGGCGCCGCCTCGCTGACGCAGATGAGCGTGAACGTGCAGGCCAACGTCAACGCCAGGTAAGGCGCGCGGCATCGGCCCGGCCTGAGCCTTGGTGCCAGGACGGGCCGGCACTTCGATACAGACAGGACCGGCTCCCGCACCCTGTGTGCGGGCGCCCGGCCCCTGTCCATGCCTACGCAGCCTAAATGTCTTCGCTGCCGCCCGGATGGGGGCGCGCACGGGACAGGGGAGGATGACACCATGCAATCGGTCCGCTTTGCCGTCGGGGCATTCGCGACGGTCCTGCTGGCCTGGCCAGCGCTGCAGGTTCGCGCGGAGCCGCCGGGGCTGGAAGCTGCCATGGCCGCAGCGCGCAGTGCCGCGGCAGGCACCCAGGAAGTGGCGGCAGATACGACGCAGCCCGCCGCAGTCAATCATTTGTTTGGCGGGGTGGCGAAAGCTGTACCCGTGTCTAAACTAGACGATATCCGCGGTGGCGCGGAAGTCACCGTCAACGATATGCGCTTGCACGGCACCGTCGCCGAAAACGCGGCGTGGGATGTCGTGTCGGGGGCAAACCGGATCACCGAAGGAGCGTTCGCCAACGCGGCCGGGATACCCACCGCGATCCAGAACTCCGGCAACAACGTGCTGATCCAGAACGCAACGATCGTCAACGTCCAGTTCAGACCATGAAGCTGCTGCGCAACCTGTTGGCGTCTGTACCGTTCCTGCTGGCAGCGGGGGCCATTCCCTGTGCCAGTGCCGCGGATGTGTATCTCTACGGTCCGGTCGGCGAACCCTACAGCGTCAGGGTCACCAGCGTTCGCGAAGCGCGCTTCAAGTCCACGATCCGGCAGCAATACGACTTCAGCTGCGGCTCGGCCGCGGTGGCTACGCTGCTGACCTACCAGTACGGCCATCCGATGAACGAGGCCACCGTGTTCCAGACCATGTACGTCAACGGCGACCAGGCAAAGATCCGCGCCGAGGGGTTCTCGCTGCTGGACATGAAGCGCTTCCTGGCTGCGCTCGGCTATGAGGCGGACGGCTATGAACTGCCGCTGTCCAAGCTCGAGGAAACGCAGATCCCGGCCATCGTGCTGATCGTGGAAAACGGCTACCACCATTTCGTGGTGGTCAAGGGTGTGAAAGGCAACCGCGTACTCGTCGGCGACCCCGCGCGTGGCACGCGAGCAATTTCACGCGAGCACTTCGAGAAGATCTGGGAGAGCCAGCTGTTGTTCGTGATCCACAACCGAACGGACAACGCTCGCTTCAACCTGGCCGCTGACTGGCGCCTCGCGCCAAGCGGTCCTTACTGGATGGGAGTCAACCGGGATAGCCTGTTCTTTACCGTCATGCCCAAGCATGGCGTTGGCGATTTCTGAGGAATGCATCATGTTGCAGACTTCCCTCCCGACCCCTGCAGCGCCTCGCACCGCCACGGCGGCGGCCGCGATGCTGCTCGGTGCGGGTCTGGCCTGTGCCGGCGTGGCGCATGCCAGTTCGCTACCCCAGCCCGACAGCCTCGACCCGTCGGCGCTGCCGTCGCAGGCCGCTTCTGCCCGCGACCGGGACCCTACACCCGTGGCTGCCGCTCGCGGCAGCATGGCCGGCTGGAAACCGGTCGCACATGACAAGCTCGACGAGATGCGGGGCGGCTTCGAGATGCCGGGCCTGCAGGTTTCGTTCGGTATCGAACGCGCGGTGTACATCAACGGGGCCCTGGTCGTTGCAACCAGCATTAACATCCCGGACGTCGGACGCATCACCGCGGACCAGGCGGCGCGCCTGGCGACGACGCTGGGCCCCGCCATCGTTGCTTCCACCAATGCCGCGGTCGATAGCGCGCTGGCGGGCCTCACGGGCGGCGCTGGCGGTTCTGCCGGTAGTTCGAGTGCCGGCAGTGCGAGCGCCGGCAGCGCGAGCGCTGGCAGTACCGGCGCCGCGGCGTCGGCCAGCGGAACGGCGGGGGCTGCTTCGGCCACGTCGGCTGCGGCCAATGGCGGCAGCGCCAGTGCCAGCGGTGCCGCGGGCGCGGCCGGCCTGCCCGCTACCGTGGTGACGACCGGCACGGGCCAGGTGGTGACCAATGGCTTGCTGAACGTGATCCAGAACGGCGCTGGCAACTCGGCCGCGGTGGGATCGCTGGCCGGCACGCCTGCCACGGTGATTCAGAACAGCATGGACAACCAGAGCATCCGGAGCCTGATGACAATCGACGCAGGCGTGAATACGCTGCAGGCTTTCCGGTCGCAATTGGCCAACGCAACGCTGCAGGATGCGTTGATGCGGGCCGCCAGCATGAGGTGATCGTAGCGAAGCAGCAGGCAGTACAGGTTGCGGGCTCCTGACCAACAGCCCGCCCGTCCCGGGGGAGGAAGACGTGATGAAGAAGCGGTCGATGCAGGGCATCCGGAATGCCGGGTGCTCGACGTTGCTGTTGCTCGGCGGCCTGGCGCAGGCCCAGACGCCGGATGCGGGGGGACCCGCGGCAGGCCTGGAAACGCTGCAAAGGGAGCTCGCCGAACAGGCCACCCAGCTCGACGCCATGAAGCGGGCGCTGGCCGAACAAGAGGCAGTCATCCGCGAGCTGCGCAGCGTCATCAGCAATGAGATACTGGCCACCAAGCGCGGCGGCCAGGGTGTCGGCGGCGGTGTGTCGCCGGCCAACAACGCCACCAATGCCGCCACCGCTGCGGCGGCGGCCAGCGCGGCGCAGAGCGCGCCCAACGCGGTCAACAACCCGCAGCAGATCACGCTGCAGCCGCCGCAGGATGTCGCCCAGGGCCCGCAGGCGGGCGAGTCAGCCAACCCGCAAACCGTGGCCGTGGAAGAACCCGTGGGCCGTCCGCCCGAGCGCGAGACCCGGCCCCCCGAGATCGCGCCGATCATCGACCAGCCGGGCGTGCTGACCGCGCAGGGCAAGCTGGTGGTCGAGCCTGGCTTCCAGTACGGCTATTCGTCCAACAACCGCGTGGCGCTGGTCGGCTACACGGTGATCCCCGCGATCCTGATTGGCCTGCTCGATGTGCGCGAGGTCAAGACCTCGACTTACATCCCGTCGATCGCGCTGCGCTATGGCGTGACCAAGCGCCTGGAAGTCGAAGCCAAGGTGCCTTACGTGAAAACCTCCGGCTCGACCATCAGCCGTGAAGTCTTCACCGGCACCGCCGTCGATAACGTCTTTAATGCCAGCGGCGCCGGCCTGGGCGATGTCGAGGCGACGGTGCGCTACCAGCTCAACTACGGCAACGAGAAGATGCCGTACTTCGTCGGCTGGCTGCGCTACAAGTCGGCCACCGGCAAGGATCCGTTCGAAGTGGTGACCGATTGCGTGACGCGCTGCGTGGGCAATACCACCGGCACCGGCCTGCCGCTCGGGTTGCCGACCGGCACCGGCTTCCAGGCAATCCAGCCGGGTATCACCTGGCTGCTGCCGACCGATCCGGCGGTGTTCTTCGGCACCTTCAGCTACCTGCACAACTTTGCGCGCGACAACGTCAGCCGCACCGTGCTCAATGGCCAGACGGAGAACCTGGGCAAGATCGCCCCGGGCGATATCTTCGAGTTCAGTTTCGGCATGGGCCTGTCGCTCAACGAGAAGGCGTCGTTCAGTATCGGCTACGACCAGGCCATCATCTGGCCGACCAAGCAGAACGGACAGACCGTGCCAGGCTCGGTGCGCATCACGCAAGGCACGCTGCTGGTGGGCTACTCGTACCGCTTCAACGACCGCTACACGCTGAACCTGTCGGTGGGTGCGGGCCTGACGCGCGACACGCCTGACCTGCAGGTCAACCTGCGCCTGCCGATCACTTTCTGAGGCGGCTTTTGCCGCGCTTTTCCAGGCGTCTTTTGCGCACGTGACGCGTGCCTTGCACCCGCAGGGCACGCGCACCAGTCACATGCGCGCGTGCGTGCAGAGCGCCCCCGCGGCTGCCTTGCGCTTGCCCCCCGAACGGCGTACAACGAAATAACCCCGCGCCGTCAGCGGTACTTTCTCACCCGGTCTACCCACACCATCGGCGCGGCCTGAACAAGGAGAGAGACATGCGCAAACGCATCTTCTGGTTGTTGCCCGACGTGGCAAGCGCCCGCCGCACCATGGACGACCTGCTGCTCGCCCGCGTCGAGAACCGCCGCATCCACTTCGTGGCGCGCGACGGCGAAGACATGACGGGCCTGCACGAGGCCAACCTGTTCCAGACCTCCGACATCGTCCATGCCGCGGAAATGGGCCTGGTGGTCGGCGGCGGCGTTGGCGTGGTTGCCGGCGCGGTGGTGGCGATGTTCCCGATCGTCAGCGATACGCCGCAGTGGGGCCTGGTCGGGGTGCTGGCGGTGCTCGGCGCGGTGTTCGGCGCATGGGCCGCGAGCATGATCGGCAGTTCTGCGCCCAACAGCCGCCTGCGCGCGTTCGAGAAGGACATCGAGGCGGGCAAGATCCTGCTGATGGTCGACGTGCCGCGCGGCCGCGTCGAGGAAATCGAAACACTGCTGCAGAACGCGCACCCGGAAGCCCGTTTCGCCGGCCTCGATCCGGCCGTGCCGGCCTTTCCCTGAGCCGTTTGCAGCAAGGCTTGCCGTCGCGACGGCAAAGGCTGTTCGCAGTCTCTCTCTCGCGCGCCCGCGCGGCGCGCCTTGACGCGCATCCCTTAGCGCGTAGGTGGCCACGCCGGAACCGCCGTCCGGTTCCGGTGTGATGCCGCTGCAACACTCCCCTCCCTCTTGTTTGCCCTGACGTGATGCATGCGGTAATTTGCGCAACGGCGCATAGCGCTTGCCGTGTGCACTGCCTCGTGCGCGCAACAGAAGAATGACATACAAGAGGGGACAACGATGAAGGCGAAATGGATCGCGTGCGGCGTGCTGGCCGCCACGCTGGGATGGGCCGCGCAAACCGCGCAGGCGGAAGCGGGTGTGACGCGCAACACCATCCGCATCGGCCAGTCGGCCGGCATCACCGGCCCGGTCGCCGGCTCGGTCAAGGAACAGATCGCCGGTGCGCAGGTATACCTGCGCGCCGTCAACGCCAGCGGCGGCGTGGCGGGACGGCGCATCGAACTGGTGACCTACGACGATGGCTTCGATGCCAAGCGCACGCCGGACAATGTGCGCAAGCTGCTCGACGAAGACAAGGTGTTCGCGCTGTTCATGGTGCGCGGCACGCCGCAGAACGAAAGCATCCTGCCGCTGGTGGCCGAGCACAAGGTGCCGCTGGTGGCGCCGCTGACCGGTGCGATCACGCTGCACCGGCCGGTGAACCGCTACGTGTTCAACGTGCGCGCCAAGTACCAGGATGAAGTCGCGCGCGCGATCAACCACCTGGCCACCACCGGCATGAGCCGGATCGGCATCTTCCACACCACCGACGGCTTCGGCCAGGACGTGCTCGAAGGCTATACCACCGCGCTGCAGGCGCGCGGCGTGCAGCCGGCGGCGGCCGTCAGCTTCGCGCGGCCGATGGGCGACATCAGCCAGGGCGTTGCCACCATGAACAAGGCCAACCCGCAGGCGGTGCTGGTGATCGGCTCGGGCTCGGAAGCCGCGCGCATCATCCGCGAACTGCGCCGCGCCGGCAGCCAGGCGCAGTTCGTCACGCTGTCGAACAACGCCGCCGATTCCTTTATCCGCGAGCTGGGCGACGATGCGCGCGGGCTGATCATCACGCAGGTGGTGCCAGGCACCAATTCCAGCCAGATGACCCTCGCCAGCGAGTACCGCAGCCAGGCGCGGCAGCAGGGCGTGGAGCCGTCCAACGCCGGCATGGAAGGCTTCATGTCGGCCAAGGTGCTGGTGGAAGGCCTGCGCCGCGCCGGGCCTGAGCCGACGCGCGAGCGCCTGGTCAGCGCACTCGAAGGCCTGCGCGACTACGATCTCGGCGGCATCCTGATCAGCTACAGCCCGACGCGCCATACCGGCTCGTCCTTCGTCGAGATGTCGATTGTCTCGTCCACCGGCAAGCTGATCCGCTGAGCGCGCGGGCGGGCGCCTGGCAGGCCGGCGCCACGCAACGTGGGCCCGCCTGCTGCGGTATATTCGCCCGCATGGCTACTCCTACCTCATCTCCCGACGCCGCCGCGCGTACCCCATTCTCATTGCATGGCCGCGTTGCCCTGGTGACCGGCGGCGCGCAAGGCCTGGGCCTGGCGATTGCCGCCGGGCTGGCCGATGCCGGTGCCCACGTGGTGGTGGTCGCGCGCAGCGAGGCACGCGTGCATGACGCGGTCGCCACGCTGGCCGCGGGCGGCGCCAGCGCCGAGGCGCTGGTGCTGGACATCACCGATCAAGCGGCGGTCGAAGCAGCGTTCGCGCGGATCGATGCCGACCACGGCCGGCTCGATATCCTGGTCAACAACGCCGGTGCGCGCAACCGCAGCTCGATGGCGCATCTCGATGCCGGCGACCTGCGCGCCATGCTCGAGACCAACCTGGTCGCGCCCTACACGCTGTGCCGCCACGCCGCGCAACGGATGCAGCGCGGGCAGTACGGCCGCATCGTCAACGTCAGCTCGATCGCGGGCCAGGTGGCGCGCGCGGGGGACGTGCTCTATCCCGCCACCAAGGGTGGGCTGGATGCGCTGACGCGTGCGCTGGCCGCGGACCTGGGCCGCTTCGGCGTCACCGTCAACGCGATCGCGCCCGGCTACTTCGCCACCGAACCGAACCAGCCGATGGTCGACGACGAGAGCGTGGCCGAGTGGCTGCGCCAGCGCACCTCGCTGGGCCGCTGGGGCCGGCCCGAAGAGATCGCCGGCGCGGCGGTATTTTTGGCATCGCCGGCGGCGTCGTATATCACCGGGCACGTGCTGGCGGTCGACGGCGGCTACCTCGGCCACTTCTGACCAGCCGCCAACGGCAAAGCGTACCCAATTCTGCGTGCCACCCCTTGACGCTGGCGGCGGCGTTTCAGCGCCGCGCCGGCGCCTTGCCGCCGCGGTAGAACGCCTGCAGGCTTTCGATCATCGCCGCCGCGGCCGCGGAGTCGCTGCGGTCCTTCATCCGCACCAGGCAGATATCGCGCACCAGTGACGGCAGCTGCAGCGGCCGGATCGCCAGGCCCTCGCGCCGGAACTGGAACAGCGCCAGCGACGGCACCGCGCTGATGCCGAGTCCTGCCTGCACCAGCGCCGCCACGGTTGCCAGGTGCTCCACCTCCATCACGCTGTGCAGCCGCAACGGATGCAGCGCCGCGTCGAGATGCTGGCGCACGCTGGTCGTGCGCGACAGCTGGATAAACGGCTCGCCCGCCAGGGCTGACGGCGCGATGCGGCGCTTGCGCGCGAGCGGATGACCGGCCGGGCATACCAGGTGGAAGGTGTCGCGCACCAGCGGCTCGACGCGCAGGTCGTCATCCTGCGCCGGCGCGGGTGCCAGCGCAAAGTCGGCGCGGCCCTGCCGGACCAGTTCGATGCAGCCATCGGCGAGCTGATCGAAGAGCTCCAGCACGATGCCCGGGTAGCTTGCGCGGAACTGTGCCAGCAGCGGCGGCAGGTCGCCGCCCGCCAGCGACGGCAGGGCGGCGATCGACACGCGGCCCTTGCGCCGCTCGGCGTGCGCGCGCAGGTCTTCGAACGCCGCTTCGAAATCCGCCAGCAGCCGCCGCGCGGTCTGTTCAAAGCGCACGCCGTCAGTGCTCAGCTCCACGTGGCGCGTGGTGCGCTCGAAGAGGCGGCTGCCCGCCTGCTCCTCCAGTGTCTGCACCAGCGCGCTGAATGCCGACTGCGACAGGTGGCAGGCGCGCGCCGCGCGGGTGAAGTTGCGGTAGGTCGCCAGTGCCACGAAGGCGCGCAAGTGCTTGACCGAGAGGTTCATCGACAGCTTTTATTTATCCAGCAAGTCGATAGATTAATCCAAATAATCCGTTTTTTGGCTGACCGGGCGCGGCCTAGAATGGCTTCGACACAGCCATCAACCTTGCCTCCGACCATGAATGCTCCCTTGCTCATCGGCTCCGGCGCCGGCTTCTCGGGCGACCGTACCGACGCCGCATTGCCGGTGGTGCGCACGCTGATCGCCGCCGGCCAGCCCGCGGCGCTGATCTTCGAGACACTGGCAGAACGCACGCTGGCGCTGGCGCAACTGGCGCGGCGCAACGATCCCGCGCACGGCTACGAACCGCTGCTCGATGCGCTGCTGGCGCCGGTGCTCGGCTTGTGCCTGCAACATGGCATTGCCATCGTCGGCAACTTTGGTGCGGCCAATCCGCAGGCGGCAGCGCGGCGCGTGCTGCAACTGGCGGGCGAACTCGGCCTGCCTGCGCCGCGCGTGGCGGTGGTGGAGGGCGATGATCTCTCGCACGATGCCGGCCGCTCGCTGCTGCAGGGCATCCTTGGCGATGCCTTCGACGCCGGCCGCTTTGTCTGCGCCAATGCCTATATCGGCGCGCAAGGCATCGCCGCGGCGCTGGCCGGCGGCGCCCAGGTCGTGGTGTGCGGCCGCGTCGCCGACCCGGCGCTGGCGGTGGGGCCGGCGATGGCGCATCACGGCTGGTCGTGGGACGACTGGGACCGGCTCGCCGCCGCCACCATGGCCGGCCACCTGCTCGAATGCGGGGCCCAGGTCACCGGCGGCTACTTTGCCGATCCCGGCATGAAGGACGTACCCGACGTCCACGCGCTGGGTTTCCCGATCGCGCAGCTCGCCGGCGACGGCAGCATCGAGATATTCAAGGCAGCCAATACCGGCGGCTGCGTAGACCTGCGCACGGTCAAGGAGCAATTGCTGTACGAAGTCCACGATCCGTCCGCATACCTGACCCCTGACGTCGTGGCCGACATCAGCGCCGTCACCGTCACGCAGATCGGCCCCGACCGCGTGGCGGTGCGCAACGTGCGCGGCCACGCACAGCCGGCGCAGCTCAAGGCCAATGTGTTCAGCCATGGAGGCTGGCTGGCCGAAGGCGAGATCTCCTATGCCGGCCCGAACGCAGCCGCGCGCGCGCGCCTGGCGGCCGACATCCTGCGCCGGCGCATGCAGATGCTGGGCCATGACGTGCCGATCCGCTTCGACCTGATCGGCGTGCTCAGCGTATTCGCCGATGACGCCGGCACGATGCTCGCCCGACGCCAGCCGCACGAGGCCGAAGCGCAGGACGTGCGCCTGCGCGCGGCGCTGGCGCATGACGATGCTGCGGTGGCGCAGGCGCTGCTGCGCGAGGTCAACGCGCTCTACACCTGCGGCCCCGCCGGCGGCGGCGGCGTGCGCACGGGACAGCGCGCGCGCCTGAATGCCGTGTCGTGCCTGGTGCCGCGCGAAGCCGTCACCGCCACGCATCGCTTCATCGCCTGAGGACGACCCCCATGACCACGATCGATACCACCACCGCGCTCTACCGGTTCGCCCACGGCCGCACCGGCGACAAGGGCGACCGCTCCAACATCAGCGTGATCGCCTACGATGCGCGTGACTATGAACACCTGGTTGCCCACGTGACCGAGGACGCCGTGCGCGCGCTGTTCTGCGAGCGCCGGCCCAGCGCCGTGACGCGCTACCTGGTGCCGTCGCTGCACGCCATGAACTTCGTCATCGACGGCGTGCTCGACGGCGGCGTCAATGACGCGCTCAACCTCGACACCCACGGCAAGGCGCTGTCGTTCCGCCTGCTGCAGCTGCAGATCCCGCTGCCGCCTCGGCTGGTGCCGGCAGCACCCTGAATCCGCACCAACAACGATTTCGACAGGAGACAACGATGCACCGATTCCTCAAGCCACTGGCCGCCGTCGCGCTGTGCGCACTGGTCCTGCCCGCCGGACAGGCGTGGGCCGAATTCCCCGACAAGCCGATCCGCTTCGTGGTGCCGTTTGCCGCGGGCAGCGCCACCGACCAGCTCGCGCGGGCCATTGGCCAGGCCATCACGCTGGACAGCAAGGTCACCGTGGTGGTCGACAACAAGCCCGGCGCCAACGGCTTTATCGCGGCGTCTGACGTCGCCAAGGCGGCGCCCGACGGCTACACCGTGCTGATCAGCACCAACACCACGCATGCGGCCAACGAGCACCTGTTCAGGAAGCTGCCCTACGACCCGGTCAAGGATTATGCGCCGGTGACCGCGCTCGGCCGCGGGGGCCAGATCATGGTGGTCAATCCGCAAGTGCCGGCCAAGACCGTGGGCGAGTTCATCGCGCTGGCAAAGAAGCAACCGGGCAAGCTCAGCTTCGGCAGCGGCAGCTCGTCGTCGCGCATCGCCGGCGAGCTGTTCCAGCAGATGGCGCACGTCGAGCTTCTGCACGTGCCGTACAAGAGCAATCCGCTGGCGATCACTGACCTGCTCGGCAACCAGATCCAGATGATGATCACCGATACCGCCACGGGCCTGCCGCAGGTCAAGAGCGGCAAGCTGCGCGCGCTTGGCGTATCGGGCAAGGCGCGCTCGCCGCTGGCGCCTGACGTGCCGACCATCGACGAGGCCGGCGTCAAGGGCTACGAGATGAGCTACTGGTTTGCGGCGTATGCGCCGGCCGGTACGCCGCAGCCGGTGGTGGCCAGACTGAACGCGCTGATGGTGAAGGCCGCGCGCAGCGACGCCGCGGCCAGCTTCTACCAGTCGACAGGCACCGAAGTGTTTACCAGCACGCCCGCCGAGCTCGCGAAATTCCAGGCGCAGGAGTCTGGCAAATGGGGCCGCATCATCAAGGCCGCGAATATCCAGCCTGAATGACGACGACTCGCTGCAAGCTCGCATGAATGGAAAACGGGGCCGCGTGGCCCCGTTTTTTACGCAGAAGTAGGTACGCTCTGGTCGGGCGTACCCATTTCTGCGTGGCTGTTTCCTGTGTCGTTCCGTGTTGTTCCGCGTTGTTCATTGCCGCGGTCCTTGGCGTCCTGCGTGCTTTTCCGGTGAGGCGACATCCGGCTTAACATACGCCTTTGTTTTCCTCGACAACAACCAACAACAAGGAACCAGACATGAAGCTGCAGTCCGCCGCGCACCACGCCATCGCCCGACCTGGCCACGCCATGCACAAGGCGCTGCGCCTGCCTGCCCTGGTGCTGGCCGCCTCGATGGCAACCGCCCTGCTGCCAGCCACCACCGGCACCGCCCATGCCGCCGCGGCGCAACAGAAGACGCAGGTGCCGGGCTACTACCGCATGATGATCGGCCAGCTGGAAGTCACCGCGCTGTACGACGGCTACATCGACCTCGACCCGAAGATCCTCAAGTACACCAGCGCTCGCGAAGTGCAAAGCCTGCTGGCACGGATGTTCGTCGAGTCGACGCCGGGCATGCAGACCGCGGTCAACGCCTACCTGGTCAATACGGGCAGCAGCCTGGTGCTGGTCGATACCGGCGCGGCGGCATGCTTCGGCCCCACGCTCGGGCGCATCGGCGACAACCTGCGCGCGGCGGGCTATGCGCCGGAGCAGGTCGACGCCGTGCTGCTGACGCACCTGCATGGCGACCATGCCTGCGGCCTCGCCGTGAACGGGCAGCCGGCCTTTCCCAACGCCACGGTCCATGTCGACAAGGCCGACGCCGACTACTGGCTCAACGAAGCCAATGCCGCCGCGGCGCCGAAGGAAGCACAGAGGCTGTTCGCGATGGCACGCGCCGCGGTCGCGCCGTACCAGGCGGCGAACCGGTTCCGTACCTTCAACGGCGGCAATGGTGCCGAACCGATCCCGGGCGTGCGGGCGCTGCCCGCCTATGGGCATACGCCGGGCCACAGTGGCTACCTGTTCACCTCGGGCAAGGACAGCCTGCTGCTGTGGGGCGACATCGTCCACAGCCATGCGGTCCAGTTCCGCCGTCCGCAGGTGGCGATCGAGTTCGATACCGACAGCCACGCCGCGGTGATCACGCGCAAGCGCATCCTGGCCGATGCGGCGAGGGGAAAGCTGTGGGTGGGCGGCGCGCACCTGCCGTTCCCCGGGCTGGGCCATGTGCGCCGCGACACGGCCGGCTATACCTGGGTGCCGGCAGAGTACGGCCCGATCCGCGCGGATCGATAGGCCGGAGCGCACGCCGCGTTTTTTCGCCTAGAGTCATGCCATGGGCCCGCGCCGGACCGGCGCGAGCCACCGTCCCTTGCCGGAGGCGCGCCATGGCAACCCCTGCATCCCCGATTGATCCCAAACGGCGCCTGTTGTTGGGCGCCGCTGCCTGCGCTGCACTCGCCGCCAGCCTGCCGCGCGCTGCGCGGTCACAGGCCGCCGGCCGCAATGCCGCGGCGCAGCCCATCGGCGTGATCGGCGCAGGCCGCATCGGCGGCACCATCGGCGGGCTGTGGGTCAAGGCCGGACACCCCGTACTGTTCTCCTCGCGCCATCCCGAAGCCCTCAAGCCGATGGTCGCAGAAATGGGTACGCTTGCCCGGGCCGGCACCGTGGCCGAGGCCATCGCCTTCTCCGATGTGCTGTTCCTCGCCACGCCCTACGGCGCCCTGCCGCAGCTCAGCCGCGACCACGCCGACGCGTGGCGGGGCAAGATCGTGCTCGACGCCACCAACGCCTTCGACCAGCGCGACGGCCCGATCGCCGAAGAGGCCAGGCGCGACGGCATCGGCCTGACCACGGCGCGCTACCTGCGCGGCGCGCGCGTGGTGCGGGCGTTCAACTTCATGGGGGCGGCGCAGTTCGCCAGCGAGCACCACCGGCAAGGCGGGCTGGTCGCGGTGCCGATCGCTGGCGACGACAAGGCTGCGCTGGACGTGGCGGCGCAACTGGTGCGGGATGCGGGCTTCGAGCCGGTGGTGGTGGGTCCGCTGTCCAGCGCTGACCGCTTTGCGCCGGGCGGGCCGCTGTTCAGGCAGGTTGGTACGGCCGAGGAATTCCGGCGCAAGATGAGCGCGCCGTAAAGCGCGCAAGCGAGGGTCAGTCAGGGGGGCGGAGCAGGCCGGCTGTCGCGCCGCCTCAGGGACGGCGCCGCTCCATCGCCACCATCGACGGCGTAAAACCGAGCTGGCCGAAGAACGCCGCTTCGGAAGAGCGCGCCGCGCGCAGCACCCAGGTGATATCGGGATCGTTGCCCATCACGTATCGCACCAGCGCGCGGCCGATGCCGCGCCGGCGCTGGCTCGGGGCCACCGCAACCATCGACAGGAAGCCGTCGGAGACGTCGTCGCACAGGGCCCGGGCGAAGCCGACGATCTCCCCGTCTTCCACCGCCACGGCCACGCGCTGGGAATTGGCCACCAGCCGTGCGAACTTGTCGGGCCCGCCTATCCGGTTGGACCAGCCATTGGCGATCAGTAGTTGTCTGGCTGCCTCGATGTCCCCGGGCAACAGGTTACGGATTTCCATTGGCGGCTCTCCCAGTAAAGCATGTACGGCCCCTCGCCGCCCCTTGCCACCAGGGGCGCCGCGAGTCGAGAACGGCACGGGAACCCGCGCCGCACAATTGGCGGAGTGTAGCGAGCGGGCGCGGGCGCGTCAATTTGGCTTCCGGCGGGGTGGGGGTGCTGCTCACGCCAGCGCGCGGGCGGGGTATCATGGCCTGCATGAATGCCCCCGTCTTCTCCTCAGCCCATCCGGCCGACCAGCTCGCCGAATTTCCTGACGCAGATGCGGCGCTGGCGCGCATCCGCGAGATCTACGACGCCTCGGTCGGCGCGGTGCGCGCGCGCTTCGATGCATTCGCCAGCGGCAAGCCGCTGCCCTCGGCCGCGCACGCCTGCTATCCGTACCTCGGGATCTCGGTCAACATCGAGACCATGGTCACCGACAGTCGTCCCTCCTGGGGCACGGTGGCCTATCCCGGGGTGTACGGCACCACGGTGACCCGCCCGGACCTGCTGGCGGACTACTACCGCGACCAGATCGAACGTCTGATGCGCTACCACCGCGTCCCGGTGGTCGTTGGGCTGAGCCGGCGCCCGATCCCGCTGCCGTTCGTGATCGAGGCCTCGACCACCGACATCAGCTACACCCAGGCGCGCGAGCTGGAGGCCTCGTTCGTGCTGCCCGAGCTCAGCCGCATCGATGACGGCATCGCCAACGGCACCTACGAGCCGATTCCTGGCGAGGCCTGGCCGCTGTCGCTGTTCTCCGCCGAGCGCGTGGACCTGGCGCTGCAGCGGCTGTACCACTACACCGGCACGGCGCCGCAGCATTTCCAGCGCTTCGTGCTGTTCACCAATTACCAGCGCTACGTCGATGAATTCGTCGCGCTGGGCCGTGCGCTGATGAGCAGCAGCGACGGCGGCGGCTACACCCGCTTCGTCGAGCCTGGTGACGTGGGGCAGGACCTCGGCGGCGCCGAGCCCGAAGACGCGACCCGTCCGCGCGCGCTGCCGCAGATGCCGGCTTACCACCTGGTGCGCGAAGACAAGCTGGGCGTGACGCTGGTGAACATCGGCGTGGGCCCGTCCAACGCCAAGACCATGACCGACCATCTTGCCGTGCTGCGCCCGCATTGCTGGCTGATGGTCGGCCACTGCGGCGGCCTGCGCCGCTCGCAGCAACTGGGCGACTACGTGCTGGCACACGCCTACGTGCGCGACGACCACGTGCTCGACCACGACCTGCCGCCGTGGGTGCCGGTGCCGCCGATCGCCGAGATCCAGGTGGCGCTGCAGGAAGCGGTGGCGCGTGTCACCGGCCTGTCCGGCAACGAGATGAAGACGCGCATGCGCACCGGTACCGTGGTCTCCACCGACGACCGCAACTGGGAGCTGAAGTCCAAGTCGCTGTACGCGCGCTTCAACCAGTCGCGCGCCATCGCCATCGATATGGAAAGCGCCGCGGTGGCCGCCAACGGCTTCCGCCTGCGCGTGCCCTACGGCACGCTGCTGTGCGTCTCGGACAAGCCGCTGCACGGCGAGCTCAAGCTGCGCGGCATGGCCAATGCGTTCTACCGGCAGCGCGTCAGCCAGCATATGACCATCGGGCTGGAGGCAATCCGCATCCTGCGCGAAAACGGTGTCGAGCAGCTGCATTCGCGCAAGCTGCGCAGCTTCGACGAGCCGGCGTTCCGCTAGTCCGCGGCGTTCCGTCGCGCCAAGGAAAAAGGCCGGCGCCCGATGGCGCCGGCCTTTTTTTCATGGCGAACCGCCAGTATCAAAAACGATAGCCCACGCCCATGCTGAACACCCACGGGTCCAGGCTGACCTGCGACACCTTGACGTCGCCGGCCTTGACGTCGCTCCGCAGCCACATCTTCTTGATATCGGCGTTCAGGAACCAGTTTTTGGTCAGCTTGTAGTCCATGCCGATCTGCAGCGCCGGGCCCACGCTCCAGCTGTCGAGCTGCAGCGTGTCATTCGCAATGTTTTCGCCATAGATGCGGGTGAAGTTCAGGCCGGCGCCGATATACGGGCGGAACGTGCCGTTCGGAATCAGGTGGTACTGGAACAGCAGCGTCGGCGGCAGGTGCTTGAAGGTGCCGATCTTGTTGCCGTCGAGATAGACGTTCTGCTTCTGCGGCACGGTCAGCACCAGCTCGGCGGCAAAGTTCGGCGTGAAGAAATAGGTGACGTCGAGCTCGGGGATCCATTTGTTGTTGACCGTGATGCGGTTCGAGGCGCCCACGCCGCCGACCGGATCGGAGCTTTTGCTCATGTCGAGATAGGTGCCGCGCAGGCGCACCATCCAGTTGCCCTGGCCGTCGTCGGCGGCCAGGGCGGGCGCGGCAAAGGCGCCAAGCATGGCGCCGGCGGCGATGGCGGAGCAGGTGACCCGGGTACGGAGAGAGAGCTTGTTCATGATGTTTTGTCTTGGTCTGGTAAGGAGTCCGCGGCCAGTTTGGCCGAGCGGGTCCGTGCGGACCTTGACGCAGAACAAGTCGGGAAGTCGCCACAAACGGGGCGTCGCGATCCCGCGACAACGCTGTTGCGGCAGCAATCTCCGCTAATAACCACATGCGGAATCATTCGTGGCACGCCGGCGCGCCAGCCCTTACGCTGTGCAGGAGATCAGCGCCCGCACGCTTGCACGCGCAGGCGGGCGCCGTGGCACCGGGCATGTCGTGGGCGTCCGCAAGGGCGTCTTTCCGGGTGTGCTCCGTGGGGGCGGGGCACACCGGTTTTCTTCGGATCCCCCTGCAGCGAGCGCCGTGGATCGGGTCTTCGCGCGATTGCGTTCGTGCTCACTCGCGCCGGCGCGTCCGAATCCGATCAGGGTAAGGGCTGCACCAAACGGCGGTGTTGCGCCGCTTCGCCACCCCCGTCATGCCGGTCCGGCTCGACCGAAGGACGGTGCGTGTGCGCTGAAAGCATGAGGCACGCGCCAGGTCCGTACGTTATCCCTCAGTCATCTGGCCGGTATTGCGCCGGAACCGTTGCGCCTAGTCTGGTAGCGCGGGAAAAAACACACGGGGGAACATCATGAGACTGAGAACCTGGGCAGCCTGGCTGGCAGGCACTGCCATGACATTTATGCTGGCCGGCTGCGGCGGTGGTGGCGGTGGCTCGAGCTCGCCCGCCACGCCTGCCGCGACCACGCCGCTGACCTTCACGGTCAAGATGAGCACGACCTCGGGCGAGGTTGGCGTGGGCCGCACGCTCACCATCAGCGCGCTGGCGGTGGACAGCAACGGCGTCGATGTCAGCGGCAATACGGTGTTCACCTGGAGCAGCGTCGACAATGGCGTTGCCACGGTCGAACCGGTCGCGGCTACGCCGGCCAGTGCGGTGGTCCGCGGCATCGCCACCGGTACCACCAACGTGCAGGTGGTCGCGACGGTCAGGAACGCCGACAACACCACCACCACGCTGCCTGCGCAGACCGCCACCATTACCGTGGTGCCGGCTTCCGTGGTCAGCTACAGCCTGTCGATTCCCAATACCAATCTGTCGATGAGCGATGGCCAGGAGCTGCCGGTCAAGGTGTCGCTGATCGACAGCAATGGCAATGACGTCTCGGCCAGCGTCAACAGCTGGGCGTGGGCGAGCAGCGCCACCGCGGTCCAGGTGACGGCCAGCCAGAACAGCGCCACGCTGAAGGCGAGCAACAGCTCGACCACCGCGGCGGTGACGGCTGATGTGTCAGTGTCGGTCACGGCGCCGGATGGCCGCGCGATCGGCGGCGTCATCGTGGTGACGGTCGCGAAGAACGGTTCGGCCACCTATCGCGTGGTGACGACGAGCAACGGCCAGCCGGTGGATGCGCTGCAGGTGTTCAGCGAACGCCCGGCGAGCTTCACCTCGCGCGTGCTGCGCAACGACGGCCAGGACGTCACGGCCGACTTCGATGGCACCTGGACCTATACCGACACTTCGCCGACCCTGTCGGCTTCGGAAGCCGCCGGTACGCACGACGCCACGGTCAGCAGCAGCCTTGCCAAGGGCACCGGCCCGGTCCAGAGCACGCTGACGGTGACCGCCGTCAGCACCAAGCTGGGCGTGAGCTCGACGGCCAGCCTGGCCGTGACTGAGAATCCCACCTGGGCGCTGGTCGGCGACATCCAGCAACCGCTGACGCTGCTGCAAGCGCTGCCGGTGGAGGTGACCGCACGCATGAAGCACCTTGGCGATGATGCACAGTACACCGAGTGCAAGGACTGGGCATGGGAGCACACCGGGCCCGTGTCGCTGACGCCCAGCATGTTTGCATTGCCCAATCAGGTGCGCGCGACCGGCACCGCCGCCGGCGACTTCACCATCACCGCGACCTGCACCGCGATCGCGGACAACACGCCGCTGAAGCTGGTCTTCGTCGGTACCGTCAAGTAAGCAGCAACGTTCCCGCGCGCAAGTGAAACGCCCTCCGATCCGGAGGGCGTTTTGCATTGGTGTGGACCGCAGCTGCCCGCGTCGGCGCTGGTTGGCCCTCTGCGCCGCTTGCCGGAAACAGGCATGGAGGAGGGTCGGTGGTTCCTGGCGCGACGACATTTCTCGCAAAGCGTACCCATTTCTGCGTGACAACAAAAATCAGCTTCAGGCAGCAACAGAGCCCCCGCCAGCTCCGCCAAGCTCGCGCATTGCCAGCAGCGCAGCCCACGCCAGCCAGTGCCATGCACGCAGAGCGTACCCATTTCTGCGCACCACTCAACAGGCCTGCGCGGCCTGCGGCGCACGCTCGCCAGCCCGCCCTGGGTCGCAGCACGAATGCTTGCAAACTGTGGCGAGCGCATCGCGCGCGAGCCGCGGCGTACCCATTTCTGCGCATCACTCAACCGGCCTGCGCGGCCTGCGGCGCACGCTCGCCAGCCCGCCCTGGGTCGCAGCACGAATGCTCGCAAACTGCGGCGAGCGCATCCCGCGCGAGCAGCGGCCGTACCCATTTCTGCGTACAGGAGTAAACGAGCTACGAAAGTGGAAATGGAGGGAAAAAAAGGGAAAAGACGCGCCGTTCAGCGCTTGCGCACGAAGCGAACGACCTGCTCGGCAGGCTTTCCTTGCGCGTCGGTGGCGTTGGCGGTGTTGGATCCGCAGGTGTTGCAGCGCCCGTCGTCACAGCCGCTGGCGCAGCCCGAGGCCGCCTGGGGGGCCAGCCAGCGCACCAGCCGGCCGCGCCAGCCGCTCGCGGCGCCGCCGCCCAGGCGTGTCGCGAGCGCGGCCTTGACGCGCTCGCGCGTGCGCGGCGCATAGCGCGCCACCACCGATACCGCGCACGCCAGCACGATCAGCGGGACCAGCAGCGTTTCGATGGCGTGGTAGAGCGTCATGGCAGCGAGGGCGTCAGCTGAACAGCAGCGCGACGCGATAAGTGACGAACGCGGCCAGGTAGGCCAGCCCGGTCAGGTACACGATCGACCCTGCCATGACCTTCCAGGAGTTGGTCTCGCGGCGGATCACCGCCAGCGTCGAAATGCACTGCGGCGCGAATACATACCAGGCCAGCAGCGCCAGCGCGGTAGCCAGCGACCATTGCGCCGCGATCATCGGCGCGAGCTGAGTGGCCATGGCTTCCTCGCTCCCCGACAGCGCATATACCGTCGCCAGCGCGCCCACCGCCACTTCGCGCGCGGCCAGGCCCGGCACCAGCGCGATGCAGATCTGCCAGTTGAAGCCCACCGGCGCGAACACCTTCTGCAGCGCGTGGCCGATCATGCCGGCAAAGCTGTAGTCGATGGCCGGCGCGGTGGCGCCTTCCGGCGGCGCCGGGAAGGTCGACAGGAACCACAGCAGCACGGTCAGCGTCAGGATCACCTTGCCCACACGTGACAGGAAGATCCGGGCACGCTCCCACAGGCCGATGGCCACGTCGCGCACATTGGGGATGCGGTACGACGGCAGCTCCATCAGCAGCGGATGGTCGGTGCGGCCGCGGCGGAAGAACTTGAGCGCATAGGCCACCACCAGCGCGCTGACGATGCCGGCCACGTACAGCGTGAACAGCACCAGCCCCTGCAGATTGAACAGGCCCATCACCGTGCGTTCGGGGATGAAGGCGCCGATCAGCAGTGCGTACACCGGCAGCCGTGCCGAGCAGGTCATCAGCGGCGCCACCAGGATGGTGGTGAGGCGGTCGCGCGGATCCTGGATGGTACGCGTGGCCATGATGCCAGGGATCGCGCAGGCAAAGCTCGACAGCAGCGGAATGAACGAACGCCCGGACAGCCCCGCGCCCATCATCAGCCGGTCCAGCAGGAATGCGGCGCGCGGCAGGTAGCCCGATTCTTCCAGCGTGAGGATGAACAGGAACAGGATCAGGATTTGCGGCAGGAACACCACCACGCTGCCGAGGCCCGCGATCAGGCCGTCGACCAGCAGGCTCTTGAGCAGGCCGTCGGGCAGATGCGCGCCAAGCAGTGCGCCGGCCCAGTGCACGCCGCCCTCGATGCCGTCCATCAGCGGCTCGGCCCACGAGAACACTGCCTGGAACATCAGGAACAGCAGCACCGCCAGCAGCAGCAGGCCGAACACCGGGTGCAGCACGATGCGGTCGAGGCGGTCGTCCAGCGCGGCGGTGCGCGCCGGCATGCTGACCGCCGCGGCCAGCATGCGGTTGACTTCGCTGTGCACGTCGATATCGCTGGCTGGTTCGGGCGTAGACGGGGGCACGGCGGGCAGGGCGCCGTCGAGCAGCGCCAGCAGTGCTGCCGCGCCGTCGCGCTTGACCGCCACGGTGCTGACCACCGGCACGCCCAGCGCGGCAGCCAGCTTGTCGCGGTCGATCCGGATGCCGCGGCGCGCGGCGGCGTCGCTCATGTTGAGCACCACCACCATCGGCAAGCCCAACCGGCGCAGTTCCAGCACGAAGCGCAGGTGCAGGCGCAGGTTGGTCGCGTCCACCACCGAGACCAGCAGGTCGGGACGCTGCTCGCCGGCGCGCACGCCCAGGCAGACGTCGCGCGTGATCGCTTCATCCAGGCTGGCCGCGTGCAGGCTGTAGGCACCCGGCAGGTCCAGAATGCGGACCTGCCGTCCGGCGGGGGAGACGAAATGGCCTTCCTTGCGCTCGACGGTCACGCCGGCGTAGTTGGCCACCTTCTGTCGGCTGCCGGTCAGTCGGTTGAACAGTGCGGTCTTGCCGCAATTGGGATTGCCTACCAGCGCGATGCGCAGGGCAGGAGTCGGGGAAGCTGCTGCAGACATATTCCGGAAGGGCTCAGGCGGTCCGCTTGGTCCGCTCGTTCGGTGTGGGCGCCGTGGCGCCGGCCTGTTCGCCCGCTTCGGCGGGCGCGATGCTGGTCACCGAGGCGCTAACAAGCTCGACGCCGATGCGCGCCGCTTCCACGCGGCGCAGCGCAAAGCGCGTAAAGCCGATCTGCGCGACCAGAGGATCCATGCCGAACGGACCATAGGCGATGACCTGGACGATCTCGCCGGGGACAAAGCCAAGTTCTCGCAGGCGGCGCGCGACAGGGTCGCCCGGCGTGGCGTCGTCCACCGATTGCACTACGGCGGGCGTGCGCCGTGGAAGTTCAGACAACCGCATCATGCTTCCAGTCCGTGGGCGCGGTCGTCCAACGCGGCCGAATTGCGGCCGGCATGACCTCGCCGGGTACGTAAATGAAAATCGTTTTCATTGTATCGCAAATAGGGCAGGACGACGCCCCACAAGTGCCGGGCACGCCAGCCGCCATGCCGCTACGCGGCAGGAGGCGAATGATAACCGGTGACAGCACCTTCGAAGGGGTCAAGCTTAAGGCGGGACGGCAGTCACGTCCGCGCGGTCGCACACATGCGCGCCACCGTTGCGGAGTTCGGTTGTCCAAAACCTAATGCAACAGGTTTCATGCAGCATGATGCAATTACTGCATTTGCGTTATTGGATGCCGCAAGCCTGCGGCGTTAAGCTGCAAGCACGCTGAACACCCCGTTCCACGCGTACTTCACAAGCCATCGGCCGCAGCGCCGGTGGCTTTTTCTTTGGACGCCATCTCTTTCGGCGCCGCCTGCGCGGCGACCATCGCCACAAAGTTGTCGCGGGCGGGATGGTCGGGCGCCGTCTTCCACACGCAATAGACTTCAGAGCGCACCGCCGTGCCTGCCAGCGGCCGGAACGCTGCGCCTGCCATGCCAGAGCGCGCCAGTGCCGCTGGCACCAGGGCGACACCCATGCCCTGCGAAACCAGCGATACCACCGAGAGCCAGTGGCGCACTTCGTGCCGGATCTGAGGGTAAAACCCCTGGGCCGCGCACATATCGAAGATACGGCTGTAGTAATCCGGCGACGCCTTGCGCGAGAACAGCACGAAGGCCTCGCCGCGCAGGTCAGCCAGCGGCAGCTCCGGCTGCGCCGCGAGCGGGTGGTCCGCCGGCAGGCAACAGACGAACGGTTCGGTGTGCACCCGCGTGGCCCGCAGCGAGTCGGGCACCCGGCCGGTGTGGATAAAGGCCGCGTCGAGCTCGTCGTGCAGCAGCGCATCGATCTGCTCCTGCGAGTTCAGTTCGGTCAGCGCCACCTGGATGCCAGGGTAAGCCGCCTCAAAGCCGCGCAGGAGCTGCGGCAGGCCTCGATACAGCATCGAGCCGACAAAACCCACCCGCAGCCGGCCGATGGCACCCGCTTCGATCTCGCGCGCCAGCAGCCGCGCCGCTTCGGCCTGCGCCAGCAAGGCCGTGGCCGACTCACGGAAGGCGCGTCCCGCCGCGGTCAGGCGCACGCCGCGGCTGTCGCGGTCGAACAGGCGGGCGCCGACCGAGGCTTCAAGCTGCTGGATGTTCAGCGACAGCGGCGGCTGCGAGATGGCAAGCCGGCGCGCTGCCCGGCCGAAGTGCAGTTCCTCTGCCAGCACAAGGAAATAGCGCAAGTGACGGAATTCCATGGCGATACAAAATTTGTATTGATCGAGCCAATTTTAGAATTAGACGCAAATCCATGGGGTTTGAATAATGCAGGTCAAAGGGCCGCAGCGTGTTCGCCAACCATGCCGGTCCACCCGCCAAGGAGACCAGACATGCCGACTAGCGCCGTGCGCGATACCGCACCTCACGCCCAGCCCGACAGCCCCGCCGCCGCCCATCCGGTGCCCGACCGCCAGGGCGGCAGCCTGTTTGCTGCCGACCCCGAGTTGCGCGCACTGCTGCCGCTCTATCTGCCGGCGGACCTGTTCAGCCACCTGCTGCCGCACCTGGAGCGCATGGGCGCGCTGGCTGGAGGGGTGCTCGACGAACTGGCCGCCGTGGCCGACCACAACCCTCCGACGCTGAGCTACCGCACCCGCAGCGGCGTCGACGCGCAGCGCATCGACAAGCATCCTGCCTACGTGGAAATGGAGCGCGTGGCCTTTGCCGAATTCGGGCTGGCGGCCGCCTCGCACCGCGGTGGCGTGCTCGGCTGGAACAAGCCCATGCCGCCGGCGGCGAAGTACGCGCTCACCTATCTGTTCGTCCAGGCCGAGTTCGGCCTGTGCTGTCCGCTGTCGATGACCGACTCGCTGACACGCACGCTGCGCAAGTTCGGCGATCCGGCGCTGGTCGAAAAATTCTTGCCCAACCTGACCACGCAGGTGTTCGAAGACCTGTATCAGGGCGCCATGTTCATGACCGAGCAGGGCGCAGGCTCCGACGTGGCCGCCACCGCCACGCGCGCGGCGCGCGACGCCGGCGCCGAGGGCGGCTGGCGCCTGCACGGCGACAAGTGGTTCTGCTCCAACCCCGACGCCGCGCTGGCGATGGTGCTGGCGCGCGTGGAAGACGAAGCCGGCAACGCCGTCCCCGGCCACAAGGGCGTGTCGCTGTTCCTGCTGCCGCGCAAGCTGGCCGACGGCAGCGACAACCAGTACCGCATCATCCGGCTCAAGGACAAGCTCGGCACGCGCTCGATGGCCAGCGGCGAGATTCGTCTCGAAGGCGCGCAGGCTTACCTCGTCGGCGAACCCGGCCGCGGCTTCGTGCAGATGGCCGACATGATCAACAACTCGCGCCTGTCCAATGGCGTGCGCGCCGCAGGCCTGATGCGCCGCGCGCTGACCGAGGGCCTGTTCATCGCGCATGAACGCCGCGCCTTCGGCAAGCGCCTGGAAGACATGCCGCTGATGCGCCGCCAGTTGCTCAAGCTGACGCTGCCCACCGAACAGGCCCGCACCATGGTGTTCCAGACCGCCGAGGCGCTGCGCCGCGCCGATGCCGGGGAGGCCGACGCCTACCCGCTGATGCGCATCCTGACACCGCTGATCAAGTTCCGCGCCTGCCGCGACGCGCGCAAGGTCACCGGCGACGCGATGGAGATCCGCGGCGGCTGCGGCTATATCGAGGAATGGAGCGACCCGCGCCTGGTGCGCGACGCCCACCTCGGCTCGATCTGGGAAGGCACCAGCAATATCGTCGCGCTCGACGTGCTGCGCGCAATCCGCCGCGAAGGCGCGCTGCCGGTGCTGCAGGCACATCTTGCCGGGCTGCTGGCCGATACGCCGATGCACGCGCATGCACGCGCCACGTTTGAGGCCGCCATCGCCGCTGCGGCGAAACTGGCCGCGCAGGCCGCCGAAGCCGGCGCCGAGGGCGACCTGCTGGCGCGCCAGGCGGCTTCCGCGCTGTACCACGTGACCACCGCGGTGGCAATGGCGTGGGAAGCGGGCCGCATCGGCTCGGTGCGTCGCATGCGCCTGGCACAACTGGTGCTGCGCCACCGCGTGCTGCCGCAGGATCCGCTGGCGGCAGCCACCGAGCCGGAGTGGCTGGCCGAGACGGTGGCGCCTCCCGCCGATGGCGTGGTGCGCGCGGCCGGCGCGGTCGCCGACGTCAACGTGTTCTGACGCGGTAGCCATTCCCCTTTGTTTGCTCCCCTCTCCCGCCTCGGGAGAGGGGCCGGGGGAGAGGGCAGGCGGTGGCATACCGATACGCCTCGCTTCGTTGATGCTCCCGCCCTCTCCCCAACCCTCTCCCGCAAGCTGGAGAGGGAGCACCCCCAGACGCCCCATACCATCCCGCCCCCGCGGGAGACGTCCTATACCAGGAGACAACGCCATGAAACTCTGGCACCGCCTCGCGGCCATTGCCGCGTGCTCGCTCTGCATCGCCCCGGCCTTCGCGCAGAAGGACTTCCCGACCAAGCCGATCATGATGGTCGTCACCTATCCGCCGGGCGGCCCGACCGACGCCATGGCCCGCACGCTTGCCGCCGCGCTCAAGACCAGCCTGGGCCAGCCGGTGGTGGTGGAAAACCGCGCCGGCGCCGGCGGCAATATCGGCGCGGAAGTGGTCGCGCGCGCCGAGCCTGACGGCTACACGCTGATGTTCGGCACCTCGGCGCCGCTGGCGATCAACGTCAGCCTCTACCGCAAGATCAACTACGACCCGGTCAAGAGCTTCGCCCCGGTGATCCAGATCGGCCAGTTGCCCAATGTGCTGGTGGTGAACCCGGCGGTGCCGGCGAAGAACGTCAACGAGCTGATCGCCTACGGCAAGTCGCATCCGGGCAAGCTGACCTATGCCTCGTCCGGCAACGGCGCGTCGTCGCACCTGGCGGGCGTGCTGTTCAACAATGTCACCGGCACCGACTTCCAGCACATCCCGTACAAGGGCACCGGCCCGGCGCTGAACGACCTGCTCGGCGGCCAGGTCAGCATGACCTTCACCGACGTGCTGACCGCCATGCCCTTCATCAAGAGCGGCAAGGTGCGCGCGCTGGGCGTCACCACCAAGGCGCGCTCGCAGGCGCTGCCGGATGTGCCGACTGTCGCCGAGCAGGGCGTGCCGGGCTTCGACGTTTCGGTGTTCTTCGGCGTGGTGGCGCCGGCCGGCACGCCGCCCGAAGTGATCGGCAAGCTCAACCGCGCCTTTGCCGATGCATTGAAGCAGCCCGAGGTGCGCAAGACGCTGCAGGCGCAGGGCCTGGAATTCGCGCCGTCGACCACCCCGGAGCAGCTTGGCGGCTTCGTCAAGGCCGAGGTCGGCAAGTGGCGCGCCGTGGTGCAGAAATCGGGCGCGCAGCTTGACTGAGCGGCCAGTTGAACAGGAGCCAGCCATGACCCAATCCCATCCCGGCGCGCTTGCCGGCATCCGTGTGGTCGACCTGTCGCGCATCCTGGGCGGCCCGTACTGCGGCCAGATCCTGGGCGACCACGGCGCCGACGTACTCAAGATCGAACCGCCGCAGGGCGACGACACCCGTACCTGGGGCCCGCCGTTCAAGGACGGCGTCGCGTCGTACTACTTCGGCCTGAACCGCAACAAGCGCGTGATGCGGCTGGACCTGACCGCGGAGGCCGACCGCACCGTGCTGCTCGCGCTGCTCGCGGACGCCGACGTGCTCGTCGAGAACTTCAAGACCGGCACCATGGAGAAATGGGGCCTGGGCTACGACACGCTGTCACAGCGCTTCCCTCGCCTGGTGCATTGCCGCGTGTCCGGTTTCGGCGCGGACGGTCCCCTCGGCGGGCTGCCCGGCTATGACGCTGCCGTGCAGGCCATGGCGGGCCTGATGAGCATCAACGGCGAGGCCGACGGCGACGCCATGCGCGTGGGCCTGCCCGTGGTCGACATGGTCACGGGCATGAATGCCGCACTGGGCGTGCTGCTGGCGCTGCAGGAACGGGAGCGCAGCGGGCGCGGCCAGTTCGTGGAGGCGGCGCTCTATGACTCCGGCCTGTCGCTGCTGCACCCGCATGCGGCCAACTGGTTCATGAGCGGCAAGACGCCGGTGCGCACCGGCAACGCCCATCCGAACATCTACCCGTATGACACGGTGGCCACGGCCACGGACCCGATCTTTCTTGCGGTCGGCAACGACCGGCAGTTCCGTATCCTGTGCGAACACCTGCAGGTCGCGCCGCTGGCCGACGACGAGCGCTATGCCACGGCAGGCGCGCGCTCGGTGAACCGGGTGTCGCTGAAGGCCGAACTGGAGGCGCGCACGCGCGCGCTGGATGGCAAGGCATTGGCCGACACGCTGGTGGCTGCGGGCGTGCCGTGCGCGCCGGTGCTGTCGGTGGCCGATGCGTTGCAGCATCCGCATACCGTGCATCGGGAGATGGTGGTGGAGATGGAGGGCGGCTACAAGGGGCTGGGCGCGCCGGTCAAGCTGAGCCGGACGCCGGCCACCTACCGGCATGCGCCGTTGACGGAGGGGGATGCGTTTCTGGATTAGGCGCGGCCGAGTCTGCTGACACGCCCAATCCGCCGGTGTTGTCTCCCCTCTGCCATTTTGGGAGAGGGGCGGGGGAGAGGGCCGGAGTCTCCACGGAGAGAAGGCCGTCGCTCTTGCATGCGCTGGCCCTCTCCCCCAACCCCACTCCCGCAGGCGGGAAGAGGGGAGCAAACACTCACCCGGGAATCATCCCCGGCAGCCAATAAGCCTGCACCATCGTGATCACCCCGATGATCACCGCAAACAGCAGGCTGTGCTTCACCGTAAAGCGGAACAGCTCCGACTCCTTGCCCACCAGCCCGGTCGCGGCGCAGGCCACCGCGATCGATTGCGGCGAGATCATCTTCGCGGTCACGCCGCCGGTGGTGTTGGCCGCCACCATCAGCGTGTCGGACACGCCGATCTGGTGCGCGGTGGTGCTCTGCAGCGCGCAGAACAGTGCGTTGGAGGAGGTATCCGATCCCGTCAGGAACACGCCCAGCCAGCCGAGGAACGGCGAGAAGAACGGGAACGCGGCACCGGTGCCGGCCAGCAGCAGCGCCAGCGTCGACGACATGCCGGAGTAGTTCGCGACGAAGGCAAAGGCCAGCACCAGGCCGATCGACAACACCGGGCGCGCCAGTTCCACCAGCGTCTCGCCGAAGGTCGCCAGCAGCGCGCGCGGCTTCATCTTAAGCAGCACCGCGGAGATCAGCGCGGTCAGCAGGATCGCGGTACCAACGGCGGACAGCAAATCGAGCTTGAGCACGGCATCATAGGCCTTGGGCGTGGCCACGATCGGCGCGGCCTTGATCACCATCTGGTCCAGCCCCGGCACCTTGAACTTCAGCACCGTGCCCGCCAGTGCGCCGTTGGCGGCGAACAGCGCCTTGAACGGCTGCAGGCTCCATACCGTGACGATCGCCGTCAGGATGCCGAACGGGGCCCACGCGCGCAACGTCTGCGCCAGCGTGTAGGGCGATGCCTTGCGGCTCATCGGAGCAGCGCCAAAGCCGCCGCCGAAGCCGCCCAGCGCCACGGCACCGCCGCTGACCGCACCGCCTGCGCCGGCCGCCAGCCGTGACGCGCTGCGCGGCTGCCAGACCTTCAGGAACGCGGCCAGCGACACCAGGCTGACCAGCGCCGAGGTGATGTCCGGCAGTTCCGGTCCGATATGGTTGGAAGTGAAGTACTGCGTCACGGCAAAGCTGCCGCCGCACACCAGCGCCGCCGGCCACGTTTCGCGCACGCCCTTGGCGCCGTCCATCATGAACACCAGCCAGAACGGCACCAGCAGCGACAGCAGCGGCAGCTGGCGGCCGGCCATGGCACCGATATGGAAGGGATCGATGCCCGTGACCTGTCCGGCCACGATGATGGGAATGCCCATCGCGCCAAACGCCACCGGCGCGGTATTGGCGATCAGGCACAGCCCGGCGGCATACAGCGGATTAAAGCCCAGGCCGACCAGCAGCGCGGCGGTGATCGCCACCGGCGCGCCGAAGCCCGCCGCGCCTTCCAGGAAAGCGCCGAAGGCAAAGCCGATCAGCAGCATCTGCAGGCGCTGGTCGTCGGTGATCGCCAGCACGGAGGCCCGGATGATGTCGAACTGGCCGGTCTTGACCACGATCTTGTAGAGGAACACCGCGGTCACGATGATCCATGCGATCGGCCACAGCCCGTAGGCAAAGCCGAAGCCGGCCGCGGCCAGCGCCTGCTGCACCGGCATGCCGTAGGCGAAGATCGCCACGCCGAGCGCCAGCAGCAGCGTGACCGCGGCGGCGACATGACCCTTCATGCGCCACAAGGCCAGCGCGATGAAGAAGAACAGGATGGGAATGGCCGCCGCCAGCGCCGACAGCCACAGGCTGCCTAGCGGCGTATAGAGTTGGGTCCAGGGTTGCACGTTTTAGTCTCCTGCTTGGTGGTGATTCGGGAAGATGTTTTATTTGCACGTACTGTGGGTGCTTCCGGTCCCTTCTGTTTGCTCCCCTCTCCCGCTTGCGGGAGAGGGAGCAATCAGTCAGGCATTGGGAAGCTGCAGGCAGCGCCTACTCCGGCTGCCCCTTCTCCTTGAGCAGATCCGCCAGGCTCTTCGCCGCCGGCTTCAGCGGCGTGCGATGCTGCGTCCATCCCATCTGCCTGGACGGCGCCAGCGCACGCAGTCTTGTGGCCGCCCAGCGGAACAGCCGGTAAGTGGCCGGGTGCGAGTACGCCCCGCTCCAGAATCGCCACACCAGGTGCTCGCCCTTGCTGTACTTGGCACCCTGTCCGCGCAGCGGGTTGGCCACCCGTTCCTCCGGATCGCGGTTGGCTTCGGTACGCAGGCGCACCAGCAATTGCGGAATCGGGATGCGCACCGGGCAGACCTCGCCGCAGGCCCCGCACAGGCTCGAGGCGGTGGGCAGGTCAGCGGTGGCGTCCAGTCCCAGCAAATGCGGCGAGATGATCTTGCCGATCGGCCCGGGATAGGTCGTGCCATAGGCATGCCCGCCGATGCGCGTATAGACCGGGCAGTGGTTCATGCATGCGCCGCAGCGGATGCACTGCAGCGTGGCGCGCAGCTGTGCATCGGCATAGGCTTGCGTGCGGCCATTGTCGAGCAGTACCAGGTGCACTTCGCGCGGGCCGTCGCGTTCGCCGTCGCGGCGCGGGCCGGAGATCAGGTTGAAATACGTGGTGATGGCCTGGCCCGTGGCCGAGCGCGTCAGCAGGCTCGACAACGGCACGATGTGCTCGAGCTTCGCCACCACCTTTTCCATGCCCATGATGGCGATATGCACATCGGGCACCGTGGTGGATAGCCGGCCGTTGCCTTCGTTCTCGATCAGCCACAGCGTGCCGGTATCTGCCGCGGCGAAGTTGACGCCGGACAGGCCGATGTCGGCCTCGACAAACGCCTGCCGCAGCGCGCGGCGGCCGGTCTGGATCAGCGCGTCGACGTCCTCGGTATAGGGCGTGTCGGGAATATGCTGCTCGAACAGCGCGGCGATATCGCCCTTGGTCTTGTGGATCGCCGGCATGACGATATGCGACGGCTTCTCGCCCGCCAGCTGGACGATGTACTCGCCCATGTCCGACTCGATGCATTCGACACCGCGCTCGGCCAGGTAATGGTTCAGTTCGATTTCCTCGCTGGCCATCGACTTGCCCTTGATCACGCGCCTGGCCTGCCTTGCTGCCGCGATGCCGTGGATGATGCGGTTGGCGTCGTCGGCGGTCTCGGCCCAGTGGACCTGCACACCGGCGGCGGCGAGCTTCTCCTCCAGCTGCACCAGCAGATCCGGCAGGTTGGCGAGCGCGTGCTGACGTACCGCTTCGCCCAGGTCGCGCAGCCGTTCCAGCTCATCGGCGTCGGGAAACTGCGCCAGGCGCTTGCCCTGCAGGAAGTCCATCGCGCCGCGAAAGCTCTGGCGCAGCTTTGGGTCGTCCAGCGCCTCGCGCGCACGCGCCTTGAAGTCTTGCGGCGCGACGAAATGCAGCATGCTCTGGCTCATTGCGCGGCCTCCTTGTTGTCGATGTCCTGCACGATGACGACCCACAGCCGGCGCGGGCCGTGCGCACCGTAGGCCAGCGTCTGCTGGATATCGGAAGTCTTGGACGGGCCCGAAATCATCACCAGGTTGGTCGGCATGCCGTCGCGCCAGCGTTCGGCGCGCGCGGCCAGGTGCAGGTCCTGGTGCAGCGTCGATGCGCGCACCAGCGCCACGTGCAGCGGCGGCACCAGCGATACCGTGCGCGGCGATCCCGCGTCCGGTGCAACGATCAGCGTGCCGGTGGCGGCAATGCCCGAGCGCGCCACGGTGAAGCCGGCGTCGACGGTGTCGAACAGCTCCGCTTTCCAGGCTTCGATGGGGCGGTCATAGCCGATGGCTTCGACCTGCGGCGGCAGCGCGGGGGCCAGCGCCGCGCCGGCGTGGCTCGCGGGGTCGAGCAGCAAGCGCCGGACGCCGGCTTCGGCCAGCGCCGTGGCCAGCAATGCCGGCCACGCTTGCGCATCGGTGCACCAGACTTCCGCGTGCGACGCTTCCAGTGCCATGCGCATCGCATCGACCTGCTCATCGGAAGTGGGCGCGGCGTGCCGGCGCGCTTCGAAATGGCCATCGATGCGGCGATCCAGTTCCGCGACGGAGGACGCAGGCGCGGGGGCGGCGGCGCGCAGCCGGCCCAGCATGCGTTCACGGGCGCCAGGCGTGCTCATGCGGCACCTCCGGTACGGCGCCACAGGAAGCTGGCCAGGTGTTCGACCTGCAGCGGTGCGCCGTCATGCGCGGCGGTGTGGCCGATATTGAGCAGGCAGCCACAGTCGGCCGACACCAGCCGCTCGCAGCCGGTGGCGCAGGCGGACGCAACCTTGTCGCGCACCATTGCGCCGGAGATATCGGGATGCTTGAGCGAAAACGTGCCGCCGAAGCCGCAGCATTCCGACTCGCGCTGATGCTCGACGCGGGTCACGCCAGGCAATGCGTCGACCAGCGCCACGCCATGCTGGCGCGTACCCATTTCGCGGCGCGCGCCGCAGGAGGTATGCAGCACGATCCGCTCGGGCACCTGGCCCGGTGGCACGGCGTCGTGGAAGTCGACGTGCAGCACGTGCAGGAGGAATTCGCCCAGCTCGTAGATCCGCTCGGCCAGCGCGCGCGCCTTCGAGCCGGCCACGGGATCGTCGGCGAACAATTGCGGCCAGTGGTGGCGCATCATGCCGGCGCATGACCCGGACGGCACGATCACCGGCCAGGGCTGGCTGAACAGGTCCAGCTGCGCGCGGGCTACCGCACGCGCGGCGTCGGGGTTGCCGCTGCTGTAAGCCGGCTGGCCGCAACAGCTCTGCGCACGCGGAAAGTGTACGGTGAGGCCTTCGCGCTCGAGCAGCCGCACGGCGTCGAGCCCGGCCTGCGGCACGAACAGGTCGACCAGGCAGGTGGCAAAGAGATAGGCCTGCGTGGGCGCAGGGCCGGTGGGGTACTGACGATCTTTCATGTCTCGCTCCGGATGTGCTGGGGTTGCGCTGCTTGGCGTCGCACATTTGGGCGCATAATTCCCGCTTCCGGGCGGCTGTTCAAATTGGTTGGACCAGACGGCGGGGCGACTATGGAGCGGGGGCAGACGGCATGACGGTGGCGGCACAAAGAAGCGGGCGCAGCCGCGGGCGCGTGGAGGCGGTGATGCGTGAAATGGAAACCGCGCTGCTTGACGGGAGGTGGCCGCCGGGCACGCGGCTACCGGCCGAGCGCGTGCTGGCTGGACAGTACGCGGTGGCGCGCAATACGGTGCGCGAAGCCATCCAGCGCCTGGCCGCGCGCGGCCTGCTGCAGAGCCGGCGTGGCGCGGGCGTCTATGCCACCGACCAGCTGCGCGCCGGCATTGCTTCCCCCTGGGGCCAGCTGGTGGCCGACCATCCCGCGCTGCGCGACGACATCCTGGAATTCCGCCGCGTACTGGAAGGCGCGACCGCCTACTTCGCCGCGCTGCGGGCCGACGCTGCCGACGTCAAGCGCATCCGCACCCTGATGGATGAACTCGAACGCGCCCGCGCCGCCGATGACAAGGAGGCCGAGGCCGATGCCGATGCGCGCCTGCATGACGCCATCGCGCTGGCTTCGCACAACACCATGTTCCTGCACCTGCATACCAGTGTGATCGGCATGCTGCGCGAACACATCACCATCAACGGCACCGGGCTGCGCGAACAGGACGACAGCGCCTCGGAACTGTTGCTGCTGCAGCACCGGACGCTATGCGAGGCGATCTGCGCGCGCCGGCCGGAAGAAGCGCGCACGGCGATGCAGACGCATATCGACTTCGTGCGCAGCCGGGTCGAGCACGACGGCAGCTGAATCGCGCAATTGGCAATTGGCAATTGGCAATTGGTCCGACCAGCTGGCGCTATGGCGCCGCGGTCATATCAGGCCGGCACCGGCCAGTTCCCGCTTCAGGTAGGCATAGAAGATCGGGCCGGCGATCACGCCGGGAATGCCGAACAACGTCTCCATCAGCAGCATCACGACCAGCAGCTCCCACGCCGCCGCCTGGATGCGCGCGCCGATGATGCGGGCGTTCAGGAAGTACTCCAGCTTGTGGATCACCACCAGGAACACCAGCGAGCCCACTGCGATCGGCAGCGACACCGACAGGGAGGCCACCACGATGGCGGTGTTGGAAATCAGGTTGCCCAGCACCGGCAGCAAGCCGGCCACGAAGGTGATGACTACCAGCGTCTTCGACAGGGGGAGGTGCACGCCGAACAGGGGCAGCACCAGCAGCAGGTAAAGCGCCGTCAGCAAGGTATTGATCGTCGAGATCTGGATCTGCGCAAAGATGAACTGCGAGAACGCCTGCTGCAGCGTACGCGCCCGTGCCACCAGCGCAGCCGCCAGGGGACGGCGGTTCGGCCGCGACACGGCGCGGTAGAGCGCCACCATCGCGCCGATCACCAGGCCGATCAGGATATGCACCAGCGTGCGCAACACCTCCGCGCCCAGCTTCTGCGCCATGGCCGCATGCGCGCGCAGCGCTTCGATCAGCGCATTGGCCAGCTCGTCCACGCCATTAGGCAGCGCGTCACTGAGCCACGGCGGCAACTGCCCGCGCGACTGATCGATAATGTCCGCGACATGATTGAGCAAGCCATCCAGCGTATTCCCTTCGCCGCTGACAAAGCGCACCAGCAGCCAGCCGGCCAGCGACAGCCCCAGCAGGATCAACGCGGACAGGATCGCCACCGCCAGCGCATCGTGCCGCTGGTTCAGCCGCTTCAGCCGCGGCGCCAGCACATCCACCAGCGAATACAGCAGCAGCCCGGACAGCAAGGCTGCCACCAGGTTTGCCTGGAGCACGGTCCAGAGTGCCGCGGCAGTCAGGACATAGGCGACGGCACCGACGCTGTACCACGCGGCCGGCAGCAGGCGCGGGACGTTGGTCTGGTCGGGGTCTTTCATTTATGGTCTCCGGCGTTGGGGGCACGACGCGCCCCGGGCGGGTGCGGGACGGGTCAGGGCAAGCGTGCCTGCCAGTTTGGGTCAGGCAGGCCAGCGCTCGATTGTCGGGGCGGTGGCGGGGTTAGGCAAGCAGTGGGGCGCGTAGCGGCCGGGTATCCGTTGCGACTTCGGGCCGAAGCGGTCTTCAGGGGGCTCTGGACCGAGTTTCAGCGGCCTTTCCCGGCTCATTAGCGCAATAGTGTACGCACTTGCTGCTGGCGATCGCCCGGCCTCCATGAACGGGTCCCCTGGTGGCACGGGGTGGGATTGCGTGCCGGCGAAGCGTTCCTATGTGGACTCCCGCATCCAGCGCTCGACAAGATCCTGCGGTATGGCCCGGTAGACGTCCTCGAAGCGCTTGCCGATAAGACGCTCGGCCTGCCATAGCAGCAGGGCAACCGGACTGCTGGGTTCATGCTGCTCGAACCACTGGCGCAAAGCCCGGACCTGGCGCAAGGCGGCATCGCGGCCGGCGGCGCTATCTCCGGGGTCCGGGATGCGTGGCTGAGCGGTTGGCGCTGATTGCGCCATGGTATGCGAGGCTTCTGACATACACTCCGGCTCAGCCTCGATGGGGTGATCGGGCGTCGCTACTGCCGCCATTGCGCTTGCGGGCTCCGGATTGCCCGTCAGCCGTAGCAGCTTGCCAAGCGGCGAGAGGTCCGGCGCGTGGCCCGGCAGCGTCTCGTCGCCCCAACGCTGCAAGACGCCGACCAGCTTGCAGGCTTCATCCATGGCAGCAATCTGGCGCACGCCCTGGCGTCGCAGCGCGTCCAGCTGCTGGCGCACGGACTCTGGTGCGAGGGCGTCGGCAGGATGGGGTACCGCCAACGCCCGTTCGATATCCCTGACCTGCAGGCGCGTTGCCCCTTTGCCTGCCAGCACGATCTCGCGTACATCGGCGAGAAGGCCGTCGGGGTCGACCAGCGCCGCAAATGCGTTGGCGCGCAGTGCCGGATCGTGTTCGCCTTCCACCATGGGCTGTGGATGGATGTCTTCCGGATAGTCAGCGAGCAGGCATTGCAGCAGCGCCATGCCATCGCGCAAGCCCTCGGCCCGCTCGAGCCGCGTGCGGCAGCGGATCAGCAGCGTCAGCAAGCGGATGTCCTTGCTGCGCATCAGCAGGCGTCGACAGTCGCGTTCGAGCTCTGTCCAGTTCGGTGGCTCGGCTTGCGCAACGAAATCGCCATATTGCGCTTCGGCGCCCGGCGCTGCCTTTGCCATCAGGACGACGAATTCCGGGTCGTATTCGAGATCCGGGCCGCAGGGATGTGCGGCATCGATCGGCCGCGCCAGCTCGGCGAGGCGGATTGGCTCGGGCGCGTCGGATGCGGCCGTTCTGGATTTCGCCTTCATGACAACCTCAGTATGTGACGTATTTCTCGGGGTCGAACACCATGCCGGTGATGGCGCACTGCGGGTAGGCCTCACCCAGCCAGGTCGACCAGCCCAGGCCCTCTTCTGCGCCGAGCACGGCAGGCGGCGCGCACTGCGGCTGCACCTGCAGCTGCAGCTCCCACTCGAATTCGAAGCCGATGAAGGACCGGACCCATTCCACCAGCACCGGCAGATCGCCCCCGTTGGGCGTGAAGTTCAGGTATTGCTGCAATGGCAGCGGCCCGATGACGAGACGGAACTTGTGCTGCCGGTCGGGGACCATGTCGCCTAGCAGCGCGCCCTGGCCCATCACGCCCGGCGACCCGGGGCGGCCGAGACGGCTGTGCTCGGCCGGATCCAGTGCGATCCAGTGCAGCACAAACTCCTCCAGCCGCACTGGGACGCCAAAGAAATGCGACACCGTCCCGGCGATGCCGTCGGGACAGCGCGACTCGCGCACATGGTGGGCGCTCGCGGACAGGCGTGCGTGCGCCGGCAATGGACCGCTGCGGATCTCGCCCGGATCCAGGCCCGCCAGCCAGCCCACGTAGCGCGAAAAGACTTCCTCGTGCGGCCGGTCGAGCCCAGCCGTTGCCTGCGAACCGGCCCAGGCCTGGTAGAACTGCGTCAGCGCACGATGATGGAACAGGTCGAGGAAGGCCGCGGTGGTCCCGTCGCGGTTTGCCTCGGTACGCTCCCTGACAATTTCCGTGTAATGGACCGGCAAGGCGCCATTGGGGCCCAGCATGCCGAGGCCGAACAGCTGGATCCACAACCGACCCGCCCGCGTCTCCAGCCGGGCGATCTCGCGCGGCGCAAATGCCAGCGAGGCGATCTGGCCAATGCGGAAGCATTCCGCTTGCGGGCGGATGGCGCGGCCAGCCGGCGGCAGGCCCGGATGCTGCGCCGACAGCGCGCGCAAGAGTCCGAGGAAGCTGACCTTCCATGGCGCACGTTGCGCATCGATTGTCACGGGGCGCGCGGCGCCGCGCTCGCCGATATGGTTGTCAACCTCGCTCATGGCTATATCGCCCCGCGCCCTCCCATGCGTACCGGCCACCGGTGTATCAAGCCGCGTTCGATTGCGTACAACTCCGTTTCCGCGAAGGCGTTGACCGATACGGCCCGCGCCAGGAAGTGCTCGAGGATCACGCCGAGCAGGTAGGGGCTGACGCCCGAGAAGCCGCTTTCTTCCACGGTCAGCTGGCACTGGACACCGCGGCTGTAGAGGATGGGTCCGTTCCCGGGCAGCCGCCGCGTGACGGGCCGGATCCTGCTCCCGACCAGGCTTTGGACCTGCCGCTGCTGGGTCGCGTCGTCGGTGGCAATGAACAGCCGCAGCAGGTCGCGCAGGCCCTGGCCGCCTTCGCGATGGTCGAGATCGATGAGCGACAGGTAGTTGAATCCCAGCTGGCGGATCAGCCGCCAGGCCATTTCTCCCTCAGCAAAGGGCGCCCGCGGGGCCGACGGCGGCCGAATCAGCCCGACACCGTCGACGGGAATCGAGTCCCGTGTGCGCAAGTCATCGTAGCCATTGCGTGGGACAAGATTCGGCAGGTCGCGGTTGGTGACCATGGCCTGGACCGACAGGTAGCGCAAGTCGTTCGGGTAGGGGGCCTCGCGCTGGTCGACCAGCGACAGGAACACCTCGGTACCGGTGTAAGGGGTGCGTGTACCGTACTTGCGCGCATGATTGGAGAGCAGCCGCCGTTCCCTCCGCATGGAAAAGTAGCGCCCATGGTTGCCCTCGTCGCTGTTCAGCGTGGCGAAAAGCGGCCGGAACGCCATCGGCGTGCTGCGCTCGGAAACCTGTCCGGACAGGCCCTGCACCGAAAAGACCTCGAAATCGAGCGGCCGGCGCCGGTCCGGCACGAGGTGAAACTCGGTGTGCCCGGCATGGATTTCCATCCGGTCGGTGCGCATCGGGAACAGGTTGACCACCGGCGTGCAGAACAGAGCGAACTGGCTCGCATCGACCTGGCTCGCGAGCACTCCGGGTGGCCTGGCTAGCAGGATCACGATCTCGGCCTCGCCGCCGTCGATGCCGGCCAGTCCGGGTGCCAGCCCGTTGAGCCCGGCGAAATAGAACCGCTGCGGACACGCGAAATACTCGTGCACCAGGTTGTGCCCGTGAAACTTGTTCCAGGGGAGTGGCAGGGCGCTTTCCTCCGGTGCCATGCCGACGTAGCCGACCGCATGCTGTGGAATTGCGTAGGGCTGCTCGCCCATCGCGCCTGGCTTGCCGATGAGCACGGTGATGCCTGCACCGTGCAGCAGCTCGAACAGGTGCGAGGCGATCTGATCGTTGCCGCACAGATGAAGTGGCAGGGCGTCAAGCCCGGACAGCCCGGCGAACGTGACATTGCGGGTCAGTCTCAGTCGCAGGCGCAGGGCACCCTGAACGGTCACGTGGGCCGGCACGTAGCGTTCGAGATGTCGGACGTCGGGCGGGATGCCGGTAAGCCGGGCCTCGGCGATCTCGATCGGCCACAGTGTCAGCGGCTGTGTCGTGCGAAATTCGCATTGGGTCGATTCGCCCGCTGGCGCACGGGCCAGCAGCGCGGTGCCGCGCGGTACCGGGATGCCGCGGACCAGGTCGCCTTCCTTGTGGCTGGGGTGGAACTGCGCGACCGCGATTGCCGGCGTCGGCGCGACGTAGTTGGGATAGATGACTTCCAGCAGGCGCTGCGTAAAGCGCGGAAACTCCGCGTCGAGCTTCAGCTGTGTGCGGGCGGACAGGAAGCAGAACGCTTCGATAAGGCGCTCCACATAGGGATCGGACACCTCGATGCCATGCATGCCCAGGCGTCTGGCCACCTTGGGATGCTGGTTCGCGAACTCTCCCGCCAGCTCGCGCATGTAGACCAGTTCGCGGTTGTAGTACTCAAGCAGCTGAGGGTCCATGAGAATGGGGGAAAGCATCAGTTGGCGTGAATCGACTTGACCTGCATGCGGCTGGTCTCCAGGTCGAGCGAGCTTTGGGCGGTGAAGGCCATCGGATAGGGATCCATGTGGATCAGGCCGGAAATCTCGAACAGCAGCACGTTGTAGCGATGCGGCGCATCCTCCTTCAGCAGCGGCACGATCCGCAGCGAGCCCGGGATCAGGCGTGGCTCGAAATCCTCGATGGCGCGCTGGACGATGCGGATGATGTCGTCCCATTTGCGCTCGGACAGGTAGCTCCCGGCAAGCGCGGGCACGCCGTAGTTGAGCGTCGAGCTGGCAGCCTGTGAATAGCGTACGCGGTCGATCTCATCCTCGCGGTTGGTAGTGTTGAGCAGGTAGGTGAGATCGCGCTGGATGATCCTGCGCATCTGCGCGCGCGTGACGGTGTATTGCTCCGGCGCTTCCGTCCTGCGGTGCGGCGCGTCGTCGCGCAAGCGGTCGAACAGTGTCGGCAGCAGTTGCGCGTTCGGGCGGCGGGGCGGGCCGGTGCGGCGCAGGGCCCCCGGCGTGGCGCGGTCCGGCTGGTCAGGCGTCTTGCTCATGGTCTGGGGCCCGCTCCCGTTCCGGGCAATAGGCGCTGTCCAAGGAAACCAGATGGTGTTCGCGCCGGGTCAGGTTGGCGGTCGCGGCTCGGCCTCGCGCGCAATCGATGTCGCTGGCAAAGAGCCGCAGCACGTCCGGCGTTTGCGGGAGCGCGAAGAGCTGGCCGTCATCCGTGGCGTCTCCCGCGCCGGTGCAGGCACCGATATGACCGGCGACGTCCAGCATGTCCATCAACCCGTTCGCACTGGCGGCTTCGCGGGCGAGCGTCTGCAGCGGATTGGGGTCGGACCCGGCAACCGGGGTGGAGGTCTTGTCGCATGCATCGTGGCGGGCGGGGTGGACGCCGACATGGCCGGGATCGCGCAAGACGGTCTCGGCTTCCAGCATGAGCCGCGCCAGCATGTCCAAGCCGTCCGCGATGGTGGTATGGCCAGTGCCCGGCGCCGGAATGCAACCCTGACCGACCAGGTCGAGCAGCCCATTCGCGCCGGGCCCGGCGTTGGAAAACACGCTTGCCGGATCGCCTGGCCATTCGCTCATGTCGCCTCCGCCCACTTCTGTTCAGGAAATGGCATCAATGATAAGCACAAGGTTTGCGGAAATGAATTTGGAAATCAGATTTTCTACGTTATGTATTTTTCATAGTAGATTTAATTTAATTTCATTAAAAATATGAAGAGTCCTATTGTTTGGCGTGAGGATTTGTGTAGTCCTTTGTCGCTGTCAAGCCTTTCGATGGCTGACTAGAAAAGGAGAAATGTGAATCATTGCGGCATGATTACAGTAGTGGTAATTGCGCACGAGCCGACTCGAATTATTTCGCAAATGTTGTGATTGGATTTTTATGCCTTCGCGCTATGAATATTCAGATTATCTGATGCATTGCGGGCATGAAAATTTGTCAATAGGCTGAAAAAACACAAAGACCACCGACCGAGACGCACGGAATTGCAAATGGATATTTCGCGCCAGGCCCTGTTCGGCAGACTCAATCCCACCCTGTTCAAGGCGCTGGAAAGCGCTACCACATTCTGCAAGCTCCGGGGCAACCCGTACGTGGAGCTGATCCACTGGCTGCACCAGTTGCTGCAGGCGCCCGACGGCGACATGCAGCGTATGCTGCAGCACGCGGGTGCGGACCGGGCGGCCCTGGAGGCCGACCTGACCCGGGCACTGGCGACGCTGCCGGCCGGCGCTACGTCGGTCAACGACTTTTCGTTCCAGATCGAGACCGCGGTTGAGCGTGCCTGGGTCTACGCAACGCTGGCATTCGGTGACGACCGCGTGCGCGGGGCCTACCTGCTGACCGCGCTGCTGAAGACGCCCGAGTTGCGCCGTACCGTTCTTCGCGTGTCCAGGCAGTTCGGGAAGGTGCGGGCCGATGATCTCGTCGCCGACCTGCCGGCACAGGTTGCCCAGTCGCCGGAAGCTGCGCAGGCCGCGTATGACGGTAGCGGCCTGGCGCCGGCCACACCTGGAGAGGCGAGCGGGGCCATGGCCTGCGTGCCCGCTGGCCGGTCGGCGCTGCGCCAGTACTGCCTTGACCTGACCGAGGCCGCCCGCGCCGGCAAGCTCGACCCCGTGATCGGCCGCGAGCAGGAGATCCGCACCATGACGGACATCCTGATGCGCCGCCGCCAGAACAACCCGCTGCTGACCGGCGATGCCGGCGTAGGCAAGACCGCCGTGATCGAAGGATTCGCCCGGGCCATCACGGCTGGGCAGGTGCCGCCGAGCCTGGTAGATGCCCGCCTGCTGAGCCTCGATGTCGGCGCATTGCTCGCCGGCGCCAGCATGAAGGGGGAATTCGAGGCGCGCCTGAAGGCTGTGCTGGAAGAGGCCGACAAGTCCGCCAGGCCGGTGATCCTGTTTATCGACGAAGTCCACACGCTGGTCGGTGCCGGCGGGCAGGCGGGCACCGGCGACGCTGCCAACCTGCTCAAGCCAGCGCTGGCGCGCGGCGTATTGCGCACGATCGGCGCTACCACCTGGACGGAGTACAAGCGCCATATCGAAAAGGATCCCGCGCTCACGCGACGGTTCCAGGTGCTGCAAATCTCCGAGCCGGAAGAGGGCATGGCAATGGCCATGCTGCGCGGGCTGGTTGCCACTTTCGAGACGCATCACCAGGTGCTGGTGCGCGATGACGCGGTGCGTGCCGCGGTCAGACTGTCGCATCGCTACATCCCTGCCCGGCAGTTGCCCGACAAGGCGATCAGCCTGCTCGACACTGCCTGTGCGCGCGTGGCGCTGTCGCAGTACGCGCCGCCGAAGGAGGTCGAATTCCTGCGGCAGCAATTGCAGGCATGCGATGCCGAGCATGCGCTGCTGGCCAAAGAGGCGGCGCTCGGCGCCGCCCCGGGCAAGCCGCTGCCGCTGCGGATCGCCGATCTCAATACGCGCCGTGAGCGGTGCGAGGCCGCGCTGGCGCTTGCCGACGGTCGGTGGAAGCGCGAACTCGGCCTGGCCAACGACTTGCTTGCCTGCCGGCGCAAGCCGAGCCAGGCGCCGGAGCAAGAGCCGTTGACCACGGGGGAGGCCCGCCGCCGGCTCGAGGAAATCGAAGCCGAACTAAGCGCGGCCCGCACCGGCACGCCGCTGGTCCATACCGACGTGAACGAGGCGGTCGTGGCCGAAATCGTCTCGGAGTGGACCGGCATCCCGGTCGGCCGGATGGTGGCGGACGAGGTAGCCGCGGTGATGCGGCTGCCGCAGACACTCGCCGCCAGGGTGATCGGGCAGGATCACGCGCTTGCCCTGCTGGGAGCGCGTATCCAGACCGCCAGGGCGCAGCTGGCCGATCCCGGCAAGCCGGTCGGGGTGTTCCTGCTGGTGGGACCTTCCGGCACCGGCAAGACCGAAACGGCGCTGGCGCTGGCCGATGCGCTGTACGGCGGCGAGCAGAACCTCATCTCGATCAATCTCTCCGAATTCCAGGAGTCGCATACCGTCTCGACACTCAAGGGCGCGCCGCCCGGGTATGTCGGCTATGGCGACGGGGGCGTGCTCACGGAGGCGGTGCGGCGCCGGCCGCACAGCGTGGTGCTGCTCGATGAAGTCGAGAAGGCGCATCCCGATGTGCACGAAGTGTTCTACCGGGTCTTCGACAAGGGCTGCATGGAGGACGCCGAGGGCCGCCACATCGATTTCCGCAACACCATCCTGCTGCTCACCAGCAATGTGGGATCCGACCTGCTGCTGGACCTGTGTGAGCGCGAGGCCTCGCCACTTGATCCTGCCGCATTGTCCGAGGCCCTCATGCCCGAATTGCGCAAGCAGTTCCCGGCGGCATTTCTCGGGCGTCTCGTGGTCGTTCCCTACCTGCCGCTGGCGCCGGACAACCTTGGCCGCATCGCGCGCCTGCATCTGGAGCGGGTCGCTGCACGCCTGCAGACCCAGCACGGCATTGCATTGAAGTACGTGGATGCCGTGGTCGATCTCATCGTGGCGCGGTGCCCGGTGGGAGAGACCGGCGCGCGCCAGCTGATCGGCTTTATCGAGCAGGTCATCCAGCCGCAGCTCGCGCGGCTCTGGCTGACAGCACTGCCCGGCAAGGGGGAGGTGGCGGCCGTCGCCATCGGCCTGTCCGGTACAGCGCCGGGCGAGCTGGCCTATGACATCGAATACCGCTCCGGCCAGGGTCATGCCGAGCCGGGCAATGCCGAAGCCGGACCGGCCTGATGCCTCCGGCACATCCTTGAAACCCCATGGGGAGAGCCATGTCCGTTGTGAACAGTTCGCAGAAATTTATCGCGCGCAATCGCACGCCGCGCGTACAGATCGAGTACGACGTCGAAGTCTATGGCTCGGAGCAGCGCATCGAGCTGCCGTTCGTGATGGGCGTCCTGGCGGACCTGTCGGGCAAGCCCGCTGAGCCGCTGCCGCCGGTGGCCGACCGCAAGTTCCTGGAAGTCGATGTCGACAACTTCGACGAACGCATGAAGGCGATGCAGCCGCGCGTGGCGTTTGCCGTGCACAACACGCTGTCGGGCCAAGGCCAGCTGCTGGTCGACATGTCCTTCGAGAGCATCGAAGACTTCTCGCCGGCCGCCGTGGCCGGCAAGGTCGAAGCGCTCAGGCAGCTGCTCGAAGCCCGCACGCAGCTTGCCAACCTGCAGACCTACATGGACGGCAAGTCGGGCGCCGAAGCGCTGATCAACCAGCTGCTCCAGGATCCCGCGCTGCTGCAATCGCTTGCCAGCGCGCCCCGCACACAGACCAGCGAAGACAAGGGCGAAGCCGATCCCTGCTGAATCGCCCGGCTGCCTGCCTACCTGAATCACTTCATCAAGCAAGGAATCCATGGTTTCCGCCCAACCAACGCAGACCCAAGCGGCAGCGGCCGCTGAGCATGCCGCCGGCCACGCTGACTTCGCCGCGCTGATCAGCCGCGAGTTTTCCCCCAAGACGGAGCAGGCGCGCGAGGCTGTCGACCTCGCCGTCAGGACGCTGGCCGAGCAGGCGCTCGCAAGCGCCTGCACCCTTAGCGACGATGCCTACAAGAGCATCGAGGCCATCATTGCCGCTATCGACAGGAAGCTTTCCGAACAGATCAACCTGATCCTGCATCACGCGGATTTCCAGAAGCTGGAGTCCGCATGGCGTGGCCTGCATCACCTGGTCGCCAACACAGAAACCGACGACAAGCTGCGGATTCGCGTGATGGATGTGTCCAAGGAAGAGCTGCGCCGCACGCTGCGCCGCTACAAGGGCATCGGCTGGGACCAGAGCCCGTTCTTCAAGCGCATCTACGAGGAAGAGTATGGGCAGCTCGGAGGCGAGCCCTACGGCTGCCTGGTGGCGGACTATTACTTCGACCACACGCCGCCGGACGTGGAGCTGCTCGCTTCGATGGCCAAGATCTCGGCCGCTGCCCATGCTCCGTTTATCGCCGGCGCCTCGCCCTCGGTGCTGCAGATGGATTCGTGGCAGGAGCTGGCCAACCCACGCGACCTGTCGAAGATCTTCCAGAATCTGGAGTACGCGCCCTGGAATGGCCTGCGCATCTCGGAAGACGCGCGCTATGTGGGCCTGGCCATGCCACGCTTCCTGGCGCGCCTGCCGTATGGCATCCATACCAATCCCGTCGATGCCTTCGACTTCGAGGAAGACACCGACGGCGCCGATCACCGCAAGTATGTCTGGAGCAACGCGGCCTACGCGATGGCGGTCAATGTCAACCGATCCTTCAAGCTCTATGGCTGGTGCACACTGATCCGGGGCGTCGAGAGCGGCGGCGTGGTGGAGAACCTGCCCTGCCATGCCTTCCCGACCGATGACGGCGGCATCGACACCAAATGCCCGACCGAGATTGCGATCTCGGACCGCCGCGAAGCCGAGCTGTCGAAGAATGGATTCATCTCGCTGGTGCATCGCAAGAACACCGACTACGCCGCCTTTATCGGCGCCCAGTCGCTGCAGAAGCCTGCGGAGTACTACGACGCCGATGCGACCGCCAATGCCAATCTCTCCGCCCGGCTGCCGTACCTGTTTGCCTGCTCGCGCTTCGCTCATTACCTGAAGTGCATCGTGCGCGACAAGATCGGCGCGTTCAAGGAGCGCGAGGACATGCAGCGCTGGCTCAACGAATGGATCATGAACTACGTCGATGCCGACCCGGCCAACTCCTCGCAGGAGACCAAGGCCAGGCGCCCGCTGGCGGCCGCCGAAGTGCTGGTGGAAGAAATCGACGGCAATCCCGGCTACTACGGCGCCAAGTTCTTCCTTCGCCCGCACTTCCAGCTGGAGGGCCTGACGGTCTCGCTGCGGCTGGTGGCCCGGCTGCCATCGGTCAAGGACGCCGCATAGCCAACGTCGGGGCACGGATCCGGGCCGGAAATGCCCACGACAAGGCCATGCGTCCGTCGCAAGGATGCGATGCCTGCCGTGGCCCTTGTCCGCAGTTTCTGACTTACGTAAAGGAGTAACGCAATGGCACAGGACATCTTCCTGAAGATCAACGGCATCGATGGCGAGTCGCAGGATTCTTCGCACAAGTACGAGATCGAGGTGCTCGCTTGGGACTGGAGCATCGAGCAGCAGTCGACCATGCACGCCGGCAGTGGCGGCGGCGCCGGCAAGGCCACGGTGTCGGACCTGGCCTTCGAGCACTACATCGACCGCGCTTCGCCCAACCTGATGAAGTACTGCCTGACGGGCAAGCACATCAATGAAGCGGTGCTGGTAGTGCGCAAGGCCGGCGGCAACCCGCTCGAGTACCTGAAGCTCACCATGACCGACGTCATTGTCACCAAGGTCAGCCCGAGAGGCTCGGTGGACGATGAGGTCCGCATGCGCGAGCAGGTGGCGCTGTCGTTCTCCCGGGTCAAGCAGGAGTACGTGGTGCAGAACGCCCAGGGCGGCAGCGGCGGCGCCGTAACGGCGGGCTACGACATCAAGGGCAACACGGAAGCTTGACCCGCGCCCGGCGTGGGGTCCCTGCCGCTGAGCGTAGATCGGGGATCGGCAGGGATCCCGCCCGGCACGCGAGGCGGTTGGGGCATGCCGCCCCGACCACCGGCTTCCTTTTTTCGCGCGGTACCAGGAGATTGCAGTGAGCCTACGCATCCTGGCGGCATCGGCCGCCGCATTGCTGTGCGCCTGCGCGGCGCCGCAGCCCGACGCTTCCAGGGAACAGATCAAGCTCGTGCTGGCTGTCGATGCCAGGCCGACCGTCAACCCGGACGACCAGGACCGCGCTTCGCCCGTCCTCGTTCGCGTCTACGAACTCAGGACGGAAGCGGCGTTCAAGAGCGCCGACTACTTCTCGCTCGATCAGAACGACAAAACCGTCCTGACGCAGGACCTGCTGGCCCGCGATGCGTTCGTGCTTCGCCCAGGCGAATCCCGATCGATCGAGCGCAAGCTCAACCCCCAGACGACAGCGCTGGGCTTCCTGGTCGGATACCGCGACCTGGGCAAGGCGACCTGGCGCACGGTCTACCCATTGCCGCCTGCACCGGAAGCGGCCTGGTACCGCTTCGTCGTGCCGGCGCGCAAGTTCAGGCTGCAGGTCTTGCTCGACCAGCAAACCATCACCGTTCTGAAACCCGACTGATTTATGAGCTGGTACAACAAGGTTGTCTGGAGCGAGGGGCTGTTCCTGCGCCCGCAGCTGTTTCAGCAGCAGGAGCGCTATCTGGAGCATTTCGCGCATAAGCGCGCCGCGGCGCTGAGCGCGTTCTTCTGGGGCTTTGCACACCTGGCCATCGACACCGAGGCGCTGGCGCTCGGCAAGCTGGTGGTTTCCGGCGCCGCGGGGATCCTGCAGGACGGCACGCCGTTCGACACGCCGGCACAGGCGCGGCTGCCTGCGCCGCTGGCATTGCGCCATGAGCACCTGAACCAGCGAATTTACCTGTCGGCACCGATTCGCACTCCCAATACCGAAGAGACCACGTTCGACAACGCCGCGGATTCGCTGGCGCGGTATCACAGCTTCGAGGAAGAACTGCTGGATGCAAACTCGATCGGGCAGGGTCCGAAGCTGGTGCAGCTGGCCGACCTGCGTCTGCGCCTGCTGCCGGAGAAGGAGTTGACCAAATCCTGGATCGGACTGCCGCTTGCCAGGGTGGCAGAGATCCGCGCCGACGGCAGCGCCACGCTTGATCCGGCGCTGATCCCGCCGGTCAACGTGTACACGGCCAGTGCCTTGCTGACGACGTGGCTGGGCGAACTTCACGGCCTGCTGCGCCTGCGTGCCAGTGCGATGGCCGAGCGGCTTGCCGCGGCCGGCACCCGCGGCGGAGATGCCGCCGAGGTGTCGGAGTACCTCATCCTCCAGTTGCTGAACCGGCATGAGCCGGTGCTGACGCATATGCTCGAGGCCAAGGCCGCATCGCCCGAGGAACTCTATGTCTTGCTGACCGCGCTGGCCGGCGAGCTCTCTACCTTTGTCCGCACCGCAACCCGGCGTCCGAAGCCGTTTGGCGCCTATCGCCATGACGAGCCGCATACCTGCCTGAAGCCGGTGGTCGATGACCTGCGATTCCTGCTCAACGTGGTGCTGGAGCGCAGTGCACAGCGCATCGAGCTGCGGGACCAGTCCCACGGCATCCGGCTCGCGGTGCTGGAGCCGAACGAGTTCGGGCGCTTCCATACCTTCGTGCTGGCCGTTGGCGCGCAGATGCCGCCTGACGTGCTGCAGCAGAAATTTCCGGCCCAGGCCAAGGCGGGACCTTCGGAGCGCCTTGCCGAACTGATCCGCTCGCACCTTCCCGGCATCCCGCTGCGGCCGTTGCCCGTGCCGCCGCGTCAGATTCCGTTCAACGCAGGGCAGGTCTACTTCGAGTTGGCCCAGGACCATCCGCTGTGGGAACAGGTCCAGCGCTACGGCGGCCTGGCGTTGCACGTGGCCGGCCATTTTCCGGAAATCCGTCTTGAGTTGTGGGGAGTGCGCAGCTGATGGAAGACGCAGTCGAGAACACCGGTCCCGGCATGGCGGACACCGTCTACGGCGCCGCATCGGCATCCGCGGACACCACCGCGCCAGGGCGTTGCGCATGGCGCTGGAACGCGCCTGAAACGCCGGAGCAGCGCGCCGCGCGCATCGTGGCCAGCGCCAATCCCCTGCTTGCCGCGGCGCAACCGCTGCTGCGCACGCTGGCAGACATGCCGGCGGACTTGCCCGGTGTTGGCACGGTGCAAGCGCTGAAGCAGATGCTGATGGAGGAGATCCGGCAATTCCAGGCGGTCTGCGAGCGCGCCAACCTGCGCCGCGAGCATGTGCTCGCCGCGCGCTACACGCTCTGCACCGCACTGGACGAGGCCGCCAACGCGACCCGCTGGGGCGAAGCTGGCGACTGGGCGACGTACAGCCTGCTGATCCAGTGCCACCAGGAGGGGGACGGCGGCGAGAAAATGTTCCAGCTGCTGGGCCGGCTGGTGGCATCGCCGCAGGAGCACATGCATGTCATCGAGCTGGTCTACCAGGTGTTGTCGCTGGGCTTTCGCGGGCGCTACGGCAAGCGGTCCGAAGGACCGCGCGAACTCGACGCGATCCGCCAGCAGCTGTTGAACCTGATCGCCGGCGCGCGCGAAAGCGTTCCGCGCGAGCTCTCGCCGCACTGGCGTGGCGCAGCGCCCGGCAAGCTGCGGCTGCTGCGCTCAGTGCCGGTGTGGATCACGGCCTGCATATTGTCGCTCTGCATTGCGGCATTGTTCGGCTGGTACAAGTATCAGCTGCTCGACGGCACGCATGCGCTTGTGCAGCAGATCGTCGCCATCGGCCATGCCGCGCCACCGGATCCGCCGAAGGCACTGCGGCTGGCGATGCTGCTGCGGGCGGAGATCGCCCGCGGCATCGTAAGCGTCAGCGAAGACGACAGGCGCAGCGCGGTCACGTTCCGCGGCGACGACATGTTTGCCGCCGGCCAGGTGGATGTCAGCAACAAGGTCCTGCCGGTGCTCGACAAGGTGGCCGGAGAGATCAGCAAGGTCGCCGGACAGGTCACCGTCGTCGGTCATACCGACAACGTCCCGATCAAGACCGCGCGCTTTCCCTCCAACCAGGTGTTGTCCGAAGAGCGCGCGGCCGTCGTCGCCGAATACCTCGCCGGCAAGGGCGTTGCCAAGGGCAGGCTGGCGGCGGTGGGCAAGGGCGATAGCGAGCCGGTTAAGGGCAATGGGTCGCCCGCTGCGCGCGCGCAGAACCGCCGCGTGGAAATCGTGGTGACGCATTGAGAGAGAGTCCGGTATGGAATTGCTGAAACGTTGCCTGGCCGTACTGTTCTCGCGCCAGGCGCTGGTGTACGTGGCACTGGCGCTTGCCACGGCCGCGACCTGGTTCACTGGTCCGCTGCTGGCGTTCAATGGCTTGCGGCCGTTGGCGGAGACCGGCATGCGGGTGGCTGCCATCTTGCTGCTGCTGGCGCTGGCATTGCTGCTGGTGCTGCGCTGGTCGGTGGCGGTGATCGGGGTCGCCGTGCTTTGCCTGGCGATCTGGCATGCCGGGCCGCTGCTTGCTGTCGGCACCGCGCATCCGCTCGCTTCGGACGTCGTGCGGGTCGTCGCCATCGCGGTGCTTGTCTTTCTCCTCGCGGCCTATGAAGTGTTCCGCTTCCTGCGTCGCTCGCAGGGGAACGATTCATTGCTGCAGAAGCTGCTGAACTTTGGCGGCAAGCCTCCTGAAGTCGTTGCCAGGAACGAGCTCGCCATCGTGCACGAGACGGTGCAGAAGGCGCTGAGGCAGCTCAAGGGGATGCGCAGCGGTGGCGGGATCGGCCGCGTCCTGGAAGGCAGGCGCTATCTGTACGAACTGCCGTGGTACATGATTGTCGGCGTCACCGGCGCGGGCAAGACCACCGCCTTGCTCAACGCCGGCCTGCAGTTCCCGTTGCCGGAGCAGATGAGCGCCGGCGCGATGGCCGGCAAGGATCGAGGCACCCTGGCTGCCAGCTGGTGGCTCTCGAATGAGGCTGTGCTGATCGACACGGCCGGCCGCTATACCAGCCATGGCCAGAACCCGAAGGTAGACCAGGCCGAGTGGACCGGGTTTCTCGCGATGCTGCGCAGGTATCGCAGCCGGGCGCCGATCAATGGCGCGGTGCTTGCCATCAGCACCAGGGACCTGCTGACGCAGTCGCCCGAAGCGCGCATGCGCCAGGCGGCCAGCCTGCGTGCCCGGCTGGCCGACCTGCGCACGGACCTGGGTATCCGGTTCCCGGTCTATGTGATCGTCACCAAGCTCGACCAGTTGGCGGGCTTCGGCGCTTACTTCCAGTACCTGAGCAGCGAGGGCCGCGCGCAGCCGTGGGGCTTTGCCTTCCCGCATGACGACCGCAAGGCCAGGCGCTCCGATGTGCCCGATGCCTTCGTGCAACGCTGCCGCACGGAGTTGGCGCTGCTGGTCGAGCGGCTGCAGGCGGGACTCGATGCGCGGCTCTATGAAGAGTATGACCCGCAGCGCCGCAAGGACCTGTTCGCGCTGCCGCAGGAGTTTGCCGGCCTGGCCGAGCCGATCGTCGACATGCTGGCGCAGGTGTTCCTCGAATCCCGCTTTGACGATACCGAGAGCGCCCACATGCTGCGCGGCGTGTATTTCACGAGTGCGGCCCAGACCTCGGCAACGGTGATGGCGGACCACGAAACCGTGCTCAGGCGCCTGGAGCGCAACCAGGCCGACACCATGGAGACGCCGGAGCACGTCTTCCCTGCCACGAACGAAGCCATTGCCGCTTCCGCGGCGGCGCAGGAGACGGGGCATCGCAGCTATTTTCTGCAGGACGTCTTCAAGCGCGTGATCGTGCCCGAAGCCCATCTGGTAAAGCCGAACCTGCGCTGGGAACTCCGCTTCCGCCTGCTGCGGCTGCTCGGGCACACGCTGGCCGTGGTGATTTTCCTGTGGCTGGCCGGTGCGCTCTATACCAGCGATGGGCATAACCGCGCCTACCTGCACTCGGTGCGGCAGAAGGCCGGCGCGCTGGCCGCTACCGTCGCCGCCTTCTACAAGGCGCCGCAGCCGGGCACGATGCCGGAGGTGCTGTCGGCCGCGCGCGACCTGACTGCCTATGCCGGACTGGCACTGGCCGATCCGCCGCTGGCATGGCGCTACGGCCTCTACAGCGTGCCACCGGTCCTTGATGCTTCGGTCCGGACCCGCGTCAGGCTGCAGGACAACTTGCTGGTGCCGTACCTGGTGCGACGGGTCGAAGCGGTGCTCGAAAACGCGGTTGCCGCGCGCGATGCCAGGCAGGCTTACGACACGCTGCGCGTCTACCTGATGCTGCACGAGAAGGACAGGTTTAGCGCGCCGGAAGTGCAGGCATGGGTGCAGAGCGACTGGGCCACTGGCAACGGCGCAGCCGCCTTCGGCGGCAGGGTCGGCGTGCTGGAACACCTGGATGTCCTGCTGGACGGCAGCCGTCCGGTGCAATCGCCCTATGCCAGGAACGAAGCACTGATCCATTCGGCACGGGATTTCCTCGACGGCAACACCTCGATCGAGCGGCTCTACGACCGCGCCAGGGCCGCCATGCTGGAAGCCGCGCCGCAGGACTTCACGCTGGTGCGGGCGGTCGGGCCGCAGGCCGGAACGGTTTTTACGCGGGCCAGCGGCGAGCCGCTGGAGCGGGGCATTCCCGGGCTCTTTACCTATGCCGGCTATCACGATCTCTTCAGTGCGCGCTTGCCCGAGTTTGTCGGCAAGGCGCAGGCCGTCGATGCCTGGGTGATGGGGCGCACGGCCCATGATGGGGCTCAAAAAAAAACGCTTGAGGCCGCAGCCGGCAAGCCGGGCGATAACGGTCAGTTGACGCGCGAGATCCGCCGCCTGTACCTGGAGGAGTATGCACGCCGCTGGAGCGCGTTCCTTGCCGATATTCGCACGGTGACCGGCGGCAACCTTGGCTTTGACCTGGAGATCCTTCGCAATTTCGCCGCGCCGGACTCGCCGCTGGCCCGGCTCGGCCGCGCCGCGGTGCAGGAGACCACGCTGAGCCGGCCGCTCGCGCAGCAAGACCCGTCGCTGGCGCAGAAGGCGTTGTCCGTGCCCGACAAGACTGCCGGACTGGTACAGGCGTTGAATGCGCGCGCCGAAGCGCGCCAGGAGCGCGAACTGGTCGACAACCGCTTTGCCGCGCTGCGCGAGGTCGTGACCGGCCAGGCCGATGCCGCGGCGCCGGACGTGCAGGCAGCAGGCGCCAAGCCGCGGCTGGATGCGATTGCCGGCATGGTCAATGCCTACTACACCACCCAGGTGGTGGCCAACAACGCCCTGAATACCCGCACCCTGCCGCCGCCAGCGGACAGCGGCGCGCAGTTGCGCATGGAAGCGGCCAGGCTGCCCGCGCCGTTCGCCGCGGTGCTGGCCGACCTGGTGGTGCAGGGCACGCGCGATGTCAACAAGGGCATCGGCGAGATCCTGGTGGCGCAGATGGATGCCATGATCGGCGAAAGCTGCCGCAGCGCCATTGAGGGCAAGTACCCTTTCGCCCTCGCGACGGCACAGGACGTCGATCCGGGAGACTTCGCGCGGATTTTCGCCGCCGGCGGCGTGCTCGACGACTTTTTCCAGAAAGTGCTGGCGCCGCACGTCGATACCACCATCTCTCCCTGGCGCTACAAGCTGACCGCGCCGGATGTGCCGCCGGTGGCCGGGCCGAGCCTGGTGCCGTTCCAGCGCGCGCGGGACATCCGCGAGGTGTTCTTCCGCGATCCGGGCGCGAAGCGGCTGGCGTGGAAGGTCGACCTGAAGGTCGTCGGGCTCGATCCCGAGATCGTCGAGCTGAACCTGGACTTCGACGGCCAAGGGCAGCGCTACGTGCATGGCCCGGTGGTGCCGCTCAAGATCACCTGGCCTGGTCCGCGCGGCGGCCAGGGCGCACAGATCAGCGCCAGTCCGCGCATCCGCCCGGATACTTCTGCACTGGCCGCCAGCGGCCCGTGGGCACTGATGCGGGTGGTGGCAATGGGAAAGCTGGCCGGATCGGCCAGCGCCAGCCATTTCGTGGCGGAGTACGACTTCGACGGCCGGAAGGCGCGGCTGGATATCAATACCGGCAGCCTGGCCAATCCGTGGACGACTGGCTTGCTGCAGGGCTTCGAATGCCCGGGGCGTTCGTGACGATGACGCCCACCGCGATGGGTAGCGGCAACCACCTGCTGCGGCTGGCGCAGCCCGTGATCCGGGTGCTCGACGAACTGACGCCGGAACTCGATTCCGCGGCGCGCCTGGAGACCCTGCAGGAAGCTGCGCACTCGCGCCTGGCGAGCTTTCGCCAGGCCTGTCGCGCGGCGGCGTTGCCGGCGGAGGATGTGGAGGCAGTCCACTATTGCCTGTGCGCGGCGCTGGACCAGGCGGGCCGCCGCGTGCAGGGACGGTCCGGTGCGTGCCGTGGGGCCTGGCTGCGGCACGGCCTGCTTGCGGCGCACTATGGCGAAGCGGATCGCGGCGGCCGCTGCCGCGCACTGGTCGCCAGGCTGCAGCAGCGAGCCGGCGCTCATGCTGACGCGCTTGAAGTGATTGCATACCTGATCGGGCGCGGACTCACGGATGAAAGCGGGCGGCCACCGGCAGGACTGGTGCCGCCGATCCGGCCGACGACCCAAGAGATCGTGGCGCTGAGACCGGCCCCGCCATGGCAAGCGCAGCCCGAGGCGCTGCCGCAAGTGCCGAGTTTCGGCGCCCGGCCGCTGCTTGCCGTTGCCTCAGCGGTCTTCCTTGTCGCTGCCGTCGTGGTGGTCCAGGCGACGCGCCAGAACGCCGCCACCGATGCGCTGGCGCTGCGGCTGGCGCGGCTAGAGCGGCTGCCACAAGCCGTGTTCCCGTCGGCAGATACGCTGGAGCGGGACATCGAACAGGCCTTCGCCCGGCAACTCGCCAGCGCGGCCATCCGTGCCGATGTGCGTAGCGGCCGCCTGCACCTCGTCTTTCAAGACGGCCTGTCGTTTCCGCCCGGGCAGGCGCAACTGCCGCCAGCGCTGGCCGAACAGCTCGACAAGCTGGCTGACCTGCTGGACGGCCGGGCCGACTGGATCACGGTGGTCGGGCATGCCGACGATTCGCCAATGGCCCGCGGCGCGTATCGGTCCAACCAGGCCTTGTCGGAATCGCGCGCAGCAGAGGTGGCCGGCTACCTGCAGGCACGCGCCTTGGTGCCGGTGCAGATCGAATCTATCGGGCGGGGCGCCGCGCAGCCTGCTGCAGACAACCGGACTGCCAAGGGCCGGTTGCTGAACCGCCGGGTAGAAGTCTTCGCCGGCATTCGCTAGGAGTGGCGCCGGCTGCGTGCCAGCCGGCATGGGAATTGCTGCGCTTTTCGTATCACCGCGCCAGCCAGGTGCTGCAACGGTGACTATATTAGGGGCATCGGCCCCGACATCGGAACGGCATTCCCCATGGCATATACCCACACCATCGGCAGTCAGCGCCATGTCTTCGACAATCTGCGCACGCTGCTGGCCAAGGCCAGCCCGGCGCGCTCCGGCGATGCGCTCGCCGGCATTGCCGCCGCCAGCGAACAGGAGCGGATGGCCGCCCGCCTGGCGCTGGCCGAGGTGCCCCTGGCGCAGTTCCTCAACGAGGCGCTGGTGCCGTATGAGGAGGACGAAATCACGCGGTTGATTGTCGACCGGCACGATGCTTCCGCTTTTGCCGCGATCGGTGCCACGACCGTCGGCGACCTGCGCGACTGGCTGCTGCGGCACGAAACCGACAGCGCCACGCTGGCGCGCGTCGCGCCGGGCATCACCCCCGAGATCGCGGCCGCGGTCAGCAAGCTGATGCGCAACCAGGACCTGGTGTCGGTGGCGCGCAAATGCCAGGTGGTGACGCGCTTTCGCAATACCGTCGGCCTGCCGGGGCGGCTGGCGGTGCGGCTGCAGCCGAACCATCCTACCGACGATCCCAAGGGCATCGCCGCCGCCGTCATCGACGGCCTGCTGTACGGGTGCGGCGACGCCACCATCGGCATCAATCCCGCCTCGGACAACCTGGGCGCCATTGTCTCGCTGCTGCATATGCTCGATGCGCTGCGCTGCCGCTTCGATATCCCCACGCAGTCGTGCGTGCTGACCCACGTCACCAACACGCTGCGCGCGATTGCGCAGGGCGCCCCGGTCGACCTGGTGTTCCAGTCGGTGGCGGGCAGCGAACGCGCCAATATGGCCTTCGGCATCAGCCTGGCGCTGCTGGCCGAAGCCCACGACGCCGCGCAGGGCCTGGCGCGCGGCACCGTCGGCGACAACGTCATGTATTTCGAAACCGGGCAGGGCAGCGCGCTCTCGGCCAACGCCCACCATGGCGTCGACCAGCAGACCATGGAGGCGCGCGCCTACGCCGTGGCGCGCGCGTTCTCGCCGCTGCTGGTGAATACGGTAGTGGGCTTTATCGGGCCGGAATACCTGTACGACGGCAAGCAGATCATCCGCGCCGGGCTCGAGGACCACTTCTGCGGCAAGCTGATGGGCGTGCCGATGGGCTGCGACGTCTGCTACACCAACCATGCCGAGGCCGACCAGGACGACATGGATACGCTGCTGACGCTGTTCGGGGTGGCCGGCATCAATTTCATCATGGGCGTGCCCGGCGCCGACGACATCATGCTGAACTACCAGAGCACTTCCTTCCACGATGCGCTGTACCTGCGCGAAGTGCTGGGCCTGCGCCCCGCGCCGGAGTTCGAGCAATGGTTGCAGCGCATGGGCATCGCCGATGGCGCCGGCCGGCTGCTGGAGCCGTCCGAACGCCAGCCGCTGCTGCAGATGGCGCACGGCCTGTAACGCCGGCCCCGAGCCATTCATCAGGAACGCCATGTCCGACCTTCCTTCGCCCCCTGCCGATCCCGCCGCTGTGCACGACGCCGATCCATGGCAGCGCCTGCGCCGGTTCACGCGCGCGCGCATTGCATTGGGCCGCACCGGCCACAGCCAGACCACCGATGCCGTGCTGGCGTTCGGCCTGGCCCATGCGCAGGCGCGCGACGCCGTGCACCTGCCGCTGGACGCCGATGCCGTCGCCGGCGCACTGCGCCAGGCCGGGCTCGGCCACGTGCTTGTCCACAGCGCAGCGCCGGACCGCATTTATTACCTGCGGCGCCCTGACCTCGGCCGGGGCCTGGATGACGAGAGCAGGGCGCGCCTGGCCGCGGCGCGGCCGCAGCAGGCGCCCGATGTCGTGTTCGTGATTGCCGACGGACTTTCGGCGCTGGCCGCGCAAACGCACGCGGTGGCGGTGCTGGAGGCGACGCGCCAGCGCTTGCCGCAGGAATGGCGTATCGGACCGGTGGTGGTGGCGGAACAATCGCGCGTTGCGCTCGGCGACGATATCGGCGCCGTGCTTGGCGCGCGCCAGGTGGTGATGCTGATCGGCGAACGGCCCGGACTGAGTTCGCCCGACAGCCTCGGCATCTATCTGACCTACGCTCCGCAACCGGGCCGTACCGATGCCGAGCGCAACTGCATTTCCAATGTGCGGCCCGAAGGACTCTCCTATGCGCAGGCCGCACAACGTCTGGTCTTCCTGCTGCGCGGTGCCGTGGCACTCGGGCGCTCGGGCGTGGACCTGAAGGACGACAGCGAGCACGCCTTGGCCGGCGAGGCGCCGCCGGCAGCGGCATTGCCGGACCTCGAATGAAAACGGCCACCGCGGGATCATATCCCGCGGTGGCCGCAGCGCAGCGTCGCTGCGCCTACATCATGCGGCGCGAGAAATGCCCCGGCGTGGCATCCGACATCAGGTCCATGAACTGGTCCCGTGTCATGTGCACCAGTTCCTGGTGGTCGCCGCCTTCGAAATACACCTCAGGCTGCTGCATCAGGCTGTTGTCCACATAAGTCTGCATGCCATACGCCATGGCGACCGGCGGAATCGCGCCAAGGTCGCAATCCTTGAAGATCTCGCGGATTTCATCCTCATGCGCGAGCACCAGGTCGCGGCCGGTCTGCTCGCAGATGGCAGCCAGCTGCAGGTGATGGCTCGAAGGGATCACGGCGGCAACATAGCCGCGCTCGTCCTCGAGCAAAAGGGTCTTGGCCAGACGGTCTCCGGGAACGTGCGCCGCCTCGGCAGTGGCCATGCTGCTGAGGGTGTAGGGGTGGCGGATGATGTCGTACTGGGTATTCTTGCTGCTCAGGCAGTTTGCGAGCGTGCTAGACAGGGCCATGGTTGCTCCTCAGGACAGGGATACGCTACGGTTATCCTTGTGCTCCTAATATAGTGCCTGGCGCCGTGCCCAACGGCCCCCGATCCGCCTTGCCCGCTAGCCGTGCAGCCGCGGCCACACCGCCTGCAGCTCCGTTTTCAGGAAATTCAGCAGGTAGCGCGTAGCCAGCGTCTGGTAGCGGTTTGGCATGGTCAGCATGTATAGCCGGCTGCCGAACACGCTGATGCGGTAATCCGGCAGCAGCTGCACCAGCCCGCCGCTCGCCAGTTCCTCGCCGATCGCGTAGATCGGCGTGATGCCGATGCCCAGGCCGGCCACCACCCCTTCCTTCAGGAAGCCGAAGTTATCGGAACTGAGTGTCGGTTCCAGCACCACCTGGTCGCGGGTTTCCTGCGCTTCGCTGCCGGGCCGCGTTCCCGCTACCTTCAGCTTTTGCCCGACTGGCGAGGCGCAAACGATCGCATGCTCCTGCAGGTCGGCGAGTACCTGGGGCGCCGGATGGTTTGCCAGGTAAGCGGGTGAAGCGCAGATGACCCAGTCCACCGTGCCGATCTCCGTGGCGATGACCGAATCGGGCGGCGTGGATATGATGCGCAGCGCCACGTCCACATCCTCGGATACCAGGTTGTGCACGCGGTTGTCGAAGACGACATCGAGGGTGATGTCGGGATAGCGCTGCTTGAACTGCACCAGCAGGGGCGACAGTATCGTGTGGCCGAGGCCGGTGGGGACCGAAAGCCGCACATGGCCCTGCAGGCTTTTGCCCATGTTGCTGATCAGCGCATTGGCAGCCGCCACCTCGCCGAGGATATTGCGCCCGTGCTCGTAGAGGCCGGCCCCTACCGGCGTGGGTTCGACATGGCGGGTGGTCCGCCGCAGCAACTGCACGCCCAGCTCTTCTTCCAGCGCTTTCAGCCGGTAGCTGACATTGGCGCGCGTCATCTTGAGCTTGCGCGCGGCCGCGCTCAGGTTGCCGGCGTCGACGATGTCGACGAACAGGCGCAAGGCGTTGAGATCCATTGGCTACAAGGAAAGAAAAAGGGCCGGCCCCGCCGCGTGGCGGGTGCCGGCCCCGTATATTGCCATGCTGGCGCGCCCGCGCGGCAGCTTGACCTCGGCCGGGGTTTGCGGGGGATTGCCCAGTCAACGGGACAGTGTGTCCCGCGAACTGGCCGCCCGGGACGGCTTATCAGGCTGGCCATCGCTTGCAACGAACCCGACTCTGGGCAATGATGCGATCCACACCGTCAACCGGCCCCGACGCGCCCCCGTTTGCCATGCACCGCTTGATGCGCCGCTGGCTGTGCGTGCCTTTGTTCATTGCCGGCGCCAGTGTCTCTGCCCAGGACCTGGTCGAATGCAAGCGGATCGAGCATGACCAGCTGATTGCCGCCACCCAGGAAACGCTGCTGTTCCTGCGCTGCCGCGCGCGCCATGTTGCCTACGAAGCGCCACGGCTCAAAGGCGTATCGCAGCGCTTCAAGGACGACCTGATATTCGCATGCCTGGATCAGGCGGATGCGGTCGAGCACCAGTTGCGCGTTCGCCATGGCTATTCTCGCGAAGCGCTGGCGCGCCAGCGCTGCACCTCACCGGACGGCGCGCCCGGCTGAGCCACACGGCTGGCATCAGCCAGCCGCCGCGTAGATGGCTCACATTGCGCGGCTCACACTTCGCGCGTCATTCCAGCCAGGTCGATCCACTCGCGGAACTGGTCCTCGGTCACATGTCCGGATGCGATCGCCGCTTCCCGCAGCGACAGGTTGCGCTGCACCGCCAGCTTGGCGATCTCGGCGGCCTTGTCGTAGCCGATATGCGGGTTCAGCGCCGTGACCGGCATCAGCGAGCGTTCCAGCAGCTCGGCAATGCGCTCGCGGTCAGCCTCGAGGCCCTCGACCATATGCTCGGCAAAGCTCGATGCCGCCCCGGCCAGCAGGCTGACCGACTGCAGCAGGCTGTAGATGATCACCGGCTTGTACGCATTCAGCTCGAGCGTGCCCAGGCCATTGGCCAGCGTCACCGTGGTGTGATTGCCGATCACGCGGCAGCAAACCATGGCCAGCGCCTCCGCCTGGGTCGGGTTGACCTTGCCCGGCATGATCGACGAACCCGGCTCGTTGGCCGGCAGGATCAGCTCGGCGAAGCCCGCGCGCGGCCCCGAGCCCAGCAGCATGAAGTCGCGCGCGATCTTCAGGAATGACGAGGCGGTGGTGTTGAGCGCGCCTGACAGGTCGGCCAGCGCGTCATGCGAGGCCTGCAGCGCGTAGCGGTTGGGCGCGGGCTCGAACGGCAGGCCGGTGTAGTCGGCCAGCGCGCGCGCAAAGGCCGCAGCAAAGCCATGCGGCGCGTTCAGCCCGGTGCCGACCGCGGTGCCGCCCTGCGCCACCGGCATGGCGCGCAGCATGGCCTGCTGCAGCCGCGATTGCGCATCCGCGACCTGCGTCATGTAGCCCGAGAACTCCTGGCCCAGCGTCAGCGGCACCGCGTCCTGCAGGTGCGTGCGGCCGACCTTGACGATATCGGCGAAGGCTTCCACCTTGCGCGCGAAGGTCTGTTGCAGCTGTTCCAGCGCCGGCAGCAGCTGTTGCTGGATCGCGCGCGTCGCGGCGATGTGCATCGCCGTCGGGAAGCTGTCGTTGCTCGACTGGCTGGCATTGACGTGGTCGTTCGGATGCACCGGCTTCTTGCTGCCGACTTCGCCGCCAAGCAGCTGGATCGCGCGGTTGGCGATGACCTCGTTGAGGTTCATGTTGGTCTGCGTGCCAGATCCGGTCTGCCAGACCGATAGCGGGAACTCCTGCGGCCAGCGGCCTTCGATCACTTCCGTGGCCGCCTGCTCGATGGCCTGCGCCAGCTCGGGCGGGAGTACGCCCAGCTCACGGTTGGCGCGGGCCGCGCACAGCTTCAGGATGGCAAAGGCCTCGACCAGCGCGGGCGGCATCTTCTCGTCGCCAATGCGGAAGTTCTGGCGCGAGCGTTCGGTTTGCGCGCCCCACAGGTGGTCGGCGGGCACCGGGACATCACCCAGGCTGTCTTTCTCGATGCGGGTGTTGCTGGCGGAAGCGCTGGACATGGACACTCTCCTTTGCAAGGCAAGGGACGGCGCAGCGGGCGCCGGTATTGCCGGATGGAAGGGAACGTGGCGAAACGCGGGCGCCGGCAAGTCATGCCGTCTGAAGCCGGGCCGCGCGCCGACCGTGCGTGCAGTCCGCCAGATTACGCCGCAGGCGCGCTGGGTGCGCTCAAGTCCATGCTGCCCGCCGGGTTAACCGCTATGAAGCGCGGTCGACGCGGCGGGCCGGGACCCGCTTACGCCGTCATCTTGAGGCACTGCTCCATGCAGACCGCGCAGGCCCGGGCGCACTCCTGGCAGTGTTCGGCGTCATGGCGCTCGCATTCCTCCTTGCACCACTTGCAGACTTCGGCGCAGTCCTCGCAGACCAGTGGCGCGAACTCGCTGTTGCGCAGCATGTAGGACGCAGCCAACTGCGCGATGCCGGCGACATCCATGTCCAGCGCGATGCAGCGCGCCATCTTGCGCACGTCCTGCTCTTCCAGGCAGGCCGCGGCGCATTTCAGCGCGGCGGCGGCACAGGCGTTGCACGCGGCGATGCAGTCGGCGTAGCGGGCGGCGTTTTCCTGCACGGTGGGTCGGATCATCGAGCGTCCTCCTTCGGGGGTAGGTGGATGGGACCGTGAATGCCGGCGCGTGGCCGGCGGGCGGACCCGCGACGCGCCTCCCTGGCGGCGGCAAGCGCGGTCCCGTGGCATGCCCGCGGTGATGCGGGCGCCGCAAAGGCGCCGCCACGGGGCATCGTTATCCACAATAGCAGGCGAAAGTCGATCCTGCGGGCCCGGTACTTGCAGCGCCGCGCTGGTTACAATGCCGCCTGCGCCAGGCGTTCCGAATGAGATGGCGCGGGTATCGTGCCCGGCACCCGGCGCGGTCGTCGGGCACCACTGTCCCCCCAACCGCATCTAACAGGAAGCCGCAAACAACATGACGCATGCCCAGGCTCCGGCCGGGCACGCGACAGGCCGCCAGACGGCCACCCAACAACACACCGCACCGCGCGGCCGCCGTGGCCGCGCCGGGGCAAGCACACCGGCAGCACGGGAAGGAAGGACATCATGGGCGAGGCGAAGAAACGGGGCACCCCCGAAGAGCGTGCGGCACAGGCACGCGCGAAGATCGAGGCCTTGCGTCCGGCGCAGCTGGTCTGCGGGCACTGCAAGACTGCGTTCAAGCAGTTCGACACCCTCAACGTGCCGGGGCTGCCCGGCATCGACGCCGTGTTCGGCGGGGAATGCCCCGGCTGCGGCAACGATGTGGTGGTGTTCAAGGGCGCGCCCGAGGCGGTGGCGCAAGCCATGATCGCCTGGGAAAAAATGCTGGGCGCCGACGCCCAGCTTGGCTACCAGTCCAGCGACGGGCGCCATGTCCCGTTCGAGCCGGAAGGCAGCGGTGCGGCAACTACCGACGCCTTGTCCGGCAAGCCCGGCGGCACGCTGCATTGACGGGCCGCCGGCCCTCGGGGCCGGCAGGCTCGGCAGCGGCCCCGCACGCCTACTGGTGGCTGAGTTCGCCGGCCAGTTCCGGCGGACCGATTTCGTAGCGTCCGCGCCCGGCGCCCTTGGCCCGGTACAGCAGCACATCCGCGAGCCGCATCAGCTCGCGGTCCTGCACCGGCCCGCCGTGGTAGAGCGCCACGCCGATGCTGACGTCGACGTCCGCTGACACGCCTTCGACGCTGAACGGCTCGTCCATCGCCTGCAGGATCGCCTGCGCCACGCGGCGCGCCGCCGCCGGCCGGGCCAGATCTTCCAGCACCACCGCGAATTCGTCGCCACCCAGCCGGGCGACGGTGTCGGCTGCGCGCACGCAGGCGCGCACGCGTTGCGCGAAGGCCTGCAGCAGCTGGTCGCCGGCGGCATGGCCGTGGATATCGTTGACTGCCTTGAAGCGGTCCATGTCCAGGTACAGCAGCGCCATCAGGCCCCCGTGCTCGCGGCTGCGCGCCATGGCGGCCTGCAGTTGCCCTTCGAAAGCGCTGCGGTTCAGCAGCTGGGTCAGGTGATCGGTGCGGGACATGCGCGCCAGTCGCTGCGTTTCGAGCTTGCGCTGGGTGATGTCCTGCACGTGGATATGCACGCCGACGACTTCGCTGCCGTCCGCGCTCCATTCCGGACGCAGGCTGGTCTCCATGCAGTGGTATTCCGGCTCCTGGTCCTCCGACTCGAAGGTCACCGCGGTGCCGGCCAGCGCGCGCTGCAGGAAAGGCTGCGCGCGCGCATAGCGCGTCTCGCCCAGCACTTCGCGCACGGTCTTGCCGCGCAGTTCGTCGAGCTTCAGGCCGAACACGTGCTCGTAGGCGATGTTGTTGTAGACGTAGCGCTCGTCGGGATCGATAAAGGCCAGCAGCGACGGCAGCGTGTCGGTCACGGCGCGCAGGCGCCGCTCGCTGCGGTCCAGCGCCTGGCGGCGCTCGCGCACGTCGCGCATCAGCCTGGCGAAGGCACGCGACAGGTCGCCGATCTCGTCGCGCTGCGGCCGCGCCGGCAGCCGCTCGAACGCCGACAGGTCGTTGGCACTGGCCAGTACCACCTTGTGCAGCCGGGTCAGCGGTCCAAGCAGCCGCCGCACCGCCAGCCAGATCAGCATGGCCACCAGCGCCAGCGCCAGGCCGGCGAGGACCAGGAAGCGCTGCTGCATCTGGCGCAGCGGTGCGTAGGCTTCGCGTGCCGGCAGCAGCGCCACCAGCTCCCACCCCGTGGTCGACATCAGGTAGCGCGCGATCACCGGGCGCGCCGGCGTCAGGAATTCCAGCGTCGCGGGGCTGTCGTCCTCGCCGCAGGTATCGCCCACGCTCAGCGCCGGCTGGCGTGCCTGCGCCGGGTCCGGATGGCGGATATAGACCGGATCGCGCCCGGCCGAGACCAGGCAGTAGTAGCCGGTGGTGCCGAGCCGGTTATGCAGGATCTCGACCAGGAAATTGGCGCGCGCCATGTCCAGCCAGCCGCCGACAATCCCGACGAAGGCTTTCTGCGGCGACAGTACCGGCACGGCCACCATGATGCCGAGCTGGCCGGTGGTGCGCGAGCGGATCGGCGGCGAGACCACCGGCGCGAGCGTGCGCGCGGCTTCCCGGAAATAACCGCGATCGCTCACTTCCGCGACGGAACCGGCATTGCTCAGGATGTTGCCCTGCGCATCGGCGACCAGCAGCGCATTGAAGGCGGCCGGTACGGGGATCGCCGAGGACAGCGCGTGCAGCGCCTGCTGCCGGGCCGGGCCGGCCTGCGCGCCGCGTGCCTGCGCCAGCAGGCCGCCGAGCTGCGCTGCCTGGTGCGACAGCAGCAGGATGCGGTCGGACATGGCAGTGTCGAGCTGGTCGGCGGTGAGCTTGACCACCGAGTCCTGCTGGTCCTGCAGCGCATCATGCAGGTCGCGGTGCGCGTCATGCAGCGCGGCCAGTACGATGCCGGTGCCGAATATCGCGGCCAGGATGGTAGTGATGAAGGCAATGCGCGCTTTCAGCGTGGGCGTATAGACAGGCATGTGGGCGCGAGTGGGGGCGCAAGTTCGGCGCAAGGTGTTCGCAAGCCAGGGCGGCGCAACGCAAGCGCCAGCGCGATTGCGGAAGGGCGCGGCATGCCGGGCGCCTGGCCGGCGACGCCACGGATACTAGCTACCATAGCGCATCGCGACATGGCTGGCACGCAATGTGGGCCCGGCGGGACATGGGCAGGCATTGGGCCAGGACCTTACACCCGTTCGGGCCATCGGTACCGCACGGGACTGTGCCTGTTGCATCCGTCGCGGTATAGTGCCGCGTTATCGCAAGGCACGCAGCCGTTTGCCGTGCGCCGGTCAGCCTGCCGGGCTCCGTGGCAGGCGCGTCGCCGGCGCCAGACCGTTACCGAAGACCATGAGACTGACTGCGCTTCCTCCTGCCTTGCTGTCGCTACTGGTCGCGGCAGGCGGGGCGCTGCTGACCGCGGGGGCGTGGCGCCAGGTGCAGCAATTCGAGCAGCGGCTGGCCCAGCAGCATTTTGATGCGCAGCTGAGCCAGGCCAGCAGCGCACTGCGCGAACGCATGCTCGAGAACGAGCGGCTGCTGCGCGGCGTGGCGGGCCTGATGACGGCCAATCCGGCAACTTCGCGCGCGCAATGGCGCAACTATCTCTATACGGCCCAGCTCGACGAACTGCCGCCGGGCACGCAATCGATCGGCTACGCACCGCTGACGTCACCGCGGCAGGTCGACCCCCTGATCGCGGCCGCGCGCGCCGATGGCCTGACCGACTACGGGATCCGTCCCGCCGGCCCGCGCAGCCTCTACGCGCCCATCCTCTATGTGGAGCCGCTGGCCGGGCGCAATGCCCGTGCCGCCGGCTTCGACCTGCTGTCCGAGCCGTCCCGTCGTGCCGCGATGGAAGCGGCGCGCGACAGCGGCGAACCCCGCCTGACGCGCGGGCTGGAACTGGTGCGCGAGGCCGAGGCGCCAGAGCGCCAGCGCGGCGCGCTGCTGTTCCTGCCGGTCTACGGTGGCGGCGTTGCCGCCAGCACGATGGCGCAGCGGCGCGAGGCGGTGGTCGGTTATGTCTATGTGTCGCTGCGGCTGGGCGACCTGATGCGCGGGGTCGGCGCGCCGGCACTGGCGGACCTGGAGCTGTCGCTGCACGAGGGCACGCCTGCCATGCCCGGTCCGCAGCTGTCGGATACGGCTGGTGCCGCGCATCGCGATGACGGCAATGCCCCGCTGCTGCGCGGCGAGCGCCAGTTCCCCTATGGTGGCGCCGCGTGGACGCTGCGCGCTGCCACGCGTCCCGCCTTCGAAGCGGCATATGGCCCGCGCCAGGGGTATGTGGTGCTGGCCGCGGGCGCGCTGGCCACGCTGGCGCTGGCCGGCATGGCCTATGCGCTGGCACGCCAGCGCCGCACCGCGTGGCAACGCGAGGCGCAGGCCGTCCACGCATGGGAGGACGACAATGCCACGCTGCAGGCATGCCTGGCGCATTCCGCCGACGGCTTTGTCCTCACCGACGCCAACGGCGTGGTCGTGCGTGCCAGCGAGCGCGCCGGCACGCTGTTCTGCATCGCGCCGGCCGATCTCGTCGGGCGTAGCCTCGATACGCTTGCCCCCGGTGCCACCGGTGTCGCGGAAGGGGTCGATGGCGCCGGCGTGGCCCGCGGCGCGGCGCAGCGCGAGCTGACCGGCGTGCGCAGCGACGGCAGCCGTTTCCCGCTGCGCGCCAGCGCCGCGCAACTGCCCGGCGCGGACGGCGCCGACGCGGGCGCCCAGTGGCTGTGGGCGATCACGGACATGGAGCCGCAGCAGCGCGCGCACCTGGCCGCCGCGCATCAGGCCGCGCGCTACGCCGGGCTGGTCGACCATGCCAGCTTCGGCGTCATCACCTTTGGCGACGACGGCGTGATCACCAGCGTCAATGCCGCAGGCACGCGCATGCTGTGGTACGCCACTGCCGAGCTGGTCGGCCGCATGCCGGTCACCGGCCTGCATCTCGCCGACGAACTGGCGGCGCACGCGCGCACGCTGAGCCAGGAGCTGGACGAACCAGTGCCGCCCGGAATGCCCGCGCTGGTCGCCAAGGCGCGGCTCGCCCTGACTGACGAACGCGAATGGACCTGGGTGCGCAAAGGCGGCTCGCGCCTGCCGGTGCAGGTATCCGTGTCGGCGCTGGCCGCGCAGCCGGAAGGGCCGCCAGCAGGCTACCAGGCCATCGCCTACGACCTGACCGAACGCCGCCGCGTCGACGAATACATCCGTCACCTGGCGCTGCATGACCCGCTGACAGGCCTGCCCAACCGCGCCGAGCTCAACGAGCGCGCACAACCCGTGCTGCTGCACGCGCGCCGCCACGGCGAACGCGTGGCGCTGCTGCTGCTGGACCTGGACCACTTCAAGCACATCAACGATTCGCTCGGCCACCCGGTCGGCGACGACGTCCTGCGTACCGTGGCCGATCGGCTCAAGGGCGCCGTGCGCCAGGGCGACCTGGTGGCGCGCATGGGCGGCGACGAATTCGGCGTGGTGCTGGGTGGCCTGCGCGACGACAGCGAGGCCGAGCTGATCGCCGCCAAGATCCAGGCGCGGGTCAATGAGGAACTGCTGGCCGGCGGGCAGCGCCTGCGCGTGACCCCTTCGATCGGCATGGCGATTTTCCCCGACGACGGCGATTCCCTGACCGAGCTGATGAAGTCCGCCGACGCCGCGGTCTATGCCGCCAAGCAAGGGGGCCGCGCACAGCTGTGCCGCTTTGCGGCGTCGATGGCGGAAGCCTCGCTGGCGCGCTTCACCATCGAAGGGCTGCTGCGCCGTGCGCTGGCCGGCAACGAATTCCGGATGCGCTACCAGCCCATCGTCGATACCGCCACGGAAGCGGTTACCGGCGTCGAGGCGCTGATCGCCTGGGAAACCCCCGAACGCGGCCCGATGCAGCCGTCCGAGTTCATCCCCATCGCCGAGCAAAGTGGCCTGGTCGCGCCCCTGGGCGAATGGACGCTGGCCACCGCCTGCCGCGAGATCCAGGCGCTGCGCCAGGCGCTGGGCCGCGACCTCGAAGTGGCGGTGAATATCTCGCCACTGCAGCTGCGCCAGGCCGGCTTCCCGGACACCGTGGCGCGCTGCCTGGAGCAGTCCGGCCTGCCGCCGCGGCAACTGGTGATCGAGGTTACCGAAGGCATTGTCGTCGACGGCGGCGAGACCACCATCGAAACCTTCCGCCGGCTGCGCGCGCTTGGCGTGGCGCTGTCGATCGACGATTTCGGCACCGGCTATTCCGGCCTGAACTACCTGACCCGGCTGCCGATCGACCGGCTCAAGATCGACAAGTCCTTCGTCGACGACGTGGCCACGCCCGGCCACGACCAGGCGGTGGCTGCCGCGATCATTGCGCTCGGGCACCAGCTGCACCTGAAGGTGGTCGCCGAAGGGGTGGAAACCGCGGCGCAGTTCGAGTTCCTGCGGTCGCAGGGCTGCGACGGCGTGCAGGGCTTCCTGTTCTGCCAGGCGGTGTCGCCGCAGGCCTTGCGCCAACTGCTGGAGACAGGTTTGGAAACGCCGCTGGCCGACCACGCCGCGCCGCGGCAATAGGCCGCCCTCGCCAGGCAACAAGCCCGCAGAAACGGGTACGCTCAGTCGCGGTGGGGGCGCGGGAACGCGCGGACCGGTCAGGTCCCGCGCGGCGTGTCGGGGGTGGGAAGGTCGGCGTGCAGGCGGCGGTACAGTTCGTCGATGCGCTGGCGACTGGCGGCCAGTTCCTCGCGCCCGCGCTCGGTCAGCTGGTAGACGCGGCCGATGCCGTCGCGCAGCACGCTTTCGAGATATCCCTCCATCTGCAGGGCGCGCAGCAGGGGACGCACGGTGCCGATGTCCACCTGGAAGCCGTACTCCAGCAGCATGTCGGCGAGCATGGCTACCGTGGCGGGGACTTCCAGGGCAAATTGCAGGACGTAGACGCGGGCGAGCAGGCCCAGGAACTGTCGTTTCATGAAATCTGGCAACGCGGCAGCCGTCCCGGCGGTTGACGCGGGCGGCATGCTGGATGTTTGGGTTTGCAGACGTTGTGCCGGCAAATGCGGAAACGCTGCCGGGTGGCCGGAATTTTACCGTGCCAGGTATGCCGGATAATTCACTTTAGGCAGGGCCGGCAAAAAAGAAGCCGCCAGGGGTCCTGGCGGCTTGTCGGGAATGCGTCGGAGGGGTCAATTAACTCTGGCGCAGACCAGAGTTTAATTTAATTGAATACGGCTTGTCACCTGTCTGTTTCGGCACCCCTACGAGGGAGGGGTATGGGCGAGGCAGTTCACAGTGAACGCCGTGCCATTGTCTGCCATTGTGCCTAAAAACGCGGCCTTTTGTGAGGTAGATCCGTCAACTGCTGCGAAATAGCGACTCACATGTGCGGCATGAATCGCATGTGACCCGATGCAGATGTCCGGATCCGGCTTGCGCCCATGCCGCCACCGGCGTCAAATCGCGACACCCTCATATTGCCGTGGCGCCGCACCACGCCGCCGCCTCCTCATGAAACCCGCCGATTTCGCACGCCTGCTCGCGCTGGCCGCCATCTGGGGCGCCAGTTTTCTGTTTCTCCGCATCGGCGCGCCGGTGCTGGGCCCAATGCCGACGGCTTTCGTGCGCGTGCTCGTTGCCGCCATCACGCTCGCTGTCTGCCTGCCGTTGCTGGGGCTGCGCTGGGACATGCGCGCCAAGTGGCCGGCGGTTCTCGCACTGGGCGTGATCAACTCCGGCATACCGTTCGCCATGTACGCGGTGGCGGCGCTATGGCTGCCGGCAGGCTATTCGGCGGTGTTCAATGCCATGACGCCGCTGATGGGCGTCGTGATCGGGGCGCTGGCCTTTTCCGAACGGCTGACGCGCGCCAAGGCGGTGGGCGTGATGCTGGGCGTGGCCGGCGTGGCGGTGCTGACGCGCACCGGCCCGGTCGCGTTTTCGACCGAGCTCCTGCTCGGCGCGCTGGCTTGCCTGGTGGCGACCGCCTGCTACGGCCTGTCCGGCTTCCTGGCGCGACGCTGGATCACCGAGCGCGGCGGCCTGGACAGCCGCCTGGTCGCCGCCGGCAGCATGGTCGGCGCGACGCTGTTCCTGCTGCCGTTTTGCGCGGTTGCGCTGTGGCGCCAGAACACCCTGCCCGACGCCGGCGCCGGAGTGTGGTGGGCCATGGCGGGCCTCGGCGTACTCTGCACGGCGCTGGCCTACATCCTCTATTACCGGCTGATTGCCGACCTTGGCCCGGTGCGTTCGCTGACCGTGACCTTCCTGATTCCGCCATTCGGCATCGTCTGGGGCGCGCTGTTCCTGGGCGAAGCGCTGTCGTGGGCGCACGCCGTGGGCGGCGCGCTGATCGGCCTGGCGGTGTGGCTGGTGCTGCGGCCAGTGGCGGCAGACATGCCGGCGGCTGCGGCGGTGAGGGCGGCAGCGAAACGCTGATCAGTCAGCAAGCTGCCCGTGAGCGCGCTGCCGTTCCTGCAGTCGTTCCCGCAGCGACGTTGTACTGCTCCCGCACCATCATCACGATGCGGCGCGCCTGGCGCCAATGACGGATGGCGTCGGCTTCGGTGCGTTCGGGGAAATCGACCTCGGCGCTCCAGTTGCAGCCGGTGTGGTCGGGTCGGTGCACGCATACGGCCCGCAGCTGGCAGTCATGGCAAGCGGGTTCCTGCCGCAGGTACACGCTGAGCAGGCGTTTCAGCTCCGACAGCGGCTTGGTCGGGCGCTCCATGATGGCTCCGTCAGGGCGTAGCATCGATTTTTTATGCGGACCTTGGGCGCGCTCAGGCCTGCGTGGGCAGCGCCGCGGACACATGCGTTTCGTCCGCCGCACCGGCACGGCACTCAGGGCAGACGCCGTACAGCACCAGCATGTGCTCGCGCAAGACAAAGGCGTTGTCGGCGGCTACCTGGCGCTGGCGCTGCTCGATGTTCTCGTCGCGGAATTCCTCCACGCGGCCGCAGGCAACGCAGATCAGGTGGTCATGGTGGCCGCCTTCGTTGAGTTCGAACACGGCGTGGTCGGACTCGAAGGTGTGGCGCAGCAGGATGTCGGCCTGCACCAGCTGGTTGAGCACCCGGTACACGGTGGACAGGCCCGCGTCCTCGTCCTGGGTCAGCAGGATGCGGTAGACATCTTCCGCACTGAGGTGGCGCCGTGCGCTGGTGCGGAACACTTCGAGGATGCGCATCCGCGGCGACGTGGCCTTCAGGCCGGCGCGCTTGAGGTGGATCGGGCTGGACTGTTCGGATGACATGGCGGATGACTTTGGAATGCTGCTGTTGCCCCCCATCGGGCAGGGCGGCACCGTGCCCTGCGCCGCGTACGGGCGGCGTCGATGGCTTGGCGGGATATTCAGGCCGGAGCGCCAGGGCCGGCCGCGCGCTGCGCTGGCGTCCCTGGCGGCGCGCCGTGCCTGCACGTCGCGCTGAATAAAAAGGCGGCCTGGCTTGCCTGCGGAAGACGCGATCGGGAAAGCGGGGTCTGGTTGCTTTCCCGATCTTCCGAAGACTGGCTACTGCCAAACGCTCCGCGTGACGGAGCGGTCCCCACAAAAGTCGGTGTCGGATGCCGCGTGGGTTTGCCACGTTGCGGCGTCCGGAAATTCTGTGCCTGCCAGGGTTCGGAGCAGTGCCGCTTGCCGCGGCGGCCTCGGTGCTGGCCGGGCTGCCTGGCTGGTGAAGCACCGTGCGTCAGGCAGTGATCGAATAGTAAATGGGAATCGATCTCATTACAAGAGAAATTTTCGCCGAACTGCTGAATCGATGGTGATCCGCCCGGTGCTGAGGACGGTGTCTGGCATGGAACAGGCTCGCTGCGGGTCGAGGCGCCAGGCGCTGAACGCATGCTGGCGTACTGCTGCCGGCAATGCTATCCGATGCCGCGGCCTTCGACGGAAGCCAACAGCGCAACATCCATTGCCGGCTAACGCCTCGGCGCCTTGCTGTCGCGTGCCGCGGTGTCGCATACCGGCGCGCTGGCCGGCGCGGATCGCATGTACGACGCGTTGTTGACCTCGCTCGGGCGCGCCTGCCTTGCCACGCTAGCACCCGATGCCTTCGGCGCGATGATGACGGTCATGTCCGACAAGCACCGGGGCCGAGGCTGGCCGGAGCTGCGCCGTGAAATCGAGGCCGCGGTCCGGTCTGTGCGGGAGAAAGGTTACTGTGTCGCGTCCTGGTAGCTTTGGCGGCTATGGCGTCCACGTATTGAACGTGAGTGTGTCGACGCAGCAAGGCGCGGGGGCCGTCGAGGCCGCGCTGGCAGGACCGCTGACGGAGCTTGCAGCGGCGATCCAGACGCGGATGCTGCGGCTGGAGAATGAGCGATCCGGCTAATCCTCGCCGGGCGCGGCCTTGGCAAACATCGACATGTGCCGCCTGATATGGCTCAGCAGTTCGAGCGCCGCCGCCGGCAACGGGCGGCCGGCCTTCACCATCAGCCTGGCCTGGGTGCCCATGAACAGTGGGTGATCGATCGGCACGACGGCGAGGGTGCCTGCCGCGATCTCGCGATAAGCGGCAAATTCACCGATCAGCGTCATGAAATTGTTGTAGCCGACGAACTGCTTCAGGGCCGTCAGCGAATTGCTGACGAGCGTGGCCCGGATCGAGATGTTCTCGGCAAACTCGACCATGCTCAGTGCATGCCCGACGCCGAATGATGCCGGCATGACCGCGAGCGGATAGGCCTGCAAATCCTGGAGGCTGGCCGCGCCGCCGCGCACGGCGAGCGGATGGTCGGGGCGGACCAGCAGGACCACCGGCTGCGCCGCACTTGCGCGGTACTCGATGCGCGGATGGGGTGGCGGATTGTACGCCAGCCCGATATGTGCGCGGCTTTCCGCGACTTCCTGCAGCACGCCATCCACCGCCAGGATGTCCATGCGGATATCGAGCCGGGGATACCGGGCGCAGAACTGTGCGAGGACCTCGTTGACCAGCAGGTCGACATAGCCTTCGCTCAGCACCAGCCGGACCTCGCCTTGCTGCAAACCCTTCAGTGAGTGCAACTGGTCTTCGAGCTTCTCCTGGTGCGACCGATAGCCCCGCCAGAACTCGAGCAGGTGCGCGGCTGCCGCAGTCGGCTTGAGGCCGCGCGGCTCGCGCTCGAACAGCGTCGCGCCGAGCTCTTCTTCGAGCAGCCGGATCTGCCGGGTAATCACGGACGGCGAGGTATTGAGGCCTTCCGCGGCCCCCCGGATGGTGCCGTGAGCCACGACTTCCCGGAAGTATCGCAATCGCTGCTGGTTGATCTCTCGCATGTCGAAACGCTCCGCTTCGCTTTCTGACCGCTGACGATACAGGAACCCGGATGCCGTTGTGCGGCACCTGCCGCACTCTGCGGAAGCCCGTTGCCCAAAAGGGAACGAACCGTGGACTTAGTTGCTCTTTGCCGGCACCTCCCTGGCTGCCAGACTTCAGGCCACAAAACGTGCAAACGACAAGCAACCACAGGAGACAGGCAGCATGCTGGCAATTCCCACCGCGAGCGCGGTTGACGAGACTTCTGCGCTGTATAGCAAGATCAACTGGCGCCTGCTGCCCTTCTTGCTGGTCTGCTACCTGTTCGCCTACCTGGACCGGGTCAATGTAGGCTTCGCCAAGCTGCAGATGCAAAGTGACCTGGGCTTCTCGGACGCCGCATATGGCGTGGGCGCGGGGATTTTCTTCATTGGCTATGTGCTGTTCGAGTTGCCCAGCAACCTCATGCTGCCGCGGGTCGGCGCGCGCAAGACGTTCAGCCGCATCCTCGTGCTGTGGGGCATTACTTCCGCCTGCATGCTGTTCGTGCGCAACGTGCCGACGTTCTACGCCATGCGCTTCCTTCTGGGCGTGTTCGAGGCGGGATTCGCCCCGGGCATGATCTATTACCTGTCTTGCTGGTACGGCCCGCAACGCATGGCCCGCGCCATCGCGATCGTATTCCTGGCCGGCCCGATCGGCGGCATCGTCGGGGGCCCGGTGTCGGCGTGGCTGATGACCGCGCTCGCCGGCAAGGCCGGCCTCGCGGGCTGGCAGTGGATGTTCCTGGTCGAGGGCCTGCCCTGCATCCTGCTCGGCGTGATGGCATTGCGGCTGGTGCCGGATCGGCCCGCCCAGGCCAGCTGGCTGAGCGAACAGGAACGGCGCCTGCTTGAAGCCGAACTGAGCCCCGCGGCGGCACACAAGCATTCCTTCAAGGCCGTGGCGAAGGACGCGCGCGTCTATGTGCTGGCGCTCGCCTACTTCTGCATCATCGCGACCATCTACGCCATCAGCTTCTGGCTGCCGAGCCTGATCAAGGCACAGGGCGTGAACGATACGGTGCAGCTTGGCTGGTACTCGGCCATTCCCTACGTGGCCGCCGCCTTTGGCATGGTCTACATGGGCCGCAGGTCTGACCGGCTGGGGGAGCGGCGCTTCCACTGCGCGGTGCCTGCGCTGGGCGCGGCGGTGCTGCTGGCGGCCTCGTTTGCGACGGATGGAAACCTGCTGGTGTCGCTGGTCCTGCTGACGCTCGCCACGATGGGGCTGTGGATGGCCTACACGGTGTTCTGGGCCATGCCTGCCGAGTACATCAAGGGTCCGGCGGCGGCGGGCGGCATCGCGCTGATCAACACCATTGGCCTGTCGGGCGGTTTCTGGGGGCCTGCTGTCATCGGCTGGACCAAGAGCGCGACCGGCAGCCTCGGTCATGGCGTGCTGCTGATGGCGTCGCTGCCGTTGCTCGCCGCCGTGATCGTCCTTGCCAACAAGCTGCCGGCGAAGCGCTGAGCCGGCGCCGGATGGCATGAATCAAGCATCGTGTCCGGGCGTACCGGAGAAAAAAGGAGTAGCAATGCGCTTGCATCTTTCAACCTGGGCTGAAATCGAGCAGTACCTGTCGCGCAGCCGTACCATCGTGGTCCCGATCGGCTCGAACGAGCAGCATGGGCCGACCGGGCTGCTGGGCACTGACTGGCTGTGCCCGGAAATCATCGCCAATGAAGCGGAGAAGGGTGCCGATATCCTGGTGGCACCGACCTTCAATGTCGGCATGGCGCAGCATCACCTCGCCTTCCCGGGGACCATTTCCCTGCGCCCTTCGACCTTTATCGCCGCAATCGGCGACTGGGTCCGCTCGCTGGCGGGGCATGGCTTCGAGAAGATCCTGTTCCTGAACGGCCATGGCGGCAATGTGGCATCGATCGACGCGGCGTTCTCCGAGCTCTACGCCGAAGCAAGCTTTGCCAGGCGCCGCGCGGGATTCGCGCTGAAGCTGTGCAACTGGTGGGACCTCGAAGGCGTCGGCGAGCTGGCACGCAATCAGTTCCCGGCCGGCCACGGTTCGCACGCCACGCCTTCCGAGATTGCGATCACCCAGTGGGCCTTTCCCGACGCCATCAAGTTTGCCGACTATGCACCGAAGATCGCACCGTCGGGCCCGATTCGCGAAGCGCTGGACTTCCGCGCGCGCTATCCGGATGGCCGTATCGGCTCCGATCCCGGACTGGCGACGCCGGAAAAGGGTGCCGAACTGGTCAGGCTGGCCGCACACAGCCTTGTGCGCGAACTGGAAGCGTTCGGCCGCGAACCCATGCCCGCCTGATCCGCAGGCGGCAGGCGGTCAAGCGCTGGCCTTGCGCGTGCTGGAAGTCAGCAAGCGCAAGACCGGCCTCGGCTGTCTGCGAATAGCGCAGTGGCCTTCTTCATTGTTTTGCCTTGTCGGTCCGTCGCGCGAACCACGCCGTCGGCGGCACCGTCGAGCGCTCGGCGGCGCGGGCTCAGTGCCTTATCGCTGCACGTCAGGACTTTGCTTCCCGCTTCCTGCGGGCTGTGGTGGACTCGCCACCAATGCCCCAGTTGTCAGTGGAAAGCTCTTCAATGACAACAACGGTTGTCGCCGGATTCTTCCCGAGCACGTCCCTGAGCAAATTGGTCACGCCTGCTATCAGCTCGGCCTTCTTCTCAGCCGTGGCTTGATCGGTGATCTTGATGTTGACGTAGGGCATGGGGACCTCCTGACCTTGCTGACTTGCTTGGCGCACGAAGGATCGAGAGTGAAATGGCGTTGCTCACTCAGGCTCCTGGCAACCTTTGTGGAGTATGTAGGCCGCACAGCAATGGAGCAAAGATCTTCCGAGCAGCCCATGCGTCACCCAGGGCTTCGGCGTTAGTGCGATTGCGATGACGAGGTCAGGAGATCCTCAGGCTGCATTTCGACCTGCACTACTTGCCCGCCAAGTGGGCGCGCTGGATTGCCGGCTTCTGCGCCATGTTCATGCTGGTGGCGATCGTCAGCGGCGTCATCACGCACCGCCGCATCTTTGCCGATTTCTTCACCCCCTTGCATTCTCATTTCGACCTGCGCCTGCCGCGCAGCCGTTGCCGCCGTGCGTGCACACCTTCAAGCTGTCGATGACGGTCGACTTGAGAGCGCTGTGGTGCCTTCCGCGCCCTCGGCTTCACCAGGGCCTTCGGTGGCGGGGCCCTGGAGCAGGTCGAGCAGCGCCTGCGGCGCATACGGCTTGCGCAGCACCGCCGCGTGGCCCAGCGCCTGATGCTGGGCCGGCGTCAGTGCCAGCGGGTAGCCGGTGGCAAACACCACCCGCAGCCGCGGCTGGCGCTGGCGTGCGGCCAGTGCCAGATCCACGCCCGAGCCGCCGGCGCCGCCGTGCAACGCGACATCGGTCAGAAGCAGGTCGAAGGTGCCGGCGGCAAGCAGCGCCAGCGCTTCGATGTCGCTCTGCGCCTCGGTTACCACGGCGCCGCAGGCGCGCAGCAGTTCCGCCGTGCTGGTGCGCACCAGCGCGTCGTCGTCGACGCACAGCACGCGCGTGCCCGCATCCATCGGCGCGCGGCTGGTCGCCGCCACACCCGCTGTCCCCGCGGCACGTTGTTCCCGGTTGGCCAGCACATGGCGCACCTTGCGCGCCAGCGCTTCATGCGTATAAGGCTTGCTGAGCAGTTCGACGCCGGGATCCAGCCTGCCGCCATGAACGATGATGCTGTCGGTGTAGCCCGAGGTGAACAGCACCCCGATGCCCGGCAGCCGTTCGCGCACCTTGTCGGCCAGTTCGGTGCTGCGTAGCGGCCCCGGCATCACCACGTCGCTGAACAGCAGGTCGATGTGCGTGTCGCGCTCGACAATGGCCAGCGCAGCCTGCGCATCGCGTGCGCGCAGCACGTGGTAGCCCAGGCTGGCTAGCATCTCGACCACCGTGGCGCGCACATCCTGGTCGTCCTCGACCACCAGCACCGTTTCGCCACCGCCGCGCGCACGGTCTGTATCGGGCTCGGTATCGGGATCTTCGGCCATGTGCACGCGCGGCAGGTAGAGCTTCACCGTGGTGCCGCGGCCGGGCTTGCTCACGATCTTCACGTGGCCGTCCGACTGGCGGATGAAGCCATACACCATGCTCAGGCCGAGGCCCGTGCCCTGGCCTTCGGGCTTGGTGGTGAAGAACGGCTCGAACACATGTTCCTGCACCTCGGGCGTCATGCCGGCGCCGGTGTCGGTGACCGCGAGCAGCACATACTGCGTCGCCGGCCGCGGCGCGCGTCCGCGCGGCGGCTCTTCCAGCGCCTCGTCGAGCCACGTGTTGCGTGCCTCGATGGTCAGGCGGCCCTGGCCGTGCATGGCGTCGCGCGCGTTGATGGCGAGGTTCAGCAGCGCGTTCTCGACCTGGAACGGGTCGACCAGCGTATTCCACAGGCCGTCGGCCACCACGGTATCGAGTTCGATGCCGTCGCCCAGCGCGCGCCGCAGCATGTCGTCCAGCGTGCGCGCCAGCCGGCCCAGGTTGACCACACGCGGGGCCAGCGGCTGGCGCCGCCCGAATGCCAGCAGCTGCGACGACAGCTTGGCGCCGCGGGCCACGCCGGCCAGCGCATTGCGCAGCCGCGGCGCGGCGTCGGTGTTGCCGGACAGGTCGCGCGCCAGCAGCTGCAGGTTGCCGCCGATCACCTGCAGCAGGTTGTTGAAGTCATGGGCGACGCCGCCGGTCAGCTTGCCGATGGCTTCCATCTTCTGCGCCGTGCGCAGGGCCTCGTCCGCATGGCGCAGCGCAGCCTGGACTTCGCGGTCGCCGGTCACATCGCGGCCGACGCCGTGGAGATGGCCGTTGGCCGGGTCCACCGTCAGGGTCCAGGCCAGCCAGCGCAACGCGCCGTCAGCGCGCGGCTGGCGGCATTCGAAACGCACCGGCGTGCCGTCGTGGCGCAGCGCCGCCAGCTGCGCGGTCACCAGCACCAGATCGTCCGGATAGATGAACGACAGGTACGGCCGGCCCAGCGCCTCGTGCGGGGCATGGCCAAGCGTGCGTGTCCATGCCGGGCTGACGCGCTGCAGGGTGCCATCGAAGCCGGCCACGATCAGAAGGTCTTCGCTCAGTTCCCACAGCCGGTCGTGGTCGGTCACAGCCTGGGCGATGCGGCGCTCGAGCGAGGCATTGAGGTCCTGCAGGCGGCGCTCGGTGGCGCGCCGCAGCTCGGACAGCCGCAGGTTGCTGGCCACGCGGGCCAGCAGTTCCCGGGCCGAGAACGGTTTGACCAGGTAATCGTCGGCGCCAGAGCCCAGGCCGCTGACGCGCGCTTCCTCGCCGGCGCGTGCCGACAGCAGCAGCACCGGCGTGTCGCGCAGCGCCGGGTCCGCGCGCACGGCCTGCACCAGGCCAAAGCCGTCGAGCCTGGGCATCATCACGTCCGACACGATCAGCGCGGGCATCTCGCGGCGCGCCACCTCGAGCGCGGCTTCGCCATCGGGCGCGACTTCGACGCGATGGCCGGCGGCGGTCAGCAGCCGGCGCATGTATTCGCGCAGGTCGTCGTTGTCGTCCACTACCAGCACGGTGGCGGGGGCAGCCGCTTCGCTGTCGGGCGCAGGCGCATGCCGGTCGTGCCGGTCGTATTGCGCGTCCTCAGCCGCCATGGCCATCGCCGGTGCCTCGGCATGCGGCCAGCGCAGGGTCGCGTCCACGTAGGCGCGGGCCTGCGCACTGCTGGCCGCGGGCGCCGGCACCGGATCCGCCGGCACGTCCCCGGCGGCTGCCACCGGCAGCGTGACGGTGAAGCAGGTGCCCTGGCCCTGCGCGCTGTCGACTTCGACGGTGCCGCCATGCAGGCGCACCAGTTCCTGCACCAGCGCCAGGCCGATGCCGCTGCCTTCGATCGAGCGGCCCTGCGCGCCTTCGACGCGATGGAAGCGCTCGAAGATGCGCGGCAGCTCGCCGGCAGGGATGCCGATGCCGGTGTCGCGCACGCACAGCACCGCATTGTTCCCCTGCGCCGCGACGCTGACGGTGATGCTGCCGGCAAAGGTGAACTTGAACGCATTGGAGACCAGGTTCAGCACGATGGTCTCCCACATGTCGCGGTCCACCGCCACGGGCTGCGGCAGCGGCTCGCATTCGACGCGCAGCGCCATGCCGGCGCTCTCGACACAGGCACGGAACAGCGAGGCGAGGTCGGCGGTGAAAGCTGCGAGGTCGGTGGGGTGGCGCTGCATGCTGATGCGGCCGGCCTCGATGCGCGAGAAGTCGAGCAGCGCATTGACCAGCTTGAGCAGGCGCATGCCGCTGCGGTGGGTCATCTCCAGCAGCGAGCGTTGTTCGTCGTCGGCACTGTCGTCGCCGGCGCGCCGCAGCAGTTCTTCGAGCGGCCCCAGCATCAGCGTCAGCGGGGTGCGGAACTCATGGCTGATGTTGGAGAAGAAGGTGGTCTTGGCGCGGTCGATCTCGGCCAGCGCCTCGGCACGCTTGCGCGCTTCCTCGTAGGCCTGCGCCGAATGCATCGCCGCGCCGATCTGGCCTGCCACCAGGTTCAGGAAGCTGCGGTAGCGCTCGCCGAACAACCGGTACGGGTTCAGCCCCACCACCAGCACGCCGCGATGCGAGGCGCTGGCCGACGGCACCACCGGGATCACCGCGGCCGCATCCGCAGGCACACTCCATGCGCCGGCGGGCAGCGGCGCGGCAAAGCGCGTTGCCAGCTGCTCGACCAGTGCCGGCTGTTGCTGCTGCAGGACCTCGGCCACCGGCCATGGCGCTGCGTCTTCCAGCGAGATCGCGGGCGGTGCGGCGGGGTGAGCAGGATCGATGCCGCTGGCGACCACGCGCTTCAGGTCGATGGCGCCGGGCTCGGCGATGTAGAGCAGCGCAAAGACGATGTCGCGCGGGTCCGATGCCAGCGCGCCCATGGTGCGCTCGCATGCCTCGCGCCACGAGCGCGCGTCGGTGGCCGCCGCGGCCACGTCACGCAGCACATTCAGTTGCCGCTCGGCCAGCACGCGCTCGGTATCGTCGCTGTTGGCGCAGATGATGCCGCCCGTGCCGCCGTGGTCGTTCGGCACGGGGCTGTACGAAAAGGTGTAGTAGGTTTCTTCCGGATACCCGTTGCGCTCCATGATCAAAAGCTTCTGCTCGACGAAAGTGCCTTCAGCACCGGTCATCGCTGTGTCGAGCAGCGGGCCGATTTCCGGCCAGATTTCACGCCAGACCACTGCGGTCGGCTGCCCCAGCGCGTCGGGGTGCTTGCCCCCGATGATGGATTTGTAGGCGTCGTTGTAGAAGTAATGCAGCCCCTCGCCCCAACCGATCCAGATCGGCTGGCGCGAGGTGAGCATGATGCGGATTGCGGTCTTCAGGCTGTGCGGCCACGCCTGTGGCGGCCCCAGCGGGGTGGCGGCCCAGTCGTGCGCGCGGATCAGCGCGCCCATTTCGCCGCCCCCGCTCAGAAAGCCAGGCTCGTCTAAGAAGGCACTGCCGCTGGCCGCATCGGGCGCTGGCGGCACGGTGCCGTCGGGTCTGCTCATGTTGGTCTCCCGAGCCGCGCCGACATTGTGCCGCGCGAGCGTCTCGCAAGACTTTGCCTAGCCTGGTGGCGCAATGCAAGCCTGCGCCGAGGCCTACAGCGGCGGGCTCACCCAGTACGGGTCACGCCCGTAGTACTCGTGCAGCGACTTGCCCCACTGCGGATCGGCCATGGCCGGCCAGCTGTCCTTGTTGAAGCCGGGCGCGGACTTGATCCGGTCCGCCGTCACGGCAATCCGGAAGCACTTTTCGTCGGTGTCCATCACCAGGGCGTTCCACGGGATGGCGTGCAGCGTATCGCCGATGCCGAGGAAGCCGCCGGCTTTCAGCACCGCGTAGGCGATGCGGCCGTGCGGCACGTCCAGCATGATCTCTGAGATCGTGCCCACGTGTTCGCCGTCGGACGAGTACGCCTTGGTGCCGTCCAGGCTGGATGCGGCCATGACTTCCGGGCCGGGGCCTTCGCCCACGCCCGAACCGATGATGGCCGCGCCTTGAGTGCTGGGAGTTTGGGTTTGCATGTTGGGCTCCTTGTGCCAGTGAATGCAGGAACATGGAGCGTGCGCAATGACCATGCCTGCACCGCAAGCGAGGCCAGGGCGGGCTACGCAAGGCTGTTCTGGCGTGTCGCGTGCGTGCAAACGTAATTCTTTCGCGCCGGGTTGGCAAAAATGCACGCCGGGAAGGCACTGAAGAAGTGCCGCGTCGGGCCCTGCGCTAACGAGTCTTGTCAGCCTCCGGGACGTCGACCGGCATGTCGCGCGACAGGCCCAGGATCCAGCCGCGGAACGCCGCCAGTGCCTCCGATTCGGGCCGCCCCTCGGGATAGGCAAAGTAATAGCCCTGGTGCTCGTCCAGCATGCCGGCCAGCGGCGTCACCAGCTGGCCGGTCTGCAGCTCGCGCTCGATCAGCAGCCGCGGCGCCAGGCCGATGCCGAGTCCCGCGGCGGCGGCGGCCGTCATCATCGTGAACAGCTCGTAGCGCGGCCCGCGCGAGGCCGCCAGGCTGAAGTCCCAGCCCTGCGCCGCATACCAGTCGCGCCACGCATTGGCGCGCGTGCTCAGGTGCAGGTGGCGGCAGTGTGCCAGGCTGGCGGCATCGGTGACGGGATGGCCAGCGAGGAAGGCCGGGCTGCACACCGGCACCATGCCGCCTTCGCGGAAGATCACGCCGCCGCGCGTGCCGGGCCAGAACTGGTCGCCGAAATAGATCGCCGCGTCGTACGCGCATTCCTGGAACGAAAACGGCTGCGAGCGCGCCGACAGGTTGACGGTGACGTTGGGATGGCGCCGCGCAAAGTCGGGCAGCCGCGGGATCAGCCACTGCGTGGCGAAGGTGGGCACCACAGCCAGCTCCAGCGTGAAGCCCATGGCCCGGCCGGTGCTGATTTCCAGCGTGTCGCGCTGCAGGTGGTCCAGGTGCCGGCGGATGCGCGCGGCGTATTCGCGCCCGGTCTCGGTCAGCTCCAGGCGGCGCCGCACGCGCGTGAACAGCGTCACGCCCAGGCGCTGCTCGAGTTGCGCCACCTGCCGCCCCACCGCGCTGTGCGTCAGCGCGAGCTCGGCCGCGGCGCGGGTAAAGCTGCCCAGCCGTGCCGAGGCCTCGAAGGCCTGCAGCGCGCCCAGGTTGGGGATGTCGTTTCTCATGGGACGGCGGGGAAGGAAGTGCGACAGTATAAACAGCGGCGCGGCAGCGGAGGTCGTGCGCCGCGCGCACAACGTTGTGCGCAATACGCGCTTGTGCGCGGGCGGCGCGGCCCACTATCCTGCCCCGCGGATCGTTGCCATACCGCCCGCCGGGGCGGAAGCCGGTCCGCGAGCCCACCTCCAAGCGCCCATGTCATCCAATATCTCCACGCTCCTCACCGCCAACGTCGGCGCCACCCGCGCCGCGCAACTGATGTCGCTGGTCACGCTGCCGGCCGGCCTGCCCCCGGATCCGCAAGGCCGCGCCACCCGGGCCGAGATTGCCCAGGCGCTGAACATGGTGCTGTTCGGCGGCATCCTGGAACGCGTGCCGACCGGCCGCGCCTACACCGACGACGTCGCCGCGGCCGGCGGCAAAGTCACCTTCGACCACGGCGCGCTGCGCACGGTCAAGTGGCGTGACAACGGCGCGCTGCCCGAAGGCGAGGCCGCCTTTACCCGCATCCTGCGCCCGCTGGGATACATGCTCAACGGCACGTACCCGCTCGATCGCATCGGCATGACCGGGCGCTCGTACGCGCACGCCGACGCATCCGAGGACGTTGCCCAGTTCTTTGTCAGCGAATTCCATCCTGAGCGATTCAGCGAAGACTTCCGCGCGGCGGTCAGCCGCGTTACCGGCAACTCCGTCGATCCGCTGTCGCCGCGCGCGCAGACGCTGCTGTGGCAACTGGAGCGCGACGGCGCGCTGGCAGTGGCCGACGGCGCCGAACTGGTCGGCTTGCTGGTGCCTTGCTTCGAGCGCCAGCACGCGGCGCCGCGGCTGGCCGACTACGAAACGCTGCTGCGCGAATCGGCCGAAATGGCGTGGATCGCCACCGAAGGCAATGCCTTCAACCACGCGACCGACCGCGTCGACGATGTCTTCGCACTGGCCGAGCAGCAGAAGCAGCTGGGCCGGCCGATGAAGGACAAGGTCGAAGTGTCGGGCAGCGGACGCGTCAGGCAGACGGCGTTCCGCGCCGATACCGTGCGCCGCACGTTTGTCGGCGCGCAGGGCGAGGCCGTCGAGCGCGAGGTGCCGGGGTCGTTCTATGAGTTCATCACGCGCGAGCGCTTTGTCGAAGCCGATGCCGCGGCGCAGCGTTATGACCTCGGCTTCGATGCGGGCAATGCGCAGGGGATTTTCAGGATGACCGCGGCGGCGTGTTGAGCCGCAATTCGTGGCCTCTCTCCCGCTTGGGGAGAGCGGCCAAGCGGCTACCCCTTCTTCGCCGATATCACCGCTTCGGCCACGTTGGCCGGTGCCTCGGCATAGTGCTTGAACTCCATGGTGAACGTCGCGCGACCCTGCGTCAGCGAGCGCAGCGTGGTCGAGTAGCCGAACATCGTCGCCAGCGGCACTTCGGCGCGCACGATCTTGCCGCCGCCCCCGGCAATGTCTTCCATGCCGTGCACCATGCCGCGGCGCGACGACAGGTCGCCCATCACGTTGCCGGTGAATTCCTCCGGCGTTTCCACCTCGACCGCCATCATCGGCTCCAGCAGCGCCGGCCGGGCCCGGCGCATGCCTTCCTTGAACGCCATCGAGCCCGCCATGCGGAAGGCATTCTCGTTCGAGTCCACGTCGTGATACGAGCCGAACACCAGCGTGGCCTTGATGTCGACCACCGGGTAGCCCGCCAGCACGCCCGACTGCAAGGTCTCGCGGATACCCTTGTCCACCGCCGGGATAAACTCGCGCGGCACCACGCCGCCCTTGATCGCATCGACGAATTCGTACCCGGCGCCATGCGGCATCGGTTCGAGGTTCAGCACCACGTGGCCGTACTGGCCGCGGCCGCCGGACTGCTTGATGAACTTGCCCTCCACGTCCTTGACCGGCTGGCGGATGGTCTCGCGGTAGGCCACCTGGGGCTTGCCCACCGAGGCTTCCACGTTGAACTCGCGGCGCATGCGCTCGACCAGGATTTCCAGGTGCAGCTCGCCCATGCCCGAGATGATGGTCTGGCCGGATTCCTCGTCGGTGTTCACGCGGAACGAAGGGTCTTCCTGCGCCAGGCGGTTCAGCGCAATGCCCATCTTTTCCTGGTCTGCCTTGGTCCTGGGCTCCACCGCCTGGGAGATCACGGGTTCGGGGAAGCTCATGCGCTCCAGGATGATGACCTTGTTCGGGTCGCACAGCGTATCGCCGGTGGTGGCCTCCTTCAGCCCGACCGCTGCGGCGATATCGCCGGCGCGCACTTCCTTGATCTCCTGGCGCACGTTGGCATGCATCTGCAGGATGCGGCCGAGCCGCTCGCGCTTGGACTTGAGCGGGTTGTAGACGGTGTCGCCGGAATTGACCACGCCCGAATACACGCGGAAAAAGATCAGCTGGCCAACGAAGGGGTCGGTCATGATCTTGAACGCCAGCGCCGAGAACGGTTCGTCGTCGCTCGGATGGCGCTCGGCCTCGCGGTCGTCCTCGGTGTGGCCGAGGATGGCCGGCACGTCGGCGGGAGAAGGCAGATAGTCGATCACCGCATCGAGCATGCTCTGCACGCCCTTGTTCTTGAAGGCGCTGCCGCACAGCATCGGCACGATCTCGTTGGCGATGGTGCGCTTGCGCAGGCCACGCTTGATCTGTTCTTCGGTCAGCGCTTCACCCGACAGGTAGCGCTCGAGCAGGGCCTCGTCGGCCTCGGCGGCGGCTTCGACCATCTTGTCGCGCCAGGCCTGCGCGGTCGGCAGCAGCTCGGCCGGGATCTCCTGGTACTCGAAGCGAACGCCCTGGCTGGCATCGTCCCAGACGACGGCTTTCATCTTGACCAGGTCGATCACGCCCAGGAAATGGTCTTCGGCGCCGAGCGGGATCTGGATCGGCACGGCTCGCCCCTTGAGGCGCTCGGCGATCTGCGCGTGCACGCGGAAGAAGTCCGCGCCGACGCGGTCCATCTTGTTGACGAAGGCAATGCGCGGTACCGCGTACTTGTTGGCCTGGCGCCAGACCGTCTCGGATTGCGGCTGCACGCCGCCGACCGCGTCGTAGACCATGCAGGCGCCGTCGAGCACGCGCATCGAGCGCTCGACTTCGATGGTGAAGTCGACGTGTCCCGGCGTATCGATGATGTTGATACGGTGTTCGGGGTAATTGCCGGCCATGCCTTTCCAGAAGGCGGTGGTGGCAGCCGACGTGATGGTGATGCCGCGCTCCTGCTCCTGCTCCATCCAGTCCATGGTGGCAGCGCCATCGTGCACCTCGCCCAGCTTGTGGTTGACGCCCGTGTAGAACAGGATGCGTTCGGTCGTCGTGGTCTTGCCGGCGTCGATATGCGCGCTGATGCCGATGTTGCGGTAGCGCTCGATGGGGGTCTTGCGGGACACAGTGTTCTCCTGGGTAACACCTCCCGAATAGAGTAGCACCACTGGACCTTTGCCGTTGTCCCTGCCGCCTGCAGGGGAACGCGTACGCGCGACGCATGGCCGTGCATGCAGCCCGGTGCGCCGGCGTCTGAGGCAAGCCTAGGGGCGAGCTGCAATACCTTGCGGAATCCTCCCATCCTGCGCGCCGCCTTGCCTCCCTATACTGGCCTTGCATCGCGCCGGCCGATGCCCCGACATTCCCATTCACGCGAACCGACGCATGACCACCATCCTGATCGTTGACGACCACCCGGCGATGCGGCTGATTCTCAAGACCCACCTGCTGCAGCTGCTCGGCGTCGATGAAGTGCTCGAGGCCGACAACGGGCAAAGCGCGCTCGAGCTGGTGCGCACGCGCATGCCCGACCTCGTGCTGCTCGATCTCGACATTCCGCGCTCCAGCGGCCTCGACGTGGCGCCGCGCCTGCGGGCGATCCACCCGCAAGTGCGCCTGCTGGTGGTGACGGCGCTCGATCCGGCGGTGTTCGTCAGCCGCGCGTGGCAGGCCGGCGCGCAGGGCTTTGTCAGCAAGACGCAGGACCTGAAGGAAATCCTGCGCGCAGTCGAGTCGGTGCTGGCCGGCTATACCGTGTTCCCCGCGATGGGCAGGGACGGCGGCTCGCGTCATGCGGTTTCCGCCGACGACGAGATGCTGCGCCGGCTTTCCGACAAGGAACTGGTGGTGCTGCAGATGCTGGCGCGCGGCATGTCGTACAAGGCCATCAGCGCCAGCCTGTTTATCAGCAACAAGACCGTCAGCAGCTACAAGGCGCGCATCATGGCCAAGCTGCAGGTGTCATCGCTGGTGGAACTGGTCGACTTCGCGCGCCGCTGCCATCTCGCCTTGTAGCGCCATTGGCCGGCGATTGTTCGGACATCGTATGACTCGACGCGCCCGGAAACGCCCCGCGGGGCGTCGGGCCCTCAGGCCTGCGCGCTGCCGGAGCCGGAGCCCGAGGCCTTGCGCAGCCGCTCCCGGCTGTTGGTCAGGTGCATGCGCATCGCCGCCTTGGCCGCGTCCGGGTCGCGGCGCTCGATCGCGTCGTAGATGTTCTCGTGCTCGAACTGGACGCGCTCCAGGTACTGTTCGCGCTCCGGCGTATTGACCTGCAGCCGGCTGCGCGGGATCAGCATGGTGCCCAGGTGGCCCATGATGTCAGTGAAGTAGCGGTTGCCGGTGGCGCGGGCGATGGCCAGGTGGAAGGCAAAATCGCTGTCCACCGCGTCGCTGCCAGCGCCGGTGTTGCGCTTGAGCTCGTCAAGCGCCTGGCGCATGGCGGCCAGCTGGGCGTCACTGCGGCGCGCGGCGGCCAGTCCGGCAGCCTCCGCCTCCAGGCTGACGCGGAATTCCAGCATCGCCATCACATCGATCGCGGTTCCCAGCGTATCCGGCCCGATGCGGAACGGCGAGGGCGCTTCCGCCGCGCGCGCCAGCACGAACGTGCCAATGCCGTGGCGGGTCTCGACTAGGCCGCTGGCCTGCAGCCGCGACAAGGCCTCGCGCACCACGGTGCGGCTTACACCCTGCGTCGCCATGATTTCCGATTCGGTCGGCAGCTTGTCGCCAGGCTTCAGCTGGCCTTGTCGGATCTCTTCGGAGAGCGCCTGCACCACTTCCTCGGCCAGGGTGCGGCCGCGGCGGCGCAATGGCATGGGCGCGGCGACGTTGGGCGCACCGGCGGCAGGCAGGTCGGGCAGGGCAGGGTTGCGTGCGGTAGGCATGGCGGATACGGGCGGCATGGCGGATACGGGCGGGGTTTCCCGGACTTGACCGGTTCGAGATGGCCTCATTATACTGGGTTATCAGTCATACGATGACCGATAACATAGCAATGCCGGAGACCAGACCCGAATGACCCATCCCGCCACTTCCGCCGCTCCCGCCACGCACGCCGGTGCCGGCCAGACCCCCGTGGTGACAGAACTCACTGTGGTGCCCGTGGCCGGGCACGACAGCATGCTGATGAACCTGTCAGGTGCCCATGGCCCGTACTTCACGCGCAACATCGTGATCCTGCGCGACAGCGCCGGCCACACCGGCGTGGGCGAAGTGCCGGGTGGCGAAGGCATCCGCCAGACGCTGGAAGACGCCCGCCCGCTGCTGGTCGGGCAGCCCATCGGCCAGTACCAGGCCATCCTGAACCGCGTGCGCGCCACCTTCGCCAGCCGCGACGCCGGCGGCCGCGGCCTGCAGACCTTCGACCTGCGCATCACCATCCACGCCGTCACGGCGCTGGAAGCCGCGCTGCTCGACCTGCTCGGCCAGCATCTGGAGGTGCCGGTGGCGGCACTGCTGGGCGAAGGCCAGCAGCGCGACGCCGTCGAGATGCTGGGCTACCTGTTCTATATCGGCGACCGCCAGCGCACCACGCTGGACTACCGCACCGAACCCGATGCCGACAACGCCTGGTTCCGCCTGCGCAATGAAGTGGCAATGACGCCCGAGGCGGTCGTGCGCCTGGCCGAGGCCGCGTACGAACGCTACGGCTTCAACGACTTCAAGCTCAAGGGCGGCGTGCTGCGCGGCGACGAAGAGATGCAGGCGATCCTGGCGCTGGCCGAGCGCTTCCCCAAGGCGCGCATCACGCTTGACCCCAACGGCGCCTGGTCGCTGGCCGAAGCCGTGCGCCTGTGCCGCGACAAGCGCGGCGTGCTGGCCTATGCCGAAGACCCGTGCGGTGCCGAGGACGGCTATTCCGGCCGCGAAGTGATGGCCGAGTTCCGTACCGCCACCGGCCTGCCCACGGCGACCAACATGATCGCGACCGACTGGCGCCAGATGGGCCACGCAGTGCGCCTGCAGTCGGTCGACATCCCGCTGGCCGACCCGCATTTCTGGACCATGCAGGGCTCGGTGCGCGTGGCGCAGATGTGCGCCGAATGGGGCCTGACCTGGGGCTCGCACTCGAACAACCACTTCGATATCTCGCTGGCGATGTTCACCCACGTGGCCGCCGCCGCGCCGGGCCGCGTCACCGCCATCGACACGCACTGGATCTGGCAGGACGGCGAGAACCTGACCAAGGCGCCGCTGAAGATCGAGAACGGCCTGGTGCAGGTGCCGAAAACGCCGGGCCTGGGCGTGGAACTCGACATGGACGCGCTGGGCCGCGCCCACGCGCTGTACCAGAGCAAGGGCCTGGGCGCTCGCGACGATGCCATCGCCATGCAGTTCCTGATTCCCGGCTGGCAGTTCAACAACAAGGCGCCATGCATGGTGCGCTGATCGGACGACGGTCCGGTCTGACAGGCATGGCGTGCCGCCGCGATGGCGGCGCGCCGGTATCGAAGGCATAGCAGGAGACAACGATGTATCCCTTCCAACGCACGGGCGCGCTGCGCCTGCAAGACTGGCTGCGCGTGGTTGCCGCCGGTTCGGTGCTGACCGTCGCGGCGCTGGCCGCGCTGACGGCCGGGAGCGCCCGGGCCGCGCAAGACTGGCCGCAGCGCCCGGTTTCGGTGGTGGTGCCGTTCCCAGCGGGCGGCTCCACCGACACCATCGCGCGCATGCTGACGGCGCCGCTCAACGAGAAACTGGGCCAGCCGTTCGTGGTCGACAACAAGCCCGGCGCGACGGGCGCCATCGGCGCGACCTTCGTCAAGCGCGCGCCGCCGGACGGCTACACCATGCTGGTGGCGTCGATCGGGGTCTTCGCCGTCAACCCGTTCCTGCAGAAGAACCTGGGCTACGACCCGGTCAAGGACTTCGACCTGCTGACGGTGGCAGTGCGCGCGCCCAACGTGCTGGTGGTCAATCCGCAGTTCCCGGCGAAGAACGTGCAGGAACTGGTGGCGCACATGAAGAAGAACCCGGGCAAGGTCAGCTTTGCCTCGTCCGGCGCGGGGTCGTCCGACCACCTGACCGCGGCGCTGTTCTGGCAGAAGACCGGCACCGACGGGTTGCACGTGCCGTACAAGGGCGGCGCGCCCGCCATCTCGGACCTGCTCGCCGGCCAGGTGGACGTGTCGTTCCAGAACATCAACGCGGTGCTGCAGCACATCCGCACCGGCAAGCTCAAGGCATTGGCGGTGACGGCGGACAAGCGCCCGGCCGTGCTGCCCAACGTGCCGACCATGGCGGAAGCCGGCGTCAAGGAAGTCGAGGTCTATTCGTGGCAGGGCGTGGCCGCGCCGCGCGGCCTGCCCGCCGACGTGAAGACGCGGTTGCACGGTGCGCTGGTCGGCGCGCTGAACGATCCAAAAATGCGCCAGAAGCTGTCGGAGAACGGCTTCGAGGTGGTCGCGAATACGCCTGAGCAGTTCAGCCAGTTTGAAGCGCAGGAACTGCAACGCTGGAAGACCGTGATCGAGAAGGGCCGCATCGTGCTCGACTGAGCTCAACACGTATCGACCGCACCGGATCAACACACCGACAGCGCCGGCCGCCGCACGACTCCCGTGCCGCGCCGGCGCACTTGCAACAACAATGGAGACATAGCATGACCCAGGGACGCCGCATTTTCCTCAAGCAGACTTCCGCGCTGGCCGCGGGCATCGCCGCCGGCCCGCTGGCCGGCCTGGCCACCGGCGCGCATGCCGCGCAGCAGGCGTGGCCGACGCGACCGATCCGCCTGGTGGTGCCGTACACCGCTGGCGGTTCGTCCGACATCATCGCGCGCCTGATCAGCAAGCAGCTGGGCGAAGCGCTGGGCCAGTCCGTGGTGGTCGACAACAAGCCTGGCGCCAATGGCAACGTCGGCGCGGCACTGGTTGCGCAGGCCACCGATAACCACACGCTGATGCTGTGCGACATCGGCGCGCTGGCGATCAGCCCCTCGGTCTATACCAAGCTGACCTTCAATATCGCCAAGGACCTGAAGCCGGTGACGATGCTGGCGTACTCGCCGCACCTGCTGGTGGTGCATCCGTCGGTGCAGGTCAGCAGCGTGAAGGAACTGGTCGAGCTGTCCAAGCGCAGCCAGCTGAACTTTGCCGTGACCGCGATCGGCAGCGCGCCGCACCTGGCGGGGGTGGCCGTGGAGCAGGCCACCGGCGCCAAGTGGCAGTACGTCCCGTACAAGGGCGGTTCGCAGGCGATTGCCGATACTGTCGGCGGCAGCGCGCAGGTGCTGATGAACGGCATGCTGGCCACGCTGCCGCACGTGCAGTCGGGCAAGCTCAAGCTGATCGCCCAGTCCAAGCGCACGCGGATGCCGCTGCTGCAGAACGTGCCGACCATTGCCGAGCAGGGCGTGCCCAACTTCGAGTCGGGCACGTGGCAGGGCGTGATGGCGCCGGCCAGCATGCCGGATGCGCTGGTGACACGGATCAACGCCGAGCTGATCAAGATCATCCGCGCGCCGGATCTGCGTTCGCAACTGGTGGCGCAGGGGGCCGAAGTGGTGACGATGACGCCGGCCGAGACCGGCAAGTTCTTTGTTGCCGAGCAGGCGCGCTGGGCGGGGGTGGTGAAGCAGGCGGGGATCAAGCTGGAGGCTTGATACGCAGGGATATTTGCCCCCGACGCCCCGCAGGGGCGCTGCGATGTCATAACGGCCCGCGTGTTGAACGCGGGCCGTTTGTCCTTGCGCCGGCGATTCAAAACAAAAAGCCCCGCACAAGGCGGGGCCAGTCACTGCAAGCGGTTGCGCTTATCCCCGTAGCGCAGCCGGCAGCAGACCTTGCGGCAGGTTCTGGTAGCAAACCGGACGCAGGAACCGGTCGATCGCGGTAGCACCCACCGAGGTCGAGCGCACGTCCGACGTGGCCGGGAACGGCCCGCCATGCACCATCGCAAAAGCCACTTCCACCCCGGTCGGATAGCCGTTGCACAGCACGCGCCCGGCCTTGCGCTCCAGCACCGGCAGCAGTTGGCGCGCGGCCTCATGGTCGGCGTCGTCGAGCTGCATGGTGGCGGTGAGCTGGCCTTCGAGCTGGCGCGCCAGCGCGAGCATCTCTTCCAGGTTGCGGCACACCACCAGCACGGTCGACGGGCCGAACACTTCGGCCTGCATGCGGTGATCGGCCAGGAACTGCGCGGCGGTGGTTTCGAACATCACCGGGCAGGCCTGGTTGACACCCGTGGCGGCCACGCCGTCGCCGATGCGCTGCAGGCCATCCAGCGACGACAGCTGCGCCACGCCCTTTTCATAGGCGGCATGGATGCCCGGCGTCAGCATGGTCGCCGCCGGCTTGCCGCCCAGCGCGTCGAGTGCCGCGGCACGGAACTGGTCCAGCGCCGGGCCTTCGATGCCGATCACCAGGCCGGGGTTGGTGCAGAACTGTCCCACGCCCAGCACCAGAGAATCGACCAGCTGGCGGCCGATCTCGGCGCCGCGCGCCTGCAGTGCGGCGGGCAGCAGGAACACCGGGTTGATGCTGCTCATCTCGGCATACACGGGAATCGGCTGCGGACGCGCGTTGGCTGCCTGCATCAGCGCCATGCCGCCCGAACGCGAGCCGGTGAAGCCGACCGCCTGGATCGCGGGGTGCGATACCAGCGCCGTGCCGACGACATTGCCCGCGCCCACCAGCAGAGAGAACACGCCTTCCGGCAGGCCGGCGTCCTGCACGGCCTTCTGGATTACGCGGCCGACCAGTTCGGACGTGCCCAGGTGCGCCGAATGCGCCTTGACCACCACGGGGCAACCGGCTGCCAGCGCCGAGGCGGTGTCGCCGCCGGCGACGGAGAACGCCAGCGGGAAGTTGCTGGCGCCGAACACCGCCACCGGGCCAATGGCGATACGTTGCATGCGCAGGTCGGGGCGAGGCGGGGTGCGCTCGGGCAGCGCGGCGTCGAAGGTGGCCTCTTGCCAGCGGCCTTCGCGCAGCACTGTCGCGAACAGGCGCAACTGGCCGGCGGTGCGGCCGCGCTCGCCCTGCAGGCGCGCGTCCGGCAGGCCGCTTTCCTGGTGGGCACGCTCGATCAGCGTGTCGCCCAGTGCCTCGATGCCGGCGGCGATCGCTTCCAGGAATGCCGCGCGCTGCTCGGACGAGGTATTGCGATAGGTATCGAAGGCGGCTTCGGCCAGCGCGCAGGCGCGCTCGACGTCGGCCTGGCCGCCGCCGTGGAAGTCGGGGCCCAGGACTTCACCCGTGGAGGGGTTGATAGCCTGCAGCGTAGATTGGTCGCCGCGCACGGCGTGCGCGCCGATGAGCATGTCGCCGGTGATGTGCATGGAAGGATTCCTTTCAGCGTTTGAGGGTGGCAGAGGGTGGCATAAGCGGACAAGCCGGCCGAAGGGCAAGGTGCCCCGCGGCCGGCCTGGCGCTGTGCTATGGCAGGACGGATTACTGCGGGCCGAGCTTGTTGATCAGCGTGCCCAGCATTTCCATCTCTTCGCCGGTCAGGTCGGTCAGCGGCGCGCGCACCGGACCGCCGTCGCGGCCGACGATGCGGGCACCGGCCTTGACGATGCTGACGGCGTAGCCGGCCTTGCGGTTACGGATGGCCAGGTACGGCAGGAAGAAGTTGTCGATCAGGCGGCCCACGGTCTCCTGGTCGTCCGCGGCGATGGCCCGGTAGAAGTCCATCGCGGTTTTCGGGATGAAGTTGAACACCGCCGACGAGTACACCGGCACGCCCAGCGCCTTGTAGGCGGCGGCGTAGACCTCGGCCGTAGGCAGGCCGCCCAGGTACGAGAAGCGGTCGCCCAGCTTGCGGCGGATACTGACCATGGACTCGATGTCGCCCACGCCATCCTTGAAGCCGATCAGGTTGGGGCAACGGTCGGCGAGGCGGGTCAGCTGGTCGGCGTTCAGCCTGGAGTTGGCGCGGTTGTAGACGATCACGCCGATGTCGACCGACTTGCAGACCTCTTCCACGTGGGCGGCGATGCCGTCCTGGCTGGCTTCGGTCAGGTAGTGCGGCAGCAACAGCACGCCGGCCGCGCCCAGGCGCTGGGCTTCCTGCGCATAGGCGATGGCGGTGCGGGTCGGGCCGCCTGCGCCGGCCAGGATGGGCACCTTGCCGGCGCAGGTCTTGACCGCCGTATCGACCACGGCGGTGTAGTCGGCCGGGGTCAGCGAGAAGAACTCGCCGGTGCCACCGGCGGCGAACAGCGCGGTGGCGCCGTATGGGGCCAGCCATTCCAGGCGGGCGGCATAGGACTTCGCGTTGAAGTCGCCCTTGGCGTCGAAGTCGGTAATGGGAAAGGAGAGCAGGCCTTCGGAGACGATCTGCTTGAGTTCGTTGGGTGCGAGCATTGCGAAATCCTGATCGGGCCGGCGGCCCTGGGTGGTGATGGCGGTTACCTGCCAGCTGGCGGGCGATCCGAGTTATCAGTCATCGTACGACAACGGCGATACGAAGGCAATAGGCTTGAAGGACACTCGCGGGTTTACCGGGAGAACATGTGGCGAACCGGGGCCGCCATCCAAGTGAATGTCCGGACGAAGTGCGATTTCGGCAACCTTTGGGCATCAGAATGCCTCGTACATTCGCGCAGTCAAGTTGTAGGACAACGTAAGTGACGTGTTATCAGTAATTTTGATGCTTCCATGCAAAAGCCAACCGTGCATCGGTTGCCTCCGGCTGGCACACTGGCAACCTGAACCAACGGGGGAACGACGGTGGGAGAGTTACAAGCCTTGCTGGAAAACCACGGGCTGATGCTGGTATTCCTGAACGTGCTGGTCGAACAGGCGGGGCTGCCGGTGCCGGCGTACCCGATGCTGTTCGTCGCCGGCGCGCTCGGCATGCAGGAAACGGGTCCGTCGATCGGCGCGGTGCTGGCCGCGGTGATCGTCGCCTGCCTGATTGCCGATACCGGGTGGTACTTCGCCGGCCGCCGGCTTGGGCAGCCGATGCTGCGCACCATCTGCAAGGTATCGATCTCGCCCGATTCCTGCATCCGCCAGACCCAGTCGCTGTACCTGCGCGTGGGGCCGCGCTCGCTGGTGGTCGCGAAACTGCTGCCCGGTGCCGGCGCGCTGTCGACCGCGATGGCCGGCATGACCGGCACGCCGCTGCCCGTGTTCCTGTTCTATGACGCAATCGGTGCGCTGGTGTGGGCCGGCAGCGGCCTGCTGATCGGCGTGGTGTTCAGCGACTTTATCGATACCATCCTGGAAGGCTTCAGCACCTACGGGCATATGGCCGTGGTGGCGGTGGTGGTGGCGTTCCTGGGGTTCCTGGCGTGGCGCTCGTGGCGCCGCTTCCGGCTGCTGCGCATCACGAAGCGCGTGCCGCGCATGAGCGTGGATGAGCTGGAATCGCGCCGCCTGGCCGGCACGCTGCCCGTCGTGATCGACGTGCGGGCCCATGGCGACATGCCGATGGAGCGCATTCCCGGCTCGATGGTGCTCGACATGCAGGGCGCGCTCGACAGCCTCGACGCGCTGGGCGTGCCGCCTGCCGAGGCCGACATCGTGGTCTATTGCGCCTGCCCGAACGAGATGTCCGCGGCGCTGCTGGCCGAACGCCTGCGTGTTGCCGGTTATCCCAAAACCTGGGCGCTCGCCGGCGGCTTCGACGAGTGGAAGCGGCGGCACGGCGAGACCGTGCCGCCTGTCGTCACGCATCCGGATCCGGGCAAGGTGGCGGCACGTTGAGCCGCAAGCCTCAGCGCTTGCCGGCGGTCTGGAATACCGACAGGTCGGGATAGATCGCGCGGATGTTTTCCCACTCGGCGGCATAGAAGAACTGGCACTTGCCGACGCCGAAGCGCTTGGCCACTTCCACGCAGAAGCGCACCGCCTCGGCGATGTCGATCTCGTGGTTGGCCGAGGTGGCGCTGCCCGATACCACCGACTGCGCGGTCACTGCCACGCCAACCACCGGCGCCGCCGTCGCGACGTGCGGCTGCATGATGCTGTTGAAGTGGTACAGGCCGTTGTGGTACGGCGTGATGTCCTGCTGCGAGATCGGGAAGGTCACCGCCGGGCAGCCGGTGGTCGATTCCATCGTCGCCACCAGATCCGGCGCCACGCGCAGGATATAGCCCTGCATCGCCGTCGGCGAGATGGCGAAGCCGCGGTGCTTGATGATGCTGTTGCCCTTGGACGCATCGATCGACAGGATCGCGTCCATTTCCGGCAGCACCTGGTAGTCGTTCATGGTGTCGGAAGACACCGGCATGCCCATGAACGGCACCGGGTCGTGCGGCTGCATCGAGACATCGGTCGACAGGTGCGTGGTCACGATCACGTCGCCGGCGAGGTGGTCGCCGCGCGCCTTCATCTGCGCGAGCTTCAGCGCTACCGCCAGGCAGCCGATCGGGCCGTCTGCATCGGACACCAGGCCCACCAGTTCCGGACGCGCGCCGATGGCGCCGTTGCGGCCGATCACGCCCAGCGTCGGCGCCTTGCCGCCGCCACGCTTGCCGGCGCTGCCGGGGATCACGATGGTGATGAAGTCGGTGGTGTTGGCCGTGTTCTCGGGCGGCGCGTTATTGACCGTTGTGACTTGCACGGTCACGCCGGCGCCGGCGTAGGGCGCGAACAGTTCGCTGACGACCGCGCCGTTGGCGTGCGGGCTGTCCAGGGCTTCGTGAATGACCAGCGTCTGCTGCAGGGCCATGGCTTTCTCCAGATGATGTGCCAGGCCCGCGTGGCGCGGGCCCGGCGTCGGTTGAATCGTTAGAACTGGTGGCGCAGGCCGACCATCACGGTGGCCTGGCTGTCGCGCCCATCCAGCGGCGTGCCGCTGCCGCCGGTCCAGCTGGTGGTGTTGTTGCCGAACAGGCCCGACCAGTCGCCGTGGACGCGGTCATAGGCCAGCGCCAGGTAGGTGTCGGTGCGCTTGCTGAAGGCGTAGTCGGCCACGGCATACGCGGTGGTGCGGTTGCCGCTGAAGCTGTCGGCGCGGGTGCGGTTGTGCATCACGCTGCCGGTCAGGGTCACGTTGCCGGTCACGGCATAGCTCGCGCCCAGCGTGAAGAAGTCGTCGCGGCGACTGCTGCCGAACACCGAGCTGATCGCCGCGCGGTTGGTCGGCGTGGCGGCGGTCGACATGCTGGTGATGGTGGCCGTGTCGGTGCCGCCCTTGGACGAATCGAAGCCTGCTTCGCGGTCGCTGTGGATGTAGTTGGCGAACAGGCTGGCGCGGCCGATCGCGGCTTTCAGTCCCGCAAGGTAGATGTTCGCGGTACGGCTCTGGCTGTCGCGGGTCTGCTGGAAGTCGCCGATCGCGGTGATCGGGCCGGCGGCGTACTTCAGGCCGAACGACATGGACGAGGTGGCGCGGGTGTTGCCCGCGGTCTCGCCCAGCGCGTATTCGGCGATCAGCGACACCGGGCCGAAGTTGCCGGTATAGCTGACGGCATTGTCATAGCGCTGGCCGGTCAGGTACACCATCCACGAGTTCGACGGCGCCGCGCCCACGCCGAGCGGATCGACGTAGTACAGCATGGTGTTGGCCGTGGTGTATTGCCGGCCCAGCGCCAGCTCGCCCCACTGGTTGCCGATCTTCACGTATGCCTGGCGGCCGAACAGCTGGCCCTGCTGGTCGAATTTGCCGGTGTCGGCCAGGAACCCGTTCTCCAGCACGAAGCCGGCCTTGACCCCGCCGCCGAGGTCCTCGATGCCTTTCAGGCCGAAGCGGCTGCCCGACAGGAAGCCTTCGCCGCCTTGCTGCATGCCGACCTGCGCATCGCCGGCGGGGTTGGAATGGGTCTGGTAGGTCAGCGCGGTGTCGATGACGCCGTACAGCGTCACGCCCGACTGCGCCATCGCGGCGGCGGGCAGGCCGAGCAGCAGCGGCAATGCCAGGCGCACGGCGTGGCGAAGGGTTTGGCTCATTGTGTTTTCTCCTCCGAAGGGCAAAAAAGGGGGCCGCGCGGGCGGCGCTGGGCGGCTCGCGGGGCGGGGTTTTGTTGTTTGTCGTGGCCGTGACCGGCCTGGGATGGCTAGCTGCTGATCGAGCGCCCGTGTTGCTGTTTTTGTTTTGCTCCCCTCGCCCGCTTGCGGGAGAGGGGCCGGGGGTGAGGGCCGGCGCTTGCCACGCATCGCAGGGTCTCACTTCGTGGAGACTCCCGCCCTCACCCCCGCCCCTCTCCCATGAATGGGAGAGGGGAGAAAACACTCAAGCCGCAAAACCCGGCCAGTCCTCCATCCCTGCAGGCCCGGTGATCTGCGACAGCGCGAAAGGCTCGCCCTCGCGAATGACCTCGACCTTGCCATCGGCCGGGAACCACAGCGCATTGCGCTCGCCCAGCACGGTGCCGGTGGTGCCGTCCGAGTACAGCGCCGAACCTTCCGGCAGCGCGAACACCTGTTCCGGCGCATTGATGTTCAGGAACTCCGCCAGCCGATCCTCCCGGCTTTCGCCGTTGTGCCCCGCGGGCTTGCCGCTGATGAAGTGCGGATTGATCTGGAACGGCACCAGGCCCAGCGCGCGCAGCGAGGGCGGCTGCACGATGGGCATGTCGTTGGTGGTGCGGATGGTCGGGCAGGCCACATTGCTGCCTGCGCTCCAGCCGACGTACGGCGTGCCCGCGCGCACCTTCGCGCGGATCGCGTCGACGATGCCGGCGTCATAAATGCGCTTGAGCAGCGCGAAGGTATTGCCGCCGCCCACTGCGATGGCCTCGGCTTCCTGCACCGCGCGCAGCGGGTCGGCGCTGTGATGGATCGACTCGAGCGCGTAGCCGAGCTTCCCGAACACCGGCTTGACCATGCCTTCATAAGTATCGAAGCTGAAGCTCACGCCCGCGAACGGCACGAACAACACCTTGCGCGGCTCGCGCTGCAGCAGCGTGTGGATTTGCTCGCCGGCGTGCTCCAGGTAGCCGAGGTTGTCCTTGCGAGAGCTGCTCATCAGGAGGATGCGTTGGGTCATGTCTTGGTTTCCGTCAGTTCGATATTGGGTTCAGGCAATGGCGGCGCGGATCAGTGCGGCGACGCGTTCGATCTCTTCGTGCGTGTTGAAATAGTGCAGCGACACGCGCGCCATGGTGGACACGCCGTAGCGCGCCAGGATCGAATCGGCCATGAAGTTGCCCGCTTCGATGATGCATTGCTGCGTCTCCAGCGCGGCCACGATGCGCGCCGGGTCCACGCCGCGCACATTGAACGGCACGATGCCGATGCGCTGGGTCACGTCGGTGGGACCGTAGAGCTCGAAGCCAGGAATCGCGGCGAACTTCGCCACCGCGTACTCGGTCAGGTCGCGCACGCGCGCCTCGATGGCATCGATGCCGATGGCGGTGGCGTAGTCGATGGCGGTGCCCATGCCGAGGATGGCCGGCACGATCGGGCAGCCGGCTTCGAAGCGCTTTGCGCCCGCCACCAGCGACAGCGCGCCGGTGTTGCGGTCGTACGCGCCGTTCCACCAGCCCACCAGCATCGGCTCGACCTGCCCGATCAGCGCGCGGCGCACGTACACGAAGCCCGAGCCCTCGGTCGCGCGCAGCGCCTTGCGCCCGCAGCCGGCGAGGAAGTCGCAGTCCAGCTGCGCCACGTCGGAACGCAGCATGCCCACGCTCTGCGCGGCATTGACCAGCGACAGCACGCCATGCTTGCGCGCGACCGCGCAGATCTGCGCGGCGGGCTGCACGGCGCCTGTGGAGTTGGGCAGGTGCGAGAACGTCAGCAGGCGCGTGCGCGGGGTGATCGCGGTCTCGAATGCCTCTGCGCTCAGCAGCCCTTCGGCATTGGCCGCGACCATCTTCACCACGATGCCATGCGACTGCTCCAGCCGGCGCCACGGCAGCAGGTTGCTCAGCATCTCGGTGTCGGCCACCAGCACTTCATCGCCCGCTTGCCAGGCGATGCCACGCGCGGCGATGGCAATGCTTTCGGTGGCGTTCTTGGTGAAGGCGATCTCGTCGGCCGCGCAGTTGAGCAGTCCGGCCAGCTTGCCGCGCACGGCTTCCACGCGTGCATAGGTCTCCTTGCGGAACGCCGGCAGGTAGATGCCGACGTGCCCGGTATCGAGCAGGTAGCTGCGCACGGTGTCGAGCACGGTGTCGGGCGGAATCGAGGCCGCGGCCGTGTCGAGATAGATGGTGGAAGCCGTCAGCGGAGTGTCGGCGCGGATTGCTTGGATATCCATGAAACGTCTCGGTAATGACAGGCGGGACGCAGCGCATGCGCCCCGGGATGGCTTGGTGCAGGGCTTACTTCTTCAGCTTGGTGACGGAGCCGAAGAAGCTGAAGAGGGCATCGCCGGCGATTACGCCGCCGGCAAAGGCGCTCATCTCGGCCAGGTGCTTGTCGCCGCGCAGGCGCTGCACCACGAAGCGGATCAGCAGGCCCGCCAGCACCGCCCAGCCGGCCAGCGGCGAGGCGATCAGCATGCCGGTGGAAAGCAGGATGCCGAGCTGGCGCTTCGAGCCGCCGAGCCATTGCAGCAGCGCGCCGGGGATGGCCCAGATCACCAGGTTGCGCGCGATCTCGGCCGACGAGCCGGCCTTGATCGATGCCGCATAGACACGGTCCACCGGCGGAATCAGGCCCTGCGAGAAGAAGGTGCCGTGGAACACGATCACCACCACCGCGGCCACGCCGAAGCCGACCATCGCCGCCAGGAACTGCTGCTTGCGGCCTGCGATCTCGGCTTCCATGTCGCGGCCCTCGCCGCGCAGCAGGTAGCCGGTCTTGAGGTCGTAGCCCATGTCGGCAAAGGCCGGGCCGGTGGCGGCCGAGAAGCCCACCAGCACCGCCAGCGCCGTCGGCGGGAAGCCGATCAGGATGCCGATGGTCAGCGTGATCAGCGCCACCGCGAAGGCCGGGAACCAGCCCGAGTGCATCGCCGCGATGCCGACGATCAGCTCGTGCACATAGGCGGCAAATGCGGCGTACAGCACGAACACGACCAGCATGCCGAGCGACATGTCCGACACATGCCCGGCCAGCAGCGAGATCAGCAGCGCGATCGCCAGGTAGATGACAAAGCCGCCAGACAGGATGCGGCTGGCGCGCGAGGCCGGAACTTCGATGGTGCGCGCATCGGCCGCCGGGGCGTTGCGCGCACGGCGGATTTCCATGGCCACCTGGAACAGCGCGACGATGCCCGCGCCGATCATCAGGCCATGCGGGATATAGGCCTTGGCGATATCGATCCCGGTCACCGCCACCGAATAACCGCGTACCAGCAGGCCGATGCCGAACATGGTCAGCGCCGCCAGGTTGCCCAGGAACGCCGCGCCGAACGCCGACATCGGCACGCCCAGCCAGGCGCCGCCCACGCCCACGGCAATGCCCAGGCCCAGGAACGCCGCCTTGCGGCCGCCGCGGTCGCCGGCCCAGATCGCCTCGGCGGTGGCGATGCCCGCCGGCCAGGTGCCGGTGGCCGGGAAGATCCTGCTGCCGAAGAGGAAGTACAGCATCGCCCCGTCGACGAACATGGCGATCACCGCGCCGATCAGCATCGGCGTGGCCAGCTCGGGCATGCCCATCGCATACGGCACGCCGATCGGGATCATCAGCGAGTTGGCGGCGCCGAAGGTGGCCGACGAGATCGCGGTCTGTACCAGGTTCTGCCGCTCCAGCACGCGGAAGCGCCGCGTGATCTCCAGCGGGATGCGCGAGAACACGATCGCGATCAGCGCGCCGATGATCGAGGTATTGGCCGAGATCCCGAGCGACACGATCAGCTGCATGCCGATCATGGCGCCGAATACCGACTGCGCCACCGATACCAGCAGCAGCAAAGGCTCCATAAAGCGCGACCGCGTCGCGGGCTGCGCCGCCACCGGCGCGTTCAGTTGTGTTGGCATGGTCATGTCTTCCACCGCTCCCCGTAGTGTTGTCTGGTTTTGTGTGTTGTGCGCGCGCGTTGCGTGGGCGCGCCGCTATCGCAGAAAGCCCGCCACCGGGCCGATCGTCTTGCGCGCCGCGCGCAGCGCTTCCAGCAGCCGGGGCACGGCGTCGCGCGTCAGCCGCTGCAGCGGGCCGGCGATGGCAAGGGATCCCACCACCGCCCGCGTGTCACGGTGGTGCAGCGGCAATGCCAGCCCGGCCACCGTGGCCGCGGATTCCTCGCAGGTATAGGCAAAGCCGTCGGCGCGGACCTGGGCCAGTTGCGCGGCCAGTGCCGGCGCGGCGCCGGTCAGCTGCCGCCGGAACGCTTCCGGCTGGAAGGCCAGGATCGCCTTGGCATGCGCGCCGGCGTCCAGCGCGAAGCGCTGGCCCACCTCGATCGAAAAGCGCAACTGGTGCTGGCTCTGGGCGATGTCTGTGCACAGGCCTTCGTGACCGTCCAGCCAGGACAGGAAAACCGTTTCGCCGCTTTCCTGCGCCAGCGCCTCCAGCGCCGGCTGGACCACTTCCGCTGGCGAAAACGTCTTGCGCATCACTTGCCCCAGCTCGAACCAGCGCAGCCCCAGCCCATAGCGGCCGACGCTGTCCTGCGTCAGGAAGCCATTGGCGGCAAACGTGGCGAGTGCGCGATGCACGACGGCGTGGTGCACGCCGCTTTCGCGCGCCAGTTCTCGCACGCCCCAACTGGGCTGCCGAGCGGTGAAATGGGTGAGCAGCGCCAGGGCGCCGTCCAGGGTCTTGAGCATGACTGAGTGCTTTGTGTCTCTATTTGAGAGACAACGTCTCTGATAGAGAGAAATGCTAGGCCTCGCCCGGACCCGCAACAATCAGGGTTAACACGCAGACGCTTCCGCTGCCTGGGCGAATATCGACCATGCGCCGTTGCCTATACTTGGCGCAGACCGACTGCTACTGGGGAGGCGCCCATGGCTGCGGAAGACCACGGTTTCGGCGACGAAGCGGCCCGCATCGCGCATCGGCGCCGCCAGCTCGGCATCGGGCCGCGCACGCACGAGGGCCAGCGCAACTGGGCGCTGGCGCTTTCGGGCGGCGGCATCCGCAGCGCCACGTTCTGCCTGGGCGTGATGCAGGCGATGGCGGGCACCGCCATGCCGGCCAGCACCGCCGCCGCCGCCGCGAACACCGCCACGAACACCGCCTCGAACAGCGAGGCGCCTCCAACTCCCGCAGCGAGCACCGCTGCCGCGGCGCAGACCGTGCCCGGACTGGCTTCGCTGCTGGCCCGGTTCGACTACCTGTCCACCGTCAGCGGCGGCGGCTACCTCGGGGCCTTCTTCGTCAGCCTGTTCGTGCCGGGTCGCCTGCGCCGCGACACCGGCCCGGTCCAGGCTGCGGCCGAGGCCTACCACACGCTCCAATGCGAGCCGCCGGGGCGCATCCACACCTCGGCCTCCTATGCCGCCGATCCCGGCCGCGGCGCGGTCGCGTGGCTGCGCGAGAACGGTCGCTACCTGTCGCCCACGGGCGCCGGCGACAACCTCTATGCCGCCGCGCTGGTGATGCGCAACTGGGTGGCCATGCACTTCGTGATCGGGAGCGCGCTGCTGGTATTGCTGTCCATGCTTGCGCTGCTGCTGCATGGCGCCGCGGGAGCGTGGTACGGCTTCGGACGCTATGAGATGGACCTACTGCACGATGCGCGGCAGGCCTTTAACCAGGGCGAGTGCGCGATCTGGTGGAGCCCCTGGCTGTGGCTGCCGCTGGCCACGGCGGTGATCGGCGCGGTGCCGCCCGGCCTGGCGTACTGGCTGGTCTACCCGCGCGCCAACGACCCGCAGGCGCCGGCGCGCTTTCTCAGCCCCGCGCCGCTGGTGGCGACACTGCTCGGCCTGCTGTTGCTGGCCGCCGCGCGCTGGTCGGAATGGCTTGGTGCGAACCTGGTCCCGGCGCAGCTCTTTGCCGCGCTGGGCGCGCTGACGTGGCTGGGCGTCCTGAGCTGCCTGGTGATGCTGCAAGGCGAGCCGCGCACCGTGTCCGGCTATCGCGTGCGCGCCACGCGTGCGCTGCGCACGGCGCTCACGCTGACGCTGTGGCTGGCGGCATTGGGCGTGGCCGATACCGCCGCGCGGACCGCCTACCTGTATGCCCATGCCGCGCATCATCCGTGGGGCGCGGCGCTGCCGGCGGGTGTGCTTGGCGTGCTGGTCTGGCTGGTGCGCTACGGCGCGCGCTGGCTCGACGAAGGCCGCAAGGGTAGCGCCGAGACCGCCTGGCGCGCGCTGTGGGCACGCTTGCCGGTCTCGCTGCTGGCCGGCACGGCAGCGGCGGTGCTGGCGCTGCTGCTGTTCGTGCTGTGGTCGTGGCTGGTGCTGTGGGTGCGCTGGGATGGCCGCGAGCCGGTCGACTGGCTGGTGTACGGCACGGCCTACACCGGGCCGGCGCTGGCAACGCTGACGGTCGTGGCGCTGGTGCTGGCGCTGGTCGCCGGCCGCTTTACCGGGTTCCTGAACCTTTCCACGCTGCAGCCCTTTTACGCGGCGCGCCTCACGCGCGCCTACCTTGGCGCGTCCAATGGCGAGCGCTTTGCCGCGCCCGATCCCGATCCGGTCGCGGACCGCCGCCGGCGCGCGCGCTTCAGCGTGGCGGAGCCCGTGCCCGGCGACCAGCTCGGCCTCAACGCCTACTACGATCCGCGCGTGCTGGCGCCGCTGCACCTGATCAACGTGACGCTGAAACTGACCGTCGATCCGGCCGAGCAACTGGTCCAGCGCGACCGCAAAGGCAAGCCGCTGTGCCTGGCGCCCGGCGCCAGCGTGGCCCAGCCCGGCGCCGCAACCACCATCGCGCCGGATGCCTATGCGCGCTTCACCATCGACGGCTGGCAGTGCTGTCCGGATGCGTCATGGCCCTCGTCGGGCAAGCTGGCGCAATCGCTCACGGTTGGCGACTGGATCGCCATCTCGGGCGCGGCAGTGTCAACGGGGCTGGGCCGGGCCACCACCCTCGGGACCTCGCTGCTGCTGGGCCTGGCCAACCTGCGGCTGGGCACGTGGTGGCCGTCGTACCCGGCCAGGTATGCGCGCCAGGGCGGACGCGAGGGCGAGCGGTGGCGCCATCCCGAACGCGCAACGCATCCGTGGCTGGCCGCCGGCATGTTCCGCACGCAGTATTACCTGGGGTGCGAGCTGAGCGCCCGCTTCCATGGCACGCGGCGCGGCTGGCAATACCTGGCGGACGGCGGGCATTTCGACAGTACCGGTGTCTACGAACTGCTGCGTCCGGGCCGGGACGTCGCGCTGATCGTGCTGTGCGACTGTGGCGGCGACCGGGACTATCGCTTCGGCGACCTCGCCAACCTGATCCGCCTCGCGCGCATCGACCATGGCCTCGAGATCGTCGTCGATACCGAGGCCGCCACGCACCCGGTGCTGAGCCGCGTCTTCGGCGTGCCTGACGATTTCCTGCCGGGCGCGGCGGGCAGCGGCCCTGCCGCCGACAAATGCGCGGTGCTGCTCAACGTGTACAGCACCGACCCGGCCTGCGCGGCGCCGCGCGCGCAGGTCTGCCGCATCGTGCTGCTCAAGCCGCGGCTGGTGTCATGGGCGCCGGCCGACGTGCGGCACTATGGCGCCACGCATCCGGCCTTCCCGCAGGAAGGCACCATCGACCAGTTCTTCGATGAAGCGCAATGGGAAAGCTATCGCGCATTGGGCCATGCGATCGGCCAGCGCGTGCTTGGCGGCGATGTGGGCAAGGCGCTGCTGGGCTGATCGAATCGCCTGAATGATGGCGATAACGTTGGCCATAGCGTTGGCCATAGCGTCGGATCAACGCACGAAGCCGATCACGTCCTCCAGCCGGCCGCTGGCGTCGCGCAAGGCCTCCAGCAGCCGCGGTACGGCGGCCTCGTCCAGGCGCTGCTGCGGCCCGGCAATGGCCACCGAGCCCACCACCGCGCTGCGGTCGCGCGACCACAGCGGCAGCGCCAGCCCGGCCACGCTGGCCGCGGCTTCCTCGCGGGTATGCGCCCAGCCGCGTTCTCGCACCTCGGCCAGCTGCTGCTCGATGCGCTCGCGGTCCAGCGTGGTGTGCGGGCTCATGCGTGCCATGCCCTGGCGGTAGACTTCGTCGCGGAAGGCATCGTCCTGGAAGGCGAGCATCGCCTTGGCATGCGCTCCCGCGTACAGCACGAAGCGCTCGCCCAGCTCGATCGAGAAACGCAGCTGGTGCTGGCTCTGCACCAGCCCCACGCACAGCCCTTCATGGCCGTCGAGCCACGACAGGAATACGGTCTCGCCGCTTTGCGCGGCCAGTTTTTCGAGTACCGGGCGCACGATCTCGTCCGGCGAGAAGCTCTTGCGCACCACCTGTCCCAGCTCGAACAGCCGTAGCCCCAGCGAATACTTGCCGGTGGCCGCGTCCTGCACCAGGAAGCCGTTGGCGGCAAAGGTCGCCAGCACGCGGTGCACCACGGCGTAATGCACGCCGCTGTGCTTGGCCAGTTCGCGCACGCCCCAGGTGGGCTGGCGCACGGTGAAGTGAGTCAGCAGGGCCAGCGCGCCGTCCAGTGTCTTGAGAGTCATCGATCGTTCCTTCGCATCGGGCTGAATGGTAAGGGCAAGCGGCGCGCGGCTCAATCCTTGCCGTCGGGAGATACCCACGCCGCCCGCAGGGCCGCAAATCCGTCGCCAGCACGATCCGCGCGGGCTCACTAACATAGCGAACCATCCGCATTGCAGCGGGCGGCGCGCGTGTGGCGTACGCCGCCCGCCAGACCACAACATGAATCGCGACTCTCTCCCCGCCGGCAACGGCATCGCTTATTCGGTGCTCGACCTGGCGCCCATTCCGCAGGGCAGCGACGCCGGCCAGGCCATGCGCAACTCGCTCGACCTGGCGCGCCATGCCGAACGGCTGGGCTACCACCGCTACTGGCTGGCCGAGCACCACAACATGCCGGGCATCGCCAGCGCCGCCACCGCGGTGCTGATCGGCTATGTCGCCAACGGCACGCAGACCATCCGCGTGGGCTCCGGCGGCGTGATGCTGCCCAACCATTCGCCGCTGGTGATTGCCGAGCAGTTCGGCACCCTCGCCTCGCTGTACCCGGGCCGCATCGACCTGGGGCTGGGCCGCGCACCCGGCACCGACCAGGCCACCGCGCGCGCATTGCGCCGCCATCTGAGCAGCGATAGCGCCGACACTTTCCCGCAGGACGTAGAAGAACTGCAGGCGTATTTCGATGACGTGCGCCCCGGCCAGCGCCTGCGCGCCGTCCCCGGTGCCGGCCTGAAGGTACCGCTCTGGCTGCTGGGCTCGAGCCTGTTCAGCGCGCAGCTGGCCGCGGCAATGGGGCTGCCGTTCGCCTTTGCCTCGCATTTCGCGCCGGGCTTCATGCGCCAGGCGCTCGACCTTTACCGCCGCACCTTCCGGCCCTCTGAATCGCTGGATCGGCCGTACGTGATGCTGGGCTTCAACGTCTTTGCAGCGGACAGCGCCGACGAGGCGCGCCGCCTGTTCAGCTCGCTGCAGCAGCAGTTCCTGGCGCTGGTGCGCGGCACGCCGGGGCAGCTGCGTCCGCCCGTGGACGACATCGAGTCGCTGTGGACCGAGAGCGAGGCCGACCATATCCGCCGCTCGCTGGCGTGTTCGGTGGTGGGAGATCCGGAGACGGTGCGCGCGGGCATGCAGCGCTTTGTCGAGGACCTGCAGCCGGACGAGCTGATGCTGACCGGCCAGATCTACGACCACCAGGCGCGGCTGCGCTCCTTCGAGATCGCCGCCGGCGCGGCGCGCAGCCTCAAGGCCAACGCCGCATTCTGAGCATTCGGTATGGCGCACGCCGCACTTGCGACGTGCGCTTGCCGCCGTCTCGTCATTCCTGTTTGCCATTCTGGTTTGCATCTCGCCGATGCGCTCGGATACATTAGAAGGCCGAGACCAGACAGAGGCGTGGCCACTCAGGCACGCGCCCGCACAGTCCGCCCGATCCACCGCCCCCTCAGCAGACTCGCGGGGCCGACGGCAGCGACGACCAGGAGACAGCGATGGACCTGCGGCAACGCGAGCACATCGAGACGGTGGTCCAGGCCACCACATACCTAGCCCCGCCCGCCGTGCTGGCGGACCGGATCGCGCACGACGCCATCATCCAGAACTCATGGCGGCGCTGCGTGCACCAGTACGGGCTCGATCCCTCGCGCATGCAGGAAGCGCGCATTCTGCCGCAGCCGCGGCTGCGCGAACACCAGGAACGCATCGACGATTTCGCCCGCATCGCGCGCCACGGCCTGCAGAGCCTGTACGGCCAGGTAGCGGCGCTGGGATACGTGGTGCTGCTGACCGATGCGCAAGGCGTGACGGTCGACTATATCGGCGACGCGCGCACCGATGCCGCACTGCGGCACGCGGGCCTCTACCTCGGCGCGGAATGGAGCGAGAGCGGCGCCGGCACCTGCGCGGTGGGAACGGCGCTGGTCACCGGCCAGGCACTGACGGTGCACCAGGCCGACCATTTCGATGCGACCCATATCCCGCTGACCTGTACCGCCGCGCCGCTGTTCGACACGCACGGCAACCTGCACGCCATCCTCGACATCTCCGCGCTGACCTCGCCGCACGCCAAGGACAGCCAGGGGCTGGCGCTGCAGCTGGTACGCATCTATGCCGCCCATATCGAGAACGCCAACTTCCTGCGCGCGCACCGGCGCGACTGGATCCTGAAGCTGAACGTGGCGCCGGAGTTCGTCGATGTCAATCCCGAATACCTGCTGGCGCTGGACGAGGTGGGCTGCATCGTCGGCCACAACCATCGCGCCCGGCTGATGCTGGAGGGTGAGCTGAGTGGCGCGGCCGGCGCCACCGTGCTCGGCCAGCGCTTCGAGGCGCTGTTCGGCGCCCGCCTGGAAGACCTGGGCAACTATGTCTATTCCCGGCCCAGCGAGCAGCGGCTGGTGGCGCTGAACCGCAGCGGCGGGCTGCTGTACCTGAGCGTGATGCCGCCCGCGCTGCGCTGGCAGGCACCGGCGAAGGAAGCGCCGGTGGCCATGCCCGAGGCGCTGGCCGCACTGACCGGCGGCGACGCCGCGCTGCGGCAGCAATTGCAGCGCGCCGCGCGGCTGGTCGATTCGCCAATCAACCTGCTGATCCACGGCGAAACCGGCAGCGGCAAGGAGTTCTTCGCCAAGGCCCTGCACCAGGCCAGCACGCGCCGCGGCGGCCCGTTCATCGCGGTGAACTGCGCGGCGATCCCGGAAACGCTGATCGAGAGCGAACTGTTCGGCCACCTGCCCAACAGCTTCTCCGGCGCCGGCCCGCGCGGCAAGCGCGGGCTGATCCAGGAAGCCGACGGCGGCACGCTGTTCCTGGACGAGATCGGCGACATGCCGCGCGAGCTGCAGTCGCGGCTGCTGCGCGTGCTGGCCGAGGGCGAGGTGCTGCCGGTCGGCGCCGCGCGGCCCGTGCCGGTGCGGCTGCGCGTCATTTCCGCGACGCACCACGGCCTGGAGCAACTGGTCGCCGAAGGACGCTTTCGCGAGGACCTCTTCTACCGCCTGAACGGCGCGCGTTTCGAACTGCCGCCGCTGCGCGCGCGCAACGACCTTGACTGGCTGATGGCCAAGCTGCTGCAGGAAGGCGCGGCCGCACCCGTGACGCTGTCGCCGGCGGCGCGCGAGCGGCTGCATTGCCATCGCTGGCCGGGCAACCTGCGCGAGCTGCGCAACGTGCTGGAATACGCGCGCGCCGTCTGCACCGGCGGCTATATCGACGAGCACGACCTGCCTGACGGCCTCGGGACGGCAGCCATCCCCGCTGCACCGCCACAAGCTGCGCCGGTTGCCGGCGACAGCGACGCCGCGCCATCCGACCCGCACCAGCTGCCACCCGAAGGCATGCTGCTGATGCAGTACCTGCGTGCTTCCGGCTGGAACCTGAGCGCGGTCGCTCGCCAGATCGGCATCAGCCGCATGACGCTGTACCGGCGCATGGAGCGCTACGGGATCCAGTCGCCGAACCGGCGCGACGGCGGCGCGGGCAGCTAGCCACGCGGACGCCCGGTCCTGGTGGTTGCGGTGACTGGGATGACTGCGGTGGAAGCCGGTGGCGAGCCGCCGGCCGCGCACGCCGCGTGCAGCGCATCGATCAGCAAGCGCACGCCGGGCGTGGCGGTACGGCGCTTGCGCGACACGATGCCGTAGGGCACCAGTCGGCCTCGCATTGCCACCGGCAGGATTGCCAGCGCGCCCATTGCGGCGAAATAGCCGGCGATCGCGCTGGGTACCACGGCGATGCGGTCGCTGCCCGCCAGCAGCGGCAGCGTCGCCATGATGGAAGAAGTTTCGATGACATCCTCCGGCAAGGGCACGCGCGCATCGCGAAAGGTCTGGTCAATGATCTGGCGCATCGGGCTGGCGGCAGGCTGGATGATCCATGGATAGCGCGACAGGCCCGCTAGCCGTACGCTGCGCTTGCCTGCCTGCGGATGCCCGGGGCGCGCAACGATCGACAGGACTTCCTCGCACAGGGGCTCGAAAGCCAGGTCCTCGGCAAGCGACCCCGCCGGGATACGGCCGACCACCACGTCCAGTGCATCCTGCCGCAGCGCCTGCACCAGCACGTCGCTGGTATCCACCTGGAGTGCGATGTGCAGCTGCGGGTGGCGTGCCTTGAGCCCGTTGATGGCGCCGGCCAGCAGGTCCGGCACCGGTGCCAGGATCGCGCCGATGCGCACCTTGCCGATCTCGCCCGCGGCGATGGCGGCAAGCTCGTCGTGCAAGGCATCGAGATCGGACAACGCCACGCGCGCATAGCGGATCAGGGCCTCGCCGAACACGGTTGGCGTGATGCCGCGGGCGTGGCGCGTGAACAGCAGCGTTCCGACGGTGTCTTCCAGCTCGTGCAGTGCCTTGGTCGCCGCAGGCTGGGTCAGCGCCATCTCGCTGGCGGCGCCACGCAGCGAGCCGTGTTCGGCGAGTGCCAGCGCCAGGCGAAGATGGCGCATCTGCAGGCGCTTGCGCAGCGTGGCGGCGTTGCTGAGCTGGGTAAGGAATTCGGGCATGGCAGTGTACGGTGGACGCCGGTTTTATAGCACGCATGGCGGACCACACTGCGACCGGAATCAACACATTGCGCTGTCTTGGGCTGGTGCCGAGGACATGTGCCCGGCGCCAATACGGTAGAAGCGCACAGCATTGCCGGCCAACACCCGTTGCCTGGCGAGGGGGTCCGGCAGCGCGTCGGTCACCATGCGCAGCACCGTGCCGAACGCGGCGCTCAACGACGAAACCGGCAGGTTGCTGCCAAACATGGCGCGCTCGTGTCCGAAGATGGCAAGCGTCTCGCGCACAATGCGGCGGTTCCCAGCCGCATCCCAGCGGCCGCCCTGCAGTCCGAACTCGGACAACTTGACCATCACGTTCGGGCAGGCGGCCAGCGCTTGCATGCCGCGCCGCCAGTGCGCCAGCCCGGCTTCCGACCGGTCCAGCGGCAAGCCGGCATGATTCAGTGCGATCGCCAGCTCGGGCAGGGCGGCGGCCACCTGCGCCGCCTCTTGCAGATGCCAGAACGGCACGCGCAGGTCCCACGACAGCCCCTGGCGCGGCAGCCGTGCCAGGTCTTCCAGCCAGGCGGGATCCTGCATCGATCCGGCCCGGCCCGCAACCGACTCGCCAGGAGCGGATGCCGTCAGCGGTTTGCAGCGGATGCCGCGCACCCGCGCAAAACTCGCCTGGCGCGCAAGCAGCTCGGCGCAGTTTGCGGTGCCGAGCGGGGCGTAAGCGACCACGGAGGCGGCCATGCCCTGGGGCCAGCGGGGCTCATGCAGCCACGCCGTCTCGGCAATGGCTTCGTTCCGGTTCCGCTCGGCCTCGATGTGGACGGTTGCCAGCACTGATACGTCCGCCGTATCGCGCCGGTACTCAGCCGCCAGATAGTCATGGCGCAAGGCCTGGTAGTCGCCGAGAAAGAACGTTGCCGGCTGGTACCCCTCCTGCAGCCACGGGTAGTGCCCGCAATCGAGTTGCCACAGATGGTGGTGGGCATCGACGATCGCCAGGCGCTCGCCGGCAGGCAAGGCGTGGCGCGTCATCGGCAGGACTCCGGCAGGGTGGCGGTCAGCACGGCAGCCAGCACGAGCGCGCAAGCGAGCATGTAGACGCCCACGCCAGCGTCGAAATACTGGATCAGGAGCCCAACTGCATACGGACCGCAGAAGCCGCCAAGATTGCCGAGCGCGTTGATCAGGCCGCGCGCCACGCCCGCGTCGTCTGCGGCAAGCAGTCGCGGGGGCAGGGTCCAGAATACGCCCGCGGCGGCTTGCAGGAACACGCCGCAGCCGACCAGCAGACCATAGGCCAGCCAGGTATTGGCATGGAACCATACCGATCCGGCCAGACAGGCGGCAAAGCCCAGCAAGGGCCACATCACGAAGGCGCGGCGTTTCCCGCTTCGGTCCGACCAGGCAGACACCACGAGGATGCCGGCCATGGTTCCCATGTACGGCACCATCGCCAGCAGGCCGACCTGGCCCATGCCGCCGTGGGTCAGGTCCTTGAGGATGGTGGGCAGCCACAGCGTATAGCCATAGATGCCGGCCTGGTAGAGGAAATTCAGGCCGATCAGGCGACGGATCACGGTATCCGACAGCAGCCGCAAGATCACCGTGCGCGTAGTCGCATGGTTCGTTGTCGCAGCGGCAGCTGGCGCCGCCCGTTGCTGCTCCGCGCCCAGCTGCGCCAGTACGTAATCGCGCTCCGCCGAGGAAATCCAGCGGGCCTCCTGCGGCCGGTCGCAGGCCAATCCCAACCAGACGCCGAGGCAGAGCGCCGAGATACCGCCTTCGATGATAAACAGCCAGCGCCAGTCCAGCGCGGCGATGACCAGTCCCGACAGCGGCGCGGTAATCATGCCGGCAATCGGCACGAACAGGATCACCAGCGCATTGGCCCGGCCGCGCTCGTGGTCTGGAAACCAGTTGCCGACGATCGTCAGCACCACCGGCAGCATGCCGCCCTCGGCCACGCCGAGTGCGAAGCGCAGGATCAGCAACTCGGTCTCGTTGCGCACGAGGCCGGTCAGCACGGAGATCACGGCCCACGCCAGCATCGACCAGCCGATGAACTTTCGTCCGCTGCCGCGTACGGCCAGCTTGCCGCCCGGAATCTGCAGCAACAGGTAGCCGGCGAAGAAGATGCCGCCGGCCAGGCCCGCCATGCCGGCACCGATGCCAAGCGCCTCGTTCATGCCGCCCGGCATGGCAAAGGCGATATTGACCCGGTCCATATATGACACGATGCACACCATCAGGATGGGCGGGATGATGCGCCACCAGCGCTGCGCGGGAATCCGGGCGGTGGCCGAGGCGGTGCCGGGCGTCGCGCCGGCAGGAGAATCGAGGGCGACGGCTTTGTCGGCTCGCGCTTGCTGCGGGATGTTCATGGGTCTCCTTCATGGGCGCCTTCAGCCGCTGCTTCGGCGGCTGCTTCGGCGGCTGCTTTAGCGCCTGCGCCTGTGCTGCGATGAAATGGTATGAGTGCCGGCCGACGGTTGCGTTGACGGGCCTGTGGAAGCTCGCGCTTATCGGGGCGGCAGCGCCAGGATGGCGAGGCCGTCCGGCTCCTTGCCGGTGTCAAAGGCATGGCGCAACGCCAGCGTGCGAAGGTCCAGTTCGCTGACGCTGTGGTCGTTGAGCGCAAGCCAGGCGCGGCCAGGGTCGGCTGGATGGAATGCCAGTGCGATCGGCTTGGCGCCGGTATCGACCCGTGCCAGCTCGACCAGCGTGTGCGGGTCGAAGATGCGCAGGCTGCGCTCGCCATAGTTGAGCGCGAACAAGCGGTCGCAAGGCGACCAGTACAGTCGGGTGGGATCCTCGCCCGTGGCGACCGTGCCGAGCACTTCCAGCGTGTGGGCGTCGAGCCGCGCGATGGTATGGTCGTCGCGGCTGGAGACATAGAGCAGGGATTCGTCGGGATTCAGGCAGCAGCCTTCAGGCCGCCGGCCGGCGTGGGCAGCGCGCGGCGGCCGGCTCGCATCGTAGGGGTGGACCAGCGTTACCGTGTGCGACAGCAGGTTGGTCACGTAGGCGCGTTGCCCGTCGCCCGTCAGTACGAACAGGTGGCTTTTGACGCCGCCGGACGGCACGGCGCGCGCCGGCGTGCGGCTCTCCCACGGCGCTTCGAACACCAGCAGCATGTTGTCGCGCTCGCTCAGTGCATAGACGCGGCCTCGCGCGTCAATCTGCAGCCCGTGGATGCGATGAAAAGGCGCGCAGTCCAGGTCGCCTTCACGCTCTCCGCCGGCGATATCGACGCAGCACACCGAGGCGCCGCCATCGCCGGCATGCGCAAAGGTCTGTACCCCGTAGTGGCCGACATAGCCGCGCAGCCGTGCGCGGTCGACCACGAACTCATGTGGGTAGTCCGGCAGCGGCACGCTGAAGCGGCGCGCACCGCTTTCCAGGTCATAGCCGCTGAAGCTGTGGCCGAACTTCTCCACCAGCACTGCGATCCAGCGCGTATCCATTCTGTCTCCTCATTGGCTTCGCGGCGGCATGGCGAAGCAGGTCGTTGTTTGAGGAGGAGAGTCTGGCGCAGGAAGCCGTCACCAACCACTGAATATTGCACAGTGAGGTATTCCCGGAAGTAATCGGCCGCACCCGCGGCCGCCGCTGCGCGATACGGTTGTCCAGTCTGTACAACTGCACTGTGACACCTGTCTCGCCGTGACCGCCGCGCTGGGCTGTTTGCCGCGCGGAGCATGGCAAATCGTGCGGGTTATCCCTTAAATTAAACGGCGCCGGAGGGATGTTTTCCGATCTCGCAGCGGCTTCCGCGCACTGGCACAGCCATTGCAATTTGCCTGTCACCACAACGACAACAGGAGACAGGCAATGGGGCACGCAGCCGTCGCCGGCACGCCACTGGTCGGCATCATCGCCAACCCGATTTCCGCGCGCGATATCCGCCGCGTGATCGCCAACGCCAACAGCCTGCAACTGGCCGATCGCGTGAATATCGTGCTGCGCCTGCTGTCCGCGCTCGCGGCGTGCGGCGTAGGCCGCGTGCTGATGATGCCGGACCGCGAAGGACTGCGCGTCATGCTGGCGCGGCACCTGGCGCGCCGGCAAGGCCCCGACTCCGGCCTGCCTGCCGTCGAATACGTCGATATGCCCGTGACTGCGCGTGTCGACGACACGCTGCACGCCGCGCGCTGCATGGCCGATGCCGGCGTGGCCGCCATCATCGTGCTCGGCGGCGACGGCACGCATCGCGCGGTGGTGCGCGAATGCGGCGGTGTTCCCATTGCAGGCCTGTCGACCGGCACCAACAACGCCTACCCGGAGATGCGCGAGCCCACCATTACCGGCCTCGCCACCGGGCTCTACGCCACCGGGCGCGTTCCCGACAAGCAAGCGCTTGCCTCCAACAAGCGGCTCGACATCGTCATCCGCGACGGCGACGGCGGCTTTCGCCGCGACATCGCGCTGGTGGATGCGGTGATTTCGCACGAGCACTTCATCGGCGCGCGCGCCTTGTGGAAGACCGACACGCTCGCCGCGGTCTATGTGTCGTTTGCCGATCCGCAGGCCATCGGCCTGTCAGCCATCGCCGGCCTGCTCGAACCGCTGGGCCGGCGCGATCCCGGCGGCCTGGCGATCGAGCTGGCAGCGCCCGGCGAGGGCGAATTCGACCTGCGCGCACCGATCGCGCCGGGACTGCTGTGCACGGTGCCGGTTGCCGGCTGGGAGCGGCTCGAGCACGGCCGCCCGCACCGCGTGCGCCAGCGCAGCGGCATCGTCGCACTCGACGGCGAACGCGAGTTGGCCTTCGGGCCGGACGACGAAGTCACCGTGACCCTGCATGAACACGCTTTTCGCAGCATCGACGTGGCGGGCTGCATGCGCTATGCCGCGCAGCATCGGCTGATGCGCAGCAGCAACCCGTTGCTTACCTGCCTTTCCTGAAGTGCAAACCTTGATAGAACGAAGGAGACAGACATGACAGCCAGAGCTTCACAAGATTCCAGCGCGCTGCCGCTCGACAAGGAGACGCTGCTGACGGCGTACCGGAAAATGCGCACCATCCGCGATTTCGAGGAGCGCCTGCACGTGGACTTCGCGCGTGGCGACATCCCGGGCTTTGTCCACCTGTATGCGGGCGAGGAGGCCGCGGGCGTCGGCATCCTGCACCACCTGCACGATGGCGACCGCATCGCCAGCACGCACCGCGGCCACGGCCACTGCATTGCCAAGGGGGTGGATCCGGTGGCGATGATGATGGAGATCTATGGCAAGAAGGGCGGCTCTTGTAACGGCAAGGGCGGCTCGATGCATATCGCCGACCTGTCCAAGGGCATGATGGGCGCCAACGGCATCCTCGGCGCGGGTGCGCCGCTGATCTGCGGCGCCGCGCTGGCGGCCAAGTTCCGCGGCAAGGGCGAGGTCGGCATCACCTTCTGCGGCGATGGCGCTTCCAACCAGGGCACCTTCCTGGAAAGCCTGAACCTGGCCGCGGTGTGGAACCTGCCGGTGATCTTCGTGATCGAGAACAACGGCTATGCCGAGTCGACCTCGCGCGACTACGGCACGGCGGTCGACAGCTACGTCGATCGCGCCGCAGGCTTTGGCATCCCGGGCGTGACTGTCGACGGCACCGACTTCTTCGCCGTGCACGAGGCCGCCGGCGAAGTCATCCGCCGCGCGCGCGAAGGCGGCGGCCCGTCGCTGCTCGAATGCAAGATGGTCCGCTTCTACGGCCATTTCGAGGGCGATGCGCAGACCTATCGCGCCGCCGGCGAACTCGACGACATCCGCGCCAACAAGGACTGCCTGAAGCTGTTTGCCCGCACCGTGACGCAGGCCGGCGTGATCGCGCGCGAGGAACTCGACACCATCGACCGCGAAGTCGCCGCGCTGATCGAGCACGCCGTGCAGGAAGCCAAGGCTGCGCCGCTGCCCGGCCCGGAAGACCTGCTCACCGACGTCTACGTCAGCTATTGATCCGCCTCTCGCCAACAAGACGGCTAACCGAACTATCAGGAGACAAACATGGCTCGCAAACTGAGCATCAAGCTGGCGATCAACGAGGCGATCGACCAGGAAATGACCCGTGACCCCAGCGTCATCATGCTGGGCGAAGACATTGTCGGCGGCGCGGGCGCGGACGGTGAGAAGGACGCCTGGGGCGGCGTGCTGGGCGTGACCAAGGGGCTGTATGCCAAGCATGGCGACCGGCTGCTGGATACGCCGCTGTCGGAGTCGGCCTATGTGGGCGCGGCCATCGGCGCCGCGGCCTGCGGCATGCGCCCGATCGCCGAGCTGATGTTCATCGATTTCATGGGCGTGTGCTTCGACCAGATCTTCAACCAGGCGGCAAAGTTCCGCTACATGTTCGGCGGCAAGGCCGAAACCCCCGTGGTGATCCGCGCCATGGTCGGCGCGGGCTTCCGTGCGGCCGCGCAGCACAGCCAGATGCTGACGCCGCTGTTCACGCATATCCCCGGGCTCAAGGTGGTGTGCCCATCGACGCCGTATGACACCAAGGGCCTGCTGATCCAGGCGATCCGCGACAACGATCCGGTGATCTTCTGCGAGCACAAGAACCTGTACGGGCTGGAAGGCGAGGTACCGGAGGGCGCGTACGCGATCCCGTTCGGCGAGGCCAATATCGTGCGCGACGGCAGGGACGTGTCGATCGTCACCTACGGGCTGATGGTGCACCGCGCGCTGGAAGCGGCGGCCACACTTGCCAAGGAGGGCATCGAGGCCGAGGTCATCGACCTGCGCACGCTGTCGCCGCTGGACATGGACACGGTGCTGGAGTCGGTCGAGAACACCGGCCGCCTGGTGGTGGTAGATGAAGCCAGCCCGCGCTGCAATATCGCCACCGATATCTCCGCGCAGGTCGTGCAGCAGGCATTTGGCGCGCTCAAGGCCGGCATCGAGATGGTGTGCCCGCCGCATACGCCGGTGCCGTTCTCGCCCACGCTGGAAGACCTGTATATCCCCGGCGCGGCGCAGATCGCTGCCGCCGCGCGCAAGACCGTGAAGGGAGGCAAGCACTGATGGCAACGGCAGCAATTACCCCGATCGTGATGCCCAAGTGGGGCCTGTCGATGAAGGAAGGCACGGTCAATGACTGGCTCGTCGACGAGGGCACCCAGATTACCGTGGGCATGCCGATCCTCGATGTGGAAACCGACAAGATCGCCAATGCGGTGGAGGCGCCGGATGCCGGCACGCTGCGCCGCAAGGTGGCGCAGGCCGGCGACGTGCTGCCGGTCAAGGCGCTGCTCGGCGTGCTGGCTCCGGCGGAGGTGAGCGATGCGGATATCGACGCGTATGTATCGGCTTATGAAGCGCCCGCGGACGAGGGCGACGAGGAAGACGCCGCCGCCGCGTACCAGTTCGCCGACGTGGACGGCGTCCGCGTCCGCTACGCCCGCAAGGGCAGCGGCGCCGAGACCGTGCTCTTCATCCACGGCTTTGGCGGTGATCTGGACAACTGGTTGTTCAACCTCGATCCCCTTGCCGACACGTACACGGTCGTGGCACTGGACCTGCCCGGCCATGGACAGTCGTCGCCGCGGCTCGCGGGCACGACGCTGGCGCAGATGGCTGGCTTTGTAGCGCGCTTCATGGACGAAACCGGCATCGGCGCGGCGCACCTGGTCGGCCATTCGATGGGCGGCGGCGTGGCGGCGCAACTCGCCGTGGACGCGCCGCAGCGGGTGCTGTCGGTGGCGCTGGTGTCGCCGGTGGGCTTCGGCGATGCGGTCAATAGCGGCTATACCGAGGGCTTCGTCAATGCGCAGTCGCGGCGGGACCTGAAGCCGGTGATCGAACTGCTGTTCGCGGATGCCGGGCTGGTCAGCCGGCAGATGCTTGACGACTTGCTGCGCTACAAGCGGCTGGATGGCGTGACCGAGGCGCTGACCTCGCTGGGCCGGGACCTGTTCGCCGGCGGCAGGCAGAAGGAGCAGCCCGGCCAGCGGCTGGCCGGCACCGGCAAGCGCGTGCTGGTGGTGTGGGGCGGACAGGACCGCATCATCCCGGCCGAGCATGCCGAGGCGGCGCCGCCCGATGCCACGGTCAAGGTCTTTGCGGATGCCGGCCACATGAGCCAGATGGAAAAGGCCAACGACTTCAACGCGCTGCTCAGGCAGCACCTCGGCGGCTGATGCCGGGCGCGGGCGGCGGCGTGCGCTGCCGCCCGCGGTTGTCTTCCATCCACCGAATCACGACGACAGCTTTTTATGAGCACAGAACTGAAGACCCGCCTCGGCCAGATCAACAAGCAGTTCGCCGCGCTGGCGCAGGCCCAGCCCGCGGCAATGAGCGCATTCCAGGGCCTGATGAAGGCCGCCACGCAGGAAGGCGGCCTGCCCGCCGCGGTCAAGGAGCTGGTCGCGGTCGCGCTGGCCGTGCAGCAGGGCTGCGACGACTGCGTGCTGTTCCACACCGCGCAGGCGCTGCGCCACGGCGCCACGCGCGAGCAACTGGCCGAAGTGCTGGCGCTCAATATCGAGATGGGCGGCGGCCCGGGCGTGATGTATGCATCGAAGGCGCTGGCCTATTTCGATGCGCTCAACGGCTAGCCTTGCTAGACTCGGCTTATCGCTACCCGACCGGCCACCCGACCGCTGCCGCGCCATGCCCTTTGTGTTCGTCGAGCCCGAGCCTGCCGGCCAGCCGCATGCGGATCCTCTGCAGGACGAACTGGCCCTGCTCGAACTCGCCGTGCAGGGCCGGCAGGTCGCGCAACTGTGGGAAGCGCCACTGTCGCTGGTGGTGCCGCGTACCTACCAGCGGCATGCCGGCTTCGAGGCGGCGCGCGCCGAGTTCGCCCGGCAAGGCTGCCCGGTGTTCCTGCGTATGTCGGGCGGGGGACTGGTGCCGCAAGGCCCGGGCATTCTCAACCTGAGCCTCGCCTATGCCGTCGGCCAGCCGCCCGGTGCGCTCAGCGATGCGGTCTACCTGCACCTGTGCGAGGTCATCGGCAAGGGGCTGCTGGCGCTCGGCGTGCCGACCCATTGGCAGGCAGTGGCCGGCTCGTTCTGCGACGGCCGCTTCAACCTGGCATGGGGACCGCCCGAGGCGGCGCGCAAGATCGCCGGCACCGCGCAGTACTGGCGGCGCGCGCCCGCGGCCATGCAATCGTACGATGGGCAACGGCACCTGGTTCTGGCGCATGCGGTGCTGCTGGTAAGTGCCGACCCGGGGCAGATCAACGCCCGCGCCAATGCCTTCGAGGCGGCAATCGACAGCGGGCGCCACTATGATCCGGGCAAGGTGGTCAGCGTGCGCGAGGCGCTGCTGGCGCAGGGGCATGCCGCCGCCGACGAGGCCCAGTTGATGGCGCAGGTATCGCACGCACTGCGGCACAGCGCCGCGCAGACGCCCCCGCCGGCCTCGTTGGCCTAGTCTGCCGGCAGGAAGCGGATGTCGCCATACCAGGCGCGGGCGGCGCCGTGGGTGTTGTCGGTGTCGGTCATAATGCCGTACGCCTTGAGTGGGCCCGGTTGCTCATGGAACACGCGTTCGTAGTCCCGCACCACATTGCGGCGCAGGCTTTGCCATTTGCCGGCATCGCCTTGCGCGCCGGAGACGATGATCATCTGCACGCGGCCCGTATGCGGGTTGGCGATGACGCTGCCCGGCTCGGCGCTGTCGGACCACACATACATCAGCGTGGCATAGGGGAGTTCTTCACCGCCGAGGCTCCTGGCCATCTGCATCGCCGCGCGGTCACCGAGCGAGAGCTTGCTCGTGTCGCCCTCGAAGAAAAACACCAGCCGTGCCGGCGCATCCTCATGGGCAGCGTCGCTGTTGTCCGCGCCGGGAATCGGGCCTTGCGCCTTCCAGCGCCACGCCACCACGGGCGTGCGGGAGAGATTGACATCTCCCGCGTGCATCAGCGCCGAGGCTGAGTGTTCTGCGTCGGCCTGCAGCACCGTGGTGCGGCCATCGGCCACCAGCTGATAGCTGGTCTGCGCCTTGCCGTTGGCCACCGGTAAATTCTTCCAGCCGTCTGGCAGCGCTGCACCTGGCTTGCGCACGGAAACCGATAGCCCGGGCTGTTCGTCCGCGGCCTGTACGGGAAGCTGCGGCAGCAACAGCGCGGCACAACAGGCGAGGCGCAAGGCAGGCGAGGCGCTCATGATCGATCGGGAGGAATATGGCCACGGGGCGTGACGCAAGCCTCGTGCCATCGCCGTGCCGCAGCGCGCGCCGGCCGCGCCAAAAAAAATTGCGGCCCACGTGGGGCCGCCAATCGGGAATGCGAGGAGTTCAGTTTCCTCAAGAGACGTTATCGACGCCGAACGGTCTCGCAAGACCCCACTTTGGTGGGGCGTATGCGTCAGAGTCTGAGAGGCAAGCGATCGCTTACGCGATAAGGTAGGAGCCATGCGGATCTGGTTCAGACGCCGCCTTGATCCTGCGGACGTTGGCTTCCAGTTCGGCATGGGCGGCGTCCAGCCATTCCACGCGATGGCGCACGGGATCCTTGGGCGACAGGTCGCTGACTGACAGTTCGCGCAGGAAATAGCGCACCATGCTGCCGGCTCGCGCGGGTACCGGCATCATGCCGAGCAGCTGCTGGCGCGCGATCAGCCGCCGGCTGACAGCATGCCGGACCCCGGCCCAGGCGGTCCGCCCCAGCGCGATATAGAAAGCGTCGGTGCGCATCTGCCGGACGGTGTCGAGAAACTGGTTTTCGAAGACTTCGCGAAGCATGGGCGCCGCCATCAAATCTTCGAAGGGGCCGTCAAAGGCAAGGCCGCGCCGTGTGGTGGCATGTGGCAGCAAGGCCAGCGGCTGCAGGCGCTCGAAGCCATCGTTCCACAGTGCCGCGGCATGTGGCAGGCCGACCAGCTCTGGTACCCGGAAGTGGTCGAGCATGCGGATCAGGTTCGGGCGCACCAGCTTGCCGCCCAGTTCCACCCGACGCTTGTTCTCGCGCTGGATCATGCGGCCCGGCGCGTGGCTGCGCAGCAGTTCCTCGGTCACGGACGCTGCCAGCCGCACATGGGCATGGCCCGGGGTGGTGCTGACGAGCACCAGCTGCGCCTGCGTGTTCAGGTATTCGCACGGTACGTAGTGCATGGCGTATGTACCGTCTTGCGCAACCAGGACTGGTCTGGCAATGACGCCGGCGGCGCCCGCAAGCCGTACCTGAGAGCAATACGCTTCAATGAAGTTGGTCAAGGACTCCCCCCGCTCGCGACGCTTCTGGATGCGCTTTTTTCTTGTTCTGCGTTTCGATCATGGTAAGCCGGCGCTGCATCGCAGACAAAGCGCGCGGTGCCGGATGAGCCGGAATACGACGCAACCTTCGTTGGTCAGCCAACACACTGGAGCCGGCGTCCCCCGATCGGGTGGGGCGAAGCGGCATCAGGCGCACGGTAGCCCGGGGCTGGCGTCAGGACGATGACATGCCAATGCACGCGAGCGCGTCAGCGGCCCCGGATTGAGGTGGGAGGGGGCAAGGAAAAAACCGGACACGAAGCGTGTCCGGTAACCCATTTGCTGACTCAGGTCGTGTCAGAACCCGAGGATATAAATGATAACGATTATCATTTCTAAACAACAGGAATCCGTCGGTTCTCAGCCGATCGACGTCTCGATTGCGATCTGTCCGGACAGGGTCTTGTGTACCGGGCAACGGTTGGCGACCCGCAGGAGGTCGTCCAGGATCTGGGGCGTCAGTTCACCATTGACCTTGACCTCGCGCTTCAGCGTGTAGGTGCCGCTGGCTTCCTCATGGGCGATCGACACGTGGATGCTGGCAATGGCGTAGCCTTTGCGCTTGGCATAGAGCTGCAGCGTGAGGGTGGTGCAAGCGGCCAAGGCGGAGTCAAGCAAGTCGTGAGGGCTGGGATAGCTCGTGTCGCCGCCCGCGGAAGCATCCAGGTCGGCCTGCCATTTGGCGGTGCCGTTGCTCAGGTGGCAGATGGTGTTGCCCTGGCTCGGCTGCCAGGTCGCTTGGATAGTCATCGATCGTCCCCATCTAATAGGAGAAAGGAAAGCGGCCCGGCGGGCCGGAGCAGTCATTCTATACAGGGCGCGGCCAACCATTTATTGGAAGCGTTGCAAGCTGCACTTTTTCGGGGCTTTCGGAGTTTTCCGAAAAAGTGCTTGCCAACCCTGTCACGCTCCCTTAATATTCGCCCCCTCGCAACACAACGCGGCGCTGCAAAGGCAGACGCAGCAAGGGTTGCGGGGTCGACCGGGAGGTTGGCGCGGCGAGGTTTGCAGCGCTGACCGCAGCAAAAAAAGATTG